>CALLPI010000027.1 GCA_938015595.1 uncultured Saprospiraceae bacterium | reverse complement strand
GAAGCGATACCACACGCCATAGCGCGGGAACACCATGTTGCAGTTGGGCGTTTGGTCAATGGTAGCCGTAGTGGTGTTACCCGTTACGGTTTGGCCGCAGGAGATAGTGATAGCGCCGCTGCAAAGGTCGTTAGCGGGCTGAGCCAGTGCATTCGCCGTGGAGAGCATGACCACGACGGCGGGCAAGAAAAGTGCCTTGCCCAAGTTGGAAAAAAAGGTAAGTGTTTTCATTCGTCCAAGCGAATTTAGTGAACAAAATAAAAGTTACGATTATGGCAAATAGTTATGCCCCATCACGGGTATGCGTGATCGCGCGCTCAAAGCTATGATCAGAAGAACCTACGGAAAGTAGATTCCTGAGTTTTACTCGCGGGGGGAGGAGAGTATTTTCAGGTAGGTCGTCTGTGCAAATTAAGCGAATATCTCGCCCGAATAATTGCGCCTGTAAAATTATGGGGTTTTTCCTAATGAACAAATTTTTTTCGAAAAAAAAACTTCAGGCAGGTTTAGCGGGCGTGCAGCTTGGGCTTTGCTTGTGTTTTTGAGGGCGAAGTCCTTGTGTGGGTAGAGGGTTGTGGGGGCTGCGCCAGCAACGGACGCTCGCACAGTATTGCACTGGTGGTAGTTTTACTGTTGACTTGCCTAAATGTTGTGCAAAGCATACAGGGTGCAATGGCTGCTCTCGCGCCAGTTAAGCCAAGTAGGCAAAGGACTCAGGAAGCAAAGTGGGCTTAATGCCAGATAGGGACAAAACAGCTAATGTCGTGGAGTAAAAGTCTTATCCTGGTCGCAGACTGCGCACGACGCGCCCGGCTTGCCACATTTCGCTCTCGCGCAGTTGGCGGAGTTCTTCTTCGAGTTTAGCACGGTAGTCGGGTTGGCTGTTAGCATCTATGGAGCGCTGGGCTTCCTGGCCGGAGGCTACGCTTTGGTAAAGTTCGTCAAACACGGGGGCCACAGCATCGCGGAAGCGCTGCCACCAGTCCAGAGCGCCGCGTTGGGCGGTAGTAGAGCAGTTGGCGTACATCCAGTCCATGCCGTTTTCAGCTACCAGGGGCATGAGGCTCTGGGTAAGTTCTTCTACGGTTTCGTTGAAGGCTTCGGAGGGGCTGTGGCCATGGCGGCGCAGGCATTCGTACTGTGCGGCAAAGATGCCTTGTATGGCTCCCATGAGGGTGCCACGCTCGCCAGTGAGATCGCTGAAGACTTCGTTGCGGAAGGTGGTTTCAAACAAATAACCGGAGCCAATGCCAATGCCCAGGGCGATGACGCGGTCGTAAGCCCGGCCGGAGGCATTTTGAGCTACGGCATAGCTAGAGTTGAGGCCTTTGCCTTCGATAAATAAGCGCCGAAGGCTGGTGCCAGAGCCTTTAGGCGCCACCAGGATGACGTCTATATCAGGGGGAGGCACTATGCCGGTGCGCTCGCTGTAGGTAATGCCAAAGCCATGAGAGAAGTAGAGTGCCTTGCCTGCTGTGAGGTGGGGCTTAATTTGAGGCCACACGGCGATCTGCGCGGCATCCGACAGTAGGTATTGTACAATGGAGCCGCGCCGTGCGGCTTCTTCAATGTCGAACAGGGTTTGGCCGGGTATCCAGCCATCTTGTACGGCTTTGTGCCAGGTGGGCGAGTTCTGGCGCTGACCAACGATGACGTTGAAGCCGTTGTCGCGTAGGTTGAGCGCCTGCCCCGGCCCTTGCACGCCGTAGCCGATAATGGCGATGAGTTCGTCTTTGAGAACTTTATGTGCTTTTTCCAACGGAAATTCCTCACGGGTAACGACGTTTTCCTGCACGCCTCCAAAATTCAGTGATGCCATGGCAATTGATGATTTGAATGTTTTACTTGTTTGTGCTTACAATGAGTGAGCAGCATTTTTTTCCATGTCTTTCAGGTAGGTGTTCAGGCGCTCCATGGCCTTGACAATAGCTACTCTGCCAGAGCGTACAAACTCGTAGATGCCAAACTTCTCCAGTTCGCGCAGGAGTTGTTCGGTTTCTTCGGCGTGGCCGGTCTTTTCAATGACGACGTACTCTGGCTCAATGACCAGGATGCGAGCGTAGTGGGCGCGGATGAGGCGCTCTACGTGGTCGCCATTGTTAAAAGCGGCAGTAGGTACTTTGTACAGGGCAATTTCTTGAAACACGATGCCGTCACGCTCGTAGTGAAAAGCCTTGAGCACATCTACCTGCTTGTCGAGTTGAGCTACTAGCTTGTGTACCATCTCTTCTGTGACGTTCACTACAATGGTGAAGCGATGGATGCCTGGCATAGACGACTTGGACACCGTGAGGCTCTCTATATTAATATGGCGTCGGGTGAACACCGACACAATGCGCTGCAGTAACCCAGTCTGGTTTTCTGAAAAGACGGTGATGGTGTACTCTTTTTCCATAAAGCGGTACAAAATAAAACACGTTGGCTCTCAATGCACGTATATGGCTATATATTTGGCAGGCGGGCTGCGCAATACGGACGCAAAAATTCGGCGTGTTCGCATTTAACGCAAGCGGAAGGGCAAAGGAAGCAAGAATTGTTGAAAAAAATGCCAATTAGGGCGCAAAGTGTGCAAAACTCTTTTGGAATGGCAGAATGCATGAAGATTTCTTCATAAATTTGCTCGCCTCTGTTTTTACCAAGAATATCCCAACCATGCAACTGAGTAAGTACATTCCCATCCTCGAATGGTTGCCTAAGTACCATAAAGCGGACTGGCGCAGCGATTTACTGGCTGGGTTTACAGTGGGCATCATGCTCATTCCGCAGGGTATGGCCTATGGCTTACTGGCTGGTGTGCCGCCTATTTATGGTTTGTATGCTGGCATTGCGCCGTTGCTGTTGTATGCGTTTTTTGGCAGCTCGCGGCATTTATCGGTAGGGCCGGTAGCGCTGGTGTCGCTGCTGATCCTGGCTGGAGTAAGCAAGTTTGCCAAGCCAGGCAGTATGGAGTTTATACAGTTGGCCGTTACTACGGCGTTCATTGCAGGGGTCATTCAGTTGATGCTGGGCATATTCAAGCTGGGCTTTCTCATCAATTTTCTTTCCCATCCGGTCATTTCGGGGTTTACTTCTGCGGCGGCTTTTATTATCGGCTTCAGCCAGCTCAAGTTTTTGCTGGACATTGAGATCAGCCGCACCAATCGCATTCAGGACATCCTGGCGCAAACGGCAGTGCACATTCACGAAACCAACCCCATCACCTTTGCTATTGGGCTGGGCGGTATCATTTTCATCCTGTTGCTGCGCAAGTGGCGCCCCAATGTACCGGGTGGCCTCATCACGGTGCTGCTGGGCACAGGTATTGTGTGGCTGTTCCGCTTACATGAACATGGGGTGGACGTGGTAGGCGACATTCCGCGCGGGCTGCCAGCCTTTACCATGCCCAAGCTCAGCGTGGAGATTGTAGAGCGACTCTTCCCGCTGGCCATGACCATATGCATCATAAGTTTCATTGAGTCACTAGCCATTGCCAAAACCCTGGAGGCTCGCCACAAAACCTACCGCATAGACGCTAATCAGGAGCTATTGGCCCTGGGCATCACCAAGATCGGGGGGGCGTTTTTCCAGGCCTTTCCCACCACAGGTAGTTTCACCCGCTCGGCCATCAACGAGGCTGCTGGGGCGCGCACGCAAATGTCGTCTATACTTGGTGCGGCAATCGTGGGCCTTGCCTTATTGTTTTTGACCCCACTTTTTTACTACCTGCCCAAGGCGCTACTGGCCTCCATTGTGGTGACGGCGGTCATTGGCTTGGTGGACTACAAAGAGGCCATACACCTGTGGAAAACCGACCGCCGGGATTTTCTCACCCTGATGACTACTTTCCTGATTACCATGACCTTCGGCATACAGTCGGGTGTGAGTTCAGGGGTGGTACTCTCCATTGCATTACTCATTTACCGCAGTTCTCGGCCACACGTAGCGGTACTAGGGCGTCTGCCCGAAACGCGCTACTTCCGCAATATCACCCGCTTTGAACACGCCATCCAGTACCCTGACAAGCTCATCCTGCGCTTTGACGCGCCGCTGTATTTCGGCAACGCGGAGTTCTTTCGCGAAACTTTGGAAAAACTAGTCATTGACAAAGGCAGCGAACTTCGCTACGTCATGCTGGACAGCGCCAGTATCAATGACATTGACTCTACTGGCATCATCACGCTGCGAGAGGTGCTTCGCTTCCTAAGGGCACGCAACGTCCTTTTCGTCATGACTAGCGTCATCGGCCCGGTACGTGATATGCTACGCGAAACCGGCCTGCTGGAGGAAATGGGGCCGGAAAACATTCACCTGAACGTTTATGAGGCAATTACATATTATGAGAAGAAGAACGGAGCAGCGCAGGTGGGCAGCTAGCACAGGGCATAAGGGTAGTGGCAGGCAGTGGGTGGCCTTAGTGGCTTTTTGTGAGAACCAGCACTAAGATAGCCTTTGCTTTTTGTGGGCTTTGTATGCAACCACCGCAGGGCAACTATACTTCGACTCCTCAAGTTTTGTGCACAACATCCGCAAATCATACACAAAACTTGGCATTGCTCAGTCAAAGGAGCGGCCAAAAATGTTAAAGTTCTCCCAATATGCTCGGTGTGGTGTATCCCTTTGTGGTAGTTTTACATATTTACACAAGAAATGCCCAATGCCCTATGAAACTAAGGCTTACCCTTGGTTTTGGGGATTGAGGTAGTGATTTGCATTGCTTTTCTCTTGCTCCAAAACAGGGCACACCTGCGGCGCCTCAAAGTAAAAAAGCAGCTTTTATTGGCCAAGTCAACATTTTCAAATTTTTTGTCGAATTCAAGCAAAACGTATCATGTCAACTGAACAAAAAAGTAAGACCGTCTTGATCACTGGCGCCACCGATGGCATTGGTCAATACACGGCCAAAGCGCTGCTTACTATGGGTTGCGAGGTAGTCATAGCAGCCCGCAATGCTGATAAACTGGAAAAAACCTTGCAGGAATTCCGGCGCCAGATACCAGATGCCCGTGTGGAAGGCCTCCTACTGGATCTGGCTGACCTGGAAAAGGTGCGCCAGGCTGCTAGTGAATATCGCCGTCGCTTCGGCCGCTTGGACGTACTCATCAACAATGCCGGCCTGATTGTTTCATCGTTGCAGAAAACTGTGCAAGGCTACGAAATACAGTTTGGCGTCAATCACCTGGGGCATTTTTTGCTCACGTTATCGTTAATGAATTTGCTGGAAGCAGCTACCGAGCCCAGCATCATTCATGTGTCTTCTCATGCGCATTACGGCGGAAAGTTGGACTTTGACAACCTGCGTGGCGAAAAGTCTGGGTACAACGGTTTTGCAGCATACGCCCAGTCCAAGCTGGCCAATGTATTGTTTTCCAATGAACTGGCTCGGCGCTATCCACAAGTGGCCAGCAATGCGCTTCATCCCGGCCCCGTCCGCACTGGGTTTGGCAACAAACCTGGGGGCTTTTACAAGTTGATATGGACTATAGCATCTCCTTTCTTGTGGAGCGCTGAGCAAGGGGCCCAGAACTCCATACGCCTGGCTACCAGCCCTGCCCTAAAGGGCGTGACAGGGCAGTACTTCGACCCCCGCAAAGGTGCCTGCCGACCCTCCCGCAAAGCGCAAGATGTACAGTTGGCCCAACAACTGTGGGACTGGAGCCTGAAGGCTGTGGAGCCGCATTTGCTCAAAGATGCACAATGGTAAAATCTTCTGCGCCGCGCCAGCGTTTGTAAGAATATGAAAATCCACTGGCATATTTTCGGCTTTGTATTGCTGCTGGTATGGGGCTGCCGTCAGGATACGGGTGAGCGCATTTTTGAGATGGTATTTCCCAATATCCAGTTCGAGTTGCCGGCTGGCCTCAATCCTAACTTTCAGCAGGTGTTTCAAATTCCGTTGGTACCTACCGGCATTGCTGACTATCTGAGAGAAAACCAAACTGACACAGCCTTGATCAGGGCCATATTGCCTTTTGCTGCCCGCCTCACCTCGCTGGACGGCAGCGCTTTCGACTATGACTTTGTGGAGGCTGTATCGGTGCGCATTTGCGACCCCGGGCGCTCTAATTGCTCTGACGGGGAGGAGGTGTTTTACATTGACAACCTGCGCGGTCGGGCTGGTGCGGACATCCGCCTGCTGCCAGGTTTGCGCAACGCCAAGCGCGACCTCGTGCGCAGTCATTTCCGCCTGGAAGTGGTATTCGTATTCTCCTATGTGACACCATACCCTGTGCGCTCCAGGCTGCAGATGACCTTTGAGGCGGTAAAATAAGGCTTTCGGACTCAAACAAGCGGGTGCATGCTGGCCGCCGGATAGTTTGTGAAACGGCAGCAGTGGTTGCACATCTGCCTGCTGTCGGGCTTGTACTACACACCAGGCGAGACCTCGCATGCAGTTGCTTCCACACAACTGGTAAAGCGAAAGATTCGCTACTGACCAGCAAAAGGCGCGAAGAGAAATGCCTCTTTTTTCAAGCAGATAGGTATTACTTACGGATTTCCTTACTTTTCGGCCAATTTTAGATTGATTCACCCTTAATTTATCTTGGTCATGTCTTTACCTGTTGTAGCTTGGGTCATCATCGGTGCTTTCTTTGCCTTGTCTTTGTGCATTGGTTTATGGGCGTCTCGGAGTGCCGGCAAGAGTTTTACGGAGTATTTCCTTTCGGGCAGGCACATGCCCTGGTGGTTGCTGGGTTTTTCGATGGTGGCTACTACGTTTTCCAGTGATACGCCCAACCTGGTGACCGACATTGTACGAAATAACGGCATTGCGGGCAACTGGGTATGGTGGGCTTTTTTGCTCACGGGTATGCTCACGGTATTTGTGTATGCCCGGCTGTGGCGTCGCTCTGGCATTCTCACCGACCTGGAGTTTTACGAGTTGCGTTACAGCGGTGCAGCAGCTTCGTTTCTACGTGGCTTTCGTGCATTGTACCTGGGCGTGTTTTTCAATGTGGCCATCATGGCTACGGTATCGCTGGCTGCTATCAAGATAGGCGGGGTGCTGCTGGGGCTTACGCCAAGCGCTACCTTGCTCATAGCCGGCAGTATCACGCTGGTTTACACCATGTTGGGTGGTTTGAAAGGCGTTATCTGGACGGACTTCTTCCAGTTTATCCTGGCTATGGCGGGTATGGTCATTGCTGCAGTATTTGTGCTGAATATGCCTGAGGTGGGCGGGCTGCAAAACCTGCTGCATCAGGAGGTTGTGCAAGAGAAGTTGCGGTTCTTGCCAGATTTTAAGGACAGCCACAACCTGCTGGTGCTGTTTATCATCCCACTGGCGGTGCAATGGTGGAGCGTATGGTACCCTGGGGCAGAACCTGGCGGCGGCGGCTACATTGTGCAGCGCATGTTGTCGGCCAAAGATGAGAAGCATGCCGTAGGTGCTACTCTGTTTTTCAACATTGCACACTACGCCCTGCGCCCCTGGCCCTGGATATTGATAGCGCTGGCTTCGCTGGTGGTTTTCCCGATGGACCCAGCCGAGCAGCGCCAGTCGGCAATGGCAGTGCTTAATGATCCGCAGATGCGCACCATAGCAGAAACCATGCAAAAAGCTCCGCAAAATATGGATGCCGATACCAAAGCCCTGGTGCGCGAGCTTCAGTTTCAAGCTAAAGGGTTAACCACACTGCGCCAGGCTTTTCCATCCAATACTGTACCAGACGATAAAATAGGGCACGACCTGGCTTTCCCGGCCATGATCGGGCGGCTACCAGGTGCGCTGCTGGGCTTGTTGCTGGCCTCGCTCATTGCGGCGTACATGTCTACCATCAGTACACACCTCAACTGGGGTTCGTCATACATTGTCAATGATTTTTACCGTCGTTTTCTCAAGCCGCAGGCTGACGACAGCGAGTTGGTTGCAGTGGGGCGGCTGTCCACGGTAGCACTGATGGTATTGTCGGCTGTACTAGCGCTGTTTTTGAGCAATGCGCTATCGGCCTTCAACCTGTTGTTGCAGATTGGCGCTGGCACAGGGTTGTTGTTCATACTGCGCTGGTTCTGGTGGCGCATTAACGCCTTCAGCGAGATCACGGCCATGGCAGTTTCCTTTGCTATGGCGGTATTTTTTCAGTTTTCGCCGTTGGGCAAAGAGCTGCCTGATCATGTCAAGCTGGTAGCGGGGGTAGCCATCACCACTTTAGCCTGGATGGCCGTTACCTTGCTGACCCGACCTGTCGAACAGGGTGTTTTGCTGCGCTTTTACACACTGATACGGCCTCATGCCGGCGGGTGGAAACCGGTGGCGAAGCTGGCGCTGCAGCAAGGCTCATTGAGTAATGCCGAGGTGACTACGGGTCAACTACCTCGCCAACTGGCCTGCATGATTGCTGGCTGCTTTATGGTGTACGGGCTGTTGTTCTCTGTGGGCTATATGCTGTACGGGCAGTGGCTTTATGCGCTTGTGAGCATTGGGGTGGCGGGATTGGCCGGGTGGGTGATTGTGAGAAATTGGGGGAGACTTTGAGACTATGTGACTTTGAGACGAGGAGACTGTGGGTTGGAGAAAAGAAAGTGAAAAAGGGTGCAAATGGGGGTCAGAATATTGACTCAATGGGGGTCAAGTAGATGGCCCAAGGTTGGCAAAACAGAAAAAATTTTAGGGTAAAAACTCAGCTCAACTAAGATATGATAGGTTTTCTATCGAAAGTATCTGTATTGAGCAACGCCAAGTTTGTGCATCATTTACAGGTGTTGTGCGCAGAATTTAGCTAGTCATAATGCCGACGGGGTATTCGATAGCGCTATGAATCCATACAAAGCACAAAACAAAAGCTTACGTATGCTTGGGGGTAGTATGCTCGAGTTTTTACAACCTGTAGAGGGCTTAGCTAGTAGTAGAGGAATTTTGTGCAGTTATTAGCCTCGGGCATTTGCTATCTTGTACACCAGTGCCTGGAAGCGCTCGATGTCGGTCATGTCAAGCAGGCGGTCTCGTTGATACTGGTCTTGTTTTTCGGGAGGCAGTTCTGCCACAATGGCTTTCACCACGTCTTGTATCTTGCTTTGACTGAGCTCGCCGAGGTCGCGTATCCAGTCTTCGAGGAGTTCTGTGGGTACAGGTACGAGGTCGGATATGAGAGTAGCGCGGTGGAGGTTGTCGCCTACGATCCGAGCTACGTCTTCGAAGATTTCTTTTTCAGGATTTTGCAGGGGCTGTATGTGAGCATTGCGCAGGAATACGACAAAAAAGAAGATGAAGTTAGGGATATTGAGCGGGGTGTCGGTAAAGATATCCATAATCCAGCGCAGGTAGGGAGCCATGACGTCCATGTTCCAGCGGCTGGCATTGAGGTCAAATACAGAGGCTACGTACTCGTACTGCAATTGGGGCAGACCAGTGCGTAGGTAGTCTTCAAAGGAGGTTTCGGTGTTGCCCAGGCCGAAGCGTCGGCTGAAGTATTTTTTGAACTCGCGTTGTGCAATGGCCAAGTTGCGCCCCAGGGGCAGGTCTTCCACAAGCACGCGGCGGCTATCGGGGCGGTGGGGGTAGTCTATAGCATCTGTCTGGGCTTCCAGCTCCTGGATGAGCACTTCGTATACCATGCGCTCTGCAAAGCTGGTGGGCTGTTGGGTAGGGCAAGCTACGATAAAGTAAAATTGGAAGCGGTTGTTTCGGCTGGTGAAGTTGTCAAATGCTTTCCAGAAGTTGCGGGCAGAGGGTTCGCGATTGCAATTCACCAGATGAATTTCGCCGATATCCTGGTCAATGGTCAGTTGGCGTACCAGGCCTTCTAGTATGCTGGAGGTTTCGAGCATTTCTAGGCCGTAGGCGTCTTTGAGACGGAGGTTAAGATCAGCTACTTCTTTTTCCAGTTGGCTAATTTGCTCGCCGTAGGCAAATCGCTGGTTGGCGTCGTAGGCAATGGCGTAGGCGGCGCGCAGTTCGTTGAGCCGCCGTGTGGTGAGTTCCAGTTGTTGTTTGATGCCTTCAATCGCTGCCGACATGCCGCTTCATTTCAACTTGGCCTGCAAAGTAAGCATTTCTTTTGCCAATGCGGCAATCTAGTTTTTCAATGCACAGCGAACATGGGGTTGCACTGGATGACACCATGGATTGGTACAGGGCATTAAGCCGGTGCATGGCAAACTCCAACTATCGGGTGATGCCCCTTGCCCAGCGATGTGAAGCGCGGCCTGGTACGCCAAGCCTCCGTCAGTTGCCGGGTCGCGAATCGCGGCTGAGCCGCCCCTCCTGTTTTTAGTGACCGCTGTCGAGGTAAAACGCCTCTGTGAGCGCCTGATATTCAGGGGTGCGGGCTTGGTTATTTTCTTGTTGCAAGACGAGTTCATCCTTGCGTACTGCATCGGGTATGAAGGGCGTGAACTGCAGCAGCAGCCGGCTGACGGGTTTGCCAGGTTTGGTGCGTACCTCAGTCATGCGTTCGCAGTACAGGCGGTAATCGCGGGCCAGTTCTACGAAACGGAGACCTTCCAGTAAGGGCAGCACAACGGCAAAAACACCCTGGGGTGCCAGCAATCGTCGGGCAGCGTGCAGCAGGTCGCCGTGTGGCAGTTTCACTGTATGCCTAACCTGGGAACGCTGGGGGCTGTCCGACAGCACGCCGCCGGTGAAGAACGGAGGGTTGCTCACTACGAGGTCGTAGGTCAGTTTGCTTTGCCGGGCGTAGTCCTGTACGGATTGATGAATGGCCTTGAGGCGTTGGTGCCAAGGCGAACGCGCCATGTTTTCAGCAGCCTGCTGGTAAGCCTCTTTGTCAATATCTAGGCCGTGAATGTACGCTAGGGCATTGCGCTGAGCCAGCATGACGGCGATCACGCCTGTACCTGTGCCTACATCTAATATGCGTTGGGCCTGGCCGACTTCTACCCAGGCGCCCAGTAGCACGCCGTCTGTGCCTACCTTCATGGCGCAGCGGTCTTGGGCTATGGCAAACTGCCTGAACTGAAAGACATCATCCGATGTGGGGTGCGTTGAACTTGCGGTCATCCAATGCTGTGGTGTATATTCTACTTGTGTGAAACGGCCATCCTGGCACTAAGGTTCAATATTTTGACTACTCGCGCCCCAGGTTGCGTTTTCGCCAAATAGACACTATCATACGGAATGGAAATAAGCCCACCGATACAATGCTGCCCACGGCAAAGAGCAGTAGTTGGGTGCGCACGTAGTAGGTCATAGACAAAACTTGCTCGTAGGGCATAGCACCGACCAGCGCCTCTGGGCCATTTTCGTCCAGGAAGGTTTGGAAGCCGTTGAGTTGTTGTACGAGATAAAATACAAAAGGAATGCACACAAATATCAGCGCCAGCTTTACCCACTGCCACTGTGCCAGAAAAGTGTGGGGCAAAAGGAAGATGTAGCGCCCAAACGTAATGAAGGTAACGATGAACAGCGTATTATCTGCATAGAAGGGGTATCCTTTTGTCCACAGTATGATGGGCAGCAGAATGAGCAGTGCTACCAGCAAGGTAAGCAGCCACCAGAGGGCTTCCAGTTTCCAAAGGGTACGGGCACGTTCGGGCGTCACAGTTATCAACAGTAGAAATATGCAAGCATAAATGCAGCGCAGCAAGCATGTGTTCACGCTACGGGTGCAAAAATATACATATACTGAGCAACGCCAAGTTTTGTGTATGATTTGCGGATGTTGTGCACAAAACTTGAGGAGTCGAAGTATACACTTCGCTATATGTTAAGTAAGCATTAATTTGGAGAAATTTTTGCTCAAAAGTTGTTGTGTATGGCGTAGTTTACCTTACTTTTGCAAAACCTTCTTGCTCATGCATTGGAGAAAGTTCGATGGTCAGCGCATTGACCTACCCATCAAGGAAGCCGTAGAACAGGCTATTATTCGGGAAAAAAACGCCGGCCACCGCCTCAAGGTATGTATTGGTTCTGACTCCCAGGTACGCGGTAGCGCTATCGAGTTCGCTACGGTCATCGTGTTTCTGCGTGAGAAAAAAGGCGGCTTTATGTTCATCCACCAGGAGCGTACGGAACGCGAGCTTAGCATCCGCGAGCGCATGATAACGGAAGTGGCCAAATCGGTAGAAGTTGCCTACGCGCTGTGTGACTTGCTAGACAAGTACGGCGTAGATCTCGAAGTACACGCCGATATTAACACTGATCCGCACTTCCAGAGCAACGTGGCGCTTAAGGAAGCAATGGGCTACATCTTGGGTATGGGCTTTGCCTTCAAGGCCAAACCGGATGCCTTTGCCAGCTCTTCTTGCGCCGACAAGGTAGTGTAGCGTTGGTTTGTGTATCTGATCTGACTGCCTCAGATGAAAAGGTCGGCTATGACCAACAGCCCAAACACTACCGATGCGATGCCATTGGTGGTAAAAAAAGCTACATTCACGCGGCTCAAATCGTCGGCACTTACTAAAGTGTGCTGGTAAAACAGCAGTCCTACAAATACAGCTGCACCTACGCCGTGTAGCCAGCCCAGCGCTGGAACATGCTGGCGCAACCATAACCCGGCCACAAGCACCAGCAATGCACACAACAAATGCAGTACTGACGACAGCCGCAGCGCCGCTTGCTTACCTACGACTACCGGCATAGAATACAGCCGTTGGTCGCGGTCAAAGCCTTCGTCTTGCAGTGCATAGATGATATCAAAGCCGGATACCCACAGGAGCACAATGCCGGAATAGAGTAAGGGAAGCCAATCGAAACGACCAGTCACAGCCAGCCAGGCACCAGTGGGCGCTAGCGCCAGCCCCAGCCCCAGCACAAAATGGCACAAAAATGTGAAGCGCTTAGTATAGCTATAACCGAGGATTACGACTAGTGCCACCGGCGAAAGCGCAAAACACAGCGGGTTGATGAACGATGTGCTGAGTACAAACAGCAAACTGTTGACTAATGCAAAGGCCAGTGCTGCACGGGGTTTGATGACGCCTGCCGGAATTTCGCGGTTGCGCGTGCGGGGGTTGCGCCCGTCAATTTCGCGGTCTAGGTAGCGATTGAAAGCCATAGCCGCACTGCGGGCAAATACCATGCACAGCAGCACCAGCAGCAGTGTACGCCAGGGCATAGCACCACCTTGATGCTGTACGGCCAGGAAGAAACCCAGCAGAGCAAACGGCAGAGCGAATACCGTGTGGCTAAACTTAATAAGTGAAAGGTAATGTTTCATATTCGTTTTGCTATTGATGGTTGGCTAAACGCCTGGCGTGCTACTACCTTCATGTCAACTTTAATGCGCGGCCTGCGCGCTGTGGGTTTTCAGCATACTCGGGCAGCCAGTAGCGCACGTATTCCCCGTGGGGGTCATAACGCATAGCCTGGGTTTGCGGGTTGAAGTAGCGGTTCTCGCGGGGGTCATTGCCCACGCCGGCCACGTAGTTCCAATTGCCCCAGTTGCTGGCCGGGTCGTAGTCCAACAATAGAGACTCAAAATATTCGGCCCCCATCTGCCAGTTCACCTTTAGGTCGTGTACCAGGTAGGAGGCCACGTTTTGCCGTCCTCGGTTGGACATGAAGCCCGTGGCGGCCAATTCGCGCATATTGGCGTCAATGAAGGGCTGGCCAGTACGGCCTTCTATCCAGCGCTGAAGGGCTTTGCGGTCGTTGCGCAGTTGAGGGTTCACTACGCCCTGGATACCACCTTTGAGAAATATTTTATTGCCGTGCTTTTTGGCCATCAGGCGGAAGAAGTCGCGCCAGAGTAATTCAAAAAATAGCCAGTACGTGGACTCATTACTGCCGCGCTCACTTTCGTAGCGCCGCAATTCGTGGTAGATTTGCTTTGGCGATAGGCAGCCGGCAGCCAGCCAGGGCGAGAGCTTGGAGGAGTAGTCGCCGCCCAGCAGGCCGTTGCGGGTTTCCTTGTAGGTTTTTACCAGGTTGCTCTCCCACAGGTAGTAGCGCAGGCGCGCCAGCCCTTGACTTTCGCCGCCCTTGAACGGCAGTACAGCTCTGCTATCTGGCCGTGTATTGCTGGGGTACCCCCAGGTTTCAAGGCTGGGTATGTCTCCGCTGTCTAAAGGTGTACTGAGCGCGGGTATGGCTTGGGGTATTGGCAGAGGCTGTCGGATGGGTGTGTAGCGCTCTACTTCCTTGCGGAACTGGGTAAACACATCGGGGGTTTGTGTCACGGGGAAGGGCAGGTCGGCGGTGTGGTAGAGCATCTTGCCTCGGCAGTACCAGATTTCCAGGCCTTTGGTCCAGAGTTTCTGCTCCAGGGCGTCCTGTACGTCGGCTTCCTCTTGGGTGCGTTCGCGGTTGCAGAACACCCAGCTAGATTTAGTCTGCAGCACAATATCGAAGACGGCGTCCTCCGGATGGCCGCAGCGCACATACAATTCGCTACCTAGCTTTCGCAGGGATTGCCGAAGCTCCGCTACGCTTTCGGTGATGAACTTAGCCCTGTAAGGGCCTATCTTGCGAAAACCAAAACGGGTATATCCCTTGAAGGTGCGTTCGTCAAATACATACACAGGGATGACTTCATCGGCCATCTTGAGCGCTTCGCATAGCGCTTCATTGTCGTGCAGGCGCAGGTCATTGCGAAACCATATTACAGCGCGGCGTTTATACATGTCGGATGCGTATTGGTGAAGTTTTCAAAGAAAATTGAAAGAGAAACAATCGGCTTCACGCTTGGTTCTGCTTCGGAGAGAAGAAAAAACATGTCGCTGAGAACCATTTGCCCTGTTCAAACAGTTATACTGTTTTTACGGACGCAATGCCCAAAATAAAACGCCTGCAACATGCAAACCAAAAGACAACTTCAGGTGGCCGAAATGGTCAAGCGACACTTCAGTATGGTATTGATGGAAGAAGGCGCCTACATCTATGGCCGAGATATAATGGTCACAGTCACCGGGGTCAAAATGTCGCCTGATCTATCCATCGCCAGGATATATCTCAGCGTCTATAATACTGACAACAAGCAAGCCGTAATGCTAATGCTCGAAGAAGAGCGCAGCAGGCTGTGCCAGGTACTGTCCAATCGCTTGCGTAAACACCTGCGTCGCATGCCTGACATTGCTTTCTTCCTGGACGACACCCTAGACGAAATGTACCGCGTGGACAACCTCTTTGAACAACTCTACCGCGATAATCAGATGGGGAAGTTGGAGGAGGGAGGGTGAGAGTGGGATACTTGCAGACGAAGAGGCTGGGGAACTGATTCAATGTAAAATTTACTTTGCATGCTGTACACATGTACAAGTACAACCCGCTTCACATCCTGATGACCAAAGCGCGCGAGTGTCTTTCTACTGCTGAGTATGCACGCTGCTTTGCGATGCTGCCCCTTCATGCGAAGGGCGGTAGATGCTGCCTTCACGTTGGCTCCATGCAGAGGAAGCACAGGGTACGGAGGGCCGCAAAAGCTGCTTCTGGCTGTTGCTAGCCCCTCCAAAATATTTTGCTCTGTCGCTACTTCACTTTTTTCTGCCAAAATCAGCGGGAATCTCGCCCCAGTTTTCCGTATCCCATTTCAGGAGAGGATTGCTCCAGGTGTGGGTTTTGAGCCAGGTTTCAGCACGGTCAATCAGTTCATAGAGGCGTTCGGTTTTGGTATTGCGCGGTAGTTGGGTTTTGCAGTGTTTGCGCCGCACCCATCCTATGGCTGTTTGGGAGTCTGTATATATAGGTGTATTAGATTGCTGCCGGTGGCAAAGCGCCAGGGCATGAACAATGGCCAGAAACTCGCCGATGTTGTTGGTGCCCAGCGGGAATTTCTGATGGAAAATCTGCTCGCCAGTATCTGTATAAACACCTTGGTACTCCATTTCGCCGGGATTGCCGCTACAGGCTGCATCCACGGAAATGCTTTGGCGGATAAAAGCCACACCTGCCGCGCTAGCTAAGCGGGATTTGGGCTTTGCCACTGGACGGGGTGCGCTGGGCGAGGGGCCTTGCTCAAACGCCTGCTGGGCGTCTTCCAGCGAAGGGAAGGACTTGTACTTTGCTCCTGGAAAGTCTTTGATCTGAGCTTGGCAGGCCTCCCAGGTATCATATACACCGGGCTGACGCCCTCGCCACACGGTATAAAACTTTTTTGACTTGGCCATGATGCGCCCGTTTGCTTGCTGCCAATGAAGAATCATCCGCCAAAAATAACCTCCATTTAATCTACCAAAGAGCGTTTCCATGAAAATTTGATAACTTTGCGTAGTCATGGAATGGATAGACACTCACGCACACCTGTATTTGCACCAGTTTGACCACGACCGCCCAGCCATGCTGGAGCGCGCCATGGCAGCAGGCGGCAGCGCCTTTTTCTTGCCCAATATTGACCTGGAGTCCATCCCGGCTATGCTGGCGCTGGAGGCAGCTTATCCCGACACTTGCTTTGCCATGATGGGGCTGCATCCCTGCTCCGTCAAGGAAGACTACCAGCAGGTACTACAAGTCATGCACGAATGGTTTCAGAAACGCGCTTTCGCTGCTATTGGCGAAACTGGTATTGACCTGTACTGGGACAAGTCCACCTTGTCTTTGCAGATCAGCGCCCTGGAGGTGCAACTGGAATGGGCTAAAAACCTGGGGCTACCTATTGTGTTGCACACGCGTGAAGCCGTGGATATCACCACAGATATAGTACACAACGCCTGGACTCCTGACTTGCGCGGCGTGTTTCACTGCTTTAGCGGTACAGTAGCCCAAGCTGAGCGCATCATAGACATGGGCTTTTACCTGGGTATCGGCGGAGTGCTCACGTACAAGAATGGTGGCCTGGAGCCTGTTATTGAGGCTTTCGGCCTGCGCGGAGTAGTACTCGAAACAGATGCTCCCTATCTGGCACCCAACCCCTACAGGGGCAAGCGCAACGAAAGCGTCTACGTGCCGATAGTCATTGAGCGCCTGGTTGAACTGACCGGACACAGCCCTGAAGAAGTAGCTCACCTAACCACCCGAAATGCCCGACAGTTGTTTGCCGAATCATTTGCCAATATAGAAACTCAAATGTAAAATCAGTTTCCCAGATCTAAAAAAATGCGTTTTCGCGCTTCTTTTTGCAATTTTTATAGCCGCGTTGTTGGTAGTAATGAGTGAATAATTATTTTTGCTCCGTTTTATGAAGGCGTTGAAAGCAGCGCCACCAGCGGAAAGGCAATTTTCCCAGGCTTATGAATCAGTGAGGAGAGGTGGCCGAGCGGTCGAAGGCGCACGCCTGGAAAGCGTGTATACCCCTAAAGGGTATCGCGGGTTCGAATCCCGCTCTCTCCGCAACCTTATGTCAACAAACGAACTAATCAACTTAATTTTTTCAAATTCAGGCAAAAACATCGTCAACTATGCGCAAATTATTGACCTTTCTGTTTGTGATGTGCTTGGGCTTCTTTGCTAGTAATGCGATTCTAGCCCAAGAGCCGTCCACGACCCAACCCGAAGCTACTGAGCAATCTACGGTTGATCAAGACGAATCGGAACCCTCTGTCATTTCTACATCTGAGCCCGCTGTAGAAGAAGTCAAAGGCTTCCAATTGCTCAAAAAGTACTTCATTGACGGCGATCCCGGCTTTATGAGCCTAGTGCTTATCGCGCTCATTCTTGGCCTGGCTTTCTGCATTGAGCGGATCATCACATTAAATATTGCCACTGTCAATACTGAAAAACTCCTGGCGCGTATTGACGAGAACCTCAAAACAGGTAACGTAGAGGGTGCCATGGAGGTGTGTAAATCCACTCAAGGTCCTACAGCCAGTATTCTCTACGAGGGGCTTAAAAACGCCAGCCAAGGCCCGGAAGCCGTGGAAAAAGCCATTGTTTCCTACGGCAGCGTGCAAATGGGCTTATTGGAGAAAGGCTTGGTATGGATCTCGCTGTTCATCGCTCTGGCTCCGATGCTCGGGTTCATGGGTACAGTGATTGGTATGATCGGGGCCTTCGACAAGATCGAAGCCGTAGGTGACATCTCCCCCACCGTAGTGGCCGGGGGTATCAAAGTAGCTCTTTTGACTACGGTGTTCGGTTTGGTAGTAGCCATCATTCTGCAGTTGTTCTACAACTACATTGTATCCAAAATTGACGGTATCGTCAACAAGATGGAGGATGCTTCTATCGCTTTGGTGGACATCATGACTGCAAACAACATTTTCAAAAAGTAATCCAAATCACCCATGTATAAACTGCTCTCTAAAAACGGACAAACTCTCGGGTTTCTCCTTGGCGCGGTGATCACGCTCCTCTTTGTATTGAGTATGAGTGTGGGCTGGGAAAAATTCTCCGCCATGGGCGATTCTCCCGAACGCTACAATACCAATATATTCAACTTTGGCATTTTTGCTGCCATTGCACTCATTATCCTCGGATTGATCATTGTGTCGCTCTTTGGCATAGCGCAGTTGTCGTCCAATCCTAAAGGCGCGCTGCGCGGCATTATCGGCGTGGTATTGCTGGTGGGTATTTTCCTATTTAGCTATAGTACTTCTAGCGCTGAAGCCGCTGGCCCCCTGGCTAAATCGGTAGAGGCTGCTGGTGTTTCTGGCAATGGTCTCAAACTAATTGGCGGAGGCATTGCTACTGCGCTCATTCTGTCCTTGTTGGCAAGTGCATCCATTGTAATTTCCGAACTTCGCAACTTTTTTAAATAATGCTGTGAGCTATGGCCAAGTCTAAATCCAAAGGGAGAGCCAAAAATGAGATAAATGCCAGTTCTATGGCTGACATCGCTTTTTTGCTCCTTATCTTCTTCCTGGTGACCACCACCATTGTAGAAGACAAAGGCATTACCGTGAAGTTGCCGCCATGGTCGGATGAAAAACCGGATATCACACAGCTTAAGTCCCGGAATGTGTATTCCGTGTTGGTCAATGCCCAGAATCAACTTCTGGTACGCGGCCAGCCTATGGGCATACGTGAATTGCGCGCCAACGCCAAGGAGTTCATCTCCAACCCTACTCAGCGGCCTGATTACGCAGAGAAGCCTACAATGGCTATCATCTCGCTTAAAAACGACCGAGGTACTAATTACAGAACTTACCTGGAAGTATATAACGAACTCAAGGGTGCTTACAACGAACTATGGAATGAGTTGAGCCTGCGCAAGTATGGCGTGCCTTACGACGAGGATAAATTACCGCTTGCCTACCGCAAAGCTATCAAGGCGGAGATTCCCATGGTGCTTTCTGAGGCTGAACCTACCGCATTTGGTGAAGAAAAGTAGTATTCGCATTTAGAACTGACAAAACTTAGTGCTATGTCCAAGTTTGCCAAGAAGAGAGGGAAAGCCGACCCAAGTATTTCCACGGCTTCCTTGCCGGACATTATCTTCATGCTGCTGTTCTTCTTTATGGTGGTAACCAAGATGCGGGATTCCGAACTCAAGGTGTCTGTGGTGACGCCTTTCGCCACAGAGCTTACCAAGCTGGAGGAAAAGTCTTTGGTCAATACCATCTACATTGGGCGGCCCAGTGAGAAGTACAAGCCTGTATTCGGTACCAAGCCGCGTATTCAGTTGAATGACAAATTCGCCAGATACGGCGCCGAAGAAGCAGATATTCGCCTATTCATCGAGCAGTTCCGCACTAAAGTACCAGAGAGCCGTCGTCCGCAAATTACTTCCTCTCTGCGGGTGGATGGCAGCGTGACGATGGGCGTCGTAGCGGATACAAAGACTGCCTTGCGCAAGTCGGGTCAACTCAAGGTCAACTACTCGGCCAAGCGAAGACCCAACTGATACGAATAGCACTTACCTATGCATTGAAGATACTGCCAAAGCCGATTGTAGGGCAACCTGCAGTCGGCTTTCGGTTTTTGCCCAAGTGTGAAGGCTTGGTCATCATTGCTCCGCATCACGTGCGCATCTAAAGCCAGTGTGGCTAAATGCAGTATCTGGGGTAGCTCCCGTACGACGGGCATTGCGATATCCAGAACAGTAGGACTCACTACACAAAAAGGAGCCACCGCGCATGACTTTTTCAGACAGGTAAGGTTGGGCTATTCTGGAAGGTCCTTGTGTATTGGCCTGGCAGGCTGCTGACGAGCGATAAAAACTGGGGTCGTACCAGTCGGCGCACCACTCCCACACATTGCCAGCCATGTCATAAAGGCCATAACCGTTGGGGGGAAAAGACTTGACAGGGGCAGTGGTCATGAAGCCATCCTTGAGTGTATTATGCACGGGGAAAATTCCCTGCCAAAAATTGGCTTTGGGTTTGCCTTTGTCTGCTTCTTGATTGCCCCATGGATATACTTTGTTTGCCAGGCCGCCTCGTGCGGCCCATTCCCATTCGGCTTCAGTAGGTAGGCGTTTGCCCGCCCATTGGCAATAGGCGTTGGCGTCCTGCCACGAAACCTGTGTCACTGGGTGACTCATGCGCTTATGAATATCGCTGCCTGGTCCTTCTGGTTGGCGCCAATGAGCGCCGGGCATCCAATGCCACCATGAAAGAGAAGTAGGCATGGTGGCTATGTGGCCAGGTGCAGTGAACACCAGTGCGCCAGGTGGGAGTAGGCTATCAGAGGTGAGCGCGAGCGGCTTTTCCGCAGTAGTAATATATTCTGTGGCCTGCACAAATACAGCAAAATGCGCATTAGTCACTTCGGTTTCGTCTATCCAAAAGGAGTTGAGGCGCACCGCGTGCTTGGGCCATTCTTCGGGAGCGGCCTGGTGATTGTCCCCGCCCATGAGTAGCGTACCGCCTGGAATCCAGACCATGCCTTCGCATGGTGGCACAGGCGTTGTACACCGGCTGATGCCTTTTGATGCAATGCGGCAGGCCGTCAAAGCACATATAGCAAACAGCAGCATATAAGTTGGCAAGCGCATGGTAGGGAAGGTATTCATAGGTATGGATTATGCCGGCCGCCGACTTCGTCTGAGCTTGAGCAGCAGCAGCGCCAGTTTGGCATTTAGGGTGAGTCCTGCATTGAAAAACTGCCCATTGAGTAATAGCCAGTCTTCTTCTTTTTGCACCGATTCCAGTTCAGTGTAGCACAGCCGGCGGGCAGTATGCAAAGGGGCTTTCCAGTACAGCGCCTGTTCGCTTAGAGCGAAGCCTTCGGTGCAAGAGCCGAGCACGCTCAGATCGCACACCAGTAAGATGCGCTCTTTAGGCTCGGCAAAGAGGAAGTACCGGGTAGCATTGCGGAGCTGCTCCTTCGACATTTTGAGCAAGTCGGTGAAGGCACTGACACTTTCGTTGGGCAAGTCCAGGTAGTCCAGCATCATTTGTTGTAATTGCTCGCGGTCAGGGTTGGCCAATTGCCAAGACAAGATTTCTTGTGGATAGGGGTAGCCGTGTAGGTCTTTGCAGTACTGTACAAAGAAAAAGTCCAGAGATTCTTCCAAAAAATCTTCCAAGTAGTGGTTTAATTCCGCGTTGGTCATGGAAAGATGGCTAATGCGAGCAGCAGCTGAGGCTGCTCGGCGCTGGAGCACGGAAGAAAAACCGGAACTGACCATGCGCTCCAGATAGGGTTGCACGTTGGCATACCGGTCTATCAGCGAAGTTGTGCGATGCTTGAGCGCTGCGAGGTAGAGCTCTACCAGGTCTTGCTCCAGCCGAGGGCTTTGGTGGTCTATGGGATATCGCAAGGCCACCGGCTGCTCAGTGCCGCAGTACGGGCAGAAGCGGGCATCGGCAGGGATAGCTCGGCGGCAGTTGGCGCAGGTGTTCATAAAGCTATGCAGAAAGTGCAACCAAAATCGGGAGGGAGCGTTTATCAAGCGGTAAGCACTCCGGCAGCAAATATACACTTAAACGACGACAACGATGGAATCTCCCAAATCGCATGAGTACGACGAATACCAGTCCTTTGTATTTCATCCGCACAATGTGTTATTGTTCTTGCTGTTGTTTGGCATCAGCATGTTGTTTCTGAGCTTAACAGCGGCGTTTGTCTATAATCGGGTGCAAAGTGATCTGCCGCCTCTGCGTCTGCCTTGGATTTTCCTATTAAATACCCTGATCCTGATAGGGGGTAGTGCTACCATGATACGAGCTAAAAAAGCCTATTTGCAAGACGATACGCTAGGCTATCAGAAAATGCTGAGCTGGACACTGCTGTTGTCTCTACTGTTTTTGGCAGCGCAGGCCGTGGGGTGGTGGCAGCTTTTTCAGCAAAATATATTCTTGCATTCCGACAACTCCGCCGCTTACTTGTACGTGCTCTCCGGGCTGCACTTCGCTCACGTGCTGGCTGGGCTGCCTTTCTTGCTGGCCTTCCTACGCACTGCTCGCAGGCACATGAAGGAGCCAGTAAGTGTACTGGTATACTTCTCCGACCCAGAGAAAAAACTTAAACTCCGCTTACTTACCATTTATTGGCACTTCCTAGACGGGCTATGGATTTATTTGGTAATATTTTTTGTAGTGAATGCCGTAGTGGGCAAGTGATTAGGGTTGGAATGCCTATAAATTTTTAACCCCAGTAGGTGGTGGCTATACCACCGAAGATACTCTTTGCTAATCTACCCTGGCATTCCCTGTTTTATCCTATTTGTGCCCCATCTTCCAATCCTGGATGTTTGCAGGTAGCGCTACTGAAGTTGACGCCTACGCTGATCACGAGCTTGCCCGCATTTTATACTTCGGCTCGCCAAGTTTTGTGCACAACATCTGTAAATCATGCATAAAACATTGGCGTTGCTCAGTATAAAATGGTTCATAGTGGTGTTTCTGACGAATTTGCTTCAAGACCGGCATCCGCGTACTTATCCAGGTTGGATTTGGTGCCATACACACTTTATCGGGGGTTTCACTGCGGCTTCAGTTCATCTGTCGAAAGTGCATACCTCTTTCTAGGGTGATGGTGAAGATACTAAGTTGTAGTTTACGGAATGTGTCCTGGCGACGGTTTGTGAACCAGGATGGAGATTTATTCAACCGAATAAGAGGGCCGTCATATATTTTATATGCTTAATTAGTAGGATTATAAGACAATAGTTTATTGCCAGATAATCAGTATGTTATATTCTTGTAGATAGATAGACTATACTGTTTGACTCACCTCCGTTTGTAGGGCGAAGTGTCGGAATAGTTCAGCATTTGACGGGTAAATTTGTGTTGCTCTAAAGTTTATCAAAGAAAAAAAACACATGAAAGTACTTTTTTACACAACTCTGAGCTTAATGATGGGAGGAGCTCTACAAGCTCAGGTAACGGGTTCTGTATTCCGTGATTTCAACGGCAATGGCACAAGAGAATCCAACGAGCCTTTGGTACCCGGTGTCGTTATAAATGTTTATAATGCGAGTAACTTGATCTGCGGCACGGCTACGTCGGGCGGCTCTACGGCGCCCAACTACAGCGTGCCTGGCTGTGGCACAGGGCCAGTGCGGGTAGAGTTTATCGTGCCCAATACGCCGACAGTTTGCTTAAATAAAAACTTGGACGGCTTGGCGCATAGCAACGGTACAGCCTTAAGTGATGTGCGGTTTGTCAACGGCAACAGTACGAATGTCAATTTTGGCATTATTGATCCAACACAGTATTATCCCAGCAGCAGTGGGATCGAAGTGTTCATCCCTTGTTATGCCAATGGCGACCCGCTACCGCCCGGCAGCCCTAGTGGAGCGATTGATTGGTTCGTAGGTTTCCCTTACACTAATTCCGGCCTTACCCCTCCAGCACGCAAATTAAATGGAGCCATTATTGGAGCTACCTGGGGAACTGCTTACAGCAAACAAGCGGGAAGAATATTTACAGCCGCTTTTTTAAAGCGACACGTAGGCTTGGGTACTTTAGGGACAGGAGGCATTTACATGCTCACCCCAACAG
>CALLPI010000026.1 GCA_938015595.1 uncultured Saprospiraceae bacterium | reverse complement strand
TAAAATAAAGTTCTTCGTTGTCAAGTGTCAAAAAGTAGTAGTCCTGAAAACCTGCTGAAACTTTGTCGTCAAGGTGCGATTTTACAAGGTCGTTTTTTACTATTTCGTCAACCGTCTTTTCGTTTATGTCAGTCGAAATACGGTCATAAACATACTGTTTAAGTGTGCTTATATATTTCTGTTCGTTGTCGTTCATTGTCGTCTTTTAAGCTGGCATATAACGGTTTGACGCTTGCCGCAGTGGGGAATTTCGGAGTACTTCACTGTCAACCAAGCACAAACTTTGATAGAAGCACTGAACTTGATTTAACCACGTCAGCCCCATTGCGGCAAACGGCTGTTATATGCGGTTTTTCTTTCTTTATAGTCCTATTATGTTCTCAAAAACTTGGTCAAAAAATTTCATTACCACATCTGTTACTCTCTCTGTTGTTGTCTCGTGTTCATAATATTTCTCGTCTTCTGGCTTGATAAAACGAACAACAGTTTCTCCTTTTTCATTAATGTAGAATGACCTTAATTCGATTTTCCTGGCTTTATCGAAATATCCAATAAAATTAAAGTTATCTGATTTCTTGTCAAAGTAGTTTAGTTCTAAAGGAATTGCAGTTTTTGCGTATGGATACTTGTCATTATTCCTGAAAAATCTAAACATAAAGGTCGCAACAATTCTGTCTGTGTCTTTATTATGAAATCTTATTGAAAAGAAATTAGTCGCAGGTGCTATTCCGTTTTCTTTCAGTTGTTGATACTTTTCAAGTGTCAAAGCTGGATATTCATAAAAGCTTATATAATATGACTCAATCGTGTCGTCCAATATATTTACAGCTTGTTTGAATTCTAATTTTATTTGGTTCACTTTATTTAACCACAATTCAAACTCCGTCTTTGTTTTCGACAGTCTTGCTTGTTGGTCTTTATTTCCAATTTTCTTAGCCCATTCTTTAAGTCTGTTTGATTCGTCTCTTAATCTGATGTATTCAGAGAATAGAGTAGAGCAGTTTTCAGTTACTATTTCTACAATTGGTTCATATACGCCCGTGTCTGCAAGTGATAATGCTTCATAATACATTGGTCTTTCATCCCTTCTTATATTACAAATCGGGAAACCTTTTTTTAGGAGTATTAAGTTTAATAATATTCTTGCTGTACGACCATTTCCGTCTTTAAATGGATGGATTTTTACAAACTCGTGATGAGCAATAGCAGCAACGATAATCGGGTTTTGATTTTCATTTTCTCTTATCCATTCAACTAATTCCATCATTTTTATTGGAACTTCAAATGGTTCTGGTGGTCGGTGTTCAGAACCTGTGATTATTACACCAATGTTTCTATAATCTCCAGGGCTTAAAGATGGGTCATCACCAATGATTAATTTATGAATCTGTTTTATATAATTTTCTGAAATTGGAACATCTTGTTGTGAAAGGTCATACAAAAAGTCAAAAGCAAGACCTAAATTTTTAACTTCAATGCTGTCTTTTAGAGGTTTGCCTGAAATATCAATTCCTTCTTTTAATACAATAGCAGTTTCTGCCATTGTAAGTCTGTTTCCTTCTATTCCCGCACTATGATAAATATGATGTGTCCGAAAGTGTTCTCTTAATTTTTCAAGCGCAATTTTGTCAAGAGGGGTATCTCTAAACTCGTTAACTTCAAGTTCAAGGTTTTTTATCTTCTGAGTCAAGTCAGGCGATAATAGTTCTTTATTTATCTCTATCATAATGTAAAATTTAGTTTTTTGTCGTTTACTCTGGTTTCCCAAAATCGCATATAACGTCCGCTCCGCTTGGCGAAGTTCCAAAAAAGAATCGAGCGAAGCGAGGATTTTTTTTTGGAATTTTGCCAAGCGGACAGTGGTACGCAGTCCCGAAGGGGCGGCGTACGGCTGTCCGCGAAGCGGAGCGGACGTTGCGTCGCAATCCCGAAGGGATTGCGACGCAACGGGCGCGCGTGTTTGCGAAGTGCGTCCCTGCGATGGAGCGAAGCGTAATCGTGAGGGGAGCATTTCGCAAACACGCTGTTGGACGACGGGAACGGAACGAAGTGGAGTTCTCGGCGTCCAACAGCGTGTGGAACACGCGCGCCCGTTGGCCAAGAGGACGGAGCGTAGCGGAGTTCTCTTGGCCAACTCCCAAATATCCGAAACTTTTGTCGTACTTTTTGTATTGTTGCCCTTGAAAATACAGAAAGTACGACAAGGTATCATTCGTTTTTTAGGTTGAGACAGCCAAACGCGCTTTTTATATTATATTTTTCAGTATGCGGTTGCTGACGTGTGTAGCGGAGCGTGGCTTTGATATCTGAATGGCCTGGCAACTCCTGAATCAACCGCACGTTACTACCAGGTTTCAACAAATGTACAGCATAAAGGTAAGTCTTTTTTGTTGAAATGTCAATATTTTTTGCGCAAAAACGGCGTGTTTTTGACCCGTTTGAAGGGCTCATACTGGGGCGGGCGCGCATGCCCCTCCCTGGTCGCCCTTGCTGAGCGCCCGATTATCGTTCATTTGCGTATCTCGCGTACTCAAACTTCACCTTACCAGCGTGACGTCGCTTCTGAATGTCTCCGTCATACCGTCTTTGAAGCGGATTTCGGCATGCCAGATATAGACTGAGGGTTCGGCGGGGCGTCCCCTCGGGTTGCCATCCCAGCCTTCAGATAGGTCGTTGGGCGCGAAGTTGCGGTTTTCGAACACGAGCGTACCCCATCGGTTGAAGACGCGCAGCAAGGCAACTTCGGCTACATCCAGACCGCCAAAGAGTGCAACCAGCAAGACCATAGCACTGATGTACTGCCCATGAAACAGGCAAGAGCAATACCTCTTCTGCCAGAGCTTACTTGTCGGGTAGCGGCGCCAAATTTACATCAACCTTGACCTCCACAATCTTGGCGATCTTGTCGGCCACCACTTTCGGAATGGCGATGCCATAGTCGGCTACAACTATTTTGAAGGCAGAGCTGGCGCTCACGGCGCCGCCGCGTACCACAATGGTGCCATCAGTTTCTATCTCCTTGCTCACGCCTTTGATGGTGAGCATACCTTTTACTTTCACAGGATATGTGCCGTCCTTGCTGAGATTGACTTTGGCGGCATCGGCTATTTGCCCTTTGAAAGTAGCTTTGGGGTATTTGGTGCTTTCCATGTAGTTTTCGTTGAAATGCTCCTGCATGAGGGCTTTTTCAAACTGGAAAGCCTTGATAAGTACGGCAAATTCCATGGCGCCGGAGGTAAAGTCTGCCACAGCAGTAGCTTGCTGATTGTGGGCTTCGATTTTTTCGAGTGGAGCATCGGAGAAAAAAGAAATCTTCCCCTCGCGAGTGAAATACTTCTGGGCTTGCAGATGACTGAGGCTGCATACAGCGGCGGCGAATAGAAGTAAAAAGATTCTGGCCATAGTCTTTGTGTGGTTAATGAACAATAGAAATCTCTATTCCAAAGCATAGCGCGACGCTGACGCTTTCAATTGCATGTACGATAACGGGGTTTTGTTTGAATTATTACGCGCAGAATAAATTACTTTAAAGCCGCAAAAATGCCATTGACCAATGATTGCTACTTGTGCACCGCTCTCTGCCGGCAGCCCCGCAGTATCGCCCATTGCGCTGGGAGTGATGAAGTGGGGCACCTGGGGCCGCAACCTTTCCCCCACAGAAATGCTCCATCTCATAGAGATCGGCCTAGAGCACGGCCTGAGTACCTTTGACCATGCTGATATTTACGGCCACTACACCACCGAAGCCGCCTTTGGCGAGGCAATAGCCGGGCGCTCGCATCTGCGGCAACGGATACAACTGATCACCAAGTGCGGTATCTGTATGCCCTGCAAGGCGCGACCAGCGTATAGCATCAAACACTACAACACCAGCGCGGCGCATATTCGCTGGTCAGTGGAGCAGTCGCTGCGCCAACTGCGCACCGATTACCTGGATGTGCTGCTCATACACCGCCCCGACCCGCTGCTGAACCCCCAGGAAGTAGCTACCACAGTGGGTGCGCTCAAGCAAGAGGGCAAGTTACTGGCCTTCGGGGTATCCAACTTTAGTCCGGCGCAATTTGCCCTGCTGCACGCCTGCACGCCTTTGGTCACCAACCAGGTCAAGGCTTCGGCTATGCATCTGGCGCCATTCACTGACGGTACGTTTGACCAATGCCTAAGCCTGGGCATACGCCCTATGGCCTGGTCGCCGCTGGGTGGCGAGCCGTTTTTTACAGAACCCGACAATGAGCAAGTAAGCCGGCTGCGCGCAGCATGTGCGCAGATAGCCCAGCAACGCGATCGCGCCGAAGCAGAGCAAATCATGCTGGCGTTCTTGTTGCGGCATCCAGCAGGCATTGTGCCAGTCATTGGTACAGCCAACCCGGAGCGTATATGCCAGGCTGCACAAGCGCTACACATATCGCTCAGCCAAGAAGAATGGTGTGCACTCTGGAGTGCTTCTACCGGACAGCGCGTGCCCTGAGCAGTTCATTGCAGTGCCTTGCGAATGGCCCCCAAGCTACCCGCATTGTAGGCCTCTATGCCGGCAGCGCGCAAAATGGACTTGGCTATGCCACTGCGATTGCCCGAACGACAGTACAAAATGACGGGCTTTTGCTTCTTCTTGAGCGCAGCTACTTCGTGGCGGATGCGGTCGAGCGGGATATTGACGGCACCTTTGAGGTGGTCATCGCGAAACTCCTGCGGCGTACGCACGTCCACAATAATGGCACCCTGCGCCTTGAGCAGCGAGTAATCTGTTTTGGGGCCGAAGCCCAGCAGTGCTTTGAGAAAGTCCAACATTGGATACAACCGTTTATTTGCAGTACAAAGAGATTATTTGCAATACAAAGAAAGTTGGTCGGCCTTGAAATACTTGGTGATACCGGTTACATTGCCCTGGATTCGAGCCTGAATTTGCCGTTGTCGTACACAGCTATGCGCCGGTACGAGTAGCCCGGCTCCTCCTGCATTTCATCTACTGCAGTATGATATACGACCAGAGTGTTGCCCTCGGCAATGACGTAGTAGTAGTTGCCGGCACCAGCCCACCAGCCGCCAGCGGCAAACCTGGCCTCGGCAGGTATCTCATAGGTGGCGTAAGCCTCTGGGGCGATGACCTCGCAGGCACAGGACGTTTCGGCCACCTTGCTTTTGCGGTCGTCCACTTGTAAGTAAACAGCGAATGCCGGGGCATCTTCGGTACTACCAGTATCCTGGCAAAGCAGGCGGATATCTTTAACAGACCAATCCGTTGGTTTAGGTTCATTTTTACAAGCTGAGCACAGGCATGCAAAGGCCAGACAACAAGTAAACAGGCGCTTCATTTTGGACGTCTTTTTTAGTGAAATGTTAGATGGCTTACAGTTGTGCAGTGACAGCCAGCGTTTTTTTTTGTAAGCAATATTAGCATTAAAGGTAGTATTTTGCACCACTTTTTGCAATAAAAACCAAAGAAGAATGACTAAGAAATTGCTTTTGGGTGTCGTACTGTGCTTCATGGCGGCGGCCCGCGTCCAGGCAGACGAAGGCATGTGGCTGCCCCTTTTGTTGCAACAACTCAATGAGCCACAGATGAAAAAACTCGGCATGAAAATCAGTGCCGACGACATTTACAGCATCAACAAAGGTAGCCTGAAGGATGCCGTCATCAGTTTTGGCGGCGGCTGCACCGGCGGTGTGGTGTCAGCTCAGGGCTTGCTGCTCACTAACCACCACTGCGGCCACGGACGCATACAGGCGCTGTCCTCCCCAGAGAAAAACTACTTAGCCGATGGCTTCTGGGCGCAAAGTTTCAATGACGAGCTACCCGTGCCAGGGCTTTTTGTTACCTTCATTGTACGCATAGAAGACGTAAGCAAGGCCGCACTGGAAGGCGTAGTAAGCAATATGAGCGAGCGCGAGCGGCAGTCGATCATTGATAAAAACCTGGAGGCCATACGCAACAACGCTGCACGCGAGAGTTGGCAAAATGTACAGATACGTCCATTTTACGAGGGCAACCAGTATTATCTCTTTGTCACTGAAACATTCAACGACGTGCGCTTTGTGGGCGCACCGCCGGAGTCTATTGGCAATTTTGGCGACGATACCGACAACTGGGTGTGGCCGCGGCATACGGGCGACTTTTCCGTATTTCGCATCTATGCTGACAAGAACAACCGCCCGGCGCCTTACTCTGCCGACAATGTGCCCTACCGCCCCCGGTACTTCCTGCCGGTTTCCCTCTCTGGTGTCAAAGAAGGCGACTTTGCCATGATTTATGGCTTCCCAGGCCGCACCAACCTCTACCTACCCGCTGTTGCCGTGGATATGCAAGTGAACGTGCTCAACCCCATCCGCGTGGGCATTCGCGATCAAATCCTCGCCATCATGGGCGAGGCCATGCGCGCCAACCCTGAAATAAAACTACAATACACCGCCAAACAAGCCGGCATAGCCAATGCCTGGAAGAAGTGGATTGGCGAAACCCAAGGCCTCAAGCGCACCAATGGACTGGAGGAGATACGCCGCCGCGAGGCCGAGTTCAAACGCCGGGTAGCCGCCAATCCAGCCTGGAACACCGCCTACGGCAACTTGCTACCCGAACTGGAGCGCGCCTATGCAGAACTCTCCCCCTTAGCTTCTGCACGCGACTACTTCAACGAAACTACCCGCGGCATTGAGATTTTCAGAGTGGCCTCCTTCGTAGAATCGGCCCTTAATCTACACGACACTCAGGGGCCAGATGCTGCTAAAGCCCGCTCAGGGCAGCTCATCGGCTTCCTGAAAAACTTCTACCAGAACTACCGCGAGGAGATTGATCGCCGACTCTTTGAGCGCCTCATGGCTATTTATTTCGACAAAGTGCCCGCTGAAGCACAACCTGAATACGCTACGAAGTTGTACCAATCACACAACCGCTCGGCAACTGCCCTAACTGGCGATATATACAGCTCTACCATGCTAGCTGACCCCGGCAAAGCCCTCCACATGCTGGAAACTGACTGGGATAAAGCCCTCGAAACTTTGCGCCAGGACCCTGTGCTCAAACTCTTCAGAGCCATTAACCAACTGGGTGTAGAAAAACTCCAGCGCCCGGTATCTGCCCAACAAGAGCAGATTGCTGCCTTACAGCGCCAATACATGGCAGCCTTAATGGCCGTATTCCCGGAAAGGCGCTTGCCCCCCGACGCCAATGCTACGCTGCGCGTAAGCTACGGGCAAGTGCAAGGCTATAAACCCCGTGATGCCGTACGCTACGAACCTATCACCTACTTGGATGGCGTAATGGAAAAGTACAAACCCGGCGACTACGAGTTTGACGTGCCCGAAAAGCTGCGTCAACTCTATGCCAATAAAGACTTTGGCCGCTATGTGGACGCCACAGGCCGCGTGCCGGTAGCTTTCATCAGCACAGCCCATACCACAGGCGGCAACTCTGGAAGCCCTACCCTTGATGCGCGCGGCAACCTCATCGGCCTGCTCTTTGATGGCGCCTGGGAAGGAGTAATCAGCGATTACTACTTCAGCGAGGAGATCAACCGCAGCATCATCGTAGACGTGCGTTACATCCTCTTTGTAATGGATAAATTTGGCGGCGCTGGTCATCTGGTCAATGAGATGAAAGTGGTAACAACTCCGCCGAGCAAGGGCAAGAAACACAAGGCGTAAGAACCATGCAGGTTTAAAACCCTGGCAGCAATGTAAGCTATGCCGCCCGCAAGGCATTTGCCAGGGCAAGTGTGTTTGCGCACTGTGACAAATGTCAGGTTTGTACAGCAGTTGTATCATTCCCTTTTGGGACATGGCCCTTTTAATTTTAGAGCGCAAATCCATATCGCCATGACAACCACTGCACCTTATAATTATACCACAGAAGAACTCATTGCCCAGCTTCGCGATATCCTAAAGCGGATAGAAGCGGAAGAAGTCAAGATGGCCGACCTGATTGCTCAGGTACAGCCACACTACCGCGACAGCGCCCGTAACCTCGTGCATTATATGACCCTGCGCGCCTTTGACTTGCGCCCCATCCAAGAGAAACTCTCCATGATGAGCATTTCCTCGCTAGGGCACTCAGAAGGTTATACCCTGACCAATCTGAGAAAAATCATTCACTTGCTGCGCATGGTCCAGGGAGACCTTGACCTCAACGTCCAGGAAGATTTTCAATCGCCGTTCAACTACTATCGCAGCAAAGAGCAACTGCTTTACAATACAGAGCAACTCTTTGGCCAGTCGCCCGAAGAACGCGCTACCCGCATTATGGTCACCATGTCTAAAGAGGCTGCCTACAACTACGACCTGGTGCAAGCCCTGGTTCAGGCGGGCATGGGCATTGCTCGCATCAATACCAGCCACGAAACACCAAAGGAGTGGGAGGCCATGATCCGACACATTCGCCAGGCAGAGCGCGCTACCGGACGGAGTTGCCTGGTGTACATGGACTTGTCTGGTCCAAAACTGCGCACTGAGGCCATAGACCCGGCTCATGCTATCAGCGACTCCCACAAAGGCGACTACCTACTTCTACACACTGGCGACGTCATCCGCCTGGTCAACACCCTGCCGCCGCGCATGCCCTCGCAAGAAAACACCAACGGGCAAGAGCAGGTGTACGTAGCCGTATCTTTGCCCCAGGTACTCGAAGATGCCCGCGCAGGCGAGCGCATCTTCTTTGACGACGGCAAAATACACGGCGAGGTAATAGCCAAGCGCCCGCAGGTGTTGGACGTTCGAATCGTGTACGCCGGGCTGAACGGCGCCAAGCTCCGCGCCGATAAAGGTATCAATCTGCCGGACACTCACTTGCACCTGCCCTCGCTCACCGAGGAAGACCGCGCCAACCTGAACTTCATTGCCCAGTACGCCGACATTGTGGGCTATTCCTTTGTGCGTACTCCCGCCGATGTAGCGCACCTGCAGAAAGCATTGGAAGACCTGAGTCGGCGGGACATGGGCATCATCCTCAAGGTGGAAACCAAGGAAGCTTTTGAAAACCTACCCAGGATGCTACTTACTGCTATGCGCAGCCCCAAGGTGGGCGTGATGATTGCCCGCGGCGACCTGGCTGTAGAGATAGGCTTTGAGCGCATTGCCGAGGTGCAGGAGGAGATCCTGTGGATATGCGAAGCAGCGCACATTCCGGGTATCTGGGCTACGCAGGTGCTGGAAAAACTAGCCTCCAAGGGCACTGCTACCCGCGCCGAGATCACCGACGCCGCTATGGCCGCCCGCGCCGAATGCGTTATGCTCAACAAAGGCCCCTATGTTGTAAACGCCGTGAACACTCTGTGCAACGTCATCAGCCGCATGGAGCACCACCAGTTCAAGCGCATGAACAACCTGCGACCATTGCAGGTGGCGCGCAGATTCCTGGCCTCAGGCTAAGGATCGGAGCGGGCGCATTAAGCCCTCCTGTACCACCGAGGCGGCCAGCACCCCTTCGCGCGTGAACACACTACCCCGCGCAAAACCACGCGCGCCTGATGCGCTGGGGCTGTCAATAACATACAGCAGCCACTCGTCCATGCGAAACGGGCGATGAAACCACATGGCATGGTCGAGGCTGGCCAGCATGAAATCGCTCAACGAGGTCTCGTGTCCATGAGGCAACAGCGCCGTCGTCAGCAGGTTGTAATCTACTGCATAGGCTAACACCGTCTGATGCCAGGTCTGGGTATCGGGCATGGCACCTTTGACTTTCATCCATACGTGGCGCAAGGGGGGCGCGGCACGGCGTTCATGAGGGTTGAACAACTCCACTGGCCTGAACTCAATGGGACGATCAATTTCTAAGAAGCGACGCAGGTTTTCCGGCAGCGCATGGCCATGGCAGGCCAGCAGTTCGTCCCAACTGGTGAGCAACTCCGGCGGCACCACCTCCGGCATGGCAAGCTGGTGGTCGTAGCCAAGTTCTGGCTGGTGGAACGAAGCCGACATCAGAAAAATAGGCCGGCCTTTCTGGATGGCTTTTACCTGGCGGGTGGTGAAGCTATTGCCATCGCGGATGCGATCTACCTCAAACACGATGGGGCGCTCCAAGTCGCCAGCCAGCAGAAAGTAGGCGTGTAAGGAGTGCAGCATCCTTTCGTTGGGCACAGTTTGAGCAGCTGCCCAGAGCGACTGTGCCAGTACCTGCCCACCAAATACGCGCCCGCTTCCCACGTTAGTGCTGTAGCCTTTGAACAGGTTTTCTTCTACTGGCTCCAATTGGAGCAATTTTATCAACTCATCAATGGATTTCATAAGGCAAACTTACTGATGTTCTGACATTTGAGCGTACACAATAACTGTGGCTTGTTTACATTAGATATTCTAACTTTGCACATGATGTATTTGGATACAGAAAAAAGATTGCGCGAGCTACGAGCCGCGGGCTACGCTTAAAAGACTTGCCTTAAAGAATAAAGCATTGCTATTCAAATAAAATCAGAATTTAATTCTTTAACTCACAGCACTGAGACTCGTTGCGCACGGCTCATAGCCTCGCGATAAACAGTCATTTTTCATTTCAAAACACGCATCCTATGACACCCTTCATCAGCGAACTCATTGGTACAGCGCTGCTCATTCTGTTGGGCAACGGCACAGTAGCTAATGTGGTACTCCAAGACAGCAAAGGCCAGCATTCGGGCTGGATTGTAGTGGCCTTTGGCTGGGCCATGGCCGTATTTGTAGGGGTTTACACAGCGGCGCCTCACAGCGGGGCACATCTCAACCCGGCAGTGACACTGGCTATGGCATTTCAGGGGGCTTTGCCCTGGGCGCAAACACCCGTATACATCATAGCCCAACTGCTAGGGGCCATGCTGGGAGCCACCCTAGTGTGGCTAGCCTACAAAAAGCACTACGACACCACTACTGACGCTGGCGCCATACAGGCCACCTTTTGCACGGCACCGGCCATTGCGCACCCGGCTTACAACCTGCTTACGGAATTGATCGGCACATTTGTGCTCGTATTTGGCGTACTGCACATTACCGCATCTGGTACTAGCTTGGGTGCCTTGGACGCCTTGCCGGTAGCCTTGCTGGTACTGGGCATCGGCCTGAGCCTGGGCGGCCCCACAGGGTATGCCATCAATCCGGCCCGCGATCTGGGGCCGCGCATCATGCACGCCTTACTACCTATACCCTACAAAAAAGACAGCGGCTGGTCGTACAGTTGGACACCCGTAATCGCCCCCCTCGCAGGTGCAGCCCTGGCCACATTCGTCTATCACTTACTGCAATAGCATTGAAAATTAACACCATAAGGGATACAGAAATCGCAGAATTATTCCGACATTTGCGTCTCGCTTTGCAGAAGCAATGATTTTTTCTTATAACTAACTATAAACCAATTTATAACGATGAGAAAGGCCGATCTGGTAAATGCCATCTCTGAGAAAACCGGCGTGCCCAAAGTAGATGTACTGGTCACTTTGGAAACCTTTTTCAAAGAAGTCAAAGGCTCCTTGGCTGGTGGCGAAAACGTATATATCCGAGGCTTTGGCAGCTTTGTCATTAAAAAACGCGCCAAGAAGATTGGCCGCCACATAAAGCTCAACGAATCCATTGAAATTCCTGAGCACTTTATTCCTTCTTTCAAACCGGCAAAGATCTTCATAGACCAAGTCAAGCACAATGTGACGGAGATGCCGGAAGAAGACGAAGATTGATTGACCTAAGTGCACACTTCTATGACCAGATTCCAGTTGGTGGCATTGCTTTCGGCTATTGCCCTTTGGGTAGTAATGTACATAGGGTGTGAAACGAAATCAACCCCACAAAAAGCTCTCGAAAAGACGAGGGCTTTGGCTGCAGAGCGCACTGACATCAACGTGCTGCTCAAAGCAGCCCGACAAAGACTGGATGACAAAGAAGCAAGCGCCATTACCGCTGCCGAACAGCACCTGAGCGCGTCTAAAAGCGATACAGCAGCCTTAGTTTCCGGCCTCATGCGCCTGGCAGGATTGTGGTACAATGCAGGCCATGCTGCCATATCGGGGCACTATGCCCAGCAAATTGCTGAGTTGGTACAAACAGAAGAAGTTTGGTCTACCGCAGGTGCCACGTATGCCATCTGCCTGCAGCGCGAAACCGACGACAAAGTGCGCGCTTTTTGTACCAAGCGGGCAGTAGAGGCCTTTGAGCAGGCTATCTCGCTCAACCCAGGCAATGTATCGCACCGCATCAATCTGGCGCTGGTGTATGCCGAAAATCCGCCGCAAGAAGACGTCATGCGAGGCGTCAAAATGCTGCAAGATCTGAACCGGCAATACCCAGACAATGTGTCGGTGCTAAATAGCCTGGCGCGCCTTGCCCTGAAAACCGGCCAATACGAACGCGCCATTCAACGCCTGGAGCGCACCCTGGAATTGGATGCCCAAAACACCACGGCAATATGCCTGCTGGCCGAGGCCTGGCAAGGTGCCGGCGACGAGGCCAAGGCCAGGCAGTTTGCTGAAGTTTGCAGCCAGGCAAAAAAAGACAACAACTCTCCTTCCGAATGAATGCAGAAAAAGCATCCGGAAGGTTTGTAAAAGACCATAACCATTTTGTGAAACAAAAAAAAGAAACTCGCCATGCCTTGTGGAAAAAAGCGTAAAAGGCACAAGATTGCAACGCACAAACGCAAAAAGAGACTGCGCAAAAACCGCCACAAAAAGAAGAAATAAGTATTCGTCATCCTGGCCCTGCTGTGGTGTGCCATTTGCACTGCGTGCTGCCTGATTTTCCCGGTTTCTGGATATGCTTCCACGAGCGGAAATCACCTCAACACGATGAATCCTTTTTCCCGGAAGTCTGTAGCCTATAACTCTTTTCAGACGCCAACAGGTATATTGACCGCAGCCCCACGTGCTGTGCATGCTGTTACAAATGTTTTGCTTTGATGACAACTGCCCCCCAATAATACTTGCGTATAGCCCTGGCTCGTCATCAAAGCACCATCCTCCCCCCAACCGCGCAGCAGTGTACACCAGGTCAATCTCCTGTAGTCGGTGTTCTGCCACCTCTGATGCACTCAATGCAACCGGCTGCCTGGCCAGGCCTGCAAACATATTGCACCCCGTGGAAAAAGAACTGATTATCAATGCCTCGCCTTCCGAAGTAGAAATCGCGCTCCTGGAAGACGGGCGCTTGGTGGAGTTGCACAACCAAAAAACGAATAGCAACTTCAGCGTAGGCGATATCTTCCTAGGCCAGATTCGCCGCCTCATGCCCGGCCTCAATGCCGCCTTTGTGGACATTGGCCACAAGAAGGATGCCTTCCTCCACTACACTGACTTGGGGCCAAAACTTCGCTCGCTGCTCAAATATACTGCTGGGGCCACTTCCGGTAGCATCACTACGCACAAACTTGACAAGTTTGTCCTCGAGCCAGATATTGTCAAAACTGGCAAAGTGGACCAAGTACTGGATAAAAAACAGCCTGTGCTGGTGCAGATTCTCAAAGAGCCCATTTCTACTAAAGGCCCCAGGCTCAGTTGCGAAATCACCATCCCAGGGCGATACTTAGTGCTCACCCCCTTCAACGAAGTAGTGGCCGTATCCAAAAAAATTGCCAACAGCGAAGAACGCAAGCGCCTACAAAACCTCATTGAAAGCATCCGCCCCAAAAACTTCGGCGTTATTGTACGCACCGCCGCCGAAGGCAAAAAAGCTGCTGACCTCCACGAAGAATTGGCCTTTATGATGGCCAAGTGGGAAGACATCTTCCAGCAGATGTATAAAGCCACACCGCCAGCCAAGCTTCTGAGCGAACTGGACAAAACCTCCAGCATCCTGCGCGACCTACTCTCGGACTCCTTCAACCGCATTGTCGTCAACGACAAAGAACTCTACCAGAATATCAAAAACTACCTGGCCACCATATCGCCAGAGCAGGTCAAGATCCTGTCTTTGCACAAAGGCAACCGCCCCATCTTTGAAACCTACGGTATTGACCGCCAAATCAAGGCCTCATTCGGTAAAACGGCCACCATGAGCAGCGGGGCCTACATCGTCATAGAAACCACTGAAGCGCTCCACGTCGTGGATGTCAATAGTGGTCATAAAATGACCAATGGCGCCGCCGACGACGCCATTCTTCGGGTCAATCTGGAAGCCGCTGAGGAAATTGCCCGACAACTACGCCTACGCGACATCGGGGGAATCATCATCATTGATTTCATTGATATGAAAAACCCCGAACACAAGAAGGAACTGCACCTCAAGATGCGCGAGTTTATGAAAAAAGACCGCGCCCAGCATACGGTGTTGCCCCTGAGCAAGTTTGGCCTCATGCAAATTACCCGCCAGCGCGTGCGCCCCGAGGTCAAAATCAATACCGCCGAAGTGTGCCCCACCTGTAATGGCAGCGGTAAGATTAACGCCTCTGTACTACTTATGGAAGACATCCAGCGCGACCTGCAATTTATCATGACCTCGCACAGCAAACCCAAGCTCACCCTGGTGGTACATCCCTATGTGGAGGCCTTCATCAAGCGCGGATGGCCTAGCCCCCAGATGCGATGGTTTGCCAAGTATCTGCGCTGGATAAAAGTAAAGTCATCCAACGAACTGGCGCTTACACAGTACAAATTTTTTGACGAGCACAATGACGAGGTGCGTCTGGGGTAGTGCAAAGTAAAGGCAAGGGCTGTTTTCAGGCTTATTAGTGCGAAAGCAGTACAAGCCGTTCTTTTCATCGGGTTTGTGCCAAGAAGGTAGGGCGTGCAAAGGGGCAGCAAAAACTACGCTGCCGGCTGGCGCTACAAATTTGCCCACTACGCTCACTGAGAAGCTCCCAGCCGCTGCAATCCTTCTACAGCAGGCTGATAATCAGGAGCAAAACGCAGCACAGCCTTGTAGTCATCCACTGCCTGGGTTGTATTGCCCATGCGCTCGGCGCTATATCCGCGATAGAAATAAGCTCGTATGTGCAAGGGTGACTCCCTAATAGCAAGATCAAACCGCCGGTAAGCCTGCGAGATGGAGTCCAGGTCGAGGTACAGCAGGCCGGAGTTGAAGTAGGCATCTTGGTAAGTCGAATCCAGTGCTATAATCTGGTGGTACAGTTGCAGAGCACCTGTCAAATCATTTAAGCGGCTCAGGTAGTCAGCCTTGGCATGGAGCGCTAGCACATTATTTGGTGCCATTTCCACTGCGGAGGTGTAGTATTTGCCAGCAATAGCGTGGCCCTTAGCTTCGTGTAGTTGCCCCAGCGTAATCCAGGCGTCAATGAGTTCGGGGTTAGCATTCACGGCTTTTTGCAGGCTATTGATGGCACGCGCCGTATCGCCGTTTTCCTTGAACCCCAGCCCCATAAGCATGTAGGCATCAGCATTCTGCGGGTCTATATTCAGAATTTTGTCAATGGTTTGCAGGGATTCTGTGTACAGCTTGAGCAACAACTGAGTTTTGGCCAGCTTGAGCAGGGTGGGGATATCCCGAGGGAACATCTCCGCCGCCTTGTTTATGGCGCGCAACCCTTGCCACGACTTGAAATAGCTAATATATACATCCGTCAGCAGGTGGTAAAATGAGGGCTGCAGCGAGTCCATCGAAATAGCCGTTTCTAAGTCAAGTAAGGCGTTGTCATAACTGGCCATTTCGTGGTAGAGCGCGGCTCGCTCAGCATACAGTTGCGGGTTGCGTGGCTGAGCCACAATTTTTTGGTTGATGGCATCCAGCGCTAGATTGCCGGTGCTTTTGTCGGGTGCGGACTTTTGGTGAGATTTTCCGGTGCAGGTTGCCAGCGCAAGGCTCAACCATAACGCCCAGGCAATGTTAACATAGTGTTGCTTCATGTAGCGCTCTTTTTTATTTTTAGCCTGACAAAAGTACGAAAACCCTCCAAGCTTACATTTTGCACGTGATACCATATATCAACACAATTGCCTGTATTTTGATAGTTGTATGCCCGGTGTGCTATGCGCACGGGCAGGGCTGGATTTTCGCTGCTCAAACTCAGGGGGCCAGCACGGAAACTACCGACCGTTGTGCCCCTTTGCCCCAGGGAGGCGCCGCCTACGCAGGGGTATTTGATCATGCTTTTTCCTTGCACGGGCACGAACTGGTGCCGGAGCAAGGTGGCAGGGATGTGTACATTGCCTGCACACCTTCCTCCACTGGAGTGGGCTGGGCTATGGCTGGCGGCAGCCCGCTCGACGACGAACTATCTGGCTTGTGCGCCGACTCCGAGGGTAATATATTTGCAGCTGGAGCTTTTTGGTTCTCGGCATGCTTCGGCGGTGCGCTGCTGGAAGCCGGAGGCAATCCCAAGGGGCTATTCTTGCTCAAAATTTCTCCAAAGGGCAGCCTTCTGTGGGGGCAGGCACTGCAAGGCACAGGCATCAAAGACCTCAGCAGCCTGCAATGCGATGCCTTCGGGCATGTGTGGGTAGCGGGCTTTTTTGGCGGCCAACTGACCCTGGGCGATACCACCCTCCAAGCCACAGGCGATACTGATATGTTCCTGGCCAAGTTCAATGCTGCCGGCCAGTTGCTCTGGGCCTTGCGCGAAGGGTGGCAACGCGATACCCGCGCCACAGCCCTTGTGCTTACTGCCCAAGGCGAGCCTCGGGTAGGCGGATACTTCAACGGCCAAACCCGACTGGCCAGCCAGATGCTCAATGCCAACACCTTTGACCGCGATGCCTTCATCGCCGCCTATGGCACCGATGGCTCGCCTCGCTGGGCCATGAAAGCCGGCGGCGTACACGATGACGACCTCACCAGCCTGGCTACAGATGAGCAAGGCAACCTCTACGCCACTGGCTTTCTGGTAGGCGTCATGAGCCTGGGCAACGGCATCAGTATACAAAGTGCTACGGGCAACCCTGATTTTTTTATCCTCCAATATGCCCCTGACGGAACACCGCTGCGAGCCAGAGCCTTGGGCGGAATGCAATCTCAACTAGCCACCGGTATAGTGGTAGGTAGGGGCTATGTAGCCGTGTGTGGCTATTTCCAGGGCGCCATGCAGTGGGATGGCCTACAACTGCACTCCGGCAGTACATTTGCCGGTTTCGTAGCTTGCTTCAATACTCAGTTGGAAGGTATCAGCGCCCAGGCTGCTGTTTCTACCGGTGGTGTTTTTCCTCAGCACATACAGCTGGATGCCGATGGGCGTCTGTGGGTGGCGGGGAGTTTCGGAGGGCAGGGGGCTTTTCCGACCGGCTCAGCTACTGCTTTAGGTACTTTCGATGGCTTTCTCTTATACACCGCCGCTCCGGTACGCACACACGAACCAGAACTCACTACAGCAAGCTGGCGTGTAATACCCAACCCAGCCAGTGATTGGATCGAAGTGAAGGGCGCTGCACAAGGTCAAATTTTTTGGATAGCTGACACCGCCGGGCGCTGCTGTGCAGGTCCAATGTCAGCTCAGCGCTTGTATGTAGGCTATTTGCCGCCAGGTATGTACTATCTCTGCACAAAGGGCAGGGCGCTGCCTTTTCTCAAGACAGGCCACTAACCCCCCATAGCATAAGCTCTGCCTGTTGGCACACAAAAAAGTCTTACACAAAGAGCTAAAGAGGGTGCGCGGCTCAGTGCCGACTCTACCTACCACCCACTGCAATCTCTACAATTTCCACTCTGCGCTCGCGCATGGCGCCGATGCTGAAGATGGAGCCGCGCAGATCGTCCAGGGCATCGCTGACCTCCTTGGCGGCAGTGGCTTCGCCAAAGGAACGCTCGCTGATTTTCAACTGCCCGCTGCGCAGGTGAGGCAAAAATACGCCCTCTTGCCAAGACTGGAAGTGATTGCGCACACTGCTTATGCGCCGAGCGCCGAGCGCCAGGTTGTAATCGCTTTGTGCGCGCGGGCTGGTGAATCCCTTTATGAAAATTTCTACCTGATCGCCAGCCTGCAGCCGAGCGAGCAATATCTCGGAAAAGCGCAGTAGCTTTTCATAGCCCGAGCGGATGTCTTTGTCAAAAAAGTCAATCATCCTGTTTTCGGCGTCTTCAAGTGCGTCGCCCTCCAGGCCAGCGGCGTATTGGCGCACATACTCGGCTTTGCGCAAAAAGTAGCGATTGTAGGCTGTGGTATAGGTCTGTTGGGTGCTGGTGCGCCGGGTGCGCGGATCGGGTTCGTCATTGTCGAAGTAAAGGGTCAGGGGCAGAAACTCCTCCAATGTTTGGGGCATCTTGGGAGGAGGCGAAGATACTGCAAGTTGAGGAATAACCAGCTGGTCAACAGGAGCTTGCTCTGCTGCATACGGCACTTCAGGCGGCGGGGGTAGCTTGAGCTGAAACCAGTAAATGTCGTTACAGCAGGCTTTGTTGGCTGCATCCAGGTATAAGGAGCCAGGGCGGTTAGAGGCCAGATAGCCGCTCAATCCGTCGGTGCTCAAGGAAAAGTAAAGGTCGTTGTAGCTGCTATTGATAGGAGGATAAAGATGTACTGGGTCTTGCCAAAAGCGGCCTTTTTTAGAGGCATAAATATCCAAACCGCCGAGGGATTTTCGCCCGTTGGTACTAAAATATAGCGTTTGAGTGGGCGTATGGAAGAACGGCGTGATATCGTCTTCAGGAGTGTTGATAGACGAAACTGGCTTAGGCGGGCTGAATTTGCCATCGCCCAGGATAAAGCACTGCCAGATGTCTAGGCCGCCACTGCCTCCTGGGCGGTCTGACACAAAGAACAGGACTTCCGCCTTGCCTATGGAATCATAGCCTACGCTGGGTTGAGTAGCAGTATAGCCAGGCAGGTTGATGAGGTCGGGTAATCGTACATCTGCCCCACGCAAGCGCCCGCGTTTGTCTGGCTCGCGATAATATAGGGCGCAGCGGATTTCGGCATCACTGATGTACTCGCAGCGTGTGAAGTAAACCCGCCGGGTAATTTCACTGACGGCAAAATGTGCCGTGTGCCGGGCATCGGAGTTGAAGTCGTCGCGCAGTGGCCGGCCGGCGGTAGCACTAGCAGGATTCCAACTCAATACTTTGGCAACCAATCGCTTGGGCAAGTGTTGGTCTTTCTTGTTTTCAAAGCGGAGGGAAGAAAAGTACAGGGTATCGCCCACGAGCACGGGGCCAAATTCAGTATAAACAGAATTGACCTGTTTGCCAAGACGCGTGACGTCGGCAATAGGAGGTTGGCTCAGCAATTGCAACGCCCATTCACACTGCGCTATTTGCTCTTTGGCTTGCGCCGCGTGTATTGGGTCAGTATCGCCGTACTTTTCCAGATATTGCTCAAATTGGTGGCGGGCTTCCCGATAGTACCCCATAGATTTTTCTACCATACCAAGTTGAAACAACGCCAGCGGAAAACGCTCGGCCTCTTTATGGGTGATGACTTTGCTGTACCACTCCCGGGCAATTTCAAAGGCCTGAAACCGCTGGGCTATGCCGGCATACTTGAACCCCAGACCAGCGTGATCGGGGCGTATGCTAAGCGCCTTGGCGTAGTGCTGTACAGCCGCGTGATAATCCTTGACTTCGGCAGCATTGTCACCGGCTTTTTCATAAGCGCGCCACGATTGGGCTTCGACATCAACACCACTACACAGCCCAATGCACAACCAAAACCATCGAATCAAAAAATGGGACATGCCTTGAAGGTATCTGGTGGTTGCACTTTATATAATACATATTGCAGCGTCACTTCCGGGCCGCCGTTGCGAAGGGTAGCCATCCGGAAGGGAGATGTATTGACGTCGTAACTCAGCCCTAAACGCCAGTTGTGCACATAAAACTCTACCGAGGGAATCACTGCGTCGCCCCATCGGTATGCCCCAGCCAAGCCTACAGCAATGGCTCGCCCCTGCTCTTGCTTGAGGTGATAGCGCAATCCGCTGACAAAGACCCACTCACGCGCATCCCCCTGAAACTGCCCCATGACGGCCAGTGTCCAGTCCAGTAGTTCGGCTACCTCCACAGCGCCTGTTAGGTATGCGGCGGTCAGCGGCATCAGGCGAATATCCGATACGCCAAAAAAACTGATGGAGGGCCGATTGATGTGCCGATACGCCATACCGACCTGCACTTGTGTGCGAGAAAGTGGAGACTGAAATAAGCCGTTGATACCTGCCGAATAATCCAGATACACGGTAGAAGTGCGCAAGAAACTTTCGTAATTAGGCAGTGTAGGGTCAAAAGTGTCGCCGTTGTACTGCTCATCAAAATACAGACGCTGCGGGTCAAAAGCGCGCTGGCTGCCTTGCACCTGCGCACCAGCGGTCAGAAACAGGCTTTCGGCCAGTTTCTGGGTGTAAGATAAATTCAAACCCAACTGCGCCCAGCTCAAATTGGCATCACCGGCGCGGTCGTAGTTGAACAAGGCGCCTATGCCAAATGCACCGGTCTTCAAGCGTGGAAGACTGATTTTTTGGTCATAGCCAACCGAAAAAGTGAGATAGGGTACCGGCACTGACGTCCACTGGTTGCGGTACGCCGCCGTGACGCGTTGATGCCCACTAAACATTCCGGTAAGTGCAGGGTTGAGTTGCAACGGGTGATGGTAAAATTGTGAGAAGTGCAGATCTTGAGCCCACGGCCTACTACCCCACCCTGCCGCGCATGCGCACAGGCATAAACTCCAACGCATGAATAAAAGCCGGACCGAACGTTGTTTGCTCATTCGCAAGGCACAAATTGATGATTGACCGCATAAGTTTTACGCCTGGCAACAAATATACGCCTTAGTGCTCGCCAATCAACTTTTTCTTACCTACTTTTGTTCCACTCGCTTTTTACTTTTCCTTCTCTTACCCTCATGTGGAAAATAGGCATTACCGGAGGTATTGGCAGTGGCAAAAGCACCGTGTGCCGAGTATTTGAATGGTTGGGCATTCCTGTATATTATGCCGATGAACGCGCCAAATGGCTCATGCAGCACGATGCCGGGCTTCGACAGGCTATTGTGCAACTGCTGGGTTGGCAGGCCTACCTACCCGACGGTAGCCTGAACCGCGCCTACATTGCCGAAATCGTCTTCCGGGATGCCGACAAGCTGCAAAGCCTAAACCAACTCGTGCACCCAGCTGTACACCGCGACGCCGAGCAATGGAGCCTGGCGCAACATGCATCCTACACCTTGCGCGAGGCCGCTCTGCTCTACGAAAGCGGCGGCTACCGGCTCCTGGATAAAATGATCGTAGTGACCGCACCAGAAGAACTGCGCGTTCAAAGAGTAATGGCACGTGACAGCGTAAGCCGCGAGGCCGTACTGGCGCGCATGGCACAACAATGGCCTGAATCGCAGAAAGCCGCACTGGCCGACTACATCATCCACAATGATGGGCAAACACTGCTACTACCCCAGATACTGGCCTTACACCAGGTGCTCAGCAAGTTGTAAATGTAGCTTGCAAATGCAGCCCAGGCTATGCTGAACAATCCTCAGGGCTTTGCCAGCGCTTGAAAGCCCTATAACTCTTGGGCACATCTGAACAGTTGCGTGGCTTTTTATGCTGAACAACGCCAAGTTTTGTGCATGATTTATTGTGTGCATAATACCTGGCGAGCCGAAGTGTATTCTGAAATGCAAAGCGGGATTAGCCACCAGTCCGGCTCCCTTGTCAGCACAGCGCTTGCTACCGCAGAGCGAGGCTATGACGTGTCAATAGCTACTCCTTCGGCTTCAGGCTCACCTTGCTCTCTAGCTCCCAGTTGGCGCGCAGTTGTTCCAGCGAAAACAGAAAAACTGGCTCAGGTTGGCGGGCAGCGTCGTATGAGCCGGCATCCCATCGGCCATTGCGGTTGATATCTTGTATCACTCGCAGGCTGTACTGCCCGGGCTGCAAGGCGTTGAGTGTAAATTTCTGTGTTGTGATGCCCTGTACAGTTTGGCGCATCGCCTCGGCATTGGCGCTGTTGAGCAGTATGATCACATATTGCTCCTCGGGCAGGAGGTCTTCCAGCAGCAGGTGCAAGGTAGAAAAGTTTTTGCGCTGCTCTATGCGCCAGCGCACGCGCAGGGTATCGGTATTGCGCAGGCCATGGTGGTCGGTGAAGGCGCCGGGCAGCGCCTCCATTTCGTAGAGGAGGGTCTCCTCCCAAGGGGCGAAAGCACTCCAGGTACGGGGCATGACGGTGTCGGGGTGCCAGACGACAGGCTGTAGCAGCGGCAGGCGTAGGGTATCTTTGCGCCAGGAGATAAGCGAGGTATCTATGGCGGCTACAGGCCGGGTGAAGGTAAGCATGGCGGGCTTGTCGGGATGCAGTAGGGCAGTAGTGCCTGGCGCAGGCGAAGCTAGGCTCAGCCTATCAGATGCCAGAGAAGCCTCGCGCGAGATAGTAGGTTTTACTACAATGGTATCGGTAGGCATAGAGTCGGCGCGCACGTACAAGCGCCAGATACTGGTATCGTGGCGGTCGTACCAGAGTTTGAGGGTGTCGCCGGCCCATTCTGTAAGCCAGGTTTGAGCAGTATCAGAGGCCGATATATCCCAGTAGGCAGGTTTTTGATTATAGGTGAGCCGGATGCGACCAAACTGGGCGACGTCCCTATCCACCAGGCGAGTAGGGCGGGCTTCTTCGTGTAGACGTATGCGCAGGTTGCGGGCTGCATTGTCAGTAGTGATTACCAGCCCTTCGGGAAAGCCGATAGGTTCCCTGCTCTGGTTGAAGCGGTAGTTGAGGTCGGCATCTAACAAGGCAAAGCCCTTGAGTGTATCAGCACGTACATTGGGTATGCGAAAGCGACCGTCTTTGCCAGTACGGCCAAAGTATAGGGGGCGCTCAGTACGCACTACCGAATCGGCAAGGTTATCGTACAGCATGAAGAGGGCTTTTTCTACAGGTTCACCCGTCCAGGCATTAACGATGATGCCCTCTACGGGCAGAGAGTCAATGGCAGGGCCAGTGGCAAAGGTAAAGCGGAGGTCGTCGGGCACATTTTGCTCAGTAAAGTCTCGCACCGCCGAGCCGAAGTTGATGGTGTAGGTAGCGTTGGGGCGGAGTTGCTCGCGTGGGTCAAACTGTACAATGATGGTGCGCTTCTTAAGGGTGATTTCTGGGCGGTACTCGAGCGGTGGCGAAATGACCACCTGGTTAAACACGTCGTTGAGCGTGACCCACTCGTCGAAGGTAAGTTCAATACGGGAAGGGCGGAAGTTAACCTGTTCGTTGGGAGTGCTTAGTTCGGGCACAATCTGAGGTGGTGTTTCGTCTTTAGGGCCGCCTTGTATGGGCTGAATGGTAGCGCAGGACGGCCAAAGCCAAAGCCCAGTTATCCCCCATGCGAATACCAGCCCTAGAAAACGCCAACTCATCGAATGATGGTTACACTGCCGGATTTGGAGCGTTCTTCGCCTCTGCAACGATAGCGCACGCGGTAGAGCATGACACCCGGATTGACAGGGCTGCCGTCAAAGTAGCCGTCCCATTTATCAAAGGGATTCTGGGTAAAGAATACGCGCCCGCCCCATCGGTCAAATATTTCAAAGGAGATGAGGTCAGGCACGGCAAAGGGGTTACTGATGCCGAAATCGTCGTTGAGGCCGTCGCCGTTGGGTGTGAAAGCACTAGGAAGGAATACGGCTGTGCAGTCGAGTTCGTCGGGATCCACCACAGTGATGCGGATGCTGTCGGTGGCTACACAGGCAGAGAGATTGTCGGCCATGTTGAGGCGATAAGAAAATACGCCAGCGCGCGGCGGGGTGATAGTGGTTTCAGCCTGGTTGGGCGCGGCTACACCAGTTTGTGGCAACCAGGCAAACTGGGTGGCACATGTGGGCGAGATGTTAATACTGACGGATTGCCCCAGGTAGATGAGCGTGTCGCGGGAGGCAATTTTGTCTTGCAGAAAGTACAAGGCACGGATATCGCGGTCGTCGAGCGCGCGGTTGTAGATGCGCACTTCGTCGAGCAAACCCACGAAAGGTGCTTCGTTGGGCCCCATGCAATCGCTTGTGCCCAGCAGCAGGTCGCCATCGTTGGTGAGGTCTATGCGGCTGGCCTGGAGCGATACTTGCTGGCGCTCGCCGTTGAAGTAGAAGCGGGTTTGTCCGGCCTGGCGTGCTACCGCCACATGATGCCAGCAAGTACCTGGCTCTACGCGATATACCCAGGAAGCGCTCTTGTTGGGCGTTTCGCTCAGCAGGATGTTGATGGTGCGCGTAGCTGGTGCATAGCGTATGTAGAATACGTTGTTGTTGGTACAGTCTGTTCTGCGTTTGGATACGAGATACTGCGTGCCGCCTGTAGCAGTAGCCTTGAAAAACAGGCTCACGGTGAAGTCCTCGCGGTCAAACTCACCTTTGACTGGCCCTAGTATGCGCACGGCGTCGTCGCCGCCGCGTAGTTGTATGGCGCGGGTATTACGTATGCCACATCTATAGACTGGTGCACCGATCAGCAGGCCACCATTCGCCGTGTTTCCGGTTACGTCCTGGGCGTTATCTTCAAAGGTATAGTAGGCCACCAGGCCAATGGTGGGTTGGGCTGCTGCCAGCGCTGCCCCTACCATTAGAAAAAGAAAAAGGAACAATTTCATGCTTGTAAGAGAGTTATCCGCCCGAAACGGTCGGCAAATGCAAGAACGCTAAAGCAAGGTGACAGCGGTATATTTTTTAGCCAAATAATTTACCCAGGCCTGGCGGCAGCATGGACTGCACCATATCTTGAGCGGCTTCGGCTTCTTTTTGGCCAGCGGCCTCAAGCGCGCGATTGACAGCTACTACCAGTAAGTCTTCCAGTTGCTCGCGATTTGCGTCCTGCAGCAAGTCTGGCTCAATGCGGATGTTCAATATTTGGCGGTTGGCATTGGCACGTACCTTGACGGCGCCGTTGCCTGCTTCAGTTTCTACTTCTATTTGTGCCAAGGCTTCGCGCATTTGCTGTTGGCGCTCCTGCATCTGCTGCATTAGGTTTCCGAACATAGAGGCAAGAATTGTGGCCGCAAAGATAGGAAGAACACGGCAATCTCGGTCTGTTTTATGCACAATGCTCAAAACAATACAACGCGCGCCGTGGCCATCTTGCTGCCCGCCTGCATCCTGAGCATATATACGCCCGGAGGCCAACCTCGTGTAGTAATGCGAAGCATATGTTCACCCTTTTCTTTGCGCAGTGTCTGGAGTTTTTGCCCTTGTACATCAAATACCTCAAGTATGCCGCTATCAAAGTTGAGCATCATGCCCTCGACAATCACTTCTTGGCTACTACTGAGGCAGTACGCTTTAAGCAGCACGGCCCCACTTTCACCCACCTGAAGCGCTCTAACCGGCGAGTAGCTACTCGTACCGTCATAATCTACCTGCTTTAAGCGGTAGTAATAAGTATGTCCGGCCTTGAGTTGGCGGTCTGTGTAGGTATAATAAGTAGCGGAGGCAGCATCTCCTTGACCTTGCAGCCAGTCAATGGTCTTAAATACCAACTCGTCATCTATGCTTCGTTCTATAAAGAATCCCGCATTATTCCGTTCAGTAGCTGTGGCCCATTCGAGTATTGCAGCAGGTATATCTTCGAGAAGTTTGGTTTCAAAGTAGAGCCATTCTACGGGCATCACCCCTTCCAGAAGAGTGAAGTTGGCATCAGAGATGTCGTAAAAAATGTAGTTGTGCCCGCGCACCATGACACGGGCAGTGGACACAGGTGAAGTAATGGTAGGAATAGTCACATTTTGAGTACCATCATTGGGCGTACCCAAAGCTAGCGTAATGGGATAGGTATATCCCCCATCCTGGGAGAGCAAGATATCTACCAGGGGGCAATAGGTGTTGGAGCCAACCACGTCCCAGGTTACGGTGTAAGTCTGCCCACCTTGCCAACTCACAGCGCTGGTGTTAGGATGCGTCACCTTAAATGGCCCGCTGTTTGTAGTGGTAATCGTGGTATTAGCCTGCTTGACACAACCATACGTACCAGTCCAGTCGCGCACAGTTAAAGTAAAGTTGAGCGTACGCGCCACATTGGGCAGTACCTCCCAGGGGGAGGAGGTATTGTTAATGACGCTGCTGAGCGACGGGAAATATCGCACGGGAGAAGTGGAGGGCAGATAGCTCCTGAACATAGGGCCTTGAGTATTGCTTGGCGCTGGCACGCCGGCTGGCCCCAGGTCTAATTGTTCCCAGGTGTAGCTAAGCGGATGCCCGTTGGGGTCACTGGCCGTGGCCGTCAGTATAAAAGGCGTACTATGGGGAATAGTGTAATTGGACAATGGACTCACCACAGGGGCGGCATTACTGGTGGAGAGCACTGTTTCACAAGTATTTTTACTGGTGGTCAAAAACTCGTCAAAGACTTCTGTAATATTATGAGTATGAAGGTAGGGATCAGCACTACCTTGTACATTTTGAGGGCTACATACACCTGCGTAAGACATCAACGTGCTGCCGCTACCAGGCTCATAGGCCGATGAAGCTGAGCGATTGCTCATGCACGGGCCTGCATTGCCGTTAAATGAATGCCGGGCATTAAACATGTGGGCAAATTCGTGCGCAGCCAACTTATAGAAACTGATGTTATTAGGGCTACTGGTGCTAGAGACACCCTGCGCTTTGAGTTTGCAGTACCATTCAGGGCAGGTGTACCACCAACATACCACTCCAATGTAGGCTACACCTCCTTGACTCGATTGATGGAATACATGACCTACATCGTAGTTGGCAGCGCCAATAAAACTGTCTATTACGGCCTGATTTTCCGGCAACATGGTCACGATATTACTCCCGGTGTAAGGGTCTGTGCTGGGGTTGTAATAAAACACGGTATCTGTATTAGCTACCAATTGCATGCGCACCCCCAGATCCTGCTCAAAAATAGCATTTACGTAATTAACGGCAATAGTAATAGCCCCCAGCACCAAGCCAGACTGCGCCGGCCCGGTAGCACCGTGAAAATTAGAGTACTCACCAGTAGCAGCTACAGCCAGCCTGTACTGACGGAATCTGCAATCAGGCACTTTGACTCTTGCCGCCACCCCTGTACTGCGCCATAACGATTCCAGGGTAAGACAGGGTGCACCATAAGTTCCTGGCTCTTCATCCGCATCTTCTATATAGTAGGCCACATAGTAGTGAAGCCCATTGCTACTTGGCAGCGGCTCTACATAGACACTCTTTTGCCCCAGGCCGTAAACGACTGCATGAAAACCTTGCGGCGTCCAGCTACATCGGATAGCCCTGTATGTATGGGTAGCGCTTAGTCCCCACAAGGTATATATATCGGAATAGCGCGCAGCCAGAGCAGGCTCCATCATATTGTAGCGCACCACAAGAAAAGTATCCAGAATGCCATCAGGCAGGGGTACGACAAGGGGTTGACCACCAGGGCGAACGCTCGTCTCTGTTTCATGCGGCGCTAGGGATAATATCTTGAACAACTCCGCCGCGTCAACAGTGCATAAATGGTAGGCCTCCGGTGAAATAGCCCGCCACTTCTCAGGCAAAAAAGGCAAATTACCCGCGCTGTTTGATGTCCATATCTGGGCAAACGAATAATAACTTATGACAAAAGCAAGAAGAGTACTTGCCAGCAGGCATTTAATTTCGTGTGACATGATTGAAGGGTTTTACAACAAAGACAAAATTACATGTTTAATCAAGGAAAAAAACAGGAATTTATATTCAAAATAAAACATATACAAAGTTTTGAGGTAGAAGAATTGAATACAGCAGAAAAACCGAAAAAACAAGCAGATACACCTTGAACTTACACCTCGCTACTCCTCCGGTAAGCGCGCTTTACCTATTTTTGCTGCCTAAAAAATCACCGAGCCTATGTCAGTTTTTGTTCGTCGTTTAGGTAATCCCTTGCCTCCGTCCTTATGGGGTAGATCCGTGCTGTGGATACTCTGCACAGGGCTATTGCTCCAAGCTTGTGCCCCCCAACTTCCCGATGCCAATACTGACCTGGCCTCTTTTGTCAATCCTTTTATTGGCACAGGCGCCCATGGCCATACCTATCCAGGTGCGGCACTTCCCTTTGGCATGGTGCAGCTCAGTCCCGATACGCGGCTAGAAGGCTGGGATGGCTGCTCAGGCTATCACTTCACCGATACTTTACTTTATGGGTTCAGCCACACTCATCTCAGTGGCACAGGCGTACCTGACTATTGCGATGTGTTGCTGACGCCTTTTGTAGGACAGCACAGGTTTCAGTCGGGCGCCGACGGCCAGCCCGGCTACCGGCTACTCATGGATAAAACAAGCGAGTACGCCTCTCCTGGCTACTACACAGTACACTTACAACCACATAACATCAAGGCTGAAATGACAGCCACCTTGCGCACAGGCTTACACCGCTACACCTTCCCAGCCAAAGATACGGTAGGGCTCATACTCGACCTCACCCACCGCGATGAAGTACTAGACGCTGGGCTTTGGTTGCGCAGCAATACAACCGTGGAAGGCTATCGCATATCGCGCGCCTGGGCGCAAGAACAGCATGTGTATTTTGCTGCAAGATTTTCAAGACCCGTGATACATACAGAAGTTGAACCCCTATCCGGCGCAGATTCTCTCACGAACAAGTACGTCAAAGCCGCCTTTTACTTCGCCCCCTCAAAAGAACCCCTTGTGGTGCAGGTAGCCATCTCGCCGGTGGATGCACAGGGTGCCCGCCAGAACCTGGACGCCGAGTTTGCTAGATTCGACTTTGAAGCCACCCGCCAGGCTGCACGTGCTACATGGAACGAACATTTGCATAAAATTCATGCCAGTTTTACCTCCCGCGACGAACGCACCATTTTCTACACCGCACTATATCATGCTTTTTTGCAGCCCAATCTTTTTACCGATTCCGATGGCCGTTATCGAGGCCTGGACAAGAAGATACATCGCACCGAAGACCACACCCACTATACAGTGTTCTCTCTGTGGGATACCTACCGAGCCACGCACCCTCTGTACAACCTCGTGGCACCGGAGCGCAACCGCGACTTTGTACACACCATGCTGCACATGTACCAGCAAAGTGGCGAACTACCCATGTGGGAACTGGCCGGCAACGAAACCTACTGCATGATTGGATACCACGCTGCCTCAGTCATTACTGATGCCTGGCGAAAAGGCGTTCGCGATTTTGACCCCAACCTGGCCATAAAAGCCATGATGGCCACTGCCGAGCGGGACCTCTTCGGCCAAAAGGCCTACCGCGAACATGGCTTCATACCAGCAGAAAAAGAAGCCGAATCGGTATCCAAAACCCTAGAATACGCCTACGATGACTGGTGCATTGCCCAACTCGCCGCTGACCTGGATCAGCAAGATATTTACGAAACCTACATCCAGCGGGCGCAGTACTATAAAAACCTCTTTGACCACCGAACAGGTTTTTTCCGGGCGCGCCAAAACCAACGCTGGACAGAACCGTTTGATCCTGCCGAAGTCAACTTCCACTTCACTGAGGCTAATGCCTGGCAGTATGGCTTCTCGGTACCACATGACTTGGAGACCTGGATAGAACTCATGGGTGGCCCTGACAAAGCCGCTCGGCACCTGGATGCGCTCTTTACTGCCGACCCTCGCACCACCGGCCGCGAGCAGGCCGACATCACTGGCCTCATAGGTCAATACGCCCATGGTAACGAACCTAGCCACCACATCGCCTACTTGTACAATTATTGCGGCCAACCCTGGAAAACCCAGGAGCGCGTGCAGCAGATCATGCGCTCCCAATACGCCAACAGCCCCGAAGGACTGGCCGGCAACGAAGACTGCGGCCAGATGTCGGCCTGGTACATCTTCAGCGCGCTGGGATTTTACCCCGTCACGCCAGGCAGCAACACCTACGCCATTGGCTCGCCACTAGTAAGATCAGCCAAGATATTCCTGCCCAATGGCAAAGTCTTCCACATACATGCGCGCAACAGTGGCCCCCGCTCGCCCTACATCCAATCGCTGACTTTGAACGGCAAACCGCTGGAGCGGTCTTACCTCCGTCATGAAGACATCCTGGCTGGCGGCATGCTGGAGCTTGTCATGGGGTCAAAGCCCAACACCCACTGGGCTACTACCGAGCGGGCGCATCTGCCGCCCAGTCGTATCATCATACAAAACCGCATCATGCCCCTGCCAGTAGTGGCCAAAGGCCGGCAAGTCTTCGCAGGTCAAGACACTATTGAACTTGACCACCCACTGCCCGGTGCCAGCATACACTACACTACCGATGGCAAAGATCCTGACTTTACCAGCCCGAAATATACCCAGCCCCTCGTCATCCAGTCAAACACCCAGCTGAAGTTCATGGCCATCCATATCCGCTACGGGCAAAGCAAGACACTCACCGCCAACTTCAGACGCATCCCTGCCGAACGAAGCGTCCGCCTGGCACACCCATATGCCCCACAATATGCCGCCTCCGGCCCCAATGCCCTGATCGATCTGCTGGAAGGCGGGCTGGATTTTCGCACAGGCGAGTGGCAGGGCTTTGAGGGGGTCAACCTAGACGCCACCATAGACCTGGGCACCGTGCAAAACATTCGCCAGGTACGCATCCGCTTCCTTCAGGATGAAAACTCCTGGATTTTCATGCCGCTACGCGTGGAGTTTTACCTCTCTATAGACGGGCAAAACTTCCAGCTAGCTGCACAGCGACAACCAACCACCCTCCCCGAAGACAAAGGCGCACGGGTAGAGACCTTCGCTGCACAGCCCAATACCAAGGCTCGGTACATCCGCGTAGTGGGTCAGAACCGAGGCCTATGCCCACCCTGGCACAAGGGCGCCGGGGGCAAAGCCTGGCTCTTTGCCGATGAAATCAGCGTGGAGTAGCAGGGGTTTGCTTCTTACTACTCAATAATCCCACTCCCGAATGGCCTCCAAGTCTTCGCGGGTTTTGGCCAACACCGGATAGCTGGCAAGTAACAACTGGCGCGCTTGGCCACTGGGGCGCTTACCAGAGGCAAGGCTGGCCGGGTCAAAGCCAAGCTTGTGTAGCAGCATTACCCAATAGATGAGTTCGGCGGTGGCAGGCAGCTTGCGCAGCTTGAGGTTGCGGTCGTTGCGTATTTGCTCAAAGTGCGCTACCAGCAGTTTGAGTTGCTCTGGTGCATAGCCGTCTATTTTGCTGTGGAGTATTTGCAACAACACCTCACCGCTGGGGAACGGAATGTGGTAATAGACCACTCGGCGCAAGAAAGGGTCGGGCAGGTTTTTCTCTGAGTTGGAGGTTAGGATGATGATGGGGCGGTTTTCGGCAGTAGTGCGAAACGACTTGCCGATTTCGGGCACTTGAAACTCTAGGTCTTCAATGGCAGCCAGTACATCGTTGGGCAGATCGCGGGGGGCTTTGTCAATTTCGTCAATGAGCACCACCTGGCGCGTATCAGAGCGAATAGCCGCACCCAGACCCTGGTATCGAATGAAGCGGCGCTCTACTTCGTCGGGGCTGAGGATTTCGGCATTGTTCTGAGAATACTGAAAATGACTTAGCGCATCGTACTTGTAGAAAAGGTCGGTAGCAGTGGCAGTGGTTTGAATATTGACTACCAAGGGCCGCCCCAGGTTGAAAAACCAGGCTACGTGCCAAGCCAGTTGGGTTTTGCCAGTGCCAGGTTCTCCGGTCAGTAGCAAGGGGCGCCCCAGTGCCAGGGCTACGTTTACGGCGTCTGTCAGTTCTGGCGAAGGGCGATACAATGCTGGATTGTTGAGCTTAAGGTTGGGTTCAAAGGGAGGCAATTGCCCTTGTCCTTCCGGTTTATAGACGAAAAAGCTCATGCGGTGATTAAGGTTGATAGATGGTGAAATGGCTCGTGGCACCGAAAGCCCTAGCGGATTGTGCTCTGCAAAGAAAGAAAATTTTTCTGAGCTTGAAAGGAAAGTGTTTCACACAGAAGCCACATCGTCAAGAATTTCCCCCATGAGCTATCACTTCTGCTGGTTTTGTATTTCGGCGGCAGTAACTGCCCGCTCGGGCACATTAGCCAGATGTTTGCGCAGAGCGGTACCGTGGCGTTTGAGCAGGGCGCGATCAGTTTCTGACAGCTTGGGCAGAGTAGGGTCGGGTTGCTCAAAAGGAGCTATCGGCAGCACGCGGTAGGTTTTCTTGCCGTTGGCGGCGGTTTCAATCCACACCCAGGTGGGTATCCAGGCTAGTTCTTGCAGGGCAGTGAAGCCAGTGCGGATATCTTTTTGTAGCACGGCTTCCAGCATCATGCCGCCATCGGTATGAGGCTTGCGCTGGCCAGATACGAAGTTGCCTAGGGAGAAGGCCGTCCACACCGTACGAGCGGTACTATCAGCGGTGTAGCCAGTCACTTGCTTAATGGGTTGTACCACGTGCGGGTGCGCACCGATGATGAGATCAGCACCCCAACCGGCCATCTTAGTGGCGATTTCGCGCTGGCGGGCATTTTCGTTGAGCTGGTATTCGTCGCCCCAGTGCATGACCACAATGATAAAGTCTGGCTCCATTTGGCGCGCCATTTGCAGGTCAGCGGCAATGAGTTGCTCATTGATCTCATTGACTACTACGGGCGCTTTGGTAGGTATGCCATTGGTGCCGTAGGTGTAGTTGAGCCAGGCTATCTTGAAGTCATTTTTATACACAATGAGTGGGTAGAATACCTGCCGCTCAGTAGCGCTACGAAAAGTACCGGTGTGATAAAAGCCGTAGTTGTCCAGTATGTCGAGTGTGCTGATGACACCCGCTGGGCCGGCATCATTGGAGTGGTTATTGGAGGTAAGCAGCAGGTCGAAGCCAGAGTAGCGAAGGGCCAGCGCCAGGTCTTCTGGGCTTTTGAACATGGGATAACCGGTATAGGGTGGCTTACCGGGCAGCGTAAGTTCGAGGTTGCCAATGGCCAGATCGGCGCGCTTGAGCAGGGGCGCCACATACTCAAAGCAGGGCGAGTAGTCGTAGAGCTTATCTTTTTCTACCTCAGCAGCACGAATCTGAGATTCGTGCCCCATGATATCGCCAGTGAAGATGAGGCGCAGTTGGCGCAGGTATTCATCTTGTGCAGGTAGCGCATTGCGCAGCCATAGGAAGGCCAACAGGAAAAGAAGCCTGGTCGTCATCATGGAGGCATCAGGGTTTTACCTTTTGGAATTGAAGTAAATTGGCATCCAACATGCGCTTTTCCAAAAACTTGCGCGGCGCGCTGATGGTGTCGGTGAGGTATTTTTCTACCATGAGGCTGGCAATGGGCGCGGCATATGTGCCGCCAAAGCCGGAGTTCTCGACGTACACGGCAAAAGCAATTTTAGGATTTTCCTTAGGTGCAAAACCAAAAAATACGGAGTGGTCTTTGCCATGCGGGTTTTCTGCCGTGCCCGTTTTGCCGCAAATAGGGATACCTGGTATGTAAGCCGAGCGGGCCGTACCGGCAATAGTTACTTTTTCCATTCCGTTGACTACTGGCTCATAAAACTTCGCATCAATGCCAATGTACTTCTTCTCGCGATATTGAGCCGGTATGGGCTCCTTGCTGTTTTTGTAGCCTTTGATGAGGTGTGGAGTAATGTAGTAGCCTCGGTTAGCCAGGATAGCGGCCAGGTTGGCCATTTGTATGTTGGTCATGAGCATTTCGCCTTGGCCAATACCGTTAGAACGAATCCACACGGAGTTCCACTTGCCGCCGCTATTAGCAAACACCTTGTCGTAGTAGGCCGATTTAGGCACATTGCCGCCGCGCTCGCCAGGGACATCAATGCCCAGCGGCTTGCCCAGGCCAAATTTTTCAAGATAGGCGTTAAACTCATCCAGCCCTTTATTGGGATTATGAAAACCGTACTTGTCCACCATTTCGCGATAGACGGTCACAAAGTAAGCATTGCAGGAGTACTGGATGGCCGACTCCAAGTTGCCGCAATAAGGATGGCCGTGGCAGCCTACCAGGCGCTGGCCACCGAGATAGTAAGCACCACCACAGCCCACACCGCGATTGGCATCCCACACGCCCTCCTGTATGGCAATGAGGCCCAGGATAGACTTGAACACCGAACCAGGCGGGTACTGCGCCATAATGGTGCGGTCGAACAAGGGCTTGAGGGGGTCTCGGTTGAGCGCAGCAAAGGCTTCGCCGCGCTTCTGGTTGATGATCAAAAGATTAGGATCATAGCCAACAGAACTGACCATGGCCAGGATTTCGCCAGTTTGGGGTTCAATGGCAATGATACCGCCAATTTTGTTTTGCATGAGCAACTCGCCGTAGGCCTGTAAATCCAGGTCTAGACCGATAATGATGTCAGTCCCGGCGATGGCGGCAGAGTCCAGCGCACCATTTTTGTACGACCCCATGTTGCGGCCAGCGTGATCTTTGAGAATGTACTTGACGCCTTTTATACCTCGGAGCATGGGTTCGTAGGCAGCCTCCAGGCCGGAGGCGCCGATGTAGTCGCCCGGAGCGTACTCACCAGCGTACTTCTCAATATCGCGGGCATCCACCTCGCGGATATAGCCCAACACGTTGGCCGCATGGCGGTGGGGGTAGCCCCGAATGTTGCGCAGTACTGGCTCAAAGCCAGGGAACTCAAAGCGGTATTCCTGGTAGCGGGCATAGGTTTCAGGACTTACCTTACTGAGGAATACAAACGGCACGTTTTTGGAGAAACGGCCGCTGCGCCAGTCCTTGCGCAAGTTTTCCTCAAAATACTCGCGCGTGATACCCAACAACTCGCAGAATCGCGCCGTGTCCATACCTGGCTTGATCTGGTTGTAGGTGACCATGATGTCGTAAATGGGGTTGTTGTAAATGAGCAGCCGCCCTTTGCGGTCGTAGATCAGCCCCCGCGCAGGATGCTGGTAGGTACGCTCCACGGCTGCTGCGCCGGCTTTCTGACGAAACTCGCTATCCAGCACCTGCAAATGCAGTGCCTTGCCCAACAGCGCCAGCGTAGCTGCAATGAAGATAGCCTGGATGACTTTTTGCCGATTTTTCAGCGTATCAGACACTAGCAGCGTATTTTTTGGATTACGTTTCTGGATTAAACACCAACATGACAGCCTGTATGAACGCCCAGGTGACCACAGCGCTTACTAACACGCTGAGCGCCAAAGCGCCAAACTGTGCAAAACTAAAGGCTTCCAGCGAAAAATAAAAGATTAAATGCCCTGTCAGCAACAATCCTGAATATAGAGCAAACCTCCTCGCCCCCATGCGAGCCTTAGTCGGGCTGAAGTTGATGCTGTACCCGCCGCGAGGCTCCATCTGGTGCAGCACTATGCCTCTCAAAAAACCCGTGAATACCGAGGCGCCAGCATGCACGCCGGGAGAGTCGTAGAAAACGTCTACCGAAAGCCCCAATACAAAAGACAGCAATAGCACCAGGCTGCTGGGTGTGCGCAACGGCAGCAACATGATGAACAGCGGGTACAACAACACTTGCAAGTAGTTGAAAGACTCAATGCCTGGATTCAGGCGCTTGAATATCAGCACCTGCACCAGCAGTAGTACCAAAAATCGCATGCCGTTGATGAGTACCAGCCCGCTCATTATCTACTTTTGACTTGTTTATCCAATTGGTTCAACTCCTCTCTCCACTGGTGCTGTACCACATACACATGTCCTACTTTGGAGAGATCGGCAGCCAGGCGCACCTGAATGTCCTGAAAATTGGTAGAGGGGTTGCGCTTGGCGTATTCCACCACTCCCACAAGAATACCTGCCGGAAATACGCCTGAAAATCCGCTAGTGACCACTGTATCGCCCTTGACAATCTCGGAGTGGTTAGGCACGGCATCTAGATACATCAGGCGAGGATTGGAACCACGCCACACCAGCGAGCCAAAATACCCCTTGCCCTTGATACTGGCCGAGATGGCTACATCGGCGTGTAATACCGACAATACCGCTGCATAATGCTCCGATACACTGCGCACCACGCCCACTACGCCAGTTGGTCCGATGACCCCCATACGTGGCGCTACGCCTTGTAGGCTGCCCTTGTCTATGGTCAGGGTGTTGTGGCGCAGTGTAACGGTACTGGAAATAATATTGGCCGGAATAAAGGTATAAACTTGGCGTAGTGAGGTATCGCGCAGGGCCAGGCTGTCTTGGCGTATAGCCTTCGAATACACGGAGTCAGGGCGGCGCACCCACTCTACCACAGTGTCAACAGGTGCGCTAAAGCTATAATAGGCGCTGGAGAGTTGCTCGCGCAATTGCTTGTTCTCCTGCTGGAGCAACGCCATCTCGCGCGGAGCATTAAAAAAATCTACAATGGCATCGTATTGCTTGAGCGTATAGCCAGCTATTGCGCTAGCAGAACTCAAGAAGCTGCGATTCTTGTCGTCGTCAAATCGCACAATGAGGAAAAACGAGAGTGCCTCCAGTAGGATGAAGATGAAGAACGTACCAAACCTGGTCAGAAATTCGAGCAGGTTGCGCATGACATAGCTGGTTTTACGCCGAAGGCGCACCAAGGCGCACTCCGATGGTTAAACGCTCCGACGGTCAATGAGAAACGCAAAGCGGTCTGTATTCTTAAGTGCAATACCAGTGCCGCGCACCACTGCTCGGAGTGGGTCTTCAGGAATGTGGACGTTGAGTTTGGTTTTAGTGGCAATGCGCTTGTCCAGGCCTCGCAAGAGGGCCCCGCCCCCAGTCAGATACAGGCCGGTGCGGTATATGTCGGCAGCCAGTTCGGGCGGTGTCAGCTCCAGCGCTTTGAGAATAGCGTCCTCAATTTTGGAGATAGACTTATCCAATGCATGAGCTATCTCCATGTAGTTTACCTTGATCTGCTTGGGAATGCCAGTCATCAGGTCGCGGCCATTCACGGGGTAATCTTCTGGTGGATTGTCCAATTCGGTCAAAGCGGAGCCTACATGGATCTTAATTTGCTCGGCGGTGCGTTCGCCAATGAGGATGTTGTGCTGGCGCTTCATGTAGCTGACGATGTCGTTGGTGAGTTCATCACCAGCTATGCGTATGCTCTGGTCACACACAATACCAGAAAGGGCAATGACGGCAATCTCTGTGGTGCCGCCCCCAATGTCAATAATCATATTGCCCACGGGTTCCTCCACATTCAAGCCGATACCCAGAGCAGCGGCCATAGGCTCATGGATGAGATAGGTTTCTTTGGAGTCCACGTGGTCAGCAGAGTCAAACACGGCGCGTTTCTCCACTTCAGTAATGCCAGAGGGGATACAAATGACCATCTTGAGATGGGAAAAAAAGCGGCGGCGCTTGCCTATCATACCAATGAGACCTTCGATCATACTCTCGGCAGCCTGGAAGTCTGCAATAACGCCATCTTTGAGTGGGCGCACAGTTTTGATATCCTCGTGCGTTTTCTCGTGCATTTGCATAGCGCGTTTACCCACTGCAATGGTGGTATTGGTCTTGCGATCTATGGCTACAATGGAGGGTTCGTCCACTACCACTTTGTCGTCCTGGATGATGAGCGTATTCGCGGTGCCCAGGTCAATAGCCAGTTCCTGGCGAAAAAAACTGAATAATCCCATTGAAGGTTCGTTGCCTGTTTTTGGTCTCGCACGGCGCTGAGGCCGATTGCTAAATAACACGATATCGGGCATTGGAGGGCTGAGCAAACGTCTGCCGACCAATTCCGGCGCAAAAGAACGGAAAAAGTTTGGATTATGGTATGGCTTAAAGACAACTATTTAGATAGCTATGGGCTGTGAACTACAAGTTGTGAGCTGTGAGTGTGGGTTCGGTCCATTCAATGTCAAGCGCAGTGGCTCAGAAATGCTTTATACTGAGCAACGCCATGTTTTATGCATGATTTGCAGATATTGTGCACAAAACTTGGCAAGTCGAAGTGTAGTATTTTCTTTTCGACGATAGCCCTAACCCCAACCTGATGAGGCACAGCGCGCTGTTGATTCAAAACGCACTGTCTCTTACATCGCCTCTTATATGGAAAACTAATTGGCGCCAACAGGAAGTTCGGAAGCCGGTAAATAACCAATTATTGGGGTCAACTTGTGAAATGGCGTCTTTCTCCTAGTAAAGGAACTGCGGTGTTCCAATAGAGACTAAATCAACCTCTCCAAAAAAAGGAGGCAATCCCTCGTTGAATTGCCTCTTGTATAACCCCAAAAAACCAAATGAAAACAATTTTTCGCTATCTCAGTAGCCTTGCCAATAGGCAAGCATAGGTTTTATCTTGCATAATACTGCAAAAGTAGAATAGTATGTTGAAACATCAATCATTCCATACAAGGTTTTTTTAAAAAAAATTGACATCGCATAAAAGACACTACCGTTAGATTTTGGCGCCCAAGCAAAGTCGAGCGCTACTGAAACAATAGCACAATGCTCGTTTTCAAATATTTAAACATATTCGTGCCTAAATGACGTGGAGGCACAAGCAGGCTTAAAGTCCATAGTTTAGGGGCATCGGCCGGGCGCTGTTTTTTGCTCAGTTCTCTGTTAAATCGTATCTTGCTGCCAAAATACAGGCTATGAAATCCATACCAATCACCTTGTGGGGGCTTTGCTACCTGGCCGTATGCGGCTATGCAGTGCAGGCCGACGCGTCGCTAAGCCTGTTCAAAAGTGAGCGCAGCCCCTATGCTGAGCTTTGCTTGCGTATTGCTGGCCAATCAGTACAATTCGAACCCGTAGCCGGCACAGACAGAAGCCAGGCTTCGGTGGAGGTAATCCTCTATTTCAAACATCAGGAACAGATTCTGCGCTACGATAAATTTGCCCTGCACAGCCCGATCGTGCCCCGCCCTGCCGACTTTGTGGACGTGAAGCGATACACCTTGCCACCACAAGCCCAGACACTCACCATAGAACTGCGCGACTTGCGCCGCCCCGATGCTCCGGCTACGGTACTAGAGCTCCCGATTGAACTGCCGGCGGCAGAAGGCCCTTGCGTCCTTCAGTCTGACATCCAGCTACTGGCCATGGCGCGCCCCGACAGCAGTGCCTGCGCTTTTTGCAAAAACGGCTTTTTTATGGAGCCCCTGACTCAACGCACCTATGGCAAGCACGCCAGCACATTGCTGTTTTATCACGAGGTGTATGATACGGATGTGTGGCCCGGCGACGACTTCCTGCTCAGCTATCGCATCGAATTAATGGAGGCTTCAGCCAAACCTACAGGGTTGATCGCACACAAACGACGCCCCCCAGCCCAAGTACAGCCCTTTCTGTTGCAAATGGATATCAGCACTCTGCCTGACGGAGAGTATCGCCTGGTGGTGGAAATCCGAAACCGCCTGCAGGAATTGCTCAGCATGCGCAGCGTTACTTTCCGCAGGGAGAACCCCTTTCTGCGCATGAACGCACTGGACCTCAGCCAAGTCAATCTCGACGAAGAATTTGTAGCCACCCTCAGCGCCGATGAACTGCGCACCAGCCTGCGCGCCCTCACCCCCAAGTTGCCCGGCAAAGCGCAGGAGGCCCTCAATGCCCTCATCAAAAGCGACAGCCTCCAAGCCCAGCGCCGATACCTATTTAGCTACTGGGCCTCCCAGCATCCCAACGCTCCTGAAATGGCCTACCGGCGCTACATGAAAGTAGTGGAAGCCGTAGATCAAGCCTTCATCTCCGGCTTCCGGCGTGGCTTTGAAACCGACCGAGGATATATCTATCTCAAATACGGCGCTCCCGACGACGTGGAAACCCGCGAACAGGAACCCTCCGCCCCACCCTACGAAATCTGGTCGTACTACCAGTTTCCGGCCACCAGCCAAAACAACGTCAAGTTTATTTTCTACAACCCCTCCCTGGCACCGGGCGACTACGTGCTCCTGCACTCCGAGGCTATTGGCGAGCGTCAGAACCCTCAGTGGATTCGAGAACTCTATCGCCACGCCCCCGCCGAATGGGACAGCAACCCCATTGACGGCAATGACATCCTCGACAACTTCAACCGAAATGCCAAACGGGTGTTAAGGGATAATTAACAAAAAACACCGCAATGGACATAGATGTACAAGAACTCAAAGCCAAGCAAGCACGCGGCGACCACTTCATCCTTATTGATGTGCGCGAACCCGTAGAGCACGCCGAATTCAACATCGGCGGGCACCTCATCCCGATGGGGCACTTCCCTGAAGCAGCCGACCACCTGGTCTTACACAAAGACGAAGAAATCGTGGTGTATTGCCGCTCCGGCAGGCGCAGCGCCACAGTGCAATACATGCTACAGCAAGCCGGCTTCAGCAATGTGCGCAACTTAACGGGCGGCATACTAGCTTGGCAAGAGGCCTTCGGGCGGTAGTACTCGCCAGCAATCTTTTAGCCGTACACCTCCTGCTTGCCAGCTTTCAGGGTGTTCAGCAGGAGAGACACCACCGTCATTTGTCCTACGCCACCAGGCACAGGCGTGATGTAAGAAGCCAACGGCGCTACTGAAGCGAAGTCCACATCGCCGGTGAGACGATAGCCGTTTTTGGCGCGAGGGTCTTCCACTCGGTTCATGCCTACGTCTATGACTACCGCGCCGGGCTTCACCATATCGCCTTTGATGAAGTCGGCGCGACCTATGGCAGCCACCAGAATGTCGGCACGGCGCGTGTGGGCAGCCAGGTCTTGGGTACGGCTGTGGCATATTGTTACGGTGGCGTCGCCGGGCTGTGCCTTGCGCGACAGCAGTATGCTCATAGGCGTACCCACAATACTGCTGCGCCCTACCACCACTACTTCCTTGCCAGCAGTGGGAATATTGTATCGCTTCAGCATTTCCATTATGCCAAAAGGCGTAGCTGGCAGGTAGCAGGGCAGCCCCTGAGCCATACGCCCGAAATTGACTGGATGGAAGCCGTCCACGTCTTTGCGGGGATCAATAGCCAGGGTGATGGCTTCTTCGTTAAGATGCTGGGGTAAAGGCAGTTGCACGATGAAGCCATCTACTTCCGGGTTTTGATTCAGTCCGGCTACGATGCCCTCCAGTTCTGCCTGGGCAATGTCGGCTGGTCGCTGAATCAGCGTGGACAGAAAACCTACTTCGTGGCAAGATTTCACTTTATTGCGCACATACACCTGGCTGGCGGGATCGTCACCCACAAGTACAGCAGCCAGGTGGGGCGCTCTACCGCCGGAGGCCAGTATCTGATCTACTTCGGCTCTGATTTCGGCCTTGATGTCCTGTGCCAGTTTTTTGCCGTCTATAAGCGTCATAGTGATATGGATTGTGGTGAGTGCAGCTCTCCAGTGGAGCAATCTGCTAGAAGCCGGAGCAAAGATAGCAATTGCAGAAAGCCTGCACCTTCGAGCGGCAAAACAAAAGAAATGTTGGCCAGACAGGGCAAAAAGACGTCTTACCAGCAATAAGCAACTAAAAAGAAAAGAATATGCAAAATATTATTCCAAATTCGCGTTTAATTAACTGTTTTCAGCACTACCATCAGCTTGTTTTTTCAAAATTTTTTTCTAATTTTCAATATTTTGCTGCGGAAGCCGTTCATAATGCTTGGATGGCAAGATTATTTGCCTAATTTTGCCTTGCAACTTATCTGCTTGCTCCCTGCTATGATAAATCCGACCGGCGCAAAAATTCAGTAACTATGCGCCAATCTCGTCTAAGTATTTGTCATTCAACAGGTTGTAATCTCGAAATCACATTTTCAAAAAATATGCGGTCCATGAAGTACATGTATCCGTCGTTATGCTTTTCGTTAGTGGTCAACCTGCTGGCAGTTTGGCAGATCCGAGCCCAGTCATTCAACATGAGCAATGCGCCCATCAACAGTTGTAGCGGCTTTTTTTACGACTCAGGCGGTGCGTCCGGCAATTACGGTCCGAACCAAAACTTTACCACTCGGATATGCCCTCAGGGTACAAGCGGTACGCACGTACAATTAATTTTTTCAGCGCCGGATATCCACCCCAGCGACCAGCTCTGCTTTTACGACGGCAACTCCGCAGCGGCGCCGCTGCTGGCATGCGCTGCCGACTTCGAGCCTGGGCAGCCCTTTGTCGTTCAGGCTACTGCTACCAATGCCAGCGGCTGCATCACCATCACTTTTATTTCTGACGCCACTAACCAGGGCGCTGGCTGGAGTGCCAATATAAAATGTGTGCCTGCTTGTCAGATTATCCAGGCCAACCTGGTCAGTTCAGACCCTCCGTTGATGCCCGCCGACACAGGCTACATCGACATTTGCCCCGGGCAGCGCGTATTCTTCAATGGTGCGGGTAGCTATCCACAAAACGGCCTGGTGTACAACCACTCCGATCTGACCTCCACTTTTCAGTGGAACTTCGGCGACGGAGGCAATGCCGTGGGGCCTAACGTATCCTATGTGTTCAATCGGCCCGGCGGCTACGTGGTACAATTGACCATTACCGATCAATTTGGTTGTAAAAACACCAACTTCCTCAAAAAGCGCGTACGGGTATCGCCGCCGCCTACCTTCCAGATAGGCAACAATCTGCCCTCGCCCGTATGCGCAGGAGATACCATAACGCTCACTGCCTCAGTGGATACCCTCCTGCCTAGCCGTTCTTTCTCAGTGCGCACTAACCAGGGTTCCTTTCAGTCAGGGGGCATTCGCTCAGATTCGCTGCCGCTGCCCGACGGCACTGGCGTAGCTTTTCAAACGTCCATCAACTTCACCGACTTTTCGCCAGGGCAAGTACTCACCAACATCAATGACCTACAAAGCATTTGCGTGAACATGGAGCACTCCTGGCTGCACGACCTGGAGGTAAGCATCATTTGCCCCTCCGGTCAGACAGTCATCCTGCACAACTTCATTTCTCCGCCTACTACCGGCGGTGCCGGCGAAACCCACCTGGGCATTCCGGTAGACCCCGACCCGCCTGGCCATCCCAACGCCATACAGACGCCCTGGGGTGTCATTGTACCCGGCACAGGATGGGATTACTGCTGGACGCCCAACGCTACACGGGGTACCTGGCGCCAGTACGCCACTGCCAACCAGCCCGGCAGGCTACCCTCTGGCAATTACAACTCTTTTCAGCCGCTGACCAACCTTCTCGGCTGCCCCCTCAACGGCGAGTGGACGCTGCGCGTGATTGACCGCTGGGCTGCCGACAATGGCTTCATCTTCAACTGGAGCATCAACTTCAACCCCAACCTATACCCCCGACTGGAAACCTTTACCCCCCAAATTGTAGACTTCAGCTGGCGAGCCAATCCCACCATCATACACCACAGCTCGGATTCCATTGCTGCTGTGCCAGTCAATGCCGGTACAGCTAGATACACCTTCAGAGTAACGGACAACTTCGGCTGCACTACCGACTCCGCCCTGAATATCACCGTGCTGCCGCCTACCCACCCCAACTGCTACAACTGTGCAGACAACATTGCCCCCATGAACGATACGCTGCTATGCGCTGGCCAGAGCGCTCCCCTTAACGCACGCCCAGCAGCCACTAATGATATCGAGGTGCGGTTTGAAGCACAGCCCTACGCTCCATTCGGCTTCTCCAACCACCCGCCAGCCAACCCCTTCAACTCTACCATTGCTGTCAACAACATTCGACCCCTGACCCTGACCGACCCTACGACGCAAATCCTCTCCGTGTGTATTGACATAGAAACTGACTGGTGCTCCGACCTACGCATTTTCCTGCGAGCACCCAATGGCGCTCTGCTGGAACTGAGCACCAACAACGGCGGCAGCGGCGACAACTACACCAATACGTGTTTTTCGCCCACGGCCACCACCTTCATTCAAGCTGGTACGCCGCCTTTCACCGGCTTTTTCCGCCCTGAAGGTATGTGGAGCGTGCTCAACAACACCCCCATCAACGGCAACTGGACATTGGTGGCCTCTGACGGCTTTGGTATTAATGATATGGGCCGCATCAACTGGTGGTCTATTACTTTCAACTCTCAGAACAATGTGACCTACACTTGGTCGCCGACGGCAGGGCTATCTTGCACCAACTGCCCCAACCCTGTGGCTACGCCTACTACCACCACTACTTACACCGTACAAACACTAGACAGCTACAACTGCTCCTTCTCTCGACAAGTAACAGTGCGCGTAGCCAATGACATACCCGCACCCACAGTAGTCTGCTTCCAAAATCAGGATAGGATGGTGTTCACCTGGAATCCAGTGGACACTTTCACTCAGTACGAATATCGCGTAATCCTAAATGGGACATCCGGCGCCTGGCAAGGGCCGATAATTGCGCAAAGCCTTGACCTGGGCAATGCCTTCAGCACCGGCGATGAGATAAGGCTAGAAGTCAGAGCTTACCTCGACCCCAGTACATCTTCCTGCCAGATTGGCGTGGGCAACGCCACCTGCCAGTACGAATGGTGTACCTTGAGCGCTGCGCTGAGCGGCTCTACCACAGATGTATCGTGCAACGGCCAGTCAGATGGCACCGCTACGGTAGTCGCCAGTGGCGGCTCAGCCCCTTATCAATATTTCCTGGACGGCAGTACTACGGCATTGAGTTCAGGCGCACTAACCAACCTGAGCGTGGGACCACACAGCGTAGTAGTGGAAGACGCCCGCCAGTGCCGAGTGACGGTGAACTTTACCATCAATGAGCCACCTGTACTCCAGGCAAATATTGTGCAAACCCAGGCCATCAGTTGCTTCCAGGGCAGCAATGGCGCGCTTACAGCCGTAGCACAAGGCGGAAACGGCGGCTACCAGTACGCCTGGAACGGCGGAATGTTCCAGACGACACCGACGCTATCCAACCAACCCGCCGGCAATTATGAACTGATAGTGCGTGACAGCCGCGGCTGTGAGGCGCGCAGCAACATCACCATTACCCAGCCTAGCCAAGTGACACTGCAGCTCAACGTCAGCCCTATACGATGCCAGGGCATAGCCGATGGTACCGTTGAGGCAGTGGCCATAGGCGGTGTGGGCGGCTTTACCTACAACTGGAATCCCGGCGGCCCCGGCTCGGCACAACGCACCAACCTTGGCCCTGGCACATACTGCGTAACTGTAGCCGACGCCAACGGGTGCTCCGTTTCTGACTGCACTACCCTGACCGAGCCCACGCCCATCCAGATTGACTCAGTCTCCGTCAAGGCAGTTTCTTGCTTTGGCGGCAACAACGGCGAAGCCACAGTATTTGCTTCAGGCGGCTCACAGCCCTATGCCTACCGTTGGGACGACCCCGCACAGCAGACTAGCCGCACGGCTGTGTTCCTGACTGCTGGCAACTTCAGAGTAGTGGTGACCGACAACAATGGCTGCAACCGCGACCGAAGCGTCAGTGTACCAGAACCATCACCCCTCAACGCCACCTTCCAACTGAGCCACCCGCGCTGTGGCGGCGAAAACTCAGGCACCATCACTGCACAAATTCAAGGCGGTACAGCCCCCTATGCTTACCGATGGGACAATGGGCAAACCATGAACTCAGTGGGCAACCTCAATGAAGGCGTATATTACCTGACCGTGACCGACGGCAACGGCTGCCGCCTGGAAACCCAAGCTACACTCGTAGCACCTATGCCGCTAACGCTCTCTGTATCGCAGTCGTTCCAGGGGTGTTTTGGCTTATCCGACAACGAAGCCACAGCCACTGTCAGTGGCGGCACTGCGCCTTACAGCTACCAGTGGAGCAATGGCCGCATTGGCAACCCAGCCATAGACATGCTACCCGGCGTACATTCGCTCACCGTTACCGATGCCAATAATTGCACTGTTGTAAGTCAAGTGATACTGACCGACCTGAACTCGCTACAAGCTAACATCATTGCCGACATGCCTACCTGCTTTGGCGCTGCTGACGGCGCGCTGGGCGTAAACATCATCACTGGCGGAGCGGGCGGCACGGCTTCGGAATACACATTCCAATGGAGCAACGGCGCCTCCGGCCCTGTAGCGCTGAACCTGCTCGGTGGTATAATGTACTCGCTGACCATCACCGACCGCCAAGGCTGTACAGGTGTGTTTACCCGATTGCTCACGCAGCCTTCGCGCATCACCTTTGACCTGACTCCTGTAGATGCCCGCTGCTTCGGCAATGCGGACGGCACCGCCACCGTATCCAATATACAGGGCGATAATACTCGCTTTAGCATTCAGTGGGATGCTGCCGCCCGGAATCAAACCACACCTACCGCCGACGGCTTGTCGGCAGGGCGCTACCGAGTAACTGTGACAGACAACGACGGCTGCTTCAGCGAAGGTGAAGTTGTCATCGGTCAACCGGAAGACATTGTACTAAGCCTGGAATTAACGCCAAATCCCTGTTTCGGCGATGCCAAAGGTGCAGCCAGGATCAGCGCGCGAGGTGGCACGCCCGGATATACTTTCACCTGGCCTGACAACCGCACCGGTGCAGAAATATCTGCCTTGCCTGCTGGCACCTACACCGCTACGGTGACCGACTCGAAAGGATGCCGAAAAACCATAGACGCCGTCATTACACAGCCTGAGCAGCTTAGCGGACAGACCAGCGTACAAGATGTAAGTTGCCACGGTGGGCGAAACGGCATCATCACCTTGCAGATGACCGGCGGCACACTGCCGTACCAATTCAGTACAGACAACCGCAACTTTAACGGCAACAATGTACTCATTGGCTTGAAAGCGGGCAACTACTCCCTCTACGTAAAGGATGCGAACAATTGCATTTTTTTTACTCAAGCAACTGTTAATCAGCCTGATAAATTTCAAGTGGATGCTGGCCCAGCTTCTCACATCATCCGCCTAGGCGACAGCGTGACGTTAAGCGCTGCTGCAGTAAATGCACAGGGCAATGTACGCTTTCTGTGGTCGGCTTCCTATGGCAACACGCTTAGCTGCACGGAGTGCCCTGTGACCGTAGCCCGCCCTACCGACCAGATTCACTACGAGCTATACGGCATTGATGACAAAGGCTGCGAGGCACGCGATCAAGTCGCGATTTTCGTAGAAAAAGAACGCATTGCGCTAGTACCCACCGGCTTCTCGCCCAATAATGACGGCACAAATGACCGCCTACTGGTACATGGTCGCGAAGGCACGCGCGTGCTGTTCTTCCGCATATTCGACCGATGGGGGCAGTTGGTATATCAGGGCGGAAGTTTTGAAGTAAATGACGAGGCCTTTGGCTGGGATGGCTACTTCCGCGGCAGTCCAGCACCTTCGGGTACGTACATCTGGCATCTGGAGGTAGAGTACCCCGACGGGGTAAAAGAGACAAGACAAGGACAAACGACACTAATACGATAAGGAGCAAAAGGCAAGTAGAAAGGGCTTTGCACGCTTTGCCGTCTTTACGAGAACTGGCACAAAAACGGCCTCTATGCTCTTTCGCTTGTTGAAGTTGAAATAAAATGTGAAAACTGCAACATGCAAACCTAAAAAGATATGCATACCAAATTTACCTTTTACCTCTGGGCTACAGGGCTTTTTATGCTGAGCTTCTGGGGGCAAGCCCAGGCTCAAGATCCACGCTTTTCGCAATTTTACGCAGCGCCTCATCAACTCAACCCGGCCATGAACGGGGTGTTTGAGGGTTCTTTTCGGCTGACGGCCAACTACCGCGAACTGTACGCTAGCATCCTGGGCAGCGATGCCTTCCGCACCATGGCAGCAGGGGCAGAGTTTCGCAACAAGGTAGGCCGAAGCAGCGATTTCTACAGCCTGAGTTTTTCAGCATTGCGAGATGTGGTAGGCATCTCAGACTTCAACCGCTTTCATGCATACATCGGAGGCTCGTACCTCAAGCAACTCAGCAGCAACCGCTATCGCTCCAGCGATCAATACCTGATTGCAGGGGCGCAGATCGGTGCCGGACAGCGTAGCTTTGACTGGGGGCGGCTTTGGTTTTCCAATCAGTTTAACACAGCACAAGCCATCATTGACTATAGCCGCGACAACGGCGAGGGCTTCAGCCGCCGCGAAACCAACTTATTTATGGACTTCAACGCCGGCGTACTATGGTATGCCATCCTCGATGACAATGCCTCCGTCTATGCCGGCGGTGCCATGTACCACCTCAATCGCCCTAATATTTCTTTTGTGGAAAGCCGCGTGGAAATACTCGACACTAAATGGGTAGGCCATGCTGGCGGCGAACTCCCCTTTAGCCAACAACTTAGCCTGCTGCCGGCAGTGGCCGTCATGGGGCAAAACAAGGGCATGAGCATCACGGGCGGCGCCAACGTGCGCTACACCAACCGCGACTGGAAGGAAATAGCCATACGCGCCGGTGCCTGGGCGCATGTGTCCAATCGGCTGGAAAAAGGCACTCACCTGGATGCCATAGCCGTAACTACCATGCTCGAAATGGAGCGCTGGGTGTTGGGGCTGTCTTATGACCTGACCAGTTCAGTCCTTGCTACAGCCAATAACGCTCGCGGTGCATTCGAGGTGTCGTTTATTTATGTGCAACCCTCCAAGTTGAGGTTCCGGGTGAATTGCCCAAGATTCTGAACTGCTGCAAGCCGCCACTGGCTCATGGCAACATGCTTCAAGCGTCTCTTTTGAGCAAAGACCTCTGGCAGGAGAAATGGCCCACAACGCCAAAGGCCAGACGTGCTTTATGTACAAAGACTACACTGAAAGCCCCCCGAAGCTGCTGATGCTGTCATTGTACCGGCTGTACTGGTACAAAGCCAGTGCGGGCATTAGGACGCCGGCCGTGGGCTGCAATATTTGCAGCACGCCCACCCAAGGTATCTTTGAGCATGAGCTACGGTACCCCCAAGGCAAGCTGATTATGAATTCGTCAGCTAGGCGTTTGGCCACTTTGGCCGGCATTCCCTGCATCAGCATCAGTGTAGGTAGTACTTTTTCACTGCGTCAGTAGGGCTGGCATACGCATTAGCGCCTGGATACGCAACATACATTCGCCTGTCGCAAGACGCTAAACTATAGGGCTTAGAGCTTGGATCAACTCATTCTTCGGCCCCCTGATGACTTGCCAGCTCTGGTTGAACTATCGAAGCACTTACCTTTTCCGGAAATACAGCAACTCCTGTAAGGTCTTTTCTGTAAAATTATTGTATATACATGTTCTTCTTTGTTGCCCTCATTCCAACAGAGTAATAGCGGCTATGCTGACGTACGAGCCGTAAAGCGCTGAGGTGAGGATTTTTGCCTCGCACCGGCTATTCGGCAGGTTCCAATCTGGCCACCGGAAGTTTTTTTTTATTCTCTGAGTACTTTGGCCTGATTTAGCCTGCCCCCAAAAATATCCTGCGCCACGCATGTACATAACCCCACTTTTGCCAACTGAAATCCCCTATCTTTGCGCTTCCATTTTTCAAAAAACAGTCTATCGCATGTCTTACCGTACACACCATTGCGGCGAGCTACGCCTCAGCCACGCTGGCCAAACTGTGAAACTCAGCGGCTGGGTACAAGCCTCCCGCGACTTTGGCAGCCTCACTTTCATTGACTTGCGCGACCGATACGGTATCACCCAACTCGTATTCGACGCTGAAGAAAACGCCGCCCTGTGCGAACAAGCCCGCAAATTAGGTCGTGAGTACGTCATTACAGTGGAAGGCCTGGTGCGAGAGCGCATCAATAAAAACCCCAATCGAGCCACCGGCGATATTGAAATCGAAGCCAAAACCCTGCAGATACTCAATCCGGCTAAAGTACCGCCTTTCACCATAGAAGATAATAGCGACGGCGGCGACGACCTGCGCATGAAGTATCGCTACCTTGATCTTCGCCGAGCACCTGTACAGCGCAATATCATTTTCCGCAGCCAATTGGCGCTGGAAACGCGCAAGTTTCTGGCTGGTCTCAACTTTTTAGAAATTGAGACCCCCTTCCTCATCAAAAGCACTCCAGAGGGCGCACGCGATTTCATCGTACCTTCGCGCATGAACCCCGGGCAGTTTTACGCCCTGCCGCAGTCACCTCAAACATTCAAACAAATTCTCATGGTGGCTGGCTACGACCGCTACTTTCAGATTGTACGCTGCTTTCGCGATGAAGACCTACGCGCCGATCGCCAGCCTGAATTTACTCAGATTGACTGCGAGATGGCATTCGTGACCCGCGAAGACATCCTGCAAACCTTTGAAAGCCTTACCAAGCACCTCTTTCGTAGCATGCTGGGGCTGGAACTGCCCGACTTCCCACGCATGTCTTACGACGAAGCGCTGCGCCGATTTGGCTCTGACAAACCCGACCTGCGCTTTGGCATGGAGTTTACCGAACTCAACCACCTGGCGCAAGGCAAAGGGTTTTCTGTATTTGATACTGCTGAGCTTGTGGTGGGCATCTGCGCCAAAGGCATTGCGGATCAATACTCCAATAAAGACCTCAACGACCTCACCGAGTGGGTAAAACGCCCGCAAATTGGAGCCAAGGGTTTAGTGTACGTCAAGTTCAATGCCGACGGCAACATCAAAAGCACAGTGGGCAAGTTTTTCAGCGACGATGACCTACGCCAGTGGGGCCAAGCTATGGGAGCAGAAACTGGCGACATCCTGTTCGTGCTCAGCGGCGAAACCGATAAAACCCGCAAGCAACTCAGTGAACTGCGCCTCGAGCTAGGCCGTCGCCTCGGCCTCATGCAGCCAGGTGATTTCAAACCCCTATGGGTACTCGACTTCCCCCTGCTGGAGTGGGACGAAGAAGCTGGCCGCTTCTTTGCCATGCACCACCCTTTTACTTCTCCCAAAAGCACGGACATTCCCCGTATGATGACCGATGACTTTGAAACCCTCAAGAGCCTGCGCGCTGACGCTTACGACCTGGTACTCAATGGTGTGGAAATCGGCGGCGGCTCTATACGCATACACGACCGCGAGCTGCAGTCCAAAAACTTCAAACTGCTGGGCTTTACGCCTGAGCAGGCCGAAGCCCAGTTTGGCTTCCTGCTGGGTGCTTTTGAGTATGGTGCGCCTCCACATGGCGGCATCGCTTTTGGCTTTGACCGCCTTTGCGCCGTGATGAATGGCCAGAACTCCATACGCGACTTCATCGCCTTCCCTAAGAACAACATGGGCCGTGATATGATGATTGACGCCCCCTCGCCAGTAGCACAGGAGCAACTGGATGAACTAGGGCTGAAAGTCGAAGCCAAGCGCTGAAATACCTTAAAAAATCTGAAGCTGAGCTGCTACCAAAGCCAAGGAAGCCTATGCGCAGTTGAAAGAACACCTGCAAACGGAAGATCTGAAAATATCCCGACACGGCCGCCCATACCTGTGTGTATGACCAAAGTCGGGGGCAGCGAACACACCTCATTGATAGCCTTGCACTGCTTGCTTGGGATAACAAAGGTAGTATTTGGTGACGACTTGCGACTGGATGCGGTAATCGGCGCTCAACGACATGGGCAGTACCTCTTCGTTTTTATGCAGGATCTTGATCTCGTCTTTGGTAATATCGTAAGCGCGATTGGTTTCACGGCCTTGTATCAGCAGGAAGTCCATGGCTTCATACCCAAATGCATTCCACTGCTTTACGCGCTGCTGTATCAGTTGGACGTATGCTTCGTCAAAGGGTTGACTACGGAGCTCCAGTTTGAAGAGTTTTCGATTCAAGATACTGCCTGACAAAAAAGCTAGCAAGGCATCATCGGAGGCCGTCCAGGCTTTGAGGGCTTGTACTATATCGAAGTCATCCAGCTGGGCAAACCGGGGCAGCCATACTTCTCTATCTGCCAGGAATTGCTCTGCCTGGAGGTGATGTTCCAGAAAGTACGTCAGTGCACGCGATGCCTCCGGTGTACGACCCTGCAGCGCCAGGTATTTAGCTCGCTGAATGACCTTAATGAGCATTTGCTCTACGGCCAGCACGGTTTTGTGTAGGTAGACTTGCCAGTACATTAGCCGGCGTGCTATGAGAAACTTCTCTACCGAATAAATACCCTTCTCTTCCAGCACCAGATCTCCGCTGCGTACATCCAGCATTTTGATGATGCGATCATAGCCAATGACGCCCTCGTACACACCGGTGAAGAAGCTGTCGCGATTGAGATAGTCCATGCGATCCATATCTAACTGGCCGGAGATCAACTGATGGAGAAATTTCTTGGGGTAAGTGCCCTTGAAAATGGCTCGCGCCATGCCCAGCCGTCCATCAAAAATTGTATCCAGCGCCTCCATGAACAACTCGGAAATCACCTCGTGATGCACATCAATGAGGCTGTGCTCCAGGGTATGCGAAAAAGGACCGTGCCCGATGTCGTGCAGAAGAATAGCGGCTTGTACGGCTTCGGCTTCTTCGGGGCTAATATCCACGCCTTTGTTGCGGAGCACCTCCACCGCTTGCCCCATGAGATGCAAGGCACCCAGAGCGTGATGGAAACGAGTATGCAAGGCACCAGGATATACATAATGTGCCAGGCTCATCTGCTTGATGCGGCGCAGGCGCTGAAAGTAGGGGTGTTCTACCAGGTCGAAAAGCAATCCATAGGGCACGTGTACAAAGCCGTACACTGGGTCGTTGAATATTTTGCTTTTCTTTACCATGCTGGCCGGCGCCTGTAGGCTTTGGTGATCAACGAAATGTTTCTGAAGCGATGAGGCTCAGCCTCAAATACCATCTGGAATGCCGCCTCAAACACATCCTCTGGATTGGGCTTGGTGAAGTAGTCACCATCGCTGCCATAGGGCGGCCTGTGGGCATGTGCGGTGAGGGTGGCGGGTGCTGAGTCGAGGTAGCGATATCCGTCTTGTACCTCCAGTACCTGCTGCATCATGTAGGCCGAAGCACCACCTGGCACGTCTTCGTCGAGGAAGAGGACGCGATTGGTCTTTTGCAAAGACTGCGCGATGCGATGCTCAAGGTCAAAAGGCAATAGCGTTTGTACGTCAATGAGTTCTGCCGAGATGCCGTGCTGTTCCAGCATGGGCAAGGCCGCCTGTGCCACACGCACGCAAGAGCCGTAAGTCACAATAGTAATGTCGCTGCCTTCGCGTAGTACTTCTGGTATGCCCAGCGGCACGGTAAACTCAGCCAGGTTGTCAGGCAGGCGCTCCTTGAGGCGATAGCCATTAAGACATTCGATGATGAGAGCTGGGTCGTCACTTTGAAGCATGGTATTGTAAAATCCAGCAGCCTGGGTCATATTGCGCGGCGTGAGCACATACATGCCGCGCAGCGCATGCAAAATCATGCCCAGTTGAGAACCAGAGTGCCATATGCCTTCAAGGCGGTGGCCCCTAGTACGAATAATAAGGGGCACTTGCTGCTGGCCGTTGCTGCGATAGCGCAAGGTGGACACATCATCGGTCATAGGTGTGAGGCCATACACCAGGTAGTCGAGGTACTGGATTTCGGCAATGGGGCGCAAGCCTCGCATGGCCATGCCAATGGCTTGCCCTACGATAGTCCACTCTCGGATACCGGTATCAAATATGCGGTGCTCGCCATATTTCTTTTGCAGACCTGCAAATCCCTGGTTGACATCGCCGATGTGGCCTACATCTTCGCCGAAGGCAAATAGAGCCGGATTGGCAGCAAAAGCCTGGTCAAAATACCGATTGAGCACCTCAAAGCCATTGACCACGGGCGAAGCCTCAGAATACCTTGCCGGTACGGGCGGTACGCGCAGCGCGGCGCGGGGGGAGTCGCTGTACAGGCGCGTATGATATCGCGCGAAGGCGGTGTGATACAGGTCGTCTATCCAACGTTTGAGGTGTTCTGCCCAATCGGTATTCAGGCTGGCATGGGCATAGTATACGCGGCGTGCATGTTGTGCAAGATCAGAGAGCAACGGGGTGGTCATCTGGGCAAGCTCATCCAGCGCATGTTGGAGTTGTGGCACATCGGCAAGAGCATGCTGCAATATGGCAGCCAACTCCTGGCGTTTTGTTTCCATTGGGCTCCTGTAGGCTTTCCAGGCCCGTTGCTTGCATTCCTGGGCATATTTTTTGGCGCGCTCGCGTATGGCCCTGCACTCTTCTCCGGAGGCTAAGCCGGTTTCTATTATCCACTGCTCCATGCGCAGGATACCGTCGTAGTCGCGCTCCCAACTCAGGCGTTCGGGGCTTTTATAGCGCTCGTGCGAGCCGGAGGTAGAGTGCCCTTGAGGCTGGGTGACTTCCTGCACGTGAAAAATTGCTGGGATGTGGGTTTCGCGCATTCTTTCAATAGCGCTCTGAAAAAGCGTCACCATAGCGGGGTAGTCCCAGCCTTTGACGGTGTAAATATCCAGCCCCTGCTTTTTATCAGCGCAGTAGCGGAAACCCTCCAACACTTCAGATATGCTGCCTTTGGTAGTTTGATACTCAATGGGCACAGATATGCCGTAGCCGTCGTCCCATACAAAGATAGCCAGCGGAACTTGTAGCACGCCAGCGGCATTTACGGTTTCCCAAAACACCCCTTCAGAAGTGCTGGCATCACCGATGGTGCAAAAGCACACTTCGTTGCCTTGATCTGAAAAGGTAGTACCCTGACGCAGGAGGTCGGATTGCCTGTATTTTTGCGAAGCGAGGGCCAGCCCCAGAGCGCGCGCCATCTGCCCGCCGGTGGAAGAGAGGCAAGAACTGACGTTGTACCGCTCCAAGTGCGCGGTCCATTGGCCGGTACGGGGGTCAATAAGCGGCGTAGCAAAGTGGTTGTTCATCTGGCGGCCACCGGAGAATGGGTCGTTCTCGGCGTCAGCATAAATCTGAGCAAAATACTGCTCTACGGTAGAAACCCCCAGGGCGAACATAAGGGTTTGGTCGCGGTAATAGCCCGCCCTGAAGTCGCCATGACGAAAAGCTTTGGCCAGCGCTACCTGCGGTGTCTCTTTGCCGTCGCCCAGGATGCCAAATTTGGCTTTGCCGCTCAGTACTTCCTTTCTGCCCAGCAGGCTGGCTTCCCGGCTGACACAACACAGCTCGAAATCAGCGAGTACCTCTTCGCGGTGAAATACACGGCCATCTATTTCGACACTTTGAACAAGCGTATCAAGCATAGAATTTCCTATCATTTTTTTGGCTTTACTTGGTTTATTGTACTGATTGAGCTGGCTTAAGGCCCAGTCATAAAGAATTTTATTTTACTCCTCTCTTTTCGAGCGCAAATATAGCTCAAAACGCTGACAATAATGCTGACCATATCAACGGAATGCGCAAAAACATGTTTAACCAAACGTTAACCTCGTTAGAGGCGCCTCACCAGCTATGTCAAACAATTTAATTCCTAAATTTGCATTAATTTCTGGAAATAAAAATCGAAAACTGATGAAGAAGTTTTTTTCTATCCTGATCATGGCTTTTGCCTTCGTTGCTGTGGCCCAAGCACAGCAAGCCCAAGGTCAAAATGTTGAAAAGGTGAATGGCCCAGCCATCAAATTCGAGAAGTACACCATTGATTACGGCACCGTGGAGTACAACTCTGATCCGTTCCGCACCTTCAAATTTACCAATGTAGGCACCGAGCCGCTCATCATCAAAAGCGCTCGTAGCTCTTGCGGATGCACTGTACCTGAATGGCCGAAAGAGCCGATTCCTGTAAATGGCACCGGTACGCTCACAGTACGTTACGCCACTGACCGCCCTGGCCCCATCAACAAGACTATCACAGTAACGACTAACGCAGACCCGGCTGATGTCATCCTCACCATTACGGGCACTGTGAAGCCCAAGCCCGCCGAGTTGCCGGCTGTGCCAGAAGGCCAAAATAACATGTTCAAAAACAACCAGTAATCCATAATTCACTCCTGCTTAAGCAAAGGCCACCCTGTCCGCATTTCAGGGTGGCTTTTGCTTGTAGGCACCTTGCAGAGAAGTAGTTATGAAGTTACGCAGGCACCAGAGGTTCAAGGCGGCGTTTGTGCTTGGGCTATTGTCAGCCCTATGGGTTATGATTGGCGCCATGCCGCTCCAGGCTCAAAGCACCAAGACGCCTCGGACGGTAGAAGTGGACTTCGCCCAGACCTTCAACTTCATTCAATACAAAGGCAAGACGCTACAAAAACTCGTGGGCGATGTGCAATTACACCAAGACAGCGTGTATATGTATTGTGACTCAGCCATCATCGAAGACCGATACCGTGTACAAGCCTTTGGCAACGTCACTATACAGCAAGGCGACACTGCCGTCATCTTTGCCGATTCACTGACGTACTACATTCAAACCCGCCAGGCCGAACTCTTTGGCAATGTGGTACTTGTCAATGGCGAGCAGAAACTCTACACCAACCGGCTCCAATATGACCTCAATACCAAACTGGCCACCTACGCCGATGGTGCCTTGCTGACCAACGGCCAAAGTCGCCTCAAAAGCAGACGCGGCTATTTCTACATAGAGCAAAAGGAGGTATATTTCCGCAACGGTGTGGAAGTGACCGACCCAGAGTTTAGCCTTAAATCTGATACTCTCAAGTTTAATATAGACACCAAAACTGCCTACTTCCTTGGCCCGACTATCATTGCCACTGGAGAGTCAAAAATTTACACTGAAAGCGGCTTTTACAATACAGAAACCAATTTTGCCGAGTTTAACCGCAATGCCCAGTTTGTAAGAGGTATTCAGAAAGCTACTGCCGACACCATCCGCTACGACGGCAAGTTTGAGGTGTTTACCCTCCAACAGAACGCCTGGTTTGAAGAAGGCGAGCGCCGTGCCACTGCTGAACTCATCCAGCACGATCAACGTGCCAACAAAACCTTCCTCAAAGGCAACGCCTACCTGCGCTACGACGCTAAAGAAATATCGTCTCAGGAAATCATCTATGACGCCAAAAACAAAACATTCAAAACCCGCGGCAGAAGCCGCGTCAGCGACCCACCCCAAATTCTGGAAGCCGATGAGATGGACACCGACGAAGCCTCTGGTCTTAGCCTGGCCGTCGGCAACGTAATATGGCAAGACACTGCCGCCCAACTCTCCATAACCTGCACCCAGGCTGCATACGACCGCGAATCCGGTTTCATCAAGGCCTCCGGAGGCAAGGCCGGCCGCCCCATGCTTACTACACTTCTCGACGGCGATACCCTCTTCATGACCGCCGACACCCTGGTTTCCCTACGCATACAATCTTCCGAAACTGATAGCAGCCGCCTCCTGCTGGCCTTTCGCGATGTACGCATCCTCAAAAACAACCTCCAGGCCATATGCGACTCTCTAGCCTATCACACCCAAGACAGCATCTTCCGTCTGTATCACATGCCCCTCATCTGGTCAGACACCAGCCAATTTTCTGCCGATACCATCTTGCTGACCCTGCGCAACAGTAAAATTCACACCATACTATTGCAAAACAACAGCTTCATCATTAACTCGCCCGACGAACAGTTCTTCAACCAAATCAAAGGCCGGCAAATCACCGCTTACTTCCGCGAACAAGAACTACGCGTGATGGATGTGTCGGGCAACGCACAGTCTGTTTACTATGCCCGCGACGACGACGGCGCCTACATCGGCGTCAACAAAACCGTATGCAGCGATATGGTACTGTACTTCGGCAGCAACCGCATTGAACGCATCAAATTCCTGGCCGAGCCAAAGTCTAGGCTGGAACCCATGCAACAGGCCGACCACCGCAAAATGCGCCTGGAGGGCTTTCAATGGGACGAGATAAAGCCCTGCCGCCCACTCACCCTGGATGCCCTCTTTAGCCAACCTTGCTCTTTGCGGCTGGCGCCAGCAACTCCCTCATCGCCTGTGCCTGTCTCCAATCTGCCGGAAGCCGAAGCACAGACTGGTACACCAACCCGCGCCACAAGGCGGCAGTGATTGAAGTTTGCTCAAGAGATACATGAAGCAATTGCATAAATCTACGGTCTCATCCAATGCATTATCAAGCCCCAAAAGCATGAAGGGCTCGTATGTCTCTTCTGCATACAAAATTTGCCCGTATGCACGTAGTAGGTACACCAGACATAACCCCTGTGCCTTGCCGCCATCACCCCTAGTGCCCTACTTCCGCCTCCATGCCTTCAGGTGCTTGCGCTCCAACCAACCGATGCTAACCAGGTAAAGCAGCAACCACAGCGTTTTGACCACCAACAAAAGACCCTCAGAAGCATTTGGCAGAGATCGCTCAACCCCCCGTGCTGCCAGGTAAAAAACTCCTGTGAGCAGCATGTACAGCCCGATGCGAACTACGGGGAAAGGGATGGGATAGTGCCGGCGACCAGTATGCCAAGCAGCTGTCGTCATGAAGGTGTAGCAAGCCAGCGAAGCCCATGCCGGCGCATAGTATCCCACCTGGGGGTGTGGAATGAGCCAAGCATTTAACCCCAGCGTGATGCCCATACCCGCCAACGAAATGTAGCTGCCGTAGTGGGTACGGTCGGCTAGTTTAAACCAGATGGAAAAATTGTAGTACAAGCCTAGCATCAGGTTGGCAGCCAAGAGTACGGGCACGACCCCCAGCCCTTCGCGGTAGTTTTTGCCCAGCAGGTGCTGTATGACGTCTATGTACAACATGATGACCAGAAAGGCAACGCACCCCACAAGGGCAAAAGCCTGGGTAGCAATACCATACACCTTGCGATCATCAGAAGCACCTGAATGCCGAAAGAAAAACGGCTCAGCCGCGTAGTTGTAAGCCTGGGTGAAGAGATTCATCATTACAGCAAACTTGGCCGCTGCCGAATAAATACCTGCCAGAGCAAAGTTGTACGCCAAGTCGGGCGAGGCCAGTTCTTTGATCATAGGCACACCAATGAGTTGGTTGACCACTCCAGCCACCCCTGAAGGTACCAAAGGCAAGCCATAGGCCAACATGCGCTGCCACAGCGCCCGATCGAACCCCTCGCGCCACAGACGCCCATACAAGGGCAGGAAATAAAGCAATAGCGAGGCGCTGGCCAGGAAATTGGCAATGAATACGTACGCCACCCTGTCTTCGGGGTGATACCAGGCCTTGACCCAGCCCCAGTCTTTTGCCACCATCCAGGGTGCCAACTCAAAGAAGAAGAAAATGAACATCATGTTGAGGCCGATGCTGCCCACCTTCAACAAGGCAAATCGCATGGGGTGCCCCCGCAGCCTAAGCCGAGCAAACGGTAGGGCGCACAGCGTATCGGCAGCCACGATAAGGATAAACCACAACACATAGTCGGGCCGGTCGCCGTATCGCAACACCCGCGCCAATGGCTGCAAAAACAACAACAGTAAAGCCGTGATGAAGGCTGTACTGCCCAACAACGACCACGACGCCGTACTAAATGCTCTGGGCATATCCTCCTGCCGGCGGCCAAAGCGAAAAAGGGCTGTCTCCATGCGATAGGTGGTCAGCACCATCAGCAAGGCTACCCATACGTACAGCTCGTTGATTTGGCCATACTCCGCCGGGGTATCGGCAAAAACACGCCGCGTAAAATAAGGCGTGAGCAGCACCCAGTTGACCATCCGGGTCAAGATGCTACTGATGCCATAGATGGCCGTTTCGCCGGCTAATTTTCTGAGCACTGACATGGTGCTTCTCTCTTGCAGATGCAATTTTAACAAGAATACGGCAGCAGCGCCGGAAATAGTGGTATTTTAGCCGCGCAAAATGTAAAACCTTTTAATGGAATGAGCATTCACGTAGCGCTTCTCAAAAAAATATGTGAGACCCCCGGTGCGCCGGGCTTTGAACAACGCATCCGGGAGCTGGTTATCAAGGAGGTGCGCCCCCTGGCCGACGAACTTCAGGTGGACAATATGGGCAACGTCATTGCCATTAGGCGTGGCCAACAACGCAAAAGGGTTATGGTAGCCGCCCACATGGATGAAATCTCCTTCATCATTACCCACATTGACGACGACGGCTTCCTGCGCTTTCACCCCCTGGGGGGATTCGACCCCAAAACTCTCACCTCCCAGCGCGTCATCATACACGGCCGCCGCGACATTATCGGCGTCATGGGCTCCAAGCCTGTACACCTTATGAAACCTGAAGAGCGCACCAAAACCGTCCCCATCCATGAATACTTCATTGATGTAGGCATGAGCAAGGCGGAAGTGTTGGAAATTGTCTCCATAGGCGACCCCGTGACCCGCGAACGCGAACTCATCGAAATGGGCAGCTGTGTGAACAGCAAGTCGCTCGACAACCGCGTATCTGTGTTCATCCTCATTGAAGCACTGCGAGCCCTCCAAGGGCAAGCCCTACCCTATGATGTATATGCCGTCTTCACTGTACAAGAAGAAGTAGGCCTGCGCGGCGCCATGTCGGCGGCACACCTCATTGACCCCGACTTTGGCTTTGGCCTCGACGTCACCATTGCCTTTGACGTGCCAGGTGCACAACCTCACGAAATGGTGACCCGACTGGGAAAGGGCGCTGCTATCAAAATGCTCGACGGCTCGGTCATTTGCGACTATCGCATGGTAAGCTATCTCAAGCATCTGGCCAACACTCACCAGATACCCTGGCAACTAGAAATACTGCACACCGGTGGCACCGACACCGCCGGAGTACAGCGCTCCGGCAAAAAAGGCGCCATTGCTGGAGCTATCTCCATCCCCTTACGCCACATACACCAAACCATTGAGCTGGCGCACAAGCAGGATATCCGTCACTGTATTGATCTGCTCAGCCTGGCACTTCGCTTTTTGGATACCTGGTCATGGAACTTCTCCTCAGAGGATACAACGCTCGAGGGATTTTTGTAGAGAGAGGAAGCTATGCTTCGCACTGGGCTCGCCAACGCCATCCAGATCCAAGAACTTCCTCAAATTCGCCAATAGCCCATCGAAGTAGCGCTTGTACGATAGTTTGGAGAAAGATGGGCGCCTCTTCTCAACTTATTAACTCTTAGATGCAAACACTCAGGTACAACGCCTGCATGTGAGTTTTCACGAAAAAATCAAAACCGATAACACCTGACTGTGCCACCGCCTACCCTAACGCGCGCTGCCCGGGCATGACGGTAGCTTCCTCCTCCATCGCGCGGGTCCTTGTATTTACCGGCGCTTTGGACTTTAAAGGGCGCGATTTTGAATGCAAAATAGACGTCTGTGCCGCTAAAACGAGAAGGCGCAAAAATACTGCCCAGGCGGTCAGTACCCAGGGTAAGTGGGCCGAGCCGCCCAGCAAGCCCCATTTGTAAACGCCTTACCTGATACAATGATACTGGTATAGCCAGTTCGAACCAGCGTTTTTCCCATCGGGGCGTTATAGCCAGCAGGCTGCCGCGTTGCAATGCAGCGCCCGGCAAAGGTAAGCCCTGCACCCACAAGGCTTGCATATATAGCCCTTGAGCCAACTTGCGGTCTGCCTGCACGCTAAACGCCGCCGGTAGCCATAGGCCGAAGCGCGTGCCAGTTACAGAAGCCGAAGGATCGCCCAACGTATGGGTACTGAACAGCTGTAACATTGGTTCCAGCTCTTGCGGCATGACCAAACTGTCATAGTCGTCAAAGCCAATGACGGATTCACTGCCGGTGGTGCGCACTCGGTGTGTGCGGGCTAACTGGCTGAAATTCAGACGGCCTATGTCCAACAAACTGAAACCCAGGCGCCATTCGTAGTCGCTTGGCTCTCCTATAGTATAGGTCATACCCAGGTCAAAAGCCCAACCTCCACCGTTGGACTGTATCCTGCGGCCTTCTTCGGCTAAGTTGGAGGTAGTGTGGGCATACTCAAAATGAATAGGGCCACCTCGCAGGGTATCGCCAGGAAGTTTGGCTAGCGGAAAAGCAGTATGGTTGCGCCAGTAAATGCCCTCCCAGGATTGCAAATAACGCCCGCTGACGCCAATGCCCAGGTGGCCGTTAGCTGTTTCAGCTTGATACAGGTAGTTCAGCCCCAGTTCTGCCCAGGCGGCCATACCCATGCGAAAAGGCTGCACCCGAAATGGCTCATAAAAAGGCCGATTGAAGTATCGGTAATAGCTAAAATCATTGACCAATCCTGTGCCGGAAGCAAATGCCCTGGCCCGGGTGAACAGCCCCAGGGTATGATTGAGATTGAGGCGCACAAAGAAAGCGGGCCCCATTATGCTGACCTGCCCAAAGGCATAGCGCTTGCTGCTGTCATCAAAAAAATCGAGCACAATACTGCCCGACGGCGCAGGGTTTTCCTTGTCGTGATCGGGTGCGAAGGCAAACTGCAGGGTGCTAGGCTTTCGGGCAAAACTCAGCAAGCGAGTCTGGCGAAAGTAGGCGTAGTTGTTGTCAAAAAACGCGGCACTTTCTGCCAAGTTTAATTCCCAACGGTATGGCGTAGTGGTATGTGCCGAGGGGTTTATAGCCCAACCATTGACGCCGGCGAAGTTGCCGAAGCGCAGACCTGCTTGCTCCTGGGCGTATGCATCCGATAAAGCCAAAATAATGAAGATGCAAAGAAATAGCGAGAGTGCCTTCATGAGACAGTTGCTTTGTTTTTGGGATAAATGGCGCTTGCAACAGCAATGATTTGCTGCCACCAAACAAATGTACATACAAAGCACCAAAAGCAGCAAGATATGCCTGCTACATTAGAAAACGGCGCTACGCATTTAGCAAGCGCCACAATCGGGGCAGAAAAAGGCCCACCCCTACACAGGCTGCGGCTATGGCCGCCGCCAATACTGCCGCTGCTGCTGCATCTTTGGCTTTGCCAGCCAGTGGATGAAATCCAGGCGATGCTAAGTCAGTGAGGTGTTCTAGTGCTGTATTGAAGCACTCGGCAGCCAGTACCGTGCCAATGGCAAGCGCCAGAATGCACCACTCTGTAACAGATAGTTGAAGCCATGCGCCCAAGCCAATGGCCAATGCCGCCGCCACCAGATGGATGCGCATGTTGGGCTGCGAGCGCCACACCTCTACCAGGCCGCGGGCAGCAAAGACAAAACTGTTGAGTCGGTTCTTCATGATAGTCAATATTTAGTGCCCGCCGCAGAGAAGATCTCCGAGTAGTCTACGGCCAATCGCCTATGAAAGTTTGGTTGCCGAAAAGTACTTCATTCAAGTACGTCAGAGCTATTACAACAAATGATTTTTATGCGTTCCTTTTACTGAAGCAAAATAAAAACTTAAGCATACCGCCTGACCATTAGTTGCCAGAACAGTGAAGGGTACTCCGCCCTGTTCAGCCTCATGACCGCTACTCCTCCAGACGAAGACAGATAATGCACAAACAGGCAGAAAACCTTTATTTCGGCGCATCGCAAAACCATGCTCATCCTACCTCCGGTAAAGGGGCAGCCTCCAGGCAGCACAAAACACCCTGATATCTCAAGTTGCTACAGCCAGCAGGTCAATCACAGTTTTGAGCGTTACAAACAGCGCTTCGCGGCCTTCGGCAGTCACAATAGTATCTTCGTCATCCAGCAAGGCATCTTCCACAAAGGCCAGAAGGTCTTCCTGAGGATAGTGCTCAAAAAATACAGTCACGCGCTCGCGGAAGATATGTGATTTCACACCCTCCAGCATTTCCCAGTTGCGGTCTTCCGCTTGGCTGATTTGTTCTTCGTTCACCGTTGCCTGGAGGCCGAGCACCTGGCGGGAGGACTTCCAAATAACCAGCGCCAAGTACTGTAAATAGGCACGCTCGTCGGGAGTAAACAGGTCGAAGTTTTCAGAAAAGAACCAGGCCCAAAGCACAGGCTGTTCCTTTTCCATATCTAACATGGCCTGCTGGGCAACTTGTACATCGGCATCCAGTTGTTCAATCACCCAGTCAATGACGTCGTCGGTGACATAAGTAGGCTTGGGTGTGGTCATTTGTATCGTTTTTAAGAATTTGGCAACTATTCAGACAGCCACAAGTTTTCAAACTGCGAGTTTTGAGTAGAAGAGGCGTTTTTGAGCTTAAAAGCTCGTCCACGTAGAAAATTCAGAGTTTGCTTCCTTAGCGGAGAACACTCTCTACAATCAGCCCCTAAAACCCGCAACTTGCAACCCATGGCTGATGAAACTCAACGAACATACACCCTTAGTGCTGCCCAGCGGCGCGGCACAGCTGTAGCCTTGTCTTTCAGCAACACGCGCTGGGCTAATCTCAAGGCCTCCTCAGCCGACTCGCCTCCAGCCAACAGGCCATGCCATAAACTGAACAACTGGCTGGGATAGGGTTCGGGCAATAGATTGCCTACTACGGCACCTGCGCCCGCTCCTAGGAACGAAGCCGCTAACAGTTGTGCCGTTTCGCTTTGAGCTTTGTGGCTGGCACCACTTTCAGCAAGATGCCATACACACAGCGCGTCTTGCCAGTCCATCGCCTGTATTTCGCCTAGTGTTAGGAAGCCGTCGTCCAAGCCTTGTGGACGAAGCCACAGACCAGAATACTGTGTATTGAAAGGATGCCGAAAGCCATGCGTAGCCAGGTACAAGATGCGTGTATGGCCAGCCACCTGTCGTACGGCCTCCTCGGTAGCTTCTTGGCGCAAAAATACCCGTCGCCCCTCACCAGGGCGCAACCATGATGCCGCGATGCGCTCCACCTCGGCGTCGGAGCCGGGCAAGGCCGTAAACCGAAGAGTTGCCGGGTGCACAGCACTTGGGTCTACTGCACGTCGAAAAAGCGTATCCAGCCATACTGCACCGTCCTGCTGGGTGCTGATGTCATAGTCCAGTACCGGTGCAAATGCCGCCAAGGATATTGGCCATGTAGCGCGAGAAGGCGGCGAAGCCCACTTGCCAGCCGATAGCCGGTAAGTCACGGTATAGTTTTTGGCTAAGTAAGCCATGCGATGAAAAGACGGCCTCCCTACTTTATTACCTGCCGGCTTGTGTAAGAGCACCTCAAAGGGCAGCTGCACCAATGCCCCATGCGGCGCAATGATGAGCCGTTTTTTTCGGGATAGCAAGGCACTTACTGGCTGCACCAGTTGTTGGTATAGCGCTTGTGCACTCAAGACAAAAGCGGCAGGATCAGATTGCTCTATGGCATGGAGGCAGGCTGCAATATCCTCCTCAAGGCGGGTCGTAGTCGCAGCGGAGTGACGGCCGTATGCGAGGTGGTCTGCATGGCTTTGCGCCTGTTTGAGGGGCAATGTACGGGCCTGAAAGGCCTCCCGACTTACTCCAAAAATGTACAGCGCCTGTTCACCTAGGAAGTAGGCTAGCAGGACTGTCTGCGGGTCAAGCCTAGTTTGTACATCTTCTACCCGAGTGGTTTGAACTATACTCTGTCGGATTTGCTGCTGGGTGCTCCAATCAGTATAGGCCTGTTGCTGCATCAGCCAGCGGCGTTGCAGAATGGTATCTTGAGGGGCCAACCGGAAGTCCAACTCGGCTTCGCGCCAATTAAGGAGCAGCGATTTCTCCACAGATTTCTGGGCCGGCGCCGCCAGTTGTGCGCGCTGCCAGGCGGCCTTGGCCCGCTCTGCCCAAACGAAGGCCTGCTGCGGCGCGTCGGCTTGCATGGCAACAGCTATGGCAGCCTCTGCTACTGGTGGCAACAGACGTAGCAGATGTAGGCGGGTGGCATCATCGCGGTAGCGCGTGCATTCCTGCTCTAATAGTTGCAGCATATTTTCATAGCACTGCAAGGCGCCCGGCAAACGTTGCGATGTAATGCAGCGAGCTTTCTGCGCTAGTACTTCTGCGCCAAGCAAGGGATCGAGCCACGGCTGCTGGGATGCTGGATGAGCGGCAAAGTCGTCAGCGGTAAAGCCAGGGCACAGAGCATACTGAGCCTGCTGGATGTGCGCAGCCGCATCAGTGTACTCGCCTGCAGCCCAAGCCGCGCGGCTCAGCCACAAGCGTGCACGAGCTATCTGGATCTGGCGCAAGCCCTGTGGGGCAGCCTCGGCGTCGTGCAGTGCTGCATAAAAATATGCTCGGGCAGAGGTGGCTTGTCCAGTCTCAGCCCACAGGGTTTCGCCCAGCGCCAGTGCTACGCGCCCGGCAGTGCTTGGGGTATCATGGCTATCGGCAGCGCGCAGCGCGCGCAGCAGGGTTTCTTTGGCATCGTTATGGCGGCGCATCCGCTGATAGAGTAAGCCCAGGCGATACAAGGCCTCGGCTACATCAGGGTGAAAGTCGCCCAGCTCGGCGCTCAGTCCTTCCAGAGCGCTGAGGTAGTAGCGTTCAGCTTCAGCATGATTTTCCAGGCCTTTCCAGGCTTCAGCGGCGCATAGGTCCATCTGGGCAAATAAGGCTGGGTTTACCAGCACGGGCATGGCTTTGGCTATTCGCAAGTAGCTTAGCGCGTGCTCATACGCGCCTGTTTGAAGGTGAATGAAGGCGTACTGAAGATGATTTTCAGCTTGGTCGTCGGCGTGTATTTGCTGCCGAATGGCCAGCGAGCGGCTATTAGCAGCCAGCGCCTGCTCGTAGTCGCCTAGCTGGAGCCATGCCTGGCTAATGCCCAACCAAGCTACCGATTGGTCATAACTACGGCGGGGGTTTTGTTGAATAAACTGCTCGAAGTCGGTTATTGCTGCCCGGTATTGCCCTTCACTCAGCCGGGCGCTGGCCGATTCCAGCATCTGGGTATAGCCGGTGTTGTAGCTCACGGAAAGCAGCGCAACAAGTTGGCAAGTAGCGCGTACAATAGTAAAGAAGTATAGCTTCAAAGTGTTGACTGTAAATTGGCAGGCCTTTGTCATATACAGCGGCAAAGTTAGTACATTTGGATAAACAAAGAATCCGGCGTAAGTTTGTAGTAGTCTTCAGAAGCCATACCATCTGCCCATGTATCCCGATCTGTCCTACGTTTTTCATGACCTCTTTGGCACTCCTGCTGATAACTGGACCTCCATCTTCAAAGTGTATGGCATCTTCCTAGTGCTAGCCATTCTGGTGGCTGCTCGTATCCTTTACGCGGAGTTGCGTCGCAAAGCGCAGGAAGGCAAGTTTGTGCCTGTGCTGGAAACCTTCAAAGAAGGCGGCCCGACCACTTACCGCGCCATAGCGGAAGCAGCAGCTTGGGGTTTTTTCCTGGGGTTTAAAATACCCTGGATAGCCGTACACTTTGCGGAGTTTCAGGCTGATGCCGCCCGAACGCTCTTCTCGCTCAACGGCTGGTGGTGGTCGGGATTGATCGGTATGGTGCTTTACGCGGGCTACACCTGGTACACCAACCGCAACAAAGTACTGGTAGAGAAAACCCTGTCAGTGTATCCACACCAGCGCATTGGCGAAATCACCATCATTGCCGCATTAGCTGGCGTGGCCGGCGCCAAGTTGTTTTCCATTCTCGAAGACCCTGGACCTTTTTTTCAAAACCCCTGGCGCACCATTTTCTCTGGTGCCGGCCTGACTATTTACGGTGGGCTTATCGGTGGTTTTGTGGCTGTATGGCTGTACTTGCGCCGCAAGCACATTGCGCCTATACACGTACTGGATGCCGTAGCCCCTGCACTAATGATTGCTTATGGAGTGGGGCGTTTGGGCTGCCACTTCTCAGGTGACGGCGATTGGGGCATTCCCGCCAGTGCACAGCCCAATTGGTGGTTTCTACCCTCCTGGCTTTGGAGTATGGACTACCCGCGCAACATCATCAACGAAGGCATAACCATGAGCCAATGCGCGGGTAAGTATTGCAGCCGCCTGGTGGCGCCGGTCTATCCCACCTCCGTATATGAAGCCGCAATGGCCTTTGGTTTTGGGGGGATACTCTGGGCGCTGCGCCATAGGATAGCCATTCCGGGCATGCTATTTTTCATCTACCTCATATTCAATGGCTTTGAGAGGTTCTGGATCGAAAAAATACGCATTAACGAAAAGTATCACTGGGCTGGAGTACAATTTACCCAAGCTGAGCTAATTGCTGTGTTGCTTTTCCTCATAGGCTTGGCTGGAGTGCTATATTTGCGCATTAAATCCAAGCGCTAAAAGAGCATGGAACAGTTTCTCAACTACAAAATTCTACAGATCGGGAGTTATACTTTGCTGGTCTACCACCTCGTTGGCCTAACCGTAGTGACACTAGCTACCACATTTGTACTGTGGGTGCTCAAGAAGTCCATTTACAGCTCCAACCGTTTAAACGAAGGCAAGAAATACGCTTTTTACCAAGTGCTCAAGTACATCCTCATCGTGATAGCTGTAGCACTGGGACTACAACTCATGGGCATTAACGTCACGGTGTTTGTCGCTGGCTCAGCAGCCATATTGGTGGGCTTGGGGCTGGGCGTACAAAACTTATTTAACGATTTTATTTCGGGTATCATTATCCTATTAGACAGCACTGTCAAAGTGGGTGATGTTATAGAGGTGAACGGCGTGGTGGGCAAAGTCATGCACATTGAACTACGCACTACCACCGTAATGACCCGCGACGACACCTACATTATATTGCCCAACTCCTACATTACTGGCAACCAGCTCAGCAACTGGACGCACGAGCACGTCACGTCTCGTTTCGAAATAACTGTCCGGGTAGACTACCACTCTGATATTGACCTAGTCATGGAATTGCTTCGCCAAGCAGCACGCGAGCATCCCAAGGTCAAGCAAAAGCCAGAGCCGTTTATCCGGCTTATCCACTACGGCGACTTCTTCATGGATTTCATGCTGCTGTTTTGGTCGGATGAAGTATTTCGCATCGAAAACATAAAGAGCGAAATTCGCATAGCGATATGGAGAAAGTTCAAGGCACATGGTATTACTATACCCTTCCCGCAGCACACTCTGCATTTTGCCCATCCCGTCCATGTTGTACAAAAGTAGCGCCTGATGATGCGCAAGTTATTGGCTGCGTGTATATTTGTGCAAAAAATATATTGCCCTATGCGACACATCGCCCTGGCGTCTCTCCTCGCTGCTAATCTTCTCCCCCTCTCTTCTCTAAGTGGTCAGGCACAAAATACGCCAGCAGCACCTAAGCGCGAGTTTCGCGGCGTATGGGTAGCTACGGTGGCCAATATTGACTACCCCCAAAAACCAGATACCCGCCCAGTGGCCTTGCGCGAGCAGTGGAAACAATTATTAGATATGTACAAAGCTATGGGGCTAAATGCTGTAATTGTGCAAGTACGGCCTGCCGGCGATGCAATTTACCCCTCCAACCTGGTACCCTGGTCGAAATATCTGACTGGCCGGCAAGGGCTGCCCCCTCTTGACACTACCTTTGACCCCCTGGCCTATATGATTGAAGAAACCCACCAATATGGTATGGAGTTTCACGCCTGGTTTAACCCCTACCGCGCTACGCCCGACCTGGATACTCTCAGCCTGTCGTCCATGCACGCCTTCAATCGCTACCGACACTGGATGGTACGCTATGGCACGCGGTTTTACTTTAATCCTGCCCTGCCTGAGGTGCGCGAGCACCTGGTAGATGTAGTAGCTGAAGTTGTAGAAAAATACGATGTAGATGCGGTGCACTTTGATGACTACTTTTATCCTTACAAGATACAGGGCGAAGACTTCCCCGACAGCCTGGAATACCTGGCGCTGGGCCGCGCCTTCAACAACATTGACGACTGGCGCCGCTCCAACGTAGATGCGCTCATACAAATGGTGTCAGAGCGCATACGCAGCATCAAGCCATACGTACAGTTTGGCATAAGCCCATTTGGCGTGTGGCGCAACCGCGACCGCGACCCCGTAATGGGCTCCGACACCCGCGCCGGCGCTACTTGCTACGACGACCTCTATGCCGACGTACTCAAGTGGTGTCGCCTGGGCTGGATTGACTATGTGGCGCCTCAGTTGTATTGGCATATTGGCTTTCGCCCCGCCGACTACTACACCTTACTCAAGTGGTGGGAACAACACAGCTACGGCCGGCTGCTCTATATAGGCCATGCCGCCTACAAGGTGGCCAACAATGCCGAAGCCGCCTGGCATGACCCCGCCGAAATACCCCGACAAATAGACCTCAACCGCCGCAATCTCGTAGCCATGGGCAGTATCTATTTTAGCTCTAGGTCTTTAGTTAACAACCCATTAAGAGTGCGCGACTCCATCAGTTGGTACTACGCTATGCCCTCCCTACTGCCCGTAGCACCCGACCGAGCGCTCGCCCCGCACCAGCCCCCCCAACTGCTACCCATCAGAGAAAAAAAACTCAAGCCGCTTATTCGCTGGAAGCCCAATCGGCTGGACCGTAAGTCACCCCCACTCTATTATGTACTCTACCGTTTCAGCGGCCAAGAACCCAGTGATTTTGAACACGGACGCAATATACTCTACATCACACCGCGCGGCACCACGCACAAAACCTTCAGTTACCATGACCTCGAAGCCGAACCCGACCGAACCTACACGTACAGCGTCACGGCACTCAACCGCACCCATGTAGAAAGCAAGGCTGCACCCGGCCGAACGGTGTATATCGGCCAGTATAAATTGCTGCGCAAACGCTGAAAAGTGTAATGTGCTGCCTGGGTTTTCGCACTAGCGATAAAAAAACTTGACACATTCACTAAAACTGTCTTATCTTTGTATTGAGTTTTCCAGGAAGTTTAGCGGTTTGTGTCGCTGTTTTTGTAGTTCGTCTTTGTTCCTGCTACGCTTTCCGGGTTGATTTGTCGCCTGGTCCTTCCTCATGCAGGAACTTTTCCTCGCTAGGTTCATCGGATTTCAGTGCAATTACAAGCGTTTTTTTGTTTTTTCTTTTTTTCATTCTTCAACATTTTTTTATGAACATTTTTGTTGCAAAGTTGAACTTCAAAACCGAAAGCGAAGGGCTACGCTCTGCATTCGAAGCTTTCGGCGAGGTAAGTTCCGCAAAGGTTATCATGGACCACGCCACCAACCGTTCTAAAGGCTTTGGCTTCGTGGAAATGCCTAATGATGACGAGGCTCGTTCAGCCATTTCCAATCTCAACGAATCCGAGTTGGATGGCAGCACCATTGTAGTGAAGGAAGCCGAAGACCGCCCACGCAACAGCGGCGGCTACGGCAGCAGCAATCGCGGCGGTGGCGGTTATGGTAGTGGTAATCGCGGCGGTGGCTACGGCAGCGGCAATCGCGGCGGTGGCAGCTATGGCGGCGGCAATCGCTACGGTAGCAGCGATCGCTACGGTAGCACCGATCGCTACGGTAGCAGCAACCGCTACGGTAGCAGCGATCGCTACGACCGCAAGTCTCGTTACGACGACAACGACTAATCACTCATTAAATACGCACAACCGACGCATTTTAGGCCCACCTAGGTAAAAAAATGCGTCGGTTTGTTTAAAAAAATTCGCTTTCCCATTTGGAATTTCCAAAACTCGTCATATCTTAGCGTCGCCCATGAACGAAGTACAGAATGAATCTTTTGTTCAACTTCAAATATCGGGCCATGCTCATTGTGTACATCGTTTCTGCAGCCTTCCTTGTAGGTGGAGGTATTCTAATGGCTAGCCATACTCTTCGTCGCAAGGCCATTTTTTAACCTACTCTCAGCCCCGGTTAGACACCCATCTTCCGTTCATTTTCCCAAAAACGCAATTTCCATTCCCAGCGGACATAGCATCAAGTTGTCGCGCCATCCTATGCCGGGTGCGTGATCAACTTTAAGTAGTTCCTACAAACGCCTGAACAACGCAGTGCTCGTGGTGAAGCCAACGAGCAGGTCATGCAATTTTTTTTCTTAAACCGATTTAAAACGCGTTGGGCTATGATGATGCTTTACATTGCTTTGGGAGCTTTTGCGGCCGGTATAGGGATAATCAGCGCCGCTAATGTACTGACACAAAAGGTGGGGAAACGAGCTTTCCTTTGATGGCAAGCCACTGAAAAAGAGACTTGGTCTGCCCCCCGGACCTTTTTTGTGCCGTATAGAGCAATTTCTTGCTCTACCAACAAAAAGCCCACTTTGCACTTACGCGCAAGGCGGGCTTTCACCGCAGCACATTACATTGCATTATACATGGATGGTGCCATCGGCACTTTGTACTAAAGTCTAAAAAAGTTGGCGGCGACCTACTCTCCCACCCTTTAGGGGCAGTACCATCGGCGCTGAGGAGCTTAACTTCTCTGTTCGGAATGGGAAGAGGTGGTACCCCCTCGCTATAGCCACCAACATATCTTT
>CALLPI010000025.1 GCA_938015595.1 uncultured Saprospiraceae bacterium | reverse complement strand
CTTCATGTCCCACTCCGCCACCCGAATCGCCCTGCCCATGTTTATGTACGGCCTGGGCTTTGTGTGGCTCACAGAAACTGCTGTGCGGCAGCAGATACGCAGCAGCGCTGAATCTCCAAGCCTTATAACCAAGTTACCAGCCAGTTCTTAAATTCCCTCCCCCGTACCACACACATGCCCCGAATCCTCTACATCGGCAACCACCTTTCCCGCAATGGCGGCTACCCCTCTGTTGCAGAGAGCATGGCGCCATTATTGGAGCCGGAAGTCCGGCTGCATTTGGTATCCCGCAGGAAAAATCAAGTGCTCCGGTTCCTGGATATGCTCTGGGCCGTATGGCGTTATGGCCGCCGGGAGCAACCCGTCGTCATTGACACCTACAGCACCCTGAATTTCTATTATGCGCTCGCCACGGGCATCTTGTGTCGCTTGCTGGGCATTGCTTACTATTGTGTGCTGCATGGGGGCAATTTGCCCGCCCGATTGCAGATAAATCCCCGCTGGTGCCGGGTGCTGTTTGGTGGCGCCGGAGAAAACATCGCACCATCGGGCTATTTGCAAGCCGCCTTTCAGCAAGCGGGCTACCCCACACGGCTCATTCCCAATTTTATCCCCATTGAAAACTACCCCTTTCTACAGCGTCACCTACTGCGCCCTCGCTTGCTTTGGGTGCGGGCTTTTGATGCCACGTATAATCCCGGCTTGGCTATCCGGGTGTTGCATCAATTAGCTCAGCAATACCCGGACGCTATATTGTGCATGGTCGGCCCCGACAAAGACGGCAGCCTGGGTACCTGCCAAGCATTGGCAGCGGAGTTGGGGGTTTCCGACCAAGTGATTTTTACAGGCCAACTTTCCAAGGCTGCGTGGATCAAATTGTCGGAGCAGTACGACATTTTTATCAACACCACCAATTTTGACAATACGCCGGTGAGTGTGATCGAGGCTATGGCGCTTGGCCTGCCGGTGGTGAGTACAAATGTTGGTGGGATTCCATATTTGGTAGAAGATGGTCATAGCGGCTTTTTGGTTCCCAAAGGAGATGCAGATGCCATGTGCCGGGCTATTAAAAAGCTTTTAACGAATAAGATGTTGGCATCTACACTTTCTGAGAACGCCCGCAAAAAAGCGGAGCAGTTTGATTGGGAGGTGATTAAACAAAGATGGCTGGAAGTCTTTAGAATGTAAATATGAGTTTTTGGGAAAAACGCATATACCCTCGCCTTCCCGTCTTCGCTCAAAATTGGGCTATCTCAGCCTATGGTTATTATTGGCATCGCCGCCGCTTTGGAGGCATTTTTGAACAAGAACTGCGAGGATTTAAAGAGCGGGAGGGTTTTACCCGACAGCAATGGCACGACTACCAGACCGTGCAACTCCGCAAGCTGTTGGTGCATGCCTTCGAAACAGTGCCTTTGTACCGGGAGCGCTATAGCGCATTAGGTTTTACCAAAAGTCAGTTTGAGCGCTTTGAACTTGAAGATTTACCCAAATTGCCGTTTCTAACCAAAGATGACCTCAGACGTTACGGCACAACAACCTTGCTCTCCTGCAAAAGGGAAAAAGGTGGGCAATTCTTTGCCAGTAGTGGAAGTACAGGTACGCCAGTACAGATTTTGTATTCGCATGCGTTTCATCAACGGATGAATGCCGCGATGGAAGCCCGGGTGCGTCACTGGGCGGGCGTATCCGGCGACGATTCGAGAGGAATGATTGGGGGCAGGCGCATCTTGCCAGAGGCAGCCAATACGCCACCCTATTACCGTTATAATTTTTTTGAGCGGCAAACGTACTTTTCCGCGTATCATATTTCTGCCCCAAATGCTGCAGATTACTGCACCGGAATCCGGAAAAATAAGGTGCAGTATATGACCGGTTATGCTATGAGCAATTATTTCCTGGCGGCGTATTTCGACGAACTTGGTTTGGAGTGCCCTCCACTGAAAGCAGTCATCACCTCGAGTGAAAAGTTGACAGCGGAAATGCGTAACATGTTTTGGAAGGTTTATAGCTGCCGGGCGTTCGACAGTTACAGCGGCGTGGAAAACTGCGGGTTGATCTCCGAATGCCCGGAGGGCGTTTTGCTGGCAAGTCCGGATGTAGGTATTTTGGAGGTGTTGGATGACTTGGGTAATGCGGTAGCCTCAGGGGAGGAAGGCGAGGTCGTCTCCACGGGGCTGCTCAATTTGGACCAACCATTGATCCGTTATCGAATTGGAGACCGGGTATGTACCGCCCACAAAACGGACGCTGTAGCCGGGCGCAGCATGCCAGCCATAGCAGAGATTTCCGGGCGGGTGGAAGATGCAGTCGTGACCAGAGATGGCCGTAAAATGGTGCGTTTTCACGGCATCTTCGTGAATCTGCCTCACGTGATTGAAGGGCAGGTGATCCAGCATAGCCTGGATGCCTTCACTGTCAGGGTGGTAACGCTGAAAGGCTATGGCGCCGCTGAAGAAAACCTCATACATCAACGGATGCAAAGTCAGCTAGGTCTGCATACGCAAATAACAGTCCAGAAAACGGATCAAATTCCCCGGACGGCGAATGGGAAATTCAGGGCGGTAATTTCGGAGATATCTAATTAGACGGGTGGTACAATTATCTGTCATCATCCCCATTCTTAACGAGCGGCTTCATATTGAGGGGTTATTATCGTCGGTCATGGGGCTGGATCGCGCGTCCAAGGAAATCCTGATCGCCGATGGCGGTTCGAAGGACGGCACGCGGGAAAAGGTACTGGAGCGGAGCCTGATCGATCCGGCTATCCGGTTAGTGGACAATCCTGACCGATTTGTGAGTCAGGGGTTCAACCGGGCGTTTCAGCAGGCACAGGGTAGGTACATTGCGCTGATCGGCGCCCATGCCCTATATCCGCCCGATTACTTTTCGACCTGCATTGCCGCTATCGAATCAGGGGCCTGTAATGCTGCGGGCGGTTTTTTAGTACAACGAGGAAAGACCATTATGGGAGAAGCAATTGCCCAGGCTATGAGCTCGCGTTTTGGAGTAGGCGATACGCCTTTCCGCACCACCCGCAAGCGCATGTATGTGGACAGCGTGGCATTCGCTGTATATGACCGGAAAATTTTCGAGCAGGTAGGGCTGCTAGACGAGGAGCTCATCCGCAATCAGGACGACGAATTCCACTACCGGCTCAACGCTGCAGGCTTTCGCATGCTCATGCTGCCCGAGCTGGAGGTCGTGTATTACGTGCGGGATTCGCTCAGCAAGCTGTTTGTTCAATACTACCAATACGGCTTGTACAAGCCAATGGTACTGCGCAAGGTCCGGAGCGGTCTGCGCCTACGCCATCTCATCCCCGCTCTCTTCGTGCTTTACCTCCTGAGCCTGCCCCTTGCCATTGCATGGCCTTTATGGTTACTGCCCCTTGGAATTTATCTGAGCCTGGCAGTTTATTTCAGTTTGCTCACCCAGGCGCCATGGCCAGTTCGCCTGCGCATGATGGTGGTTTTTCCCGTGTTACATATAGCTTATGGTACAGGCTTTTTGAGAGGATTACCTGCCTTATGGAAAAAATAACATCCACCCTTCCCACCCACCTCCCCGCCATCGCCCGCTGCCACCGTGCCGCCTTTCCTCATGCGCTGGCTACCGCTTTGGGGCAGCGCTATGTGGCCCGTATGCTCTCCTGGTATTTGTCTTCCGATAAGACCTTCATTTTTCACATCGAAGATGATCAAGGCAGAGTAGCCGGCTACTGCGGGGGCATGGTCAGCGACGGCAGTTTGGGTACCGGCTCGGCGAGCGGCATGGCGCAGCATACGTTTTGGGCTGCGGTATGGGCTTTTGTGACCCATCCGTGGGTATTCTTCCATCCGGAGGTAAGGGCCAAGTGGCCTGTGTTGTGGAAAAATATCCTGATGAAATTGGGCTTGCGCAAGCGGGTGCATTTTTCACCAGAGCAAAAAGAAAAAATGGCCCGGGAGCCGCAAGTCGGACTGGTCGTCATTGGAGTGGATCCAGCACATCAAGGCAAGGGCTACGGCTCGCTGCTGTTGCAGGAGTTTGAGCGCCGGGCCGTGGAGGTTTATGGCATCCGCAAGCTGCACCTCACCGTGCGCGCCGACAACAAGCAGGCCATCCGCGCTTATGAGCGCAACGGGTGGATACGGGTACAAGAGCGAGAAGGTAGTTTGCAAATGAGGAAGGTAGTAGCAGAGGAGTTTTAGGCTTTGAAAAGGAAGGAAGCTATACTTAGGCTCGCCGAGTTTTGTGCACAACATATCATGCACGAAACTTAGCGCCAATTAGTATAGAAAAAATTGCAAAAAGCCTATACAGCAAGGCGTAACACGCATCCCTTAAAAGCGACGCAATGGCAAAAATTGAAAAACACCGGGGGCTTAAGACACGTACAAAATCTGGCTGAACTCTGCCCTGCATTGCCAGTACATCTCCCCAGATCACTACCAAAAGCTCTACAAACAGTATATGATTTCATCATCGGCAAATTGGCCATCATGGCCCGAACTCCCCAAAAATGGACACTATGGCCCCCAGTCACCCAGTTTCAAAATCACCCAGAATGCACATCCCCTTCTGCCTTCCGCTGATAGACCAAGACGTCATTACTGAGGTTAATGACTGCCTTACGAACACCGGCTGGCTGACCACCGGGCCCAAGGTGCGCGAACTGGAAGCCGAGATCAGTAAGTTGACGGGCACGCCAGTGCTGTGCGTCAACTCCTGGACTTCGGGCGCTATGCTTGTGCTACGCTGGTTGGGAGTAGGCCCGGGCGACGAGGTCGTAATACCCGCCTACACCTACAGCGCTACCGCATTGTGTGCACTCAACATTGGCGCCAAAGTAGTCATGGTGGATGTTGGGCCAGATTTCAACATGGACGCTGAAAAACTACGCTCCGCCATCACGCCGCACACCAAAGCCATCATTCCGGTGGATATTGGCGGCTGGCCCTGCGACTACGACACCCTCCTCCAAGTACTAGACCTACCAGAGGTCAGGCGCATATTTCGGCCCAACAATGCCCGGCAGGAGCAATTGGGCCGCCCCCTGCTGCTGGCTGATGCTGCACATTCCATTGGAGCTACGTACAAAGGCCGGCCTTCCGGTACCCTGGCCGATGTCACGGTATTTTCTCTGCATTCTGTAAAAAACGTGACTACGGGCGAGGGCGGCGCCATCTGCCTGACACTCCCCTACCCTTTTGACAATGCCGAAGTGTATCAGTTTCTCAAGGCTTTTGCCCTCAATGGCCAGACCAAAAGCGCATTTGAGAAAAACCAGCCCGGCGCCTGGCGATACGACATCATAGACCAAGGCCTCAAAGTAAACATGCCCGATGTATGCGCTGCCATCGGACTGGCACAAATGCGCAAGTACACTAGTGAGCTACTACCCGGGCGCCGCCATATCTTCGAACAGTACAATGCCGCCTTTGCTCAACACAGCCGGGCCATTCTGCCCCCTTACCAGGATGAAACTCGCACTTCCTCCTGCCATTTGTACATGCTGCGCATTGCTGGCGCTTCGGAGGCCGAAAGGGACGCCATCATCCAGCGCATTGCCGAGCAAGGCGTAGGCGTCAATGTGCACTACATCCCTATGCCTATGCTCACACTGTTTAAAAGGTTAGGATATTGCATAGAAGATTACCCTCAAACTTACCGCCTGTATGCCAACGAAATCACCTTGCCGGTGTACAATGGATTAACGGAAGATCAAGTGAGTCGCGTAGAATATGTGTGTAGAAACTCTATAACTGACCCACCAAGCAAGGAGTAACCGTTTGGCAAAGTAAGTCTTAAAGTTTCAAAGCCAACCATGTACCCTCTACTCAAACGCCTGTTCGACGTGTTCTTCTCCGCCCTGGGTTTGCTGCTGCTCGCACCCTTGTTACTTCCCGTCATGCTACTATTGCGTCTTACAGCCGAAGGAGAGGTGTTTTACCGCCAGAAAAGGGTAGGCTATCAAAACCGGCATTTCGGCATCTGGAAATTTGCCACCATGCTCAAAAACAGCCCCAACATGGGCACGGGCAGCCTCACCCTGCGCCATGACCCCCGCGTGACACCCGTGGGGCGCTTCCTGCGCAAAACCAAGATCAACGAGTTGCCGCAGCTCATCAACGTACTCACTGGCAACATGAGTTTTGTAGGCCCCCGCCCACAGATGCAGGTGGACTTCGATGTGTATCCGCCTGAAGTGAAGGAAAAAATATACTCCGTTAAGCCGGGCATTACTGGCATTGGCTCCATCGTTTTTCGAGATGAAGAACGACTGCTCTCCCGCCCTGGTATAGACCCCAAAGCCTTCTATGCCGCACATATCGCCCCGTACAAAGGCGCCCTCGAAATGTGGTATCTGCGCCACCGCTCTTTGTACACGGATCTCATGATCCTGCTACTCACCGCCTGGGCGATTGTATTTCCTCATTCGCAACTACATTTTAAGGTGTTTCCACAATTGCCCCCCATGCCGGAAGCGCTGAAGTAAGCACAAGGCGACAGGCACTCCTTTTTCTCTGCAGGATACCTGGCTGCACAAAACCTGGCGAATCGAAGTGTACCAACACCCCAGGGTACTCCAGCCTGGAAGTCGGATGCTTCATGGCGTACAATTCTCTGGAGGCACTATCCCGATGTGCATCCCCAGCCCCTCTGCTGAACGCAATATTGTAGCTTGGGCATTACCCCCCCCCCTTTCTAAAAAATTCCCTTCTGCACTTGGCCATTCTTCAAAATGTCGCATTTTTGCAGACCAAATTGGGCACATGGTATTCTTGCGCCCAACATCCATTACCAAAAGAAGTACACTATGGCAGAAGTCATTTTCATGCCGCGCATGAGCGATACCATGACCGAAGGCAACATTGTGGCCTGGATCAAAAAAGAAGGCGACCATGTAGAACCCGGCGACACCCTGGCAGAAGTAGAAACCGATAAAGCCACTATGGAACTGGACAGCCCAGCGGAGGGCGTGCTCCTGCATATTGCTGTCAAAGAAGGTGCTGTGCCCATCAATGCCGTCATTGCAGTTATTGGTCAACAGGGTGAAGACTGGCAAGCGGCTATTGCTGCTGCTGGAGGAGCATCCCCAGTGCCTGGCGCAGCGCCGCTTGCAGAGGCTTCTGCCCCAGCTGCACCCGACAACACACCTGCAGCTACACCTGCCCCATCTGCCAGCGAAGACAACCGCGTGAAAGCGTCGCCCCTGGCGCGCAGCATGGCCAAGGAAATCGGCCTCGACCTCAGTCAGGTGCCTGGCTCCGGCGACCAAGGCCGCATCGTCAAGCGCGATGTGGAGGCTTTTGTTGAAAGCCGCAAGAGCGAACCAGCCCCCGCACCCGCTGTACCAACGCCACCCGCTCCAACTGCCCCTGCCACATCCCCCTTCTTTTATGGCGCCAGTGAAGCTCACTTCGAAGAGCGCCCCGTGAGCATGATGCGCAAAACCATCGCGCGCCGCCTTAGTGAAAGCAAGTTCGGCGCGCCGCACTTCTACCTTACCGTAGAAATCAATATGGACAAAACCGTGCAACTTCGCGAACGCCTTAACGAAGTAGCACCAGTCAAAATATCCTTCAACGACTTCGTCATCAAAGCCTGCTCCATCGCCCTGCGCCAGCACCCTGCCATCAACTCCTCCTGGCTCGGCGATAAAATTCGCACCAACCACGATATTCACATCGGCGTAGCTGTAGCCGTGGACGAAGGCCTGCTCGTACCCGTCATCCGACACGCCGACATGAAAAGCCTCTCTCAACTCAATGCCGAAGTAAAAATGCTCGCAAGCAAAGCAAAAGACCGCAAGCTCCAACCAGAGGAAATGCAGGGCAACACCTTCACTATCTCCAACCTCGGCATGTTCGACATCGAAGAATTTACCGCCATCATCAACCCTCCAGATGCCTGCATACTGGCCGTAGGCTCTATCATCCAAAAGCCCATCGTGAAAGACGGCCAAATCGCAGTAGGCAACATGATGCGTGTAACGCTCTCTTGCGACCATCGCGTAGTGGACGGCGCCACCGGTGCCAAATTCCTCCAAACACTCAAATCTACACTGGAAGAACCCATCCGGCTGCTGGTATAGACAACATGGAACACAAGAAAACCCTGGTACTGGGTGCTTCGCCCAATCCTGCGCGTACTTCTTGGTCGGCAGTATGGCAACTGCGCCAGCGCGGCCACGAAGTCGTAGCGATAGGCAGTCGCGAAGGATACATCGAAGAGGTACCCATCCTCACCGGCCAACCCTCACTGGAAGGCATTCACACCATAACACTATACTTGAATCCTGCCCTACAACCGCCACTCTATGATTACATCCTCAGTCTGAACCCCCAGCGCATCATCTTCAACCCTGGCACCGAAAATCCAGAACTCATGCGCATAGCCCGCGAGCAAGGCATCTACACTGAAACTGCCTGCACACTTGTTATGCTCTCTTTAGGTATGTACTGATGGAATAAGCAGACAGAAGCGATAGCCGCAGCCCGCCACGCTAAACAAATTCCCCGATCTCCTCATCATCCCCCAGTCTCAAAGTCGCAAGGTCACTCAGTCTCCACCTTCATAAACGAATACGGCTCAACCACCACCCCCGGCAGCAGCGCTTTGCGCCATGCGTAGTGCACTCTGTCCACTTTGACCCCCAGCTTGAGATACACACTCACGGCATCCGTATTGTGGCCTCTGACCGTAGTGAGAAACAAATCCTGGTAAGTACTCAGGTTGTGTGGCGTAGCCATGAAATCCACGATGAGCGCCATGACACCTTTGGATTGATAATCGGGATGAATCCCGAAGCCCAGCCCCTTGATTTGCATGTTTTTGGCGTGGCGTCTGGCCCACAGGAAGCGCAAGATGTTGAGACCGCGCAATTTACCTTTGAAGGGCCTGAGCAGCGGATTGATATCGGGGAAAAGCGCGCAAAATCCGGCGGGGTTCCCTTCAAAATAGGCAATGCACAGCAGCTCGGGATCGAGTATAGGCTGTGCGCTCTGCATGACGCGCCTGATCTGGTCAGGTTCAATGGGCTTGAAATACGGGAAATGCCGAAAGCCGGCGTTGTAAATCTCGCAGAAGTCTCGGGCATATCGGTCCAGGTGCTTGGGGTGATACTTTTCTAAGTGCACGTTGTAGTTTTGGCGAATGCGAGCCGCCAATGCCTTCATGCGCTCAAAGGGAATGCCATTGGTTGGGCCTTTGAGAGTGAGCACTTGTTCAAAAGGGATGTAGCCCTGCCGCTCGAAGAAGCTGCGGTAGTAGCGCGGCTGGTAGTTTTCCTGAAAAAGAGGTGGGTCAAAGCCTTGCTCCAACAAGCCCCAGTATTTGTCGCGTTCGCCGAAGTTTACGGGGCCATCTACAGCAGCAGCGCCACGTACCCGAAGCCAGTTTTCAATAGTTTCAAACAAGGCATCAGCGTATGCTACGTGATTGGTGCACTCAAAAAAACCCATACCGCCTACCGGGTAAGGCAACGTTTTGTTACGCTCGTGATCTATGAATGCTGCCACTCGCCCGCAGGGTTGGCCGGCGTCGTCCAGCAGGACAAAGACTGCTGCCTCACCATTTTGGAAGGCTTTGTTCTTGGTTGGGTCAAATATGGATTGCACGTCGTCTTCTAAGGGACATATCCAGTGGGGGTCGTCGGCATAGATACGGTGTGGTACGCGGTGAAACAACTTCCAGTCTTTCGGGCGCTTGACTTCCAGAATGCGCATAGTGGGCAAAGATTTTAAGATGCAGAAGCGCAAAAGTAGAGATAAAAAACACTTAAGTGCATTCAAAAAAAAGCTACCCAAATGCAATCAACTCCTCCAGCGTGCGCAGAAAGTCGTCGTTGTCAAAAGGCTTGGTAATATAGACCTCTGCACCGCTATCGTAGCCCTCAAAGCGGTCGTGGGTAGTACTCTTGGCCGTGAGAAACACGATGCGGCAGTCTTCCAGATCGGGATTGGCGCGGATGCGTTTGGCGGTCTGAAAGCCGTCCAAGCCTGGCATCATCACATCCAGCACTATTACGTCGGGGTGGTGGGCTTCGGCCAGGGCGAGGCCTTGTTCGCCATTGACAGCGGTGAGGGTGCGATAGCCAGCTTTTTGCGCCAGGAACTCCAACGCAGCGAGTATGCCGGGTTCGTCATCCACCAATAGTATAGTTGCAGCAGGTTTGTTGGCCATATCTATGCAATTGGAGGTGCAAGATACGCAAGCATTAAAGCAGCACCAAAGATTTTGCTGTTATATTTCGCCAGTACGCCGTCCAACCATTTTTCTACGTGAAGGCGTCTAAAGCCTGCGACGCTTTCTATGCGAAATCAGAATTTTGCAACACTGCAAGCACGGGTAAAACAAGGCTTTTGAGTCTTTGCACTGCTGAATACAGCGCTCGCCGCAGCCGGGTGCACCCCAAGCCAGAATACGCAAACATTCATTGGCTCATATTGCCCAACCCAACAACTGACCCTTGTGGTGTACGCGAGTGCCAGAAGGCTTTCTCAAAATTGCTAATGGCATAGGAAAAAAGCCCGCCTATCACGCGCTATACGGGAGCACAGCTCGATTGACGGCTTTTCCTGGCGACAAATCTTCCAGCCGTGCAATTCAAAAACGCTCGCTGCACGTATCTGGCCCAAAAACTGCCCGCCCTGGATTCATGTCAGAACAACTGCACAGAAACATTTATGCCAACGGCAACTCTACTTCGAAGGTTGCTCCGCCCAGCTGGCTATCGCTCACGCGAACGCAACCGCCGTGGTCATGTACAATGGTGCGCGTAATGTACAGCCCTAGGCCGCTGCCCTGCGGTTTGGCACCGTCAGTACCAGGCAGTTGGGTAAAGCGCTCAAAAATAAATGGGCGCTGAGCCTGTGGCACACCTGGGCCGTTGTCGCTGACGCACAGAACCGCCTTGCCCTCTCGGTTCTCGAGTACCACTTCTATGCGACCTTGCCTGGCATCGCAAAATTTGATAGCATTCGACAGCAGATTGACCACTACCTGAGTGAGCCGGTCGTGGTCGCCTTTTACCATGACCGATGCATCTGGAAGGACCAGCCCAATCTCGATGCTTTTTTCTTCCATGAGTTGTTGTAAGCCTGTAAAACTTCGGTGCACTACCTCGGCAAAGTCCAGCATTTCTGTCTGTTGTATGCTACCAGACGACTGAATCTTCTCCAGGTCAAGCACCTGGTCAATGAGCCGGCTGATGCGCTCGCTTTCGCTGACCAGAATCCCCAGAAACTCTTGCCGCTTGGCTGGCACCAGATCGTCGTGGTCTATCATTATTTTAGCCAACGCTTTAATCGCAGTGATGGGAGTGCGCAGTTCATGTGTGACAGTGGTGATGAATTCGGCTTTGAGACGGTCCAAGACTTTGAGCTGCTCATTAGCCTGTTGGAGTTGGAAGGTGAGTTGTTCTAGCTCAGCTGATTTTTGTTCCAGCGCTTTGCTGTAAGCCAGCGCTTCGCGGGTTTGGTCCAGAGCTTTAAAGAGTTCTTCCAGGCTAAGTGGCTCTTCTTTAGTCACAGAAGCGAGGATGAGCTGCGCCGAGGCTGCCCCAATGGCGCCACTGAGCTGTACGGCTACTAAGCTGACCAAGTCAGATGGGGCTTCGCGCAGCCTGCTTAGGTCTAAGTGATGAAAGCGCTGGTATTCTTCCAACAACGCCTCCGCCCGCTCTGCGCCTAGAAAACGCTGCAGCAGCAGCCGTAGGTCTTTCACATTGGCGCGTCGGCGCAGCACGTCGTAGTCACTTTCTCCAGAGCGATATTTGTAAATGTTGACAAAAATATCCGCCTGGGTAAGGCCCAGCGTGCTTTGAGGTGTGTAAATGGACACTCCGAAATACAAGGCTACATTGAACAGCAAACTCCAAAATGCGCCGTGCGAAATGGGGTCCATACCCGTCAAACCAAACAAGCTGTGGGGTTTAAGCCAGGCTACCCCCCAAAGCCCTTCTGCCAGAATATGCGCGGGTAAGGCGCCGGCTTCTACCAGGGTAGGCACCGGTAAGGTGAATGCCCATATTACAAAGCCCGCAACCAAACCCGCCATAGCCCCCGCGTGGTTGGCGCGCTTCCAGTACATACCGCCAATGACCAATGGGGCAAACTGCGCCACTGCAGTGAAGGATATCAAGCCGATAGATACCAACGAATATCCTGCACCCACGGATTTGAAATAGGCAAACGTCAGCAACATCACTATTACGATGCTCACCCGGCGAATGCCGATGAGCCGCTCTGAAAGGTCGTCGGCCCGATTGCCCTGCAACAATCCCGGCCTGATGAGAAAAGGCAACACCAGGTTGTTGCTGATCATGATGCTGAGTGCCAACACGGCTACAATAACCATGCTCGTAGCTGCCGAAAAACCGCCTACTGCCACTAATAATGCCAGCAAAGGCTTGCCCTCGGCCAGCGGAAGACTAAGTACATAGGTGTCGGGGTTCACGGCTCCGTCCGGAAATTCCAGTAAACCCGCCACGGCAATGGGCAGTACAAATATGTTGATCAAAAGCAGATAGAGCGGAAATAACCACGCCGCCTTGTGTACAAAACCCGGATTAGTGTTTTCTACTACTGCTGTATGAAACTGGCGCGGTAAAAACAATATGGCCGACATGGACAACAACATGAGCCAGAACCAGTCGTTGCCGTCAATGCCACTACCCTCAAAGGTGTAGAGCCGCTCGATATGAGGATGCAAAGCCCCTTGGCTGAATAGATCGCCAAAGCCGCTGTACAGAAAAAATACCACAAAAACGCCTACCAACAGAAAAGCTGCCAGCTTTACCACCGACTCAAAAGCTATTGCAGCCACCAGCCCCTCGTGATGCTCGTTGGGGTCTAGCCTACGCGTACCGAACAAGATGGCAAACGCCGCCAGTGCAATAGCTACGTAAAGCCCTGCATCTAAATAAATGGCTTCTGCGCGTTGAAAGCCCGCCCCCACCAGCACACTGAAACTGCTCACGATGGCCTTGAGCTGTATGGAAATGTAAGGTATAATGCCCGCCACTGCCACCAGTGTAGCTACTGCGCCCAGTGTAGCACTTTTGCCATAGCGCGACGAAATGAAGTCGGCTATAGAAGTAATGCGCTGCGTCTTGCTGATGTAGATCATCTTTTTGAGCACCATAATCCACAACGGTGCCGTAAGCGTAGGCCCCAGGTAAACCGGCAAAAAACCCAGCCCCTGCTCTGCCGCCCGGCCTACGCTGCCGTAGTAGGTCCATGCCGTACAGTACACCGCTAACGACAAGGAGTATGCCAATGGCGAGTTTATCACACTCCGCCCCTGGCTCGCCCGGCGCTCCGCCCAGAAAGCCACCCCGAATAAAATCGCTACGTATGCGCCAAAAACCGCAATCACTACCCATACGCTCATACATCTGAGGATTTGCTGTTGCGTCGCTCAGGGTCTGCATAGTGTTTGATCAAGCCAATCAATGCCAGCCATACGCCAAAAATTGCAAAATATGCGCCTGGAATGCCCCACAGGCGAGGCATCCTGCTAAACAGTTCCACTACAGGAAAATGTATCAGCACTACACCCAGCAAAAAAATTCCGATGAGTTTGGCGCGCACCTGCCCCATGTTGCTTGAGTTGTTCAAAATACTGCCGCCAAATTATGCTTTTGTGGCTATTTATTACAGCGCATCACAATTATATTGAGCAACGCCGGGTTTTGTGCATGATATACAGATGCTACGCACAAAACTTGGTGAGCCGAAGTACTAGCTTTGAATGCAGAAAGCCGGCAAGCGCAGTGATGATAATACAAAAACAAAAAGCAGCCCGAATGCCGCGCATGTGCTTCCGAGCTGCTGATTATGAATGTCAGAGAAAAAAACAGCCGTTTGGGTGTTAATGAGCGTGCGCTTTGCCTGCCCCCCTTGGTATGCGGATGTTTTCAATCATTGCCTGTACCCTTAGAGGCGGCGCTGGCGTGATGCGCGATACCACAATCGTTACTACGGCGTTTACCAGCATGCCCAGTGTACCAATACCCTCAGGCGAGATGCCAAAGAGCCAATGCTCGGGCTTGTTCATGGGCTTGTTGATGAATTTGAAGTAGATGATGTATGCCGCCGTCAGCACAATACCGATAACCATGCCCGCCATGGCACCCAGCATGTTGGTGCGCTTGTCGAAAATGCCCAGGATAATAGCCGGGAAGAACGATGCAGCAGCCAAGCCGAAGGCAAAGGCCACCACCTCAGCCACAAAACCTGGTGGATTGACGCCCAGGTAGCCAGCCATGATCACAGCCGCAGCAGCAGCAATGCGCGCAGCCAGCAGTTCGCCCCGCTCTGAGATGTTGGGTTTGATGGCATTCTTGAGTAAGTCGTGCGAAATAGCCGACGAAATAACCAGCAATAAACCCGCTGCCGTGGACAGCGCCGCCGCCAACCCGCCGGCTGCTACCAAACCAATGACCCAGTTGGGCAGACGGGCAATCTCCGGGTTGGCCAACACCATGATGTCGCGGTCCACAGTGAGTTCGTTTTCCGCAGTTGCCGCTACGTATTGGATTTTGCCGTCATTGTTCTTGTCTTCAAATTTGAGCAATTTGGCACCCTCCCACTTGTGAAACCAGTCGGGCATATTACTGTAAGGCTCGTTGGATACCGTCTCAATCAAGTTAGTGCGTACAAACACGGCCACCGCCGGCGCCGTGGTGTAGAGCAAGGCAATGAACAAAAGCGCCCAGCCAGCTGAAGAGCGCGCATGCTTCACCTTGGGCACAGTAAAAAAGCGCACAATCACGTGCGGCAGCCCTGCCGTACCCAGCATTAATGCTGCAGTAATGGCAAACACGTCTGCCATGCCCTTACTACCCTCGGTATAAGCAGCAAAGCCCAGCTCCTTGTGCAGGCCATCCAGCTTGTCCAACAGATACTGCCCATCAGCGGCCGTGCCACCCAGCCCGATCTGTGGAATGATGTGACCTGTCATCAAAAAGGAAATGAAAATAGCCGGCACCAGATAAGCAAAGATGAGCACCACATACTGCGCCACTTGAGTATAGGTAATACCCTTCATGCCACCCAACACCGCATAAATGAACACGATGCACATGCCGATGATTACTCCCAGCGTGATGTCCACCTCCAGAAAACGCGAAAATACAATACCCACGCCACGCATCTGCCCCGCTACATACGTGAAGGAAACAAACAGGGCGCATACTACTGCCACAATGCGGGCCGTCTGTGAGTAATATCGCTCGCCAATGAAGTCAGGCACGGTAAACTTACCAAACTTGCGCAAGTACGGCGCTAGCAACAAGGCCAGCAACACATAGCCCCCCGTCCAACCCATCAGATACACCGAGCCGTCATAGCCCATGAAAGAAATAAGCCCCGCCATGGAAATGAAAGAAGCTGCCGACATCCAGTCGGCTGCCGTAGCCATACCGTTGGCTATAGGATGTACCCCACCGCCAGCTACATAAAACTCCTTAGTGGAAGAAGCCCTCGACCAAATGGCAATGCCAATATAAATGGCAAACGATATGCCTACAATGATAAATGTCCAGATTTGAACGCTCATATTTTTTGTTTTTGAAAATGACCGAATAGAAAAGGTTACACAAAGCTAGTGCCAGCTAACAGCCTGCCGTTCAATCACTCGTGCACGTCGTACTTCTTGTCTAGCTTATTCATGAGATACACGTACACGAAAATCAGTACCAGAAAGATGTAGATAGAACCTTGTTGGGCAAACCAGAAGCCCAGTTTGAACCCCCACAATCGAATGCCATTGAGTTGCTTGGCAAACAGAATGCCCGCCCCGTAAGAGGCCAGAAACCATACCACCAGCAGGATGAACACATACGTCAGGTTCTCTTGCCAATACTTTTTAAGATCTTTTCCGCTCATAATGGTTATTGTTGTGTAGGTGAAGAAAAAGTGTGCATTACAGGAAAATTTGCGTTTGCAGAATCAGTTGCCCCTTGCTGCCATTGCGTTGGATATTGCCGCCGTCCAGGCGATATACTGGTCGGGTCTGATATTCCAGGGTGAGTTTGGCAAAGTGTGCATTGATGAAGTAATTCAAGCCCAGGCCAAATTGTATAGAAGGCTCCGGCAGCCGTTCAAAGTCCTTGCGCGTCACAGTGGCATAGGGCATCCACTGCGTGCCATCTTTGTTTTTAGGCAGGGCGTAGCCAAACTGTCCGTAAAGAATAGTGCCTGTGCCTATGGTAGGTTGGGCATTGCCACCGCCAGCCCAAGAGCGGTCGGGCTTGTCGGCCACTACGTTGAGGTGCTCATTGAGTATGCCGATGTTGCGCAAGTAACCAGGACCAAAGTTGTAGTTATAATACACCACGTAAGCGTGAGCTGCGCCGGAGCGTCCTTCATTCAGAGGCATATCCAAAAAGGCATCTACCCCCAGGCAAAGTTGGTTGTGCCGCACTACCGTGGTGTCTGCACCGGCAATTCGCCTGGAGGCAGTGGCTTCTTTCTGGCTGTAAAAACCTGCGCCGAGGTTGAATACCTTCTTGGCGCCCATGTAGCTACCCACAAAAAAGGGAAGTTTGTTGCTCTCCTTGTCAAAAAACATGTAGTTGACATATCCGCCAGGCGCCCAGGTCTCGCTGGCCACATTGATAGCGTTCGGACCGGTGTTAAACCTGGTGGCCGAGGGGCCGTTTACAAACGGCTTGTTCAAGTGCAGGCGATAATCCAGGCGGCCTATCTGCCCTTTGGCATAGAAGCCAAACTGGCGCGCAAACTGGTCGGTGGTTTCTATGTTGTACCAGTTGAAGATGGGTGCGTCGGTAGCCATAAAGTTGAGCGTACTGTGGCTGGCAAAGCGCGACACACCATTCCAGTAGTGCAAGCCGGTGCCAAGATACAGCTTGTCTTTGAGCACCTGGTATTCCGTCCATGCATCGTGGATAAACATCTGCGGCTTTTTGCCCTGGTTGCTGGGCGTAGCCGTGGAATTGGGGCCGTTGGGTGGCGTAGCGCCGTTGATAAACGATTGGTTGTTGATACCCCAATGCGTGAGAATCAAAAACCGGGGCGATACCTGCGCGTAAGCCAAAAATCGGGAACGGCGAAGCGCCAGGTCAGTAGTGGTAGCTATCTCCCGGCCATTTACATCCACCGTTCCGGGGTTGTTTTGGGTCAGCGTTGCCCAAAACTGATGCCAGATTAAAAACCTGACGTACTTACTGCCATCTTCGCTCAGTTTGAGTGTAAGAGGCTTGTAGGAGTGATCTGTCTTAGGCTTTTCTTGCTCCTGGGCATACCCCGAAACACCCAGCAAAAGCCCTAGCAAAAGCCCCCAAATCTTTGACTGTCTTTTGTTTGCCATGTTTGTGCGATTTTGGTTGGGTTGAAAAATCGCACCAAGATATATAGATATTTATATGCGTGCAAGTGTTCGAGGTTTTTTTTTAAAATAGGTACAAAACCAGGTATCTTTCCTGGCGAGTAGCAGAACAGACAAATTATAAGTTCAACGAAACCACAGCTACACCTCTGCTGATGAAAATACTGGTCTCAAACGTGGTTCCTGACGCATACTGCCAGCCTATGCCCACATGGGTGCGGATGTGCATTCATCAGCACTTGTGTGAAGTTATTGCTGACTTGAGCGTTGCAGGTATGGGTGTGGCACAGCGCTTTATGCAAGGATGCCCCCGCGCAATAAACACAAAGTCGAAAGGGTGCAGACAGGAGCCGTACGAACTGCAACACACGGGCACTTGGCGCACATTACCCTGCAAACAACTGGCACCAGCAAGCTGACTACACTTGCCTTCACGTCAGCATGGTACGCACTTTTTGCAAAGCACGTTCCAGGCCCGAAGCATTCTTGCCGCCGGCAGTGGCAAAGAAAGGCTGACCGCCGCCGCCGCCCTGGATTTCCTTGGCCAGTTCGCGTATCATTTGGCTGGCATTAAGTCCCTTTTCGCTTACCAATTCCTGGCTGATGGTGAGCGTCAGTTGAGGTTTGTCGTCCACTACTGTGCCCAGTGCGATGACGGCTCGCCCCAGTTCTCTTTCCAGCTGATAAGCCAGATTTTTCACTGTGCTAGCATCTGCAATGGGCAGCACGGCAGTAAGGAGGCGGATATCTCCTACGCTTTCCGCCTGAACGAGCAGTTGATCTTTGAGCGCGTTGGCCTGGGCGGCCATCAGTTTTTCCAAGGCCTTGCGCAACTGGCGGTTCTCCTCCTGCAGTGCCTTCACAGCATGGACGGCATTCTTAGGCGTTTTCAAGGCGTCTCGTACGGCTTCCAGTTCCTCGAGTTCCTGATGTATGTAGGTGTCGGCGGCAACGCCGGTCAGTGCTTCGATACGGCGAATGCCGGCTGATACGGCGCTTTCAGCTACAATGCGGAAGTGCCCGATTTGCCCAGTGGCACGCACGTGGGTGCCTCCGCAGAGTTCGCGCGAGAAGTTCTTGTCAAAGGTGACGACGCGCACCGTTTCGCCGTATTTTTCGCCAAAGAGCATCATGGCGCCCAGTTTTTTGGCTTCTTCCAGCGGCATATCGCGGGTTTCTTCGAGCGGAATATTAGCGCGGATTTTTTCGTTGACCATTAGTTCAATGGCCTGTAGCTCTTCGGCGCTGACTTTCTGAAAGTGCGAGAAGTCGAAGCGCAAGCGCTCGGGTGTTACGTCCTGGCCTTTTTGGAGTGCATGAGCGCCGAGGATGCGGTGCAGCGCTGCGTGCATCAGGTGCGTGGCAGAGTGATTGCCTGATACGGCTTGTCGTCTGGCGGCATCCACTATAGCCATTACAGGTGCTTCAGGATGCGCAGGTAGCTTATGGACAAGATGCACAAAGAGGTCATTCTCTTTTTGTGTATCCAGCACTTTTATTTCCTCTCCGCCTACTTTAAGGATACCTGTATCGCCGGCTTGACCACCGCTTTCAGCGTAAAAGGGCGTAGTATCCAGTACAATCTGGAACTGGTCTTTGCCCTTGACCTTCATAGTGCGGTAGCGTAAGATGCGGGCATTTTCTACCTGTAGATAGTCGTAGCCTACAAAGCCCGCATCGTCACTGCGGCTTTCTGCCAGCACAATCCAGTCGCCTACTTCTTTGTGTGCATCAGCGCGCGAGCGTTGTTTTTGGGCTTCGAGGGCGCGCTTAAAGCCCTCTTCGTCCACCTGAAGACCTTTTTCCTGGGCCATCAGTTTGGTGAGGTCAATGGGGAAGCCAAAGGTATCGAGCAATTCAAAGGCGTCTTTGCCGCGAATGACGCCGCCCTCCGGCTGGAGAGATTCAAAGCGACGGATGCCGTTTTCAAGCGTATGCAGAAAGGCGAGTTCTTCGCCCTCAACAACTTTGGCGATCTGCGCCTGTTGCGCCTGCAATTCGGGGAAGATGTCGGCATACCAATCAGCCAGCAAGGGGATGAGGCGATGCAACAAAGGCTGGTGAATGCCCAAGAAGGAGTAATAGTAGCGTACAGCCCGACGCAAGATGCGGCGCACCACGTAGCCGGCGCCAGTGTTGCTCGGGAGCTGCCCGTCGGCAATGGTGAATGCCACCGATCGAATATGGTCGGCTACGACGCGCATGGCAATATCGCTTTTAGCGTTGCGGTCATAGACGCCCTGGTATTTTATACCGGCAGCATGCTCCACAAACTCAATGATGTATGTGAAAATATCAGTATCGTAGGTGTAGCGCTTGCCCTGCAGCACCATAGCAAGGCGCTCAAAGCCCATGCCAGTATCTACGTGCCTGGCAGGTAGGACTTCGAGTTGGCCATCGGCTTTGCGGTTGAACTGGATAAACACGTTGTTCCAGATTTCCACCACCTGGGGGTGGTCTTTATTCACTAGCTCGTAGCCAGGCGTTTGGGCGCGTTCTTCATCGGGGCGCAAGTCCACGTGAATTTCCGAACAAGGCCCGCAGGGGCCGGTATCGCCCATTTCCCAGAAGTTGTCTTTTTTACTGCCATAAAGGATGTGTTCGCGTGGTAGGAAGCGCAGCCAGAGCTGGAGGGACTCATCGTCGCGCTCGAGATTTTCATTTTCGTCGCCACCAAACACTGTGGCATAGAGCCTGTCTTGGGGTATGCCAAACACATGGTGCAGCAACTCCCATGACCAGGCAATGGCTTCATCTTTGAAGTAATCACCAATGCTCCAGTTGCCCAGCATTTCAAACATGGTATGGTGTGTGCCATCGTAGCCCACATCTTCTAGGTCGTTGTGTTTGCCCGACACACGCATGCACTTCTGGGTATCGGCAATACGTGGATTATCAGGTGTTTTAACGCCGAGAAAGAAGTCTTTGAACTGGTTCATCCCGGCATTGGTAAACATAAGCGTGGGGTCTTCCCGATTGACAATAGGAGCAGAGGGTACAATTTTGTGCCCTTTAGATGCAAAGAAATCCAGAAACGTGCGGCGTATCTCGCGGGCAGTCAGCATAAACGTGCGTAGCTTGGTTAAAAACGAGGCGCAAAGATAAGGAAAATCTGCATCTGCACGACTTGCGTCTCTTTTGAAAACCTGAAGTAGTGGGCTCCCATCATGTCGAGTATTGATGCGTCATATTTCGCAAATTACTAACTTTGCCGCAGCAAATTCGCAAGAAAGCTTATGAGAGGACTTACCCTTTTCCTATTGGTCAGCATCGCGTTGGGTTGCAGGCCCATCAACTACGATTTTCAGCAAGAGACTTCTGACCCTGAGCGCTATCACCGCGCCATGAAGCGCCTGACGGATGTGATAGTGCACGATATTTTCTCACCGCCGGTGGCTGCGCGCATTTACAGCTATGCCAACATTGCCGGCTACGAGGCGTTTGCAGCAGGGCATCCAGAGTATGAGAGTTTGGCTGGGCGTTTGCGCGACCTCCAGCTTGTACCCAAGCCTGAACCCGGCAAAGAGTATTGCTTTCCACTGGCGGCGGTAGAGGCTTTCCTAACGGCAGGCCGGGAGTTGATTTTTTCTGAAGAAAAGATAGATTCCTTTCACCAGGTTATGCTGATGGAATACAAGGCCACTGGTATGCCAGGCGATGTAATGGAACGCTCACTGGCTTATGGCCGGCAAGTGGCTCAGCACATTCTGGACTGGTCGGCGAAAGACAATTACAAGCAAACGCGCACCTTTCCCAAATACACCATTTCTTCCAACCCCGCTACCTGGCAGCCCACTCCGCCCGCCTACATGGATGCTGTAGAACCGCATTGGAACAAAATACGGCCTATGACCCTGGTAAGCGCCGACCAGTTTGCACCGCCCCCGCCCACACCCTATGACATGACCCCCGGTAGCCGCTTCTACAATGAGGTCATGGAAGTCTATAAAGCCTTGGATGCGCCCAACCGCGCAGAACGAGAGGCTATTGCTAACTTCTGGGACTGCAATCCCTACGAAACTAACCAGATAGGCCACGTGATGTTTGCCACCAAGAAGATATCGCCTGGTGGCCACTGGATGAACATTGCCGGCTTGGCTGCCCGCCAATCCAAGCTCGACTTCGGCCAAACAGTGCAAGCCTACACCCTCACTGCCATCACTCTGTTTGAGGCCTTTATAAGCTGCTGGGATGAAAAATACCGCAGCGTGCTGGTGCGCCCTGAAACAGTCATCAATCGCTCAGTGGACGAAGACTGGCTGCCTCTGCTGCAAACGCCGCCCTTCCCAGAGTACACCAGTGGACACAGCGTGGCTAGTTCGGCGGCATCAGTTATGCTTACTGCTTTATTTGGCGATAACTTTGCCTTTGTGGACGATACCGAGCTGGAGTTTGGCCTATCGCCGCGCTCTTTTCGCTCTTTTTTCCACGCCGCCCAGGAAGCTTCCATCAGTCGCCTTTATGGGGGCATACACTACCGCCCAGCCATTGAAAACGGCGTAGTGCAAGGCAGACAGGTGGGCGAATGGGTACTACAAAAACTCCTGCCAGGAAAAACTCCTGGAGTAAATTAGGCCGTTCTTTCAGCCAGCGCACAGATAGTAGCGGCTATTTCGCTCCAGCCTGGCTGCTTGGCTCTCAATGCCAATCGGCGGCTGATGACGGCGTACAGGTGTGCATTGCTCAGCAGCAGTTGTATGCCGCTCCGGATGCTGGCAGCCTCAGGCTCCACCCACACAGCTTCTTCGGGGGAGAGCTGCTCCGGAAGCCCACCTACGTGTGTGATCACCATCGGAATAGCTGCTGCTACCCCCAGTGTCAGTATACCCGACTGGGAAGCTTCCTTGTACGGTAAAATCAGTATGTCGTAGCTGCGCAGGAGTGATTCTACTTCGGCATCCGAAAGCCAGCCAGATTGTACTTGCACCTTAGGGCTTGTACACCGAGGCATCTCGCACAGACGCACTGGCCAGCCGGCAATAGTCAGACAATCAAATGATCCGGCAGGCAAACCTTCTATCGCTTCGAGCAGTAAATCCAGGCCTTTGTATGCCACCAACCGCCCCAGGAACAGCAGCCGTGGCTGCCTAGGCAGCACGCGCTCCGTGGGCATGTTGCTACGTACAGGCAGGATGCCATGCCTCAGCACGCACGACTGCGCGCTAAAGCCAATAGTGCGCTGGGTGCGTTCCTTTACATAATGACTCAGGAAAATCAGGTGGTCGGCCAGGCGCATGCAAGAGTACTCGCACCATTGCTCCAGGGCATTGGCTTCGCCAAGGTGCAGCAGACCGTCGTGTACTGTCAGTATAGTGCGCACTCTGAGCAAGCGACACAACCACAGAATGCACAGATTCCAGGGGTGAAATACAGGAAAGTATGCTGCGCGCGCCCCCCTGCACCATGCCAGAAACACTTGAAGCCACAGCCAGGGAACCATCCAGACACTGTTCCACAAGAGTTCAGCCGCATTGCGGTAGGTCGGCACAGCTCGATGCGGCACAGGTGGCGCTTGCGCTGCATATCGGGAGGAGAAAACGATAAACCCACCCGGAGGGAAATGGCGTAGCACTTCGTGCGCATAAGCCAGGCATCCTCTCCGGCTTAGCACAAATACCAACAAATGACTACCTTTACCTTGCGTTTTCTCCATTTCAGCCGCGCTCTTTACAAGACAGCAACTTGACTGAATCGTCTCGCCTGGCTGTTTTGTTTTGCCAATGCCCAAAAATTAGTGGCAGCAAGCGGGTATAATGCTGCAATGAGGCCAAAACGCTCCTCCTTCATGGCTTGCTCAAAAGTCGCTCATGTTATCTAATTCACTTCGCATTGCCGCCGTGCAGTGCCCTCTGGCCTGGGAAGATAAAACTACCAATCTGGCGCGTATTTCCCAATGGCTCCACAGCCTTCTGCAACCGGTAGATTTGATTGTACTCCCGGAGATGTTTTCCACTGGGTTTTCCATGCGCGCTGCTGAGTTGGCAGAACCCATGCACGGTAGCACCATACAGTGGATGGCGTGCCAGGCTGCCGAGCTTAATACCGTCATTACTGGCAGTTTCATCGCTGAACACAGCGGCCGGTACTACAACCGCCTGGTGTGGATGCCGCCGGATGGCCGTTTTCAGACCTACGACAAGCGACACTGCTTCAGCCCTGCCAGTGAGCAGGAATACTACACCCCTGGCCGCGAAGTGCTCATTGCCGAGCTGAAAGGTTGGAAAATAATGCCTCTGATTTGCTACGACCTGCGCTTTCCAGTGTGGAGCCGCAATGTACATGGTTATGATCTACTGCTATACGTAGCCAACTGGCCGGAGCGCCGCCGCCATGCCTGGGGTAGTCTGCTCACAGCACGCGCCATTGAAAACCAGTCTTACACGCTGGGCGTCAATCGCATCGGCACCGATGGGCGCGGCGTAAACCACAGCGGCGATTCTATGCTACTGGACTTTGCTGGCCGCATACTGTACCACGCTGCCTGTAGAGAGGAAGTGTTTGTAGTAGTCTTAGACTACGAGGCCCAGCAGGCTTTTCGCCGGCAATGGCCGTTCCTGGAAGACAGGGACAAATTCGTGATCGAAAAAGAATAACAACAAGACGACCCAGAAAACTCACAAACCCTTTTCAATCAAGTGCTGGTATTCATAAGAAAAAACACGTGCGCGAATCAACTCCATTTTTTTTTGAAGCCATTCACCTTCGAACACAGGCCAGTGGTTGCTACTCGCACGGATATTCCTGCTCATACCAGAACCAGCCCGAGTACAGCCTTACCTCAAGGATAGAAATTACTCCAATCCTCACAACCCGAAGTCCTCAAATTAACCCTTTCGCCTTCATTTCCAGGTATTTATTGATGGTTTGTATAGAGAGATCTTCAGGCTTGGTCAGCACCGCCTGTATGCCAAACTGGCGCAACTTGCCCACCATGCGGCTTTTCTCGGCCAAAAACTGCTGGGCGGTAGTTTGCTTGTAGATATCTTCTATACTTTGTGCTGGGCGGCGTGCTAGTTCCTGAATTTCGGTATTTTCAAAAAAGATGACCACCAACAGGTGCATCTTGTTGATGCGGCGCAAGATAGGCAGTGCGCGGTCCAAGGCGTAGCTACTTTCAAAATTGGTAAAAAGCAGCAGTAAACTGCGGCCGTTGATAAGCTTGCGGGTGGCCTGGAAGAGCAACTCATAGTTGGCCTCCAGCGGGCGTTCTTTTTCGCGATAGAGTGCCTGAAAGATTTTGTTGAGCTGATTAGCTTTACTGTCAGACTTAATGGTGGCGCCGATGACGTCAGAAAAGGTAATAAGACCGGCGCGATCGTGCTTTTGCAGGGCAATATTGGAAATAACCAGGCTGGTGTTGATGGCGTAGTCCGTAAGACTGAGGCCAGCAAATGGCAGGCGCATGACGCGGCTCTTATCAATGATGCAGTACACCTGCTGGGCGCGCTCATCCTCGTACTGATTGACCATGATCTGGGCGCGGCGGCCGCTGGCTTTCCAGTTGATGGCGCGGTAGTCGTCGCCTTGTACATAGTTTTTGATTTGCTCAAACTCGTAGCTGTGGCCGATGCGGCGCAAGCGTTTAAGGCCATTAAACTGCGCCATACGGTCAAAGGCGCGCAATTCGTATTTTTTCATTTGCAAAATAGAGGGAAATACAGGAATGTCGGCGGGTCTGGCTAGAAAAACCCTGCGCTCCAACAAGCCAAGCGGCGAGGCGACGAACGCATTGACGCGCCCAAAGCTGTACTCGCCGCGCGTCAGGGGGGTGAGTTCGTAGCGGATCCACTGGGCTTCGCCAGGAGCGATGAGGGCGCGTTGTTCAAAATCGCGGATTTGAAACTGCACAGGCAGTTCATCCACCAATGTACAGCGCAGCGGAATGCCAGAGCGGTTCTCTATGTGAATGTAAACTGGATTGGGGTCGCCCAGGGAGAACGCCATAGGCAACTTGCGTTCGCCGACAAACTGGAAGTTGCTACCAAACAGTAGCCAGGCATCCAGCGCCAGCAACACCAGCCACAGGACAAATGCAGCCTTAGCCAGAGTAAATACCAGCGGAAAAGCAAAACCCAGCGCAAAAAGCACGACGAGGGCGCCCATGACCAAGAAAAAACGATTGCTTAGGAAAAGCGCTTTCATAGCAGGCATCAGCGAGGCACCTCAATCTTAGACACAATTTCGTCAATAACCTGGCGAGTAGTATAGCCCTCCATCTCGCGCTCGGGGCTGAGGATGATGCGATGGTTGAGCACTGGGTAGCATACATGGCGAACATCGTCAGGGGTTGCGAAGTCGCGGCCTTCGATGGCAGCTACGGCCTTGGCCATTTTCATGATGGCCAGCGAAGCACGAGGCGAGGCCCCAAGGAAGAGGTCACCGTTGTGACGAGTGTAGTGCACAATAGTGGCTATGTAGTCGATTAATTCTTCCTTGATATAGACCTGCTGCACGAGGTCGCGGCATGCGCGGATGTCGTCGGGCGTGAAGACTGCCTTGACCATCTGGCGCAGGCTGCCGCCGAAGTCATTCTGGAAGCGGCGCAGGATGATTTGTTCTTCCTCCAGCTTGGGGTAGTCCAAGATGATGCGCACCAGGAAGCGGTCCAACTGAGCTTCGGGCAGTTTGTAAGTACCTTCCTGCTCAATAGGGTTTTGAGTGGCAATCACAAAGAAAGGGTATTGCATCGGGTAGGTTTGCCCGTCCACGGTGACCTGGCATTCTTCCATTACCTCAAAGAGTGCAGCCTGGGTTTTGGCTGGAGCGCGGTTGATCTCGTCAATGAGGATGATGTTGGAGAAGATAGGCCCTGCATTGAATGAAAACTCCGAGGTTTTCATATTAAAAACGGTAGTGCCGATCACATCGCTGGGCATGAGGTCAGGTGTAAACTGTATGCGCGAAAACCCAGTGCTCATAGTTTGAGCCATGAGCTTAGCTATCAGGGTTTTGGCTATACCGGGTACACCCTCTAGCAGAATATGACCACTGCATAAAATGGCAGCCAACATCATGTCAATAGCTTGTTGTTGGCCCACTACCACTTTGGCCAGTTCTTCGCGTATCATGCACGCACCGTGATAAATTCGGCTCAGGTCCACGCGCTTGTGCTGCCAGGTAGAGAGCGTTTCAGGGATGAGGTCTTCATCTGTGTGGGCAAGGTAAGGAGGGTCGGATTGTTCGGTGGGGTCACCGGGCAGGTTCAATTCGTCCGAGTGCATAAGCCTTGTTTATTTGCATGTACGATAAAATTCCTCTAGCAAGCCATGCAACTGCAGGAGTGTCCCCTCAGTGACTTTGCCAGAAGATTGAATATTGGTTTGCATTAGAAATATGGTGTCAATCAGTTTGCGAGGCACTCGCGACTTGGCCGCTAGTTCTTCTAGAAACTCCTCGCTAGGCTCGGCAGCAGACAACCTGTAGCGCTCGCGCAGAAACTGTAAGAAGAGGCGTAGCTTCTGGAGGCAGAGTTGATAGTGGTTGTTCTGCAAAAAATACAGCCGGCCAATAGTAGCGATAAACTCCATAGAGGTATTGGCATTGGGCTCCAGTACTGGCACAATGCGCTGCCGCCTGCGCGAGCGTATAGCCAGGTACAGTAGCCCCATAGCTAGCAGTAGATACCATGCCCATGCCAGAGGCGCCTGCGAGAGAATGTATTGCAGAGGGCTTTTGGAAGACAGCGCCTTGCTGCGCGGCTGCGAAGACACAGAAGAAGCCGAAGGTGTAAGGCTGCGTTCGTCCCAATATACTGGCCCGTCGTCCAAGTGCGAGAGCACACCTTCCGCATACTGCAACACCTCGGGCTGGATCATGTAGTAGTTGGTGAAGATCAATGGAGTGCTGTGCAGATAAAAATAGCCCTCGCCATAGGGAATGCGCACAAAGTTGATGAGGCTGCCATTCATACTGCCCAGCGAAATGACGTCGCTCTCGTCCAAACACAGGCTGTGCTCAGGAAAAAAAGACCAGGAGTTTTTTATATGTTGCTTGTAATAACGCAGTCGGCAGGGCACGCTTTTTTCCAGGGCCAGGGCAGGATGCTCCAGTTGGAGCCACACTACGGTGTCTTGGTGAAAACTCATGCCTTCCCAATTGTAAAACAAGCCATCACAGTGTTTAGCCATTACAGATTCTGCCAAGTAGTGAGGTATGTAGCGTGCGCTGATAAAGGCGGAGTTGCCGGCAGCTACAAAGCTGAGCAAAGTATCAATACTGCGCTTGCTGATGAACATTTCATCCCCTACAAAGACATAGATGGCCTGCATGGCTTTGCCACGAGGTAAGGCGCCGGGCAAGCTGTCGGCAATGACTTTGAAGCCTTTCTTGCCGCCTTTGGTTTCTTTCAGGGTTTCAAATAAGACGTAAGTGCCGTAGGGGTCTTTGCTGCTGCGAAGGTAGTGTTCTTGCCAGGAAATGCCACGATCCCAGGGCTTCCATAGCACGGCAGCCAGCACCAACAGCACGGCAACCAGGGCGATAATTCGTATGAAGGACTTTCGGCTCAAAATTCAATTGTGCATACCTATAGCCAAAGGTAAGGACTTGGCTATAAAATCCAAATGGATTTTCCAAACCGTTTTGATGCGAACAATGTTTTGGCGCTAATGGGCGCACTGCTCCAGAGTGTGTACCTTTGTATTTTGTTTTATCAAACCCGATAACAACTATGATGCGTTTCATGCGTTTTGTGGCTGCCAGTGCGGCGGTATTGCTTATGACGATGATTCATATCCAGGCGCAGTTTACCTATCCGCCTACCCGAAAGACCGAAACAGTAGATACTTACTTTGGCACTACAGTAGCCGACCCTTACCGCTGGCTGGAAGACGACTACAGCGAAGAAACCAAAGCATGGGTAAAAGCCCAAAACGAAGTCACCTTCAAGTATTTGGCGCAGATACCTTTTCGTCAGGCTTGGCTTGACCGCCTCATAAAAACCAACAACTACCCCAAGTACTCCTCGCCGTTCAGAAACAACGAATACTATTACTTCTACAAAAATGATGGCCTGCAGAACCAAAGCGTCCTCTACCGCCAAAAAGGCCTAGATGGCACACCAGAGTTGGTCATAGACCCCAACCTGCTCTCGCCTGACAATACCACCTCCATGGCCATTTTCTCGTTGTCCAAAAACGGGCGCTATGCTGCAGTGGGCACTTCTGCAGGCGGCAGCGACTGGCGCACCATTTATGTGCGCGACATGCGCACCGGCCAAAACCTGAACGACAAGATTGAGTGGGCCAAGGTCACTGGCGTATCCTGGCAGGGCAACGGCTTTTACTACAGTCGCTACCCAAAGCCCGAACCCGGAAAAGAACTGAGCACCAAAAACGAAAACCACCAGGTATATTACCACCGGGTAGGTACCCCGCAGTCAGCAGATGTGCTGGTGTATGAAGACCCAGCCAACCCTCAGCGCTTCCACGGCGTGTTCAGCTCAGAAGACGAGCGATATACTTTTCTCAACATCTCCGACCGAGGCAAAGGCAAACTGGGCAATGCGTTGTGGTATCGCAAAGGTACTGATCCTAAAGCGCCCTTCATGCCTCTGATTACCGAGCCAGGCGAGTATAGCTACGGCCTCATTGATGTGGTCAAGGGTGGCTTTCTGGTAGAAACCAACGACGGTGCACCCAATAGCCGCGTGGTGCTCATAGACCCCCGCAAACCTGGCAAAGCCCACTGGAAGACCATCATTCCCGAAAAACCAGAGCCACTCACTTTTGTATCCAGCGCCGGAGGCAGGTTGTTTGTAGGATATTCTAAAGACGTGACTACCCGCGTATATGTGTTTTCGTTTCAAGGGCAACTGGAACGCGAAGTCAAGTTGCCAGCACTGGGCACAGCCAGCGGGTTCATTGGCCAGCGCAGCGATAAAAAAGTGTTCTATACCTTTACCAGCTTTGCCTATCCGCCCTCCATATACATGTATGACATAGCCAGCGGGCAAAGTACGCTATTCCGCGCACCGGAAGTAGCGTTCGACCCCAATGCATTTGAAACCAAGCAGGTATTCTACACCAGCAAAGATGGCACAAGAGTACCTATGTTTATCGTACACAAAAAAGGCCTTGAGCTGAACGGCAAAAACCCCACCATCCTGTATGCGTATGGCGGCTTCAACATCAGCGTAACGCCCAGCTTTAGCATGAGCCGCATTACCTGGCTGGAGCAGGGCGGCATCTACGCATCAGCCAACCTAAGAGGCGGCAGCGAGTACGGCGAGGCTTGGCACGAGGCCGGTATGCGCTTCAACAAGCAAAATGTGTTTGACGATTTCATCGCCGCCGCCGAGTATCTGATTGCCAACCAGTACACCAGTACGCCTTATTTGGCTTGCTTGGGCGGCTCCAATGGCGGCCTACTGGTAGGAGCAGTCATCAACCAGCGTCCTGATCTCTTCGGCGTGGCTATTCCGCAAGTAGGCGTCATGGACATGCTGCGCTTCCAGAAGTTTACCATTGGCTGGAACTGGATTGCCGAGTACGGAAGCGCAGAAGCCTCCGAGGCCGAGTTCAAAAACCTGTACGCCTACTCACCGCTGCACAATATCAAGGCTGGTGTGCGCTATCCAGCCACCCTCATTACCACCGCCGACCACGACGACCGCGTAGTGCCAGCACACTCCTTCAAATATGCCGCCGAGTTGCAAGCCAAGGCCTCTACCGACCGCCCCGCGCTCATCCGCATTGATACCCAAAGCGGGCACGGCGCCAGCAACCTGCGCAAAGGCCTGGAGCTAACCGCCGACATCTACTCCTTCTGCTTCTATGTAATGGGGCTGGAGCCGAAATTCTGAACTCAATAGCGGGCTGCTAGCACTCCTCAAAAAAGAGGCTTTCAATAGACAGCAGCGCAAGACACGCCACTGAAGGACTGCAGCAGCCATCCATGGGCTGGGCTCGAAGCTATTGCTTCAAGATTAATCATTTATTAACAAGATTAATCATTCATTAATCTTTTGCAAACTTTGTGCACTGCCCCGTCTTTGTACCTGCCGGCGTATTACCTTCGCTGTGAACAAACAAAAACCAGCAAGACATACGCCGCTATGAAACCAACGCTTATTGTTGTTTGCTTTGCACTGTTGTGGGCGCTTGCAGTGGGCTGTAAACTGTCTCAGCAGAGCAGGGTCGCGATTGTAGAGCCGCCCGCCGGTGATGCCTACTGCACCATTGACGAAGACGGCACTACAATCATTCCCAACGGACGATTTATCCGCCCCATGGGGCAAACCATCCGTATAGCACCGCATCCCTTTGGCCTGGCCTTGTCGCCTGATGGCAGCACCGCCGTAACGGCCAACTCCGGTAATCGCCCGTTTTCTATCACAATCGCTGGCGGCATTGCCTCCGGCAACCTATCAGTGCGCCAAGTGCCAGAAGGGCCTTTCAACGACAAAAACCTCCTGGAAGACGTATTTATGGGTCTGGCTATCACCCCCGACAATCGCAGCGTATGGGTAGCCGGTGGGCAGGCCAACAAAGTGTATCGCTTTGACCTGGCTACTGGTGCCAAACTAGACTCCATTGTGTGCGCCCAGCCCGACCACCCTGATGGATATCTGGGTGACCTTGCGCTAAGCCAGGACGGGCAGACGCTCTATATCTGCGACCAGAGCAACTTCCGCCTCATCATTGCCGATACCCGCGTACGCCAAGTGCTGCACTACGTGCAAGTAGGCCGCTACCCGTTTGGCGTGGCCTTATCACCAGACGAAAAAACCGCTTATGTAGCTAATGTAGGCGTTTTTGAATACAAACCATTCAGTAATGTAAGGCTGAACGACTTGCCCAACTCCGGCTTGAATTTTCCCGCATTTGGCTACAATACCCCTGAAATGCGCGAGGGTTACAAGCAAGACGACGTGGAGATACCCGGCCTGGGCGACACCAACGCACCGGAAGCCTTCTCTGTGTGGGCAGTAGATGTGGCGTCCCAAACGCCCAAAGTTCTGCACAAAATCAAAACCGGCTTTCTGGTAGGCGAAAAGATTGAAGGTATTCCTGCTGTAGGCGGTGCCAGCCCCAACAGCATAGCTACCTCGGATCGCTATGTGTTTGTAACCAACGGCAACAACGATTGCGTCTCCGTCATTGAACCCCGCGAAGGAAAGGTAGTCAAGAATATCTTTCTAAAACCGCTCCCGGCACTGAGCCGGTTTCGGGGGGTTATTCCTTTCGGACTAGCGCTCTCGCCCGACCAGAAACGGCTCTATGTAGCGGCTTCTGGCCTCAATGCCGTAGCAGTCATTGATGTACCCAAACTGGAAGTAGCCGGCTACTTGCCAGTAGGGTGGTTTCCATCCAAACTGGCCGTCACCCCTGACGGCAAAAAACTTGTGGTGGCCAATGCCAAGGGTTATGGCAGCGGCCCCAATGGCGGCTACACCTTTACTGAAGGGCCAGAAGGTAGTTATGTGGGGCACCTAATGAAAGGCTCGGTCACTGTGCTGGATATTCCTGCAGATACCGACTTACCCAAATACACGCAGCAAGTACTAGACAATAACTTTGTAGTACACCCCGCTCGCGCTACGGCCTTTGCCGCCCGCCGCAACAACCCCATACCACTCTATCCCGGTGAACGCAGGAGCCCTATCAGGTACATTGTGTTCATCTCAAAAGAAAACCGCACCTATGATGAAGTGTTTGGCCAGGTAAAAGCCGGCAAAGGCGACCCCGACTTGGCGCGCTATGGCTACAACCGCACTTTTAGCAACAAAGCTAAAACCGCTACAGTGCAAAATGCCACCGTCATGCCCAATCATTTGGCTTTGGCACAGCGCTTTAGCATGGCCGACAATTTCTACGTGGATAGCGACCACTCAGCCGATGGCCATCGCTGGCTTTCCAATACCTATCCCAACGAATGGGTAGAAACTAACGTGCCCACCGCTTATGGAGGAAGCCGGCGCATTAATCCCAATAGTAAAGAGCCTGGCAAATTCATCTGGACAGGCGCCGCAGGTTCTTTTTACCCCGAAGATTACAACGAGGCCGGCTCCATGTGGGAGCACTTCGAGCGCCACAAAGTCAGCGTTTACAACTGGGGCTTTGGCACCGAAATGGCTAATAACTACGCCGACTCCACCATGAAGTACTACGGCCAAAAAGTGCTCGTTAACTACCCCGTGCCGGCACCGCTATTCGCCAATTCTTCCCGCACTTATCCCACGTATAATATGGCCATCCCAGACCAGTTCAGGGCTGATTTGTTCATCGCAGAATTCAAGGAAAAGTGGCTGAACAGCAAGGAAAAACTGCCGCAGGTGCTCACCATTTTGCTGCCAAACGACCACGGCGCCGGCGAGCGGCCTGAAGCTGGCTACCCTTTCCGCGAGAGTTACATGGCCGATAATGACCTCGCCCTGGGGCGCATTATCGAGTTTCTCTCCTCTACACCCTACTGGAAGGAAATGGCCATATTCGTTACCGAAGACGACTCACAAGACGGCCAAGACCACGTAGATGCACACCGCAGTATCCTTATGGTGTGCTCGCCCTGGGCCAAGCGCAACTACATGAGCCACCGTCATTACAGCTTTGGCAGTATTTTCAAAACCTTCTGGAATATCCTGGGCATACCTTATCTCAATCAATACGATGCTAGCGCAGCAGATCTAAGCGACTTCTTCACCGATAAACCCGACTTTACACCCTACACAGCATTACCCGCAGACGCCCGCATCTTTGACCCGCAAAAAGCCCTTACGCCTTTCGATGAAAAATTTGACTGGAAAAGCTTGCTTGAGTCGCCACAATTGGACAGCGTAGAAGATTTTATACGCGAAAAACGCCAATGAATTTTTGCATATGACAAAAGGTTTTTGCCATACGATACGAATATAATCAACTACCATGAGACACTTCGTATCATCATTGTGTGTCATGTTGTTTCTGACCAATACGGCTTTGGGCAGAGCTGACAGCACCGCGAGCGTACAGGATACTATCCTTTTTGAAAAAGAAGTAGTCGTCACTGCTCGGCGGCAAGCACTGAGCAACTTCAAACTACCCGCCACAGCCACTTTGTTGGACGCTGATCACTTGCAGCAGCGCGTATCGCGCACGGTGCCCGAAGCACTCATGGGCGCTGCCGGTGTATTTATTCAAAAAACCAATCACGGTGGCGGCTCGCCTTACTTGCGCGGTCTCATTGGCCAACAAACGCTCATGCTGGTGGACGGCATACGTCTCAACAATGCCACTTTTCGCTCTGGGCCAAACCAATACCTCAATACCCTTGATCCAGCCTGGATGGAGCGCATGGAAGTAGTGCTCAGCAACGGCTCGGCAGAGTATGGCAGCGATGCCATTGGCGGTGTCATCAACGTCCTGACCCACCAACTACACACTTCCAATACGGTAGCTTGGCACCCCGAAGCTACTTTCCGATGGATTTGCCAAGGGCAGGAAGCCAGTGGGCAAGTAGCACTGACCTACTCTGCTCCGGGTGTGGCCTTGCGTATGGATGGCGCCTACAGGCACTTTGGCGACCTCGTTGGTGGCAAAGGCATTGGCAAGCAAATACCCACTGGCTACAACCAGTGGAGCTATGCTTTCAAAAGCCTCTGGCAAGTAAATAAACGCCTCCGCCTCACCGCCTTGTGGCAAGACCTGGAACAACAAAATGTACCCCTCTATCACCGTGTGAAACTTGACGATTTCCGTTTTTACTTTTTTCAGCCGCAACGCCGCAACTTAGGCTATGCACGGCTTTCGGCCAATACCGGCGTCAAGTGGTGGCGCCACCTGGAGTTTACTGCCTCTCGCCAGCACAGCCTGGAGAGCCGTAGCAGCCAGCGCAACAACCAAAATCGCCGCGTGGATGAAACCGACCAAACCACCACCTACGGCTTGCAGGCCAGCGTAACTTCCCTCCTCAGCCGCTTCTGGCAGATGTACACCGGCGCCGAATGGTATGCGGATGCCGTACGCAGCAAACGCCAGGATATCAATACCGACACCGGCGCCTCCTCCACCCGGCGTGGCCTCTACCCCGACCGCTCTCGCATGCGCAGCCTGGCTGTGTACAACCTCCACACTCTCAACTGGCAGCACCTGACCCTCACCAGCGGGCTGCGCTACAATGCTTTTGTCATCACCGTACCCGACGAGGTCATCGGCACATCTACCCTTAAACCATCCGCTTTGGTAGGCCAGCTGGGCGCTTCCTGGCAGTTTATAAAAAATACTCGCCTTTTTGCCAATGCTTCCACCGCCTTTCGCACGCCCAACATAGACGATCTCGGCACGTTGGGCATTGTGGATTTTCGCTACGAACTGCCCAACTACAACCTGCAGCCCGAAAAAAGCCGAAGTATAGAACTCGGCTTCAAATGGCGCACCGAACAACTCAAAGCCAGTTTTTCAGGATATTATCTGGAGCTAGATGGCCTCATTGGACGCATCCGCCGCGGCGACAGCATTCAGGGATTTCCGGTGTTTTTAAAAGAAAACATTACGCAGGCTTTCATCCGAGGCATAGAGGCTCAATGGGAGTGGCAGTTATTGCCCCAATGGATGCTGGCCGGCAACGGCACTCATACTTTTGGTCAAAATCTGACGGCCCGAGAGCCACTGCGTCGTATTCCGCCTTTGCATGGAAGAGTGCTGCTGCAGTTCATACCTACCAAAAATCTGGGACTTCGGGTAGAAAATCAATGGGCCGGCGCGCAACGCCGTCTTGCTGCCGCTGACAAAACCGACAATCGCATCAATCCCAACGGCACGCCCGGCTGGAAGGTATTTCACATAGGCGCCTGGTATCAGTGGCGCAAGTTCCATCTTTCGGCAGAGTTTCACAACTTGCTCAACGAAGCCTACCGCATACATGGCTCTGGGGTGGACGGCATAGGGCGCAGCATGTGGGCTAGGATAGGAATAAGATGGTAGCAGCCAAGCACAGCCTAAACGTATAACAAGCAAACTCACAGTCTATACTTTTCGTATTTTATTGAAAATGAATAATTCACACGATCTGATTATCATTGGCGCTGGCATACTGGGCACGGCGCATGCTTACCACGCCCTCCAGCGCGGCCTGCGCGTAGCCATATTAGACCGAAGCCGGACACCGCAAGGCTCTTCCGTACAAAACTTTGGCCAGATAGTACCCTCTGGTTTTGGGGTAGAGTGGCAGCGCTACGGACGTCGTAGCCTGGAGATTTATAAGGCGCTCCAAGCGGAAGCTGACATTAGCGCGCGGCAAAACGGCACCATTTATATTGCCTCCAACGACGAAGAAATGACCCTGCTAGAGGAATTGGCCGCTATCAATCGCACTAACGATTACGAATCTCACTTGCTCACCGCTCAGGAATGCCTGCAACGCTATCCTGGCTTACGCGATGATTACTGCCAAGGAGGGCTGTTTTTTCCGCAGGAGATCACTGTGGAGCCACACATAGCACTGCATCGCATATTGCAATATTTGACCGAGCAAAAGGAACTATCGTTTTTCCCTAATACCCTGGCCATAGCAGTTGAAACGCATGGCGAGCATTGTCAGGTTCGCACTAGCGATGGGCGTACATTTCAAGCTGAACAAGTACTGGTATGCAGCGGCTACGAGTTCAAGACGCTTTTTCCAGAAGAATTTGCTCAAAGCGACCTGCAGGCGGTAAAGCTACAAATGATGATGCTAGAAGCACAACCTACCCAGCGCCTGCCTGGTTCTATCCTCACTGGGTTGAGCATCCGGCGTTATGAGAGTTTTCGCGAATGTCCTTCCTGGGCTGGTATCAAAGCCAAAGAAAACCCGCATAGCCCGGCCAAGCGCTGGGGGGTGCACATCCTCTTTAAGCAAACTACTGACGGCGCCATCATCCTGGGCGATTCGCACGAGTATGCGGATGCTGCTCGAGCAGAGTCGCTTGGCATAACGCTTCACGAGAGCATTAACCGCTACATACTGGCCGAGGCACGGCAGATATTTGACTTCCAAACCTGGGCATTGCGCGAAACCTGGATTGGCACTTACACGCAATGCAAAAATGCCGACATCTTTCGCCACAGTATAAACGAGTGCATCCATTTACTCACGGGCATTGGAGGCAAGGGCATGACGGCCAGCCTGGGATTCGCACAGGAAAATTTGAATAGGTACTACTAAGGAGCGGAGGGATATAGTGGGCTGGTATCTAAGCGCGCAATCAAGGATTAAAATACAACACTTCTCATGATACAAGCAGTGGTATTTGATGTGGCCGGCACTACCGTGAACGAACAGAACGTAGTATATAAAACTGTACACGAATGCTTGTACCAGGCAGGCTTTGATGTACCGTTGGGCTTGGTACTGCTGCACGCTGCTGGCAAGGAAAAACGCGAGGCCATCCGCAGCGTACTGGAGCAATTCGCCAACCAAAAACCAGATGCTCAATTGATAAACGACATCCACAGGCAGTTTGAACAGGCACTGGACAATGCCTACCGCCAAATGCAGCCCTTGCCCATGCCTGGCGCTGAAGAGGTATTCGGGCAATTGCACACTCGAGGCATCAAAGTGGTGCTTAACACTGGCTACAAAAGTGACATCGCTCACTTGCTCCTCAATAAACTAGATTGGATGGAAGGCGAAACCTACGATTTGCTCATTACCGCCGACGACGTACAACGCAGCCGCCCTCATCCCGATATGATTCTGCTGGCCATGCAACGCCTCGGCATTACAGATCCTTCAACAGTAGCCAAGGTAGGCGACACCATCATTGACATACAAGAAGGACAAAATGCCGGCTGCGGCATTTGTGCAGGCATCACCACTGGAGCACAGACAGAAGAACAACTCCGCAGCGCCAACCCCACCCATGTACTCCATAGCCTGGAAGAACTTCTTGAAATCATCCCGCTATGATATTTGGCAAACTCTACAGTCTCTTCGTCACACAGTCTCAAGGTACCAGAGTCTCACGGCCACCCAATCACTCCACATGCTTCAATCACCTTTACTCTCCCGAGCCTTTGCGCGTGCACATCCTTTAGCATTTACACTGATAGCAGGCATTACGGCCTTCACTGCGTACGGTTGTGTATATGCCTTCCGCAAGCCATTTACGGCAGCCAGTTTCGCCGACATGGAAATCTGGGGCATGCAGTACAAAATCGCTATTGTCATTGCACAAGTAGCCGGCTATGCGCTGTCTAAGTTTTTGGGCATAGGTCTGATAGCAGCACTCAAACCCGGGCGCAGGGCATTTATGCTGCTGATCTTACTGAGTATAGCAGCATTGGCTTTGCTGGGCTTTGCCATGTCGCCGCCGGTTTGGGGGCTGTTTTGGATGTTTCTCAATGGCTTGCCGCTGGGCATGATGTGGGGTGTGGTGTTCAGTTACCTGGAGGGGCGACGCGTAACGGAGGCCTTAGCGGCACTGCTATGCGTAAACTTCATCTTTTCATCCGGTTTCGTAAAGACGGTAGGCAAGTGGCTGATGCTGAGTTGGGGGGTATCTGAGTTTTGGATGCCTTTTGTCACAGGCATGTTGTTCTTGCCAGTATTGCTGTTTTGCGCATGGGTATTGGAGCACCTGCCGCCACCCACTGAAGAAGACATAGCTTTGCGCAGTACGCGCCATCCCATGGACACCAAAGACCGCAAAGCCCTGTTTTTGCGCTATGCACCTGGCCTAGTCATTATGACCGCTATCTACCTGGCGCTAACCATACTGCGCGATATACGCGACAACTTCGCTGTGGAAATCTGGGCAGAGCTGGGCTTTAGTGCTCAGCCAGCCATCCTGACTACTGCCGAACTGCCCATTGCGCTCATAGCGCTGGGCTTCACTGGTGCGCTGGCGCTCATCGAGAACAATCGTACAGCGCTTTGGGTCAATCACGGCATTTTGATAAGCGGCGCGGTGCTACTGGCTGGCGCTACGTGGGCGTTCCGTACCTTAAGTAGCGGCCCGATCACTTGGATGATTCTCTCCGGCATGGCCATTTTTCTGCCGTATATCCTGTTCAACGGGGTTATTTTTGAGCGCTTGCTGGCGGTGTTTCGCGAGAAAGGCAACGTCGGTTTCCTGATCTACATTGCCGACTCCTTCGGTTATTTAGGTAGCGTATTGGTTCTGCTGTGGCGCAACTTCGGGCAAGCGGAGCGCAGTTGGCTCGATTTTTTTGGCGATTTGTGCTTCCTCTGTGCGATAGGTATATTCCTGGGAAGTGCAATTTCCTGGAGGTATTTTGGAAGCAAAATAAAAAAGACAACTTCGTGAAACACACAAAGCGCTACTCCCACTGGCTTTTCAGGTAGAGCAGTGCAAATAACACCCACTTCGTGCACTATCCGCGCCGCTGGCCAAACAGCAAAGTACCGATTCTCACTATAGTGCTGCCCTCTTCAAGCGCAATGCGATAGTCGTCTGACATGCCTGCGGAGAGCTCTCGAAAGGTTGGCTGTGCTGAAAAAACCTGTGCTTTAAGCACCTCAAACACCCAGCGAAGTTGCTGAAATTCCCGGCGAACCTGCTCCTGATCATCCGTAAAGGTAGCCATGCCCATGACGCCAGATATCTGCACTCGGCTGTAGGATTCAAAGGTGTGCGCATCCCAGTTGTATATTTCCTTTGGGTCAAAGCCATATTTGCTGCTCTCCTGGGCAACGTGAAACTGCAGCAAGCATGGAATGATGCGCTGGTGTTTGAGCGCCTGCTTCTGGATTTCTTTGAGCAGGTCAAAGCTGTCTACAGCGTGAATGAGATGCACAAAAGGAGCGACGTATTTGACCTTATTGCTCTGCAAGTGCCCGACGAAGTGCCAGCGGATGTCTTTGGGCAGAGCTTCGTACTTGGGCAGGAGCTCTTGTACGCGGTTCTCGCCAAAGTCACGCTGACCTTGACGGTATAATTCCAGAATAGCTTCGACAGAGTGGTTTTTAGAAACAGCCACTAGCCGGGCGCCATAAGGTGCTAGAGTTTGCAATATCTGGGCGTACATGATTTGATGCATCCTAGAACTTCCAGCGGCGGAAGGCCTCCATAGCTTCGTACTCGGCCAGGCCCAAAGCCCTGTAAATACGAGCAGTTTCGCGGTTGCGCTGCTCGGCGCGCTGCCAGAACTCGCGGTCGTCATTGCCGGGGAAGGGCGGCTGATCTTTTTGGCTCTGGTGCATGAAGATGGCTCTGCGCTTTCGCTCCAACTGCTTAGGACTGATGGGTACGGCCATTTCGATTTCATCAATGCTCCATTCATGCCAGGCACCGCGGTATAGCCACAGCCAGCAGTCTTTCATCCAAGGGCGGTCGGCCAATTGGCGAAAAACTTCAAAGATAGCATCCAGACACACGCGATGCGTACCGTGGGGGTCGGCCAAGTCGCCAGCAGCATATACTTGATGAGGCTTTACACGCTCCATCAGTTCAGCGATAATGCGAATGTCATCTTCACTCAGAGGTTTTTTGCGGGTACGGCCGGTTTCATAAAACGGCATGTCCAGAAAGTGGATGTGGTCATCTTGGAGACCACAAAAACGCGCACCAGCTCGTGCTTCGCCACGGCGAATATAACCTTTGATCTTGCGCACCTCGTCTATGTCGCTTTCCTGAGGCTTTTTATTATCCAGAAAATCAACGACCCTGTGGTAAAGCTGGGCAATGGCCTCATGGCCTGTACCAGTAGCTTGGGTGTACTCCTGCACAAACTCCATGAATCGGCGGGCGTCGTAGTCATGCACGGCAATGTTGCCGGAGGTTTGATACGCCACATGCACATCATGACCTTGCTCTACTAAGCGCAGAAACGTACCGCCCATGGAAATGACGTCATCGTCAGGATGGGGGCTGAAGATAATGACGCGTTTTTTGGCTGGCTTAGCGCGCTCGGGGCGGTTGGAGTCGTCGGCATTGGGTTTGCCGCCAGGCCAGCCAGTGATAGTATGTTGCAAGCGGTTGAAGATTCGAATATTGATATTGTAGGCGTCGTCATACTCAATGGTCAGGTCACTGAGATGGTTTTCGCTGTAGTCTTCGTCGGTGAGCTTGAGGATGGGCTTGCCGGTTTTGAGCGAAAGCCATACAACGGCCTTGCACACGAGATCTTCCGTCCAGTTGCACATGCCCACCAGCCAGGGCGTTTTGATGCGCGTAAGTTCTTCGCAAGCGGCCACATCAGCGTACACCTTTACATTGTGGTGCTTTTGCAGAAAGGTAGCAGGTACAGAGGGAGTTATAGGACCTTCTATTGCTTCCTTAAGGATGGCGGCTTTGTGGCTACCCCAGGCCATGAGGTAAATGGTGCGTGCCTTCATGATGCTGGCGATGCCCATTGTAATGGCACGGTAGGGCACGTCTTCCTCGCGATTGAAGTCTTTGATGGCGTCGCGGCGGGTGAGGCCGTCCAGGCGCACGAGCCGGGTTTTGGAATCCTCCCAGGAGCCAGGCTCATTAAACCCAATGTGACCGGTACGGCCAATGCCAAGCAGTTGAATGTCTATGCCACCGTGTAGGTCAATGAGCTTCTCGTATTGCTCGCAGTAGGCCTCTACTTCATCCATAGGAATGGAGCCATCGGGGATGTGGATATTGCGCGGATCAATATCAACGTGATCAAAAAGGTACTCTCGCATGAAGCGCACGTAGCTCTGCTGGGCTTCGGGCTGCATGGGGTAGTATTCGTCCAGATTGAAAGTGACAACGTTGCGAAAACTAAGTCCTTCTTCCTTGTGCAGGCGCACCAACTCGGCATACACCTGTATCGGCGAGGAGCCAGTGGCTAGTCCGAGTACAATTTTCTCGTTGTCCTGTTGTTTTTGACGTATAGCTAAAGCAATGGAGTGCGCTAAGTGAATGGAGCCTTCGCGGGGGTCTTCCCAGATTTTGACTGGGATTTTCTCCAGCGAACGGAGCTGATATTTCAAGGTATTTTGAAAGTCCTGCATAATAGAGTTCAATCCTTGACCAATTCAAAATCAGTGCGACGGTTTTTGGCTTTGCCTGCTTCGGAGGTGTTAGGCGCCACGGGTTTATCGGGGCCGTTGCCTACCACGATGAAGCGGTTGGGCGACATGCCGTGCTCGCGGATGAGGTAGTTAGCTACAGCCTGCGCGCGCTGCTGCGAGAGTTTGATGTTGCTCTCGCGGCTGCCTACATCGTCGGTATTGCCTTCAATGCGGATACGGGCGTTGCCAAATGCCTTGGCAATTTCTACAAACTCCTTGTCAATGATGTATTTGGCATTTTCATCCAGTTGATACTCACCGCTGCGAAAATTGATAGACACCTGCTTGCTAGCAAAGGCTTCGCGGCTCTTGCCCTCCTCTGTAGTCACCTGAGTAAACTGCCTTTGCCCTTCGGCGGCGTGTTCGGAGCCGTTCAATTGGACGCTATTAACTAATGACGGGTAAGCGATGCGCCGCCAGTTGGGTGCCTGGCCACCTTCCACATAGCCCAGGCTGGCATAGATGTCGGCCATACGCGAGTACAATACATTGCCGGTGATGCCTTTGTAGTTGGGGTTGAGACCAAAGAAGTTTATGTTGTCACCGTGAGTAGTCAGACGCACATTATCCAACATCTGGGCAGCTTCTTCGTCACTGAGAGCGGTGCCATTTTCTGTAAACTCACGGGCTAGTATTTGTGCGGCCTTACGACGAGCAGCAGGATTGGAATTAATCTCGGCAGCACCGCGCATCCAGCCCTCATAGATTTTCTGGAGTTTATCGCGGTTTTTTTCGGCCCAAGCGCGTTTAGCCATAAATACATCAGCAATGATGTAGGCTGCAGAGCGCGTACTTTCCAGAATGCGAGACCCCGGTACCGCCTTGGTACAGAGTATGTCGTCGGGGCTCCATACTACGGCAGCATCTACCTTCTGGCTCTTGAACACCTCGGCGGCGTCAATGGCATTGGCCTGGGGCACAATGACTATATCCTTGACCGAGATGCCACCGGCATCTAACAACCAGAGCAAAAAAGAGTGGGAAGGCGTCATTTCGGCCACGGCGATGCGTTTGCCTTTAAGGTCGGCTACTTTGGTAATGCCCCGCCGCACTACGATGGCATCGCCACCACGCGACCAGTCAGCCTGAAATACGATAACGGGATCGAAATCTGCTAGCCCATTTACTTCTGTAGGGAAGGCGTCAATGGTCGTCCACAGTAGGTTTACTTCATCGGCGCGAAAGGCATTGCGCGAGGCTTCGAAGTCATCCAATACCTTGAACTCCACTGGAATGCCGTATTCTTTCGTAAAACGGGAGTTCTTATTGGCCTTGAAGCCTTCGTTGAAGTACTGGCCGCCGGCATATCCGCCCCATGTCACTACACCTATTTTGACGACTTCGTCATCCTTGAACTTGCTCTTGGTATCTTTGAACAGACTGGTGTTGCCGCTGTTATCGGAGGTTTTATTATTCAGCAAGCCACTTTTCTGCAATTGGGTAATGCCCAGAAAGGCAGCTCCAACCACCAGTGCGACAATGAGGAACTTGGAAAAAGTAGTGAGTCTTTGTGCCATAGCTACGAGTATAACAAAGTTGATTTAATCAAAGAGAGAATCATATTGGTTGCGGTGCCCAGGTTCGCGTACGGGTTGTTTGATGGGCGCGTTGAGGTCGAGTACGTCATTGGGATTGTTGGCGGCCAGCAGCAGGGTTTCCTTTTCCTTGCCCAGAATGAGCGATACACCCTCCTGCTCCCACTTTTCCAGCATCTTGAGGCCTTCTTCTTCAAAAATGCCATTTTGCAGATCAATAGACTCCATGAAGTTGGAAGACATTTCCATGAAGCGCTCCATTTCGCCAACTTTATTGGCTACGTCTTCGGCAATAGACTCCATGGCCATATCGAACATGGCGCGTTTGTCGGGATCGCCGGAGATGACGCTCATAGCTGACCTCATGGCACCGTAGCTGGCGTGGATAGCCTTGCGCTCCTGCTCCTTGACGGCTACCTGGTCTTGGATATCTTCCATGAGAATTTGGGAGTTTTCGTACATCTTGGTCAGCACCCGATAGAGAATCTCCATTTTGCGGTAGAGGTCTTCGAGCTTGAGGTTTGAGTCCTTGAGGCGGCCAGCTTGGCGTGATTTGAGGATCATCACGTTTTGTTTGTTGGTTTCGCGAGCCTTGCTGGCCAGTTGCAGGTTGCTTTCAATTTGCTTTTTGTTATTGTGAATGATTTCCTGGAGCTTGTGCATCTGCCCGCGCAACTGGCTGATCTGCTTATTCATTTTGCGCAGGTTTTCCTGCAAGCTTTCCACGTAGGATTTGAGAATACCCACGGGATCTATCTGAACAAACCATCCAGTAATAGTGCGCATTACGCTTTTATACATGTACCACACCAAGTTGCGCACCTTGGGATCGAGTATCATGTACACTATGGCACCGAGCACCGCCAACGTGCCAGCCAGGTAGAGGGTATTGGCCAGGATAGCTCCCCAGTTGATGGCAGTGATCAAGTACACCACTCCGGCAGCAATGGCAGCCAGAAAAATAAGCCCAGTGACGCCCTCGGGGCGTTGCCAGAAGGACTTGGGTTTCATGCTTTGCATAGACGAAGAATCCATAATGATAGTGGTTCGGTTATAGCGTTAAAAAACTGCGCGTGCCGCCTCCGATGATACCAAACGGCCAACAAAAGTACAAGAATTGTGAAGAATACCAGCAGCAAATTCAAGTTGTGGAAATGTATCGCTGAGAAAAATACCCTGCGGAAACTACCCGACAGCCGGATAAAGACTGAGCAAAAGTAGCACAATGCGCTTTTTGCTCAGGTTTTTTGCAGAAAGCCAGTAGCTCATTTCAGGTAAATTTTCATGTTTTCCACATCAGTCTGAATTTGCTCCACCAAGGCATTATACGAGGCGATGAAGTCGTTTTTGGTACTTTCCATCTTCACAGCCGCCTCGGCCAACTCCTGCTGGATGCGCTGCACATGCTGCTGGTGAGCTTCAATTTCCTGGGTCAGGCGCTTAATTTGCTCGGCTTTGGCCTGGATGGTTTGCTGGAGGTTGGCCAGTTCGGCTTCCTTGCTGCCTATCTGTCTGTCTTTTTGGGCAGCCAGGGCTTGCTCAAATTGTTGCTCTTCGCGCTTGAGCACGGCTATGTAGTGCATGGCCGAGTCGAGCAATGCCGCTGGTGTAGCGCCCAGCGTTTGCGCCATGGCAAAAGCAGACTGGAAGCGCGTTTGTTCGTCCATAGGCATTTTCTTGAGCGAGTTGAGGCTCTGGCGAAACTCCATGTAGTCGAAGCCCTCTGGGTTATTGTCTTCCATGGCTTTGAAAAGCAGGTCCATGAACTTCTCATTCACTTTCCCAGCCCGCCCTTGCTCTGACTGTGGCAATGTGTGCACGTGTGTGGCTGGTTTTTGCACCTGGGAAGCAGCCGGTTTGCCCTGGTCAGGCTTAGGCGAGGGTTCTTCTTCAATGATAAATAAAGATTTCAGATTCTTGAGCATGGTACTTTGTAAATTCGAGCAAAGATAGTTTGTTACCTGCATCCTGCGCACTACAACTATGGATGAAAGTAGCGCTTTTTTTCTGCCAGCTCAAATGCGCTGCGTGCAAATGTCAGACAAATTGCACAAGCGATGAAACGAATGCAACTAAAGGATGTTAACTTTGCAAGGCAATATATCACAATCAAATCAAACTTCTATGCTTTTTCGTTTCACCGTCATCTTGTGCGGGCTACTGGTTAGCACAGCCGTGAATGGGCAATCCTGGCATACTCCTTGCGGCAACAGCGGCGGCGAATGGGACATCATGCTCACTGAGCGCCTACTCCAAAACATCCAAACGCTGCGCGACAACCCCGCAGATGTGGAGTTCCGAAATATCGTCTATGTGCCTATTCGATTTCATATGGTGGCCAACACCAACGGAGCAGGGCGCGTTACTTATGGCCAGGTGCTCGATGTACTGTGCCGTCTCAACCAGGACTTTGACAGCCTCAACATGCAGTTTTACATCAAAGCCTTAAATGACAACATCAACAACACGGCTATATATCAAACTCAGTATTCCGCAGGTACAGTAATGAACCTACTGCGCGATAACACCGCCATGAACATTTGGATTGTGGACCTAGCCGCCGGCTCGCCTCCAGGGCCAAATGACCCACCTGGCGTCACACTAGGCTACTACTCGCCCCAGCGCGACTGGATCGTCATTCGCCGCGACCAGGCCAACCTCTCCTCCACAACCTTACCACATGAAGTAGGCCATTTCTTTAGCCTTAAACACACCCACAATGGCTGGGATGCACAGCCTTACAATCCCAGCGTACACGGCTCGCCCGCTCCAAGCATCTCTCCCGGAAACGTACCCACTGAACGCCAAGATGGTAGCAACTGCCAAACCGCCGGTGACTTCATCTGCGACACCCCGCCCGACTACAACGGCCTCGGGCATACAGGGTGCAACTATACTGCATTGGACCCCACCGGCACCCCTATCAACCCTGACGAACAACTCTTCATGAGCTATTTTGACGGCTGCGTGCGCGATCAGTATTACTTCTCTAATACGCAAAAGAACCTAATCGCTGCCGACTACAATAGCGCCTCGCGCAACTACCTGCGGCCCAACATCACGCCCAATACTACACAGATAACCCAGGCGCCCACACTGACCTTCCCTATCAACAACGAGTTTACTCCAGGTTTCAACCAGGTCAACTTCCAGTGGACAGGCGTAGCTGGCGCCGACTTTTACCTGTTGGAAATAGACTTGGCTTCCAACTTCACCAACAATCCCATCCGCATCATTGTGCCCGGCGCCACCAGCCATACCGTCACCACTTTGCTGGCCAACCGCACCTACTTCTGGCGCGTACGCCCGTACAATGCCTATCGCACTTGTGCGCCTTTCACGCCAGCGGCGCAGTTCCGCACCAACAATGTGATGGTGAGTGTACCCGAAATTGAAGAACTAGGTGAATGGACGGTGTCTCCCAATCCAATAGGCGCCGAGCGCCGCTTGTTCATAAGGCTGAACACACTCCAGCACTTCAACGGAAGCCTGCGCCTACACAATGCTACCGGACAAGTGGTAAAGCACGTGGGGCAGCAGTACGTTCCTGCCGGCGAGAGCATGCTGGAAATTGATCTGGCTAATTTGCCTCGAGGATTGTACGTACTTACCATAGAACATCGGCAAGGGCGCGAACAGCGTAGAATTGTAATTGCAGAATAATCTGACCAAGAAGAGGAACCGTATGCACGCAGGCAGTCTATTGGCAGCCGCTGTTGTCTGACTTACAGAAAATACTTCGAAATCTACTTGTTATTATCATCAAATACCACCATGAAAAAAATGACATTGGCTCTGGCTATTACTGCGAGCCTTCTTCATCTTACTTATGCCGTAGCTCAGGTCAATATTGGCCCTTGCGGCAATAGTGGCGGCGAGTGGAAAGAGATTATCCGCGAACGCCTGCTCCAAAATAAACTGGCGATACAAGACCAACCCGTGCAATTTAGAAATACAGTTTACGTACCAGTAGCTTTCCACCTGGTAGCCAACTCCAACGGCGTAGGACGTGTAGCGCACAATCGCGTACTGGAGCAATTATGCAAACTCAACGAAGATTTCGCTGATCTCAACATGCAGTTCTACATCAAAACCCTGCGCGATAATATCAATAACACGGCAATTTATCAGACGCAATTCAATGCCGGTACAGCTATGAACCTCTTGCGAGACCCCGGCGCCGTCAATATCTGGATAGTGGACGTAGCCACCCCTGCACCTCCAAGCTCTGGTGACAACGGCATCATTCTGGGCTATTACAACCCTCAACGCGACTGGGTAGTGGTGCGCCGCGACCAGGTCAACGCCAATAGCGTGACGCTCCCCCACGAAATAGGCCACTACTTTAGTCTTGACCACACCCACAACGGCTGGGATGCACAGCCCTACAGCCCAAGCATGCACGGCACACCTGCACCGGCCATGTCGCCGGGATTTGTGCCTACGGAGCGCCAGGACGGCAGCAACTGTCAAACAGCCGGTGACTACATCTGCGATACACCGCCCGACTACAATGGCTTTGGATTTGCAGGATGCAACTACAACATCGCCCAAGACCCCGCCGGCGTAACTATTGACCCCGACGAACAGCTCTTCATGAGCTATTTCCTCAACTGCGTGCGCAATGATTACTACTTTTCCAATACTCAACAAAGCCTGATTTGGGCTGACTATAACTCCACTCGGCGCAACTACATCCGCAGTTCTTTTGTGCCCAATCTGACCGAAATTACCGAAACGCCTGTGCTGCAATTCCCCATCAACAACGAAACGCCGCCCGGGTACAATCAAGTCACTTTTCAGTGGACAGCTGTCAATGGTGCCGATTTTTATCTCCTGGAAATAGACCGCGTCGCTACCTACACACTATCGCCCTTGCGCTTTGTGGTAGCTGGCACCAATACCTTTACCGTGACCACGCTGGAACCCAACCGCACCTACTACTGGCGCGTGCGTCCGTACAATGCCTACCGCACCTGTGCAATCTCTACGCTGAGCGGAGTATTTCGTACCAACTCTACCGTGGTGTCGGTCAATGACATACGCGAACTAAGCGAATGGACGCTTTCGCCCAATCCGGTGAGCAGCGCTCAGCACGCCCTACAGGTGAGCTTCCAGGCAGAGCAGTCTTTTGACGGTACACTGCGCCTCTTTGATGCTACGGGCCGACAAGTCAGACATTATGGCCGCCACCGTATTGCTTCGGGCGCTTCCTATCTGGAACTCGACATGCGAGGGCTTAGTAACGGCGTATATCTCTTGACCCTCGAGTACGATAAAGGCTGGGAGATCAAGCGCCTGGTGATGACCCAATAAGCAGCTCTATCATTTGTCTGTAAATTCATGCTTGTTCACTCTGTACTCATTGCTGATGGCCAGTATCTGGTGCGTGCCGGGCTGCGGTGCATTCTCTCTGGGCAGCAAGACCTCCAGCTAGTGGCCGAAGCAGCTAACCTGGCAGAACTGCAGCAGGCACTGGCATTATATCAACCCAACTTGCTCATCGTGGACTACCACCAGCCAGGGGCGTTTTCTTTGCAAGGACTAGAGGAAATACTACGAGCATATCCTTATATAAAAATACTGGTTATCAGCGATGACAACAACCGAAGCACCATTTTCAAAGTGCTAGAGATCGGCGTACATAGTTTTCTGACCAAAACCTGCAACGCCCAGGAAATCCTGGATGCCATAAGAGCTACCCTCAAGGGGGATAAGTTTTTTTGCACCAAAATCCTTAATGTGCTCTTAGAAAAAAGCCTGGGCAAAACCAGCCATCCTTGTGCCCCCGGTATTTTATCGCCGCGCGAGGTAGAAATTGTACAACTGGCTGCTCGCGGGTTTGTCGCTAAAAAAATAGCTGATATGCTGCACATTAGCCCACATACGGTCTATACCCATCGCAAAAAAATCATGAAAAAACTACAATTAGAAACACCCTCCGAACTGGTACAATATGCATTACGCCACGGCATGCTGGACAACTCCTGAATCTAATCCTGGTTCGCCATGCTTGCGCTTTTAGACTTACTCTACCTGCCGCCTGGAGCGTATTTTGCACACCTCGCCCAGTACAAGGAGATACAACTTGAGGCGTGGGCACCATATCTGAAGGGCACATACAGCAACCGATGCGTCATTGCCTCTGCCAACGGGCCGCTGACACTTTCTGTCCCACTGCAGTCAGGAAAGTATTTGCAAGCGATGGGGCAAATCAGAATCGCATATCACGAACCCTGGTCTCGCCGCCACTGGCGCAGCATACATGATGCTTATCGCAGCGCACCTTTCTTTGAGCACTATGCCGAATACTTTGAGCCGTGTTTCAAGGCACAACCCGCGTTGCTGCAAGACTGGAATCTGTCGTTGCTCCGGGCGGCACTCCGGGCATTGAACCTCGACTTAGCCATCCACCTGACCACTCAATACGACAAAGCACCAGTTGGGGCTGAAGATTTGCGCAAGATATTTCAGTACAAACCGCATTTGCAGCGCCAGGCCACTGCCATTCAGATAGCGCCCTATCCACAGGTTTTTCAGGACAGACTGGGATTTTTACCGAATTTGAGTATCTTGGATCTGATTTTTTGTACCGGACCAGATGCCCTTCGTATTTTGCGCCAGTCTTACAATATAATTCAGCCTGATGCAAGCCAATAAACTGATTAGCAAGGAAATTCAAGTGCACCGCGCCAAAGTAGAGGAAGCCGTCAAAGACCTGCATGAGCTGGCGATACTCACTGGCAATGATGAACTGGCACTTACAGTGAGCGAGCTGCGCAACCGCATTCACGACCCCTTCATGTTTGTTATCGTAGGAGAGGTAAAAGCCGGCAAGAGCAGTTTCATCAATGCGCTGCTGGATGCTGGCAAAGAAGTAGCCAAAGTAGCGCCTCAGCCCATGACCGACACCATACAACAACTCCTCTACGCCGAGCAGGAAGAAGTAGTACAGGTCAATCAATGGCTCAAGAAGATTTTTTTGCCCGCCAACATTCTGCGCGAAATCGCCATCGTAGATACCCCCGGTACCAACACCATCATTGAACGCCACCAGGAAATCACTGAGAGTTTTATACCTGCCTCTGACCTCGTAGTGTTCGTATTCGAAGCCAAAAACCCCTACCGGCAGTCGGCCTGGGATTTTTTCCGCTACATCCACCAAGACTGGCATAAGAAAGTCATCTTCGTACTTCAGCAAAAAGACCTGATGGATGCAGCCGACCTCGAGGTCAACTTACAAGGAGTGGTAGCTACTGCACACAAACAGGGCATTCCTCACCCTGTTGTATTTGCCGTGTCGGCCAAAGCCGAGCAGGAGGGGCGTCGCGAAGAGAGTGGCTTTGAACCCTTGCGCAACTACATTCGCACCCACATTACTGGCGGCAAAGCTCCTTTGCTCAAATTGCGCAACAGCATAGGCACCGCGCAAAATCTGCTGGCGCGCATAGCCAACGGCATCGCCTTGCGAAAAAAGCAATGGACTGCCGATCAAGCCTTTCGCGAAGACATCCGCCTGAGCCTGACTCAGCAGGAAGCCAAATCGCATCGGCAGGTGGACACCCTCGTAGAAAACCTCCTGGCTGGATACGACCGCATCACCCACCAAAAGTACGAGGTCCTCAGCAATGGCTTGTCTTTCCTTGCCCTACTTAAGCGCTCTTTCGCCGGCCTTTTTTCGCGCAAAACCTCGCCCAAAGAATGGCTCCACGCTTTTGCTGGCTCGCTGGAGCAGGAGCTTAATGCCGAAATGCAGCGCAAACTCAATGACAGTGTCGCCGATCTGGCCGACAGCATCCAGCAAATGGTCAAAATCACTGACCTCAAGATACGCCATAGCCAAACCGCTCTGCAGCAAGACCAGGAACTCTTTCACAACATGGCCGAACGCCGTAATAATGTGTATCGCGAACTGCAGGATACTTTCGCGCACTTCCTGGAACAGTCCGACAACTTTGTACAGCGCGATTTGTTCAGCAATGCCAATACCTCCATATCGCCCAACATTGCCGGCGGCAGCAGCTTGGCTGTCGTGGGTATTATACTGGCCGCTGTTACTCAGGGTATGGTGTTCGACATCACCGGCGGCGTACTCTCCACCATCGGATTGCTATTGGCGGGCGTCACTGCTGGCATCAAGCGCAAGCGCATCCTGAACGAATTTGAAACAGAAGTACACAAGGGGCGCTCCCTTCTCAGCTCCGAAGTATCAGAAAAACTAAAGGCCTATGTAACTCGCCTCAAAGGCAGAATTGACGATAATTTCATTCGCTTTGACCAATTGCTGGACTCCGAGGGCGCCCAACTAACCCGCCTGGAAGAATGGCAAGCACGCATTGCCGGACAACTTGAAGCACTAGCCCGTGAAATGGAATAAGACTTGCACTCTTGATATATAATCCCATCGTAAATTGGCGTTCTTTAGACATGTTTCTCAAAATGACCGGCTTGATTCTGCTGCTCAATGGCACCGCAGCCACAGCCCTGGCACAAAGCCAGGCCAGATGGGAAGAATACCGCTCGTATGACGGACGCTTCAGGGTACTGACCCCCGGCGAACTCAAGCTCAAAGTGGACAGCATGGATACCCCACTGGGCACATTAGCCTATCACACTTATTTTTTTGAAGATGCCGCGCAAACTACCGAAACCACTGTTTACATGGTATCGTACTGTGACTACCCCCCTGGCAGTATTCATCATGACTCCACAGACCTAGTGGGAGAATTCTTTAAAGCCACAATAGAGGAATCGGCCTTCAGCATAGCAGGCAAGGTGGCTTGGTCCAACGCGCTCCGGCTCGGCAAATATCCTGGCATCTTTTGGCGAGTAGACTACAAAGACGGCCGTGCTATCATCAAATCGCGCGCTTATTTAGTACGCAACCGCTACTACTGCATACAAGCGGTGATGCGAAAGGAGCGCAGCCTCAATGCCGCCGCCGACAGATTCCTAGAATCTTTTAGGCTACTGGAATGAAGATGCAGTACCGATATTTCCTCCTCTATAAGCCTTATGGCGTGTTGTCGCAATTTACTCAGGAAGTACCTGGTCAACGTACACTTGCGGAATTGAAACCGCTACTACCCAACGACGTGTATCCCGTAGGCCGCCTGGACAAAGACAGCGAGGGACTGCTGTTGCTTACCAACGACCCCCAACTGAACCAGCGATTGCTCAACCCGCGCTTTGGCCACCGCCGCGTCTATCTTGCTCAGGTGGAGGGCATTCCTACCGCCGAGGCACTGCAAAAGCTAAGTCAGGGAGTGGATATTTCGACCGAGCAAGGTATGTATCGCACCCTACCGGCAGAGGTAAGCCTGCTTTCCGCCCCCCCTACCCTGCCCGATCGCCACCCTCCCGTCCGGTTTCGTGCGCAAATACCCACCGCCTGGATGACGCTTGCGCTCACCGAGGGCAAAAACCGCCAGGTGCGCCGCATGTGTGCTGCCGTAGGCTTTCCGGTATTGCGCCTAATACGCACACGCATTGAGGGGCTAGAGCTGGGGCACCTCCAACCTGGGGAGGTTAGGGAAATCAAACGGAATCTTATAGAAGAGAAAATTTTCCGGCAAAGGGGCTAAGCTGGCCTCCAGGTGCAAATCCGATCACCAGGCTCATGTGCTCATACGCCACGCCCCCACTCCGGTACTTCCTCCAAAAAGTTGTAGCAGCCCCGCTGATGATCAATGGCACAGCACCAAGTATCTATACCATTAGTGACCAACAAGTAGGGCGCCTTGTAAGTCGTATTATATACAGCTGCCTGATCAAATACCGACTGCGAAACCGGCACGTGCGGCGCCTTGCACTCGGCCAACAACCAAGGCTGTATATTTTTGTCAAACACCAACATGTCACAACGACGGCTCATAGTATTTACTTCTAAGCCTCGTTCCATGCGAATGCGTTGTGCATTGTAGCCCTTGGCTTGCAACAAGTACTGCAACAGCAATTGACGCACCATTTCTTCAGGCTGCAGAACGAGCCATCTCTTACGGATGGGGTCCCAAATCTGGCGTACGCCGTTTTGCCGCTTGATACGCAATGCTGATTGATATAAGGCAAGATTTAGATCAATCATGACAAATGTGCGGTACAGAACCTCAACGCACTATTACCCGAACAGCTTCAGCCCTACCAGCGGCATCCTGCAGACGCAGCACATACATACCCGCTGGCTGCGTTCCGTTGTACAAGGTAAACTGCTGTTTACCGGCAGCTATACTTCCTGTATGCAGCGTGTAAACTACTTTGCCGGTAGCATCCAGCAGTTCCAGACGCGCATGAGGCAGCGCATCCTGCGCGGTTATTTCTACAGTGGCAGATTCGGTGATTACGTTTGGCCATACCTGCAGATGAGATGCCTTACCTGGGGTTTCGCCAGCAGCAGAGGGCTGCTGAAACGAATCCTCTTCGTTAGCATTCACTACCTGATACACCGCGCCACTCTTGCGCCAGATGATGGTCACAATGCGTAGTTTGGAATAATCCAGCCCGGCAGCGGAGATTTGTCCATTCACGGTGGCTTCTGTGCCTGCAGGCACATTTCCATTCGCTATCAACTCACCAAAGACGTTGGGTGTGAGATGCCCCCAGAGCACCTCTTTATGCTCGGCGTTACTACCCTGACCTGACTGAAAACCCACAAACTCCTTGCGCACCAAATAGATACCTAGGTAAAACTCGCCTGAAGCTGCCTGGAAAAACCGCGCCTTGGCCTGCACAGTAATAGCGCCAGTAGTGCCATTTAGAATAGCGCGGTGGGCACTTTGAACCACAGGCTGAGTAGCAAAGGCCGTATTGACCTGGGTTTGAATATTAACACGGGCGCTTGCGGTATTGCTGCTGTTGACGTTCTGGTTTTGGTTGTTTACAAAAAATACTGGCTGGCCTACACCGCCGAAATTATTGGCTATGGCAATGGAGGTTGGTGTAGTATGCAAGCCATCATAATGGTCAGCAAAGAATACAGCTTTGTTCTTGTTGTCGTCTATTACCTGGCGAAAGAATGCCCACCCCCAGCCGCCACAATTAGGGCACCAGCTGGCTGTGCGCTTGGTAATGAGCAGGCGCTGAGTGGCTGGCACGTTGATTTCCTGGGCAGCCAATTGCCACATAGAGACCGCCATAAGCAAAATGGCAGAGGCAAATTTTTTCATAGATACAAGTTTAGCACAAAGATGGAAAAAACGCAGGAGATTTTGCCACTACCATCTGCACTTTATTTATATCTGCTACAGCTGGCAAAGGTCAGTATATTGCCGACAGCCCAATATGTCGAAATATTCCTAGCTTTTACTTGCCCTTTAGCAACCAGCCTATGCCTATCACCAACAGGCAAGCAATGGGGTTGTACCATAAGAAAGAGATGGGCAACCACCCTTGGCGCTCCAGTACAAATAGCGCGATGATGACCGCTTGAGTGATCAGCGCCGCCATAAATACGGCTTTCCCTTTCACTTTAGGCATGAAAAAACCTACGAGAAAAATACCCAGTATAGTACCGTAAAACAGAGAGCCTAGCCAATTGACCATCTGGATGAGATTTTCAAACAACTGTGCAGAAGCTGCAAACCCCAGCGCCAGCAGCCCCCAAAACACAGTGAAAACTCTAGACATACGGAGATAGTGCACGTCGCTGCGGCCTTTTACCATGTTGCGCTTGTATATATCCATTGCCATCACGCTGGTGAGCGCATTCAGCTCTGAGGAAGTAGAAGACATGCCCGCTGCAAAAATCATAGCCAACAGAAAACCCACTACGCCAATGGGCATATACTGCATGACAAATGACAGAAACACATAATCAGTATCCTGAGTCTTAGCGCCAGGTACCGCCTTGCCAATCAGCGCCTTAGCCTCCTGGCGGAGCATTGCTTCCTTATCTTGCAGCAGCTTAGCCTCTGCCCGCGCCTTGTTCAAGGCCAAGCGATTTTCTACCCTGGCTGCTTCCACAATCTGCCGCATGATTTGTTCTTTCTGCATGAACAATTGCGCATGAGCTTGCTCCAGGCTCTGGTACTGCACGGCATATTCACTACTCTTTACCTGGCTTACATTCACTTCATTGTAGTGCAACGGAGGCCGTGTAAACTGATAGAACACAAATACCAGGATACCCACCGCCAGTACCAAAAACTGCATGGGTACCTTGAGCAATCCGTTGAACATCAAACCCAAACGGCTCTCTGTAAGTGACTTACCCGACAAATAGCGCGACACCTGCGAATGATCGGTTCCGAAGTATGAAAGAAACAAGAACACGCTTGCTATCATGCCCGACCAAATATTGTATCGGTCTTTGAAATCCAAAGAAAGCGTCACCATATTCATTTTGCCCAAATGGCCGGCTAAGTCCACTGCTCCGCTCAGGCCAACTTCTCTGGGTAACTTGTACCAAATGATACCAGCAGCCATGAATAACCCCAACAAGATGACAATCATCTGCTGGCGCTGTGTCACACTTACAGCGGTTGTACCTCCTGAAACAGTATAAACAATCACTACTAAACCGATGAACAATATAGTAAAATTGAGGCTCCATCCCAGAATACTGGACAACACAATGGAAGGCGCGTAAATGGTAAGCCCTGCCGCCAGGCCGCGTTGCAGCAAAAACAGCAGCGCCGTCAGGATGCGCGTTCTCAGGTCGAAGCGCTCTTCCAAATACTCATAGGGGGTATAAACCTGTAAGCGATAGTATAGAGGGATTACAAATACCGATAGAATGACCATTGCCAATGGCATACCAAAGTAAAACTGCAAAAAGCGCATACCATCTTCATAAGCTTGCCCCGGCGTGGACAAAAAAGTGATGGCACTGGCCTGCGTAGCCATGATAGAAAGCCCTATTGTCCACCAGGGCAGTTGTCGATCGCCTAGCAGATAGCTCCTCACACTGCGCACATGGCGAGTTTTATACACACCATAGGCAGCTATGCCCAGCAGGGCGCCTAGCATTACTATCCAATCTATCGTGCTCATACCATCTCAATACTCGGCTTGAATAGTCAAACGTAGCGAAGGCTCAAATACCACATCAGCGCCACGAACAACAAATTAAAGACCAGTACAAAGGCATATACCCTGGGCCAGGTGCGAAGAACTGGCGGCGGCGGTCCATCTTCGGAGTATCCAAATGGCTTCATGGCTATTTTTTGCGCTCAAAATAGAAACTTTACGCTGAAATCAACGAACTTTGCGTTCATGCAATTATCCGCAAAAGAATTAGCAGCGCTGCTGGGCGGCAGCATCGAAGGCGACCCGGAGATACTAGTCAGCAGGCCTGGTAAAATTGAAGAAGCACAACCAGGCGAAATCACCTTTCTGGGCAGAGACCTCTACACCCAGTACATTTACACTACCAAGGCGTCTGTTGTGCTGGTAAGCCGCGACTTTCAGCCCCGGCAACCAGTATCGGCTACCCTGATTCGCGTAGATGATGTTTATGGTGCACTAGCACAGTTGATGAATCATTTTGGCCAGGCGCAACTCGAGCGTCAAGCTAATCATTCCGGTATATCGCCAAGGGCAGAGATACACCCTGAAGCCCGAATTGGCCAACAGGTAAGCATTGGTCCTTTTGCTGTAATCGAAGCCGGCGCTGTATTAGAAGATGGCTGTTACATAGGTGCCCAGGCATTTATTGGCGCCAATGCAGTAATCGGGCAAAATACTTATATCCATCCGGGCGCTCGCATCCTGTTTGATTGCCAGATAGGTGCTCGTTGCATTATTCATGCCAACGTAGTCATTGGCAGCGACGGCTTTGGATTTGCGCCCCAACCCGACGGCTCGTACCAAAAAATCGCCCAACTTGGCAATGTCCTCATCGAAGACGATGTAGAAATCGGCGCCAACACTACTATAGACCGCGCCTCCATAGGATCCACTATCATACGCCGAGGAGCGAAACTGGACAATCTCATACAGGTAGCCCACAATGTTGAAGTAGGCGAAAACACTGTAATAGCAGCCCAGGTAGGCATAGCTGGCAGTACCAAGATAGGACGCAATTGCCGCATTGCTGGCCAGGTAGGATTCATTGGTCACATACACATTGCTGATGGCACTAGCATTCAAGCCCAGGCAGGAGTGGCCCAGTCTGTTAAAGAACCCAATACCATTATATGTGGATACCCGGCTTTTACGTATAAAGATTTTATCCGCTCACATGCTGTTTTCAAGCGCCTGCCAGAACTAGACAGGAAAGTCAAACAATTAGAAGACAAACTAAAAGACCCAACAGCGGACAAAACATAATACCAACAAAAAGCCCGCTTTGCACTTACGCGCAAGGCGGGCTTTCACCACAGCACATTACATTGCATTATACATGGATGGTGCCATCAGCACCTTGTACTAAAGTCTAAAAAAGTTGGCGGCGACCTACTCTCCCACCCTTTAGGGGCAGTACCATCGGCGCTGAGGAGCTTAACTTCTCTGTTCGGAATGGGAAGAGGTGGTACCCCCTCGCTATAGCCACCAACATATCTTT
>CALLPI010000024.1 GCA_938015595.1 uncultured Saprospiraceae bacterium | reverse complement strand
ATACATTGGAGGGGTCGGCTGCAGTGAGCATCAAGACATAAGTGCCGGGTTGAGCAGGCGTGAAGGTGGCATTCAGGGTATTGGCGTTGGGGCTGAATGTGCCTGTGTTGGGGGTAGCTGTCCAGGTGCCAGTACTGGCCGACCCCCCTACTGTGCCGCCGAGATTGGCCGCTGTGCCCATGCAAATGATCTGGTCGGGGCCAGCTGTGGCGGTAGGCGGTTGCACCACGGTGATAGTCACGTTGAAGACCTGCGGTACGCAGGTGCCGCGCACTGCTGTAAGCGTGTAAGTGGTGGTCACATCCGGCGTCACGCTTAGCAGCGGATCAGAGGAGATGAAGTTCGGATCGGTGCTAGATCTCCAGGTGTAGTTACTAAAGGTATCAAAATCATTGTTCAATCGTACGGTTGTACCTCGGCAGACTGCCTGGTTGGGTGCCATAGCCACCGTAGGGCCAGGTTCTACCACAATATTGGCTGAAGCGCCTACCGGGCAGTTAGGCACATCTACCTGCAGGGTATATACCGTAGTGGCGCCAGGTGTTGCTATGGGATTGGGGCAGTTGGTACAACTCAGGCCAGCTTCGGGCGTCCAGGATATGTCATAGTCTCCATAGTCGAGGGCCAGCAATTGTACGCGGTCGCCGGTACAGATGATAGTGTCGGAAGGGATGACGCGCGGAGTGGGCGGCTCCACCACATTGAGAATGATAGCCGTAGTATCCACGCAAGCGCCGTTGACCAGTACACGCTGGAAGGTGAAGGTATCTGTGGTGGTGATGACCATGTTCCAGAGTGTGTCTGGCGTTTCGTAGCCGGGGCCTTGTAGCCACCGGAAGCGCAGGTTAGGAAAATCGCTGGGTTCGTAGGTCTCCGAAGACAGGATCACGATTTCGCCTGGGCAGTAGGGGTCTTTGACGACATCAGGCGTGATATCGCGCAGGAAAGGCAGTGAGTCCACCTCAATACGGACGCGGTCGGTGCGCTGGCAGCCGGGTATGGTTACAGTTGCGGTGTAAGTAATGGTATTGCTGGGGGTAGCTTGTACACTGTTGCCTACATTGGGCGCAATTTCAAAGTTGGGCGTCCATACGGCTTGGGCATTGGCTGGCACGACAAAGGCGTTGAGGTCCACCGTTTCGCCTAGGCATATTTTAATGGTGTCTGGCGCTTGTATTTGTATATCAATGGGTACGATGGTTACATTGAAGGAGGAGTCAACTGTACAAGCACCACGCGTGGCACGCAGGGTGTAGGTACCCGAAGTTTGCGGCTCAGCTGTACTGTTGGGGTTTCCAGGTTCGAGGATATTGTCGGGACCGGTCCAGGTATATACCACGCCAACCTCCACGGTAGTGTTGCCCATCAATATGGGCTGCCCCTGGCAGAGTGTAGTATCGGAGGTCACAGCGAGTTGGGGGGTGATGTCTACTTGTACCCTCACGCTGTCTACTGATGGAAAAGGACATTCTGCATTGCTGGCCGAGAGATAGTAGGTAATGGTTTGGGCAGGTGTTACCATGGGGTTGGCATCAAAAGACAGAAAACCAGAGGGTTGCGAACTCCAACTGTACGATACCCCTGCTGATGCGCCGCCACCCAGCATCAAGCTGGCACCTTCACAAATGGCCGTATCGCGCAGGATGGTCACTTGTGGTGCCAATTGCGGCAGTACTTCCAGTATCATGGTATCGCGCAAGGTGCAGTTGGGTGTCACCAAAGTAGCTACCACAGGATACGTGCCAGCCTGCACAGCGGTGAGGAGGGGGTCGGCACAGTTAGTGCAACTCAGCGTCAGGCCACTGGGCGCTGACCATTGATAAAAGGCATTAGGCAATTCCTCTCCAGCCACAATCTGAAATTGTTCGTTGCGGCATACCGTCACGTCCGGACCAACATTTACGTCGTATACCTTTACCGTCACAGGGATGATCTGGTCGTAGCACGCACCATCCACGATGAGGCTGTAGGTGGTGGAGGCACTAGGAGATGCTGTTGGGCTGGGGCAATTGGTGCAGGAGAGCGTACCGTTGGGGTCCACCCAGGAAAGCGTGCCAATACCACTATTGACATTAAACTGTACGGATTCACCTATGCATATGATGGTATCCAATCCGCTGATGGTCACGGGTAATGGCGCCAGTACTTCAGGTCTTGTGGGCGACCAGTCTACCGCAATACCTTCTGAGCCAATAAGATTGCCAAAGTCATTGACCAATACTACATAGACCTGCCCTTGTTGTGCGGGTATGGTACGTACAAAACGGTCTCCGCCGGCGCCGGGTGTAGCTGGGCTGCCACAATCATAATCATCAGTCACAGGTATACCTGTCGCGGGGTGTATGTCGGCCATACCTGTGGGTAGGCTGCCGCCTGTCCAGGATGAGCGTATGGGCTGTGAGTTGGACACTGTATTGATGACTACGCCAGGAGTTTGGCAAACCTGCTGGCGGGTGAACGGCCCCCACACACTGAAGTCAATATCAGAAGGTGGCCCTGCTCCAGCCAGAATAAAGCCAAACGGGCCATCTGCCTGGGCTTCAATGGTAAACCAATAAAAGTCGGCTTCTACTCCTACGCTAAGCCAACACCCCTGGTTGACGCCCTGAACAAGGGGGATGTCCTGGAAGCCGTCTTGAAAGTTAAAAACCGACGGCACTCCGCCTGGCTGCAGGCATCCATTGAGCGGGTTGCACAGGGCGTTGGCCAGCCCTGGCGGCAGTTCGCAGTTGGTGGTGGAAATAGAAATATTGTATGGCGTACACGGCCCTGCATTAGCTACCACAATATAGTAAGTGCCGGCTGTGCGCAGGTCTGCCGAGTTGATATTGCCCAATGGATTACTGGCTATGCATAAGGTGTTGGGGTCGCCGGGCAGGCCATTGAGGATAGCTACGCCAGTACCGGTATTAGCGCCGGTGATTTGTACGCCGATACAAACACCCCCCGGCGAATCATAGCGATACACTACATCATGCCCGTTGAGAAACGCATCATTGGCACAGGGCGAATCGGCAAAGTTAGAGGCATCGTTGCAGGTAGTGCCCGACTGGTTGAATGGCAGACTGTTGATGACCACCGGATTGTTGAACGACGTACCTGTGCATGCCAGCGGCGAACAAGACCAAGTGAGTGCAAACCCCGGTGCTACTACCGACCCATCAGATACAAACTGCACCGTGACGCAGCCTGTAGTGCTGGCCTGTATGCGGAAGGGCTGGTTGGGTGCATTCACTCCAGTGACGCTGGCCACCAGTGGTGCAGCGATGGAGGTACCATTGTACACATTGAGCCGGTCGCGGTTTAGCTCCATATTGTAATCGCTTACTACAAGTTCTATACACTCGTGTGCATCGGTGGGGCAGATGGTGAAGGTTAAATTCTGGTTGTTCTGATAATTTCCGGTAGGGCCGCCAGAGTCGTACAAAGTTCCAAAGCAAGACGTAGTACCTGGTGCCTGCCCCATGTTGAAGGCTGGAACATACTCAGTAATACATAGGGTGAAATCGCCCCAGTTGGGTGCAGCGGTGGCCGAGTAGTCGTTAATGCGAAGGAAGTAGGTCACACCTGGGCTTAGCCCTAGCAAGTCTAGCGAAGTTTGGTTGCTACCAGGCGGCGAAGTGACGCAGGCAACTTCGGCCAGACCGTTGAATGCGCAGTCGCCGCGATACACGGCAATTTGCGGGTTGGCTAGGGGCGAGTTCGGCCCTGCGTTGGTGGCGGTCAGCGTAATAGTCACATCCACCAGTACATCGCTAGCTGTGAAGGCAAACCAAACGTCTCGCTGAGCCGTGCCACCATTAAAGCAAGATGGATTGTCGCCAAAACCTATATTGCTGGTTGTTGCATTGACATTGGTAAACACCGTGGTCGGGCAGGTAGGTGCTACGCCCAGGTTGATTACGCCGCTACAATTGTCATTGATCGGCGCCTGAGAGAATACCATGTCAAAACATATTAAAAACAGGACTGCGGAGGCAAAATACTTCATTGATTCGTGTTTGAAAAGTCCAAAGGTAGAAATTCTCTTTAAATGAGCACAGTTGAAATGGCAACAGGGAGTACTAAAACTGCAAAAAGTGAAGTACTTCTATGCTTAATATCACGATGCTGGCTGCTCCAGTATGTCTGGCTGGCGCATCATTTCCCTGTTACTACCACTACAATCTCTCCTTTGGCCATATGCGCGTCGCCTTGCAGGCGGGCGCTCAATTCCTCCAGCGTACCCCGATATAGCGTTTCGTGCACTTTGCTCAATTCGCGTGCGATGCAAGCGCTGCGTTCAGGGCCGCATACGGCCATGAGTTCTTTCATGCAGCGCTGCAGGCGGTGCGGCGATTCATACAACACAAAGGTTTCGGACAGGGTGGCCAGGTATTTCAGCCGGGTTTGGCGGCCTTTTTTGTGTGGTAAGAAACCCTCAAAGTGAAACCGGTCGCAAGGCAGGCCGGAGGCCACCAGTGCTGGCACAAATGCTGTAGGACCTGGCAGGCATTGCACCTCGATGCCCTGCTGTACGCACGCACGTACCAATAGGAAGCCGGGGTCGGAGATGCTCGGCGTACCTGCATCGGAGATGAGCGCCATCTTGACACCCTGTTGTAGTTGCTGCACAATACCCGGCATAACGGCGTGCTCGTTGTGAGCATGAAAAGCGCGCAGTGGCGTATGGATGTCGTACTTCTGAAACAGCACTGAAGACGTGCGGGTGTCTTCGGCCAGTACCACTTCCGCCTCCTCGCGCAGGATGCGCAAGGCGCGCAGGGTGATATCTTCCAGGTTGCCGATGGGCGTAGGTACTATGTACAACATACGCGCTGGCTCACGCCTGTACAGGATGCAGGCTAAACGTGTAGGTTTCCATAATGAGGTTGGCCAGGAGTTTGCGGCAGGCATCCTGCACAATGGCTCGGGCAGCTTCTTCAGAGCCTGCTTCCAGCGTCATGGTGATGTGCTTGCCGATGCGAGCGTCTAGCACCCCGTGTATGTCCACATTGGGCATGTTTTTGACTACTGTTTTGCCCTGGGGGTCAAGCAGTTCCTTGTGGGGCATGATGTCAATTTCTGCTACAAATTTCATAAATTTCTTTTAGAGGTAAACCAATGCGAACCTACCGACCACAGCACGTAAGCGGCAATGATGAGCGCGGGTGCCGCCTGTCGGAACAGTACAACTAATGCCAGCGCCAACAGCGCAAAGGTAATTCTTATTTCATTCCCCTGCCAGGCAAGGCGCTTCATTTTGAGGCTGAACATGGGCAGGTCCGCATGCATGAGCCAGCTAAGCAGGGCAATAGCCGCATAAATCATCAGAGGTGACCCCAGCCCTCCACCCCACCCCAGAGCGTCTGTGTGAATAATCCACCAATGCCCCACGACGAATACTGCAGCGGCCGGCGTAGGCAATCCTATGAAATTGTCCTTTTGGCGCTCGTCCAAGTTGAAGCGCGCCAGGCGCAGTATCGCAGCCATTGTCAAGATAAAGGCTGGCGCGGCAAGCCACCAGCGGTTCGGGGGGTACGCGGCCTCCAACATGTGGAAATACACCCCTGCAGGAACCACGCCAAAGGATACTGCATCCGCCAGTGAATCCAGCTGTACACCCAATGGCGACTGCATCCGGAGCCAGCGCGCCATAGCACCATCTAACAAATCGGCCAGTACCGCTAATGCCAGGCAAACCAGCACGCCTTCAAATACGCCTCGAAACACATACACCAAGGCCATGCACCCCCAAAAGAGGTTCAGCAAGGTAATGGCATTGGGTATGTGCTGTTTCATGGCATCAGAACGGACAAATTTCGCATTTTAGGCTTTCGTTAACCGTTTTCTTTGATACAAAAGCGCAATTTAGCGTTGTTTAAGACAAAAAAGAGTCAAAACCGATTCCGATGAGAAAACACGTCTCCACACTTTTTGCGCTGGTTTCTAAGTTTTTGTGGCTTTGTACCGTTTCCGCCTTAGCCCAACCCGCCAACGACGAGTGCATCAACGCCATTCCGCTCAACAACGTGACCTCCTGGTGCTCACCCAATGGGCAGTTTACCACTATTGGTTCTACGCCATCAACAGTGCCCAATCCTAGTTGTTTTCCTAACACTGCTGCGGTCAATGATGTATGGTACTCTTTTGTAGCAGTGGCCAATACGGTGAATATCAGCGTAGCTGGCAATGTATCCAACACCCCGGGCGGCACTATTTCCAATCCTCAGTTTGCGCTTTACACCGGTGCTTGCAACAACCTCACCCTGGTGGATTGCGCCTCCGACAACATGAACAATCAGTTTGTACAGTCTTTCATCAGCCAGCTCGTCATTGGGCAAACTTACTACATCCGAGTCAGCGCCCGTTTTGGCTTCCGCGGTACTTTCCGCATTTGCGTCAACAACTACAACGAAGTGCCCAGTCCCTCTGGTGACTGCGCCACTGCTGTGGTGCTCTGCGACAAGTCGTCCTTCACCGTACCCAGCGTGACCGGCGTAGGCGCTAACAGCAACGAAATCGGTAATGTGGGCTGCAATGGCCCCTCATGCATCATTACAGAGAGTAGTTCTACCTGGTACAAATGGACCTGCCGAGATCCTGGTACACTTACCTTCATCCTTACGCCGCTCAACCCCAGCGATGACCTCGACTTTGTAGTGTACGAACTGCCTGGCGGCATCAATAACTGCAACAACAAAAACCCCATACGCTGCATGGCTGCCGGCGAAAACGTGGGGCAGCCTCTGTCCAACTGGATACAGTGTACAGGGCCAACTGGTCTGCGCCAGGGCGAAACCGACGCGAATGAAACTTGCGGCTGTCCTGCTGGCAATAACAACTTCCTGGCGCCCATCAATATGGTGGCTGGTAGAAGCTACGCGCTGGTAGTCAATAACTTTACCAACTCGGGCGCTGGCTTCACCGTGGAGTTTGGAGGAACAGGCACTTTCGTTGGCCCAGAAGTGGACTTTCGCACCGCGCCAACAACCGTATGTGTAGGGCAGCCGGTGACTTTCACCGACCAGTCTTTCTTTAGTGGCACACTGCGCAATTGGACCTGGAATTTCGGCCCCACTGCCTCCGTACCTACTGCCAGCACCAGAGGGCCACATACGGTCACTTTCAATCGCCCTGGGCCAAAGCCTATTTTGCTCACCGTAGAGGCCGACCGTGGTTGTCGCGTATCCAAAGTCATTGTCGTCAATGTGGAATGTTGCCCCGACCATTTCAGCATAGGCAACGCCAGTGTGACCGATGTACGATGCCACAACCAGCCCACCGGTGCCATTAGCCCGGTGGTGTCGAGCAATTTCCCGCCGTACGATTACTTCTGGAGCAATGGGCAAACTACTGCCAGCATCCAGAATCTGCCCGCGGGCACTTACACGCTGACCATAACTGACCGCGCTACTTGCTCCAGGGAGGTTAGTTTTACCATCGCCCAACCACCGCCGCTAGAAACGGATACCTTGATTACCATGCCCACTTGCAACGGCGGCACGGACGGGGCGGTCACACTTGTGCCCCGCGGGGGGGTGGGGCCATACCAGTTCAACTGGCAGAATGCAGGGTTCAGCAACAACCCCACTCTTTCCAATATTCCCAATGGCAACTACGCAGTCACCATCCGCGATGTTAACAACTGCCTACTGCCGTTGGTCATTCCTGTGCGCGAGTTGGAGTTGATCCTCGATCCCACCGTGGAAGCCATACGGCCACCTGCATGCAATGGGTTTTCCAACGGCTCCATCGTAGTGCAAATAGGCAATGGCAGGCCGCCATATCAATACGACTGGGGGCAGGGGTTTGTCAGCGAAAACTCGCTGCTCAACGTGGCCGCTGGTACTTACAACGTAACCGTACGCGATGCCAATCTTTGCTTGGGGCTGTTTCAGTTCAACATGGAAGACCATCCGCCGTTGGCCTTGAGCTTCGAACAAACCAACGTTCGATGTTTTGACGAGGCCAATGGTTCAGCAACCGTGGTGGCCTCCGGAGGTGTGGGCAACTACCAGTACGCCTGGAGCACAGGAGGCGCTACGCCGCAGATACAACAGCTGCGAGCAGGTAACTACACGGTGACGGTACTAGACGGCAACAATTGCCGCACCGAAGGTCAAGTAACCATCACTCAGCCCCCGTTGTTGACACTTCAGGTGGTTGACAGCACCGGCCTAGTGTGTAGCTACGACACCAACGGCCGTATTGTACTGCAAGCCACTGGCGGTACGCCTGGCTACAGCTACCAGCTCGGCAGTCAAAACCCACAATTCTCTCCCATTTTTGAGGGGCTTCCGGGAGGTACATTCCGATTTGCAGTCACAGATGTGCAGGGATGTACGGCCATCGCCACTGGTACGGTCACCGCTCCTCCGCCGCTGTTGGTGGATGCCGGCCCTGACCAGTTCATCGAACTAGGTTACACGGCAGACGTCACCATTTTAGTGAGTCAAGCCGACTTCATAGCCCGGTGGTCGCCGGAGATTGCACTTGATTGCAATTGTGCGGGGCCGCACACCTTACAACCTACAAGCAATACCACATACACTGTCACAGTGACCAACCCCAACGGCTGCATTGCCATGGATTCTGTCACAATTTTCGTTATCAAAAACCGGCCAATTTACATTCCCACCGCCATCAGCCCCAACGGCGATGGCATCAACGACAGTTTTACGTTATTTGGCGGCCCGGCAGCTCGGCAAATCAGCCGTTTGCGCATATTCGACCGCTGGGGCGCGTTGGTATTTGACCGCAGCAACCTGCCCATGGGGCGAGAAGAATACGGCTGGGATGGCACGTTCAAGGGCCGGCCAGTCAATCCGGGCGTATTTGTCTTCATGGCCAGCATAGAGTTCATTGACGGCCAAACCATCCTCTATGAGGGTGACGTGACCGTAGTACGATGAAATAGCCGCTCTGAGCAACTATTCGTCCAGTTGATGCAGCCGGTACTTTTCGATGACTGCAATAAGCTTGTCAGCGTACTTGCGGTCAGGGCTGTATCCTCTTTGCTGAAGCGCCTTGGCCCACTGCTTGTATCCGTAGGCACTCTCGAACACCTCGGCATACTCTCTGCGCAGGTACAGGCTGTGCGCGCGCCAGTTTTCCCAAGCGCTTACGTAGTTCTCACCAGCCAGTGGTGCCCCGAAGTGATTGTTTTCAGCGCCTACAAAGACAGAACCTGCATGGCTCTCCAGGATACCTTGAGCCATTTTGACGGAGGCTGGTATGCCAAACTTGCGCATCTCAGCTATGGCTACCTTCCCGAAGCGGTTGATGTAGGCGTCCACGGCAATTGGATCGAGGTCGGAAATGCTCAGAGTACCAGGTGCGCTTTTGCCTGACCCAATGAATGGCAGAGACTCTGCGATGCTCTGTCGTTCAATCTGGGCAGTCTTGGCAGCGAGGGCAGGCCTGTTGCCAAAAGCGCCGGCCAGGGGTGCCTTCAAATCCAGCGAAAAATGGATGTTTTTTTGGCTGACCAATACAATCGCTACCACAATGAAGCCCAGTTGGAGCCAAGGTAATCGAAATCGCCCTATCTTGGCCCCGTTGTTGGCTTTGCGCCAGCGGTAGCGAATGGCTACCCATAGCAGTTTCAATCCGGCAAAAAACCGGGTGAGCAACCACCAAAGGGTAATGTCTTCCAGAGGCGGTTCGCCATCGCCACGGCGTGGGGGATGCGAAGACCGACTAGGTTGCCGGGGGCCGAAACCAGGATTCCGGCGTGGAGGAGTTCCATTGCTTACCATTACTTGATTAATTTTAGCGTTCGGATAATGATCTAAAATGACAATGCAAATTTAAAATTAAATGTTTTAAAAAGCAATTTATTTTAAACAAAAAGTTTAAAAAATACTCTAATGAGTGCCTGCTCTATTTTGCGGCGCATTCTAAACAGAAACCGGCATGGAAGCACTAGAAACCGAACACGAAATGATCGTCTCCGCCATTGTAGCTGTAGCGCATGGCGGTGTCATTGGCAAGCACGGGCAGATACCCTGGTATCTGCCAGCTGATCTGCAGTACTTTAAGCGCATCACGCTCAACCATCACCTCGTTATGGGGCGCAAGACCTTTATGTCTATCGGCAGGCCTTTGCCGCATCGCGTCAATGTGGTGGTCACGCGCAATCCCTTCTTCGCTGCCGACGGTTGTTTGGTGGTACCGAGCGTGGACGATGCCCTGACCCTAGCTTGGGAACACGGCGAAACAGAATGTTTCATCATTGGAGGCGGCGACATCTACGCGCACAGTATGCAGTGGTGGGATCGGGTGTATCGCACTGATGTGGACTTGCGCATAGAAGGCGGAGACACATTTTTTCCCGAACTCTCCTCGGAGGAATGGCGCCTTGTAAGCGAATCGCCGCACCCACCGGATGAAAAAAACGAATATCCCTACAACTTTAAGGTGTTTGAGCGTATTCGGCAGGCGTCAAGCCAGTAGTTCGGAGGTCTTGCTGTCGTAGTAGATCTTGGAGAGTGGCGGTACGCTGCTGGTAATCCACACATTGCCGCCGATGATGCTGTCGTGGCCAATGACAGTGTCTCCACCCAGGATGGTGGCGCCCGCGTACACCACTACGCGGTCTTCGATGGTAGGGTGGCGTTTGGTCTGAGCCAATTCTTTGCGCACGCTGAGCGCGCCTAGGGTTACGCCCTGGTAGAGTTTCACGTCGTCGCCGATGACGACCGTTTCGCCGATCACCACCCCTGTACCATGGTCAATGCAGAATCGCTGCCCGATGTGCGCACCTGGGTGGATGTCAATGCCCGTGGAACTGTGGGCATGCTCAGTGAGAATACGGGGTATGAGCGGCACGCCGAGTTGGTAGAACTCATGTGCCAGGCGGTACACAGCTATGGCATAGAATCCGGGGTAGGTGCGAATCACCTCCGTGACACTCACGGCGGCGGGATCGCCGTGGAGGATGGCTTCGGCATCCTTGAGTAGCCATTCGTGCACGAGGGGCAAGCGCTCCACAAAGGCATTCTCGAGCGCTTCTGGGCTGATGTAGAGCATGTCTTTGAGGGTGTCAAGTATGGTGTACAGTTCGAGCCTGACCTGCTGAAACTGCTGCCTGAACTCTCGGATGTTGCCGTAGCGCTGGTCGGCCAGTTCGGGGAAGAGCAACTTGAGCACACTGTCTAGCCAGTGGCACACCAGGGAGGGTGCAGGCAGGTTTTTGAGTTCTCGATGCGCCAGGTAGAGGCGTTCTACAAAATTTTCCAACATAACAGTTTGTATTTTTGCCGCATGGCCATTCATGAAAAAGGCTCAAATCGTTAAAAAGTTGACCCGAGTGCCCTTGATAAAAATCACACCTGACCAGCGTGTAAATCATTTGTATGGGCAAACTGCCGTGCTTAACTTTGTCAAGCAAACTTTTACCTGAAAAAACGCCGACAAAACGCATGCAGATTACCCATATCGAACACATCGGCATAGCTGTGGAGAACCTGGAGGAAGCCATCGCCTGGTATGAATCCAAGCTCGGGCTGAAATGCTACGCCGTAGAAGAAATAGCCGACCAGAGAGTGCGCACAGCTTTCTTCAAAGTCGGACAGACCAAGGTGGAGCTCCTAGAAAGTACTGACCCTGACGGCCCCATCGGCAAATACATTGCCAAACGGGGTGCCGGCCTGCATCACCTCGCCTTTGCCGTGGACGACGTGGACGCTTCTCTGCAGGAAATGGCCAGCAAGGATGTAGTCCTGATTGACCAGCACTCTCGCCTCGGGGCTGAAAATTTACGTATTGGCTTCTTGCACCCCAAGTCCACCATGGGTGCGCTCATGGAGTTGTGCGGGATAAAGTGAGATGGCGTGCGCAGAGACGACGCTCGCGGCTACCCGTCAATAAGCCAGTACCCATCAAAGAAGGCAAAGGACGCAAGGAACTGCAACGGCTGTGCTACCAATGCCTGGCGCACAACGCCTGATTGTTGATACCTCACATAAAAATACCAAGAGCCATGTGTACTACTTGTGGATGCTCATCAGAGGAAAACGTTTCGGCAACGGTAATCCAGCTAGACGCTGCCAGGCCGAACGGCCAGTACCAAGACGACCTTCAGAGCCACACAGAAACCGACAACAAAAAGTTGGTTGCATTGGAAGTGGACATTCTGCACAAGAACAACTTGCTGGCCGAGCGAAATCGCGGCTACTTCCAGGCTAAAAACATCTTGGCCCTCAACCTGGTAAGCTCGCCCGGCTCGGGTAAAACCGCCCTGCTGGAACGCACCCTGAATGACCTCGGGGCGGAGATTCCCTTCTTCGTAGTGGAAGGCGACCAACAAACCACCCAAGATGCCGATCGCATTGCAGCCACTGGTACGCCTGTTGTGCAGATCAATACCGGGCAGGGGTGTCATCTGGATGCCGACATGGTAAACAAAGCCTTGCGAAAACTCAACCCTACAGAAGGTGCCGTGGTGATGATCGAAAACGTAGGCAACTTGGTATGCCCGGCCATGTTTGACCTAGGCGAGAGTGCCCGCGTGGTCATCATGAGCGTAACCGAAGGCGAGGATAAGCCCATCAAGTATCCCTACATGTTTCACTCTGCTCAGGTGTGCCTCGTCAATAAAGTGGACTTGCTGCCCTACCTGGATTTTGACTTGGACAAAGCTAAAGAGTATGCCCAGCAGATAAACCCAAGGCTAAGATTCATTGAAATATCAGCGACCAAGGGGCAGGGCATGGAACAGTGGTATCACTGGCTGAAGCATGCGCTCCAACATGTGCGTAGAGGGGAAGACATACACCATTATCATCACCACCAGGCTGAGCATGGGCATAGTCATTCCTGAGGGGAGGGGTTGGAGTAAAGCAAAAGCGAGGCGCGTGGCAACGCTCATTCTAGCATGAGCATAACTTGGCCTTTAGTGACAGAACTGCCCGGCTCTACCAGTATCTTCTTTACTGTGCCGGCACCAGGAGACTTCAGTACGTTTTCCATCTTCATGGCCTCCAGTACCAGTACGGCATCGCCTTCCTGAATCTCTTGTCCGGGCTGTACGTCAATGCGTCGTACCAGCCCTGGCATGGGCGCTTTGATGTCTTTGATGCGATGCACTTTTTTGCGGGTAAGCCCCAGGCTCGCCACCAACTGGTCTATGGCATCTTGTAGTTGTATCTCGTATATGTTGCCGTTCACGCGAATGACGAAGTGCTTATTGGCAGCATCTTCAGCCAGCACCTCGGCGTGGAAAGAACGCGGTGCGTCCAGGATGTGCCAGGTACGTTCGCCAGTGGGAATAGCATCTAGTTCGTGATGCTTCAGATTTTCGTATTCCAGGTGGCCATTTACGATGGCTTTATATGGCTTGTGTTGCATGGTATGTAGCATTGCGTAGCGCTCAGGGCTTGGTTCTGCCTAAGCGCATCATAAAATAGACCTCAAAAATGGTATAAACCGTGTAAATGAGAAAAAAGGGCAGTACAAAAAGTTTGTTTTCAGGTTTGGCCAGCTCTACATACACCAGTATGGCAATGGCTGACAGAAAGATTTTGCCCCCGGAAAATCCCAGGGCCACGGTGGTAAAGTCGTTTTTGTTGGAGGAGTGAGCAGCCTTCGCGCCAGCAAAGTACATCAGAACGCTGATGGCAATAAACAGCGCCAGGCAAGCCAAGGCAAACCCTTGGTGAGGCTGCCACTGCGGCAATCGAAGCAAGAGAAACAACCCAGCTAAAGCCACCAGGCTCAATGCAGAGAGTTGTATAAAAAACGAGTGTGCGTTCATGAAGGCTTTTTGAACAAATCTTTCAACGCGATATACAACGCTGCAAAGATGGAAAAAAGAGACATTGCCACAGTAAACCAAGGCGTTGAGGTACGAAATCGCTCATCTAGTTTTGTACCTGCCCACACACCCAACAGGATTATGACGCCCATCTGGATAGCCATACCGGAATACTTCATGTAGTCGGTGGTGCGGCCGGATGAAGAAGGCTTTTTAGGATCAGACTTCGGCGGGTTTGGCCGATCTGGTGCTTGACTCATGGGCTTTCTCCATGTGAGATGGTGAAGTATCAGACTTTTTTACGCCGCCCATATTGCAAGTGACATTGAAGACGGCGCCGGTTTGCACCACGAGTTTCTGTACAATGACCTCGCCTTCAATTTGGGCTGTTTCGCGCACATTGAGCAACTCTTCCACTTCGAGGTGGCCGGAGACTTTGCCCTCGATAACAGCATTTTTACAGCGGATCTCGCCCTCCACGTGGCCAGAAGGTCCAATGATGAGCTTGGCGGCACAGTGCAGTTTGCCTTTGATTCTGCCGTCCACGCGCAGGTCGCTATCGGCTTTGATGATGCCTTCTATGGCAGCGCCTTGCGTCAGGCTGTTGAGCGAATGAGAGGTGGAAGGCCCGTTGCCGGTACCTTTAGGCGATTCTTTTTTGTTGTTGCCAAACATAGTCAGCCATTTTTGGGGGAGGTGGCACCAGCGCGCCACTTTCCCATGCGAAGGTAAGACATATCGCTCAATGTAACGCCTTTTTTTGGTCAGGATTACTTGATGCGCTTTTTTTGTCGGCTGCGCAAGGCCTCGTACAGCATGATACCCGCCGCCACCGATACGTTAAACGAGTTGGTAAAGCCCACTTGCGGAATGATGAAGCGGTGTGCTGCACGCTGTAGCAATGCAGGTGCTACGCCTTCGCCCTCCGAGCCTAGTACGAGCAACGTAGGGCCGCTGAAGTCCATGTCATAAAGTAGCTGTTCAGCTTGCAAATCGCCAGCAAAAGCCTGTAGCCCGGCTTGCTGAAGCCACTCTAGCGCACTGACTAGGCTCTTAACTCTACATACGGGTAGGTTGAGCAAAGCGCCGGCAGAGGTTTTGACGGCTTCGGCATTGATAGAAGCACTGCCTTTGGCAGGCAAAATAAGGGCGTGAGCGCCACAGCATGCTGCGCTGCGGGCTATGGCGCCGAGGTTGCGCACGTCGGTAATGCCGTCCAGCATGAGCATGAGGGGCGTTTCGCCGCGCTCATACACTGTGGCCAGCACACTATCCAGGGGTTGGTATTGGATGATTGCCGTGTAGGCAATTATGCCCTGGTGGTTGCCTCGTACTGCGCGGTCTAGTTTTTCTTTGGGTGCTACCTGGAGCAGTACTTTCCGCTGGCGGCAGGCATTGCGCACGGCCTTTTCAAACTCGCCGCGCACACCTTGCTGTAGTACTACGCGGTCTATGTCGGTGCCAGCCTCTAACGCCTCCAGCACGGGATGCCGACCAAATAGGATGTGTTGCTCCGGCTCTTGCATGACGGACAAAAGTATGACCTTGTTAGCACAAAACTGCGCTACTCTACCACAAACTTGCGGTAAAAGGACTGCCAGGGCATGTTTTTGTAGTGGTCTTTGCCGTAGTACACCACAATGGGCAGCAGTTCATCTGCCTGTTTGAAGCCGGCGAAAGTCTGCAAGACTTGCTGTGTTTCGTCCAGGAAGACCAGCGCCGGAAAACTGGCTCTGCCCTCCAGAAGGGTAGTCACCAGAGGATTTAGCCGGGCATTGCTGGTTGCACTGCTGGTTCGATACCACTTGCCGCGAAATTCCAGGTCGGCGCTTTCATAGGCATTCAGTTTGATGGTCACAAAATTTGACTTGATCGCTTGCGTTACCTGCGTTTGGGTCAAGGTCTCTTGCTCCAGTTTTTTGCACCAGCCGCAAGAGGGCGTATAAACGAAAAGCAGGATTTTGCGGTTTTCGCGTGCAGCCTTAGCAGCGCCTTCTTCCCAGGATTGCCAGGAGATGGCTTGCCCTACTGCGGGCGACGAAGGAAGAAGGCCGCCGAGGATAACCACCCACAATAGATATAGTCGCTTGCTCATAGTAGTTGAGGAAAAAAGAATTGTAAAAGTACAATCAGGAAACAGTTCCACCAAGCAGTTTATGGTGTGCAAAACCTGCCTTAAGGTAAGTTTAACACCTCATCGCTTTCATTTCATCAGATTGCGAAACTCCTTAAACCAGCGCTCTATGCTCTCATGGTAGTGGTGCTTGGCATAGGCTGGGCCATTGTAGTGCCTGCCAACAACGTGGAAATCGGCAGAACTTGGATTGCTCTTGGCCACTACTGGCGCCATGGCTCGATGGCGAGCCAGGAATCGCCCCACAAACAACACCTGCTCCTCCAGTGGGCTGGTAAACATGGCCTGAGCAGAAGCCGCCCCCACAATGCGATAATTAGAACCCAGGATTTGCCCCAGGCCAAAGCTCATGGAGCGGTAGCGCAACTCGGCAAAGTCCATCTGAGGCATTTTGGCATTGGCTGCCGAGAGTAAGTGCTGCTCAAAGCGCGGGCGCACTACACCTCCGGTTTCCTGGCGGATGATGGTCAGTATCCACTCTGGGCGAATGTTGACCTTGTGATCTTTGCTGATGCGGGTCATGGCGGCTTGCGTCATGGCGCCGTAGCGATCCAGTATCTGGCGGCAATTGAGCAGTCGGTTCTGATGTAAGCTGTTGAGGTGAAACAGGGCCGCGTCAAAGCTACCACAGTTGACCTGGTTGTTGGCAATAGCCTCCAGCGTTTTATCCAGCATCTTCTCCAGTGTGGGCACATCTAGCAACACATCAGGCACGGCTTTGATGGCAGAACGCGCCGTTTGCCAGGTACAAGGATAGCAGAGGTGTTGTCGTTTGAGTGCAGGATTAAGCCCGTGTTCAAACTGAAACTGCGCTACGGCGCGATTAGTACCTCGGCCAAAGTCGCCATCAATACTGAACGCCCCCGTGGAGGCTGTGGAATACCCCAGAAAAATGAGCAGGCGCTGAATGGCGCGAATGGAGTTTTCGCCGATGGTTTTACGGCTCAGGTTTACATCGCCGCGGCGGAGGCGCTCCAGGTCGCCGCGCCAGCCGGCATCCGAATCGGCAGGCAGGGTTAGAATTTGCTGGATTTGTGGGTTTTCTACCTGGTTGAGCATAGCAGCGTCGGTTTATGGTGTGCAAAACATAGTGGGAAAGATAGATATTTACTGCAATTCCGACGCCATAAATATATGCTACAGGCTACTCTTTTGAAGTTTTTTCCATCCAGGCTTCTTCTGAAGCGCCGCCTTTGCGGTTTTGTTCGCCCAGTGTCCAGTGGTCAGTGGCAGTAGTTTGCATCCAAAGATTGCCCGACTTTCGGAACACCTGCACGAAAAGTCCGTATTTGTTGCGCATGGCCTGCTCAAATTCGGCTACGGTCATGCCAACATCTACCGGTAGGTCTCCCTCCTGGTGCAAGGTACGTACCTCGCCAATGCAGAGGTCGGGGTCTAGCAGTTCTTTGGAGTAAGACCCCTCGCCGCTGTCGTGCGGGATGGCATAAAACTCAATCCTGAGGTGTGGCAGGTACCGATGAAATTCCTCCTTGATTTCACGGAGGGTTTTATGGTCGGAGATGATCATGGTTTATAGTTTTGCGCAACAACAGAGAGAAAAGACTGCCGATGCGGAAGTCTAGGTCGGCAGTCCATAAAAAAACTAACCTCACTTTATTTTACAATCCAGAGGGGTATGGCGTCATTCATTTGCAACAAGCTCTCGGTGACGCTGCCCATGAGCAGTAGTTCTACCTTGGAGTGGCCTCTGGCGCCCATGATGATGAGGTCGGCTTCCTGGCGGTGGGCTGCATCGAGGATGACTTCTGCTATACTATATTGATCGTTGCTCAACGCCATGCAGTTACACTGACCTTGCAGTGCGGGCGCATATTGTTGAAGGAAGTCGCCGAGGGCAGCCAGGCGGTCTTCTTTCAGTATAGCGTGGAGTTCTTCCTGGGTTTTGCGTATGCGATAGGCCATGATACTGGGCAAGTCATACACGTGTGCAAGGGTTACCTCCAGCGCTGGAGACCAAGCCTGCCGCAGGGCAGCAGCTACTTGCAAGGCTTGGATAGAGCTTCGGGAGAAGTCTACTGGTATAAATAGGCGAGCCAGGCGAGGTTGAGCATGATCTGGCACTACCAGGGTGTGGCTCTTGGCCTTGCGAATGAGGTTGCCGGAGAGGACACCCCGAGCACTACCTCCGCTGTGCTTGCCAATTGCCAGAAGGTCAGTGGGCATCGTCTGGCCAAAGGTAATAATCTCCTGCAGGGGGTCGCCTCTGCGTACATGCACGTTATTTTTTAGGTTGTGCTGGGTACCAAAGTGCGCATCCATTACTTGCTTTAATTGACTGAGCGTTTGGGCTTCCAGGTCAAAACTAGAGAGCATAGCGTCTGCTTCCCGTTCCAGAAGCGCGTTGAGTAAGTCAAAGCTGGGCAACACGTGCAGGGCGTGTACATTTTCGATGCCCAGCGGTGCAGCCAGCATATGCGTAAAACGCAGGAGTGCTTCGTCGGCGTCGTCAAGTCCTAACGCTATCAGTATTTGCTTAAGATGGAGTGCACTTGTCATAGTCGCCTAGTTTTGTGCGCAGTAGCAATGTAACACTTCAAAAATAAGCCCAGGTCATTTGAGCAGAAATGACGACGGTCAAACCCGCGTTTGATTTTTGTCAGACGTACTTTTTTACAACCTGCCCTTCGCGCTTTTGTTAGTTTTGCCGAATAAAAAGTTGCAGCAGGATTAACCATGAATCAGACTGACGTACTCATCATTGGCTCGGGCATCGGGGGGCTGAGCACGGCTATTCACATTGCCTCGCAAAGACCAGAACTTCTCATCACTGTGCTGACCAAGACCGTAAGCAACGAAAGCAACACCCGCTATGCGCAAGGTGGCGTAGCGGCCGTGTGGAATGAAAGTGCAGACTCCTTTGAAAAGCACATAAGAGATACCCTGGATGCTGGTGACGGTCTCTGCGATCTCAACGCCGTGCGCATCGTAGTAACGGAAGGCCCCCAGCGCGTGCGCGAGATCATTGACTGGGGTACGCGCTTTGACAAAAGCCATGCCGAGACCGACTACGACCTGGGCCGCGAGGGAGGGCACTCCGAAAATCGCATTCTACACTACAAAGACATCACTGGCTGGGAGATACAACGCGCTCTCATGGCCAAGGCTAATGAGTTTAAAAATATCGAAATACTGGAGCACTACTTTGCTATTGACATCATCACTCAGCACCACCTTGGCTACGTCATCACGCGGCTCACACCCGGCATTGAGTGCTACGGCGTGTATGCCCTCAACAAGCGCACCAACGAGATTGAAGCCTTCCTGGCCCGTACAACAGTAGTAACTACTGGTGGCGCCGGGCAGGTGTATCGAAATACTACTAACCCTGTCATTGCCACTGGTGATGGCATCGCTATGGTATATCGCGCCAAGGGCTGGGTAGAAAACATGGAATTTGTCCAATTTCACCCTACGGCACTCTACAATCCCGCTGGCGAAAACCCGGCGTTTCTGGTGTCGGAGGCTGTGCGCGGCTTTGGCGGCATCCTCAAAACCCGCGAAGGGGAGTCATTCATGCACAGATACGACCTGCGTGAGTCCCTAGCACCGCGCGACATTGTAGCGCGCGCCATTGACAGCGAAATGAAGCAGCGCGGCGAGGAATGTATGTTTCTCGATTGCCGCCACCTGGACAAAGACGCCTTCATCGCGCACTTCCCCACCATCTACGACAAGTGCCTCAGTATTGGCGTTGACCCTATGCAGGACATGATTCCCGTGGTGCCAGCCTGCCATTACCTATGCGGAGGTATCCGCACCGACGTCCAGGCGCGCACCAATATCCGGCACCTATATGCTGTAGGGGAGTGCACCTCCTCTGGTCTGCATGGTGCCAATCGCCTGGCTTCCAATTCCTTACTTGAGGCGCTGGTTTTTGGCTATCGGGCAGCAGCAGATATTGTAGCTCAAATTGACGGGGTCACTTGGAAAACTGGCATACCCAACTGGAACGCCAGCGGCACTACTGACCCTAAGGAGATGGTACTCATCACCCAAAGTGCTAAAGAACTCAAAGAGATCATGAGCAGCTATGTAGGCATCGTGCGCAGCAATATACGCCTCAAGCGTGCCATGGACCGCTTAGAACTGCTGTACCGCGAAACGGAGGAAATTTACAATACTACTACCATTTCGCCGCAGTTGTGCGAGCTGCGCAATCTCATCACCATTGCATATCTCATTACGCGCTCAGCCTCCATGCGCCGCGAGAGTAGGGGCTTACATTACAATACTGATTTTCCAAACAAACAGGATTTTGTACAAACTACGTTGCTATAAGCCGTATTTGTCAATCAGATAGACCAGCGTGGCTATGGCGGCGGCGCCGAGCTCCAGTTCGCGCTTGTTTACAGCGTCAATATTATCGTTGCGAGTGTGGTGAAAGTCAAAATAGCGCTGAGTATCGGGCTCAAATCCGACAAGCAGGCCCTTTTGGCTGCGCAGGGGGCTGATGTCGGCTCCTGAGCCGCCTTTGCGCAGGTACAAGCCGTATGGCTCCAGCAAGGGCAACCAGGTGCTCAACTTTCTGAATTTTTCTGTGAATACAGACTCATCCGCCTCGGCATTGAAGCCGCGGGGTGTGAAACCTCCGCGGTCAGATTCGATAGCCGCCAAGTGGTATTCCTTATTTTCGTTGGAGATACGGGCATAGGTGCGACCACCTGCCAGGCCATTCTCCTCGTTGGCAAACAACACACAGCGGATGGTACGCTTGGGGCGGTAGCCCACTTGCTTGAGAATGCGCAGTACGTCCATGGCATGCACGCATCCGGCACCATCGTCATGAGCACCACCCCCTACGTCCCACGAGTCGAGATGGCCCCCTACCAAAATAATTTCATCGGGGTGCTCGCTACCGCGTATTTCGCCAATAACATTGTGGGTAATCTGGTCAGGTAGCATGGTGCAAGTGGAGCGCATAAACACGCGCACAGGCTCCTCGCTCAGCAAGGCGCTGAGCAGTTCGGCATCAGCGGTGCTGATGGCCATAGCCGGTATGGGCTTGACGCCAGGGGCGTAGCTCATGGCACCAGTGTGGGGCACAGTGTCAATGGCCTGGGTCATGGAGCGCACCAACACCCCCACAGCACCGTACTTGCCTGCGCGGGCAGCTCCTGCACCGCGCTGGTCCACCGCGCCCCCATATGCAGCAAAGGTGTTGACAATAGCTGGATCCATTGGGCGATTGAAAAACACAATTTTGCCCTCCACGCCCTTGCGCCCCAGGCTATCCACGGCATCCAAGCTGTGTACTTCCACCACTTCAGCAGTGAGGCCACCTGGGCCTGTGCCCACCGAATTGCCCAGCGCTAGTGCACGCATATCCACGCTGCCCATCTTACGGGAATTTACAATGCGCGCCTGTTCCTTGTCCCCGCGTACCCAATGGGATACTGTACAGGGCTGTAGCCATACGGAATCAAGCTTCAAGGTATCCAACACAAAGCGGGTGTAGTCCACTGCAGCAGCAGCAGCTGGCGAACCAGCCAGGCGCCCGGGTGCCACGCGGCACAAGTCGCTCAGCCACTGGTAACAGCGCCCGTCAGAGAGCGCCTGTTGGTGAATTTTTCGGATGAACAACGCATCGGCATCTACATCTAGTTGTTGAGCCGATAAGAGGACACTCCAAGTCAAATAGACCAACAAAAGGATAGCCTTCATGTGCAACGCAGTTGAAATCAGGCACAATAATACCAGAATTTGCAGAACTATACTTCGACTCGCCAAGTTTTGTACGCAACATCCGCAAATCATGCACAAAACTTGGCGTTGCTCCATATAGCTAAAAACAACGCGCTGAAAATGAGCACGCCTCATCGCCCGAGCCAGCCTACTCTTGCAGCCTGTACCTACTCTAAGAAAGGCCGTAGAATAGCCATCCTGTACTAGCACAGGGTGTGTCAGGTATAAGTGTGGTGGGTGCGCCCTGCTTCTGCCTCTTGCTCCAGGCGATATCCTTCATTTTTTCGAGTATTCCAACTTACTTGGGTTGCAGAGTTGGGCGGACGACAAACCACAGCAAAATACCCGCACAAGTGCATCAGGCCGTTTTGTTCAGCCTGGCCTTCAGCTCAAACAGCTCATCTCGGTACATGGCTGCCGATACGAAGTCGAGTTCTTTGGCAGCTTGTTTCATCTTCTTTTCGGTTTGCAGGATGAGTTCCTCTATCTGGTCGCGGGTCAGGTAGCTGATCAGCGGGTCGGCGGCAATACTGGGCTGCTCCGACTCTACGTAGGGTTTGGGCTGAGGTTTAGCACTTCTGATGTCGAGGATGGATTTTTGGCTGAGGATGTCTTCCGAACTTTTTCGCGCCGTTTGGGGTACAATACCATGGGCCTCGTTGTAGGCCATTTGGATAGAACGCCGGCGGTTGGTCTCATCAATGGTTTTTTGCATGGATTCGGTGATCTGATCGGCATAGAAGATAACCAATCCATTGACATTACGGGCTGCGCGGCCCGCCGTTTGGGTCAGCGAGCGCTCGTTGCGCAGGAAGCCCTCCTTGTCGGCATCCAGTATAGCTACCAGTGAAACCTCCGGCAGGTCAAGCCCTTCGCGGAGCAGGTTGACGCCCACCAGCACATCAAACTCGCCCAGGCGCAGATTGCGAAGGATTTCTACGCGCTCCATAGTGTCCACCTCGGAGTGAATGTAGCTCACCTTGATGCCAAGTTTACTCAGGTATTTGCTGAGTTCCTCGGCCATGCGCTTGGTGAGCGTAGTGACGAGCACACGCTCCTGGCGTTTGATGCGTTCGCTGACTTCTTCCAGTAAGTCGTCTATCTGGTTAATGCTGGGGCGCACTTCAATGGGCGGATCCAACAAGCCAGTAGGCCGGATGAGTTGTTCTACAAATACGCCACCAGTTTGCTCCAGCTCGTAGTCGCCGGGGGTAGCGCTCACAAAAATGACTTGGTGGATGAGTTCTTCAAACTCAGAGAAGTTGAGCGGGCGGTTGTCCATGGCACTGGGCAAGCGGAAGCCATAATTGACCAGGCTGAGCTTACGCGCGCGGTCGCCACCGTACATGCCGCGCACCTGGGGTACGGTCACGTGGCTTTCATCAATGATCATGAGGTAGTCTTCGGGGAAGTAGTCCAGTAGGCAAAAGGGGCGCGTACCCTCCCGCCGACCATCAAAAAAACGCGAGTAATTTTCTACGCCGCTACAATAACCCAGTTCCTTGATCATTTCCAAGTCAAAGGTGGTGCGTTCGCGTATGCGTTTGGCTTCCAGAAATTTGCGCTCGCGCTCAAAGTATTTTTCCTGTTCGTACAGTTCGTCTTCAATTTCGCGAATAATCTGTTGGAGGCGTTCTTTGGGCGCTACGTATAGGTTGGCCGGAAAAATAGCAGCATTTTCCATAGCTTCAATACGCTTGCCGCTTTCAACCTCAATGATTTCAATAGTTTCAATGACGTCGCCGTAGAAAGTGATGCGGTAGCCGTACTCCACGTATGGGAGGTTGATGTCCACAGTGTCGCCGCGTACCCTGAAGGTAGCTCTTCGGAAGTCAGTTTCGGTACGGGAATAGAGGCTGTCCACCAGGCGATGTAAAAAACTGTTACGCGAAAGGGCTTGCCCTTGATGTATGCGGATGATGCCCGACTTGTAGTCCTCTGGATTGCCCATGCCATAGATGCAAGATACCGAGGCCACGATGATGATGTCGCGCCGACCGGAGAGCAGGGAAGAGGTAGCCCGCAGGCGCAGTTTGTCCACTTCTTCGTTGATGGCCAGGTCTTTCTCAATGAAAGTATCCGTCGCAGAAATGTAGGCTTCAGGTTGGTAGTAATCGTAGTAAGACACGAAATACTCTACTGCATTATGCGGGAAAAACTCCCGAAACTCGCCGTACAGTTGCGCCGTGAGGGTTTTGTTGTGGGTAAGCACAAGCGTAGGCCGATTGACGCGGGCGATGACGTTGGCCATGGTGAAGGTCTTGCCCGAACCAGTAACGCCCAGCAGCACCTGTGCGCGCTCACCCGCCTGAATGCCCGCAGTTAACTGAGCAATTGCCTGTGGTTGGTCGCCAGTGGGTACGAAAGGAGAAACAAGTTGAAAGTCCATGCCAAAGTCGAATATAGAAAGCTCGCTACAAGCTCACCGATGCAGATGCTTGCAGCGCCGGAAGTTGCGCCAGAGCGGCTTCGATTTTGCCCACCAACTCAGGCGTGGCTGGCGTCAACGGAAGCCTCACCTCGCGGCTACACCATCCCAGCACTTGCAGAACAGCTTTCACACCAGCAGGGTTGCCTTCGGCATACAAATACGGATGAATATCCAACAACAAATCGTTGAGGTGCCGCGCCCTCGCCCAGTCATTCTGAATGCAGGCGCGAACCATGCCGCAAAATTCCGCCGGAAAGGCATTGGCAATGACTGAGATAGCACCATCTGCCCCGCAAGCAATGAGCGGCAGTGTGAGTACGTCGTCGCCCGACCACAGCAGAAATCCTTCTGGTCGTTCTTTGAGAATTCTCATGGCTTGGCTTACGTCGCCGGAGGCGTCCTTCACCCCCAAAAACCGAGAGTGGCTGTGTGCTAGGCGAACGATAGTATCGGCCTGTATCAGAGAGGCCGTTCGGCTGGGCACGTTGTAGATGATCACCGGCAGTGGCGAAGCGTCAGCTACGGCCATGTAGTGCCGGTAGATACCCTCTTGGGTTGGCTTGTTGTAGGAGGGGCTGCTAGACATGACGGCGTCCACCCCGCTGAGGTCGTAGTGTTTTAGCTTTGAGGTCAGGCGCTCGGTGTAGTTGTCGCCAAAAAAGCCGGCTATCACTGGCACGCGACCAGCCACTTTGGCTACAGTAAATTGCAATACTTCCGAAGTTTCTTCCGGGCTTAGCGTAATGGCCTCACCTGTGGTGCCCAGGCACACCACAAAGCTGGCTCCACCTTGCAGGACGTGCTCAATGAGGCCAGCCAGCGCGGGCCAGTCCACCTTGTGCTGACGGAATGGGGTGACGAGCGCCACGCCTACGCCCCGCCAATTAAGCCGCTTCATAATGTTTCACATTGGTTTTTTCAAGCAAAAACTCAATTTGGCTCAGTAGATAAGGCAAGTCTGCATTGCCGGAGTTATCGACCATAAGTTCATAGCATTCGGTCAGGCCAGCGTAAGGCCCAGCACGCAACTTAGCTTTGCTGGCCGCCAGTGCGCCCAAGGCATACAGGTTTTGGCTATGGGTGTCAGCATGGATGAGTAAATCCAGCGGTGTGTCTAAAAACCGGCAGAGCGCATCGCCAAGGGGGCGCATCCCCCAGTCAAAGTCCTTTTGCGTGAAGATGGGGAAGGTAAACTCCCCACGCTCTACCTCGTGGTCGAAAAAGCCCAGCAGGCTTACTTTTTTACCTTGCTGCCGCAATTTGTCAGCAAAGCGAAGTGCTTGTTCGCGGCGCTGCAGTTCAGAGGCATCGAAGAGAATGCCCACCGTGCGCATGTCGCTGTAGCGCAACTTCTCCTGGCGAGGAAATTGTTGCTGCAGAAGCCGCCGCATAGCCCGACGTTGGAAAAATTGGCGAGTGTGTTGTAGTAATCTCATGAGAATGATGCAGTACTAAAACAGACGAATGACAGGCATTGGCGCTGTGCTCAGCGTCTTTTTCTAGTCTTTGGTTCTTCGGGTTCGACCACCTCGTAGGTCCCCATCTGCTCGTATTTTCGGATGCGGGCTTCAATGCGGGCTTCAGGCGTCATATCGGCCAGTTCGGCCAGAGCCTTTTTTATTTGCCGCTTCAATAACCTGGCCATTTCTTCAGGCGCAGTATGCGCGCCACCTATGGGTTCCTTGATGACACCGTCAATTAGCCCAAAGTGCTGCATATGGTCGGAGGTGAGCCTAAGTGCCTCAGCAGCTTGCTCCTTGTAGTCCCAACTGTGCCAGAGAATGGAGGAGCATGATTCAGGAGAAATCACGGAGTACCAGGTATATTCGAGCATATAGACCCGGTCGCCCAGCCCGATACCAATGGCACCGCCTGAAGCCCCCTCGCCAATAATGACACTGACGATGGGTACGCGCAATTGCGCCATTTCAAATAGGTTGCGCGCAATGGCTTCGGCTTGGCCACGCTCTTCTGCCTCCACGCCAGGATAAGCCCCGGGCGTATCAATTAAGGTGATGACCGGAAAGCCAAAGCGCTCGGCTAACTTCATCAACCGGAGTGCTTTTCGGTAGCCCTCAGGATTGGCCATGCCAAAGTTGCGATACTGGCGCATCTTGGTGTTCACGCCTTTTTGGTGGCCAAGAATAACGACAGTTTGCCCATCTAACGAAGCTAGCCCGCCCACGATGGCCTTGTCGTCTTTGATGCAGCGATCACCATGCAATTCCACAAACTTTTTGCACATCTGATTGATGTAAAACAGGGTGTAGGGGCGCTCTGGATGCCGTGAGAGTTGCACCTTTTGCCAGCCATTGAGGTTGGCATAGATTTCTTTGCGCTTGCTCCGAATGCGATTTTCCAGCTCCTTGATTTGCTCGGTCATATCCAAATCGCCTTCCTCGCCCACTTGCCTGAGCCTTTCGAGCTGGTCATGGAGCATCTCCAGTGGCTTCTCAAAATCCAGAAACACCATAGCGCACTTGCTTAGGTTAATGGATTAGACTTCTGTAAGTATAACTCCAACGCCATGGTCATAGACGGCGCTTCCGGTGTGGGCGCTTTAATGTTAGGCGTCAGGCCCTTTTCTTCCAGGGCCTTGAGGGTACTGTTGCCAAACACGGCAATGCGCGTTTCATTTTGCTTGAAGTTCGGAAAATTATCGAAAAGCGATTCAATGCCTTGCGGGCTGAAAAACACCAACATATCGTAGGTGACATCCGAGAGATCGGACAAGTCGCTGCTTACTGTGCGATACATGAGTGCATCCTGGTACGGAATACCTAGCGTCTTAAGATAGGAAGTTACTTCCTGGCTACCAAGATTGTTGCAGGGCAGCAAAAATTTTTCGTTGCGATGCTTCTTGAGTGCTGAGGTGAGATCTTCAATGGACTTAGCCCCTGCAAAGACCTTGCGCTTGCGATAAACGATGAATTTTTGCAGATAATTGGCGATTGCCTCGGTCACGCAGAAGTATTTGGTCTCCTGCGACATCTTGATGCGCATTTCATCGCACAGGCGGAAGAAGTGATCCACCGCATACTTGCTCGTGAAGATGATGACCGTGTACTCGTCGGGGCGGATGCGAAACTTGCGGAACTCCTTGGCTGAGACCGGCTCCACGTGAATGAAAGGGCGCCAATCTATCTGGAGGTCGTATTTTTTTTCCAGCTCATAGTACGGCGAACGTTCAGGCTTGGGTTGTGAGACCAAGATGGTTTTCACCTTTTTGTAGGTCTCTTCTTTGGCTTTTGTGTTTGCAGACATTCAGTTATGGTTTTGCTGGTTTAATCCCCTGCGAACGCATGTTCATATCTGATACCGAATCAGTTTGATCAATACGAATACAGGAGCGATTTCGACGGTACAAAGATACAAAAAAAAGTGGAACGGATGAGAGGCTATAAAATTATTGGCAATAAAGAGGCCTCGCAACGAACGAAAAACATACACAAGGCCGATAATTCCAAATGCTGTAAACAGCGCCCCTTTCCGATAGGCTTCAGGGCCATAAGCCAGGAATACATTGGCCACCAATAAAATTATCCCCAGTAAGATGCCAAATATCATTATGGTGAAGCTGTATGTGCCAGCTTCTTTCTCCACGCCAAATACCGCACCCAGATAAGAGAGCACCCCGTGCTTGGCCAGGAGCAGCGCCAACACGCTGGCTACACAGGCGCTCCAACCTAGCCAGAGTGTTTGCTCCAGATTGATCCCAAGCAGGCGCGTAGCCAGGAAGATGAACGTACCAGTACATACAATAGAAAATACATATAGTATGTAATAAGGCAACACCCCCGCGGTCTGACTTTCGCGGTAAATCTGGTTGAGCATGTTTTCATTGAGCCAGCCATGCCATGCTCGTTGATATACCGAACGAAATATGGTGATGAGAATAGTAACCAAAAACAGACTCCCCATCGTAATAGCAAAGATGAACGTACTGTATTTTTCGCGCTCAGAGAGCGCCGGCCGTTCCGGCCTGGCTTTCTTTGCGCGTAGCACTGCTACCGGCGCCGCACCCACTGCATGGGCTACATCAAAGGGGTTGCCAGATTGCCAAGTCGGAGCAGTATGCTGTCCGTTGTCGGTTATGGGCGCCAGCCTTGGCACGAGGTCGAAGGGATTTGGAGCGCCCTGTCCTCCTGCGGTCAGTACGCCCCCAATCATCAGAAAAGCCCAAACAAGTGGTCTCAAACGGCAGGAGCTTTTAAAACTGGCGGCAAAGATACGCTTTTTTTACCAGTATCCAACGCACTGTGCCAATAGGTAATTTCATTCGTCTTGTGGCGACAGCCCTCCTTCGGTAAGCGGCCACTGCTGCTCCAGTACAGGATTTATGTTGATACTCAACATTCTATATATTTTGCGGTAGGCCGCGTGCTGCTGTAAATATTGCAGATGTCGCTGCACTGTAGCAGCATCGCCGCGATAGGCAGGGCCGGTTTGTGCTTCTGACGGGGGGATGCCTGCTTGGATTTTTTCGGCAGTTTCTACTATAAGTGGCCACAGCAACTCAAAAGGCAATCCTGCTTCTTGCATCAGGCTCTGCCCAATGCTGTAGAGGTAGTTCACAAAATTATTGACAAACACCGCTGCCACGTGCAGCCCGAGGCGCTGCTCATCGTCGGCTTCGTACGTCATGCCCGATACGCGCAATGCCAGGTGGCGCAGCAAGGCTACATCATTGGCATGTTGCGCAAAAATGCAAATGGGGATCCGGGTAAAATCAGGCTGTCGCTCCGCGCTGAAAGTCTGCACCGGATAAAATACCCCGCAACGCGCAAAAAAAGGCTGCAATACTTGCATGGGCGTAGCACCGGAAGTGTGCACCACCAGCGGACTGCGGCCTTGAACCACAGCTGCTAACTGCGCCGCTACCTGGGGTATGGCGTCGTCGCGTACAGCTATCAGGTATAAGTTGGCATCGGGTAGGAGTTGTTCCCATGTGGCAGCCAACGGTACTTGCAGTGCTTGCCCCAGAATCAGGGCCCGCTCCAGGGTTCGATTAAATATTTGCACTGGCCTCAAGCCGCATGCGACCAAGCGGCGCGCTAAGTGGCTACCCACCCGCCCCGCGCCAATGAGTACAATGCCAGGCGCTTCTTTCACGCTTCCTGATGTTTGCTCACTTGGCCTATGCGGTGCGCCATGCTCAAGCCGAGTCCCAGCATCATGAGTGTAGAGCCCAGCCAAAACAGGTTGATCCCCGGAAACTCAATGGCTTCCAGCACAATGTAGTCTGACCGGAGCGACTGCGTGGCCACCTCTACCGGTGCTCCGGTGACGCGGCGCTCCTTGCGCGCCAAGCGCAGTTGAGCGGTTTCGGTTTCGGGGTCTATAGATACAAAGCGCAGGTGCAGCCCCAGGTCTTCCACTTCCGTTTTGAGATTATAGGGGGTATTATCGCGTATGAAAAAGACTGGCTCAGCCTGGTAGCTTTGCCCGTTGGGTGAGGTAATGTGCATACGGGCGCTTACTACCAGATCACCTTCTTTCTTTTGCAGGCTGGGATGCTCAGCCTTAGGATTGAAGCCGTCAAAACGCACCTGCAATCCCTCGAAGGAAATGGTCTGCCCGATTTTGAAGGTAAAGTCTCGGTAGGTTAGTTCTTCTTCAGGGGTGAACACTTCATCGAATATATCGGGATGCAGACGCACACGGGTGCTCAGTTCGTTGATCTGCTCAGGGAAGTAGTACACCAATTGCCCTCGCGAGATGACCACCGGCCGGGCTGTGAAAGTACTGTCGTCATCGTCGCGTTTCACATGGATAGCAGCGCCTAGCGCTAAGTCGCCCTGTTGGGGTTTGTAGTCAGGGTGAGTGGGGTTGCGCGTGATCTCATCCAGGGTCAGCGAGTAGGTTCTCACTACAAAGGTATCTCGGTTGCGAATGGGCACGGTATCCAGGAGGGTCACAGTTTGGCCCATAGGCAAGCGTACGGCCTTGTATCGGAGGCTGTCTTCGCGCTGTTTACGAAATTCGACATCCATCTCCACCTGTGGTAAGGAGGAGATATGCGTAAAGATGTCTTTGTGCAGGTATTGCCGGGTGTCGGGATTGGAGGCGGCAATCTTGGTGAAGTCTTTGTTGTAGATGATGTTGGGGTGCAGGTTGAAGTCTTCCACCACTTTGCCAGTGGCATCTCTGCGCTTATAGTTGACGGTGTAGGTGCGCGTCAGGTTTTCGATAGTATCGCTCACGTACGTGACTTCGTACCCCGCCATAGGCAGGGTAACGCCTTTGAACAAGAGCACGTTATTTTTAATACGCTCGGAATCAGCCCCCTCGATGAGACCGTCCATTACAAAGGTATTCACAGAGATGAAGCGCTTGTTGAGCCCCGAGGCCAATATGCCAATGAGCATCATGCCAAAGCCAATATGGGCCATGGTAGAGCCTCCGAGTTTGAGGTTGCCCCGCAAGAATCCAATGATGTAATCTAAGTTGACAATCAGCGTAAACCACCCTGAAAACAACAGTAGCCAGTATTGCCAGGCATAGGCGTTGATCCAAAGGGTTGTCAGCCAGCTCAGGGCTGCAGCCGCTACCACAGCCAGGCCGGTGTGCAGCACGTATTTGCGCCGGTTGGCTGCCCAGTTGCCCTCGCGCCAGCGCAGCCACTGCGCCCCTCCGGAGAATAGCCCGATGAATACGCCAATCCAGAGCTGATACTTGTTGTAATGCGAAATTGGCTCCGTAATGACGCGCCCCACGTAGGCTGGATTAAAAAACTGGAGGATCTTATTGATGACCGGCAGCGAGGTGGAGCTAGTAATGAGTACAGCCGAGAACAACAATACCAAGCTGCCGATGAACATCCAGAACTCCTTGGAAGCCAGCGCTTCTTCCTTGGCAGGCGCAGGAATGTACCGGTAGCGACCCGCCAACAGAATGGCCGGCAGGACCAGGAACATCAGCACAAAGGCCGTGAGTTGCCAGCCCAGCCCCATTTCTGTAAAGGCGTGGGCAGAGGTATCGCCCAGCACGCCACTGCGCGTCATAAAAGTGCTGTACAGGATAAGCACAAACGTGAGCATATAAAATATAAAAGTGCTGCGCAGCGAGTGCCCGGTGTTTTTGGCTACCAGGTGCGTATGTATGCCCGCCACCAGGGTGAGCCAAGGTACAAGCGACATGTTCTCCACGGGGTCCCAAGCCCAGTAGCCACCAAAACTCAGCGCCTCGTAAGCCCAGGCGCCGCCCATGAGGATGCCTGTGCCCAGAATCATACCGCTAAATAAGGCCCAGGGTAACGCCGGACGTATCCAGCCGGCGTAGTCGCGCGTCCACAAGCCTGCCACGGCAAATGCAAAAGGTATAACGGTGGAGGCAAAACCCAGGAATAGGGTAGGAGGGTGTATGGTCATCCAATAGTTTTGCAGCAGAGGATTGAGGCCGTTGCCTTTGATAAGCTGCAGGTAGTCGGCATTGGCAAAGATAGGCGCATCCATCACATCGCGCAGCAGCAAAGTGGGGTTGCTGCCTATGCGCAAATTACCCACATATACGCCCAAGGTCATGGAGGCAATACAAAATTCTACTGCCAGTAATACTGCCAGCACTGGTGCTTCCCACTTTTTGGCTGAAGCCATCAGCAGGCCACCCAGCACCACATGCCAGAACATCCACAGCAGGAAACTGCCCTCCTGCCCCTCCCAAAAGGCTGAGAAGATGTATCTGAGCGGCAGATCGTCCGACACGTGCGCCCACACGTATTGGTACTCGTAGCGCTGGGCAATCATAGCGTAAAAGATAGCTCCTATGACAGCAAGCACGCCTAGCGCGTGTGCTAGAAATGCACCGCGCCCCATGCGCAGCCAGTGGCGGGCTTCTTCTTCTTGGGAGGCGCGCTGCACGGCAAAGTAGTAAGAGAACGCACCCAACAGCGCCGCCACAAAAGCCAGCAAAATACCTGCGTGGCCAATGCGTCCCGGCCAGAGGTTTTCATTGAGGTACTGGATATTATCCATCAAATGTCTCCTTTCTCTGATTTAATGTAAATCTCTTCATTTTTGTACTTCGAAGGGCATTTCATCAGCATTTCAGTGGCAATAAACTCTTCGCCCTTCATACGACCCGTAAGTACAATTTGTTCTGACATCTCAAAGTCCTGGGGTTTTTCGCGCAGTAGCACCACCTTGCGCTGCTCGCCCTTGGTATCGGTCAGGTAAAAGGTGAAGTAGTTGGGGTTTTTCTCTGGGTCGTAGTACATTTCTTTGTCTTTGGCTAGTTGGCCGGCAATTTTCACCTTGTCGCCGCTGCGAGCGGCATCAGAAAAGGTGGCGTAAGTACTGGTGTCTTTTGCCGCATTGACCAGTATGGCAATGGCCACGGCCACCATTACCACGGCTATGATATATATTCTCTTCATGGCTTCAAAGGTTTTTAAAAAGCAATTGTAAAGATAACGAAAAGCGCGCAGATGCGAGTGAATTCTTGAGCCTCCATATAAAGTCAGAGGTTAGCAAAATGTTCAGCAATAGGAGCTCATCCCTTCAGGGCAATTGCCCTGGAGTCAAAGCATGGGATACTGTTGCCAAACTACTATTTGCTTCAGCATGGCCAGGTTTCTACCTTTTTTATACTTTTACCAGCTGTAAAACCACTGCAAAGCCGTCATTCGATGTCTATCGTAAAAGATTTTAACGACTATCGCGCCCGGATGAACGAAAAAATCCTGGCCCAAGACAATAAGGTGCTCAAACGCTTCTTTAACCTGGACGGTAACGCCTACCAGGATGGCGCCCTGGATGCTAAGACCAAGGAATTGCTTGGCCTGGTGGCCTCCATGGTGTTGCGCTGCGACGATTGCATCCGCTACCACCTGGGCACTTGCTATGAGCTGGGCGCTACGCGCGAGCAGATTTTCGAGGTATTTGCCATTGCCAACCTCGTAGGAGGCTCTATTTGCATACCTCACACCCGCAGGGCGGTGGAATACTGGGATGCGCTGGAGCAGGAAGGCCAGTAGCTCTGGCTAAAACACAAAACCGCATGGCTGTTTTTTTGTCTGCCTAAGTACAGCAGGGTCAATGCTGGCGCGTGCAAGAGAGCGCAGCTAAGGCGCTGGGAAGCAGCCGTTGAGACACCGAAGCATGCTTGCTTACAACCAGAGGCGAGGGCGCATTTCCGCAGTGGCTCAAGCATCCACTTTAGCATAGCGGGCATTGGCCTCGATGAAGGCGCGCCGAGGTGGTACTTCGTCGCCCATGAGCATGGAAAACACGCGGTCGGCCTCTCGGGCGTCTTCGATGGATACCAGGCGCAGAAACCGGCGCGAGGGGTCCATAGTGGTTTCCCAGAGCTGCTCGGCATTCATTTCGCCCAGGCCTTTGTAGCGCTGTACTTTCACAGAGTCGGGGTTGCCGCCTCGGGCAAATTCTTCTACGGCTTGCCGGCGCTCGGCTTCGTTCCAGCAGTAGCGCTGCTGGTTTTTGGAGCCTTTGACGAGATAAAGCGGAGGAGAAGCGATATATACGTAGCCCATTTTGATCAGGTCTTGCATATATCGGAAGAAGAAGGTAAGGATGAGGGTGGTAATGTGACTGCCGTCCACATCAGCATCGCACATGATGACGATTTTGTGGTAGCGCAGTTTTTCGAGATTGAGGCGTCGCTCGCCTTCTTCGTCTTCCGTGATGCTTACGCCCAGGGCAGTGAAGATATTCTTGATTTCCTCGTTTTCATAAATTTTGTGCTCCAGGGCTTTTTCTACATTGAGGATTTTGCCACGCAGAGGTAGGATCGCCTGAAACACGCGGTCGCGGCCCTGCTTGGCGGTGCCGCCGGCGGAATCTCCCTCCACGAGGAACAGTTCTGACTCGGCAGGGTCTTTGGAAGAACAGTCGGCCAGTTTGCCGGGTAGGCCGCTGCCAGTGAGCACGTTTTTGCGTTGCACCATTTCACGAGCCTTGCGGGCAGCTTCGCGGGCAGTAGCGGCCAATACTACTTTTTCTACGATTTTGCGAGCCTCTTTGGGGTTTTCTTCCAAAAAGTGCTCCAGGGCTTCACCTACCACGCGCGATACGATGCCCGTAACTTCAGAGTTGCCCAGTTCGCCTTTGGTTTGTCCTTTGAACTGCGGCTCTGGCACTTTCACAGAAATGATGGCAGAAAGGCCCTCGCGAAAGTCTTCAGCAGAGGGCTTTACTTTGAGTTTTTTGAAGAGGTCGTTGTCTTCGCCGTACTTGCGCAGCAAGCGCGTGACAGCCATTCGGAAACCGCTGACGTGCGTACCGCCTTCGCGGGTGTTGATGTTGTTGACGAAGGAATAGACATTCTCCGAGTAGGAGTTGTTGTACTGAAAAGCTACTTCCACCATTACGTCATCGGCGCTGGCAGCCACGTAAATAGGATTTTCCGTAAGACTGTGGCGGGTATTATCAATGTACTTAAGGAACTCCACAAGCCCTCCTTCGGAATAAAATTCCTCGTACTTAGGTTTATCCTCTGCGTCGAGGTCTCGCTCGTCGGTCAGTGTCAGGCGCAGGCCTTTGTTGAGGTAGGACATTTCGCGCAGGCGGTTGGCCAGAATGTCGTATTTGTACTCGGTGGTTTCAAATATGACGGGGTCAGGCCGGAAGGTAATGGTAGTACCAGTGCGGTCGGATGTGCCCATCACGTGCACATCAGTTTGCGGAATGCCCCGGGCATATTCTTGCTCAAATACTTTGCCTTCGCGGTGTATCTCGGCGCGTAGGTACTCTGATAAGGCATTGACGCACGATACACCCACGCCATGCAAACCACCGGATACTTTGTACGTATTCTTGTCGAACTTGCCGCCAGCGTGCAGTACGGTCATAACCACTTCCAGCGCCGACTTCTTGAGTTTTTCGTGCATACCAGTGGGGATACCCCGGCCGTTGTCGCGCACGGTGATGGAGTTGTCGGCGTGAATGATGGTGTCTATCTGGGTACAATAGCCAGCCAGGTGCTCATCAATGGAGTTATCAATGACCTCCCACACAAGGTGGTGCAGGCCTTTGGAGTCGGTGCTGCCAATATACATGCCGGGGCGCTTGCGCACGGCTTCCAGCCCTTCGAGCGCCTGAATATTACTGGCGTCATAATCGCCTGTATTGGCCACAGGCACTTGAGTCTCTACAATCGCTTCCATGCCGCAAAGGTACAAAATCGCCCTGGTAATGTCATGCTTTCGCGCAGGATTGTTTCGGGTGTGTTAACGCAAGTTTAGAGCAGGGGTTGATACCTTTGCACCAGCAAAACAGACCGACATGAAATTTCCACATCCTGTGCCTGTGACTGAACTGGCCGATTGGCTCCAGGCCGAAATCATAGGCGATACTACCCTTGTAGCTACTGGCATGAACGAAATACACCATGTAATGCCTGGCGATGTCACGTTTGTGGACGCAGCTAAGTACTTTGATAAATCTCTGCGCTCGGAGGCCAGTGTCGTGCTGCTCAACGAACGCGTGAAAGCCCCTGCTGGTAAGGCGCTGCTACTATGCCGAGACCCCTTTGATGCCTATAATCGGCTGGCTTTGCGCTACCGCCCCTGGCAGCCGCTAAGCACGGCCATACACCCCACAGCGGAAATCGGGCAGGGCACACACATTGAACCTCAAGTGGTCATTGGGCCGCATGTGCGCATTGGTCAAAACTGCCACATCGGCGCCAATGTTTACATCGGCGAGCACACTGTCATCGGCAACAATGTACTGGTTCAGCCCGGGGCCATCATCGGCACAGATGCATTTTACTACAAAAAAGCGCAGGAGGGCTTTGTCAAATGGCGTGCTTGTGGCCGGGTGGTCATTGAAGACAACGCGGAAATTGGCGCTGGCTGCACTATTAACAAAGGCGTCTCCAGCGATACGGTCATCGGGGAAGGTACAAAATTAGACTGCCAAGTACATATTGGCCACGATGTGCGCATTGGCCAACGTTGCCTGCTGGCGGCTCAGGTGGGCATAGGAGGCAATACTGTTATCGGCGATAATGTCATCTTGTACGGGCAAGCTGGCGTAGCCCAGAACCTGCGCATCGGCGACGGGGCTATCATTTCTGCTAAGGCCGGCGTGTCTAAAAACCTGGAGGCCGGCAAACAATATTTTGGGCTACCAGCGGGCGAAGCACGCGCCGTGTACAGAGAATTAGCCGCTTTGCGCTTACTGCCGCAGTTTTTTGCCGACTACTACAAGTAGGCGTATTTATTAAACAGTGTTAAAAAAAAGCGTTGTTTTTTGCAGTATCGCTACATTTTAGCTATTTTCGTAGCCTAAATTTTCAAAATAATGAACCATAAGGAGTTTGAGGTAGATGACCTAGACCGCAAGATACTGGCCATGCTCATGCGCAATGCCAAACAGCCCTACACCGATATTGCCAAACATCTTTCTGTGTCAGGAGGCACTATACACGTGCGCATGAAAAAACTGGAGGATGCTGGCGTGGTCAAGGGGTACTCCCTGTCAGTGGACTACGCCAAACTAGGCTACGATATCTGCGCCTTTCTGGGTATTTATCTGGACAAAAGTTCGTTGTACGACGAGGCCGTCAAGCAGCTCAAGGAAATACCTGAAGTGGTGAGCCTGCACTACACTACCGGGCTATACAACATTTTTGCCAAAGTAATCTGCAAAGACACCAATCACCTGCGCGAGGTCTTGCACGACAAGATTCAGAAAATACTCGGCATACAGCGCACCGAGACCTTTATCTCGTTAGAAGAAGGCATAGACCGCCCGATTTCACTGCCGGTTTAGGGATTCCAGCGATAGAGCTCGCCGCCAATCTTGGCTTTCTCCAGCATAATGGCGCTTTTCTGGGCGCGCAGTCGGTTGCCACGGCTGTCAAGGGCAAAGGACTCGCCCGCCATTTTGACCAATCCAAAATGCCTGGCATACCATTCTTTGGCTTCGTAGCCGCGGCGGATACCATCGGGGTCGGTATGGATCAAGGTAGTAATGATGACCAGGCAGTCGTCAAAGTTGCGCAGCGGCGTGCGGCTGCTGTCCTTGCCTTCTACTTTGACTTCGACGGTGAGTGCGCCGCCACCTTGCTTGCGCCCGCCGGCATATACGGTGAAGTTGGCTGCCTGGCGATACGTGGCGCCGTGTTCTGCCTCGGCAGGTAGTACTAAAAGGGGCGTTTCAAACACCATTTCCCGGCCGCGCTGCAGGCTGAGTGCGTACCATTGCCAGCCTTTGTCGGGGGCGATGGTCTCCAGGCGCCATGCGCCGGTGCTTTCGGTGCGCTTGAGCACAGTTTGCTTTCGAAAGACCTGAGTGTCGGGCCAGGCCACAATGAAGTGCCCGCCTGCCTCTGGTGCTATAATTTGAAAACGGAGGCTGTCGCCCAGGTGGTTGGGTAGATAATCAGCTACAGGGTACTTGCCTTGCGCAGCTAAAACTGAGGTCAGCATACAAAATAAGAACTGCCAGTATGCATGGCGCAGGGTAATAATGTGCATGAGACGATTAAAAATTGACCAGTTCAATATCGAAAACGAGCACCGAATTGGCCGGTATGCCGGGCAAGGCCGATGCACCATATCCTAACGCAGAAGGAATCCAAAACGTACCTTTGCCCCCCTTTTTTAGCAGAGGAATAGCAATTTTCCAGCCTTCAATGAGACTGGCTAGAGGGAAAGTGGCCGCCTGGTTGGGGGCGGTTTGGTCAAACACATTGCCGTTGAGTAGATAGCCTCGGTACTTAACTGTTACAGTGGCATTGGGAGCAGGGTGCGCCCCTGTGCCTTCCTGCTCAATGACGTAGAATATGCCAGCAGGGTGCTCCTGGGCAGAGATGTTGCGAGCGCTCAGGTATGCCTGAATGAGGCGCTTATCAGTTTCAGCCTGGGTTTCTTTGTTGCAGTGCAAAAAAACAAAAACGATTGCGGGAAGCAACGCCCAAAGTGCAGAATTTTTCATGGTGCAAGCGGTTTGGTTTTGCAAAGACAAAGGTATTACTATTTTTGTGCAAAGCATCTGAAACTGGCTAATGGACTTTCTTCGCCTGTTTGACATACTGCCCTACCAGGAGGCGCGCTATGCCAAGGCGGTAGCCTTCAGCCGAGCGACGGCCCAGGGCGAAAAGCAATACTCCTCCAAAGAAGCAGTTGGGCTTGTGCAAGCCTTGAGCGCCGCACTCCTGGAGGCTGGCGTGGTGCCCGGCGAGAGGGTGGGCATGCTCTGCCGCGACAACCAGCCGCTGTGGCATTTTCACGACTTTGCCTTGCAGCAAATTGGCGCTATCGTGACGCCCATACACGCTGCTGCATCCGACGCCGAAGTGACCTACATCCTCCAAGATGCGCAAATACAACGCTGCATTGTATCAGATATAGAGCTGGAAAATCGCCTGCGCACTCTGGCTAGCGATCACCTGCGGCAAATATGGCATCTGGAAGGTAGCGCTGCCCTGCCATTGCACCCCGTGGATGAAGCCGCACGAAGACGCATCCAGCAATTGAGCGATGCCATACAAGATACTGACCTGGCCACTATCATTTACACATCGGGTTCTACTGGCGAGCCAAAGGGCGTGATGCTCTCACATCGCAATATTGTGAGCAATATCAAGTCTATTATTGCCCTGGCTCCGATGGACTACACCCATCGCGTATTCAGTTTTTTGCCGCTGAGCCACATTTTTGAGCGCACGGTCACGTATGCTTACATGGCTGTCGGGGCTACCATATACTACCCGGAGCAAGCCGGCACGCTAATGCGCGACCTGCGGGCCGCCCGCCCGCACTACTTCACGGCAGTGCCTCGGGTGCTGGAAAAATTCTATGCAGGCATACAGGCGGCGGCTAAGCATTCTGCGCTGAGCCGTTGGATCATGGCCTGGGCATTGGGTCTAGGCCGGCAGTACAAAACCGGCAAGACTTTTCCGCCCGCCTTCTGGATACAACTGGCACTGGCCGATTGGCTGGTGTTTCGGCACTGGCGGCGCGCACTGGGCGGGCATATTCGGGGCATTATGGTAGGTGCGGCGGCGCTCAGTCCGCAATTAGGGCGGCTGTTTTCAGCAGCGCGCATCCACATACGCGAAGGGTACGGCCTGACTGAGAGCTCACCGGTAGTGGCATTCAATCGCTTTGATCCTGGTGGGGTACGCTTCGGCACAGTGGGCATTCCTATCCCAGGAGTGGAGGTGCGCATACACGAGCCAGATGAGCAAGGCGAGGGTGAAATACTGGTGCGCGGCCCTAATGTGATGTTGGGCTACCTGAACCGCCCAGAAGATACTCGTGCAGCTATTGATGCCGAAGGTTGGCTCCATACCGGCGATGTAGGTAAGTTTGTGTACAAGCGCTTCCTGCAAATTACCGACCGCCAAAAAGACCTCTTCAAACTCAGCAGTGGCCGCTATGTAGCACCGCAGGCAGTGGAGCGAGCCTTGCTGGAATCGCCATATATCGAAAATTGCCTGGTGTGTGGCGCCGACAAACCCTTTACCGCAGCGCTCATCTTGCCTGATTTTGTACAACTGGAAGCCTGGTGTCACCAAAATAACGTACACTGGACGGCACCCCAGTTTATGGCGCTACACCCGAAAGTACTCCGCTTTATGGAGGAAGAGGTGGAGCGCTGCTGCGAACCCCTGCCGCACCACCAGCGCGTGAAGAAATTTGCGCTCCTGCACGAATCCTGGACGGAGCAATCCGGACACTTGACCCCAACACTCAAACTGCGCCGCAGCCACATTTTGAAGCAATACGAGCGTACACTCAAGGAGTTGTACCAGGGCAAATAAAAGAGTGGAATAAAACAGCGCAGAAATCAAAAGCAGAGCCATGGAGTGCATAGCTCGCCGGCTGCACTACCTCTTGAAAAGCAGTATGCACCCAGGCAAACTACCAGGGCTTAGGCTGTTGGGCCTAGTCAAAGTCGCTTTCCTTCAGATACTTTTTTCAATGCCTCCAGAGAGTGCAAGCACGGTATTTCTTTAACAGTTGGTTTGAAGTTAGCTAGGTTGTTAAAGCCTACTGCACTGACGCCTGCGCCACAGTGTGTTCGGTGTCCAGCAGTTTGTAAGCGCGACCGATGTGCAGGTCAATCAGAACCCAAGTGAAACTGCGAAAAGTGCACTGGTAGAAAAATGGCTGCATGCCGATTCGTTCATGTGTGCGTCTGGATTGTTTTTTCAAAAATAATACCCAAGCACCCGGCATTTGGCTGGTAATTTTGCCCGACACTGCGCTAATGTGAGGCACAGAAGCCCCTGGGCTAATTTATCCTACCATACAATACGCGCGCGCTCTCTTCCTACGCTTTATGTACTGAGCGACGCCAGGTTTTGTGCATGACTGGCAGATGTTGTGCACAAAACCTGGCGAGTTGAAGTAAATAAGAGAGGGGGGTGTATGCGCTGGCTAAACTGATTTTCTTTGGTCTAAAACTGATTGCTCATTGCATGATACACCGAGCAGAGCCCATGTGGTAGTTGGCTCATACGAGTAGATGCACGTCAAGAAACCGATTTTCTCAACCCCCAGATCCACTCCCTGGCTTCACGGGCTTTATCTTCCAGGCGCACAATGGGTGCTGGATAGTCTTGGCCCAGTGTCACGCCGTACATGACCTGCTCTAGGGCACTGAGTTTCCAAGGCTCATGTATAAAGGTGTCGGGTATTTGAGCCAACTCCGGGACCCACTGCCGTACGAAAGCGCCGCAGGGGTCGTGCTTGTGGCCATTTTTTACAGGGTTATAGACCCGTACGATGTGCCGGCCTGTGACGCCAGCCTGCATCTGGAACTGCGGGTAGTGAATGCCTGGCTCATAGTCCAGAAACAACCTGGCCAGGTGGTGCATGCCCTTGCGCCAGTCCTGGAATAAGTGATGCGCTAAAAATGAGACCAGCATGGCGCGCATGCGAAAGTTGATCCAGCCTGTAGCATGTAGGCAGCGCATGGCGGCATCTACCAGAGGAACGCCGGTATGGCCGGTTTCCCAGGCGCGGAGGGCGGTGGAGTTGTCGCGGTATGGCAGGGTTTCGCAGCTATAGTCCATGCAGTGGCGGTCGTAGTCGCAGTTGTTTTCGAACTTTTGAATGAAGTGGCAATGCCAGTGTAGGCGGGTCAGGAAGTTCTCGTAAGGTCGGCTGTTGGGCATAGTGCGCATAGCCTCTCGGGTGGCTTGGTATGCTTGTCGGATGCTCATGTTGCCCCAAGCTAGGTACGGCGACAAGCGGCTGCAGCCTTTTCGGCTTTCCAGTGGCTTGGAGATGTGGCGAGAATAATGGCGCCCCCTGTCGGTAAGAAAGGAACGCAAATATCGCCAGGCCCAGGTTTCGCCGGCGGGCTGAAAAGTCTCAGGATAAGCCTGGAGTTGAGCTTCTAAATTAGCGGGCATTTGGAATGGGTGCGACCAGTATGGGTGGGTACAACGACCGTAGCCATTCTCAACTATTGGTTGCTGCATGACCTTCTGCCAGGCATCTTTCCAGTCATCCAGAGTTTTCAACGCCCGTTGGATACCGTCTCGCTGGTACTCGTGCCAGGGCGTACCGTGCTGTTGGAGCAGGCGTTTTACTCGCTTATCGCGTTCCCAGGTGGGGCGGATGCCGCTTTCCTGGTAGCTATACACCCCTGCCAGTTCAAAGGACTGGAGCAAATGCCGAAATACTTCTTCCGCCTCGCCAAAGCATATTTCCACTCGCTGGCCAAACGGTGCCAGGCGGCGGTTCATATCCTGTACTGAATGGTACTGAAACTGAAGATGGCGCAACGACGTATCGGGCAACTGTATCAAGGAAGGTTCTAGAATAAACACGGGGATATATGGCAGCCCAGCCTGCTCGGCGGCGTGCAGCGGTAGGTGGTCTTGCGTGCGCAAGTCGCGCTTGAGCCAAATGACATGAATGCGTTGGCGCAGCATGGGCTTTAAATTAAAGCTCAATTGAAACAATCCGCAGCGAAATTGGCTCAAAAATATTTTGCGCAAACCAGAGCACACACTTGGCAATGTGGCTGGGCACTATGCCATTTCTAGGCTATACCGTACCGTGCTTTTACAGCACGATCCAGCGCCGTGTACTTGCCTGGCCGTTCACCTGGATGCGCACCAAGTATGCGCCAGTGGGCAGACCCTTTGGCAATTCAAAGGAATGCTCGCCGGCATCCAGCATACTATGTCGTATAGGCTGCGCCACACGCCGCCCCCACAAGTCCAACACTTCTATGTGTACCTGGGCACGGCGGTCTATTCCAAAGATCAACTGCCCGGCACCACTTGGACTAGGGTTGGGCATAATCTCTACATCCCATACGGGCGCAAGCGGGTTAGAAGCCGAAGTTAGGTATCCGGCTGCCGGTGCCGGTAGCCGCACGCTGGTGTAGAGCCGGTACTCGCCTGGGAAGAAACTGAGGGGCGCAGAGAGGTTGGTTACCAGTAGGCTGTCGCCGCTGAAGTAGTCGTACCACCAGCCAGTAGTAGGGAAAGGGTTGGGGATGTTGCGCGACTGCACGTCGAAGTTGCCCTGCAGGGCCACATTCATGGAGGGGTGCAAGAGGTGTATGGTTTTAGCGGGCGTGCTCAGGTTTGCACTGAAAGTGGCCGTGCTGAAGGCATCCTGATTCTTTTTCAGGTGAATGAGCGCACTGGTAATGTCGAAGAGGCGACGACGGTCAGGTTGGTTGTAGTAGTCCCATCGGATGGGCTTGGGCGAGAGTTTGCAGCCATCGTTGCTTTGCTGCACCGTACCATTTTCGCAGGTAAAGATGGAGAAATCATAGCCCAGTTCACCAAATTGCCACAACATTTTGGGGCCGGGCAAGGTATAAAGGAAAGCCGCTACCATCTCCATGCGGCGCAGGGAGGTGCGCAACTGGCGCACATTGTAGTTACCCGACATATTGCCAAACTGAAGATTCTTATACATCAAGCGCTCTTCGTCGTGACTTTCAGCGTAGGTAATCAGGTGAGGGTTGCTCCAGCCACGTGCTTGATACGAACCCCAGGTCAAGTTGGAGGTATAGCCCATGCTGGCTTCGTTGTGTTCATAGTTCATATTGCCCCACAGCATCATGCCGTAGTTGGCCAGTTCGCGTTCTTCGTTGTTATCGGCAAAGTGCTCGAGTATGACGTAGGCGCCCGGCGTGGTTTCCCACACTCGGTCGGCATAAAATTTGAGGATGGCAATGCGCGAGGCGTCGTAGGCGCTCCATAGGCCCACGTTGCTGCCGGAGTTGACTTGGGTGAAGCCTTTGGAGAGATCGAAGCGGAAGCCGTCAATCCTGAACTCCGTGAGCCAGTACTGCATTACTTGGGTCACGAAGTCTTTGGTAGCTTGCGATTCGTGGTTGAAGTCGAAACCGACGTTGAAGGGGTGTCGTGCTACGGGGTTGAGCCAGGGGTTGTTAGCGGCCGGGCGATTGTTGGCGGTGTCCCAGTAGAGTTGTGCCAGTGGGCTTTGACCGAAAGCGTGGTTATACACCACATCCAGCACTACAGCTATGCCGCGCTGGTGGCAGGCATCCACAAAGCGCTTGAAGTCATTGGGTGTGCCGTAGTATTTGTCCAGCGCCATATGGAAGGAGGGGTTATAGCCCCAGGAGCTGTTGCCCTCAAATTCATTGACAGGCATCAGCTCAATGACGTTCACGCCCAGGCGCTGCAGGTAGTCGAGGGTGTCAATGAGTGTGCTGTAATTGCGAGCTGCCACGAAGTCGCGGATGAGCAGTTCATAAATGATCAACTTGTTTTTGGGTGGGCGCTGGAAGTTTTGGCTTTGCCACACATAAGCCGGTGCCCCAGGTTGTATCATCGATACTATGCCGGTGGTAAGGCCGCTGGGGTAAGGCGGCAGATTGGGCCAGGTAGAGGGCGGGATCCAGGCATCGTGTACGGGGTCTAGTACGAGCGTACTATACGGATCGGCTATGCGGATGTTGCCGTCCAGTAGGTACTGGAAAGTATAGAACTGCCCGGGTGTAAGGCCTCTAATTTCAATCCAGTAAGTCTGGCCATCTGTACTGCGATGCATTTGTCGAGGCGCCCAATCGTTAAAACTACCAATGACGAAAGCATAGGGCTTATTGGGGGCAAATAGCGTGAGTCGCACAGCTGTATCGCCCAAGTAGGTGATGCCCCTGCGAGTACCAGCAGGTGGGTTGGCGGGGGGCAGGCTTTGCGGTACGGCATAGGCAAAGGTCTCGCGGCGCTCCGTAGAGCCATCACTGGCAATGAGTTCTATGAGATGCTCCCCGGCAGTAGCGCTCAGCGTCCAGTTCAGTTCTGTGCCATTGGTTTGGGTCACCAGGTTGCCGTTGTCTAGCAGGCGAATGTTGGCAGTAGCAGAAGTGACCATGCGTACAGGTATATTGGCTCCAGCATTGGAAATGAGCGTGCGCTGAGTGGGCTGCAGCAGCAGCGCTGTAAACGGTAGGTTGGCCGGGTACACGTCATAAAAGATATCCGCTCCACCTGTGGCTTTACCCTCCAATGTGCCATTTGCATTGCGAAACACAAAGGCCATCTTGAGGATGGTGATGTTGGCCGGTACATTGTAAAACTGCCTGATGGAGGTATTGATAGTGAAGCGATAGAGATTGGGCTGCCCGGGCACTGGGGTCATCTGCCAGGCAGGGTTGGCTACCCCCCAGGTAGTGACCACGTGCTTCCAGTCGCTCGGACTAGTACTTTGGTTCGTAATTAGACCAGTGTGTAGATAGACAGCACAACCGCAATTGGCTAGGCCGCCTGTACCTTGTGTAGCATCAAAATAGATGGTGACCGGGTGGTTGTCACGTGGGAAGTAAGGGTCTGTGTAAACCTGCGCCCCTGCAGCAAAAGCTCCGAAAACCAGCAGCAAAAAAAGGTAAAAAGCGCGTGTCATGGCAGTATTCATTTTTTGGGTATTGGCCAGATGTAAGCAATGCCCTCCCTTGGTAAGGCAAGGGCAAAGATAGGGCAAAAACCTAGGGCGAAGCATGCAAGGCAGAAGAACAGCTCAATTTTGACGGCTGCGTTGCATAAGCTAGGTCGGGGCTAGGGGGCAGCAATCCCCTCTTTCTGCGCTATGCACACCTCCCATTCTTAGTCCTTAGGGCTGCATGCATCCCTCACATCTACGGGGGTAATATTTTCTGTCAGAATATGAGCAGTTAAAGCCTTGCAACCTCGCCCAACGGTCATGTCCTGCCGGAGGGTTCTACCTGGTACAGCCGTTGCGCGGAGTCTGGGCTTCACTGGTGGTAGTGTAGCGACCACATCATTCACAAAGCTCAGGCGAGTATTAATGTACATCAGGCAACAAGAAGCAGAGGCAGGAGAGTAGCCGCTCTACCCTTGCCTGTATGCCAGCTAGAATCCGCCCAAGCGGAAGGTAAAGCTATCTATTGGGCTGCTGAAGTCCTTATTGGTCAGGTATCGGGCAGGGTGTCCACGCCATGGCTCCAGCGGTAGCCACCGGATACGCCCAGCTTGAAAAAGGTAAAAATATTAAGCTCCAAGCCTAATTCAGGAGTTATGACAAATGTGCGGTCGGCATAGAAGATCTGTCGGTCTTGTTTGAGGTCTATCCTGCCCCAGCCCATGCGAGCACTGCTGTAAAGGTGCACTACTTTGTGCGCTTCGGGTATGTATCCTACCTAGAAACCGCAGTGTCTGAACCGGATGTTGTATTTACTCTCTAAAGCACTAACCCTAGCCAGATCATTGCCAATTACCCCCATCCAGGCAGCCCTACATGCATCGCCAAAGCCCAATATGGGTAAAAAAATGAACAGTAGAAAAATAGTGCCCACTATGAAGCCTCATCTTTGCCGAAGCTCTTAACCAGCAGATTGGTGGCCCAAATTTGCCAGATCAAGCCAATGTATGGAGTAAGCATAAGTAATACCCAGAGCTGGGCTTGCGGATGATCGCTGTACATACGACCAAGTTGTAAATAGGCGCATTGGCAGCCCAGCCGGGCTTACCTGCTTTTTCGAAAACGCGCCATACGCCTACAGGCGCTGGTGTCAAGAATACCAATGGAATGCCAAATAACACCAGTAATCCTAACAGTAATGTGGCCGTTTCATCATTCAAAATATACTTCGGCTTGCCAAGTTTTGTGCCCAACATCTGTAAATCATACATAAAACTTGGCGTTGCTCAGTGTATAAGGATTTTAAAGATCAAAGAATAAAAAAAGCAAATAAAATATAGCAATTTAAATCTGTTTGCTATTGTACTGCTGCCTGCAAAAGCACAATCTCAAATGCATTAGCATCCATCCTGGCTGATATACCTACTGGCAAGGTGCAATTATCAGACACATGCCCAAAGGACAGACCATACACCACGGGTATGCCTATGTCGCCCAGGCGGTCTTGCAGGGTTTCCATTAGGCTAAGCGAAAGTTCGTCTTTTTTAGGGTGGCAGGCATTAAACACACCCAGCGCTATGCCTGTAGCTTTTTGCAAGTTGGCTGCTTGCAGTAAGGTGGTGAGCATGCGATCCACGCGGTAGGGGCGTTCTTCTACCTCTTCAATGAAGACCAGTTTGCCGCGCAAGTCAAATGCGTGTGGTGTACCGGCCATAGCTGCCATGAGTGAGAGGTTGCCACCAGCCAGTGTGCCCTCTGCTGTGCCCGAGCGAATGACTACCGGCTGGTACTCTGTTTCTTTTTTGTTCTTTTGGCCTTGTGCCAGGCGAATAACATAATCATTGGTTGGTTGCATAAGCAACGCCTGTAGCTGGGTTTTGGCATAGTCGGTAAACGTAGCCGAGGCTACAGGCCCGTGAAAACACACCAGCCCCGTTTGCAGGTGTATGGCCTGGAGCAAAGCTGTGACATCACTGTAGCCAATAAGTATCTTGGGGTTGCGGCGAATGAGGTCGAAGTCGAGAAGGGGCAGTAAGCGAGTGCAGCCATACCCGCCGCGCACGCACCACACGGCTTTCACCTCGGGGTCGGCAAACATATCGTGCAAGTCTTGCAGGCGCTGGGCATCGGTGCCAGCGGTGAAGCCGCGCTGGGCGCGCAGATTTTTGGCGGGTTTCACGCGAAAGCCCATACCCTCTATATTCAGGTATGCCTTCTGCACGGCATCGTCAGGAGCAAAACTACCGGGGGTAATGAAGCCTACTGTGTCGCCGTGCCGCAGGCGAGTTGGCTTTATTAAGTCTTGATTTGGCTTATCTTGCGTGCTTGCGCAATACCAAGGAGTGAGAGCAGCGCCTGCCAGTCCGGCGCCCAAAAGTTGATGGAAACGACGACGGCGCACAGTATGCTGTTGTTTTTTAAAACTCTCGGATGCGCACCAGGTGCCCTTGCTTGAACACCGGATTGCCCATGACGCGATTGAGGCGGCGCAAATTATCTATGGTGACGCCTTCGTAGCGCTTGGCAATATCAGGCAGTCGTTCAGGCTGGGTAAGCTTTACACAGAGGTATCCGGTGCCGGGTATCGCTTCGGGCTCGAGGGTTTGCAAGGGTGAAGCGTAAGATAGCGCTTCGGGCAAGCGAGTAGGCAGAGTAGCAATGACTTCCACGGGGGCCAATTTCTTGGTTTCCATACGCTTCCAAGCCTTGGGACCGTAGTATTTCCACTGCTGGCCGGGCACGAGTTGTGGCGTATTGCCAGGGTTCCACACTCTGAGGTGTTGAGGTGTGCATTTGAGCCGAGCAGCAAGGTGGTTTAGGTGCGTGAGTTCCTCTCCTGGCTCCACCGTATAGATGTGCTCCAGATACCAGGATTCTGCCTGGGGTGTATTCGATAGTGCCACAGGGCCGGCCATTACTGGTTCCGGGTCAGAATTATCAGGCAGTTTAGCCGCCAGATATTCCATTATGGCTGGCACTACGCGGCGTGGTAGGTACAGGAAGTATCCGTCGGGGTTTTCTGGTATGTAGCCCGCGATGTATGCTGGATTGAGCGTTTCAATAGTTTCAATGGAAAGCCCTGTAATGGCAGCAATTTCATAAAAACTGATGCCGTTGTAGATTTTGATGCTCTGGTTGATTTGCAAGTCCAGGTCAGGCAAGTTGGGTGTAATGCCATGTACGGCGAAGTGCTCGCAAAGGTAGGCTGCAGCGTAGAAGGCCGGTACGTAATTGCGGGTTTCGCGGGGCAAAAAGCGCTGGATTTTCCAGTAGTTTTGACTACGGCCGCGCTTCATGGCACGCGTCACTGTGCCGGAGCCGCTATTGTAGGCCGCTAGCGACAACTCCCAATCGCCGAACATGTCGTACAGGCGGGTCAGGTGGCGCATGGCGGCGTTAGTTGACTTGGCTGGGTCAAAGCGCTCGTCAATGTATCGGGTGGCATTCAGCCCTTCCAGGCGGCCAGTGCCCGGCATGAACTGCCAAAGCCCACCAGCACCAGCGCGCGATACGGCGCGCGGATTGAGCGCAGACTCTACCACCGGCAAGTATTTAAGTTCTTTGGGCAGCTTATACTTTTCGAGATATTCTTCAAACATGGGGAAGTACAGCACGCTGCGCCCAATGATTAACTCTGCCGAGCGGCGGCTGCGCGTCACATAGTTTCGGATGTAGCTCAGGGCCACGGGGTCGCGCCGGGGGCGTATCGCCATTGTTGACATCGCCTCAAGGCGCTGGGCTACGGCCGCCTCACTAAACTCGGCCTCTACCTCAATCAGGCCCTCCCAAGGCGTGCTGTGAGAAAAAAAAGGCAGAAAGACAAAGAACAACAGTAAGGAAAGGAACTTGCGTAAACAACTTGGTTCCATAAGCATGTTGGTTTGTTACGAATTGTTTTTCAGCGCATTGTACAGGCTTCTCACTTTCAAAAGTGAATGAGTGCAAAGGCAAACTTAAGTAAAAGTTTTGCTTGTACGCCGGGTTTTAGCCTGATTTTTACCAAAAAGTTTTCCACACTTTTTTAAGTGTGTTGAAAATCAGGTAGTTGAATTCTTGTTCTCCCCCTAAGGGCGGTGTACTGTCAAATGCTGGCGAGCTGCTTGCTTTTCTTCCGCTTGACTTGCAAGGCAAATATATCAGTGAAATTGCTGGAATTTAGCGAGTTTTACCGCATCAAGTATCTCCTTGCCAAACCAACGAACTTTGTATGAGCCCTCTATCTGACGAACAAAATACGGATTGGCAGCGCGGCCAGTGGCTTTCGCCAATATATGTGCTAATGTTGGCCGTAGCAGCTACGCTGATGGGCATGCTACTGGGCGGAGCGCTCATAGCTGCCTGGGAAAACATGACGGGTACAGATAATCAGGCTATCCTCAGAACCATAACCGAAAACAATACACCGGCTGCCCGCCACTGGCTACGCAGCACCAACTTGCTAGCTCATCTGCTTACTTTTACCGTGGCAGCACTTGCTACGGCTTGGTGGGCATTCAGGCATGACTGGGCCTCCAACCTGGGGCTGAGCCGCAGACCTTCCTTGGGCAAACTGGCCGCAGCCCTGTCGTTTATCCTGCTAACCATGCCCTGGGTGCAATTGACCTACTGGCTCAACAAGCACCTGCCTCTGCCCCAACCCCTGGCCGACATGGAAGCACAAACGGGCGAAATGATTAAAGCCCTGCTCGTGATGGAGCATCCTGTCGAGTTGTGGTACATGCTGCTGGTCATTGCCCTGGCGCCTGCAGTAGGCGAAGAGTTGTTGTTTCGGGGCATCGTGCAGACGCAGATACAGCGTTTGCAGCGGTCGCCGCACCTGGCAGTGTGGGCTACGGCACTGCTATTTAGTGCTATTCACTTCCAGTTCGCCGGCTTTTTGCCGCGCATGTTGCTGGGTGCTGTATTGGGGTACTTGTTTTTGTGGACGGGCAGCCTCTGGACGTCTATCGCCGCGCATTTCACAGTGAATGCTTCTCAGGTGTTGGCGCAGTATTTTATTGGCGCAGACCTAGAGAGTGTGGAGGAAAAACTTAATTTCATTACCTTAGCATGGCCTTGCCTGTTGGTCTTGCCAGTACTGTGGTGGCTGGGGGCAGTATTGCGCAAGCCTGAAGTGGAGCGCGTCGCCCCTTAACTCCCCCCTCTTTGCTCAATCCCTGTAAAACATCCACTTGCCCAACTCCTTGAGCGTCACTTTTTTACCGTACATCAGGATACCTACCCGGTAGATGCGCGCCGAGAGCCATACAAAAAAGATTGCTGTAGCTATCAGCAACACCATAGAAAGTATGACTTCCCACAGCGGAGGCTCAAACGCCAGGCGTGCCGGCATGACAATAGGCGAAAACAAGGGAAAAATAGACGACCACACGGCCAGGCTGGAATTGGGCGCCTGTATCACGGCAATCATGATGTAGAAAGCCAGCAGCACTGGTATGGTAATGGGTAGCGTGAGCGATTGCCCCTCGCCCAGATCATCGCTCATGGCCGAGCCTACGGCGGCAAATAAGGAGGCGTACAGCAGGTATCCACCCAGGAAATATACCACAAATGCCGGCAGCATGAACCACCAGTTTTGGTTGGCTAGCTCCTGCATGCCCAAGGCTATCATGGCCTGTATATCGTCAGGATCCACCTCGGCAGCCGCCTGTGCAGAAGCACTGTTCATCTGGCTCATATCAACGTTGAACAGCAGGCTTGCTCCCGAGCTGATGAGCGGGATGAGAATAGCCCAGATGGCAAATTGCGTGAGCCCCACCGCGCCTACACCGATGATTTTGCCCAACATCATCTCGAAAGGGCGCACCGAAGAGATCATCACCTCCACTATGCGCGTGGTTTTTTCTTCCATCACGCTGCGCATGATCATTACTCCGTATATGAATACTGCCATGTACATGATAATGCCCATGAGAAATCCGATACCCGAAGCAATAGCGCTGGTAAATACTGAAGCGTCCTTTACCTTTTCGCCGTCCTTTTCGGCCAGCGGCTCCGGGTCCAGCTCAATGCGTGTGTCCAGCGCCTCCAGTTGGCGGCGGTCCAGTTGCAGGGCATTGATCTTGTATTCGCGCATGGCTGTGCCCAGGCGCTCCTTGATAGCCAGCTCTATATCAGGCGTAGGGGGCTTGTCGGCATAGTAATACACCGTGTAGCGCTTATCGGTGATTTCCTTGATTTTGGGCAACACCAGTATGCCGTCAAACCCAGCTTCCTTCAGCCCCTGCCGCATTTCGTCCAGGCTTTTGTCCACAAAGGTAAAGTAGAGGTTTTTCTCGTCTTTGATGCTGCCGCTCAGTATTTGGTCGTAGTCAATAATGGCCACCTTGCGCACATCATCGCTTTTATAAGCAAAAATGACTCCTACGACTACAAAAAGCAAGGCGAACCCCAGCGGCGTCAGAAAAGTAGCAATGAGAAAGGAGCGGCGCGTGACCCTGGTCAGGTACTCCCGCTTGATGATAATGCCTAATTTTTTCATTTTGCAGCTTCGTTTGAGATGCCTACCTGGCGTATGAAAATTTCGTTGAGAGAAGGAAGCAACTCCTGGAAAGCACGCACCTGCAAGCCGCGCTGTATGAAGTATTGCAGCAAGTCGTTGGGTCGGCTACCTTCGGCCACTTGTACCATGACGCTGCCGGGTTTGTGGCTCACCACGGCCATTTGCGCCTCGAAATCGGCGGGCAACTCGCCCTCGTAGTCAATCTGAAAGCGATGCTCCTTAAAGCGATTTTTGATTTGCTGCACATTGCCTTCCAATATTACGGAGCCTTTATTGATGAGTACAATTCGCTCGCAGATTTCCTCCACTTGCTCCATGCGGTGGGTGGAGAAGAGTATGCTCACGCCCTGTTTTTGCAACTGGTAAATTTCGTCTTTGATAAGATTGGTATTGATGGGGTCTAAGCCAGAGAAGGGTTCGTCTAGAATGAGCAGTTTGGGCTTGTGTAGCACTGTAGCGATGAACTGGATTTTTTGTTGCATTCCTTTGGACAGTTCCTCCACCTTTTTGTTCCACCAGTCTCGAATGTCGAAGCGCTCCATCCAGAAGTTCAAGGCTTGCTGTGCTTGTTGTTTACTCAGGCCTTTGAGCTGAGCCAGGTATAGGAGGTGTTCGCCTACTTTCATTTTTTTGTAGAGGCCGCGTTCTTCGGGCATGTAGCCGATGACCTCCGGATGGCGGCTGTTGAGGGGTTCGCCATCCAGCAGCACGCTGCCGCTGTCGGCTCGGGTAATGGTGGTGATGATGCGGATGAGAGAAGTCTTGCCCGCGCCGTTAGGCCCCAGCAAGCCAAAAATAGAGCCTTTGGGCACATCAAAACTGACATGGTTGACGGCGGCGTAGTTGCCATAGGTTTTTAGCACCTTGTCTAACTGAAGAATTTGATCGCTCATATTGCCCCAAGTGTTTTTGCTGTTGGTAAATTAAGTGGCTTTTGGAAGACCGCTACCGGTTTCTTTGATAAAGGTAGTTTTTTGCTCTACCTACGTGCAATTTGCAACGAAAAATTGTGTAATTATGCCCCCCTTGCGACTGCAAACATTAGCGCCATGAACACCCAAGCGCGCCGTTGGTTCTTCATCGTCAATCCGGTAGCCGGCAATGGCCTTGTCGCCCGTCAGTGGCCTGCCGTTGAAAATGTGCTGTGCACCCAATTGGGAGAGATACAAGTGGCCTTCACGCAGTATAGGGGCCATGCCATTGATATAGCTCAGCAAGCCGTGCGCAACGGCTATCGCTACATCGCAGCTGTAGGCGGCGACGGCACCAACCACGAAGCCATCAATGGCCTGATGCAACAAAACGAGGTGCCTCTATCCGACATCGCCTACGCCCTGCTACCTATAGGCACGGGCAATGACTGGGTACGCACGCACGGTATTCCCACCAACCCGATAGCCTGGGCAGCCATGGCCCAGAAGAGCCAACGCATCATCTGGCAAGATGTGGGCGTAGTGGAGTACCAAGACGCCAACCAGCAGCCGCAGCGGCGCTTCTTTGCCAATGTGGCTGGCATGGCCTACGACGGCTTCATCGTACAACAAACCGAACAACACAAGCCACTCATCAAAGGCCGACTCATGTACCTGGCGCTGGTCATAAGCGGGCTGTTTCAATACAAGCTCTCCAGCGCCGCCGTAAGCTGGGACCACGGCCAAGCTCAAGGTCGTTTTTACACCATCAATGCAGGCATCTGCCGCTACTCCGGTGGCGGTATGCAGCTCGTACCTCACGCCGATCCTTTTGATGGCCTATTGGCGCTCACCTTGGCTGGGCCGCTCACCAAACTGGGCGTACTGGCTAATACATGGAGGTTTTACAATGCCAGCATTGGCCGCCACCCCAAAGTAAACCTGCATCAAACCCGCCGAATTTCAGTGCAAAGCCTCGGTGACACCCTTCTTCATCTGGAGGCCGACGGAGAATTTCTTGGCTATGCACCCGCTGCTTTTTACATTGCTGATAAAAAGCTGCCGGTGCTGGCACCGTCGTAGCCTTGATATTGCCAGGCATAGCGCTTTACATTCAAAGTAGGCAGCGTGCGCTTTGCCTCATATTATGGACTCCACAAAGCAGAAATGCACGCTTCAGCTGCATCCCAGGAAATCCCGAAAATTCTCGCTGTTGATGATCTCGCCTTTGCTCCCAGGATAACTTCGCAAGAAATTAGCTGGAACAGAGGCTTTCTTTGTAGGGCTCCATTTGAACTCGAAGGCGTGAAAGATTCCACCAGACTCTTCAATGTAGTCAATTTCCTGTTGCTGGTAAGTGCGCCAGAAGTAAGCGTTTACCAGCCTGCGGTTTAAAGCATTGAGTTTCATGCGTTCGCTGATGAGGAAGTTTTCCCACAGTGCTCCGACATCGCTCCTAAGCGCCAAGGAGTTGAGGTTGGCAATGAGGGCATTGCGTATGCCATTGTCGAAAAAAAAGATTTTTCGGCTGGTACCGATCTCATTGCGCATGTTGCGTGATAGGGGTTGCAGCCTGAAAACAACAAAGGTCTTCTCCAGTAAATTGATGTAGTTCATCACAGTTTCTTTGGCTACTCCTACCAGCCTGGCCAATTCGCTAAAGGAAACCTCATTCCCGATCTGCAGTGCCAGCGCACGCAGCAGGTTGAGCAATACCTCGGGGTTTTTGATATTTTGCCAGGCGAAAATGTCTTTAAATAAATAAGCCGTTGCAATACTGTTCAATAACTCGCCGGCCTCTTCGCTATGAAGCACCACCTCGGGATACATGCCAAAGACCATCCTGGTTTGCAGTGCCTGCTCCAGCGCAAAGGGCTGGTTGTACAACTGTCTCAACTCGCCCATGGAAAACGGAAAAAGCTGGAAGTTGTAGGTTCGGCCAGTAAGCGGCTCTGTGACGTCATTGGCCAGATCGAAAGAGGAAGAGCCGGTAGCCATAACTTGCTTATCGGGAAAATTATCCACGAAAATTTTTAGCGCAAGGCCAATGTTCTTCACACGTTGCGCTTCGTCCAGGAAGAGGATGCGCTTTCTGCCCATTATATCCCTGTATTTAGTGGCCGACACGTTGGAAAGAAATACCTGCGGTTCAGGTTCATCGCAGTTCATCCATAAGCCATCCTCTGCATAGTGGGCTGCCAAATCCTTCATCAGAGTAGTTTTACCTACCTGCCTGGCGCCGTACAGCACGATAGCTTTGCCTTTGAACAGCTTTGATTCGATTTGTTTTTTAATGCTCCGCTCTATCATATACCAGGCACTTTTTGAGGGTGATGCTACAAAAGTAGCAAAAATGGAGAGTTCGCTCTCTGTTTTATATATAAATTTAGAGAGTTGGTTCTCCGGTTTTGTTATTTTTTTGTAATTGCAACCTTTGTTGTCATTATTCCCTCAGATGCAATAAGTATTCTTATATTGCATACGAAAAACTGCCCGTGCTCGCGCTGCCTCCAGCTTTGATGTTACTCAGCGCAGCACTTTGCGTCCAACACGTTGTAATCAAAAAATCAATCTGACATGAAAACAACTATCAGCACTGCTTGCATTCTCTTGATGATGGCCTCTACGGCTTTCGCCCAAATCCGCGAAATGGAAAAGAGCATGAGCCTCGGCAGCCATAATGCTTTGATTATTGAAATTCCGCAAGCCGACGACAAGCTCGTAGCCAGAGTGTGGAACAACTATCTCAAAGACTTCTACAAAGCCAAAACCAAACAGGTGAAAGGCGGCGGTGAAATCCTGGCCGAGGCGGTTTCTGTGCCTTCCTTGAACCCCGGCGGCACAGTAAACTTGTACGCCCTGCCCGAAAAAGCTGGCAACGACGTGCGCTTTGCCCTTTGGGTGAAACTGCCACAAGGCTACCTCAACAGCACTCAGCACCCAACGGCCTATCACGATGCCGAAGCTTTCATGCGCCGCTTCGCTACTGAAGTGCAAAAGGAAAAAGTGCGCATGGACCTCGCCAACCAAGAAAAGGAACTAGCCAATCTGGAAAAAGAACTCAAACGTCTGCAAAGTGATAACAACCGCTATCACAAAGAAATAGAGGACGCCCAGGCCCGCATCAAAAAAGCTGAGGAAAATATAGCCCAAAACCTCAAAGAACAAAAAGCTGCCGAAGAAAAAATCAATGCGCAGAAGAAAAACGTAGATGCCGTACGCAAGCGCTTGGAGCAGTTTTAGAGACTTGGTGACTGTGAGACTGGCGACTGTGGGGCTGGGAGGTTTTTTCAATTCTCACACCTGCGGATGGAGCATACCTGGCTTTTATACTGAGCAACGCTAAGTTTTGTGCATGATTTGCGGATTGTTGTGCACAAAACTTGGCCAATCGAAGTATAGTATGGGTGTGCTTTGTGTTCCTTACCTTCTGTTTTAAACCTTTTTCCTGTTGCAACTGTATGGGTAGGGATTGTTGATTTATCACCCTCTACACCATGAGAATAGGCATTGTATGTTACCCGACTTATGGAGGCAGCGGCGTCATGGCGACGGAACTGGGCTTGGGCTTAGCCCGAAACGGCCATCAGGTGCACTTCATCACCTATCGGCGGCCACCACGGCTTTTGGCTTTCCACGAAAATGTGTACTTTCATGAAGTATCCGGTGAGGATTACCCGCTCTTTGAGTACCCGCCCTACGATACGGCCTTAGCCAGCAAAATGGTGGACGTAGTGAAATTTGAAAACCTGGACTTGCTCCATGTACACTACGCCATTCCGCATGCTACGGTAGCGTATATTGCCAAGAAGATACTTCTTTCGCAAGGCCGCTACGTGCCCGTCATCACTACATTGCACGGTACAGACATTACGCTGGTTGGCAGCAATAAGGCCTTTGCCCCGGTAGTGGAGTTTTCTATCAACAAATCGGACGGCGTGACGGCTGTTTCTGAAAGCCTGCGCAAGGATACCGTGGACTACTTCCGCATTCAGCGCGATATCAGGGTCATTTATAACTTTGTGGACTTTAGCCGTTTTTCTAAGTCTAACAAAGATCACTTCAAGAAAGCCATCGCCCCCAACGGGGAACGCATCATTGTGCATACCTCTAATTTTCGTAAACTCAAGCGCGTGGAGGACGTCATCGAAGTGTTTCGGCGCGTGCATGAGCGCATACCTTCCAAACTGCTGCTGGTAGGCGACGGTCCTGAGCGCTACAACCTGGAGGAGCTCTGCCGCCGCATGGACTTGTGCCACGAGGTGCGCTTCCTGGGCAAGCAAGATGCCATCGAAGAACTACTGGCCATTGCCGATCTCTTTGTCATGCCTTCCGAAAGCGAAAGCTTCGGCCTGGCTGCACTGGAGGCCATGGCGTGCGAGGTGCCTGTGATCTCTTCTAACGCAGGCGGCTTGCCGGAGGTCAACATTCATGGCCGCACTGGCTTCCTCAGCGAGGTGGGCAATGTAGAAGATATGGCCCGCAATGCGCTTGCCATTTTGAGCCACGACGATACCCTGGCTAAGTTCCGAGCCGAAGCGCTAGCTCAAGCCAAGCGTTTTGACCTCAAAGTTATACTGCCCCAGTATGAAGCCTACTACGAGGAAGTGCTAGCGTCGTCGACCGTGCAGATAGATTGAGCTATTGCAGCAGCATTGGCAGTTGCACTGACACCATAATGCCGACGCCTGCTTCAAAAAAAGTTCGTTTTTCCTGGTGCATTTGCTCAACCAGAATCGCCGCTTACCGGCGCAGAATCACCTGCAGGTAGTCAGGCGCAATAAGGATTGTATTTACTTTGTTTCTTTCACCAGGAGGCCTCCTTCTCCTCAGGTGCAGTGCATTTTTACGTAAAAATTGCCTCTATGCGGAAGGCGCAAACCTGCAATTTGTATTCGATAGAAGAATAACAGGGCTGCGTCATTGCAAGGTGTGGGCAGCCACTTAAATAGATACGTGGTATGAAAAAAAGTTTATCGCTTGCTCTGTGGCATTTACTCCTGCTATATGGCAACTACGCAGCCGGCCAGTGCCTTTCTGGCAACTGCCAGAGCGGTAGCGGAGTGTATGTTTTTCCCAGCGGAGCCCGGTACGTGGGGCTGTTCAAGGATGGTGTGCCCAGCGGTGTGGGCAGTTGCGCCTACACCGACGGCCGCAAGTACCAGGGCGAGTGGCTCAATGGCCAGATTCACGGCAAGGGAATGATGATCTATCCCGATGGCAGCCGCATCAAAGGGCAATGGCAACTCGGGCATCTGGTCAGGCAGGAAGAAGTACGAGGAGCCACCAGCGAATGGATGCCCAGAAACACACAAACGGGTTGTGTATCAGGAGATTGTGTGTCTGGCTATGGCGTTTATATTTTTCCTAGTGGTGCAGTGTATAGCGGCCAATTCAAAAATGGCGAAGTACATGGTTACGGCGTATGCGATTATAGCGACGGTAGCCGCTATCAGGGCGAATGGAAACAACGCTTCCCTGACGGCACGGGCACTAAGATATGGCCTGACGGCAGCCGCCGCACCGGCCGTTGGGAACGCGGCCAACCTGTGGACGACCAGGGCAATCTTTTGGACGCCCTCATCCGTATGAAACCTGCCGCCGAAGACAATGCCGACATACAGTCTGGCTGTCTGTCGGGCAACTGCGTCTCCGGCGCTGGGGTCATGGCTTACTCCGACGGCAGCCGCTATGAAGGTGCATTTCAGGCTGGCAAGCCGCACGGCCAGGGTGTTTTTCGCTATGCCAATGGCGCTGTCTATAAAGGCGATTTTTGGCATGGCCTGCCGCATGGCCAGGGCGTCCTTGTGCGCCCAGATGATACGCAACTGCACGGCCAATGGGCCGAAGGGGAGTTCGTGGCTGCCGAATCTGCGCAAGCCAGCACTCACAAAGGCTGCATCCAAGGCAACTGTCAGAACGGGGTTGGCGTGTACGTCTATAAAAATGGCACTAAATATACCGGGGAGTTCTCCAACAACCTTCCGCACGGCACCGGCACAGCAGTATATCCCAATGGCGAAAAATACGAAGGTCAGTGGATGCAGGCGGCGTTTCATGGCCAGGGCACTTTGTATCTTAACAACGGTACGCCCGTAAACGGCTACTGGCAAAACGGCGTCTGGATGGGGCAATCACCTCCAGTGCCCCTCGCAGCCGACTCCGCCCCGACTGCTCCGCTCTCTGCCAAACCCAAGATCTGGGCGCTCATAGTCGGTGTAGCGGCCTACCACCACATGCCTACCCTGCGCTATACCGACGACGACGCCTACCGCCTCTACGCCTTTCTCAAAAGCCCGGGCGGCGGCGCCATCCCCGACGATCAAATCCGCATTCTCATTGACGAATCAGCCACTAGGGATCAGATTATTGCCTCCATGCGCGAGGTATTTGGCCGTGCTGGCTCCAATGATATGATCCTAGCCTATTTTTCCGGCCATGGCCTCAAGGGGGCTTTTCTGCCCTTTGACTTCGACGGATACGGCAACAAACTCCTCCACGAAGACATCACCCAGTCCTTGCGCCACAGCCGTGCCAAGTACAAGCTCTGTATCGTGGACGCCTGCCACTCTGGCAGTCTGCTGGCCATGCGCAGCAGCCAGCCGCAGTTGATTGCCACTTTCTACGACCAGCTGGCACAGGCTGAAGGCGGTACGGCACTGTTTCTATCTTCCAAGTCAGAAGAAACCTCGCTGGAGTCTAGTGGGTTGCGGCAAGGAGTATTCAGCCACTTCCTCATCCGCGGGCTGAAAGGCGAAGCCGATGCCAATAGCGATCTGATGGTCACCATACAGGAGTTGTACGAATACGTGTATGTACAGGTGCGGGCTTACACTGGCATGTTGCAATCGCCGGTCATTACTGGGCAGTACGACCCCAAAATGGTTGTGGGTGTAGTGGTGGAAAGCCATTGAACAGGGGAGGGGCGGCTATCCAGCAGGGATATATACTTTGTCCAACAGTTCCTGATACTCGCGCTTGGGGTCGCTGAACACCGTGACGCCCCCGCCACTGCGGAAGTACAGCCCGTCGGGCCGCTGCTCCAGGAAGCGAATCATCACAGCGCTGTCGAGGCTTTGCCCGTCAAAGTAGCCAAATACGCCAGTATAGAACCCCCGCGGCACACCCTCGGCGGCGCGTATGATGTCCAGCGTTTTCCGCTTGGGTGCACCGCTCACCGAGCCAGCCGGAAGCAAAGCAGCCAGTATGTCGCCCAGGTGACTGCGATAATCGCCGGGCAATTGCCCCGTGATTTCGGAACTCACCTGCAGCAGGTTTTTGCGATTGGTGCTGATGCAGTCCACATACCTGAAACGAGTCACGCGTACATGCTTGGCCACCTGGCTGAGGTCGTTGCGCAGCAAGTCCACTACAGTGGCATGCTCGGCCAGTTCCTTGCGGTCGGTCAGCAATTGCACCTCGGCGTCAGGCAAGCTGGCATCTATGGTGCCTTTCATGGGGCAAGTAGTGATAATACCCTCAGCTATGCGCACAAACCGCTCTGGCGAAAATACGGCAAACCGCCCCGGCCACAGCAGTTTGAATGGTGCCCGGCTCAGCGCATAGAGCCCTTCCAGGCTCCACGTGGTTTCTACCCTGGTTGGAAAAGTGAGATTGACCAAATACGAATTGCCAGCCCCCAACTGCTCCTGCACCAGCCGAAAAGCCTTCAGGTACTGCCTGTACGAAACCGGGTGTAACTGCATGGCAGGCGGGGCAGCCATGACGCCCTCAGCCTGGTGCCCAGTGAGTGCCCCCATCTGGAATGCGAGGCCTCGCGCTTGCTGCTCCGCTTCAGTGTACACTACGGCCTCATCGCCTTCAAAACTTACGGCAAAGAAGAACGGACAAGCGGCGCTTCCCAGTTCGTTCATGCGAGCTATTGTACTGGCTGGCATCATGTGCAGCAGAACGCAGGCATCCAAATTTTTGTTTTGCCCGCTCATAAAAGGCGGTATTTTTCCGAACAAAAGCGCTTCAGCCGAGTTATAGCCCGCGTTGTACTGAGCAATGCCAAGTTTTGTGCATGATTCGCGTATGTTGCGCACAAAACCTGGCGAGTCGAAATATAAAATTAAAAACAGTATCTGCTTTGAACAATTATCTCATTGTGGGAGCCTCCTCGGGCATTGGTGCGCAACTGGCCCAACAACTGATTGCACAGGGACATCAGGTATATGCCACCTGGCATCGCCACCCACCGGGCACTTTGTCTGGCGGTATTTCGTGGCACGCTTTGGATGCTACTGATCCAGCGCCTGATTTCAACTTCTTACCCAGCGTGCTACATGGCATAGCCTACTGCCCTGGTAGCATCACGCTCAAGCCATTTGCCCGCATTAAGCCTGAAGACTTCCTAGCCGACTATCAGCTACAAGTGCTTGGCGCCGTCAAAGTGCTCCAGGCTGCCCTGCCTGCGCTCAAGCAAGCTGGGCAAGCCTCAGTGGTACTATTCTCTACTGTGGCGGTGCAAACAGGATTCAGTTTTCACTCCCTGGTATCGGCTTCCAAAGGTGCCATAGAAGGCCTCACCCGCGCGCTGGCAGCCGAACTGGCCCCACACATCCGGGTAAATGCCATTGCACCTTCCATTACTGATACCCCGCTGGCTGCCAACCTCCTCAATACTGACGAAAAACGCACGGCCAACGCCCAGCGCCACCCCTTGCGCAGAATAGGCACTCCGCAAGACATTGCTCATTTGGCGGCATTTTTGCTCTCGCCCCAGGCAGGCTGGATTAGCGGCCAGATATTTCATGCCGACGGCGGTATGTCTTCACTTAAGGTATAGAAACACGTACCTGTATGGCTGCGCACAAAAAATCCGACCTTCCGCAAAAAATTTGCCTAACCTGCGGGCGCCCCTTCGCCTGGCGTAAAAAATGGGAAAAAGTGTGGCACGATGTCAAATACTGCAGCGAACGATGCCGCCGCTACAAAAAGCTGCTGCCTCCCAGCGAGAAGTTAGCACGATAGGCCTCCCCACTCCATTATATTGGATAAAAGTTGCTTAAATAGCTATTGTATGCTAATCAAAATTAGCCGGACCTATGCGACGATGCGTCGGGCTTCGGGCTGTATGGTGTTTGAAGGGCGTTAGGCCAGGCTCCGTTTGTAATCTTGCGTTCCGTACTCCTTGAGAAGCCCTTCAGGGCTGACCCTGCTTGTGGCTGACGGCACCAGGCCCGCCAAAGCGATGCGTTGGAAGCTGCCGCAATACCCGAAATTTTTTATGGCCTATCAGCCGGCAAAAATTTTTTTAAATTACTTTTGCCGTAAAATGAACCCAGCGCAAGCATGCAAACCGTTAAAATCTTCATCGCCTCCTCCTCCGAACTGAAAGAAGAACGCGAAGCCGTCTTTAAATTTAAAGAAGAAGTAGGCAAAAGCCACCCGTACCTGAAACTCGAAATCGTCGAGTGGGAGACGGACTTGCCCAGCGGCTCCGCCAGCGGAGCGCGCATTCAAGACGACATCAACCCCAAGCTGAAAGCGTGCCAAATCGTTTTTGTGCTCTTCTACTCCAAAGTGGGCGCGTTCACGTTGGAAGAGTTGAAACTCGCCCAGGAACTCTGCCCCAAAGTTTTTGTCTATTTCAAAAAGGGATTTAGTCCTAATGCCCGAGCGGAAAATGAACGCTACGGCGAGGTGTTGGAGCTCAAAGAAGCCATCGAAAAGGAAAATAAAATCCTGTGCGTAGCATACCAAGACCTCACAGCCTTTGAAAATAAATTCAAAAGCGACCTGCACCTTTATCTTTCCCAAAACTTCAAAGCCTCGCCCAGCGACCCCCTCGCCGCGCTCTGGCAGACCAAAATTTTAACCCAAGAGCCGCCCCAGCCGCCCGAACTGATGGCGGATAGCCGCGCTGAACTGATTGCCCAGCTCAAAAAAATCTCCGACAGCGACAACAAAGCAGCCGTGCTGGTGGGGCAAGGCGGCGCGGGCAAATCCAGCGTCTTGGCGAAGTTTTACCAGCAGCACGGCGCCGATTTTCCGCGCGTCGTCTGGTTGTTTTGCGGAGTAGGGCAAACCATCGCCGAAGTATTTGCCGGTAATTTCGACTTGATTGACCGCCTGCGCCCGGCAATGCCCCGCTGGCGCGACGACTTGACTGCCGAACAAAAACTCGACCTCCTGACCGATGCCCTCGCTGCCGAAGGGCGCAGCGGGCTGCTGCTGCTCGACAACGCCAACGAGCATGCCCAACTCCGCCAGTACCACTCATGTTTTGAGAAGAAGCTCCGCCGTTGGACTTGCTTTATCGCCTCTCGCGACGAAAAATCGGGCTTCCGGCAGGTGCTGAGAGTGCCCGCGCTGCCCGCTGAATTTGCCGAAAATCTGTTCCTCACCCTGTGGCTCGGCGACCCGGAACTTGCCACCGATGCCGACCGCGCGCTGCTGCGCCGACTCCTCGCCCGCATCCAATACCACGCCTTGCTCACCGAAATGCTCGCCAAGCACCTGCGCGTGCGCCACAGCGAAGGCAAAGATGACAACCTGAGCAGACTCGTCGAGCAGCTCTCCGAGCGGGGCATACTCGGGCTACCCCGCACCGATGCCGTCGAAGTGGAGTGGCAGGGCGCCGCGGGCACGCCGAGCCAAATCCTCGAGCGGCTCTTCGACCTCGCCCAACTCGACCCCGAGCAGCAAACCTTGCTGCTGCGCCTCGCCATCTTGCCCAGCGACTGGATGCCCATGCGCCTGCTGCAGCCCATCTTTGGCATTGATGAAGCCAATGACCCCGAGGCTGCCGAGCAGTTCTCCCAACAAATTACCCGGCTGGCAAGTGGCGGCTGGGTCGAGTTCCTCGACGGCAGCGGATACCGACCGCACGCCCTGGTGGGCGAAGTGGTGCGCCAG
>CALLPI010000023.1 GCA_938015595.1 uncultured Saprospiraceae bacterium | reverse complement strand
TGACTAGCCTTGCGCTAGTCCTTCTCTTACTGTAAAGATCTTAAACCTAAGATTACACTCCAAGGCTTCCGGCTGGATCCCGTCAATACGCTAAGCTTCTTCAATGTCTTACCTTCTTGCATCAGTGTCAATGAACTTTTTCGGGTTATTAAAGGCGTTCCTTTAGCCCTATTTTCAAAAGCGGATGCAAAGATATTATAGCTTTTTGAGATTGTCAATTTTTTTGGAAACTTTTTTTAAAAAACCATGCCCGCTCAGGCGCTCAGGGGTGCTGAGAGGCTGCAAAAATCAATTCCATTGAAAAAAAGATTCACCGGCCTGAAATTGATGCTGGAAGTAGCCCCACCTTTTTTGGGAGAGCCGGAGCATACTTGAGTCCATAAGGCTGATGTTGGTAGTATTGATGGGAAGGTGCATCTGGATGAACAAAGAGAAACAGGGAGTTGAAGTCTTGACTATTCTATCACGAGATATGAAAACTCAAAAATTAACCCGGCTGAACATTCAGCTTTGTCTCAGCGGTATCATCATATTGGGCGTCCTCTTGAGCCAATTGGGGAGGTGTGCAGCATATCATCAAAAGGAGCAGGAAAGCGACCATTGCAAATATAAATATGTATGGCAACACCTATAAGTATCCGTTGAAAATCATTATACCATGACTCCAGCATCGTAGATCCACTAACCTGTGAACGTAAGTTACACTTCGACTTGCCAAGTTTTGTGCACAACATCTGTAAATCATGCACAAAACTTGGCGTTGCTCAGTACGAACAAATGGAAAGATGGGTGTTTTCTAATACACCATGCATTTTTCCTATTTTTACCCGCATCAAAACGCTCTACCAACGTGTCGAATGCCAACTGGACGCTCGGCGAGCCGCTCTGGCTCCTTTTGCTATTTCTATACCCGTTATGGTTAGGTTGGCCTTGGAAGCCTTATCACCCTGGCGTAGCGCTGCTGTGGTCGAGCGCCGTACATCTGGCCCAAACCTGGCGCACACGCTGTATGGCTGCGTTGCCTTGGTTGGTTTGGGGAGTATTTATCGGCCTGACAATAGCCCTGGCGCGACCGCAGCGCCTCCGCGCCGTACTGCCTACGCAAGGCATGGGTATTGATATTGCACTAGTCATGGACGTATCAGAGAGTATGCTGGCCGAAGACTTCAAACCCAATCGCCTGGAAGCCGCCAAGCAAGCAGCTATGGCTTTCGTGCAGCGGCGCACACAAGACAGAATCAGCCTCACAGTATTTGCCGGAGAGGCCTACTCGCCATGCCCGCTCACTACCGACCATAGGTTGCTTCTGACTTATCTGGCTAGCGTGCAGCATGGCATACTACGCGACAATACCGCCATAGGTGATGGGCTAGCCACCGCTCTCAACCGACTGAAGGACGCCACTGCCAAGAGTCGGATAGTAGTACTACTGACCGACGGCGCGCACAATGCTGGCCTGATAGAGCCTCTGCTGGCCGCAGAAATGGCCCGAAGCCTGGGCGTGAGGGTTTATGCCATTGATATCGGGAGCCGAGATACCATCCAGGCAAGCAGCGGTAATCTACTGGAACGCATGGCGCAAATGACTGGAGGGCATTATTTTCGGGCAGATACTCCAGACGTGCTAAAGCGCGTGTACGAGGTCATAGACCAGCTGGAACGCTCGCCGATAACGCCCACTGCACTAACACCACACCGCGCGGAAGCGTACCATGTCTGGGCATGGGCAGTATTAGCGTGTATGGCTATTTACTTTTTGTTGCGTTATTTGCTGTGGCATAGCATCCCCTGACCATGTGGCACTTCGCAAACCCACACTACTTGTACGCTTTGTGCCTGCCCGCCGGAGCACTAGCTTTATATATGTGGCGCTACCGCCAGCATGCGCGGCAGCGGATAGGGCAACCTGAACTTGTGAGGGCTATGACCCGACCATCGGCAGGGCGACTGCCCGAGCACATGAATGCAAGGCTATGGCTGGCCGCAATGTGCTGCCTGGTATTGGCGCTGGCCGAGCCACAACGTTTAGCGCCGGCCTCTACAGAAAAACGCCCCGCCATAAATGCAGTATTAGCCATGGACATATCGCTGAGCATGTTGTGCAGAGATACGCCGCCCAACCGCCTGGAGCAAGCCCGACAAGCAGGACTGGCACTGACGCACGCCTTGCAAGGCAATCGGCTGGGGGTAGTGCTCTTTGCCGGCGAGGCCTATCTACAAATGCCACTTACTACCGACTGGGAGGCGGTGGCACTGGGCATACGAACTGCCAATCCTGACATGGCACCCAGTCCGGGTACAGCAGTGGGTGCTGCCATAGCCCTAGGGCAAAAACTGCTGGCCTCAGAGGTAGATGCTGGCAAGTTGCTTATTCTAATCACCGACGGCGAAAGCCACGATCAAGATGCTCTGGCACAAGCCAAAGCCGCCCACAAAAACGGCCTGACCCTCTGCTCCGTAGGTGTGGGCACTACTCAGGGAGGGCTGATTCCGATACAAGTAGCCGAGCAGGAAGAGGTAAAACGCGACGAACGCGGCGAGCCAGTACGCACCCGCCTAAATGAAAGCCTCCTACAACAAATAGCCAACGCAGGCGGTGGGCGCCACTTTAGGTGGAGCAGCCAAAACGTTGACTACATCGCCACCGAGATCAGCCGTATGGCCAATTTCATGCAACAACAAATGCTGAAACAGCCTCGCTATGCCGTAGTCCGGAGCTATTACCAGTGGATGATAGGCTTGGCCTTAGTGCTGATGGCGGTAGCGACCTGGAGCGATTGGAAACGACGTGCGGCAAAATAGATGGCAGTCAGAAAGTGCGGCGAGGATTACTCTTCGCGCCCCAGCATAGCGCAACACGCCAAATGTTTACTATAAGCAAGTGACTACCGAAGCCGCCGACAGAGCGCCTGTCGGTTTTCATCCAAGCAGGGGCTCCAGGTTATCGCCATGAACTTGATATCCGGGCAGAGGCAGCGTATTTGCTGCGGCAGCGGAACGAAGTACAGTATTAAAAGGCTATAGCGCATAAGGCAGAATCTGGCCTTTTTACATCATGATAAATAAGCTCCAGCTCATCCAGGTCGAAAGCCACCATGCCGATGCACAAGTAGCGGACGCACAACTCCCCTATCGCGTAAGGAGACAACTCGTCCGATAACTGCCGGCGAGCCTGCTCTGGCATACCCTGTGTGAGCATGGTGCTACCGCCAGCCAGCGTGTTTTGGTAAGCTACATGGTCGTCCACCTGTATGTATGATTAGCAGGGTATCTTCAACCATAGAAAAAATCAGGGGGACAGTTTGTTTTTCCAGCAGTTTGCTTTAGTCGGCCAGAGTCAGGCACACACCTTCCTTGCTTTGCTCAGGTACTTCTTGGGATACTCCGCAATCCAGGAGGCAGTGCAAAACCAATAAAGCTATGTGAGTGCCCAACCCTCTGTATATGAGATCATAGAGCAAACTACTTTGAAGTGTCACACGAAAATCAAAAAACTTCACCAGACCAGTTTCTGCGCAAACAAACAAACAAACAAGTCATTTCAGTAAACACATATATTTCGTTATCAGAATAAAAAATATAAAAAACACAGCTTTTGCATAATAAAGCTATATAGCAGACCTTCGAAAAGTGTCTACTGAATAAAGCCCTATTGTCCGCATGTTTGCATTGCAAAACATTTCTTTTATGATTATCTCTCTACACTATGAAGCACAACTATCCAGTAACGGCACGGCATATCCTCCTTGCTTTGTGCTGCTAAGTCAAGAGCAACAAGAGGTCATCAACATGGACTTGATAAGTGTGTAGTAGGATATACACAGAGATCAAGTGCCTGGTATTATCTCCATACAAAAGATTTCTTAGGGCAATTTTTTGCCCTACAGTGCAGTACGCATACCGTACGTGTATAGTGTTTCATTTTCGCAGGGGAAAGACAAGAAGTGTTGTTTTTCCCTTTGCTATTTTGAGAGCGCCCGCCCTTGAGCAACGAAAAAAGGATTACCGATATCGGGCTTGTTGTAGCGCAGCGGTTGCCTGGAATAGTAATCCAGCACGGCACCGCCCGCTTCCTCCAAGATGACCTGCCCGGCGGCGGTATCCCATTCGCCGGTGGGCCCCAGGCGCAGGTAGATGTCGGCTTGGCCGCGAGCCAGAAGGCCAAACTTGACGGCGCTGCCGCGAGCGATGAACTGCGGCGAAGTAAATTGCCGAATCAGCACCTTGGTTTCAGCGTTAAAATGAGCTCTGCTAGTAAGGATGCGCAAGCCTGCCGAGTCCCACCGAAACTCAGCACATTGTAAGCGCTCCTGATGTCCGTCGGGCATCCACTCCCAGGCGCCATGCTCTTTTACCGCCGTGAAAGTCTCCTTGCTATGGGGCATATAGATCAGCCCTAGTATAGGCGCACCTTTGTGTGCCAGTGCAATGTTGACACTAAAATTGCCACTACGCCGGATGAAATCTTTGGTACCGTCCAGTGGGTCTACAATCCAGCAGTAGTCCCACTGCTGGCGTTCTTCGTAGGGTGGGAGTTCATTTTCTTCTGAAATCACCGGCCACTGGGGTGCAATTTGGCTAAGCCCTTCGCAAATGAGAGCGTTGGAGACTTTATCGGCTCGGGTGATGGGGGTATCGTCGGGTTTTTGCTCCACGCCAAAGTCTGCTTCATTCAAGTAGATTTCCATAATTGCATGGCCTGCTTGCCTGGCCAAGGCCAGCACGGAAGGCAAGAGCGCAGCAATGGAAGCGTACATTACAGTGAAATTTTGAGAGGCAAAAGTAGTCAATTATCTAGTATCCCAAATAAGCCTGCCGCTGTGTTGAACTTGCGGCTTACCTACCTATTCTCCTACAAAAAAGTGCTACCTTTGCTGTCGCACGTGCAATGCAAATTGCGCTGTGCCAAACCGATAACCCAATGAAATACTCTTTCCTAGAAGTTGCGCCACAAGTTGCCGAGGCGCTGAGGCAAGCCCAACCAGTCGTTGCCCTGGAATCCACTATCATTGCACACGGTATGCCCTATCCTGACAACGTAGAGACTGCGTTGCGCTGCGAAGCCGCTGTACGCGAGCACGGCGCCGTGCCAGCTACCATCGCCATCGTAAACGGCAGGTTCAAAATAGGCCTGTCGTCAAATGATATTGAAATGTTGGGGCGCGAGGGGCATAAGATTGCCAAAACCAGCCGCCGCGACATTGCCTTCATCTTAGCCAAAGGTGGGCACGGTGCTACTACTGTGGCTTCTACCATGATTGGCGCCAGGCTGGCGGGCATTTCCATCTTTGCCACCGGAGGTATTGGCGGCGTACATCGCGGCGCCAGAGAAACCATGGATATATCTGCCGACCTGCAAGAGTTGGCTCGTACCAATGTAGCTGTAGTGTGCGCCGGCGCCAAAGCCGTTCTTGACCTGGAACTGACCCTCGAATACCTGGAAACCCATGGCGTACCTGTGGTGGGCTTTCAAACCGAAGAGTTTCCGGCTTTCTACACCCGGCGCAGTGGCTTTTCGGTGGACTACCGCCTGGACACCCCCCAAGAACTGGCTCAGGCCTTGCGCATCAAGTGGGATACTGGCATACAGGGCGGGATAGTCGTTGCCAACCCCATACCCAAAGCTCATGCCATGAACCGCGAATCGGTAGAGCAAGCCATTGAGCAAGCTATTCACGATGCTGACGCCCAGGGCATCAGAGGCAAGGCACTGACGCCTTATTTGCTGGCGCGCATTGAGCAGCTCACCGCCGGCGTCAGCCTCCAAGCCAATAAAGCACTCGTGCTCAACAACGTATCGCTGGCTGCACAGATAGCGGCAGAATACGCAGCGCTGACCTAAAGGGGGCGTCCCTAACATCATTAAAAAACCAAGGGCTTGATCGAAGCTCAGGAGGCTACCAACGCTTCTGTAAAGTAAGCCAACGAGCAAACTCATATTGCCCAGACCAATTTCACGCTTGACCTTGGCGCGAAAAAACGGGATACATGCCAAAGGCAAGAAGAAAAAATGGAAAGGAGCATCCAAGGCTAAGGAAAAATCAGTGTGTGGTATTTGAGGAAATATTTCCTGACATACCTAAGGGGGAGTTCCCAGTTTTAGAGATCACGCATCACCAGATTCAATTGCGTTTTTCGGCTTTGCCCGCCGCCGCTTAGCCAGGCGAATTGCTCAAAAAATAACTATTTAGGATACTGCGAGCCTATATGACGGCAAATTGCCGTTAAATATTCTCACAAGTTCATTGAAAGGATTGAGGTTTTGCTTTCTAGCATTGAAATAACGCCATTAATTCCAGCATATACCTGTGCTCCTTTCAGGGTGCGGAAACAGCCTACCACCTTCCACTTGGTCTTAGCAGGACGAATATCCCGCTCAGCGAGATTATTGGTGAAGGGGCGGCTCGTGGGCGTCATAGCCCCGTTTTCTGTGCGCGAACTGGTAGGTAAAGACTTCGTTGAGCGGTGCAGAGAACAGGTCGCCAAACAGGATGTCTTTATATTTTCAATGGAGAGGCAACCGTTCTGATACAAAAGGGTGACAAGCGCCTTGACGCCGGAGCCGTACTGGATGGGGGCATGGACGCCTGTCGGATATCCGCCCTGGTTGCATGCCCCGCACCTGGCACAAGTGCAACCGCAGGCTGGTTGCTTTTTGTAGCCCTCGGACAAGGGCGGACGGTGACTGTTGCGGCTGTTTTTGACCCCGTTGGCGCTTGAGTGCTTCCACCTCCGCTTGAAGCGAAGCTATGGTAGGCATTCTTCTATGCTGGATGGCAACTTTATCTCAATGCTTTGGCGAAAGTAATCGTTTTTTAGGTTTGAAAGAACCTAAATAGTTACATCATGACTACCTCGATAGCGGGCTTAGCGCAGGTGCTCGGTATGCGCGCTACGCGGGGAGGGTTTTTATCTGGCTTGGCCAGAATGCGCCCTTTGCTTGGCATCGAGTACGCTTGCCAGGCGACCTGCCGCACGCACAAAGGCTCGAAACACAGAGAAATTATCTTCTTCTACGACCCCCGATGAACCCAGCTTTAATACTTTGCTGGACGCCACAACTTGCCCACTATCATGCTACCAAGCCCCAAATGACTTGGCTGCTACATCAAAGCACTGACATTACTGCTACCCGTGCTAGCCTTGCTCATCCATTGGAAGGTGTATCGGTAGCCTTGAGACCACAACAAATCGTAGCCCTGCAAAAGCAATAGCCCCGCCAGAACATATTTGTGCTGACGGGGCTTTTCTTTGCTCGGTGTGCGGGGTGCATCAACCGCCGAAGTCGTCGAAAGCAATATTCTCTTCAGGCACGCCCAGTTGGTCAAGCGTTTTGATGACCGACTGGTTCATCATCGGCGGGCCGCAGAAGTAGTATTCCACCTCTTCGGGTTCGGGGTGGTTTTTGAGATACTGCTCATACAGCACCGGCATGATAAAGCCCACGAAGCCGTCGCCTTCGGTATCGTGAATATCTTTTTTTACTTTCCAATTATCTTCCGGCAGAGGGTTGTCCAGAGCAATGTAAAACTTGAAGTTGGGGAACTCCCGCTCAATAGCCCGGAAATCATCCACGTAGAAGAGTTCGCGCCGCGTGCGACCGCCGTACCAGTAAGAGACCTTTCGGTCAGTGGTCTTGAGCGTATGGAACAAGTGGAATAAGTGTGAACGAAGCGGCGCCATGCCAGCTCCGCCGCCGATGTAGACCATCTCGCGCTTGGTGGGCTTGATGAAAAACTCGCCATACGGACCTGAAATGGTGACCTTGTCCCCTGGCTTACGCGTGAAGACATAGGAGGAACAAACTCCTGGGTTCACATTCATCCAGTTGTTGGCAGCCTTATCCCACGGCGGCGTAGCAATGCGGATGTTGAGCATCACGATATCGCCTTCTGCCGGGTGGTTAGCCATTGAATACGCGCGGAACTGCGGTTCCTCGTTTTTCATTTTGAGGTCCCACATTTTGTACTTATCCCATTCAGGGCGAAACTCATCCGGCGCCTTGCCCATTCGGGGGTGTGAGGTGATATCAATATCTTTGAAGTCGCATTCGATTTGGGGTACGTCAATCTGGATGTAGCCGCCTGGTTCGAAGTGCAGGTGCTCTCCTTCGGGTAGTTTCACTACAAACTCTTTGATAAAGGTGGCTACGTTGTAATTGGATACCACCTCGCACTCCCACTTCTTGATGCCAAAAATTTCTTCGGGCACGCGGATGCGCATATCCTGGCGCACCTTCACCTGGCAAGCCAGACGCGTATGTTCGGCTACGTCTTTGCGCGTGAGGTGGTTCATTTCGGTAGGCAATACATCGCCGCCGCCTTCGTCCACTTTGCATTTGCACATGGCGCAGGTGCCACCGCCGCCACAAGCAGAGGGCAAGAATACATTCTTATCAGAAAGCACCGATAGCAAAGAAGCTCCCGGTTTTACGTACATGGGATTTTCTTCGTCGCCGTTGATGATGATTTTTACATCGCCCTGCGGTACAAGCCGACGACGCGCTGCGATGAGCATAAAAGCCAATCCGAGGATGACCGCACTAAAGACGACCACCGCCCATAAAATGTTGACTGGATTGAATAGCAGTATCATAACCAGATTATTTGCCATGTGAAATTACTTACCCGATGCAGCCATAAGTTCTGCTGGGTTGATACCCATAAGGCTCATGAAGGCGATGCCCATAAGGCCGGTGAGAATGAATGCCATACCCAGACCTCGCAAGGCCGGCGGCACGTGAGAGTACTTTATCTTCTCGCGGATAGCTGCCAGCGCCACCACCGCCAGGAACCAGCCTACGCCACCGCCCAGACCAAACACAGTGGATTCCGCCAGGTTGTACTCACGGGCTACCATAAATAAGGCACTGCCAAGAATGGCGCAGTTTACTGTAATGAGCGGCAAGAAGATACCCAAGGCGTTGTACAAAGATGGTGAGAGTTTTTCCACTACCATCTCTACCAACTGTACCATAGCTGCAATAGTGGAGATAAACAGAATGAAGCGAAGAAAGGTGAGGTCGGTTTTGAAAATGCCGCGCTCGGTGAGCAAAAACTCATTGAGCACCCAATTGATAGGTATGGTGATGCCCAACACGAAAATCACGGCCGAGCCGAGGCCCAATGCCGTTTTCACCGTCTTGGACACTGCCAGGAAGGAGCACATACCTAAGAAATAGGAGAGCACCATATTCTCGATGAAAGCCGACTTTAGGAAGATATTGAAGAGTTCCATTACGGAAAGGTTTTTTCAGTTTACAATACGCATTTCAACTTTAGGTCATCAGGATACGTCCACCAATTTTTTGTTCCAGGCGCGTTGTACCCATATCAAGATGCCGATGATAAACAGCGCTGCTGCAGGCAGTACCATGAGGCCATTGTTAGTGTAGCCATAGAAGAGGCTGTTAGGGTTAGCGGTATTGATCCAGTAGCGGGTAGTTTCGTTGCTGGGGCCAATGATGTGCATGGCAATAGGCGTACCAATGAAGAGCGTTCCTTTGCCAAATAGTTCGCGAATGAAGGCCACGATGAGCAGCACCGCGCCATAGCCCAGGCCGTTGCCAATGCCATCGAAAAGAGCGCGTTTGGGCGGATTGGCCATAGCAAAGGCCTCCAGGCGCCCCATCACAATGCAGTTGGTGATGATAAGGCCAATAAATACCGACAACTGCTTCCACACTGGATAGTTGGCAGCCTTGAGTACTAGTTCTACGATAGTCACTAGGGTAGCTACGACTACCAGTTGTACAATCATGCGCACCTGCTTAGGGATGTAATTGCGCAACAAGGATATGGTTACATTGGAAGAAGCCGAGACAAAGATAACTGCGATAGACATGACCAACGCCGGTAGCATCTGGGTAGTCACGGCCAGCGCAGAACAAATACCCAGCACCTGCACCGTGATGGGGTTGTTGCTCTGAATGGGGTCGGTGAGTAGCTTGCGCTCTTTTTTGCCGAACCACGGCTCTTTTTTTTCTACGACTGCAGTGGTTGCTGCTTGGGTGCTTATTTCAGCCATGATATGGTGCGATTTACAATGAATAATATTTTTTCAAAAAAGACCTATTTCAGGCCGGTTTGTTTATTTTCAGCTTGAATTTTCTTCAGATACGGCTCATAATAGCGAAGCCCGCGTTGGAGCATTTCTGTGACGCCGTTGCTAGTAATGGTAGCGCCAGAGATGGCATCTACGTCGTGAGAAGCATCCACTATGCCACCTTTGCGTACATTCACGGCTACCAGCTGCCCAGCATCGTTATAAATCTTTTTGGCGATGAACTGGGCGGGGAACGCGGGGTTGTCCTTGATCTCAGCACCCAGACCAGGCGTCTCAGCTTTGTGATCAAAAGATACGCCGGCAATGGTATTCATGTCGGGTTCGAGTGCTATGCTACCCCAGATTTCGTCCCAAAGGCCATTACCGCGCACTGAGAGGATATAGTAGGGTTTCCCCTGGGCATCCTTATATACGAAAAGTGGCAACAGGCGCTCGGCCTCCGGCTTTTTCTTCTCCTGGGCCAGGTTGATTTTTTCGGCTTTCATGCCGCTGACTTTTTCACCTTTCATATTAATCACATGCTGCTCTACCTGTTTTTCAAAAAGGCTGAGCACTTCCTGGTTGCTCATTTGACTAAGCGGCTTAGGAAGTTGCTTCTCTACAGCAGTAAGTATGGCGCGCTTATTGAACACCTCTTCGGCACGCATAGCAGCCGGTTCAGTCAGATAGAGCATTCCGGCCAACAACACAGCCGCCAAAGTGGTCATGGTCAGCACAAACCGAAGAATATAAGAAGTAGAATCCACGACTTTATTATTTTGAGTTTTACAGCAAAATGAAATCTCATCCGCCGTCTATGAATTTTGATCTTGACATCAGGCCTCCACCGCAGCGGGTTTGGCTTGGAGTTTGCGTCGCTTGATGTTGGCCTGCACTACGGCATTGTCAATGAGCGGAGCAAATACATTCATAAACAAGATAGCGAGCATCCAGCCTTCTGGATAGGCAGGGTTGAGCACCCGTACAATCAGGCCAATGACGCCTATGAGAAAGCCATATATCCACTTGCCCACGTTGGTGCTGGCGGCAGTCACCGGATCAGTGGCCATGAACGCCATAGCAAACAGGAAGCTGCCCATGGAGAAGTGATAGTACCATGGTACCTGCATGAAGGGTGTAGTGCCCCAGCCATTGAGCAGCAGGCCGGTAAATATCATGCCCAACACCATAGAAACCATGATGCGCCAAGAGGCTATGCCAGTGACGATAAGCAAAAGCGCCCCAATAATGATGAGAGGCTTGGAGGTTTCGCCTACCGAGCCAGGAATAGCGCCCCAAAACATCTGGGAGGGCGAATACACCTGAGTTACGGCCTCCCAACCGCCCTTGGAGGCCAGCGCCATAGGCGTAGCGCCAGTGTAGCCGTCCACCACTGCAGCCCCACCTGCGCCAAAGGTTTTCCAGCCCAGCCCGTTGAATATCCAATCAAAGAAATGATAGATACCGCCATAGGCTTGCCCGATGTAGGTGCCATTGACCTTCTCTATACCGGCAATCCAGACTTCGTCGCCAGAGATCTGCCCTGGATATGCAAAGAATACAAATACCCGCGCTAAAAGGGCTATGTTGAGAATGTTCATACCCGTGCCACCAAAGGCTTCCTTGCCTACGATCACAGCAAAAGCTACTGACAAAGCCAGGATCAGCAGCGGGATGTCGGGCGGCATAATCAACGGAATGAGTGCTCCTGATACTAGAAATCCCTCCTCAATAGCATGCCCTTTCTTGGAAGCATAATAAAACTCAATGCCCAGCCCCACTACGTGAGTCACTACAAAAATGGGAAGGAGTTTGATAAGACCATAAACCAATTTCAAATGGACCCCCTCCAAAAAACCTACATACTGACCCAATGCAGCAAAGTGCTGGTGGCCAATATTGTAGGTACCAAACAAGTAGCACAACTGCAGCGCCAAGACTACAAACACCATCGTGCGCTTTAAGTCCATGCCATCGCGCAGGTGAGCACCGGATTGCGTCACGTGGTTGGGCGTAAAAGCAAAGGTGAAGAACCCGTCGTAAAGCGTGTGCAAGAATGGGCTTTTCTTCTTATCGGGTTCTATTTTGCTGAAAAATTGAAGCAGCTTTTGTTTCATAACGAGATGAATATGTTGCTTTAAGCTGTGATTACATTTGTTCTTGCATCATTTCCAGGCCATCGCGCAAGATTTCCTGCAAGGGTTGTTTAGAAGTACATGCAAACTCGCATAGGGCTACATCTTCTTCGGCCAGTTCCAGAATGCCCAAGCCCTCCATGCGCTCAATGTCGCCCGTCAAAATAGCTTTAAACAAGTGCTGGGGCAAAATATCCATTGGCAGCACATCTTCGTATTGACCAGTAACGACAAAAGCGCGCTTTTCACCGTGGGTGTTGGTGTTGGCGTGGAATGGTTCGTTCGGGAACAGCAGGTTACTGAGATAAGTGCGCGACACAGTAGGGCGGCGGTACGAGGGCGCCAGCCAGCCAAACAACTCATAGTCATCGCCTTCTTCAATGACCGTTACCTGATCATCGAAAGCATCCAGGAAGCCAGAGACTTCCTTCTTAGCACCAGTAAGTACATCGCCGGAGATGAGGCGCACATGGTCGCGGTGCAAGTTACCGGCCACCAGATCGCCGATATTGGCGCCCAGAAAAGTCGAGACATAGCCAGTTTGCTTGAACTCATCGCCGGTCAATGCCACTACGCGGGCAGCATTGTAGCGTTTTTCGGTGAAGAGTGCTCCAATAGTAATGACGTCCTGCACCTGGAGTGTCCATACTTTGTCTCCAGAGCGGATGGGCTTGATGTGGTGGATTTGCACCCCGACATTACCAACTGGGTGCTTGCCTTTGAACCAGCACTTTTTCACCCCTTGCGCCTTAACAAAGGCATCTGCCGGGGCTTTGTCGCCCCGAGCATCCAGCCCCAGCCACACATCGCCGTCAGTCAGGCGAGCCAGCACATTCAGCCCTTTTTGGAATGCAACTTCTCTGCCTTTGACCACAAAGTTGAGGTCAGGAGCTAATGGCGCCGAATCAAAAGTAGAAATAAAGATATCGCGTGGTACATCGCCTTGGGCAGGCAATATTTGGAACGGGCGCTGGCGAATGAGCGCCCAGCCGCCGCTCTCCATCAGGAAGGCCTGCAGTTCTTCGCGGCTGCAGGTAGCCAGGTCAGGGGGGGTAAGTTTGCGGTAAGTTTGAGTCTTGTCGGCCAGGATAACAACCTGGGTAATGGCGCGCTTCTCACCGCGCTCAATGGCAATGACTTCGCCACTAACAGGTGCCACGAACTTCACATCGGGGTGAGCTTTGTCGTGAAACAATGGATCGCCAGCCTTGACCTCAGCACCTATTTCCACTTCCATCTTGGGAATCGGCGCTATGCCTTTGAAATTAGGGGGCTGCACTGCAAAGCGGCTCACAGACACCTCCAGCATGCGGTTGTCGGCCTTGCCCTCCAGGAGTATGTCGAATCCCTTTTTCAAATGAATGTAAGGTGCCCCCGATACATAATCGGGTTGTGGCGCGGATACAATCTCATTGAGCCGCGGAAAAATGGAGACATTGTGCACCTCTGTGTCTATGCCTGCCTGGCGTGCCTTGATGCCGAGCATATTGTCCGAAACCTGGATCAAAAGCCCGAGTATCAGTAACGAGATTGCAGCTAAGATGGTATAAAGCAAGTAGCTGTTGTTGCCGGTGCCACTGCCCTGGGCAAACAGCTCGGTAAATACAACTACCTGTAAGACAAACGAAAACAGGTACTTTAGTGCATGGTTTTTCATGGTCTTTGCCTTTGTAACTGCATGGAGTTCATCTTGGATGAACTATGCCCCCGCTAAAAACTGCGCAAAGTTAGAAACCTTCAGCACATCCTAAAGCACAAAAAAAGTTTTCGTGTTCGGAGAACGTCGCTATTTAGACTGAGTCTAATTAAATTGCACTCCTGGATATTGTAAGCCCCTCAACTGGTATGCGCCATAGCTGAAGTACAACTTTGCATTGTACCCCCGCGCCGCCACTCACTGCTCAAGTACCCAATAGTCCCAGGCATTGAGCGAGACGCGCATACCCGGCGTGATGGCCGTAGTGCTATTGGCAAATACATTGGTGTAGATGCCTTCAATGCGCTTGTTGTTGAGGATGATATCCTGTGGTTTGTTGCTGAGGTTTAGCAACACCAATACGCGTTGGTCATCCTTTTGGCGCAAATAAAGCAACACATCGGGGTTAGCTGGTTTCAGAGCGATAAATACTGGCTCACCGCCGGCGGCCCCATTCCATAGGGCGGCATTGCGATGCTTAAGTGCCAGGAGGGTTTTGTAGAAAGGCTCCCACTGGGGCAGATTATCCCAGCTAATGCTGTCTTTCTCAAAGAATTGCAGGCGGCGATTGAAGCCGGCTTCTTGCCCGGAGTAAATCAACGGCATACCATCCAGGGTAAACGCCAGCACCGCCATGGCCTTTACGGCATCGCCCATGCGCTCAAACTCTGTACCGTTCCAAGAGTTTTCATCATGGTTGGTGATAAAGTGCATGTGGTAGCCTTTGCGAAATTTGACACGGTCTTCTGCCAGCCACTGAGGTACGTCGGCAGCACTTTTTTTGCCTTGAGCAATCTGATTCATCAAGTTGTGAAAACTCCAGCCGTACGACATGGCAAAGAGCTCCTCATTGCGATGCGGCGGATGCTCGGCTTCGGCCAGCATAAAGATGTCGGGTTTGGCTTGGCGGAGCACTGGGATGGCTTCACGCCAGAAATCATCGGGCACTTCGCCGGCCACGTCGCAGCGGAAGCCGTCCACGCCCACCTCCTGTATCCAGAAGAGCATATCGCCGATCATAGCTTTGCGCAAATCGGGATTAGCGTAGTTGAGATCGGCCACATCCGTCCAGCCCCAGGATTCGCCTGTTTTAGGGTCTATGGGGTCAATGATTTGCCCTTCAGCATTTTGTGTATAATATTCGGAGTGAGTACTGACCCAGGGATGGTCCCAGCCGGTGTGATTGGGCACCCAGTCGAGGATAACGCGCAGGCCAGCATTGTGCGCCGCCTGCAGCAAAAATTTGAAGTCCTCCATAGTGCCAAATTCTGGATTTACCTGCCGAAAGTCGGCTACGGCATAGTAGCTACCCAGCGTACCCTTGCGCCGCTCTTGAGAGACGGGAAAGATAGGCATGAGCCAGAGGATGTCCACGCCCATAGCATGGATTCGGGGCAAGTGCCTGGTAAACGCTTTTAACGTGCCCTCTGGGGTGTACTGCCGGATATTCACCTCGTATATATTGGCATTCTTAGCCCAGTCGGGCATAGCGACTGAAAACTCCAGCGGTTGGGTGGCCGGCTTAACAGAGGGCGGGGTACAAGCAGTGAAGGCCCATAGCCCCAGTGCTACACATACCAAGAGTGCCAAGAGAAAACTGTACGCCATAAGGAGAACTGCCGCTGGTTTGTTATTCATAGCCAAACTGCTTTTTAGTGGGCCGGGTCATGAGGTTGAGCATCTTGCACATGACTCCGGGTTGCTGAGAATAACGCGAAGCGACAAAGGAGGCCTCGTAGCCCTGGTAGTTGCCAAAGTTCAACTCCCAGATCATGTCATCCTGGTTGTTGGTCTCTGAATCTACTGTCAATATGGGCTTGTTTTCGTAGTAAGTGAGCTTCCAGGTACCTTTGCCCAGGTAGGATTCCCAGTGGCCATACTGATAGGTTCCATCCATGCTGAATTTGTACCACAGCCCACGGTTTTTAAAGCTCTGCTCGGGATTGTCTGGAATGACGTAGTACTCAAACACCCAGAAATCTTTGGTCAGTAGAGCGGTCTCACGGTTGCTCTCGGCGGGTACGGCAGGTTCAGCAAAGGCATCGGGGTTGAAATTCTTGGGGCTGGTATTAGCCTTGCCTTGCTTTTGGGAATCCGGCTTGCAGGCTGAAAATACCAGGCAGATGAAAGTGCTAAACAAAAGCAGATGTTTCATGGTAAAGGTACGTGTTTTGCAACTTTGGAATGGCCGGTGGGGCTGAAGAGCGCCAACCGGGGCGTAAAGTTGCAATATTTTTTTGATTATCGCTTTGCGAATAGCTTTGCTAAGCGTACCTTTGCCCCACTTTTTTCAAAGCTATCTTAAAAAAGACGAGCCAAAATGAAAAGGACTTATCAACCTTCGAGGAGGAAACGCGCCAACAAGCATGGCTTTCGTTCGCGTATGGCCGACAAAAACGGGCGCAAAGTGCTGGCTCGCCGCCGGGCGAATGGCCGCCACAAACTCACAGTATCTGACGAAAAACGCCTCAAGTAAGTGTTTGCCCGCGCGCTGCGCATGAACGCCTACCGCGCGGTTGCGCCAGCGCAGGTGCGGCGTAGTACGCCCTGCCGCGCCCTCGATAGAGCAAGCAGCGCGGGTACATTTTTCTGGCGCAATAGTCCTGGGTTGTGTCCTACCTTTGCGGAGTAAACACCCGCAGTTCATGTCTAATACGCATAATATCGGCAAGCTCTTGCTCATACCTGTGCCCTTGGGCGAAGGAAGGCTAGGGGCTATTCCGCCCGAAACCATTGCGGCGGTGCATCACCTAGACTTTTTCATTGTAGAAAAAGCCAAAACTGCCCGTCATTTCATCAAAGCTACTCAAGCTCCAAAGCCATTACCAGAACTGAAACTCTACGAACTGCACGAATCACTGCAGGAAGCTGACTTGCGCGCTATGCTCCAACCTGCCTTACAAGGGCACGACATAGGCCTGATGTCAGAGGCCGGATGCCCCGGCATAGCCGATCCCGGTGCCGCAGTGGTGCGCCTGGCACATCGGCTGGGCATCGAGGTCGTTCCTTTAGTGGGGCCCTCCTCCATCATCTTGGCGCTAATGGCCTCAGGCATGAATGGGCAATCCTTCTGCTTCCATGGCTACCTGCCAGCTAAGCGCTCAGAACTGGAGCGCACCCTACAACGCCTAGAACAGCAGGCTTTGCGCACATATCAAACCCAGGTGTTCATCGAAACTCCATATCGCAACGCGCAAGTGATCGAAGCCGCACTCAAAGTACTGTCCGGCAGTACTTACTTCGGCATATGCTGCAATCTAACCTTGGCTGGGCAGTACGTGCGCAGCCAACCTGCAGCCGAGTGGCGCCAATCGCCGCCACCCGACCTCCATAAGCAACCTGCAGTTTTTCTCATAGGCTCTTTGATTTTGCCGCAATGACGTGGATAGAAGCTATTGCTACGCTGTTTGGCATACTGGCCGTTTGGCTGGTGGTACGCCGCCACATCTGGTGCTGGCCCACAGGCCTAGTGCAAGTCACTTTGTATGTCTGGATTTTTTGGCAGGTGCGGCTATACTCTGACATGATTCTGCACATCTTATACATTTTCATGCAACTCTATGGCTGGTATCACTGGCTGCACGGGAGAAAAGACCGCCAGGAACTCCCCATCACAAGGCACGACCAAAGAGGATGGTTGTGGATAGTAGCCGCCATAATAGGCACTGCGCTGTGGGGCATGGCTATGGCACACTTGACCGATGCCGCCCTCCCCTACCCCGATGCATTCACCACTGTGGCCAGCTTGATAGCTCAATGGCTCACTGCGCGCAAAAAGCTAGAGTCATGGCTGTGGTGGATAGCCGTAGATGTAGTAGCCGTTTTTGTCTATTGGATAAAGGAGCTTTACTTTACTGCAGGGCTGTACGTCATTTTTCTAGGCTTGGCCACATTGGGCTACATTGAATGGCGCAAGGCATGGAAAAACGCCACCGCGCTCTAAAGTGCTTGGATGATCAAGGCCTCCAGCTCAGGTAGCGCTATCTTCAAGCGGGAAAACATCCGATGCGCTCGCAGTTTGCTAGTACGCCGTTGGGCATCAATTTGCCCTAACAATGTGGTGCTGCCCCACATCCGAGCGAATTTGCGGGCCAAGTGCTTCAGCGTGACGTGGCAGTCGTGCCACTTGCCTAGTTCGTGCTGCAATTCATGCAGCAGGGCGACAGCCTGGCACTGTATTTTTTCGCTGCCAAGGTGAAAGACCAAGAACTCTAGGTTGTAAAACAACTCTTTGATGAACTTGCGCAAATCGTGTAGGTCTTCATCTGGTATCTGGCGTTGGCTAATGAAGCCCAGGATACCGCGCACGAGCTTGACCAAATACTGGCGCAGGCAGACCTCCAGGCCAACCTCCGGCAAGTGCCTGATGTGCACATACACCTGGGCGGCCAATTCGCGCATGGGCTGTATAGAGTGCTTCTCTTCGTATTGCTTTAGTCCCTTAGCATGGCGCTCCTCTTTTTCTGCCAACCAGGCAATAAGTTGTTGCACCCAATAGTGCGAAAGCCCCTGCCGTGCAATGAGGTCGCGCTTTACCTGGCAGTCGCGCACTTTGCCAGCCTTGCGATATAGACCAGCGTACACATCCATGGCCGAGCCAGCCGAAAAACGCGTATCTAGAGCATCCAATAAGTGAAAGAAGGCGTCTTGCCGCTTCAAATTTACGCGCAGGTCATGGGCGGTTTCCGGGCCATAATGGCGCAGGGCTTCCATCCAGCACAGATGAAAGCCCCGCTCCAGGGTCTCGTACCAATACCTAAGGTTAGACTTTAACATTATCTCATAAGCGTAACATCCCCCTTGAAGATGACCGTTTCGCCATCAATAAACTCTACTTCCGCCATATAAATGTACACCCCTGAGTTGAGCAGGCGGGCGCGATGCGTGCCATCCCATCCGTAGGTAGGATCATTAGGCTGGAAGTTGAACAACTCAAACATGGATTCGCCCCAGCGATTGAACACGTAAAATGACTTGACTATGCTCACATTGTTGCCAGCGAAGGGGTAGAATCGGTCATTGTTGCCGTCGTCGTTAGGAGAAAAAGCTGTAGGAAAATATACATTGTGCCCTTTGGCCACAAACACAGTGATCTGATCTGTATCCGTACAGCCGTTTTTATCGGTTACCGTAACGGTATAGACGCTGGTGGAAAACGGACGCGCCATCGGGCTTGGGCAATCGCTACAGGAGAGCCCCTCAAACGGACGCCAGGAGTAAGCCTCTACCGGGTAAGTGGTAGCGGCCTCCAGGCGGATACTGTCGCCCAGCAAAATGGTGACATCCGTGCCTAGATCCACAATCAGCTCCTGGGGCTGATTCACTGTAGCAGAGGTCTGCTGGGTACAGCCGTTGGCATCTTGTACTGTTATCGTATAGGCGCCTATGCCCAGCCCGCCAAAGAGCGAGCGGCTGCTGAACCCGCCGCCATTGAGGCTGTACAGATACGGCCCCACGCCACCAGTGACAGTATCCACCACAATACTGCCCTGCACTTGCCCAAAGCAAGGCGGGTCAATGGCACGCACCACCGGCGCTATGGGCGCTGCCGAAGTAAGCGTAATAGACGGCTGCGCTGGTGTGGAGGCGCACCCATTGGCATCGCGCAGGATGAGGCTATACGTACCGGCAGGTACACCGCGCAAGTTGGGCTGGGTGCTGCCATTACTCCATTGATATGTATATGGCATAGTACCGCCAGAGACATTTACAATCACTTCGCCATCTGACTCGCCAGGGCAGCTTACGCCAAAACCATTGTAATTAGAACCCTCCAGCGATACCACCACTGGTTGGGGCTGGGTGATAGTAGCCGTCACGATTTGCTCTACCCCATAGAAATCAGTCACGGTGAAGCGGTAGTTACCTGCTGCAAGGCCGTTGATAATTACAGGTACATTATTGGCAGAAATAGTGCCGGTGCCAGTTTGTGGCCCGGAGAGCGACTGCCAGGCGTAGCTGTATGGCGGAGTACCCACCGTCATAGTGAAGCGAAGCGTGCCATCAGAAGCGCCTGCACAAGTAGCCGACCCTGCCACTGTAAAAGATTGTAGCGTGCATGGGTGCGTCACCAGGTTTAGATTTACAATACTGTCACAGCCGGATATGGACTGAAGCGTCACCTGATACATGCCTCCCACAGAAAAGGTACTATTGCCTACCTGGAAGATTTCGCCATCGCAAATACGCTCATTAAGCGTGACGTTATATACCGGGTTTACGGTGAGGTTGAGCGTCACGGTGCTATCGCAGCCGGTTACAGAAGTGAGTACATCCGTATATGTACCAGAGGCCATGTAAGTGGAACTCCCCACGCTGAAACTCTGCCCCTGGCAGATGGCCTGTGTCAGCGCAGTGGTGATGGGTGCCCGCACAGTGAGGTCGAGATTTACAATACTATCGCAGCCAGTGAAAGCCGTCAGCACAGTTTGATACGTGCCTGTAGCATTGAAAGTGGAGTTGCCCACGGTGAAGGTCTCCCCGGCGCAGAT
>CALLPI010000022.1 GCA_938015595.1 uncultured Saprospiraceae bacterium | reverse complement strand
CGTAGGGCGGCGGTAGGTGATGTTTACTGATTTTTCATCGCTGCCGTCCTGATTGGTAGCGCGTACGCGCACGGTGTTGTTGCCCTCAGTCAGGGTGAGTTCGGCGGTGATTTCGCCGGTGCCGGCATTGAAGCTAAAGATGCTGACATTGCTGCCATTGAGCGATACCGTTACTTGGTTTTTATTGGTTACGTGTTGCACGCGGGCGCGCAGGGTAATGTTGGAGTTGGTGGTACTGCCGTTGTTTTCGGGTGCAATGATGGTCACTACAGGCGGCGTGGTAGGGCGTCGGTAGCGTACGTTCACCTCGTCAGCGGCGTTGCCATTGGGTGTGCTAGCTTCTACGCGGATGGTGTTGTTACCTTCCCCGAGGGGTACGGTAGCGCTAAGTTCACGGGTGCGGGGCGTGAAGGTAAAGTTATCTTGACGAGTGCCATTGACCAGTAGGCGCATGTTGTTGCGGTCGCTGACGTTATCTATTACAGCGCGTACCTCGGCAGTGTTGCGCTCTAGTATAGCTTGGTTGGTTGGGCTAGTGATGCGCACTCGGGGTGTTTCGGGTAGATCAGGTTTTTCCGTGCGGCGAATGGTCACTGCCGCCTGATCGGAGCCGTTGGCATTAGCCACGCGAATGGTCACTTCGTTGTTGCCAGGTACGAGGTTGACAGTAGCACTGAAACGGCCGTTTGCCTCATCAAAGTTGAAGATATTGGACTGAACGCCGTTGACAAAGAAACTCACGTCTGTGCGGCGCATCACGTTGCGAGTGATGGCTTCGATGTTGGATGTAGAAGCAGAGGTAGAAGAGCTTGTAGTAGCTGGCGCAGTGATTTGTACAGTGGGCGGGAGGTTGCGCACAGGCAGGCGGTAGGTAAGGCTGATGTTGTCGCGGGCTTCGCCGCTGCGATTGCGCGCCTGTACCTCTATGGTATTGTTGCCTTCTGTGAGGGGTATACTGGCTGTGAGAGTTTCGCGGGCAGGGTCAAAGGCGAAGTCGCGGCGCTCGCGGCCATTGACGTAGATGAAAATCTGTTCTTTGGTTTCCACATAGCGAACTTCGGCACGCAAATTGACCTGGCTGTTGGTCACTTCACTGCGGTTGGCAGGCTCCAGTATGCGCACGGCGGGTTGCAAGCGGCGTGGCTCATATACGATATCGGCATCGGCGGTGTTAGTGCCAAAGCTATTGCGAGCGGTGATACGCACCCGGTTTACGCCTTCGCGCAAGTAGAGGTTGAGTGTGAGTGTGCCGCTTCTGGAGTCGAAGTTAAAGTCGGTGCGGCGTGCACCGTCAAGGGTTAGGTCAATATCATTGCGGTCGAATACTTCTGTAAGGGTAGCACGCAGGGCAAAGTTTTGCTCTGCTACGGTGGCGTTGCGCCCAGGCGGGTTGGTGATGTTGATGCGCGGTGCATTGCCAACGGGCGGAGGCGGTGGTGCAATTTGCTCCAGGATGATGAGGGCGTCGGCATTGGCCATACCAGCGCGGTTGCGGGCAGTGATGACTATGTTGTTGGAGCCGAACTGAAGCGGGAAATCCATAGCCAGGCGGTCACCGCTGAGGCGAAAGGGTATGTTGCGGCCGTTTACGGTGCAAGTGATTTCGGAAGGATTGTGTACGTTGCGTACATTGGCCAGCACCACGCCGTTGGGGTCGCGAGTGTAGTGGGGGCGTGTGAGCGGGGATACAATTTCAATAAACGGCGGCAGGATTTCGGGGCGCGCTGGCGGTCGGAAGCGGTAAGTCAGGCCGAAGTGAGTGTAGTGATAGATATCGCGGTCCTGGGAGGCCCACTGCTGACCGTCCAGTTGATCAGTGCCAGAGAAGGTAATGCGGTGGCCAGCCTGCAAAATAAGCGATCGGGAGAGGTGTATGCCCAGTTCTGCGCCCACAGAGGGCATGAGGCGGAACTTGGGAAAGTTGTCAAAGCCATCGGCGTTGGATTCGTAAGTGCCGTCAAGGATGTCATCTTTGAGGTCGCGCAAGACAGCAGAGACAGGGCGGTTAGTATTGAGCCGCGCATAAGCTTCGTAGTATTCGCGGCCATCAATGTCGGCCTGGTCAATTTTCGCATGGTAACCATTGAGGCCCAAGCCGCCAAAAACTGAGACCATAAAGCCAGTCTTGCGGCGCAGTTCTTCCAGGGTGAAGACCGCCTCCAGCCCTATTTCACCATGGGTAGTGCGATGATTTTGGAATACAAACCCTTGAGGCACGTCTAGGCTGGTAGGATAGTTGAGGTAGTTGAGGTCGCGGTTGCCGTTGAGAGCTTTGTTTTTGTCAATGCTGAACGAGCGGAAGGGGTCTAGGCCGAAAGTGCGAGCATATAGCAGGCGGCCACGGGCTTCTACGGAAAGCGGGGCGTTGGGGCTGGCCAATAGTGTGCGCCCTAGGGTGAGGCCAAAGCCCCCACCGTCGCCGCCATTACGGATGTCGCTCGATTGATAGGCGAATCCACCATTGATACCGAGGGTATAGTCGCCCTGGCGAGCGCCCAGGGTCATTTGAGCATGAATTGGGAGTGCAAGTAATGCAGCCCATGCGAGTGCAAGGAATTGCGTAGCGGTTTTCATGAGGCAAGAGAGTTTTTTGAAAATACAACGACAAGTTATTCACTTTATGTGGAACGTGCAAAAGCAATCATATTAAAAAATTAACAATTTGAACTCGGGTAAGCCAAGGGATGCGCCTTTCATCACACACCAAAATCCTTTGATTATCACTTGCCGCCAATAATGAAATGCGCGTCTTGGCTTGATCAAGCGTTTTAAAGAATAACTGTCCGCCAGCCAGAGGTTTAACGCGAAATTAATACCCGCCCCCACTCGACAGCGTACGAATACCGGAAATTGAGCCGGTGTGATTGTCATCAATCGGTTCAGTTCAGGCACAAATAAGCCCACTCAGTGCACCATGCTGCTTTACTCCTGCCGCTTCTCCGCATCATACAGTGGTTTTGCCAGTGGTAAACTGGTGCTCGCAGTAGTAAATTCTTGTTTTGATGAGATACCCCTTGCCAGCCATGCGGACGATGAGGCTGCTATGCTCAGGCCATGCGAGTGGTACAATAGCTCCTGTCTTTGGCAGCCCGCAGTAAGCCCTTGTGTGGGCTTCAAAACTATACCACTCAAGGTGCTTCCCTTTGCGGAGACGTAATTGCCTTCTCCGAATGTAGTATTGTTCGCAGATGTTCTAGCCAGAAGTACTTAGTCCAGTACGTGAAAATCAGCGATTGAAACGAGATGAAGAATACGCATTTTGGCCAAAGAAAGCAGACTTTAATTCATTGTGGGTGCTCCAGCAGCCGGCTTTTCCCGTCAAAAACCTACTTTTGCAGGTGATGAACACGACCAACAAATACGTTTGCATCCATGGCCATTTCTACCAGCCGCCCCGCGAAAATGCTTGGCTGGAAATAGTGGAAATGCAGGACTCGGCATCGCCTTTTCACGACTGGAACGCCCGCATTAACTATGAATGCTACGCGCCCAACGCCGCGGCCCGCATTCTCGATGCCCAAGGCAAGATAATGCGCATCACCAACAACTATGGGCGCATTAGTTTCAACTTTGGCCCCACCCTACTCTCCTGGCTTGAACAAGCCGACCCCGAAACCTATGCTGCAATCCTCGAAGCCGATAAAGTGAGCCAAGTGCGCTTCGGCGGCCACGGCTCGGCACTGGCTCAGGTACATAGCCACCTCATCATGCCCCTGGCTAACCAGCGCGACAAGGAAACTCAAGTGCGCTGGGGCATTGCCGACTTTGAGTACCGCTTTGGCCGCAAACCCGAAGGGATGTGGCTGGCCGAAACCGCTGTGGACACCGAAACCCTGGAAGTCCTGGCGGAGCACGGTATTGCTTTCACCATACTAGCGCCTCGCCAGGTAAAAGCGGTGCGCCGATTAGGCGATGCCGACTGGCGCCCGGTGCACGAGGGTAACCTGGACACCCGCATCCCCTATCTGTGCCGCCTACCCTCGGGGCGTAGTATTGCGCTGTTCTTATACCATGGCGAGCTAGCCCAAGCCGTAGCTTTCAAAGGCTTGCTCAACAACGGTAAGCACTTTGCCGCCTCCCTGCTGGAGGTCTTTGATGATAACGACGCCCTCCAACTCGCCCACATCGCTACCGACGGCGAAAGTTACGGTCACCACCATCGCTATGGCGAAATGGCCTTGGCCGATTGCCTGCACACTATTGAAGAAAGCCGCTTGGCGCGTATCACCAACTACGGGCAGTTTCTGGAGTTGTGCCCGCCACAGTTTGAGGCGCTCATACACGAAAATAGCTCCTGGAGCTGCATACATGGCGTGGAGCGCTGGCGGAGCAACTGCGGGTGCAACACTGGCGGCCATCCCGGCTGGACGCAAGCCTGGCGAGGCCCCCTGCGCGACGCCCTCAACTGGCTACGCGACGAACTGGCCACCATTTACGAACAACATGCCAGCACGCTACTGCACGACGTGTGGGAGGCCCGAAATGACTACATCCATGTGCTGCTCAATCGGAATGACAACAATGTGGCTACATTTATTCAGCGCCATGCCAAAGTTGTCATATCCGGCGCCGATAAAATGAAGCTTATGCGCTTGATGGAAATTCAGCGCAATGCCATGCTGATGTTCACCTCTTGCGGATGGTTTTTTGACGAAATCTCAGGCATCGAAACCAACCAGATACTCCAGTACGCCGACCGCGCCATGTACTACGCTGCGCAGGTGAGCAACGGTACCGACCTACGCGACACCTTTGTACAAATACTGGCCAAAGCACCCAGCAACAAATACGAAAATGGCGCGGCCAGCTATGTCAAAAACATAGAACCCGCCCGGGTAAACCTCCAGCGGGTAGGTATGCATGTGGCGGTCTCTTCCTTGTTTGAAGAGTACCCAGAACGCATCGAGTTGTTCAACTACATTGCTGAGAGCGAAGACTTTGAGCGTCTCGAAGCCGGTATCCTGCGCCTGGCTATAGGCCGTACTGTGGTCAAGTCCAAGGTAACATACTCCGAAAAACACTTCAGCTTTGCCACCTTATACTTGGGGCAGCAAAACATCATCGGCAATATATCGCTCAACATGAGCCGCTCGCAATTCAACGCCATGCACGAGCGCGCACGCCAAGCCTTTCTTCTGCCTGACCTCGCCGGCGTCATTGGCATCATGCAAGAGTATTTTGGCCCCGACAAGTACTCCATTGACCACCTGTTCAAGGACGAAAAGCGCAAAATTCTCGAACTCATCGCCGAAAAGAGTCTTCGCCAGATTGAGCGCGGCTTCCGGGATATCTATACTGACAATTATCAACTCATGGTTGGCATTGTCCGAAACGGCATGCCTACTCCCCCTGGATGGCAACACGCAGCCCAGTTTATCATCAACCATGACCTGCAAACTTTCTTTGAATACGACGGCCTGCGCATTCGCGAACTCAAACGCCTAGCCAATGAAATGAGCACCTGGGGCTTCTCCTATACCAACGAACCCAGGCTCCTGCTGGCCATCAGCGAGCGCGTGTACCGCGAAGTCAAAGCCCTGGAAAAGCCAGAAACACCCCTGCGAAACCTGGAAAAACTTATACAAGTACTGGAAATCCTCCAGGAAATGCCCCTCAAACCCGATTGGTGGAAGAGCCAGAATGTGTTTTATTCTTTATTCAAGGGCTACAAAAACGGCGACTGGATGTTCAGCAGCGCCGAGTGGGAACAGGCCTTCTTCCGCTTGGGCGAACTGCTCAACTTCCGAAAAGAAGTCAACTAAAAAATCACGCTGCCGTGGCAAGCCACAACGACACCGGACGCAAGGGCGAAGACCTGGCCGCCGCCTACCTGGCCGCCAAAGGCCTGCAATTGCTGCACCGCAATTGGCGCCACGCCCGTGCTGAAGTGGATATTGTGGCGCTGGATGGCCGCACGCTGGTACTGGTGGAAGTCAAAACCAGGAGCAGCGCCAGATTCGGACAACCACAGGAGTTTGTCTCGTCTAAAAAACAGCGTTTCCTGGCCGAGGCCGCCTCTTGCTACATGGAGCAGTTTGGGTACAATTGGCAAGTTCGCTTTGACATTATTTCTGTATTGATGCCGAAAAACGGCGAATGCCAAGTGACGCACTTTGAGGATGCTTTTTTCCCAGAATGGGGGGGAGGTGTGTAAGATATAAAGGGTGTGGCCACCACTTCCTCGACCAAGGATGCTGTTGTCGCGCCGATTTCTTATCAAGCAAACGCGAAGAATCGTCAAGGATACAGAGCCAACAAATCGCAATCTACAACCCGATGCACTACAAAATAAAAGAAATATACTATACCCTGCAGGGGGAAGGCGCACAAACTGGTCGGCCGGCGGTGTTCTGCCGATTCACTGGGTGCAACCTCTGGAGCGGCCGTGAGGAAGACCGAAGCAAGGCCGTCTGCCAGTTTTGCGATACTGATTTTTGGGGTACAGACGGCGTCCACGGCGGGCGCTACACCGCCGAAGCCTTGGCCAATCAAGTAGCGGCGTTGTGGCCAGGTGCAAGTGGTGGCCAGCCCTATGTAGTGTGCACGGGCGGAGAGCCGCTGTTGCAATTGGACGAAACGCTTGTGGAAGCCTTTCACCAAAGGGGGTTTGAGGTAGCAGTGGAGACCAATGGCACAGTGCAGGCACCTCCTGGATTGGACTGGATATGCGTAAGCCCCAAGGCTGGTTCGGAGGTGGTTTTGCGCCAGGGGCATGAACTAAAACTCGTGTATCCGCAACCAGGTGCTATGCCAGAGCAGTTCGAGCATTGGTCGTTTGCTCACTTTTTTTTACAACCCATGGATGGCCCACAACAGCAAGCCAATATCCAACGATGTATTGCCTATTGTCTGGCGCATCCGAAGTGGCGCCTCAGCCTTCAAACGCATAAGTTATTACGCATCCCTTGAGTCTAAAAGCCTACAAAAATTGCTTTAGACGCTTAAAATTACTAAAAAGATAATTTTATTGGGCTTCTGCCCCTTGCCTTGCAAAAAAAACAAGTTAAACTTGCAACTGCCAAAAAAGCCCTGCAACTTTGGCCTTCCTGCCAGATAACCAACCATTGTTTTACCTGTCATACCTCCACTCATGGAACCAGCGTGGAACCACTACAGCCGTACCCTTACCCAGGATGAGAGCCTACCTGCTGCTCAGGCTATGCTGCACGGCATTGGCCTGACGGAAGCGGACTTCCATAAGCCGCAGGTAGGCATTGTCAGCACTGGATGGGAGGGCAACCCCTGCAATATGCACCTCAATGGCATAGCTGCCCGTATCAAGCAGCATGTACAAGCACAAGGGCTGGTAGGTCTAATCTTCCATACTATTGGCGTGAGCGACGGCATCTCTATGGGCACTGATGGGATGCGATACTCTCTACCCTCGCGCGAGATCATTGCCGACTCCATTGAGAGCGTGGCCGGTGCTCAGTGGTATGACGCGCTCATAGCCGTAGTGGGCTGCGACAAAAACATGCCTGGTGCCATGATGGCTTTGGCTCGCCTCAATCGGCCTTCTATCCTGGTGTACGGCGGTACCATTCGTCCAGGCTGGTATGGAGAGCAGAAGCTGGATATCGTCTCTGCCTTCGAAGCCTACGGTCGCAAAACCTCCGGCAACATTTCCGAAGACGAGTACCGCGAAATCATCCGGCGCGCCATACCTGGCCCCGGCGCCTGCGGCGGTATGTACACCGCCAACACTATGGCCTCGGCCATTGAAGCCCTGGGCATGAGCCTGCCCATGAACTCCTCCCTGCCTGCCGAAGCAGATGAAAAAACAAATGAGCCCGCCCGCATTGCCGCCGCCATGCGCCGCCTGCTAGAGCACAACCTCCGCCCACGGGACATCATGACCAAAGAGGCCTTTGAAAACGCCATTACGGTGCTCACGGTATTAGGCGGTTCTACCAACGCTGTGCTGCACCTCATTGCCATGGCCAAAGCCGCCGGTGTATCCCTAGGCCTGGACGACTTTCAGCGCATCAGCCAATGTACACCATTCCTGGCCGACCTTAAACCCAGCGGCCGGTACGTTATGGAAGACCTCTATCAAGTGGGCGGTGTGCCAGCTGTGATGCGCATGCTCCTCGAAAACGACATGCTACATGGGCACTGCATGACTATAACCGGCCAAACTTTGGCCGAAAACCTAGCACAAGCGCCTGAATTGCCTTCTGGCCAAGACGTGATTCGACCGCTGAGCCACCCCATCAAGCCCACAGGGCATATCCAAATCTTGTACGGCAACCTGGCCGAAAAAGGTGCGGTGGCAAAGATCACCGGCAAGGAAGGTCAAATATTTAGCGGCCCAGCCCGCGTGTTCAATGGAGAGGCTGCCGCGAATACTGCCATTGCCTCTGGCGCTATCCAGCCCGGCGATGTGGTCGTCATTCGCTATTGCGGCCCCCGTGGTGCTCCTGGTATGCCTGAGATGCTCAAGCCCACTTCGGCCATTATGGGTGCAGGGCTAGGTAGCAGCGTAGCGCTCATCACCGACGGGCGCTTCTCCGGCGGTACGCATGGCTTTGTAGTGGGCCATATTACACCTGAAGCACAGGATGGCGGTCTTCTTGCCTTGCTCCAGGATGGTGACCTCATTCGCATTGACGCCGTGCAGAACCGCATAGAAGCCTTGCTGACAACAGATGAAATTGAGCGGCGGCTCCAAGCATGGGTGCAGCCTCCGCTGCCGGCAACCTCTGGCTACCTGGCTAAGTATGCCCGCATGGTAGCCTCAGCCAGCGAAGGCTGCACCACCGATTGATGCATTTATTATCTCACCGCAAAGGATATTGCCATGACGAGGTCCAAACTCTCCACTACAGCTGCAAAGGCCACGTACACATCCATCACCGGCATGATTGGCAAGAAGGTAAGTGGTGCAGAAGCTGTGCTACTATGCCTGCTTGAGGAAGGCGTGGATACCATTTTCGGCTACCCCGGGGGTGCCATCATGCCAGTGTATGACGCTCTACACTACTACGAAGACCGCATACGCCACATCTTGCCTCGGCACGAGCAGGGCGCCATACACGCTGCTGAGGGCTACGCTCGCGTCACTCGGCGCACAGGCGTGTGTATGGCCACCTCCGGGCCGGGTGCTACCAACCTTGTGACCGGTCTTTCTGATGCTATGCTGGACTCCACCCCTCTAGTGTGTATCACCGGCCAGGTGGCGCGGCACTTACTGGGGTCAGATGCCTTTCAAGAAACCGACGTTATCGGCTGCACTACGCCCATTACCAAGTGGAACTACCAAGTAACCTGCGCAGAAGAAATTCCTGCGGTCTTTGCCAAGGCATTTTACATAGCCAATTCGGGCAGACCTGGGCCGGTAGTCATTGATATTACCAAAAATGCCCAAGTGGAAGAACTAGAATTTTGCTACCAGCCGCGCCCGTTTGTGCGGAGCTATCATCCTGTGCCCAAGCCCTCGGCAGAGGCGCTACAGGCTGCCGCCGAATTGATTAACCAGGCCGAAAGGCCTTTGATTCTGGCTGGGCACGGTATCCAGATTGCCCATGCGCAAGAGGTGTTCCGGGCTTTTGTAGAGAAAACCGGCATCCCGCTGGCTTGCACTATCCATGGGCTGTCTTCCATACCGTCCAGTCATCCTTTGCATACCGGCATGTTAGGTATGCACGGCAACTACGGCCCCAATATTAAGCAAAACGAGTGCGATGTGCTCATTGCCATTGGTATGCGCTTTGACGACCGCGTCACTGGCCGCCTCGACCGCTACGCCCGCCAGGCCAAGATCATCCACCTCGAAATAGACCTTTCGGAAATCAACAAAAACGTAAAGGCGGATGTGCCTCTGCCCGGCGATTGCAAAGCCACCCTGGAATCGTTACTGCCCTTAGTTAAAGAGAAATCTTACCCCGACTGGTTGCAAAGCTTCCGCGATTGTGACCGCATCGAGTATGAAAAGGTCATTGCCCACGCCTTGCGCCCCTCGGCTTCCGGCGGCCTTACCATGGGCATGGTAGTCAGGGAGGTATCCCGACAGACGCAGGGCAAAGCCATTGTGGCTACCGATGTCGGCCAGCACCAAATGATTGCTGCTCGATACTATGAATTCCAAGATACCAACCAGTGGGTTTCATCGGGCGGAGCTGGTACAATGGGTTACGGACTGCCGGCGGCTTTTGGCGCTCAGATAGCTCGCCCCGATAAGCAGGTAATAGCCTTCATTGGTGACGGCGGCTTCCAGATGACTATTCAGGAACTTGGCTTGTGCGCCCAATGGCACTGCCCAGTCAAAATTGTACTCCTTGATAATGAATACCTTGGCATGGTGCGCCAGTGGCAGCAGCTGTTCTACGAACGCCGCTACTCTTCGGTAGAACTCAAGAACCCCGACTTTATTAAAATTGCCGAAGGCTTTGGCGTACCTGGCCAGCGAATTGATCAACCCAAACAATTGGAGGCGGCCGTAGCGGAAATGCTGGCACACGACGGTCCTTACTTGTTGCACGTGAGGGTAGAAAAGGAGGAAAATGTATTTCCAATGGTACCTAGCGGTAAAGCGGTAGATGAGATTGTACTGGAATGAGGGTTTGATGAGGGGTTGTGACTGTGGGACTGAGTGACTCGGAGATGAGGAGACTGGGCGTTGTTGATTTTGTACTAAAAAAATCTTAGCGTAATCAGGGGAGCGGTCTTTTTTTAGATTATATTTGTCTGGATTTAAAGAAAGTCAAGTTTTTGTTTCAACTTTGGCTTCCATTCAGGTAGAAGTTTGTTGCGTGGGAAGAGCGTCGTTGCTGCCTCACAATCTATGAGTTTCAGTGCTGAGCATCAAAAAAGAAAGTTTATCGAAAAGAAATCAAATTTGTGTGCACGGGAGAACAAGATTTACCTTCAAGAATGAGAATCCTTTGCCCGAAGCTCCCGCAGTTCGAAACGCATAGTATTTGAGTATGCTTGAGCAGCCAACAATCCTTTTTATTTCTCTACACTTTTAAACCTTATTCATCATGGATACTCTCAACACAGGAACGCCGCCTAAAACCTGGCTGGTGGAATCTATTCTGGTAACGCTGTTTTGCTGCTTGCCAGCAGGAATAGTAGGCATCATTAACGCATCTAAGGTAGAGTCGTTGTATCACCAGGGCGACATAGAGGGCGCTAACAGGGCTTCCGCCGAGGCTGGCAAATGGACGCGCATCGGCCTAATTGCCGGCATCGTGGTAGGCGTATTATATGCTATTTATATGTTTGTGATTGTAGGTAGCAGTGGCCTCTTCAACTCATAACCGCTTGCTGATTATCGTGGTCTGGGCATTGGTCTTGTTGAGTTTGCTGGCGGTGTACAAGTTCATAAGCCCCGAGTTGGCACCGGCATACTTCCCCAAATGTCCTTTCAGGCAATACACGGGCTTGCAATGCCCGGGCTGCGGTTCTCAACGTGCGCTGCACCACCTGCTTAACTTTCGCCTGGGTGCAGCATTTGCGCTGAATCCTCTGCTGGTGCTATCTATACCTTATTTGTTGCTGGGGTTTTGGCTGGATGCCACGAGGCCACTGAAAGGCAAGTGGCTCGTGGTTCGCAGAACGCTTTACGGCCGTGTAGCTATTCTCGTCTGCCTGGTTGTGGTGTTGTTGTTCTGGGCGGGTAGGAACATACCCATTGTGGCGAGCTGGCTCAACTCTTGAATCAGACTTGGCGCTCACGCCACAACAGATGACTTAGAGGCTTTGGCTGCTGGTGCGCTTTGGCGTTTCAGTGCCTCGTTGTGCCAGGCGCGTATATCTGCATCAGAGGCAGCACTGTCATCGCTTTGTATTTTCAGGGCAGTTTCCAGGGCCAAAGCAGCTTCCTTGTACTTGTGCATGCCCAGTAAAGCTTTGCCCATGCGGAAGGCCACCCGCCGCCGACGGCGGAAGTTGACGTCGTCTTCCTGGAATTTGCGCTGTAGAAAAAACTGGTATTCCTTAGTTGCCGCTTCGTATTGCTCCAGGTCAAGGTGGCAATCACCCTTGATACGGCGGGCGATCCAGTAAATGGGCTGGAGCGGCACCGAGAAGTTGATGGCTTTTTCGAGGTCGGGCAAGGCGGCGGCAGGGTTGTCCTGTGCGATGTGCGCTACGGCTCTGCCGAGGTAAGCTTCTGCGCCGGCAGGATTGAGCATGATGCTCTTGCTGTAATCATAGATGGCGTCAGCGTATTTGCGCAACCGGTAATTTACATAGCCTCGGCGCTCGTAGGCTGCGGCATGGCGTTCGTATTTTTCAATAGCCTGATTGAAAGACTGGATGGCTTCCATCTCGCGACCTTCACAGAATACAAGTTGGCGCCCGTTGATGTAGGCTTGTACAGCAGCTTTTTCCGTGTTGGGTTCTATGGTGCGCTCCTGGAGTATTTGGCCGTTGTCAGTCAGCCAGGCGTTTATCCTGCCCATGATGGCATAGCGGGCTACTTCCTCCAGTACCTGGATGGTGTTATTCCAGGTTTTTTCGGCAGTCATGGTGGTAAAGCGATACAACTCCAGAATGCCCTGTTCAGTTTGGAATATATCTTGTGCTTTTAGGAATATATCATGCCGGTAGATAATCTCATAGCGATTTTGAAAGAGTTGCATGGCTTTTTCGCAACTGCGTATGTTGCCAAACTCCAGCCGACCGGAAAGAATGACTTTGTAGTTCATTTTGCTGCTGTTTTTGTATGTAGTTGCACTAATAGCTGCTCATATTTTACATTTTAATGAAAGCGGACCGGACAAACCTTGAGTTGCATACGCTCGGGGCGCATATCGGCGCACGTGTAGCATCAGTAGTTGTACAAAAAGCTAGCTGGCTAGGGGCTTTATGCGCGTGTTATTACTGAAGCAGCACGCGCTTTTACAAGCACTTGAGCCTGACACGGATATGGAGAGGCTGTCCCCGCGTTACTTTTTGTGACCGAACGACAAATATAGCATTTGGGTTCGGGCTTAAGCAAGTTTTCGAGGCAATTTTTTTTCTTTTTTGTAAAAAAATTAATCTGCAATTTACATGCACTCGCCCAAGCGGTGATGTGCTGGTGAGATGAGAGGGTTTAAATAGTTTGTAAGTAATTTGTTATAGCCAAACTTTACAGCCCTCTGTGCAATTGGTGCAAATATCTATTTGGTGTCTGCCCTGGAGCAAGGTACGCCGAAAGACTTGATAGGCCTCCCCCTTCCAAATTTCCCGAAAAGTCTTTTGCTGCAGGCTGCCCATAGGGTGTGCGGCATCTTTGTCGAAGCAGCAAGGAACCACCATGCCGTGCCAAGTGATGACGCAGGCGTGCCACAGTTTCCAGCAGTGGTTGAGCAGAGGGTATTTCAATTCGTAAGTGCCGTCGGGCGTCAGGCGATAGCGGGCGTAGCGCTCCTGAGCGGGCATGAGCGGATGACCATGCCGGTAATTGTACAACTGCGCCGTTTTCAGTGCCACCTCATCTACACCAATCTGTTGAGCCAGCCGATAGATGTCTGGTATTTGGTGTTCGTTGGGGCGCACCACCAAAAACTGGAATACGATGTAAGGTGTGCGGCTATGCAGGCGCTTTTTCCAATGCACTACTCTGGCTGCGCCCTTCAGTACGGTATCCAGGCGGCCTCCGATGCGGTATTGCTCATATACTTCCTGCGTAGCGCCATCTACTGAAATGATGAGGCGGTCAAGGCCAGACTCCACCGTGCGGCGGGCGGTGTCATCATCCAAAAAGTGGCCATTGGTAGAAGTGATAGTGTAAATACGCCGACGATGCGCATAAGCCACCATGTCCAGAAACTGAGGGTTGATGTAGGGCTCGCCCTGGAAGTAAAAGATGAGGTAAAGTAACTTTGGCGCCAGTTCGTCAATAGTTTGGCGGAAGAAGTCAGCGCGCAGATTGCCAGTGGGTCGTGTAAACGCTCGTAAGCCGCTGGGACATTCAGGGCAACGCAGGTTGCAGGCAGTAGTTGGCTCAAAAGATACAGTGAAGGGCAGTCCCCACTGCACAGGGTGCCTAAGCAGGCGGGTAAGGTAGTAAGAAGCCAGTACCAGGCAGGCATTCCATACCCGGCGCAAAGTCAGCTTACTGGCAAAATTGAGCCCATCGGTTAGATTCATGTGCCTGGCAATAGATGGAAAAGTTTAGCCAACGAAAGCAACACCACAAGTATCAACACCCGGTGGGCTATAAGGTTGGCGCGCGGCAGGCGCGAGGCATAATGCGCCGTGAGGTAGCCGCTGATGCTTTGCCCTATGGCCATGGCAGCACCTATACGCCACTCTATCAAGCCTTTGTGCCAGAAAATGGCTATAGCAACCACTTGTATGAGCCCCACCACCACTGACTTGAGCGCGTTGGCTTCTATCATGCTCATGCGCGCACCCAGTACCATGGCTGCCAGGAAAAACAGCCCCATGCCCATCTGTATAAAGCCACCGTAAAACCCCAGTGCAATAAACAATGGTCCGGCCAGCCACCAGTTGGGACGCTGGTTGGCGTCAGTTTCGCGCAGCCAGCGCTCGGGTTTTACAATCAATACCAGTAGCAGAAACAGCATCAGGTAGCGAAATACCTCTCTGAACTGCTCATTGCTGATGCGCGCTGCTACCAGTGTACCTGCTACTGCGCCAATGCCGGAAAAGACGAGATACCAGTGCTGGCCACGCAAGCTGAGCCTACCGTTGCGATAAAAAGCTACGCTGCCGGCGCTGGCCTGCAGCAATAGCCCAATGCGATTGGTGGCGTTGGCTACCGGCCCAGGCAAGCTAAGCATCTCGGTAAGGATGGTGAGCGTAATGGCAGAGCCATTGCCCGCCAGGGTATTGATAGCGCCGGCCAGCAACGTGCCTACTAAAGCTATGAGCCATTCATGCCACTCCACCTACCTCATTTTTTTGTGCTGTAAAACGCCCATGCTAAAGAGCGCAAAGTCGTACTTTACGGGATCTTCGGAGTCAAAAGCGCGCAATTTTGCGGTAAGTTCCAGCACTGCCGGCCAACCAGAGCGCCTGTTGCTGAGCAGCCCCAGGGCAATAGCCACCCGCGCTACGTGTACGTCTAGCGGAATGAGCAGTTGCGCTGACCTAATGTGCGGCCAAAGGCCAAAGTCCACCCCTGCTTTGGGAGAGCGCACCATCCAACGCAAGAACATATTGAGCCGCTTGCAGGCAGAGTTGGCCAAAGGCGAAGCAATGTGCTTGCGAGTGCGTTCGGGATACTCGGGCAGCGAAAAAAACAAAGTATGGAATCCAGCCAGCGCCGGCCCCACATGAGCATCCTGAGGTGTCAAATACCTGGCAAAAGCCTCCTCCAGGCTGTCGTGTCTGCGATACCAATGCTGCAAAAACTCTACGAAATACAGCGTATCGGTGGCAGTAAAGGTGCGGTGCTTAAATGTCAGCAAACGACGGCGGTCTATTTCCTGGTGTTGCACAATAAACTGATGCGGCGCATTGTCCATGAGTTGCATCAGTTCGTTGGCTTTGTCTATGGTGGTTTGGCGGCGGCCCCAAGCCAGTACGGCGGCAAAGAAAGCGGCGATTTCAATGTCCTGCTTTTGTGAGAAGCGGTGTGGCACGGAGATGGGATCCTCGCGCAGGAACTCCGGCGTCTGGTAGTGTGCTACGGCGGCATCCAAAATTGATTTTATGTCGGCTGGCATTCTAAAAAAAATCTGTTAAAACTCGAAGAAAAGTTGGTGTAGGTCGTTTAAAAGCGGAGTAAAATATGCTTGCCCAACCTGTCACCGATATGACTGCAACACTACTTTACACCTTTTTGCTAGCCGCTATATACTTGCTCCGAAAGGCCTCACAACACCTGCTCAGTCCTTACGTTTCGCCTCAGCGTAGAGGCGCGACTTTGCCAGTCCCCACTTCTGCAGGCGATGCCCCAGCGATACCCGCAGTACACCCAGGCCATAAATGATGCTGCGCCGCAGGTTGATGGAGGAGGCTTCCTCGAAATACTTAGTAGGGCAGGTAACCTCGGCAATGTGAAAACCGGCGAAGATGATCTGTGAGAGCATCTCGTTGTCGAATACAAAATCGTCAGAGTTCTCCTCAAAATTGATGGCCTCCAGCACTTGCCGGCTGAAAGCGCGGTAGCCGGTGTGGTACTCCGACAGCTTGTAGTTGATAATCCAGTTTTGCAGGAAGGTCAGCACGCGGTTGGCAATGTACTTGTACAAAGGCATACCGCCAATGAGTGCACCTTTGCCTAGTATGCGCGAGGCCAGCACTACGGGGTACAGCTCCTCGCCAATGATATTGACCATGGCGGGAATGAGTTTAGGGGTGTATTGGTAGTCAGGATGCAACATGACCACAATGTCAGCGCCCAGTTCTAGTGCTTTGCGATACAGGGTTTTCTGATTGCCGCCGTAGCCTTTGTTGTGCTCGTGTACCAGTACGTGCCGGATACCGATGGCGCGAGCCAGCTCCACGGTATTGTCGCGGCTGGCGTCGTCGCAGAGGATGATGTCGTCCACCAGGTCGAAGGGGATTTCCTGGTAGGTGCGCTCCAGGGTAAGGGCAGCGTTATAAGCTGGCAGTACTACCACCACTTTTTTACCTTTGTACATACATGCAGAATTGAGGCGGCAAAGTTAGGTTTTTGTGGGGGAAGTGTCGCCTCGAAGAACAGTTTGCTCCATCCTTAACTTACACAATCCCCCCGGTTCAAAAATTCTTGGCTACCTTCGCTGTAAAAAATACAACAAGATATGAAGCGTTTTTGGTGGGTAGCCGCCGTATCGGCGGCGTTGATATGGGCGGCTTGCGATCGGGAAGATGATTTCATCACTGATAAGGAGGCTCGCCTGGCTTTTTCGGTAGATACGCTTCGCTTTGACACCGTGTTTACCCAGCGTGGCTCAGCTACGTTGTCATTCAAAGTTTATAATCAGCACGAGCGCCCCATACGCATCGCTCGCGTTTATCTGGAAGGGCTGGCCGGGCGTGCTTTTCGCATGAACGTGGACGGGGTGGCAGCCAACGCCCATGAAAATGTGGAAATCTATGCCCGCGATAGCATCTACGTCTTTGTAGAGGTGACGGTGGACCCCAACCAGCCGCCTTCCGTTAGCCCTTTCGTCATCGAAGATGGTATCGTGTTTGAAACCAACGGCAATACCCAGCGGGTACAACTGGAAGCCTGGGGGCAAAATGCCAACTACTTCCCCAGTCGCTTCCATAAAGGCGTGGCTACGCTGATCACCTGCCAAAACGGCCAGGTACTGTGGAACGACCCCAAGCCCTACGTGCTCTACGGTGCCTTATTTATTGACAATTGCACCTTGGTCGTGGCTCCGGGCACACGTATATATGTGCATGGCGGTGTAGCTCGCAATGATCTCTTTGGTGTGTACAACGACGGCATTCTCTATACCCTGGCCAACGGCAAAATCCGCATCATGGGCACTGCCGAGCAACCTGTACTCATCCAAGGCGACCGCCTCGAGGAAGCTTTTGAGAATGCGCGCGGCCAGTGGAACGGCATCATACTGGGTAAGGGTAGCCAAGGCAACGAGTTTAACTACACCTCGGTATTCAACAGCCGCTTCGCGCTGCTGGCCGACTCCGCCTCGGAGGCGACCCTGCGCAACTCCCGCTTCTACAATACCGCTGGCAACGGCATCGTGGGATTTCACGCTCGCATCACTGCTGAAAACTGCCTGGTCTATGGTAATGGCGCCAACTCGGTGCAGTTGCTCTTTGGCGGCGACTATCAGTTCACTTACTGCACCATTGCCAGCTATGGAGTAAATGCTTCAGCTCTGAGTATGAGCAACTTCTGGTGCTATGACGACCCCCTGCTATGCCAAAACCGAAAGGACTATCGCCTAAATGCCGCCTTCATAAACTCCATCATCTATGGCTCGCGCCGCGACCAAATAGACCTCTCCGACATTACCCAGCGGCAAAACCCAGCTATGTTCAACGTCAGTTTCCGAGATTGCGTGGTGCGCGTGGACGAACTACTCACCACCCGCTTCAATGGTCGGTACAACGACTTTCTGAGCACTATGTGCACCCCTTGCACCAACGGCAATGCCTCGGCCAAGGTCTTCAAAGATCCCAATAAGGGCAACTACTACCTGGACAGCCTCTCTATTGCCATTGGCAAGGCCAAACCTATACCGCATATTGTCATAGATATTGAAAATAACCCACGGCCAGCTACTGACCCCGACGCCGGCTGCTTTGAACATAACTAAAACCAACAGGTAACGAAAGGCGTGAGCAACTTTTGCTATGGGAGAGACGCCCTCAGCGGCAACCTGCAGTACACAGCACTCAAGCCTGATTACCCACTGACCTGCTGAACAGAAACCTCCATTTTATGCTACGTAGTCAAATGTGTATCTTCGCACGCATGAAAAAAATTTTTCTTATCGAAGACGACCCTACCCTTAGCCGCAACATTCAGGAAGCGCTTAGCGAAGAACACATACAAGTGGAAGCAGCCTGCGACGGGCTGCTGGCCGAAAAAATATTACAAAAGGAAACCTTTGACTGTGTCATCCTCGACATCAACCTGCCGAGCAAAAACGGCTTCGACCTCTGCAAAGACTTTCGCCGCTACAATACACATACCCCGGTAATCATGTTGACCGCCTTTGACGAGCTCGAAGATAAAGTAAAAGGCTTTGACTGCGGCGCTGACGACTACCTGACCAAGCCCTTTTACATGCGCGAACTCCTGCTGCGCATACAGGCATTGTGCAAGCGCTCCAGCTATGTGCCAGCTGCCTACTCTGAAAACGCCATACTGGTAGCTGGTGATCTGAGCATCAACACCCTCAAAAAGAAAGTAACTCGCCAAGGAGTGGACATCAGCCTGACCCCGCGCGAGTATCAGATCCTGCTCAAGCTGGTGGAAAACAAGGGCGAACTGGTATCCAAGAAAGAACTCATCCAAACCGTGTGGGGCACGGTGGTGGAAGTCAACACCAACACTATTGAGGTGTTTATCAGCTTTTTGCGTAACAAAGTGGACAAGCCCTTCGGCAAGGCCTCTATCAAAACCAAATCTGGTTTTGGCTACTATTTTGAGGAAACATGAGCATCCGCCGCAAAATTCTCGTTTATTTCACCCTCACGGCCATATCACTCACGGGCGCGGCTCTTTTCTTCATATACCTGCTCTTTGCTAAGTACCGGGAAGAAGAGTTTCAGGAGCGCCAAAAGGAAAAAATCTTCTCTACACTCCGGCTGCTCGGCTCGGTGAATGCTGCAGAGAAGGGGCTTATCCAGGCTTTTGATCAACTCAGCATTCAGCAGGTGCTGGATGAAAAAATCCTGATTTTCAATAGCGAAAAATCGCTTATTTACGCCAGCCTCGACGATACTCCTGTGCCCTTTTCCAAAGACATACTCGACAATCTCTCCGCCGAAAATACTTGGATGGAACTCCACGATGGGCGCTACGATGTGGTGGGCGTCTATATCGAAACCTCCGACGGTGATGCTTTCTATGGCATCAGCAAGGCCTATGATACTTTCGGCTACTCTAAGCTGGCCTTTCTCAAGCGCGTTGTGATTGCCACCTTCTTGGGCATTGCTGGTATCATCGTGCTGGTGTCTCTATACCTATCGGCTAAAATTACGCAGCCACTAAGCGACATTACCCAGAACATAGGCGGTATTGAATTTGACCGTGTATACAAACCCATACCTGTGCAGGGCGCCAAAGACGAAATCAGCCTGCTAGCTGCCAAGTTCAACGAGCTGATGAAGCGCATGAACGACGCCTTTGCATTCCAGAAACATGCCGTGCAGCATATCTCTCACGAGCTGAAAACTCCGCTGGCCATTATGGTCTCTAACCTGGAGCGTCTGGAAAAAACAGCCGACACACCCACCTTAAGGACTGCACTAGAAAACCTGAAATTGGACGCCCGCAGCCTGGCCGATACCATAAATGCCCTACTTGAAATTGCCAAAATGGATTCTGGTGCTACCATGCAAAGAGAGCCAATACGCCTTGATGAATTGATATTTGACACTGCAGAGGCGCTCAGTCAAGTGTATCTTCATTTCCAATTTTCCATCATCTATCCTGAAGATTGCCCGGAGAACGCTCTGACTATACATGCCAATCGGCACTTACTACGCTTGGCCATCAATAATCTGATGATCAATTGTATACATCATGGCGATAGCCCCCGCGCAGAAGTATTTATTTACTGTGACCCTGCGCAGGTAAGGGTGGATTTTGAAAACTCAGGTCCGGTGGTTTCTTCAGAGGAACAGCCCTTCATGTTTCAGCATTTTTTCCGGGGGAGCAATAGCCAGGGCAAGCGCGGGTTTGGCCTCGGGCTGGTGCTTGCCCACAAGATTGTGACGCTGCACAGTGGCACCATTTACTACACCACAGTAGGGGCACAACTCAATCGCTTTTCGATAGAACTGCCGCTGCTACAGTCTTCTTGAAAACCAGGTGCCGCCCCGCTCAGTCTCCCTCCGAGCGTTCATCGCCGAAGATGTCTCGGGAAAATTCGTCATCCAGGTTTTTGAAACTCGGCCTGCCAGAAGAGTATTTGGAGCAATCCAGCTCAATATCCATATCGCCTGGCGGCCTCGGAAACCTGGCATCGACGTCGAAATCTACGCCGGGGGTGTTTTCCAGGGCTTTGATAAAAGCAGCAAAGAAAGGCTTGGCCATGTAAGCGCCCTGCCCTTGGGCTAGCGACAAGAAGCGAATCCAGCGGTCTTCGCCGCCCACCCAGGTACCTACCACCAAGCGAGGCGTAATGCCCATAAACCAGCCATCCACGTAGTCGTTAGTAGTGCCGGTTTTACCACCAACTTCGCTCTTGATGCCGTCCAGATTAGTGGCCGAGTATTTGAGCAAATCTACCATGGCGTAGTTGGCGCTGGGCGAGAGGGCTTGCTTTTCTTCAGGCATGGTGGAATAGATGACGCGCCCACTGCGGTCTTCAATGCGTGTAATGAATACCGGCTTTACATACAAGCCGTTGTTAGCAAAAGTGCTATACGCACCGGTCATTTCCATCACAGAGAGGTCGGTGGAGCCCAAACAAATGGAGGGTGACTTGGGTACGCGATGCCGCCCATTGGGGTATCGGGTGGTACTGTCAATACCCATCATGTTGACTAAGCCACGCACGGGTTCTACGTCGCCAATTTCTTTAATAAGGTGCACGGATACCGTATTTACGGAGTTGCGCAGGCCCTCTCTTAGGTTGAATACTTTGCCGGAGTAACCTCCACTGGCATTGGCAGGCGTCCAAGGCGCCAACAAGCCAAAATTGCCTTCGCCAGGTGAGATGGTTTTGGCTACGTCCACCACAGGGTAGCATGGCGAAAAGCGGTATATCTCAATAGCGGTGGCATATACAAAGGGCTTGAAGGTAGAGCCTACTTGGCGGTTGATGTTGACGTGGTCAAACTTAAAATATTTGTGATTGATACCACCAATCCAGACCTTAATATAGCCAGTGACAGGGTCCACGGCCAGGATGCCCGTTTGCAGAAACATGCGCAAGTAGCGCAGCGAGTCCAGCGGGGTCATGACGGTGTCTTTCTCCATGGCCTCATTGTAGGCGAATACGCGCATAGGCACGGGGGTGTGAAAAGCGCGGTGGACAGCATCCTGTAGTTTGCCCCAAGCGGAGTTGAGTTCAGGAAAGTGGTTGCTACGCAATACTTTACGCAACTGGGTGGCCGTCTCTCGGCTCAGGCGTTTGGCTTTCACCAGTTTATTGAGGGTATCTGGGTGATTGTACTCCGTCAGGATGAGGTCAATTTCCCAATCTTCGCGCAGCAACTTGGAGTCATCCATTTCGCGGCGAATGCGGTTGCACACATCCAGTAGGAAGACGTCCCGAAGGTTCTGGTAACGCTCAGTGGCGCGGATAAGGCCGTTGAGGCGCTGGGCGCGCACGGCTACAGGAATCTCCGTTTCCGAACCGGAGTGATACTTCCAGGGGTCGCGATTAGCCCAGGTTTTGAAGAAGGCCGCCTGTAGCTTGGCCATGTGCTTGAGCATGACCTCCTCCGCTATCTGCTGCATCTGGGGGTCTATAGTAGTATAGATGCGCAGGCCGTCACGATAGATGTTGTAAGGCTCGCCATTGGGCTTGTAATATTGCGGCTTAGACAGTATCTGTTCTTTGACGTACTTAGCCAATTCCATACGGAAGTAGGGCGCCAGGCCGTCAATGTGGGTTTGGCGGGTGAAGCGAAGCCCTAAGGGCAGATTTTTCAAGGAGTCGAGTTCTGCTTTGGTGATCTTACCGTTTTTGTACATCTGCTGAAATACTACATTGCGGCGCTTGACCACTGCATCAGGGCGGCGCAAGGGGTTGTACAAAGACGGATTTTTTAGCATGCCCACCAGTACGGCAGCCTCGTGCACCTCCAGCGAGTCTTGGGGGCGGTTGAAGTAAATTTCAGCGGCTGCTTTGATGCCATAAGCTCCATTGATGAAGTTGAACTTGTTGAGATACATGGCCAGTATCTCTTCTTTAGTATAGCGGCGCTCCAGGCGTACGGCAATAATCCACTCCTGGAATTTCTGCAACACACGCCCCCAGCCGCCAGCTCTCTCCCCCGTAAACAATAACTTAGCCAACTGCTGGGTGATGGTGCTGGCACCCCCTGCACTTTTCTTCCGCAGGATAACCGTTTTTACCGCTACGCGCCCTAAGGCCTCGAAGTCAATGCCGCAATGGCGGTAGTAGCGCTCGTCTTCGGTAGCAATCAAGGCATTGACAAGGTGTGGAGAGAGTTCCTCATAGTCCACCGGTACCCGATTTTCGACGTAGAGGCGCCCCAACTCTGACCCTGTAGCACTATATACTACCGAAGCCAACTCACTGCGCGGGTTTTCCAACTGGCTCACCGAAGGCAGATTGGTAAATGAAAGCAGCAGGAACATGGCAATGAACAAAGCCAAGCTGAAAAATAGTGCGCGCCACATCCACACGGCCCACTGCTGGTAGCCAGGGCGATCAGAATACAGCAGGAAATCCTTTAGGGCTTGCCACATGAACTGTGCATTTGGTAAGAGTACTGCCTTGAGCAGCAGTTGATTGTAAAATCACGCCGTAAAGATACAAATACTCGTTATTATCCGCGCCAGGCGCGCAAAAATCCGTACCTTTGCATTCAGTAAAGAACTGTTTTAACAAAAAGACATTGAAATTTAGCGAATTCTACCTGGCCGAAGCCCTGCTACAAGGGTTGGAGGCCATGCGTTTTACCGAAGCCACCCCTATACAAGAGCAAGCCATACCGGCCATCATGGAAGGTCGGGATGTGCTGGCCTGCGCACAAACTGGTACTGGTAAAACTGCTGCGTTTCTGCTGCCGGTATTGCACCGAATCACCATATCACCACCTGAGGGTATTGACACGCTGATCATCGTACCCACGCGTGAACTGGCCATGCAAATAGACCAGCAACTCGAGGGCTTCTCCTACTTCACCCCCGCGAGCGCGGTGGCTATTTATGGCGGCCGCGACGGGCACTCCATGGAGTTGGAGCGCAAAGCTCTCAAGCAGGGTGCTCCCATTGTCATCGCCACGCCAGGGCGCTTCATTGCTCATCTCGACCTAGGCTACGTCAACCTGAGCACTGTACGCCACCTGATACTGGACGAAGCCGACCGCATGCTCGACATGGGTTTTGCTCCTGATATTAATAAGATTGTCAGTCAGTTGCCCCGCAATAGGCAGACGCTTCTCTTTTCGGCTACTATGCCTGAAGCTATCCGTCGCTTTGCTAAGGGATTACTGCGTAATCCATTGGAAATCAGCATTTCCATTTCCAAACCTGCCGAAACCATACGCCAACTGGCCTTTGAAGCAGAAGATGAAGCTAAGTACCCGCTATTAGAGCAACTACTGGCTGAGCGCAAAGAGCTGGAGCGCGTCATCATTTTTGCTGGCGCAAAAATCAAAGTGCGAGAGGTAGCCCAGCGCCTGGCCCAGCGAGGCATGAAAGTAGCAGCCATCCACTCCGACCTGGAGCAATCCGAGCGCGAAGAGCGCCTACTGGCCTTCCGCAACGGCTCCTGCCCTATTGTAGTAGCTACTGACGTACTTTCTAGAGGCATTGACGTCAAAGGCATTGACTTGGTCATCAACTTCGACGTGCCTGGCGACCCCGAAGACTACGTGCACCGCATTGGCCGCACTGGCAGAGCTGAGGCCGAAGGAGAAGCTATAACCTTCATCAGTCGCAAAGATAGAGGTCGGTTTGCCCGCATCGAAAAGCTCATTGGCCGGCCCATTGACAAAAACAAAATCGAGGCAGACACGACCGAAAAATCTGAGTCGCCGCGCTCGAACCGCCGCGATAAAAACCGTAAACCAACGCACAACAAACAACCCCAAGCACCTAATAAACAAAATCAGTCGGCTTCTGCTGCCGAAGCAGGCGCATTGCCTAAGCCCAAGCATAAAAAACGCTGGAAAAAAAGGAAGGGTAGTCCTTCTTTGGGCAATCCTCCTGGCGCCAATTCAACACCGCGCGCCAAGTAGCTCCAAAATGCGAAGCTCCCGATGAATGGTCATTCATTGGGAGCTGCCGCATCACTTTACATTTCTCAGGTTATTACAAGGGGAAATCACTCCAACTTGAAGCGCACCGGTAAGTTGAACTGCACCCGCACTGGGCGGCCGCGCTGCTTACCGGGTATCCATTTGATATTTTGTTCATTCATCATGTTCACTACGCGCAGGGCTTCCTGGCCACACTGGGCGCCAATGTCGCGCACAATGCGCGCATCTTTCACTGTACCGTCTTTCTCTACCACAAAGGTGATGACCGCCGTACCTTCTACGCCGTTTTCACGAGCAATTGCCGGATACTTAATGTTCTTGTAGATAAACTCGAGCATTTTCTTATCAGAACAAGCCTTCTTAGCTTCTACGGTAGGCTCATTCTCACAGCCCGGGAAGCGTGGCATTTCCTCCACTACTTTGAAGATTTCTTCCTCGGGTTCGGGGGCGGGCGGAGGAGGTGGAGGGGGTGGAGCTACTACTTCTTTAGGTTTTTCAACTGCTTTGGGTGCTTCCACCACTTCGTCTTTGTCCATACTCAAGTCTTGGAACACGGGCTGGTCTTCCAACTTCACATCGTCTGGTACTTCCTGAATGACAGGCGGCGGGGGCGGGGGTGGCGGGGGCGGGGGTTCGGCAGTACGCGGCGGCTCTATCTCAATTTCTTCTTCAAGGGTATCCAAGTACCGGGATACATCTACCTTTTTCTCATACTGCGTCCAGCCCAGCGCCAGCACAATAATGCCGAGGGAGAGCGCCAAGCCCAGGTTGAAAAACGTAGGGCTAAGGCGGAACACATCCGCTTCGGGGTACTTATTGCGCACTTCGAGGTCGGCAGCGCTCATAGTGGATTTGTACTTTTGGCCCAGCCCTTGCGCCGACTTTTTAGCCAGCGAATTGCGCATGAACACAATGATACCCAGCACGAGCACAGCGATACCTGCGAAGGCTAAACCTAAAACAGTGCTGCTGACTTCCATAATTACTGGTTTTTATTTTTCGAGAAAAGCAATTACAACAATTGAGATGCACTAAACAGGTTTTTGGGCGTATGCGTGTGCGAATTTTTTTTTAATTTTTTTGACACTCAACTTCTCAGGCTACGGTAGCCTCATAAGCTGCAGCATCCATAAGGGAGTCGAGCTCGGAAAGGTCGGTGCATTCTATTTTCACGATCCAGCCTTCTCCGTAAGGGTCGCGGTTGACGAGGGTAGGATCGTCGCCTTGTTTCTCGTCCAGCGCAGGATTGAACTCCAATATTTTACCAGACACGGGCATGAATAATTCAGAGGTGGTTTTTACGGCTTCCACTGTGCCGAAGACTTCACCTTTGCCGAGGGTTTCGCCCACAGATTCTACCTCTACATACACCAGCTCATCAAGTTCGCGTTGAGCAAAGTCAGTAATACCTACGTAGGCGATATTACCTTCGATGAGGCGCACCCATTCGTGTTCGGAGGTGTATTTCAGGTCAGCCGGAAAAACCATATCGAGAAAGCATTTTGAAGGATAATCACATAAGCAGCACCAAAAATAGGGATGTTTGTAAATCCCGCAAGCAAGAGGCGTCATTTTTTTTGTGGCCCTACGGCAAAGCGTCTCACGGCATGTGCCCGCCCTTGCTCCAACACAGCTGTATAGGCGCCGGCAGGCCAGTGACGCACATTTACTTGTTCTATTCGGCTGCCAAAGCGTGGGGGTTGTACGGTTTTGCTCCATACTTTTCTGCCCAGTATATCAAAGATGGTCAGGCGGTAGTGAGGTTCGTAATCCGGCGCCTGGTAAGCTACATAGACTACATCGGATGCAGGGCTGGGGTAAATGCGCAGCAGTTCGAGCGGGCCGGGTGGCGGTGCGCACTGCGCCTGTATGTATTCCATGCTGCGCAGTACGTTGAGGCGCCCGCCGGTAGCAGTGTATTCGGATAAGTTGGGTAGAGGATCCACACCACCGAGTATGGCCTGACGGATAAGCAACGCAGTCTGTGCCGGGTGCTCGATAGCCTCGGTAGCCAGAGCAGGACAGGGCAGGCTGTACAACAGTGCAATAGCGCCAGTGAGATGCGGTGCAGCTGCCGAGTTGCCACCAAAGCCGCTATATTGGTTGTTCAGTGCAATGGAAAAAGAACCCTCACCAGGCGTACCCAAGTCAATGAATTGCTTGCCAAAACCAGAGGTCTGGTGCTTGCGATCTTCCTCGTTGGTATTGAGCGTAGCAATAATAAACTCACTGGGGCAAGAGGCCGGCATGTCGCCTTCGGTGTCCACATTATAATTGGAGTTGACGGTGCCAGCGCCAGTGAGGATACCCACTTCGCCCATGAGGTCGTACATGCCGCCCCATACAGGGCGTTGCTGGCAGAATACGCGCGCCTGGCCAAAGGAAGCATTGGTGGCCACTACAAATGCGCCAGCAGCTCCTCTGGTCTGATTGTAGCGGCGTCGCTGCTCAATGATGTAGTCATACGCCGCCACGATATTGTCCTGGGTTCGGATGGTGAAAAGCATCAGGCGCACATATTGATTGACGCCACAGATGCCGATGCCGTTATTGCCGCGCGCTCCGGCAATACCTGCTACAGCGTGGCCGTGTGCCGATAGCGCGTGTACGGGGCTGTTGTCGGCAAAGTTCCAGCCGGCAATGTCGTCCACTAGCCCGTTTTGATCGTTATCTATGCCGTCGTTGGGTATTTCAAACCGGTTGTACCATACGTTGTCGCGCAGGTCTTCATGGGTAATATCGAAGCCGCTGTCCAAGATGGCTATCACGATGGTGTCGCCGTTTGCCGTGAGGCCGCCTGAGGTTACATCCCATACGACGGGCAATCCAATGCGCGTCAGCCCCCATTGACGGTCAAAGAAGGGGTCATTGGGTACACCGCGAAATTCTATGAGGGCATTGGGCTCGGCGGCCATTACCTGCGGGTGCCGGAGCAAATCTTCCAGGAGTTTGGCTGCCGATATACGCTCATGGTCAAAGCCCAGTAGTACAATGTGATACGCAGAGCTGAGCATGCGCTTGAGTTGTATGCTTCCGCCCCATTGGCCGTTGAGGTCTTCCAACACATCTTGCAGAATAGCCTCTGAGCGAAAGCGTACGATGATCTCGCCAGGAATGGTATTGTCGCTTGTGCTGCGCCCTACATCGGTGAATGCCCCTAGCGAGCAGAAAGTCATTCCCAACAAGAGGTGTAATAGACGGCGCATTTTTTGCTTTTTCAAATTCCGATTTTTTGAGATGGCTCAGAAAAACGTGCCAAAAAGAAACGCTGGCCAATGCTGCGAGGTTTGGCCAATGGCCGACGGAATTATTTTTCGGAAAGCAGGCGTAGCAGCACGCCGTTGGTCCAGCCGAAGCCATCCTGCAAGGGGTATTCGCCGCCGCCGGCCGCCAGGCTCATGTCCATCACGTTGTATTTTTCCACCATTTTGCCGGTGTTGCGATACACTTTTTCGTTGAGAGCTATCCAGCGGCGGCGAATGTCGGCGGCCAGGTCGGTATGCCCGTACTTGCGCAGCCCTTGAATACTGATCCACTGCAGGGGCGCCCAGCCGTTGGGGGCATCCCACTGTTGGCCGGTTTGGATCAGGGTAGTCACCAGGCCACCGGGCTTGAGGAAGTTGCGAGCAATGACCTGTGCGCAAGCGGCTGCCTGCTCTTCATCGGCCAATTCAAAAAACAACGGAAACATACCCGCCAGCGATAGTATGCCAGTGGAGCGGTTTTGCTCCCAGTCGTAGTCCGTAAAAAACTGCTTGCTGCTATCCCAGCAGTAGCGCAACAAAGCTGCCTTACGAGCTTCGGCATAACTCGCATACTGTTCTGCTACTGCGGCTTGACCGCTACGTTGGGCGTAGGCAGCAATGGTGTGCTCCAGGTTCCAGAGCAGCGCGTTGAGGTCTACAGGAACAATAGCCGTAGTGCGGATGGAGGCTAAGCTCATAGGGTCACTGAGCCAGCGGCTGGAGTAGTCCCAGCCCGATTCTGCACCAGCGCGTAGGTCAGTCCACACAGCCTGCGACTCTCTGGGGCTATGCTGAGCGGTTTCCAGGTCTTCGCGGTAGCTTTCAGGTCGGGGCTTGGGGCGGTCGTCGTAGTAGCGGTTGAGGATTTCGCCGCCGGGTAATCGCACTACGCGGCGCCAGGTAGGGTTTTGGGCATCAAGCTGGTCGCGGCCATCCATCCAGAACTGGTGTTCGCGTATCAGTTGAGGTAGGTATTGCTGTGTGGCTTTGGGGCCTTCTGTTTGCTCTAAAATATCTACCATGAGCGCAAAAAAAGGCGGCTGGGAGCGCCCCAGGTAGTAGGTGCGGTTGCCATTGGGTATGAACCCAATCGTGTCAATGAGATAGGCAAAGTTATCCACGATATGACGAATCATATCTTTTTTACCGGCGGTTTGCAGTCCTAGCATAGTGAAGTAGCTATCCCAGTAGTACACCTCGCCGAAGCGCCCCCCAGGTACGATATAGGGGTGCGGCAAGGGAATAAGCGTACCAACTTGGGCGGCCTCGTCAGGGCGGCGAGTGAGCACATCCCATAACGCGTCAATATGCTCGGCGGGGCTGCGCGAGGGGTTGCTGATGAAGTCAGAAGCATAGGTCTTGGGCATGTCAAAATGTTGCTTGACAAATTCCGACAGGTTGAAGCCAGCCTGGCTATTGGCCAGCAGATACCTGGTCAGTATGGTATCTGGCGGAAATTTTGGTACACAGTCTACAAAGGTCTTACTGTCAGGAAAAATACCAGCAGTTTGTACGGCGTGAAACAACACTCCGTACAGGTCGTCGGGCGACATACGAGCAGCCGCCGGCGGCTGAGCCGCTGGGGGCTTTGGGGGGTGGCAGGCGCTACACCATAGTATCATGGGAATCAGGACGCCAAGCCAGGTGGCGGATGTTTTCATCGCGCAAATATTTTTTCAGCATTAAGTTTCTCAAGCTTGTTTTTGCCGGGCAAAGCTGAACAACACCGCACCCAGTAAGCCAAACATGAGCAAGCCTAGCAAATCGCCCCAGCCACCTGGGGATTCTGCCAGTCCGGTATTCACGTAGCTCATCAGCGAGCGTGGCGTACCATCTGCCTTTACGCCAGCAGTAGACCCCAGCAAAACAGCAATAACAATACCCATGACGGCCCCTCCGGCAATGAGGCCAGAACTAAACAGCGCTCCCGGCCCGATGTCCGATTCCTCTTTGTCCGACTTCTTGACCTTGTCGGCCATCCATTTGACAAAACCACCAACCAAAAGCGGCGTAGAGGTAGAAAGTGGCAAGTAAGCCCCTACAGCAAATGCCAGCGAGTTGACACCGCACAACTCCACCACAGCCGCTATGCCCATGCCTGCAATGACTAAGCCCCAGGGCAAGTCCTTACTTAGTAACCCTTTGATGACAGTGGCCATGAGCGTGGCTTGGGGTGCTGGTAGTGGGTTTGGATGCTCATCGGTAGCCTGACCAATACCGATAGTACGCTCCAGCAGCAGCATAGTGCCACCAATAACCGCCACCGACACTAGCACGCCGATGATTAGCCCCCATTGCTGTTTAATGGGCGTAGCACCTACAAGATAGCCAGTCTTCAGATCTTGCGAAGTAGCCCCGGCATTGGCTGCTGCAATACATACGATAGAGCCTACTACCAGCGCAATGGGCTGATAGGCGTCGCCACTCCAGCCTACGCCTAAGAAAATGAGTGAGGTAGCCATCAAGGTGGCTATGGTCATACCAGAAATGGGGTTGGAAGAAGAGCCAATCAGCCCTACGATGCGCGAAGATACCGTGACGAAAAAGAAGCCAAACACAATAATGAGTAGCGCCGAGAGCATATTGGTCGGCACGTTGGGTAGTATAGTCATTAGTATGAGCAAGGTGAGGCTGCCCACCAAAACGTACACCAGTGGGATGTCGCGTTCGGTACGCGGGTGCTCTATCGGGGCATTACCCGCAGCACGGCTCTGGCGAAGGTCGCGGAACGAATCCCGGAAGGCGCTCACAATGGTGGGGATGGTTTTGATGAGGGTGATCAGCCCGCCAAAGGTCACCGCTCCTGCTCCGATGTAGCGGATGTAGCGATTCCAGATTTCCCAGGGCCCCATCTCAGCAATGCGCAGGGAGGGCTCTGGTGCCAGAGCCGCGCCCAGCCCATCGCCGAAAATGGTGATGAGCGGAATGAGTACCACCCAGGAGAGTATGCCTCCGGCAGCCATAATACCGGCAATGCGCGGCCCGATGATATACCCTACGCCCAAGAGTTCGGGGGTGATCTCTGCACTCAGTGAGCCGTTAGGCAGCGCCGAGTTGCGCTTGAACAGTAGGAATGGCGTATCCTTCCACAATCCAAAGATGGACATGAGCAATTTGTATAAGAAAGCTGCGCCCAGGCCATAGTAAACCTTTTGTGCCAACTTGCCACCTTTCTCACCAGCAATGAGCACGTCGGCACAGGCTGTGCCTTCGGGATAGGGCAACTTGCCATGCTCCTTGACAATGAGCGAACGACGCAACGGTACCATAAACAGCACACCCAACACACCGCCGATCAAAGCCAATACAAAAATCTGAAAATACTGAAAATAGTTGCGTCCGCCGCTTAGGAACAACAGCGCCGGCAGTGTAAACACCACCCCGGCAGCTACGGATTCGCCTGCCGAGCCAATGGTTTGTACAATATTGCTCTCTAGGATGGTAGCCTTGCCCAACTTTTTGAATATTGAAATGGCCAACACTGCAATAGGAATAGAGGCGCTCACCGTTAGGCCTACCTTGAGACCAAGATACACTGTGGCAGCTCCGAAAAGGATACCAAAGAATGCCCCCAGCACGATGGCCTTGAGGGTAAACTCCGGTATGAATTCTTTGGCAGAGATATACGGCTGGAAGCCTTTTTCATTTTCCATCTGTCGGCAGGTTTTGCACACTGATTGCGGGCTGCGCCCACAGGAAAAAGTAAAAAGGCAAAAGTAAAAAGTAGCGGGGTAAATGCGCAAATTCCGGTACAGAAAAGAAAATAAAATGCGGCGGGCGTGCGGCGCGCGCTGTTTGTTCTTGACAAAGCAGGCTTGCCGCACACGCTCCGGCCCTTACCTCTCGGCCACAACTTACGCGCGCTCTAGCGCGTGCTCCAATACTTCCTCCATGCGGTCCACATAGCGAAACCGCAAACCTTCGATGTAAATGGGATTGATCTCTTCCACGTGTTTGCGGTTTTCATGGCACAGGATAATTTCTCGCATACCCGCGCGCTTGGCGGCCAGGATTTTTTCTTTGATGCCGCCTACAGGCAGTACGCGCCCTCGCAGGGTGATCTCGCCAGTCATGGCCAGGAATGGGCGCACTGCTCTGCCGGTGAAGGCCGAAGTGATGGCTGTGAGCATAGTGATGCCCGCCGAAGGGCCGTCTTTGGGAATGGCGCCTTCGGGTATGTGCAGGTGAATGTCTTTTTGTTCAAAGAGGTCAGCATCAATGCCCAGGGCTTCACTATGCGCCTTAATAAAACTTAGGGCTGTGGTGGCCGATTCCTTCATCACCTCGCCCAGGTTGCCGGTGAGGATGAGGCTGCCCTTACCTTTGTGGAGGCTACATTCGATGAAGAGAATTTCGCCGCCCACTGAAGTCCAGGCCAGGCCAATAGCTACGCCGCTCATCTTCTCCTCCTTGTACATGTCTTTGGAGAAACGCTCCGGCCCCAGTATTTTGGGTAGGTCTTCTATCCTGACCGATACGTTATAGGGTTCATCCATGGCCACGTTCTTGGCTATGTGGCGCATAATACCGGCAATTTCGCGATTGAGGGCGCGCACACCCGATTCGCGGGTGTACAACTGGATAACGCGGGCAATAACCTCGGGGCGGAGCTTAACGTGCCTGGGCTTGAGGCCGTGCTCCTTGCGTTGTTCGGGGATGAGATGGCGCTTGGCAATTTCCACTTTTTCCTCCATGCTGTAGCCACTGATTTCGATGATCTCCATGCGGTCAAGCAAGGCCGGCTGTATGGTGCTCAGCGAATTGGCTGTGGCAATGAAGAGCACCTTGGAGAGGTCATACTCCATTTCCAGATAGTTGTCATAGAAGGTGGTGTTTTGCTCTGGATCAAGCACTTCGAGCAGAGCGCTGGAGGGATCACCGCGGAAGTCTTTGCCTACCTTATCTATTTCGTCGAGGATGAAAACAGGGTTAGAAGAGCCGGCACGCTTGAGCGATTGCAGGATGCGGCCCGGCATGGCCCCGATGTAAGTTTTGCGATGCCCTCGGATTTCGGATTCGTCATGGAGGCCACCCAACGACATGCGCACAAATTTGCGTTTGAGGGCGCGTGCTACGGATTTGCCCAGCGAGGTTTTGCCCACTCCCGGAGGCCCCACCAGGCAAAGAATAGGCGCCTTCATGTCGCCTTTGAGTTTGAGTACGGCTAAGTGTTCGAGGATGCGCTCCTTAACCTTCTCGAGACCAAAGTGATCTTCATCTAGGACGTCTTTGACCTTTCTAAGGTTGAAGTTGTCTTTGGTGTACTCGTTCCAGGGTAGGTCGAGCATCAGCTCCAGATAGTTGAGTTGGATGGAGTACTCGGCCACCTGGGGGTTCATACGGCGCAGTTTGTTGAGTTCGCGTTGGAAGGTATCGGCAGCCGTTTGCGGCCACTTCTTTTTTTCGGCGCGGCTGATCAACCCTTGCAGGTCTTCTTCCTGGGGGCTTTGGCCCAGTTCTTCCTGAATGGTTTTGAGTTGCTGGCTCAGGAAATAATCGCGCTGTTGTTTTTCGATATCGCCCCGGACCTTTGACTCAATCTGATCTTTGAGTTCGAGGAGTTGTAGCTCGGCATGCAACTGCTTCATGATAACAGAGGCTTTTTCGCGCAGGTCATCAATTTCGAGCAATTGCTGCTTAATAGGTATTTTAGCGTTGAGGTTGGAGGCTACAAAATTGAGCAGAAAAGAGTGCTTGCTTATGTTGCGCAACATCACAGCTGCTTCGGAGGGTATATTGGGCGACAACTCAATGATTTCCTTAGCCAGGTCGAGAATGGAAGAAATCAGCGCTTCGTACTCCAGCGTATTTTCGGGCTGCACGTACTCTAACGGCCGAATGCGCGCCATCAACATGGGCGTCTCCTGTAGCATCTCTTCTATTGTAAAACGGGCGCGGCCTTGGAGTATGGCAGTGGTAGTGCCGTCGGGCATTTTCAGTAGCTTGAGAATACGGGCTACTGTACCGACTGTGTAGAGATCATCTACACTGGGGTCTTCGATGTTGGTATCTTTTTGAGAAAGTACAGCAATGAAGCGCCCATCATCGTAGGCGGTGTGGATGGCCTTGATGGACTTGTTGCGCCCCACCGTGATGGGGATGACAATACCCGGGAACAACACCGTGTTCTTGAGCGCTAATACTGGCAGTACTTCTGGCAAGCCCTCGCCATTGATAGGCTCATCTTCTTCTTCTATAGAGATCATGGGTAAGAAGTCTCCCTCGTCTTCAATCCCTCTGTGCGCTAATATTTCGTCAAACATGTGTTATCTTTCAGTTGATTTCGCAGATGCATCTGCTGTAGTCACTACCTTAAAGGAGTTTCGCTCATCTTTTGTGCCAAGATGACAGCATTTGCTCTTGCTTAGACTTTGTCTTTCCATTGCCCAATTATCGTGCCACTGCATAGGGCACCCTGCGTTCGGGGTGGTTTGAGGCCTGCCAAATGCCTTTCAAAGTGCAATATTAGCAAGTATTTCAGGTATGTAGCGCAGATTTTTTTTCACAATGGCAGCAATCGTCGCTATCCAGACAAAACGTCAGGTGATATAGATTGCTCGCCCTCATGACAAAATTCAGCCTGTCGTTTAGCGGAGGGGTCTTATTTTTGCCTTGCAGACGGCTAAATACACTGGCTTTCTTTTCCATTTTTTGACTTTTGCTCATAAAAAATCTTAACTAATGTTCAAAAACATCACATCAAAGGAGCTGCCCAAAGATTATTCCGCATCCGTTCGGCATGAGAAGCTTATGGCCTGGGTACAGAAAATGGCCGCACATTGCCAACCCGACAATATCTATTGGTGCGATGGCTCCGAAGAAGAATACCAGTTTTTTTGCAATGTACTGGTGGAAAAAGGCACTTTCATCCGTCTGAACCCAGAAAAACGCCCGAATAGCTATGCCTGCTTCAGTGACCCCTCTGATGTGGCACGCGTAGAAGACCGTACCTTCATTTGTAGCCGCTTGCGCGACGATGCCGGCCCTACCAACAACTGGATGGACCCTCGCGAAATGAAATCCCTTCTCAACAAGCTCTTCGAGGGTTGTATGCGCGGGCGCAACATGTACGTCATCCCCTTTTGTATGGGGCCACTAGGCTCGCCGCTCTCTCATATTGGTGTAGAAGTAACTGACTCAGAGTATGTTGTAGTTAATATGAAGATCATGACCCGCATGGGTAAGGCTGTCATAGACCAACTTGGAGCCGACGGCGAGTTTGTAGAATGCTTGCACTCCGTAGGCGCTCCGCTCGCCCTTGGCCAGACAGACTCCAAATGGCCCTGCAACCCTGAAGTAAAATACATTGTGCACTTTCCAGAAGAGCGCTCTATAGTCTCCTACGGTAGCGGCTACGGCGGCAACGCTTTGCTGGGCAAAAAGTGCTTTGCCTTGCGTATTGCCAGCAGTATGGCATTGGAAGAAGACTGGCTGGCTGAGCACATGCTTATCCTGGGCGTAGAGTCGCCACAGGGCGAAAAAACTTACGTGGCTGCTGCCTTCCCCAGCGCCTGTGGCAAGACCAACTTTGCCATGCTCATTCCGCCTAAAGCCATGGAGGGCTGGAAAGTAACTACCGTAGGCGATGATATCGCTTGGATAAAGCCCGGCCCCGACGGCAAACTCTACGCCATCAACCCCGAGGCTGGCTACTTTGGTGTGGCACCAGGTACTAACTACAAAAGCAATCCAAATGCCATGGAAACCATCAGCCGCAATACCATCTTTACCAATGTAGGCGTCACACCTGATGGAGATGTATGGTGGGAAGGTATGACTGAAGAGGCTCCGGCAGGTGTCATCAACTGGCAAGGTCAGGTGCACGACCCCGCCTCCGGCAAACCCGTAGCGCACCCCAACGCGCGCTTTACCGCCCCGGCTTCGCAATGCCCTAGCATTGACCCTGAATGGGAGAACCCCGCCGGCGTCCCCATCTCGGCCTTTATATTTGGTGGTCGTCGTAGTACCACCGTGCCGCTGGTCTATCAGTCGTTCAACTGGAGCTTTGGCGTGTACATGGCTGCTACCATGGGATCTGAGATGACTGCTGCCGCTTTTGGCGAGCTTGGCAAAGTGCGCCGCGACCCCTTCGCCATGCTGCCCTTTCTAGGCTACCACATGGCTGAATATTTCAATCATTGGCTTAACTTTGGCCGGAACCTACCCAATGCACCTCGTATCTTTGGTGTCAACTGGTTCCGCAAAGATGAAAATGGCAACTTTCTCTGGCCAGGCTTTGGCGAAAATATGCGCGTACTCAAATGGATTGTGGACCGCGTGCGCGGCCGTGCAGCTGCAGTGGAGTGCCCCATCGGCTGGATGCCCCGCTACCGTGACATGGAGTGGGTTGGCCTTGATTTTTCTAGAGAAGACTTTAAATCTATTATGACCATTGACCGCGAAGCCTGGAAAAAGGAGCTTCTCGCACACGAAGAACTCTTCTCACGGATGTACGACAAGCTGCCCAAGGAGTTCTTTTTCATGCGCGAACTGTTGCTGTCTTCGCTGTGGCGCTCGCCAGAGTACTGGGGGCTGGCAGCAGAGCGGGAGTAATGAAAGACTTAGTTATTCCCAATCGAATTAGTCTCTTTCTGCGTCACTTTCCTTGCGCCGGTTGCGCCACCATATATAACCTATGGCGCCTACCAGTAGGTAGGGCGCAGCCAGCATGTAGAGGATACCTGTGTTGAGGCCGCGGCCTTCTGTGCCGCCGTTTTCCAGGTTGCTCTCTGCCGACATGCGGCACATCGGGCATTGCGCCGACGCTGTGTCGGTCAGCAGGGGCAGGGTCAACACTAGCAATATGGCCAAAACTTTGCGCAACATGTCTCGTATAGTTTTTTGCTATGAATAGAATGGCTTTAGCATCCAGTAGCATATCGGGCCGGTGATGGCCACATAAAGCCACAATGGATATACCCAGCGTGCCATACGTCGGTGCTGCTCGTACTGGCGAGTAAAAGCCCTAATAAACGTAAATAAGATTAATGGCAGGCTCAGAGCGGCCAGGGCAATATGGCTCAGCAACAACACCAGATATACATAGCGGAATGCTCCTACTGCTGCCAGTTCGCCAGCATCCAACTGGCCGTTGCCATCCACGTCGCCAAAGAGGGTTTCTGGCGTGGTGAAGTGATACGTCACATAAGACAGCAAAAATAATACCGACAATAACATGGCCGCGTAAATGGCGCTACGGTGCGCTGCTATGTTTTTTTGCTTAATGAAATATAGGGCCAACAACAGTACTACGGCCGTCAAGGCATTCAGCCCTGCATGAAAGGAGGGAAGAAACGAAACGTCCCAGCCTGCAGGCATTTCCAGTTTCACACGGCGCATCAGGCCAACCAAGGCCAGCACAGCTACGGTGACTACCCAAGCGGCCAGGTTCAGTTTTTTGGCCAAAGCCATATTCGGAGCGGCAGTATTCGTCATTTCTCTACGGTTCTTTTTACTTCGGGTTTGGGCGAGCGCTTGGGGGGTATCACTATGGCCAAGTGCTCTACTAGTCGTTTTTGGTCTTCCGGTTGATTCAAGTGATACAGGCGTCGGATGGTTAGGGACGTATCAGCCAGAGCCACCATACCCCACTGCATGCCTTGGGGCAGAGCATCAGGTAGCTTTTGGGCGCTTGCCGTGTGCATGGACAGCAGCGTGAAAAGCGTCTCGCCTGATGTATTGATCAGTTGGGCTTGCCACTGCCTGGCTTGATCGGCATCTTCGCTCATAAGCAGGATGTGCGTGTAGCCGCTTTCTGCAAACTGCTGCCCTACACTTCGCAATACCTTAAAGGAGGCTTCGTCTTCGGGCTTTAGCATACCTAACACTAATACCTTGCCTCTAAAGTCGTGCAGACGGACGAGTGAGTCCTGAGCATTGGGTACAGCCAAGTCGGGTATCTGCCCCAGTTGTTGTAGGTCATCTAGCAGCGCTTTGCGGTACCGGTATCCCTCCTGCAAATAATACCAGGAGCCGATAGGTAGTATGGCCAGCAACAGCAGCAGCGATGCGGTCTGCACAATGTGCTTTCTACTTATCATATTCTACAACGATTCGTTGCTTAAAACAACCCAAACTAGACAAGGTTTTGGTGCCGGAAGTCAAATTTATCTGACAAGTATTATTCCTCCATGCGAGCCACCTGCCCTGGCAACCGGCTCCAGTTGTAGTGGCTGGGCTTGATGCCATCAGGCGCGATCATCCAGAGTATGCATTGGTAAGCATGCACTTGTGGTGCGGGTGCCAGCCCGTCGGTAAAGAACACCAGCCCGTCGGGGCGCTCAGCGGCCGCGGCTTCCAGCACGGGATCAAATCTGGTATTGCCTCTGCCTTTCACCGCCTGCGGGCCGATACCTGCATAACAGTACCGGCGCTGGATGCGCTCGTCGCATTCGAGCACCTCTATTTCGGTGCCGGTTCTCCACAAGGTGTGCACGGCTTCGAAGAAGCGATGTAAATCCTGCGGCTGTATGCTGCCCGAGGTGTCCACCGCCACCCATAGCCGTCTTTTTCGGTGCACCTTAATCCCTGGTCGCGTACCGTAGCGTTTTGAAGGGCGGTGTAATGTGTGCCTCAATTGGCTGTGGCCACTGCGTTGCTCGAAAAGTTGCAGCAGTCGGCGCCAGTCGGGCAGGCGTTGATTTGAAGTCGCTCTGTTTAGGCGCTCCCACAGTGCTTGCCACACTGTGTTTCTTTCCGGTTCAAGGCGCGCCAGGGCTTCGCGTTGCCAGGCTATGCACCAAGAGTGTGCTGTGCGACTTATTTCTAGCCAATACCGATGCTTATGCAAAGCCGTATGCCCACCGGCCATGACCTGTGCAATATACGCCCCTTGCTCTGTTGGCCTTTTTTGGGTCAGATGTTGTTGCCACAAGCAGTGCAGGTGTTTATACCATTCCGTTGCCGAGGCCAGCGTTGCCCCAGCGGCAAGCAGCGTATCTGGCTGAAAAACATCTGCCGCGGGCGCATTGGGCAAGTACGCTGCTACTTCCAGGTCGGCTGCCATGTCAAACAATGTAGGCCAGGTACAATGCCGACGCTGCAAGGGATGCCCCAGCAATAGGTGCAGCATCTCGTGCTGAAGACCACTTCGCTGGATGCTGACAGATTGCTGCGCCATCCATGCTGGATTAAGCAATATACACACACCCGCCTTCGAGTCGGACGCCAACATTGGCGCTTGCACATCAAAGGAGAACACATAGGGTACAGTAGGCCAGAGCCGCCCCCACAACGTGTCTTCAATGAGCCAGTCTATGGCAAAGTCATCGTGTACATACATCACCGTATCAAGGTCAGATCGCCCTTGGCGTCCTGTATTTCCTGGCCGGGCACGCGGTAGCGCACGCGATACACATATACATCGTTGGGCGCAGGGCTGCCGTTGTGCGTACCGTCCCAGCCCTCGTTGTTGTTTTTGCGGCCATCGTACACCACCTGCCCCCAGCGGTTGTACACCAGGAAGTCCAGTATTTCAATACTGCTGAGTACATCTTCAGGCACAGGCAGAAAGACGTCGTTTTTGCCGTCGCCATTGGGGGTGAACACATTGGGGAAGTCCAGGAAAGGCTTGATTACCACCACCTCTACCCGACGGGTACTAAGACAACCTTCCGCCGACTTAACGATAACTTCATACGCAACAGTCACGCGTTCCTGCCCTGGCCCGAAAGTCGGTGTAGGGCTTACACGGAACATGGCATTGCCCATAACGGAATCCTTGCCAACTTCGCGCCAGAAGTACATAGCGCCAGCGGGTGTAGCAGGGGTAGTCACTACATTGAGTGTTGCTTCTTGTCCGGCAAACACCTCGTACGGCACGGCGTTAAGGCTGTCAATGATAACGGGGTCGGCCACGGTAATGCGCACGGTATCGGTTACGCCGCCACAGCGCAGGTCGGGGCCGTAGTGATAGGTAACTACAAAACTGACTTGAGGCGCGAGACTGCCCGTATTGCTGATGTTGAGTAGGCGGCCGTTTTGGGGCTGATTCAGTATCGTGGAGGTCCAGGTGTAGAGTTGGTCTGTACTTACTGGTGCAGTGCCGGTAGCACTCAGCGTCAGCGGTGAGCCCCGGCATATCGTTTGGTCGGGGCCGGCATCTACTGTAGCAGGCGGTACGATAGTAATGATCATGGTATCAGCAGCAGCAGGGCAAGGGCCATCGGGGTCGTTGGTGAGCAGCGTGAGCGCCACAGATACGAAGCCTGCTGGCGGAGTGTACAAAGCGTTGAGAGTATTGGCGTTGGGATTGAACGTACCACCCGGTACAGAGGCCAACCAAGTAGCACTGGTAGCGCTGCCCCCTATCTCGCCTTGGAGTTGTATGGATTCACCAGCGCAAATGGTGGTATCAGGGCCGGCATTCGCTTCGGCTTTGGGATTCACCGTGAGGATAAGCTCATCGGTAGCCGCCGTTGTGCATACATTGGAGGGGTCGGC
>CALLPI010000021.1 GCA_938015595.1 uncultured Saprospiraceae bacterium | reverse complement strand
GCCGACCCCTCCAATGTATGCACAACGGCGGCTACCGATGAGCTTATCCTCACGGTGAATCCCAAAGCCGAAGCGAATGCCGGCCCTGATACCACCATTTGCGCTGGTGAATCCATACAACTCCAAGGCGAGATAGGGGGCGGCGCTACCAGCGCCACGTGGTCGGCCTCTGTGCCAGGAGGCACATTTAACCCCAACGCTAGTACCCTTAACGCTACCTACACGCCACCAGCTGGTATTACCTCTGTAGTGCTTACGCTCCTCACTAATGATCCCGAAGGCCCCTGCCCAGCTGCTGCCGACACTATGGTCGTGACCATCGTACCGCCAGCCACCGTGGATGCTGGCTCAGATGTAACAATATGCCGAGGTTCGCCGCTGACCCTAACGGCTACAAGTACAGCTGCAGCCAATATACCCCAGAGCTATTCTTGGACTTCAAGTGTATTGGCGCAACCTCAGGACGGCCAGACACTGAATATCAACAACACCAATACCCTACCTAATCAAGTCAACTTCATAATGACCTACCGCTATGGCCCTGGCCTGCGCTGCGGAACTCTACAAGATACAGTACGCGCAACTATAGCCGACCCTGTCATTATAGACAGCCTCAACGCTACACCGCGCGAGATATTTGTTGGCCAGGAAGTTGTACTTAATGTAGTAACAACGCCTTCTGCTCCGGCGGGTGCTATGTACATCTGGCGCGAAGCAGGCAGCAGGGATTCTATTATGGGTAATGCCACTTTCACCGTGCGACCTGCACCGACTTTTGACCCCAATCAGGAAAGTGTAACAGTCACCTATGAGGTTGTGATCAAATCCGCTGCTGGTTGCCTCACTATTCATCGGGTGGATATACTTGTGCGCAAGCCCTTCTTAGATTTCCCCAACGTATTTACGCCCAACGGCGACGGCAAAAACGACGTGTTTCTGCCAGTACCAGGAGAAGCGCTCAGTGGCGTGGACATACTGGACTTTAAAGTGTACAACCGCTGGGGGCAGGTAGTGTACGATGGCCGCAAGAACAACAACGAGGGCTGGGACGGCATGCACAACGGTAGCCCGGCGCCTGCCGATGTGTATGTGTATCGAGTACGCTATCGCATACCAGGCCAGGAAGTACAGGACGCCAAGGGCGATTTGACGCTGATTCGATGAACCGCCCGGCGTACTTGACGTTGTAGCAGCGTACTCCGGCTTTTAATGCTGGCCTCTATAACAATAACCATGAAGCGACGACTGCTGTGGTGCACGATTTGCCTGGCGTGGGCGCACTCCGGTTTCATAGCTGCCCAGCCACTCCTCTGCGACGGTACTATGTACGTGACCTTGCTGAGCCAGGATCAGGGCTACAGCGGCCTTTATGCCATACACACGGAAACCGATTTGGCAAGCGCGCGCCTGCAATCCATCCGCGAGAACCTGGGCGTACCTATACATGTGCTTGCCTATAACCCCGCCGACAACTACTTGTACGGCTTCAACTCCTCCAACTACCACCTGTACCGCATAGACCGCGCCGGCCAACTGACCGACCTGGGCGTGCCGGCATTTCTGGATACAATACAGTTTGCCTACTGGGCAGGCGACATCAACCCCAGCGGAGGTAATTTTCTACTTGTAGCTCGCAACAAAGCCACTGGCTACGATGCGCGCTTTCACACCGTACGCCTCAACACGCCCAACCTGTCGGCGGGGTATGTATCGGTAGTGAGCGATGTGCCAGTGCGTATCGAGGACATTGCCTATGATCCCGTACTGGGCGAACTTATTGGCTACGACAGCGCCAACAAGCGCCTGGTATCCATCAACACTTCCGGTGTGATTACGGCCGGGCGATTCAGCAGCACTGCCATCCCTCTGGAAAGCCTAGGCAGCCTGTTTTTTGACCAAAACGGGCGACTTTACGGCTATGGTGGCACTACCAATCTGCATTATACGCTCTACGAATTTGACCGCACCAATGGGCGACTCTTGGGTACAACCAGCCGCATATCAGGACGCAACAGCGACGGATGCGGATGCCCCTACCAACTGCGTTTGGCTAAAAGCGTGGAGCCGGCTCAAATGCTGCCCTGTGGCGAAGTGCGCATTACATACCGCTTTCACAACGAGGCCGGTACTTCCTTTGGCCAGGTGCGCATCACCGACACCCTGCCCCAGGGATTCAGCCTGCTGACAGTGGAACGACCGCCATTTGCAGGCGAAGTGATTAGCACACCCGGCAGTAGAGTACTAGACATCGTCGGTATGCAGGTACTACTGGGAGTTGATTCTATTGTGATTCGCGCGGCTACCGCACCCTTGCCACCAGGCCGATATGGCAGCCGCGCCAGGGCTTCCCAATTTCCGCTGGCGCTGGGGCATTCTTTGCTTAGCGACGACCCTGCCACCGTAGAATGGGGCGACCCCACTTTCGTAGAAATTGTGCATGATAACGAGCTGCTGGCTGATACCGCAGTTCTCTTGTGCAGAGGCGCTTCGACAATATTGCAAACCCGGGTGCAGGCGCAACACATCCGCTGGAGCAATGGCGATGAAGGCCCGGCTACCCGTACAACCCAGCCTGGCTGGTACTGGGTAGAGGCAGCAGGAGATTGTGGCATCTACCGAGACTCCATCTATATAGCACAAATCCAGACCGGACTGACGGCCGATCTCGGCCCTGACCGCGTTGTGCTGGCTGGCCAACCCACTACGCTGACCCCAACACACAACAGCCGCATACCCTTGCAGTATGCCTGGGCGGTAGTGTCGGGCAGCGACAGCCTGAGTTGTGCCAACTGCCCTTCAGTGATAGCGCAGCCTTTTCAACCTACCACTTATACAGTGACCATAACCGATAGCTATGGTTGTACGGCTTCGGCTCAAGTAACGCTGCAAGTAAGGAGCGAGGCGCCAGTATTTGTGCCTAGTGCTTTTAGCCCCAACGGCGACGGCATCAATGATGCACTTTTTCCTATGGGCGCGCCAGAAATTGCCATTGAAAGCTTTCTGATATTTGACCGCTGGGGTGCCATACTGTTTCAACAAGCGGGCGGTTACCTCAATCATGCCTCAGCCGGATGGAACGGCCACCACAGGGGCAAGCCGGCACCTGCAGGGCTTTACACCTGGTACTTAAAGGTACGCCTACCCGATGGCAGTACGAGCCAGTACCAAGGCCAGGCTTTACTAGTGCGATAGGAAACCATGCCAATATTCGGCAAAAATTCTATCTTGCCGCCTAAAATAGTACGTGCATGGACTTTTTCCGCTATTTTATAGCCATCTGGGCGCTTTGCTGCCTATGCGGCTTTATCTGGGCTCAATCAGCCTCCGAACACCTGCGGCAAATCCTAGAGCAAGATCGCACCTTTCAGCAAAAAGAATTTAGCCAGCGCGGACAAGCCTTCCCCGCCAATACCGAAGCTGATTTTCAGCGTCGGGCTAGCATTTATCGCAACACTCTCAAACAACTAGACGACATCCCCACAGCGGAACTCAGCCCGCAAGACCGCATCAATTACGAACTATTCAGATTTTTGCTCGAAGACCGCATCGCTGAGATCGAGTTTGGCGCGTATCAGGTGCCACTCAATGCCGAGGGCGGCTGGTACACTGATTTCTGGCTCTCGGCTGAAAATCTGAGAATCAACTCTGCCCAGTCAGCCAGAGACTACATTGCCCGATTGGCAGCTTTCAAACCCTGGGCGGAAAACCAGATCAAACTCATGGAGGCTGGCCTAGCCAGAGGACGCACAGCCCCATACGTCATTTTGCAAGGCCGCGAAAACGTAATAGACCCCCTTGTGGTGGACAAACCAGAGGATAGCCCCTTTTACAAGCCCCTGCGCGAACTGCCGGCCTCTATCCCTGCTGCGCTACAAGACTCGATGCGCCACGCCGCCCGCCAGGCCATTCAGCAAAGCGTAACGCCCGCGTATAAAGCCTTCCAGTCTTTTTGGAAAAGCCGCTACCTCCCCGGAGCAGCCAAGGCGCCCGGCATTTCTGCGCAACCCAACGGCAGGGCATACTACGAACAACGGGTACGCTTCTTCACTACGCTGAACATGACCCCCGAAGAAGTATTTGATACCGGCATGAAGGAGGTAGCTCGCATCCGCTCTGAGATGGAAGCCATTATCAAGGAGTTGCAATTTGAAGGTAGTTTTGCCGACTTCCTTGAGTTCTTGCGCACCGACCCACAGTTTTACGCTCACACACCCCGCGACCTGCTCAAGGAGGCCTCTTACTACGCCAAAAAAATAGACGGCAAGCTACCTACCTACTTTGGCAAACTACCCCGCAACCCCTACGGCGTAGCACCTGTGCCTGAGATACTGGCGTCCACCTACACCTCTGGTCGGTACAGCAGCGGCAATGCCGAGCGCCAGCGCGCTGGCTTCTACTGGGTGAACACCCACAACCTGCCCTCCAGGCCGCTGTACACCCTGCCGGCACTCACCCTGCACGAGGCTGTACCTGGGCATCACCTGCAAATCACTCTGAGCCAAGAACTGGAGGGCGTACCGGAGTTCAGACGCAATGCCTACCTAAGCGCATTTGGCGAGGGCTGGGCGCTATACTGCGAGTGGCTAGGCGTGGAAATGGACATCTACGAAACCCTCTACGAGCACTTTGGCCGCCTTACCTACGAGATGTGGCGTGCCTGCCGTCTGGTGGTAGATCCTGGTATTCACGTCATGGGCTGGAGCAGGGAGCAGGCTATCCGGTTTATGGCCGAAAATACCGCCTTGTCTCTGCATGAATGCACCACCGAAATAGACCGCTACATCGGCTGGCCAGGGCAGGCGGTATCTTACAAAATTGGCGAGCTGAAAATCAGAGCCTTGCGTAAAGAAGCCGAGCAAGCGCTGGGGGCAAAATTCAACCTGCGCGCTTTTCATGACCTCGTACTCTCCGAAGGTGCTGTGCCGCTCTCCACCCTGGAGCGCATGGTCAAGGAGTGGATAGCTGAACAGGCCAAACCATAAAAAACTCATACCAATGGATACCTCCAAACGCCTCCTTGCCCTTGATGTATTCCGGGGCATCACCATTGCTGGCATGATCTTGGTAAACAACCCTGGCAACTGGGGCACGACTTATAAGCCTTTGTTGCATGCCGACTGGCACGGCTGCACGCCTACCGACTGGGTTTTCCCCTTCTTCCTCTTCATTGTGGGCGTGGCCATTCCGTTGGCACTAGGCCGCCGCAAAGCCCAGGGGCAAGGCAAAGCCACCATCTTGCGCAAGATCGCTTTTCGTACTGTCGCCATTTTTGCCATCGGGCTAACCTTGCATCTGATTCCGCACTTTGACTTCGCTCATTGGCGCATTCCAGGCGTGCTGCAGCGCATTGCCTTGGTATATGGTGCATGTGCTACCCTGTTTCTGTACAACAATTGGAAACAGCAACTGGGCATTGGCACCGGCTTACTCCTGCTATACTGGGCGCTGATGACCCTTATACCAGTACCTGGCGGCTACCCGCCCAACCTGGATCCAGAAACCAACCTAGGTGCCTGGCTCGACCGCACCATCTTTACTACCAACCACCTGTGGAAACAAGCCAAAACCTGGGACCCCGAAGGACTGCTCAGCACCTTGCCCGCCATTGCCACAGGCATTAGCGGTATGCTCACCGGCGAGTGGATCAAAACCCCATATAATCATTACAAAAAACTCACCGGTATGTTTGGTGTAGGCACTATCTTAGTGGCCGTAGCTCTGACCTGGGACTTGGCCTTCCCCATCAACAAGAAAATCTGGACTAGCTCTTATGTGCTCTATACCAGCGGCATAGCACTGCTCTTCCTGGGCGTAGTCTACTGGATAGTGGATGTGTTGGGCTACAAACGCTGGACAAAACCGTTTGTGGTATATGGCACCAATGCCCTATTTGCTTACGTACTGTCGAGCCTGCTGGCCAAGTTGATGTTTTCTGTCAAGTGGACGATAGCAGAAGGCCAGGTACAAACCCTCCAGGGCTGGGTGTATCAAAATCTTTATTTGCCGGTGTGGAGCGATTACAATGCCTCTCTGGCCTACGCCCTGACCAACGTACTGGCAATACTAGGCATCACCTGGATACTGTACTGGCGCAAAATCTTCATTCGGCTTTGAGCATCAGTAGCCCAAGCGGCGCTTGCGCACGTTGCGATAGCGCTTGTAGCGCTCCCAGTTGAAGCCGATTTTTTCTACGGTTTGTACTGCGGGCTCCTGAGTAGTTGGGTCGGCTACTACAGGGACCTGTTCTTGCTTGCCCAGGAGAAAGTCGGCAGCAGCATTGGCACCTCGACGAAAGAGGTCGAGTTTTTCTTCATCGCTGAGATTGAAGTTGAGCCAGTTGATGCCCCGCACGTCAATTTCTCCGATGGTTTTCTTGAAATCGGCGTGCTTAATGAGGAACTCCTTGTCGTAGTGGTAGCGCAAGGTACTGAACATGGCACTGGCAAAACTAAAGAAGTTTTTGTACCCTTCGGAGGGCGTGGGTGGGTCGGCGTCTTCCAGCATAATGCCAAAGGTAGGTAGGCGGGGCTCCGTTACTACTGGATTGTAAAACACATTGATGGGGAAGTTGGAGATGATACCGCCATCCACGAAGCGTGCCTGTGGAGACAAGCGCTTGGCTGCCTCTGGGCCGGCGATGATCGTCCAGCGGGCGGCAAACTGCTCCGGCGAAATGCGCGGCGAAGCAAATGGCTTGAAGAATATCGGCACTGACATAGAGGCACGTACAAAACTGGCAGGATTGACCGATTCTTCATCGGGCCAATACATGTTCCACATGCGCGGAAATTCTACCTTGATTTGGTTGGTGATGTCGGAAGACACCAACACCAGAAAGTTTTCCAGCTTGGGGTTATTCAGGTCGCTGAGATCTTCAGGGTTGTTGCTGCGTCGGAGCCGAAAGCCGCCAGGTGGCACTTTTTCTACGTGGCGGCGCAAGTCGGCCAGGTGATGTATGCCCTCTTGTCTGAGAATGCCGGCTACCCAGTCATAGAAATCCTGGCCTGGATTGAGGCCAAACTCTGCGCGGAAGAAGTCATTGCGTCGTCGCTTGATCCAAACCCAAAAATATACTATCATACCAGAAGCTAGGGTCAGCAACACCAGCACTACGACAAACAGCACGCCAAACTGCATGCGCCCCAGCAAAAAGATCAGCAGCAATAGCGAAGCCACAAATACAGCCAATACCAGGGTGACCAGCCGGAAAATGCGCTTGAAAAAACCAGTGGAAGTAATCAGGTTCCTGACCAGGGTGCGTACCAGATTGCCACCGTCCACAAAGTCAAAGAGGTTTTTGTTGCTGAGTAGTTCCAGTATTTTAAGCGACTTCATCTCGTGCTTCTCGCCCAAGGCGGTCAGCATCATGGTGTTGATAGCTCCGGCACTGGTACCAGCCATTTTCATGAAGCGAATGCCCAACTGCTCCAGCACATAAGTGTACCCCAACAAGGCGATGCCCAACACGCCGCCACCTTCTTGCACCAGGTTTACATACTGGTTGCCAAAGGCGTCCACCACATCTGACACTACGAGGTCTTCTTGTGGATTGGGATAGCGCTGGCGTAAGCGCTCCAGTGCTGGCTCGGCTACTTTGATGTAATCGTCTTTGGTGAGCATTGCGATAATGGATTTTTTCAGGCACGTAGCGATAGTGAGAACAGTGCTGCATCACTGGTGTTGAAGTGCAGCATACGCCAGTATATGCAACTCTATAAGCAAAGATAAAGACTTATGCCGAGCAACGCCAAGTTTCGTGTATTATTTACAAATGTTGCGCACAAAACTTGGCGAGCCGAAGTATAGCTATCATCTGAGAATTCTGCCACAAAAAATACTGGTAAAAACTTAAGCATGTCTCTTGGCAAGTAGCGACTAAGACGATGGGTGACCACGAATATGCGAATGACCATGGATGCAGCCCCCGATGCGTAATAGTTTGGATATTAATTTGTTGCAATACTTACAATGCATGCCATTGCCAGTACGTTGACCTGAGCCCCCCCTTGCGCCTGTTATTTGGCAGGTTCCGACCATGTTCTCCGGCAATTTTTGGCCCCAGCAAGAAGGACTTCATCTCTTACAAGATCTTTTGCACCACCAAATAGCCCGTAAAACAAACAGCGCTTTGCGCGCAGGTGCGCGTACACAAAGCGCTGTTTGCAGAAGTGATACTATGGCCTGCTCTATCAGCGAATAAAGAGCAACTCCCGCGTTTTAGTCAGCGGCCACAGTTCGTCGTCCACCATGAGTTCAAGCTTATCGCAGTGGTACTTAATCTGCTCGAAGTAGGGTTTTACCTTGAAGCAGTAGGCTTCGGCCTTAGCCTCGGCATCGGTTATTTTGTTAGCCACTTTGCGCTCATTGATCATGGCGTCCACGTATGCCTTTATCTTGTTAATGTGCATGGAGATGGCTTTGATCAATTCAATTTGCTGAGCAGCATACTCCATGTAGTCATTGCCAAAGATTTCCTTGAGGCCGCGTACGTTCTGGATAAGCGTGTTTTGATAAGCAATAGCCGTAGGAATGACGTGGTTGGTGGCAATGTCGCCCAGTACGCGCCCTTCTATTTGTACACGCTTGGTGTAGGCTTCCAGCTCTATTTCGTAGCGGGCTTCTATTTCACGATGATTCATTACCTGGTGTGCCTCAAAGAGGGCAATGGCCTGTTCCGACACCTGAACCTTGAGTGCTTCAGGGGTGGTTTTGAAGTTGGACAACCCGCGGCGGGCGGCCTCTTGTACCCACTCTTCGCTGTAGCCGTCGCCTTCAAAGCGGATGCGCTTGGACTGCTTGATGTATTCCCGCAGCACATTGAAGATGGCGTCGTCTTTTTTCATGCCTTTTTCGATGAGTGCATCCACGTCATGCTTGAACTGGCGCAGCGTTTGTGATACAATAGTACTAAGCACCATTATGGGCTTGGCGCAGTTGGCCGAGGCGCCTACTGCGCGAAACTCAAACTTGTTGCCTGTAAAAGCAAAAGGCGAGGTGCGGTTGCGGTCGGTATTGTCCAGCAAGATTTCGGGTATTTTGCCTACCACGTTGAGCTTGAGTTCGGTTTTTTCCTCTGGGGAGAGATTGCCGTCGGTTACATTTTCCAACTCGTCGAGTACAGCGGTGAGTTGCTGGCCTATAAATACGGAGATAATGGCAGGTGGGGCTTCATTGGCGCCCAGGCGGTGGTCATTGCCGGCAGAGGCGATGGACGCGCGCAGCAGGTCGGCGTAGTCGTGCACGGCTTTGATGGTGTTCACAAAAAAAGTAAGAAACATGAGGTTGCTCTTGGGGGTTTTGCCCGGGCTGAGCAGATTCACACCGGTATCGGTGCACATAGACCAGTTATTGTGCTTGCCAGAACCATTGATGCCAGAGAAGGGCTTTTCGTGTAGTAGCACCTTGAAGTGGTGGCGGGCGGCCACTTTGTCCATTACATCCATGAGCAAGGTGTTATGGTCCACTGCTAGGTTGGCTTCCTCAAAAAGCGGCGCTACTTCATACTGGTTGGGCGCTACCTCGTTGTGGCGGGTTTTGACCGGAATACCCAGCTTGATGCACTCAATCTCGAGGTCGCGCATGAAAGCTAGTGCCCGCTCGGGGATGGAGCCGAAGTAGTGGTCTTCCAATTGCTGATTTTTGGCAGCGGTGTGCCCCAGCAGCAAGCGGCCTGCCATGACTAGATCGGGGCGTACAGCGGCAAGGGCAGTATCTACCAGGAAGTACTCCTGCTCCCAGCCCAGGGTACAGATTACCTTGTTGACATTTTTGTCGAAATAGCGAGCCACTTCAGTGGCAGCATGGTCAATGGACTGCAGCGCGCGCAGCAGTGGCGTTTTATTGTCTAATGCCTCACCTGTGTAAGAGACAAAAACCGTAGGAATACACAATGTAGTGCCCATGACAAAAGCCGGCGAAGTGGGGTCCCAAGCAGTGTAGCCTCTGGCCTCGAAAGTGTTGCGAATACCACCGCTAGGAAAACTGGAAGCGTCGGGTTCTTGCTGAACCAGTTGGCTACCGTCAAATTTATCAATGGCCGAGCCGTCGCCGGCGGGTTCAAAAAAGGCGTCGTGCTTCTCGGCAGAGGCACCGGTCAGCGGCTGAAACCAGTGCGTGTAGTGCGTAGCACCTTTGCTGATGGCCCAGGCCTTCATGCCGGCGGCTACTTGATCAGCTACCTTGCGGTCTATGCGCGTGCCATGTGTGATGGCCGATAGCACCGCCTGGTAAGATTCTTTGGGGATGTAGTGCTTGGCCGTAGAAAGCGTAAACACATTGGCCGCGTACAACTCTGAACGCCTTTCTTTTGGCTCAGTCACTACCATAGGCTTTCGGTTCAGCGTTTCCTGAAGGGCTTGCAATCGAATACTTGCCATGATGATATGCTTTTGATAAGTGGATAAGTTTGAAGCCCCAAAGGTAGAAGGCTTTTTAAAAAAAACAATACACCACCCCCTTTAAAAAGGGGGTATTTCTTTAATTTTTGCAAATTTAAAACACTGCCCCCCCTATTAAAGCAGCATCATCTCTTAAAAATCAAGTATTTTGCCCCTCCCTACAATTCATCTGAACAACTACAGAGGCAGGCCCACCATTCGAAATTGCGTCGAATGGCATACAACACAAAATTGATTTGCACTAAATCCATAATGTTTCAGCAAAGTACCGACGCTATGGGGTGTTCCAGGAATGTCTTTGATGATTTGGGGCGATTCTGACAGTGATGACATCCCCGACTGGCAAGGCTTCGAAGAGGTCCGGGTGACAGATGAAAACGGATACTACAAATTTCCCGGCCTGCAACCCTACCCCTGCATAAATTGCTGCACCAACCGATGAAAATGATGTACACCCCGCTCCTGAGCAGGCGAATAGCGCCCAGTGTGGTAAAACCGCGACTGAATGCCGAGTTGCACGCTTTGCACTACGGCTTCGTCTTCCATCTCTGTGATATCCAAGCGATTGAGCGCACGGTCGGAAGTGGCGTCGGCAAAATAATAGGTACGGAATCGCACGCGGGTGCACTCATGTGAGAGTGGCTCCACCACGTTGAGCGACAAGCCCCAGGGGTACACATTGAACATCAGGTTGGGAAATACCCAATAATAATAGGCATAAATACGCCGTCCGTGATCTGGTGCGCCCGAAGGTATCCGAAAACATGGCTCTCCTTCCTTGGCCACACCTACCTGCAAGCTGCAGTACGGGTAAAGCTCGTATTCGTATTGATTAAACTCAATGGCCTGATTGAGCGCCGGATGCACAAAAGGGATGTGAAAACCCTCCAGATAGTTGTCGCAATACAACGCCCAGTGCGCCTTTAGGTCGTAGTCTTGTGAGTGTTCGGCATGGAAGCGAAGCGTGTCCCACGGTAGCCACGAAAGCCGCTCTACAATAGGCCGAACAAACTCCTCAAACGGCGCAGCAGGCTGCAGCGATACAAACAATAAGCCCAGCCACGTTGCAAATGATACCGAATGGAGGTCATCTGCAGGAGAAGGAAAATTCTGTACCCCTTCAAACTGTGGCATACTGCGAAAGCGCCCATCTAGCCTGAAACACCGCCCGTGATACCCACAAGACAACAGACGTTGCTTGCCCGGCTGCTCTACCACTATTTTGCCTCGGTGCGTACATACATTGGAGAGGCAGTGCGCCTGCCCTTCCACATCTCGGGTAAACAACAACGGCTCATCCAGTACTCCAGGCAGCAAAGTGAAGGGCCACACCTGCTGCGGCTCTGCTATCACATCGGCCTCAGCCACCCAGTGCCAGGTTCTGGCAAATATATTCTCTTTGCTTTGTTCAAATACCTGAACGCTCCTATAAAAGGAAGACGGTAACGTATGCGCCTGGCGAATATCCGACGCAATATGTATGGCTTGGCTCATATAGACGCTTGGCTTGAAAACGTGACTAAGTACAGCCACAAAGATAGAGCTGCCCAGTCATAAAAGCAATAGAATGCCAATGACCAACAGTAGCCCGATGATGAGAATGATGTAGAACCCTATACTCCGGTTAGACTTATCGTACAACAGCTCAATTGCTTCACGCCAGTCAGTGCGGCGGCCCAATGGCTCGTGTACCATCATGAAATACACTCGCTTGCCATACTTGCGCGGATCGCCATGCTTGCGAAGAATGAAAAAGTCATTGTCTAAATAGGCCAAGTCGAAGAGTTCACCTTCGTTGTCTTTTTCGTCAAGAATCAGAAACTTATTGGAGCTTGGCAAGTACCGCCAACGGCCTGCTGACAACTCCCCTTCCTCTGACTTGAGGTACTCTCCACCGGAGTTGAAGATATGAACGGTCGTTTGGTGAAAATCCAGTTCATCCCGAAATTCAAGCCAGGACTTGTTCACATAAAACTGCTCCTCGCGCAGATCTTCACTCCAGGGGCGCACCTTGGGCAATACCTTTTTCTCCAGGTAGTCATCCAACTTCTGGAACTCTGGCAGGGGGTCCTTCAAGGACAGCATCCATTTGTCAAGTATCTTGACTTCCACGGTTTTTGTATAATGATGCACAGAAGCAACGGCCTCGCGACGGTCAAAGATACGGCAAACGAGTGCAAAAAGTCAAAAAAATCAGGCTTCCGTGCGCTTGCGAGCCTGAAAATACTTGCGAGCAACTACCAAGAGGCCAAAAGACTCGCAGCCTTCCTTAGTCTGCTTAGCATGGTGAGCGCCATGTGCTCGCAAAATAGCACGACTGTACGGGCTGTCCAGCTGGCGAAACCACTTGAAGCGCTGGTGAATATACACGTCGTGTATTAAAAAATAAATGAGGCCGTAAATAGAGATGCCTATGCCCACGAAAAGAAAGCCTAGGTACGGCGTGAAGGAGCCAATCATGTAGCAGGCGGCGCTGGGTATAGCAAAAACCAGGAAGAACAGGTCATTTCGTTCAAAAAAGCCACTTTTTTCGTGATGCGGCTTATGATGATCAGCATGCCACGACCACAAGAATCCGTGCATAATATACTTATGGGCAAACCAAGCTACAAATTCCATGGCCGCCACTGAGGCCAGCGTAATCATTACGTACTTGACAACCTGCATGATGTATACATATTTTGATACCGCAAATAAACGAATCAATTGGCATTTCGTTCACATCACAAATGGACAAACCTGGAATTTTGGCTCATCCGAAGTCAGCAGACTCAAGGAGCGCCCCTCCCCTTTCCTCTCAGGGCAGGAAAAACTGCTTGTACTGCAAGATGAGTATTGTTGCCAAGAGTAAGATGTGAATGGCCTCGGCCCAGCGATCGGACAAATTGATAAAAGCCAACCCCAACAAAGCACCCACAGGTATAGCGGCTATAAGCCAGTGCGCTATCTGGATGCCCGGCTGTACCAATATGAGCGCCCCCGCCAACAGAAGCAACCAGTAAAGCAAACTGACTTTCTTTTGTACTTGGATGCTCTTACGACGAAGTAAACCCGCGGCAGAAGCCAATACTATGAGCACAGCCAAACCGCTCAATATTCCGGCTGCCCATACTGAAAAGTTATCACCTGGCTGAAAGTGCATCCACCCAAAGCCCTTTATAAACTGCTGCTGTATCCCATCCTGAAGTTGACCGTGCCAGAACAGCCACGCCCCCGCGAGCAAAAACGGCGTTAAAGCTCCAGTGAAAGCCATCAAGCGCTCCTTGAAGACAAGCCCGCGCATGGAGTTTAAACCAATGAACACCCATATCAAGAACGCCAGATATACTGGTGCAAATAAAGCTGCCATACCCACCCAAAAACCAGCGTTGAAAATAGCCGTTTCTGCACTGGGGTTTTTATGCACCTTATACAACTCACCCAATACAATCAACAAAAAGGTATTGGCCATGAGCGGCGGCGATAGATACATCAATTCTGGCAGGGTACTACAAAACAACACGTAAAACACCCCAGCAAACAGGTTCTGCTCCTCGCCCAATCGGTGTTCAAGCACTATGGCGTTGAGCATAGTGGCTTGCACCGTCAACAGCGTGCAGACCAGCCCCATAGTCATCCAATTGTAATGCATACCCACTACATCATACACCCACTGGCTGGCCAAGCCCGGCGAAGAGGGCGCCCAATCATTGGGCAACAGCACCGACGATATGTGCAGCACTGCAGCATAAAACAACAGCAAGACACTGTTTAACAACTGATTGCTCCTAAAGACAGACAGCACAAACTACGATTTTGCCGGCCAAAGATACCAAAATTGAACAATCGAACGCCCCTGGGCAATGTTTCGACGATAAAAGCGCTTTTCCTGACCAATACGATTTCTCCCATTCCCTTTTAATCGTACCTTTGCGCCGTTTCTTAAAAGCACTTCATAGAAATAACTGCGAATGGATAGAAATACCATCATAGGAATGCTCCTCATCTTTGCCCTGCTGATGGCTTGGCAACAGTACAACAAGCCCAAAGCGGCCGCTCTCCAGGCACAAAAACGCCTGCAAGATTCCATCGCCCGCGTGGAACAGGCGCAAAAGCAGCAAAAAACTCAGGAAACTGACGCACCAACCGCCCCTGCCAATGCAAACTCCACTACTGCCGACTCCGCCACTATAGCCAGTATGACAGCCGCTGCCGGTGCTTTTGCTCCCGCTGCCATCGGGCAAGAACAAACTGCCACCTTAGAGAACGACCTCGTCAAAATCGTATTCAGCAACAAAGGTGGACGCATCCTCTATGCTGAAATGAAGCAGCACTTCAAAATTGACGAAGACGACAAAAAGAAAGAAATCAAAACCACCCTTCGACTATTGGCTGACCCCAAAAACAAGTTTGAGTACCTGTTGCCAGTGGCTGGTGCAGCGGGTGGCGTAGTCAAAACCAGCGACCTCTACTTCCAAACTCAACAATCTGGCAATCAGATCACCTTTCGTGCTAATGCTGGCGAAGGTAGGTTTTTTGAACAGACCTATCGCCTCTCCCCCGACGATTACCGCCTCGACTACAGCCTGCGCTTTGAAGGGCTAAACGGCATCCTGGCCAACGACGGCCAAGGCATTCGGCTCAACTGGGTAAACTATCTGGACAAACTGGAGAAAAACCACCGCTTCGAGCGCAACTACTCCACTGTGTACTACCGCCCGGCAAACGATGCGCCCAACTACTGCTCTTGTACCTCCAGCGACACCAAAGACAAAGGCAGCGTGCCGCTCAAGTGGGTGTCGCACGCTAACCAATTCTTCAATACCGCACTTATGGCGGAAACCAGCTTCAAAGGGGCAGTCATGTCCACTGAAATGCTGGACCCCACCGACACCAACCTAAAAAAACTGCGCTCCGAAATCAGCATCCCCTACCAGGGCAGTGCCTCCGAAACCTTTGCCATGCGCATGTACTTGGGGCCAAACGAATTCAGGCGCCTGCGCGCCATGGGCTACGAACTCGAAGACGTCATCCCATTTGGGCGCAGCATCCTTGGCAGTATCAACCGGTGGGTAATACGCCCAGTGTTCAACTTCCTGCTGGGCTTCATCAGCAGCAAGGGCATCGTCATTCTCATCCTTACCCTGCTGGTGAAGATGGCGGTGTATCCGCTCACGTATCGCATGCTGTACTCCCAGTCCAAGATGGGGGCACTCAAACCGCAACTGGCTCAACTCAAGGAAAAGTTTAAGGACGACCCACAGCAGCAGCAGGTCGAGACCATGAAAATCTACCGGGAGTTTGGCGTCAACCCACTGGGCGGTTGCTTACCCAGCTTGCTGCAAATGCCCATCTGGATTGCGTTGTACCGCTTCTTCCCAGCTTCCATTGAGTTTCGGCAGGCCAGTTTCTTGTGGGCTACCGATCTGTCGAGCTACGACGTAGCGCTGCGTCTGCCATTTGAAATCCCAATGGGTTTCGGCTCGCACATCAGCGCCTTTACACTGTTGTGGGCTATTTCTACTCTAATTTACACTTACTACAGCACCAGAGACATGGACTTCTCGGCCAACCCCGCTATGAAGTATATGCAGTACGTGATGCCGCTCTTTTTCCTGGGCTTCTTCAACAGCTATGCCTCTGGGCTTACCTGCTACCTGCTGTTCAGCAACCTGATCACCATCGGGCAAACCATCATCACCCGCAACTACATCATTGACCAGAAAAAAATCCTGGCTCAGATGGAAGCCTATCGCAAACAACCCAAGAAGAAAAACACTTGGCAAGACCGCCTGGAACAGGCCATGAAAGAGCAGCAACGTATCCAGGCGGAGCGTGCCAAACAGGCCACAACCAAGAAAAAATAACCCTCTGGATAACCCTCGCGCCATGGAAACCGGCTTTGCAGATACTCCCGGCGGGCGCATCTTTTGGCGGCGTTGGGGAAGCGGCCAACATCTGCTGATATGCCTGCACGGTTTTGCCGATACAGGCGAACGCTTTGCACCGCTAATCGAAGGGCTCTCGGCTGAGTTCTCCTTAATAGCACCCGACCTGCCGCGGCATGGTCAGTCTGAGTGGTCGTTGCCGCATTTTCATCCAACTCACGTCAAAGCCATTCTGCTGGCGCTTCTGCAATCTGCCGGCCGGCCAAAGGCACACCTGCTTGGCCATAGCTGGGGTGGCCGCCTGCTGATGAATGCCCTACCATTGATGACGGAGTACGCCCAAAGTGCGTGGTTTGTCGCTCCTGGCGGTTTTGAGGCCGGTGCTCGGTGGCACAGCGCACACATGCCCCGTTTTGTGCGCAAAGGCATGCTACAATCTCTTGAAAAACAAAGAGATATATGGCTTAGCTTGGCCAAAAAACTACAGCATGTAGGGGTAGTGAGTCCGTCGGCTTTTCGCATGTTTGAAGCCAACATGGAAACGCCCCGACGCCGAGAGCGTCTGATTTGGGTGTATAGAAACCTGACACACTTCCCCGTTAAAACGCAACTTCTGTACTCTGTTTCCACTCCCCTCTTCTTCGCAATTGGCGACCACGACACCATTGTACCACCCAAAGCCGTACAACGATTCTGCAACAAACTTCCTCAAGCGCAATTTATCATTCTCAAGAACTGCAATCACTGGCCTCTGGGAAGGGAACTGGCGGATGTGGTAGCAAGGGAGGCTAGGAGACTTTGTGACGGGGAGACTTTGTGACGGGGAGACTGGGAGATGGGAAAGCTTTGCCATGCTCAAAGCATATTATTTGCAATATTGCAGCCTTACAGACGCAGGCAGGGCATTCTTCATCTTCTGGCTAAATTCTGGATACTGCCTTTATCTTGTCGTCGGCGCAAAAATCAAAATATTAGGCCTTGCGTACTCTGCTGCCTATGTGCGAATCTGCAGCAGCGCAGCCTGAAATACTCTACTGTACAAAAGAAAAAAACTGCATGGCCCGCAAACTTTTACCAGCGAAATTGCTGTCTTTCAAAATTAAATATAACTGCCATATGAGACACCTCATAACATTGATGCTGCTGGCTGGCCTAGCTGTATGCCAGGGTACATTGACAGCTCAGCACTTGCCAACGGCCGGGTACACTAGGCTGATCGTTACTATGAAAGATGGCAGCCGGCTGAAAGGCGCCAAACTGGCCATGACCGACACGCACCTGGTGCTGGAAAGCAGCTATGCTGGCAAGCTGAACATTCCACTGGAAGACGTAGCGCAAATTGAAGAAATCGCAATAGAAGATATACAGGATGTACGCATCAGACGCCGGCACTTTGCCGCCAACCAAATGTGGGTCAATTTCACACCCTTCGGGCTGCCTAAAGGCGAAGGCCAGTACCACAATCTTATGCTGCTAGGCAACCAGTTTAGCTATGGTGTCACTGATTGGCTTAGCCTGCATGCTGGTACGGAGTTGTTTTCATCGCTTTCGCCTTTGCAACGGGCCAACCTTTCTTTTGTTCCTACCTATTACTTGCGACCGCATGCGTCCTTCAGTTCTTCCGAAAGCAAGCTGACCCTTGGCGGCGGCCTTGTCATGATGGGCCTGAGGAGAAGCCAGCAAGTGGTAGATATCTGGACGCCTTACCTCGGTATGGCCTGGGGCGACCGAAATGCTCATTTGTACTTTAATACAGGCTGGAATATAGGACGCAACTCCATTCCCTCCTTATTCTTTGACAACCCCGCATTTCCGCTAGTAATCAATGCCGGCTGGCAAACGCGCATATCTAAGCTGGTCGTACTATCTAACGAAAATTGGTTTTTTGACGAAGGATTCAGCAGAGTTTGGGCTGGAGTCCTCGGCATGCGCTTATTGGCTCGCCGCAGCGCCTGGAACATGGGCGTCATGTATAGCCTGGCCGACGGTTTTTTCTTTGTACCCCCCGTGCCTTTGGCCAGTTGTACGGTCAAAATTGGCAAGTAAACAAAGCACGACACCTATTAGGTGACGAATTGCAGCAAAGCCGGATTTTTTTCTCATCGGATATCAGCCAAAATACCGACCTTTGAAGGCCGTCTGGTACATTCCACAAAAGCTGCATGAAAGCTGTTGTTCCCGTAGCAGGTACAGGTGCTCGGCTCCGGCCTCTGACCTATACACAACCCAAGCCGCTCATTCCAGTAGCCGGCAAGCCCATCATGTCTTACATGATTGAAAAACTGCTGGCAGCGGGCGTGCAGGATTTTGTATTCATCATTGGCTACCTAGGGGAGAAAATCAAGGATTTTGTAGAAAAAACCTACCCGCAAATCCACAAGGAATTCGTCACTCAGGAGGAGCGGCTGGGTTCAGGGCATGCACTATGGACAAGTAAAGATAAGTTCAGAGATGCAGATGAGATCATCATTTTCTTTGGTGATGTCATCATTGAGGCTGATCTGCAACAGATTATCCAAACGCCAGGCTCTGTTATTGCCGTCAAAAAGGTAGCCGACCCGCGCGAGTTTGGCATTGTAGAGTTGAGCGATGACGGCGCTGTAGTGCGCGTGGCAGAGAAGCCCCGGATTCCAAAATCCGACCTGGCCATGGTAGGTTTTTACAAAATCGCCGAAGTACAGGCGCTGGTGGATGCTCTGGATTACAACGTATTCAACAATATACGCACCCACGACGAGTTTCCCCTTACCGATGCATTAATGCGCATGATTCAACAAGGGGCGCCGTTCCAGACAATACCAGTGGACCGCTGGTTTGACTGTGGCAAAAAAGAGGTACTCCTAGAAACCAACGCCCTACTGTTGCGCAAAGCAGACTATGATCCATCCTCCATTCCAGTATTTGACAATTCTATTATCATTCATCCGGTCAGCATTGGCAAACACTGCCAGATCTCTGACTCCATTATTGGCCCGCACGTAACCATCGGCGACAATGCCCACATTGCTCATGCTATTGTGCGCGACTCTATCATTGGTGACTTTGCCTCCTTGCGCGAGGTCATTCTCCGGCACTCCGTCATTGGCAATGATACCTCCATCACTGGCATGCGGCACAGCCTCAATATCGGCGACAATACCGAGATTGATTTTTCAGAAGGCTGAGCAAAAAATGCTACTTTTGCCGTTCGAACCACTTGATCGCCGCGCTTGTTGAAGCAGCTAAAACAATACTAGACGCGCTATGGCCATAATGATCACTGACGAATGCATAAACTGCGGCGCTTGCGAGCCGGAGTGCCCCAACAATGCCATTTACGAGGGGGGGCTGGAGTGGAGTATTGCTGACGGTACCTCCATTTCCGGCACTTACACTCTGGAAGATGGCACAACTGTGGACGCTAAAGCCAAACAAAAGCCGATTTCTGACGAGTTCTACTATATTGTGCCTGATAAATGCACGGAATGCGTAGGCTTCCACGAAGAGCCTCAGTGCGCTGCTGTGTGTCCAGTGGACTGCTGCGTGCCCGACCCCGAGCGCGTAGAAACCGAAGAACAGTTGCTCAATCGCAAAGAAAGACTACATCTGTAAGGCCTCCCCTGACCTCTCTGCCCTTACCTCATCACCAAAACCAGTAGCGTCATGGTACTTCTTCAAATTGTTGCAGGGCTAATTTTCATTCTCCTCCTCTTTACATTACTAGCCTCTGCCATTCAGGAACTCATTGCCAACTATATCAGCCTTCGAGGCGTCATGCTGATGAAGACCATCCAGCACATCCTGGGGCCCGAACTCAAGGCCAAAGGCAATGAGGTGTATCAGCGTTTTATATCTAGCCAAGCCTTCAAGCAGATGTGCCGCCCCTCCAGTCATTCGCTTTATGGCAAAGCATTGGACTGGGTGGAAGAAAAAATACGCGTACTTTTGGGCTATGGCAGCATTGGCTCGGCAGTGGAAGGCCCCCCATCCTACATCTCGGCTGAAAACTTCGCCGAAGTGCTCAAAACCATAAAATGGTCGCCGGAAACACTTGAAAGCCTGCCCGAAGGCCCACTGCGCGACTACGTAGCAAGCCTGCTGCAGAAAGGCGAAGCAGAAATCAAAACTAAAATGGACGCCCTCAAGCGCTGGTACGATGAAGTGATGAATGCTACCACCAACTGGTATCGCCGCCAGGCACAGTTCATCCTCATCTTCATTGGCCTGGCACTGGCGGGTAGTTTCAATATTGACCTCGTCCGCATTGCCAAAACCCTATCTGACAATGAAATACTGCGCATTCAACTCTACAATGACATGGAAAAGTGGATGGCTGAACGCGCCAGCAGCTACTTTGACGAAAACGGCCAACTTACCAAAGGAACTCTGGTGCAGCAAAACGAAAAAAACATCATTGTGGTAGACCCCAGCCTAAAGTCAGACTTGCGCTCCTTCTCACTTACAGAACTAGTAGGCAAAAAACCCGTCGCAGAGCATTGGTACGACTGGCTTGGCATCATAGGCAGTTGGTTGCTCACCGCCATTTTTATTTCCTTTGGTGCGCCATTCTGGTTTGATCTGCTGCGCAAACTTGTTCGAGTGAGCAAGCCGGTGTAAATACCCTCTCTAAACTATATGCAAACTACCGACAAGATTCTCGTCATTGGTGCTAACGGCCAAATCGGTACGGTACTCACCCAGACCCTGCAACACAAGTACGGCACTGAGCAAGTAATTGCTACTGACCTGGCCACTAAGCCCCAAAATGCCTCAGGCATATTTGAAACGCTGGACGTATTGGACGCTACCCGCCTGGGCGAGATCATCCGCCAATACAATGTGCGTTGTGTGTATCACTTGGCAGCCATCCTGTCGGCTACTGGCGAGCAACACCCCCAGTGGGCCTGGAGCGTGAATATGGGAGGGCTGTTTAATGTGCTGGAGGCTGCCCGCGAACACCGCTTGCAGGTATTTTTCCCCAGCTCTATTGCTTCATTTGGCCCCCACGCTTCGCGAGAAAACACCCCCCAGTACAGCCCACTGGAGCCTACCACAGTGTATGGCATCAGTAAAGTGGCCGGCGAGCTATGGTGCCAGTACTATTACCTGCGCTATGGCGTGGATGCGCGTTCCCTGCGATACCCTGGTATCATCAGCTACCAATCGTTGCCCGGCGGTGGTACTACCGACTACGCTGTGGACATATTCCACAAGGCGGTAAAAGGCGAACCATTCACTTGTTTTCTTCGGCCTGACACCCGCCTGCCCATGATGTACATAAACGACGCCATACGCGCCACCCTCATGTTGATGGAAGCCCCCAAGCAGCAAATTCGCATCCGCACCAGCTACAATCTGGCGGGTATGAGTTTCACGCCTGCTGAATTGACCGCTGAAATTCAAAAACACTGCCCAGATTTCGAGGTGCAATACCAGCCCGACTTCCGCCAAACTATTGCCGATTCCTGGCCCCAAAGCCTCGATGATACAGATGCCCGGCAAGACTGGGGCTGGCAGCCTCAATACGACCTGGCCTCCATGACTGCTGACATGCTGGCCAACTTGAAAGCGTAGCCCCCCCCTACCTGACAACATCCGCATAAGATTTACACCAAAGCTCACACAGATGTGGTAGCCGAGGCCATCAACGAGGTATATGCCACAAAGAGAATTAGCGAAAGACCTGAAAATGGCTTGTAAACCCCAATATTTGCGTTTCTTTAAGGCCAGATTTGAACCACTGACCTGAAATATGCCCACTGTAAGACGATTGCCCGCGGAATGGGAGCCGCAGCAGTTTGTACAATTGACCTTTCCCCATGCCGGCACCGACTGGGCGCCCATGCTGGAGGCTGCCCTGGCTTGCTTTGCTGAAATAGCCGCCGTCATCAGTCGCTTTGAGCCGGTGCTGATAGTTTGCCAGGACAAAGCATCCTTACAGCCGCTGCTGACTGGCGCCGACTTCAGCCGCATTCGATACGCCGAAGGTATCCCCAGCAATGATACCTGGGCACGTGATCATGGCGGTATCACTATTATTGAAAATGGAGAGCTGGTCATCCTGGACTTCGTATTTAATGGCTGGGGACTGAAATTTCCAGCCAACCACGACAACCTTATCACCTGCCGACTGGCCAGACAAGGTGTGTTTGGCTCTGCCCGCATTCGCCATGGCAGCATGGTATTGGAAGGCGGCGGTATCGAGAGCGACGGCCAGGGCACGCTTATGGTCACTTCGGAGTGCTTGCTCTCGCCCAACCGAAACCCACACCTGAGCCGCCGTCAAACAGAAAACATGCTCAAGCGGTTGTTCGGCCTGCAGCAGATACTATGGTTAGACTACGGCTACCTGGCCGGCGACGATACGGATTCTCACATTGATACACTGGCTCGCTTTTGCAGCTCCGATACCATTGCTTACGTACAATGCAACAACCCCGATGACGAACACTACCCTGCCCTGCAGGCCATGGAACGGCAATTAGCAGCCTTCCGCACGCTACAAGGGCAACCTTATCGCCTGACACCACTGCCCTTGCCCTCGCCATGTTTTGCTGAAGATGGCCACCGCCTGCCTGCCACCTACGCCAATTTCCTCATTATCAATGGCGCAGTGCTTGTACCAACATACAACGTACCAGAAGACGAACAAGCGCTCAGCCGCCTGGCAAACTGCTTCCCCGACCGCGACATCATTGGTGTCCCTTGCCGAACCCTGATTGAGCAGCATGGTTCGCTGCACTGTGTGACCATGCAATACCCGTTGGCGTAGAACTTGTTGTTGTACTTCAAAAAGTAAGCCCATAAGTAAACGACAAGGCATTGGATGTATCTCCCTTGCGCTTGCCACTGAGCCGCTGCTGAAACGTATAGCCAAAGCTAAAACTCTGCACTTTGGAAAGCTGATACTTCAACCCCGTACCTATGCGCAGGCGGTCAAATTGAGGCTCTGGGTTCTTGAAACGAAGATTTAACCCCGGGCTCAAAAACCAGGTGTGCTTCTTTTTGAACTCCCACTGCACATTGGCGCCTGTGGAATAGTCTTTATTCCATTCTGTCTTGCCTTTGCGCTCTTCAGATACGGATTGCCAGGCAAAGCGGTGCTCACACTTGAGTTTTTTGACGTCCAGCCAAGTCAGCCCCAATTCACTTCGAAAGCCATGGCGTATCTCATCTTTCTCAGCATTCAAAATGTAAGATTGCCCCAGCCGCAACTACTTGAACGGGCGATATTCCCCGCGTATGGAACTAGCACTGCACCATTCTATGGTCACTGCATAGGGATTGTCCGAAATGACCGGCTCGTCGTCGTCATCGTCATCATTAACGGATTGAAAAAGAAGACAAAAACTGTATCACAGACATTGCACCCCCCCCACTGCACAATTCATACGATAACGTATCTGATGTGCCTTCTTTGGGCATAATAGTAGTTGGAGTAACACTAGCCGTACCACTTTGAGGAGATTAATAATGTGCACCGATATTGTACCCTTAGATTCGTCATTACGCAACACAGGAGCGGTTATTGGCACGCCGCTTTCCACCACAATAGGGCCATCACTTCGTGCAATGGGAGTCAGCTGAACTTACCCGGATTCCTGGACAAAAACAGCAGTTTGGAGATCGTCTATGCATTTGATTACAATATTTCTGCTTTTGACGTATCGTTTGGTACTTCACACAAACTTACTTTAGGCTACTTGTTTGGTACGAATTAGTATTTTTGGCATAAACTTTTGCGCCATGACTTCACCTTTTTTCTACCTCACATGTGCCTGGGTACTGGCATCGGGCATCCAATACACAATAGCGCAGTCCACTTCGCCAGATTTTGACCCGCAATATGCTCAGCATCTACAAACCAAACTCAATCAATTAGGGGTATCAGGCAACTTTGCCGGTGGTCTGACCGCCGCTGTATTAGTACCTGGTCAAGGCATCTGGACCGGTACATGGGGGCGATCAGCCCTCAATACGCCAGTAACTCCTCAAATGCGGTTCGGTATGGCCAGCAACTCGAAAGCCATAGTCGCCGGTCTTATTCTAAAGTTGCGCGATGAAGGCTTATTAGACCTTAATGACCCCATAAGCGATTATTTGCCCCCTCACCCGCACATTGCCCCGCAGATTACCATCCGGCAATTACTGGAGCATACCTCCGGACTGTTTGATTACATCAATCAGTGGTCGAGCGCTACCCAAGCTGCTTACAGTGCCAATCCCAATCGTATCTGGACTTATGAAGACCTACTGGCTACTGTAGGCCCGCCGGTGGCGCCACCTAATACAGGTTATAGCTATAGCAATACCAACTATCTCCTGCTGGGGCGCATTGCTGAGGTTGCTGCCCAGCAGCCTATTCATCAACTGCTGCATTCTCGTATTTTTATGCCTTTGGGGCTGCAAATGGCCTACCCTCCTGGCGATGATGTATATGCTGCCCCTTACAGCAACCTTTGGAACTCAGCAGGCACTACCACTACGCTAACCCATGGTGCTTCGTACGGCTTTCTTACGTTTCCTTCTACTGCGGGAGCGGTTTGGTCCACAGCATACGATATGGTGCGCTGGTACGATGCACTCTTCGGCCATTGGTGGCTTAGCCCCGAAAGCCGCCGCGCTCTGACCGACAATGACGGATACATTGCCTACGGCCTGGGCATACGCATGCGCAACGAGCGCGGTCGCTCTATATACTATCATGCAGGGGCTTGGGGCTTCAGGTCATTCATGCTGCACGACCCTTCTACTGGCATTTCGCTGTGCATAGCGGCTAATCAGCAGGGCATGTCTGTTTCTTCGGCTGGCTATGAGCTATTTTCCGAGGTGCTCAATCGCCTGCCTACCCCTTCCTGCGACATTGCCATCTTCAACATGGAGCCCAACGGTACAAAATGCGCCCCTGGAGTTTCGCCATTTATCACCCTTCAGAACCGCGGTGCTGCCACTGTGTACCAAGTACAAGTTGCCATGGGGGTGCAGGGAGTATGGCAAGATACTGTAGGCATATCCTTGGCCGAAGGACTTGCCCCCGGAGCGCTGCGCACCATTCCGCTCAGTATTGACCTGGGCAATGCAGATGGACACAAACGCCAATGGCAGGTGTTGGTTACTTCTATGGATCCCCCCGACGTAATGCCTGCCAATAATTATCGTAGCGCATTCTACCAACTGGACAGCCCAGAGACAGCCAGAGCATCCTTCAGCGAAGATTTTGAAACAAGTCACCAAGCAACTGGCAGTTTGATTTCTTTGCAAGCAAACAACGCGCTAGATTGGCGCATTACCCGATTCGCTGGCCATGAAACCCCAGGGCATAGCTTGGCGCGCATCAATTATTACGACGCCAACGAAGGCAGTCGCTATGTACTAGATTTGCCATTAATCAGAGTACAATCAGCAAATACCGAGTTGAGTTTCTCATATGCCCATGCTTTCTACCCAGGTGCAGCACAGGAGGTGTTGCGAGGCTACATTACCACCCAATGCAGCAGCCCTCAGTACAATGCGTTGTTTGAATTATCAGGAAGCCAACTTGCCACAGCCCCTGCCACTACTGCGGTGTTCCTGCCCAATGCTAATCAGTGGCGCCGCTATGTGGTTAATTTAGGTGCCTATGCCGGCGAAGATGTACGCATCAGGCTAGAACTTGAAAACCAGTACGGCAATATGACCTACCTGGATGATATTCGAATACAACAACAAACTACTGCCACATCAGAAGAACCTGATTACAAGCAAGTATCGGTGTGGCCAGTCCCTGCTTCAACGCATTTCACAGTAGTGAGCAAGCCAGACTTCCGCATTGCTCATCTTATACTTACAGATGGCATGGGCAAGCAGATATTTGAACAACACTATAGCGACGGAACAACCGCCCCTCTGCAAGTCAACAGAGGAAACCTACCCGCAGGCTGCTATTTTCTGGACATCAGAAGTACTTCTGGCTTACGAATCATTCGCCGAGTAGTATTCCAATAAAACGATACTTTTTTCCGCAGAAAGAAAGCCCCACCAGAACCGTCAATGCAGAAATCTGGCGCGCCACTCCGGTGAAGGCACGCTGCAGGTTTCTTTTTGACCAAACCACTTGTAGCGATTCACAGCAATCCAATTATACACTCCATCGCGTAGCGCCTTAGGGGCCAACAAAACCAATGATGCCAACGACCACGAAAAAGCCAGGCGCTCTACAATGCGCAACACATCCGTGCTTCAATCGTATATTTTCCCATTGTCAATCAGATAGATTGTAGATAAATCTTGTAGTGCGCCATACTGTTGCAGCAGAGCCTTGCCTGCTTCCGACTGCTGAGCAGCCAGTAGAAAGCGTCCTTTTTTGTCATGCTGTATGATGAACTGCACCATAGCGTCACAGAAGTTGCAGACGCCACCAAATAGCACTACAGGCTGCTCAAATACAACCACAGAAGATGAGTCGCGGACTGCCAGCGCATTCGCTCCTCGCAGGCGCATCCACTGGTTCCTAAGCCAGGGCAAGAGCTTTTCCACCTCAAAGAAAGGTAGGAAAATCAGACCCGCCAGCTGAAAGCGGAAAGCAATGCCCTTGACAAAGAATATACCCCCCAATACATGAGCCAGGTAAGTATAGCCCAAGTTATACCCGCCCGGCGGTGTGCCAATGCCAGAGGAGCACCCAACTCCAAAATCAATGTGGATACGCCCATAATCATAAACATCCAGGGGTGCTCGTACATCCACTCAAATAGTGGCGTGGCAGTGCTCCCTCCTAACACCTCCTTGCGCAAGGTATCGGCAGCTACCTGAGAGCGCAAGGCTTCTCCACTGGCCCAACCCCAGCCCAATTCACTGGTTACTTTAGCTACACCCGCCAGAAAATAAGTCAATACTGTAACCGCGCAAATCAACCTCACGGGCCAACCAAACCTCCAATGACTGGAGGCAGGCTCAACTCGCCTACCTGCATCGAGTGAAAGCGCTGCAGCAGAACCTGCAAACCCTATGACCAACACTTGTAGCACTAAGGCATGCAAGTCATGGTAAATCATAGACCATGAATTGCTACAGCTCAACAAAAACAATAGAGCCTCGGAGAGGTTCCGCGGCGCATCTGCCAGGTCAAAACACCTGGCAGTTTTTTTAACTCTACTCAAAATACCCTGATTGGATAATAGGCTGAACCGTCTCTTGTATTACCTGCATCAATGCTGCCCGCAACTTCTTACGAGGATAGTGAGCTATCGTCACCAAGCCAATGGTTCGGCAAGGTTTCGGCGCAGCAAAGGCGTAGAGATGCCCCCGGCGCAGCGCCGTGACACGAGCCACCGCCAGATGAGGCACAATGGTAATACCCTCGTAATTGTCTACCAACTGCACCAAAGACTCAATGCTGCCAGCTTCATATGAAAGGTGGCTGTGCCGACCACTGTCTTCCCTCATATTGCACAACTGTACCACCTGACTGCGCAGGCAGTGCCCTTCTTCCAGCAGCCATAGCCGAGAGACATCCAGGTCTTTGGGCGTCAGAAATTTCTTGAGATGCTGCACCTCCCCCGGTGATTGATACACATAGAAAGGCTCTTCAAACAAGGGAAACTCCTCCAACTCTGACTCGTGCAGCGGTAGCGCCAAGATGCCAATTTCTACCTCACCTGACTTAATCTTGCGGATGGTGGTCTCTGTATTGATCTCATGTACAATCAGCTTCACGCCAGGATACAGCCTCAGGAAAGGTCCCACAAACAAAGGCAGCAAGTAAGGTGCCAACGTAGGAATGATGGCTATAGTCAGCTCTCCATCCAACCTCTCGTGTAATTCTCTAGCATATTGGTACAAAGCTTCTTTTTCTGCCAGTATCTTTCGGGCGCGTACCACCACCTCTTTCCCTGATTTGGTGGTTTCCACAGGTTTTCGGCTACGGTCAAAAATGACAATATTGAGCTCATCCTCCAGCTTTTGTACCATAGCACTCAAAGTGGGTTGCGTCACAAAACAACGCTCAGCAGCCCTGGAGAAACTGCGGCATTCGTCCACTGCTACTATATACTCCAACTGTTGAAAACTCATCCGTATAGTTTTTGTCTATGCAATAATAGAATTTTTCATTTTTATTAAACCATTTCATAATTATATTTTTGCAACTAATGGAGCGTGCAAAGTGCTTGCACAATAGCCATCAGGCCAACAAGGGGTTTAATGTCCCAGGCAACGTTGTCTTGCACTCAACTTACTGCAAGCGACAATTTTTTCTTGCCAAATGAGGTTTAATGGAGTATAGATAGTTTTGAGAGGTTATCTCTTCCCGGGCAGGCAAGTATGTGTCTGCCCGTTTCTTATATGTGCTAATACCCTGTGCTCTGCAACTACTGCTCACTGCCTAAAGAATAGCTTACGCAAAGGCCCTGCTGCCCACGTATGGCTGGTCCTTGCAAAGGAGGCCAAAGACACAGAGGCTAAAAAATGTGTAAAAAAAAAGACGCCATCCCGTTGTCGAATGACGCCCTCCATAAAATCTCCCTTTTTATCTTTAACAAATTGCGATATTGCAAACCAAATACACTATATGGTTAAACCAACAATCGTGCCAAAATGAAAGTGGCTCGCCATCTCTTTCTCGTTCTTTGGTCTGTACAAATTATTTACGCACAAAAGACCGCTGTACCACTTCCTTACGCTGCCACCAAAACCGACACTAGTAAGTTGGCCATGGTAGTAGCACCGCACCCGTTGGCTTCCCAAGTAGGGGCCAAGGTTTTGCGCAAAGGAGGCAATGCTGTCGATGCCGCTATAGCAGTACAGTTTGCTATGGCTGTAGTGTACCCGCGCGCCGGCAATCTCGGCGGAGGCGGCTTCATGGTCATCCGAATGAACGATGGCCAAACCAATGCGCTCGACTACCGCGAAAAAGCCCCCTTGGCTGCCCACCGCAACATGTACCTCGACAGCCTGGGCAATCCCATTCCGCGCCTGAGCCAGGACGGACATCTCGCTGCCGGCGTACCCGGCACAGTGGCCGGCCTGCTGGAAGCCCATCGAAAATACGGTCGCTTGCCACTGCGCCACCTCATAGATCCCGCCATCAAATTGGCCGCCCAGGGATTTCCAATCTCCGAAGCCGAAGCAGCCCGCCTCAATAACACACAAGAAGCTTTTAGAAAGTTCAACACCCGCCCCAGCGCATTTCTCAAACCCCAATGGCAGGCAGGCGATCTACTCGTGCAAAAAGACCTGGCTGCTACACTAATACGCATTCGACAAAAAGGGGCCGCTGGCTTTTACGAAGGCAAAACCGCCCAACTCATCGTGCAGGAAATGCAGCGCGGCAAGGGCATCATCACTCTCGAAGATCTCAAGGCCTATCGTCCCGTTTGGCGCACACCGCTCATTGGCCAGTACAAAGGGTACCGCGTCATTTCCATGCCGCCCAGTTCCAGCGGCGGCGTAGCCCTGCTCCAGATGCTGCAAATGGTAGAGCCCTTCAATCTGGAGCAATATGGCTTCCACTCTACCAAGGCGGTACACATCATGGCCGAAGCCGAACGCCGCGCCTACGCCGACCGCGCAGAATTCCTAGGCGATACTGACTTTTACAAAGTACCTATAGACAGCTTGCTCAATCCTACATACTTGAAAAGGCGCATGGCCGACTTCCAGCCCGACAAGGCTTCTGCCAGCACATCGGTGGGTGCCGGCAAATTCCAGCTCAGCAAAGAGTCTTTTGAAACCGAGCACACCTCTATCGTGGATGTGCAAGGCAACGCAGTCTCTGTCACCACCACACTCAACTCCAACTATGGCTGCAAGGTAGTGGTGGGCGGTGCCGGCTTCTTGCTCAATAATGAAATGGACGACTTCAGCGTCAAGCCCGGCGTACCCAACCAATTTGGCCTGGTGGGCAACGAAGCTAATGCCATTGAACCCGGCAAGCGTATGCTCAGCTCTATGACGCCTACTATTGTTGAAAAAGACGGACAACTCTTCATGGTGCTGGGCGCGCCAGGAGGCTCTACCATCATTACAGCCGTGTTTCAGGTATTGCTCAATGTAGTGGAGTTCGGCCTCGACCTGGATACCGCCGTCAATGCAGGCCGTTTCCACCACCAATGGTTGCCCGATCAAATTCTTATAGAAGAGAATGCACTCTCGCCAGAAGTGCGCAAAGAACTGGAAGCCATAGGACACAAACTCCAGCAAGTCAGGTACATGGCCGTTATCAAAGCCATTCAGAAGCTCCCCGACGGCTCACTACTAGGTGTAGGCGACCCCCGAAACCCCGACGACGACGCAGAAGGGCTTTAGGCTACAACTGCGTCAGCGCGCCATACATCTCAGGACGTCGGTCTCTGAAAAACTGCCATACATTGCGCACCTCTTGTATCATATCCAGGTCAAACTCAGCTACCAGTAGTTCGTCTTGGTCTTCTGACGCCTGGGCAAATATCTGCCCCCTGGGATCTACAAAATAGGATGTGCCATAAAATTGACCAATATTCCAGGGGGCTTCCGTACCCACTCGATTGATGCAGCCCATGAAGTAGCCGTTGGCTGCAGCATGTGCTGGTTGTTCCAGTTTCCACAAATACTGCGATAGCCCAGCCACAGTGGCAGAGGGGTTATACACAATCTCGGCGCCGTTCAATCCTAGTATTCTTGCACCTTCCGGGAAGTGCCGGTCGTAGCAGATATACACGCCTACCTTGGCGTAGCGCGTCTCAAATACTGGATACCCTAGGTTGCCAGGCCGAAAAAAAAACTTCTCCCAAAACCCCGACGTATGCGGTATATGAGTTTTGCGATATTTACCTAAGTACGTGCCATCGGCATCAATTACCGCTGCCGTGTTGTACAAAATGCCTGCTTGCTCCTGCTCAAACACTGGCACAATCATTACCATCCAATACTTTCGGGCATATTCAGCCATGCGCTCTACTGTAGGCCCAGGCACTGGCTCCGCCGAAACATACCACTTGGCATCTTGGCTAGGGCAGAAATACGGCATACTGAACATCTCTTGCAAGCAAAGCACTTGCACTCCTTGCCGCCCTGCATCCTCAATATATGGCAAATGCTTTTGTATCATCGCCTCCTTGATCTCCTCCAGGCTACCCTGCCCATCCGTCAGCGGCACACTCATCTGTATCAACCCTGATTTAATAATCCGCGCCATTATTTTTTATTTAATTTGCCTTATCGTTCAAGTCACCCAGAGTCTTCAAGTCTCACAGCGCCCAAGTCTCCCGTCCCACATATTTTCCCTCCCCCTTCTCCACCTTCAACACCCCCTGATCCACTGCCACTTTCCCTCTGAGCAGTACTGTTTCGCACTTTCCCTGTACTTCCCAGCCTTCGTAGGCAGAGTAGTCCACATTCATGTGATGCGTGCTAGCTGAGATCGTGTGCTTTTGGTCAGGATTGAAAATTACCAGGTCGGCATCAGCACCTGGAGCAATACAGCCTTTTCTAGGGTACATGCCAAAAATACGTGCCGCATTGGTAGAGGTCAGTTCCACGTATTTGTTGGGCGAAATACGTCCTTTGGCCACCCCTTCTGACCACAACAACTCCATACGGTGTTCAATAGCTGGATGCCCGTTCGGGATTTTAGAAAAATCGTCACGACCGCGCATTTTTTGCTCCCAGGTGAACGGGCAGTGATCCGTACCCACTACTTGTACCAAGCCTTGGCGAATACCTGCCCAAAGTGCCTGTTGGTCTTTTTTCTGCCGCAGTGGTGGGCTCATTACCCACTTGGCACCTTCCGGATCGCGTTCGTACAGCGAAGCATCCAGCAGTAAGTACTGAATGCAGGTTTCGGCATACACCACCTGATTGCGCAAAGTAGCCCGCCGCACGGCATCCAGAGCGCCCTGGCAGGTCATGTGTACAATGTAACCTTGTGCGCCGGTGTAGTAGGCCATGTCGGCAAAACGCCCGGAGGCTTCCGCTTCCGTAATTTCGGGCTGCGACAGATAGTGATATAGCGGCGAGCGCTTGCCTTCTGATCGGAATTTGGCTATCAGGCGGTCTATCATGTCGCCGTTTGTGGCATGCACCGTCACTAGCCCACCGTGCCGCTTCACTTCCATCATCAACTCCATCATTTGGCCATCGTCAATCATGAGTGCACCTTTGTAGGCCATGAAAGTTTTGAAGGAAGTAATCCCCTCCTGCCTGATCAGCCCCTCAATCTCCTTCTTAGTCTCAGCGTTGAGGTCGGTCACAGCCATGTGAAAAGAATAGTCGCTGTAGCAGTTACCATCCGAACGCCCGCGCCATTCCTCCAGGGCGTGGCGTAGCGATTTGCCCTGCGTTTGCAATATAAAATCTATCACCATCGTAGTACCGCCGTGCAGCGCTGCTCGCGTGCCGGTTTCGTAGCTGTCACTTGAAAAAGTACCCATAAACGGCATATCCAGATGCACGTGTGGATCAATACCACCAGGAAAGACCACCTTGCCCGAAGCATCAAGGACTTGATCGGCCTGCACAGGCAAATCCTTGCCAATGGACTGAATAGTCTCCCCTTGTATAAAAATATCGGCGCGGTAGTCTTCTGAAGCAGTGACTACCCGCGCATTGCGAATAAGAATGGACATGAGAATGCTTGCGTTTGAGAACGAAACTTCACAATTAGCGCTGCAAAGAAACGGAACTTTCTGCCAAATTCCTTAGTTTTGTATTTGAGTGTCGTCGTCTGTTCTATCGCGGCTTCGCAGTATGCCCCCGCATACTGCAGAAGATGAGGAAAGTCCGGACAACGCAGAGCGCCGCACCATCTAACGGATGGGCATGGCCAGAGGCAACTCGGCCATGACAGCCAGTGCCACAGAAAACAAACCGCCTGGATGCTCCGGCCTTCAGGTAAGGGTGAAAACGCGGTGTAAGAGACCACGCCGTGCTGCAGCAATGCGCACGTGGGCAAACCTTGCGGGTTGAAATGCTATGTACACTCCAATTTTCCGGCCTTCGGGTCGGGAAGACGAGTTGCTCGCCCGTTTTGCACAGCGCAAGTTGGAGGGGGTAGGCAGATAGACCCTGTGCCGTGAGGCCAGGGCTAGATAAATGATAGAACCCCGATACGCTCCTTGCGAGCACATCGGGGCACAGAATCCGGCTTATAGGGCGGCGATACTCTTTTGTAAAATTCCTTCCTACCCTACTTAGCTTCCGCATCGCTAAAGTTGAACAGCAGCGAGAAGCGCAGGGTATTGTCCAGCGGGTTGCGCTGATTAGTGGTGGGTATCAGGTAAGAAAAGTTGAGGCCAAAGATATTGTACTTCAAGCCCAGACCAGCAGTGAGAAACTTGCGCCCCCCCTTCTGGAAGTGCTCCGTGTAGTAGCCCAGGCGTACAGCAAACTGCTGGTCGTACCAATATTCCGCACCGAAGGAAAAAGTCAACTCGCGCAGTTCTTCCCGGAATCCCTCCGGTGCATCGCCAAAGGAGGAAAACAACGCCGAGATAGATGACTGCTCCTTGAAATCAGGAATGCCGTTTGTTGGATTCACGTCGCAATTCGGTCCTTGGCAAGGCGTAGGCACCAGCAATTTGTTGATGTCCGTAGCAAAAGTAATGCGGTTGAAGTCATTGATGTCAATGTTCCAGGCGGCCCCAATACCCAAGTTGGCAGGCAAGAAGTCTTTTACCAAAGACTTGGTGTACGTAATCTTGGAGCCGATATTGCTCATAGCCGCACCAATGGTCAGCTCCGAGTCCATATTTCTAAGTTGGATGGGCGCATTGTAAGTAAAGGAAATATCAGCCGCGCCAGCTACACCAGGTTCGATGGTCTCGCCGCTTACAATCTGGCCGGCAGCCAGGTTGGAGAAGATAAACTTAGCGCTCACCGCTGCACTGAGGCGGTCAGCCAGTTTGCGGGCATACGCACCTGTCACCTCAAACTCGTTAGGGCGCCCTGTAACCAGCGGCTCACCATTGACATCCGTAAAAGGGATGCGCCCCAGCGAGAAGTAACGCAACCCGAAGCCCAGCGCCTGGGCGTCGTCCACCTTAAAGTAACCAGTGAGGTAGGCCAGATACACATCGTCCAGCCCCAGGGCGCGCAACCAAGGCGTATAGGTGGCTGATACGCCCATTTTTTGCTCAGCAAAAGCCAGCTTGGATGCATTGAAGTGCATGGCATTAGGGTCAGGCGACAAGCCAATGCCCGTATCGCCCATGGCGCCAGAGCGTGCATCAGCTACTATGCGCAAAAAGGGCACTGCCGTCAGCACAGTATTTACACAGGGAGAACCGTCAAGGCTGATGAGCGGATTATTAGGACCAGCCGGACGGCTAGGATCTCTCGGAAAGCATTGTGCTTGAGCAGTTTGGATAGTGCCTGTCCATAATAATGCTATGGTGAAAAGACCAGTTAGTACATATTTCATGAGAAATCGTAGTTTTAAAAGTCTGCAAATATAAGCAGCAAATACCTTGCCATCGCCACCTGATGCCCAAAAATGATGCCGGTTATTTTAGAATGACCAGTTTTTCAAACTTGCTTTCCCCTTTCAGCACAGTACTACCTGGCGCCGTAGTGCGCACGCGCACCTGGTAGAGATACACGCCGCGTGCCAGCCGGTCGCCAAAGTCGTCGCGGCCATCCCACTGGATGCAATCGTGCAGGCGTATAGCGCCGTCCGATACCAGGCGCTGCTCCAGTGTCTTGACTAAACGCCCCGACACAGTGAAAATCTGTACCATTACATCCATTTCCTGGCCGGCCAGATTATGGTCAAACTGAAAGCAGGTGAAATCCGTAAACGGATTGGGATAGTTCAGTACGCGCTGTAAGGCTACCTCGGCAGCATTCGCTACGACAAACTCGGTGTAGCCCTCCCCTGAATTATTAGCAGCATCCCAGGCTTTTACCTGGAGCTTATGCCGGCCTTCCGGCAGGTTGAACAGCGGGTATCGAGCGCGGCCTTTGGTGTAATCATCTAAATCCGACTCATAGAAATCGTTCAGCAACAGCGTATTTTGCGTATTGTCATCCAACACCGCTTCCAGGTCATGGCCTATACTATTGCCCGTCACATTGATACCGCTTTCATCCGACAAGCGCACCACTACCACTGGCGAAGGGCTCACAATACTGCCGAACACAAAATTTTCGGAGTTTATAAACACCTCTATCTCCGGGCCGCGCGTATCCGTGAATGCGCCATCGCGCGTGCCACCCACTACTAAGCGGTTGTAGTGCCCGGCAGCGTCCAAGTTTCGCGCAGGGTCAAAAGCATAGTAGCTGGCCTTACCCATGCCAAAGCGATAGTCAATGTCTTTGGGCACCACAAAAGTGAAGCGAAATATGCCATTGTTTACGCTAGCGCGCCCCCTGAATAAAATGCTGCGAAACACCGAAAAAGGAAACGGAAAACTACCGGCATCCTGCCCCAAGGTGCTCAGTCGCAGCGGCTTGTCAAATATGGTAGGAATTACCTCGCCGTTGAAGTTACTCATCACCTGGCCGTTGTCCAACACTGCGCCTTCAATGGTCACGCGCTGCAGGCCGCGAATGGTGTCCATGGAGTTGTCGGTTACCGGAACAGCGTCTATATTCGTAGTAACAACCTGATATTCAGGCACTTTAAGCTTCAAAGCAGGGTCGCCAATGAGCGAAAACTTGCGCGAATTGCTCACAAGCCCTGAGTCGTTGGAGAGTGCATTTTTAGCCCGACGCATGGCTTCACCAATGGTAGGCAAACCGCCGTTTTGCCGGTTGAACAATTGCAACAAGGCTTCCTGGCTCAACTCGCGGTTGTAATTGGCAAAAACTGCCCGGGTGGTGGAGTATAGCGCTATGGCACCCCCTTGAGCATTGAGAAAAGCCTCCTCGCCGGCTGATACGAAGGTGGGGTCGTCAAAGCCAGCAAAAGTACAGGTGGCCGTTACCAGTAAGGGCATATTATCAAAGTTGCACCATGAGAGTATGTCACTGATGGTCACTACGCGCTCCTGTGCTAGCCCACGCGGGCCGCCATGCCCAAAGTAAGTCAAAGCCAGGATGCCCTTGAACATAGCCCGATTGATGGCGGCATTTACTTCGGGGATGAAGGTTCCGCCCGAGGTGGACTGTTGCGGATAAGCATCAAGGTAAATTTTATCTATGTTAAAGTTGGGATGTAGGCTACTCACAAGATCCGCTACCTGATTGCAGTCTCTCAGGTGTGTATTACTGTCTTCATCGTCGGCTACAAACACCATGCGGTTGCGCCAGTCACCATAAGTAGCAGGGCTAGTATCATAATGAATGATTTTGCGCACTACTGCAGCAGCTTGCACGGCGTTGCTGACTGTAAGCCGCCCTACGGCTATGTCCATATTGCCTTGCAAGGGGTTGGTGGGGCTTAGGTTGCTGAACAACCCGAAGTAATCATCTGACGGATGGGCGTTGAGCGGGTTGAGCGACTCGCGCTGAAAGGTAGGGATAAAATTACCGCCAAGGTTGTATATATTGCGATAATCGAAAGTGGCGTCGCCAAAAAGGAGCAAGTATCGGAAGCGGTTGTTGCGCTCAAAGAGCATCTTGGCAAAATCGCGGATGGCTGTGGGGTCTTGCTTGCCCGAAGCAAATTCATTGTAGAGCGAGTCAATGCGCACCAAGGCTACTGAAAGGCCACTGTAACTACGGCGGTGTTCGGCCAGTTGGGCGGCTTCGGCGCTGAAGTCAGGGTGGTACAGGATTACCATATCCACATTGTCTATACCGTGATAATTCTGGTTGCCAATGCGACCTATGGCCTCCGGAGCCAGGAAGCCCTCTTCGTTATCAAAAGCAATGAATTCGCGCAACTGCCCCTGGGTAGCCAGGCTGAAACTAAGCTTACTGCCGGATAGTGTAGTACTTTGCACTTTAGGACGCAGCGGGTCGGTGATGTCCCATACGCGAATGCGGGCGCTGGCGCCCTCCAGTTCAAATACACTGAAAGGCTGGGCAGCAGAAGCTATACTGCGAAATGGCATTTGCCGGCCTGTCATGATTAATGCGCGCCGGGCATTGATCTGTATCCAGTCGAGCCAGCCTTCGCTGTCGTCGGTAGCGCCGCTGGGAAAAGGATAGCTCAGCGTGAGTTGCACGTTGCTGGAGTTGAGCGTAGGCGTGGCATTGAGTTGCACTACTCTGGCATAGTTGTCCAGGGTTTCGGCCAGGCCGCTCATGGTCACTCGGCTGGCTTCGGCGCTTTGGAAGGTCTGGCCGGCTACCTCGATAAAAAAGCGCGAGTTTCTTCCAGCTCGCAGAGCCATCTGGACATCCAGTTTTACGGGTTCACTCGTTATGAGATTGGGTAAGGAAAACAGGTTACTGAAAGTCCTCTGCCTTTGTACTCTGAATATTACATCGCTGTACCAATGCAACCCCGACCCCGAAGCCTTGGGCTGCCAGTCGTGCAGCAGGTTGCGCCGGTCGTCTTCAAAGCGGGCGTAATCATCAAAACTATTGATAGTGACCCCCCCTGTACTCAAGGAAGCCTGGTTAGCCGCTCTAGCGCCATTTTGCGTACCAATTTTGATGAAGTAGTAATTTCGAGTATCAAACAGGTTTTTCTCCATTTCAAACTTCTGGGCAGCAGCGTTATAGATCCAACGGTCGGGGCCTTGCGCATAAAACAGCACATAATCATTGGCATCAAACCGCCCATCTTCCTCCCCTACCACCACAATGTGATTTTCGATCAAGTCATCTGGCCGGTCGGCGTTGCCAAAAAACGACAACATACCACCTCCATTGCCATAGATACTGATTTTGCGGGGATCCACATTGTCTGTGTTGATACCCAGCGAACGCAGAAATGACTGCGATAAGCGATACACGCCGCTTTCGCGCACCGCTATCTTGTAAATCTGGCCATCGGCCAGCACAGAGCGCAAGGTGTTTTGTGGCCCGCGAAAAGCAATTTCAGTTGCTGCCGGCTGGTAGTTCACCTTGAGTGTAAATGACCTAATGCGCTCGAAGCGCTCGCCCCGACGCACTATGGGCACAAAACTAAGCGAAGCAAAATATTGCCCGCGCTCAGCGCGCACTACTACCTGTACTTTGGGAAGCTCTTCCAGCACCTCATTGCCAGGACAGGCTCTTTTCTCAAAAGATTCGTACTGTACGTCCAGCAACTGTACCGTTGCCTGGCCACGTCCCGGCAGTTCTACATGTTTGATGTAATAGGGTAGGTCGGGATACGTCTCGCCAAAAACCCCTCCCTTGAACCGATACCTCGCACATGGCCCACTGAAAAAATCGAACGGCTCTGGCTCTAATGACCACTCCAGCGTCTCCTGCACGACAATATCGCTGCTGTATGCATACGGCACAACAAAAAAAATCAGGCACAAAAGGGTAGAAACGTACTTTTTCATGACCTTGTGGGCAATATTACTCAGCGAGCGTTAAGACAGCAATGAAATACGGCGAAAAAACGTTAAACAAAGTAGTTGTATTGCTGCTTAACACTTCGGGTAAGTTCCGGTTTTTCTTATTTTGTACCAATATGTCCATGCCAAGACTTTTCACCGCTTCTTTCGTCGCGTGCTTAGCTGGTAGTGCGTCTTTGTATGGACAGGACTTCGTGTTCAGCCAGTTCTACGCCAACCCGCTCCGGCTTAACCCAGCCTTCACGGGCGCGGCCTTTGCACCTCGCTTCACTGTCAATTATCGAAACCAGTGGCCCGGCTGGCCCAATGCATACAGCACTTACTGTGCAGGCTACGAGCAATGGCTGGATGGTATGAACAGCGGCATAGGTATCATGCTCTCAGCCGACAATGCCGGCAATGGTATCTACCGCACCACCCAGGTAGCAGCCTTGTACAGCTATCAGGTGCAACTGCTAGATCAACTCTACTTCCGCATTGGCGTAGAGACTGGGCTGATTCAGGCGCTCATCAACTGGAATGCGCTGGTGTTTGAAGACCAACTCAGCCCTATCAATGGCATTGTGGGCGGCAACCCCAGCAATGAAATACCACCAGAGCGCTTCATCAACAATGCCTTCGACGCTTCTGCCGGCCTGCTGGTGTTCAACTCCCGCTTTCACGCCGGCGTTTCCTTGCACCACCTCAACAGCCCCGATGTCAGTTTTTTGCGCATCAACTCCAACCTATATACTGGCATGCCTCTGCGGCTCAGTTTGCACGGAGGGTTTGAAATTCCCCTTTTAACAAACAATAAGAACAAGGAAGAGGCGTTTCTATCACCGAATTTGTTATACGCTACGCAAGGCGGGTTTCACCAAGTCAATGCAGGCGTATATGCGGGTTTCGGCAAGGTCTTTGCAGGCGCCTGGTTTAGGCACACATTCGGCAACGCAGACGCGGCCATCTTGCTGGGAGGGTTCAGGCATGGCGTGCTCAAAATCGGATACAGCTACGATATGACCCTCTCAGAGTTGGCCAATGCTGGAGCAGGCGGCGCGCATGAGGTATCGCTGGGTATCAACCTAAACGATAGCAAAGCCCTCAGGCGCAAACGCAGAAGCGCCAATCTGAACGATTGCTTCCAAATATTCCGCTAAAACAGGCTTTCGCAGACCTCAAATGTTAAAGAAACAGGCCATGCTTGACAGACAACACAGCTTTTTCCTTATATTTGTCGGTCGTTTTCCAAAAACAAACTTTCTAAAGGAATGAAAAAAATGTTGAAGTCTGGCGCCATTATTCTGGCGGCCGCATTCCTGCTGGCTTCCTGCCGCAGCAAAGAAACCTCGGCTACTACCGGGTGGAACTATAACGATACTAAATGGGGCGGCTTCGAAAAGCTGCAGTACCAGGGCCAGGCCACCGGCCCAAACCTCGTACTAATTGAAGGTGGCACCTTTACCATGGGCGTTACCGAAGAAGATGTCACCCGCGATTGGAACAACGTGCCCCGCCGCGTCACGGTAATGTCCTTCTACATGGACGAAACCGAAGTGGCCAACATTGACTACCGCGAGTATCTGTACTGGCTCAACCGGGTATTCGGGCAAAACTACCCCTCTGTGGTACTCAATGCCCTACCCGACACCTTAGTATGGCGTGATGAATTATCTTACAACGAACCACTGGTAGAAACCTACCTGCGCCACCCTGCTTACGACGATTACCCCGTAGTTGGCGTCAACTGGCACCAGGCTAATGAGTACTGCAAGTGGCGCACCGACCGCGTCAACGAAATGATCCTCATTCAAAAAGGCATTCTCCAACCCAATACTGAGCAAGTTGACGACGACAACTTCAACACCGAGGCTTATCTCGTAGGCCAGTACCAAGGCAAGGTGCGCAAGAACCTCAAAGACCTCCAGACCGGTGGCGAGCGCAGCGTACGCTTTGAAGATGGTATCCTACTGCCTGCATATCGCCTGCCTACCGAAGCGGAATGGGAATACGCCGCGCTTGCTCTGCAAGGCAACCAAACCTCCGTACAGGACGAACGCATATCCGACCGACGCATCTACCCCTGGAACGGTAATACCGTGCGCTACCAGAAGCGCAACAAGTACCAGGGTACCATCTTAGCCAACTTCAAGCGCAGCGCCGGTGACTATATGGGCATGGCCGGCAAGCTCAATGACAAAGCCTGCCCCACTGCCCCCGTACGCTCATATCTGCCCAACGACTTCGGCCTCTACAACATGGCTGGCAATGTGAGCGAATGGACTGCTGACCTATACCGCCCCCTCACTAGCATGACCCTGAGCGACGCTCAAAACCACGACCTTAACCCTTATCGCGGCAACATCTTCATGGAGAAAATCATAGACGCAGAAGGCAAACCCATAGAAAAAGACTCCCTGGGCCGCCTGCAATACCGCATCGTTCCTGAAGACAAAGCCAAAACCCGCGACAATTACAAGCGTGCCGATGTATTCAACTATCTGGACGGCGACCAGGAATCCGGCGCCATCTATAACTATGGCGAAACTACCCTCATCAGCGATGATACCCGCGTGATCAAAGGCGGCTCCTGGGCTGACCGCGCCTACTGGCTATCGCCCGGTACCCGGCGCTACAAAGAAGCTAATAAAGCCGACCGCACCATAGGTTTCCGCTGCGCCATGACTCGCACAGGCAGCCCCACAGGCAACGACCAGCCCGGCGGCCATCAGTTCAAAACCCGGTCTAAGCCGGTCAAGCGCTCTTTCAAGTAAATTCCATGTTCATATAGATACCAAAGCCGAGCCGCTCTCCTCATAAGGGCGGCTCAACTTTTTTTCAGCCATGAGCTACATCAGCATCAACCAACTTTACGAAATATTTCAGCGGCATCCAAAGGTAGTGACCGACTCGCGTCAGGCACAGCCTGGCTACCTGTTTTTCGCCTTGCGCGGTGCTAATTTCGACGGGAATCAATTTGCCAGCCAAGCCCTTGAACAAGGCGCGGCTTTTGCCATTGTGGACGATGTGCAAATGGCTCGTCATGCACAATGCCTACTTGTATCCGATGTACTGAAAACGCTTCAAGACTTGGCTCGTTACCATCGCCGGCAGTTTGACATACCCGTCATTGGCATCACTGGCAGCAATGGCAAAACTACCACCAAAGAATTGATAGCCGCCGTGCTGGCCACCCGCTACAAAACGCACTTCACCCAGGGCAACTTCAACAACCACATCGGGGTGCCGCTTACTTTGCTATCCATGCCCACCGATACCGAAATAGCCGTCATCGAAATGGGGGCCAATCACCAGGGTGAAATTGACCAGCTAGCCCGAATCGCAGAACCCACACACGGGCTTATTACCAACATCGGCAAGGCGCACCTCGAAGGTTTCGGCGGTATTGAAGGGGTAAAAAAAGGTAAGTCAGAGCTGTATCGCTTTCTCATGCAACACGATGGTACGCTGCTCATCAACGCCGACGAAGCTTTTCTGCAGGAACTGGCCTCGGGCGCAAGCCGCCGGGTTCTCTACGGAAAATCACTCCCCTACTCCTCCCATGACCCAAATGTCATCTCCGTACAACTCACTAGCGAACAACCCTTTGTATCTGCATCTTTCTTCGATGAAAATGATCGCGCGGTACTCGTACATTCACAGTTGCCCGGCACTTACAATTTTGGCAATATTGCCTCTGCCATAGCAGTAGGCAAACACTTTGGCGTGCCTCCTGCGCAAATCAAAATGGCTATTGAAAACTACCGACCAGCTAACATGCGCTCGCAAGTAATTCACCAGGGCGGCAACACCTACATCCTGGATGCCTACAATGCCAACCCCACCAGCACGGCCGAGGCACTGCGCAGTTTTGCTCACATGCCGGTTGAGCATAAAGTAGCTATTCTCGGCGATATGCTGGAACTGGGTGAGTACGCCACCGAAGAACACGCTCACATTGCACGCCTGGCTGCCTCATTGGGGTTTGAGAAGATAGTGCTGACAGGCCCCATCTATGGAAGCCTACCCCAAATGGCTGGCATCGTGCAATTGCCCGATGCTGTATCAGTAGCCCAATGGCTTGAAAACCAGCACTTCCATGGGGCACACGTCCTTATCAAAGGCTCAAGAGGCATGGCTATGGAAAAAATATTGGAGCTGATTCAACCTCACTAGGCAAAGCGCCCTAGCGCGTGCAGCAGGCGGTCGGGCAGTTCGTCCCGGCAAGCCATCTGGTAGTCGGCATACGTACAGGGCACTAGCCGGTGGCGCACCGGTTTTCGCCCGGTTTTCGCGGCTAGTTGCAGCCACCATCTCCCGCTTTTACTGCTCTTCCAGAACACCAAGGGTTGCTCGGCGTGTTTCCATGCCACTACGTACTGTACCAGCCCTTCTGTAGAGGCGGGGAAGTCGCCCTTGCGCTGATGGAAGCCCTCTATACAGTACCATATCATCTGGGCTACGGCCTGAGCTGTTTGCCCACGCACATCCAAAGATGCCTGGTAGCCAAAGACGCCAAACGACTTGAGCTTGTCGCTCATACCAGCATAACGGCAAATTTGACATGCCTCTTCAATGGAGAACCCACTGGGTGAAGGCAAAAGTTGACCTGGGGCATCTGAGTGCCGAATAGCCTGCAACTGAAAGGCCATTACATCGGCGTCGCGTATGATGGGTTCTACAGCGGCGAGGTCAGCACGCGCCTCGCCCAGGCGAGCCACGTCATAGTGCCTGTTTGCCAGAAAATCAAAATCTTCCTTCGACATCCAGTGCGCCTGGGCGCCAACAAGGCCAAAATGGAAAAGCTTGGCCTCCTTTCGCCGCAAAATACCGTCTTGCCACTGAGCGCCGCCGTGCTGCCAAGGCGATGACAGCTCTCTATCTGCTATTACGAAATTATTCCACTGCTCTAGGCTCAATAGCGCATTGTACTGGGCGAGTATCTGCTCGGAGGCGTTACCTATCAATATCGGAAAAATCTTGCCGTCTATCAGCTCTCGCAATGGGGCCACCATGAAAGCTGGCTCCCGCCGGCGCATGTTGCCCAAATCAGCTATGCGCAGCCCTTCGAAGGGAAAACTCATAGCATACAACGCCTTGCGCACCGCATCAGCATCGGCATCGCCTATACCTACTAGGCAGATGTGAGCCTCGGTCAAACCCCCATATTCTTCATTTAAACCGTGCAAATGCCGGCCAAACACCGACTTATGACTGGGGATATCCTCTATAAACAAATCAAGTTCGATCGGGCGAATCCAGTTCTCAAGCATGGTTGTGTAATTCGCATCAAAAGTACACAGCTATTCCGAAGTTGGGTAATTTTGCCCTGCCAAACCAAATAAACGCCACATAGTATGGAGCAACTCCTGGAGCAATACAAAGCCCAACGGCCAGAAATCATCTTTGAATGGGCCGATGCCGAAACTGGTGCCGAGGGCTGGATTGTTATCAATTCCCTTCGCAACGGCGCTGCCGGCGGCGGCACCCGCATGAGAAAAGGCCTGACCAAAGAGGAGGTCATTTCGCTGGCCAAAGTAATGGAAGTCAAATTTTCGGTGGCTGGCCCAGCTATCGGCGGCGCCAAATCAGGCATCAACTTCGACCCCAACGACCCACGCCGCGACTTGGTGCTACGCCGCTGGTATAAGGCAGCCCTGCCTTTGCTCAAGCATTACTACGGCACTGGCGGCGACCTCAATGTGGATGAACTCAAGGACGTAGTGCCCATCACAGAAGCCCTAGGGCTTTGGCACCCGCAGGAAGGCATTGTCAATGGTCACTTCAAATCTTCCGACGGAGAGCGCATTCGCATGATCGGTCAGTTGCGCTACGGCTGCTCCAAAATTGTAGAAGACGCCCGCTATGTGCCCGATAGCCCTAAAAAGTATGCCGTAGCCGACCTCATTACTGGGTTTGGCGTAGCCGAGGCCGTCAAGCACTACTACCATATTTTTCAGCATACTTCTCTGCAGGGCAAGCGAGCCATTATACAGGGATGGGGCAATGTAGCCTCTTCGGCGGCCTGCTTCCTAGCCAAAGAAGGCGTGCGCATCGCCGGCATCATTGACCGCGAGGGCGGTATCATTAGCCCAGAAGGCCTCAGCCTTGAGCAAACCAAACTCCTCTTTGACACTAAACAAGGCAATAGGCTCGTAGCTCCTAATATGATGCCCTTTGACGAAATCAACAAGCGTATCTGGGATTGTGGCGCAGAAATATTCATTCCTGGCGCAGCCTCCAAACTCATCACCCCTCAACAAATAGAACGCATGGTAGCTAATGGCCTGGAGGTGATTTCTTGCGGCGCTAACGTGCCTTTTGTGGACGACGACGTATTCTTCGGACCCACTGCACGCCAAACCGATAGCCAGGTAGCGCTAATTCCTGACTTTATTGCCAACTGCGGTATGGCACGCGTGTTTGCCTACCTGATGCAACCCAACATCGAACTCACCGACGAAGCCATCTTCCAGGATGTATCGGAGGTCATATTCAAAGCATTAGAGGAAGTATTCCAAGAAGCCCCCTCAGGTACGCTCATGGCTTCCAGGGCACTCGACATCGCCATTCGCAAACTACTGCCGCAGCAGGCACACCCAGTACAACTTTAAGTAAGTAGTGTGTTGGACTAAAAAAACTTGACTCATATACAAAGAATGAATATTTTTGCTGCTAAATTGCAGGCAAAAGTGTCTGCGGGGGGCACTTTTTACTGTGAGAAAACCGATTTTCCCCCTATATAATCCCTATAACTATGATTAAAACATTGACTTTCAGCGCCCTTTTCCTGGCGCTTTGCTCACTTCCACTCCAGGCGCAGGAAAGTGGAAAAAAAGGAAAACCAACCTCTACCGGTGCCACGCCCCGCAATATGTGGGAACTGGGCCTCCACGGCGGTCACCTCTTTGTAGCTGGCGATGTACCCTACAAGCCAGGTTTTGGTGGTGGCTTCCACATCCGAAAGGCTACTGACTACATCTTCTCTATTCGAGCCGACTTCCTGGGGGGAGCAGCACATGGCGAAGGCGTAGGCCCGGCTTATGACCCAGACCGTTATTTTAATAACATCTGGTTCTCCGGTACAGGCTTCGGAGTATTAAGCCTCAACTCTTTGAGATGGGATAAGTCAGTCAGAAGAACCAATCTCTTCTTCATGGCTGGTGTCGGAGCCAACTATTTCCGAACCGAATATGAAGAATATGATGAGAACGATCCCAATAACCCACCCCAGCGAGTTCCCAAAATAAGAGACTGGGCCATCAGCCCTCATGCTGCCGCTGGGGCTGGCATCTCCTTCCGCTTAGGTGCAGGTGCCAACATCGGTCTTGAGCATGCAGCTATGATGGGCCTAGGACGACGTGCAGACTATGTTGACGGCATCGAGCTTGAAGCCGGTGTTCGCTCTCCCTTTCGCGACATCGTCAACTACTCCAGCCTGAGGCTCAACATCAATATAGGCAATAAAACCAAGCTCTCCGAACCACTCTATTGGATCAACCCGCTGGATGTAGTACTCAAAGATATATCCAACATCAAATCCCAGCAGGAAGCTTTTCTGACTGACTCCGACGGCGATGGTGTAGTGGATGCACTCGATGAAGAACCCAATACGCCCAAAGATGCCATCGTGGACACTAAAGGCCGTACCCTCGATAGCGACCGCGACGGTGTGCCCGACCATCTCGACAAAGAGCCGTACTACACGCCTCGCGCAAGCGAGATCATCAACAGCGAAGGGGTTGTTATCAATCCTTCCCCTCGCGGCGGTGTCACAGAAGACCGCGTCAAAGAGCTCATTGACCAAGCCTTCCAGGCCTACAACCAAGGTGCCCCAGGCGCACCAGGCGGCGGTGTTGGCGCGGGCAGTGGCAGCCCAATAGCCGAGTGGTTCCTGCCTATGATCCACTTTGCCAATGATAGCTACTCTATCAAATACTCTGACTATGGAACCCTAGCTGGCGTAGCCCGCATGATGAAATCCAACCCGAAACTGCGCTTGGTCGTCACTGGATATACCGACCAAACAGCTTCTGAGAGCTACAATCTGCGTCTGTCCTACCGCCGCGCCCAAGAAGTAGTAGATCACCTCGTCAACAATCACGGTATCGCCCGAGGCAGGCTTGTCATCCAATACAGAGGTATGGAAGATGCGCTCGTCCCAGTTTCGTCCAGCTACATGAACCGAAGGGTAGAGTTTCGCGCAGCCCGCCCCGATGATGTAGAAATGGACCCCCCCTCTGGCGGAAGCTCAGATGGTTATTGATTAACACATCCCTTTCCATATAATCAAAGCCGTTGCTCTTGAAGAGCAACGGCTTTGTATTTACTGTTTTTGCAGAAATTCACTCAGGATCTGAATGCGCTCAGAACTGAACATTCAACTTGGCAGAAATGGTAGCACCATTGAATCCAAACTGATTCACCTCCCATGGGTAACGGAACCGCCCACCCAGATTAGTCACCACATCTCCTTTCGGGTCTATCTCATCCGGATATACATCAAAGAGGTTGTGTATAGCTAAACTGACACCTGTCTTCTTCGTAAGGCGATAATCAAGATATAAATCCGTAACGACTTTGGCCGAGAAGGTCTGATCCTTGTTCGGATCGCTATCATGTTGCCAGGTTACTGCTCCAAATCGGGTATTGTTGAGTACGGCTCTGAGCTTACCTATTTTGTAAGAAAGCCCAATTAGTATTTTATCCTGTGGCCTGGCCGAAAGTATGCGCGACTGCTCCTTGCGGTCGAAGATATCCACCCGTGCAGCAGCAATAGGCGCCGGCGTGGCAATTTGTCCTACTATTTTGGTCTGGTTAAAATTGGCCGCCAGATTTACTCCTAATTCACCTGCTCCAACAGAAGTACTGTAATTAGCCACAAGGTCCACACCACTCGTTACGGTATTTACCGCATTGGTAAAGAATTTCAAACTCGTAATCTTATAGTCTTGAAGTATCTGATACACTTGAGTAGTAGTATCGCGGCTGGCAATAGAGCTAGAATATACGATGCGGTCATCTACAGCAACGCGGTAGTAATCCAAAGATACAAACATACCACTGACCGGCTTAAAGGCAATGCCGGCAGTCAGGTTTCTGGATTGCTCCTCCTTGAGGCTGGGCACTGCCAATGCTCGAATGATAGGGCTTTGATTATTGAAAGTTCCTTGATTAGATACTGTTCCTCCTGATACCAGCGTCTGTACTATGCTCAAATAAATCTGGTGTAGGGAAGGCGCCCTAAATCCAGTGGATGCAGAAGCCCTTACCGTAAAACGATCATTGAGAAACTTATATCGAGCTACTGCTTTCCAGTTAAAGGTTTCGCCAAAGTCGCTATAACTTTCGAAGCGAGCTGCGCCGCCGATAAGAAAATCTTTGGTCACGTCAAGTGTTCCATCTACATAAAAGCCCACGTTATATCTGTTGGCATCAATGGCGTTCTGGGGCTGAATACCCGGAAAAGATTGCGCACCGCCGCGCCCGGTTTCGTTAAAGTATGAGGCTTCATCGCCAGGAATGGCTTTAAAATTTTCTGTACGAAACTCTGTACCTAACGAAAGGGTAAATATACCCAACTGACGAGCCAAATCAAGGTTAGAAACCTGATTGCGAAACCCATACCCTCCCGGACGGAATACCGTAGGGCTTTGTGCTCCCAGGTCGCGATTGAGAGAATTGCTCACAGTATAATCTACTTCATTACCACCAAAAATGGTACTCAAATCGTACTTCCAACCACTTTTTTCACCTCTCACCCCAAAAGCCAGTGTATGGTCGAAAATGTCGGTTTCAAAAGTAGGATGAAAGCCATTGTACGGCTCGTTAGGTTTATGAAAAATGAAAAAAGGGTCTGGTATCCAGTATGGCGTTCTGTAAAGCGCATAGCTGATACCTCTGCGATAAACCAACCCGCCAAAACTGTACAATTCTGCCTTATCATTGAGTGGTAGGTTAGCATTGTAAAAAATACTACCCGTGGTCATATTCGGTTGGCCCACGCGCATACCCATATTGGGGTTCTCACGTAGCCACTGGTTGTCAGCACTACTCACACCAAACAATTCGTCCACTCCGGGCGATGGAGCACGATTGGTCTCATTCTGGTCGCTAAATGAAGTACTCAAGTGTACATATCCTTTCCTGGCAAGCTGGAACCCCGTATTAAGGTCATATCCTGCAGTAAAACCATCTCCTTGAGTAGTAATTCCTGAATAAAAACTGACATCTGTAGTATTAACCTTGTCCTTGAGCACTATATTGATAACGCCAGCAATTGCATCCGAGCCATATTGTGCAGATGCGCCGTCGCGCAGCACTTCAACCCTCTCAATAGCTGAGGCAGGTATGCTCTTCATGTCCACCCCTACTTCGCCCTTGCCTGGTGTATCGTTAATATACACCAATGAACTAGGGTTTTTCCGCTTGCCATTAATCAAGATGAGCGTACGGCTTGGGCCAAGACCACGCAAATCAGCTGGGTCAAAGTGAGCAGTAGCATCAGAAATAGTTTGCTGAGTCGAGTTAAACGAAGGTACTTGGTAATGCATCATTTTATCAAAAGTAAACTGCCCCGTACTAAGCAAATCGTCAATGCGTACATTGTCAATGGGCACTGGAGAAGTAATCACGGTACGAGGAGTAAAGCGCGACCCCACAATGAGCACATCTTCCAGTTGCAATCCGAATTGAAGGGAAATTGTCAGATAATCTGCTTTAGACACCAAAATATCCTGATCATCATAGCCCAGAAAGGAAACCTGTAATGTAACCGGCAAGCTGTTAACCGTAAGCGAAAAGTTTCCTTTTTCATCCGTCACAGTACCCTGCGAAGTACCCTTCACTACTACATTAGCGCCAGCCAAAGGTGCTCCTGAGTCTGCATCCTTAACTACACCTTGGATGTTTTGGCTCAACGCGAATGTAGCACCTGTAAGAATAATACCTAAAACCAGAGTGAGTTGAAGTAGAAAGCGATTCATGATAACAATGGTTTTGAATGACTGAATAAAAATTGGTTGTTGCCGTGACCGTAACATCTTTATTGCTCCAACTATGTTGTATGAGCCGCTTTTGAAGGGCTGTGCCCCCATAAAACCATTTCTCGTACCTTCTTTATTCAGAAAACTTGCCTGTTCTTCTATTACACGCTATTATGTAATAAAGAAGATAAATTCTAATATTTTCTTTTTCTCTGTAAAGTCGCTTTAAAAGCAAAAGTATATTATTTCTAATTAACCAGATCCGAAATTGTCAAAAAAATAAAAAACCATGAATATTTAGCTTTATCCTAATACTGTGCTAAGCGTAGTTGCATAAAGCGAAAAGGACAGGAAGTCTCTATCTATTGAGCTAACTAAACCTATCGAACGAACCAACTAAACTGTAAATAATACTTCGCTGAAAAAGAGAAAGGGGCTGGAAGCCCAGGCCTCCAACCCCTATTCTCTATGAATTATTGACTACAGATTACTGCAGCACGATCATCTTCTTCGTGGCAGTGAATCCGTCGGTCTGGATTGTGTAGTACAGTACGCCAGATGCAGGCAGGTCATTGCTGTTCAGGGTTTCTATGTTGTAACCCTTCACACCCTGCGTGCGGATCACGCG
>CALLPI010000020.1 GCA_938015595.1 uncultured Saprospiraceae bacterium | reverse complement strand
TGATATTCAACTGCACCTGGTGGTCATTGGCATCAACCAGTATAAAAATGCAAAGTACAACCTCAACTACGCTACGGCCGACGCTACCGCTTTTACCAATGCCCTTAAAACAAGCGCCGCCGGGCTGTTTTCCGACATACATGTGCAAACGGTAGCCGACGAACAGGCCACCAAGGGCGGTATCACGGCGGCTTTAGAAAAGGTCAAGGCGCAGGCAAAGCCGCAGGATGTGTTCGTCTTTTACTATGCCGGCCACGGTGTGCTCGACGACAAAAACCAGTACTACCTCGTTCCCCACGAGGTGACCCAACTCTACGGCAACTGGGATGCGCTGGCTCAGCAGGGCCTGAGCGCGGCGCTGTTGCAGCAATACTCCAGAGAAATCAAAGCCCAAAAGCAGCTTTTCCTGCTGGATGCTTGCCAGTCGGCAGGTGCTATTCAACAAACAGCGGCAGCAAGGGGCGCTGCCGAGGAGCGTGCCATCGCCCAATTGGCTCGCGCTACCGGCACCCATTGGCTTACCGCCTCCGGCAGCGAGCAGTTCGCCAGCGAATTTGCCCAATTGGGCCATGGCACGTTTACCTATGCGCTGCTGGAGGCCCTCACAGGCAAAGCCGACAACGGCGATAAACGCATCACAGTGAAGGAAATAGATGCCTACCTGCAGTCCGTTGTACCGGAGCTGACGGCCAGATACAAAGGCACGCCGCAGTATCCGGCCAGCTATGGCTTTGGAAACGATTTTCCGGTGGGGGTGGTGCGATAGACCTCCAGATGTCATTAGATGAACCAAAACTAAAGCATTATACTATGTCAAACACTGTTAAATGCGTCACTTTTAAGGGAACATATATCCAGATGGTCCTACCAATTTTTGCAGCGATGACACTGCTAATAGGCCTGATTGTCTATATGGCCCTCAATGCGGCAGATGCCGCGTTGCCCGTGATTATTCTAGGCTTTCTCATATTTGGCTTACTGATATTCTTCGTTGTCAAGCAGACCAAATACATGTTCAGCTCTATGGAGCTAGCCGAAAACGAGTTAAAGTTTTTTGACAAGTCCGGGCAATTCAAATATACCATTCCCATTCAGGATATATCGGCTATTCGGCCTGCCCCCTTTCTCTCCTTTGATGAGTTGAATGCGCAACTCATCATTACGCTTAAGGGGGGGTCAAACTTCACGGTCTTGGTAAATGAAGAAGGGCGGCAACTAATTGAAGAAAAATTCCAACGGAATTCGGCATATAATACTGAATCTGCCAAAAGCATACCGGTTTATATGCACCTCTTATTTGGCCTTTCTGTGCTCATTCTTGGGTTTGTTGTGTATATCCTCGTAGTGGTGAAAGAGCCTTTAGGCATACGTGAAATTGGGTATATTGCAGTAATAGGCGCATTCATATCCTATTATATCTTTTTGCGTAAAAAACTGAAGAGCGGCTAAATACTTGCCCAGATATCAGTAAAAAATCAAAGACAAACGCCTATTGATGGCTTCCCTAAACAAGATACAGTCAACTAAAACTCGATATATGAAGTTCAACTCATTAATTGCCTTCGCTCAGCCTCTGCTTGTTCTGCTGGCCACATGCCTGCTGAGCTCTAGTGGTATGGCTCAAACCACCAAACCGGTGCTCACTGTGCCTAACCTTGATAAGAATGGCATAACAGACGTCATCTTCACCGGTGGCAGTCAGAAATACCTCGTCACCAATGGCTCTGACGACAACATCAAGTTTTGGAATCCTACAGCGGGGCATCTAATAAAAACACTGACCTTCGGCGACAACTTCACTCCCCGCACACTGGCGTGGACGCAAGTCGGCAATCTGCTAGCAGTACCAGATTTCACGCATGTAGCATGGGTAAACCCCGCCACCTTTTCTGTAAAGCGCACAGAACGCATGCCCTATGCCGACCGTGCCAAAGGATACGAATATGCCACTGCCTTATTTACATATGATGGTAAAACCTTGTATGTGGCAGGCGGTTACTACAACGAACTCTGCGTATGGAAAGTAGCGGCCAATGGCACAGTATTAACCAAAATAGGCACAGCAAAAATTGAAAAGTTGGAGAGAGATGCCTCAGGCTTTCTCCCCGCTGATGCCAAGCACGGCGCCAGGCACATGACCCTTAGCCCAGATGGGCGCACTTTGATCATTTCCGCAGGGCTCAGTGAAACATTCAAGGTCAATACAGCGGATGGAAAGATATCCAGGCTTGTACAAGCTGACGGCAATTGCCATGTATATTCAAAGCAGGGGCGGCTCGTTGGCAGCCTATTTGCAGCGTCTGGCCAAAGCAGCACCGTCAAGATCTACGAGTATGAAAGCTTCAGAGAGCTTGGCGCTGTGCGCGTACCTTACAAGGTGGTATATCTTGCCGCCTTTCCGAAAAGCAATAAAGTACTGATCGTTGGAGAAAGCCGCTGGGGCATACTGGACGTGGACAAAGGACAAATAGAAAGCCAGGGCAACTGGCCTGTGAGCGGCGTCAAAACAGCAATTATCTCGCCGGAAGAAAGTGTGGTCGCTATTGGTGGGTTTGGCAGCGGTGCAAGCATCTTGTCACTATACGATTGGAAAACCGGCCGGGAAGTGCAGCCAGTAGGTACCTCAGTTTTTCAGAGCGGCTCCATTTACACCTCTTCCAATGGTTCCCAATTCATCATCACGCGATTTGCAGCACCCAGCCAGGTAAAAATTTTGCGCGTGGATCAGGGCAGCCTGTCGGTACGCAGTTTGCCGTATTTCCAAGCCACTTACAATGCAGCTGTTTCGGATAATGGTCAGCAGGCCATGTTATCAGGGCGAGAGCAAACATTTGCCTTCAACAGCGCTCCCTCTACTCAATATACCACAGTAACGCATGAGATAAAAAACTTCCGCCCTAAAGTCGTCGTATCACCAGATGGCAAGCTGGGCGTTGCCCTGACCACCGAGGGCGCATGGGTCTATGATATGAGTACCCAGAGCTTGCTGAAGAAGTTGGCGCCAAAAGGTATGACGATGGGCAACATGACCTTCAACTCCGATACGCGAGAAGTTCAGGATGCCGCCTTCAGCCCGGACGGCCGCTATTTGGTGGCTCTATGTACGGGGTTCCTAAACGCAAAGAAGACCGTAGTCTGCTGGGATATCTTTTCTGGGGAGGAGCGCTGGAAATTGGATAACCTGCAATATTCCAACTTCAAGTTCAGCTCCGATGGTCGGGAGTTACTGGCTATCCATGCGGCTGGTCAAGAGGTGAAAGCAATATGGCTCAATCCTCAGAATGGCGCCACCTTACGCTCAGTGAGGCTTGAATATCCAGCCATGAACTGGGATAACTACTTGGATGATGGAAGTATTGCCAATGACCTGAGCGTATTATTGACTACCCATAACAAGGAGGTAGTAATTTACAACCTAAAAACCGGAAAACCCCTTGGGCGATACACTCCACCAGGCGAACTCTACAGTGCCGCCTTGCTTCCAGGCAGCCAGTACGGACTGGTAGCTTATGCTTCTGTAGCTGCCAATAACGCCTACCACAATGCACTGGAGTTGTTTGACTTTGCCAAACAGAAACTACTTGCCCGCATCTATTTGTTTGATCATTCCAATGACTGGGCTGTCATCACTCCTGGCGGTCAATACGATGCCTCGCCTGGAGCCATGCAGAAAATGTACTACTTGCAGGGAACATCTACCATCAGCCTGGAGGCGCTCTCTACCAAATTTCACGTGCCCAGGCTGCTGAGCCAACTGCTACAAGGATATATCCCGCCGCCGGATGAGATCGGCAAAATCAAACAGCCCCCTACTGTCAAAATAAACCCGCCCATCACACAGCGCAACCTGATGGTAGACGATGACGCTTTCATCAGAAAATACGAGGTCAGCGAAAACAAAATTGCACTACTGGTAGAAGCCACTGCTCCCGACGATATGGTGTCCGAAATCCGCCTTTTCCAAAACGGCAAACTCGTGGGCAGCGGTACGCGCAATCTTCTGGTAGAAGATGATGTACCGCCTCCTTCCATGCAACGCAGCCAACGCTATGAACTGACCCTGCTCGAAGGCGACAACCACTTCAAAGCCATAGCGCTCAACCGTCAATCCCTTGAAAGCTCGCCCGACGAGATCATTATACAGTACAAACCCACTGCGCCACAACCAGTAATCAAACCCGACATCCAATTACACCTACTCATCATCGGGATCAATCAGTACAAAAACGCAAAGTACAACCTCAACTATGCCACCGCAGACGCCAATGCAGTAAGAGCATCCCTGGAGAAGGCGGCTACAGGCCTCTTCAGCAAGATCAACGTGCACGATCTGCGCGACGACCGAGCAACTAAAGAAGGAATAATGGCCGCATTTGAAAAGGTGAGAAGCACAAGCTCCCCTTTAGACGTTTTTGTATTTTACTACGCTGGCCATGGGGTACTCAACGCTCAAAAGGAATTTTACCTCGTACCACACGACGTCACCCAAATGTATGGCGCCGACCAAGCCTTGGCTCAAAAAGGCATCAGCGCTACCATGCTTCAGCAGTTTGCCAAAGCAGTACCCGCTCAGAAGCAGTTGTACATCCTGGATGCCTGCCAGTCGGCCGGCATCATAGACCAAACCACATTGCGCGGCGCTGCTGAAGAGAAGGCCATTTCTCAATTGGCCCGATCCACAGGCACCCACTGGCTGATGGCCTCCGGCAGCGAACAATTTGCCAGCGAATTTGCCCAACTTGGCCATGGTACATTTACTTACGTGCTTTTGGAAGCCCTCAGTGGCAAAGCTGACAACGGCGATAAACGTATCACAGTGAAGGAAATAGATGCCTACCTGCAGACCGTTGTACCGGAGCTGACGGCCAAATACAAAGGCACGCCGCAGTATCCGGCCAGCTATGGCTTTGGAAACGATTTTCCGGTGGGGGTGGTACGGTGATTTCCGCGCAGGTAACGAGGAGGGGGCAATCCCCTCCCTAGCCGCGGATTTTAGCCATGCATGTGCAGGTGGGTGCATTCGGGGGAAGGGGTCAGTGCTTAAAAAACCAACCATTAGGTTGGGATAAAAAAGACACTTTCATTCCACGATTGGAAGACCGAGAACCGCATCCGCAAATCATGTACAAAACTTGGCGTTGCTCAGTATAGCAGCTGGCCTGGCGGAAAAAAACGACAATCCGTCAAAAGCGGTGGCACTTGAACATCCGCTGAGCAGACCGAAAGAAACCGAATCTTATCCGACGCTGGAAAAGAAAGTAGTCGGTACATCAAAGGAAGCATAGCCGTGAATCCAACTCTTTCTTATAACAACAATCATGGCGCACGTAGGCATCATCGGTGGCGGCATCACAGGCCTGTTTAGCGCCTATTATCTGAAGCGCGCCGGGCACGAGGTGTGGGTATTCGACAGGGGGCGGTTTACCGAGGGCTGTTCCTACGGCAATGCAGGTATGATTGTGCCCAGCCACATTGTGCCGCTGGCTGCACCAAGCGTAGTGCGCAAGGGGCTAAAGTGGTTGCTACAGCACAAAAGCCCCTTCGCCATTAAACTGGCCTGGGATGCCGGGCTGTTGCAATGGCTGTACCTGTTTTATCGCCACGCCACCACCGAAAACGTACGCTGGGCCGTACCCCACCTGGCCGCGCTGTCGCTGCACAGCCGACAGTTGTACCAGGATTTAGATGCCGCCGGCGAGGTTGATTTAGGGTTTCGGGCCAGCGGTATCCTCATGCTGTGCCAAAGCGCCGCCACCGAAGCAGAAGAACGTCACGTAGCCGATCTGGCCAATGCGTATGGTATTGAGGCAAGGCTGCTGTCGGCCAAGGCATTGAGCGAGATGGACCCCAGCGTCACATATTCGGTGCGCAGCGCCATATATTACCCTGGCGACGCCATCCTTGACCCTGCTTTGACTATGCAGTCGCTTCAGGCATACCTGGTGCAGCGGGGGGTGCATTTTTGCCCAGGCCAGGAAGTGCACGCCCTACGGGCGGAGCAAGGCGCCGTGAAGGCGCTGCTGACTACCGATGGGGAACACGCCTTTGATCACTACGTACTTTGCGGCGGCGTATGGTCGGACAACCTCTTGCGCCGGCTCGGCATGCGTTTACCCCTAGCTGGCGGCAAGGGATATAGCTTTGTGCTGCCTAATACCTTTTCCTTGCAATTGCCGGCGCTACTGCTGGATCATCGCGTCAGCGTGACACCGTATGGCGCACAGGTGCGCTTCGGCGGCACGATGGAGTTGGGGCGCTGCCGCACCAGTATAGACTACGCCAAGGTACAAGGCATATACGAGGCCATAAGCGTATATTATCCTGCCTGGCAGAGTGCTCCGCCGGCCGTAGAAGCAGTGTGGCATGGCTTCAGACCCTGTTCGCCTGATGGGCTGCCCTACATAGGCACAGCATCCGGCTTGCGCAACCTACACATAGCTGCCGGGCATGGTATGCTGGGTGTAAGCCTGGCACCTGCCAGCGGCGAAGCCATAGCCCGCATAATAACTACAGGAGAGCAGCCACCAGCAGCTTTCAGTCCAGGGCGGTTTGCCGTGCATACCAGATAGAAGATTGCCTGGCGTATTAGTTGCCCAGCCAGCGATTTTCAGTTTATCAGACTTAACAGTGTATTTCGGCAAGAAGCATGACCTTGTACTAAAGTTTTTGAAATGCCATAGCCAATCAACAGTTGCACCTAAGGGTGCTTTCAGCACTATCAAAAAAGTCAGGGCAGGAAACTAACTTTATGCTTGCCTCCCCAAAACAGCCCTTCAATTGAAGATGACTCCTTAGCCTTCTATAGTTAAGTGCCTTTGCTTGTGCACAGCCTCAGCTGGCTTGGATGACGACCCCATGCTTGCGGGGTGCTTCCTGCCAGGCATAGCGTTTCATAAACTTGCGTGGAGGCGGCTGTGTCTGCTGACACTGCATCGCATAACGCACAAAAGTCGGCAACAATAGCCCGGAAGCCGGTGTTATGCACTTGGGTACTTAGCCCGTGTATCTATGAGAATCAAGGTGATGATCGGCCTGTGGGCCTGCATGGCGCTACTGGCGCCATGCCAGGTATGCGCCCAAAAAGCGCAGGACGGCCGCACGGCCTTCAATCAGATGCAATATGCCGTAGCGGCCCGCTTGTTGGAAAAGGAGTACAACCGCAGCAAAAGCCGCGTGGAGCGGGGCAAACTAGCCTTCATGCTGGGCGAATCGTACCGCCGCATGAACAAAAGCCCCCAGTCCATACAATGGTATCAGATAGCCTACGACAACAGCTACGGCCCCGATGCCCTGCGCGAACTGGCCTATGCCCTCAAGCGCGAGGAGCGCTACGATGAAGCTGCCCGCGCCTTCAAAGACCTCGGTATCGAAATTGGCAGTCCCTACGAGTACCGCCGTGAGCTCAACGCCTGCACCCTGGCCGCTGGATGGAAGGCCGTAGCCGAGTACGCCGACTACACGACAGAGTTACTGGAGGTGTCCAGTGCCTGGGCCGATTATGCCCCCATAACCTTCAAAGATGGGCGGCTGGTATTTACTTCTGACCGGCCCGGCGGCAAGAGCGACGCCGTATATGCCTGGACAGGCAACAAATTCTCTGATCTGTACATCGCTGATCTTAAAACCGGCGTGGTAACCCTCTTTGAGCCGGGCATCAACTCCGAGCACAACGAAGGTACGGCCACCTTCAGCAGCGACTTCAGCGAGGTCATCTTCTCCCGATGCTTTGGCGGCAAAAGAGAAGACGCCTGGTGCAAGCTTATGGTATCATACTTCCGAAACGGCGCCTGGAGTAATCCCCATACGCTAGACTTCGTGCAAGACAAGGTGAACTACGTGCACCCCAGCCTCTCTGCTGATGGGCGATTCCTCTATTTTGCCGCCAACCACCCCGATGGCTGGGGTGGCTACGACATTTACATGGTGGAACGCAAGGCCGGCCTCTGGGGTGAACCGCAAATCCTAAGCCGCACCATAAATACCCCCGGCGACGAAAAATTTCCCTTCATTGACGGTGACACCCTCTACTTTGCTTCCGACTACCACCCCGGCATGGGCGGGCTGGACATCTTCCGCAGCTATCGCATGGCTGGAGGCAATTGGTCGCCGCCCTACAACCTCAAACCACCCGTAAACTCCGGCGGCGATGACTTTGCCTTCGTCATCGCGCAGCGCATGCCCCCTGGCGCCGAAATCCTCGAACAAGGCTACTTCTCCTCCAACCGGGCCAATGGCAATGGGAACGACGACCTCTACCGCTACCAAAAACGCATACCGCCCCCTATGCCCACCAAAACCGATACTGCTGCTAAGCCCCCGGCTACTGCTGCTGCCCCCAAAATGTGGCTGGACGTGTATGTGTTGGAAAAGATCTACGAAGTTCCCTCCGATCCCAACAGCAAGGTACTGGGCCGTAAGCCACTGCCCGGCGCCGTTGCTGAAATGCGTATGGGCAAAGACGCCAAAAAATGGACCGTAGGCGAGGAGGGTTTTTTCTCCCTTGAACTCTCCCCCAATGAAGAGTACGCCTTCCTGGCCTCCAAGCCCGGCTACCTCAACAATGCCGCTGCTTTTAATACCCGTGGTATCAGCACCGAGCAAGACATGCGCTTCGAACTGGAAATCGTACTCGACCGCATCTTTACCGACAAGGAAATCCGCCTGGAGAACATTTACTACGACTTCGACCGCTGGGAAATCCGCGAGGACGCTAAGCCCACCTTAGACAAACTAGCCCGCCTGCTGCTCATCAACCCCAGCGTGCGCATACAGCTTGGCTCCCATACCGACTGCCGTGGCAACGACCGCTACAACCAGGTCCTCTCCCAGAAGCGTGCGCAATCAGCAGTGGACTATCTCATCGCTCAAGGCATAGACCCTGAGCGCCTTGTTGCCCAAGGCTTCGGCGAGGGCGCTCCGGAGGTCAATTGCCTGTGCAACCGCTGCACCGAGGAAGAACACCAGCGCAATCGCCGCACCACTTTCAAGGTGTTAGAATAATTGACTGGCGTATTTTTGCACCTTCACCCAATAGTCCTATTGGCATGAAAAATATCCTCGCCCGACTTTTTGAACACGAATGCCTCAGCCGCGCTGAAGCCGCCCAGATCATGCTCGAGATTGCCCAGGGCGCATACAACCCGACGCAAATGGCGGCCTTCATGACCGTGTATCAAATGCGCCCGCCCGACGTACAGGAAATCCAGGGCTTCCGCGATGCGCTACTCCAACTGGCTGTGCCGTTCGATACGCAAGGCGTACCTACTGTTGATATTGTAGGTACTGGTGGCGACCACAAGAACACTTTCAACATCTCCACGCTCTCAGCAGTAGTAGTAGCCGGTGCTGGCTACAAGACGACTAAACACGGCAGCTACGGGGTATCTTCGTCGGTAGGGTCGTCTGATGTACTGACCGCCCTGGGCTATACATTCACCAACGATACCGACTGCTTGCGCCGACAGTTAGATCAAGTCGGCCTGTGCTTTCTACATGCGCCACTTTTTCATCCTGCACTAAAAACCGTGGCGCCCGTACGCCGGGAGTTGGGCATGAAAACGCTTTTCAACTTGCTGGGGCCGTTGGTCAATCCGGCGCAGCCCCGCTACAATTTGCTCGGCACTGCCAGCTTAGATACCGCCCGGCTGTACCAGTACGTCATGCAGGATACTGAGCGCGACTTTGTCATTGTACACGCGCTGGATGGCTACGACGAAATATCGCTCACTGGGCCAGTCAAAGTGCATAGCCGGCATACAGAAACCACCTTACTCCCCCAAGACCTTGGTGCGCCATGCCTCCGCCCCGAAGAACTGCATGGCGGCCATACCGCCGCCGACGCCGCCGACATCTTCTGGGCTGTACTGGAAAATCGCGCTACTCCAGCTCAAGAGCAAACCGTGTGCGCCAATGCTGGCATGGCCATTCACTGCATAAAGCCAATGCAGAGCCTGCCGGACTGCGTGGCAGAAGCCAAGGAGAGCATCAAAAGCGGGCGCGCCAAAGCAGTACTGCTCAAAGTGCTGGAGTAAGGGTTTGCTACCGCTTACGCACGTCATGAGCAGTTCGCGTCTTACAAACCAGAATGAAGTACTGAAAATCTCCTGAACCGCAATCTCCGCGCAGGCTATTATGCCTGGCATGCAGCCGGCGCTCGCGAAATTGACTCGCTGCTCTACAAGCGCAGTAAGCTATTTCTCATTGAGATTCCGATTAAGCCAGACCATCCACCCTGGTTTTTCTCAAAGCCTGCAATACTTCCACGGGACATGAGGCACTGGCACGCCAGCCCGCCAACTGAAATCCTTATCTTTGCCTCAGAACAGTTGATACCTGCCAAGCGTTCCGACGATTGCAATACGTACGCTTGGCAGAAACCACAGCACAATGGCAACAAAAACAAACATATACCTAGGCTACTGTAAAGAACAACGCAAGTCATTGCAAGGCAATTTGTTGGACTTGATCGTTGCTTTCTCTATCTATACCCGCAAAACCAATAATGCGTGTAGCGGCAAGTATGTGGAATGGTTTTTGCACGTCTTTCAAGCTCCGGAATGCAGCAGTGCGGCATTCTCTGAAGAACTCCCTGAGTGGCTTGTCCGGCTGTTCAACAACGAAAAGGATACTACGATACCCGATCTATTCATAGGTTTGGGCACTACCTTGATACTGGCCAACCAAAGAAAAAGGCGCTTCATCGACATGGATGTCATGCCTATATACTGTGAAAAGGCGAAAGGAAGGCTGAGTCCAATCGAACAATTTTCATCTTACGAGATTTAATTCCATGAGAGAAATCCCTGCCATTGTAAAAGCCTGGCGCGCCATGCCGCCGCAAGAGCACGCAGCGCTGGCCACAGTGATTTCGGTAGAAGGCTCTTCCTACCGCCGGCCCGGGGCGCGATTGCTAGTGCGCGAATCCGGCCAGTGGGTGGGCGGCATCAGTGGCGGCTGCCTCGAAGGCGACGCCTTGCGCAAAGCTAAGCGCGCCATTTTGTCGGGGCAAGCTAGCATTGTAGTGTACGACACCCGCGATCCCGCTGAGCGCTCTATTGGCGCAGGGCTGGGCTGTAACGGCCGTATTGAAGTACTGATAGCACCCCTGCCCCCTGCCAATACGCCCCATCATCCCGTTGCCGCACTGGAGCGCGTCTTGCAAAGCCGACAACCACAAATCCTGATCACCGTGCTTGCCGCGCCTACATCTGCATCGGCACTGCAAGCGGGTAGGCTATGGCCATTGCAAGACGAGAAATCCGTGCCTGAAAATTTGTGGCCCATAGCAGACAAACTGGCGGAATCCGTAGCGCGCGTGCGCTCCAGCGGCCGTTCTGAGGTAGTTGGCTACGAAGACATCCAACTGTTCGTAGAAGCCTGGACACCGCCTCTACACATAGCTGTGTTTGGCGGCCACTACGACGTCTATTACCTGCTGCGCCTGGCCAAAGAACTGGGCTGCCTGACTAGCGTGACAACCAACCTGCAGAAAGCACACCGCGAGCACCTGGCCGATGCCGACCTTCGATTCGCAGCAGGACCGCCAGTGGATGCGTACACTGCCATAATACTCATGGCGCACGACTACAATACCGACCTGGAAAATCTGCGCTGGGCACTGGGCACGCCAGCGCCTTACATCGGTTTGCTGGGGCCGCGTGTGCGCACCGAGCAAATGCTCAGCCAGTTGGAGGCCGAAGGCATTCCTGTACGCGAACATGGAGGGCGCATCTTTGGTCCGGCAGGGCTGGACATTGGCGCCGCCTCCCCAGAGATGATTGCCCTATCAATACTGGCCGAGATTCAGGCGTGCTTCGCCCAACGCGAGGGCGGCCATCTGCGCTTGCGCACTGCACCTATTTACTCCTGAATTTCGCCCTACCTTTGCTGGCAAAATCTGCAGGCTATGCCTTCTCTCTCCGTAGCAGTCATTACCTTCAACGAAGCAGCCAACATAGCGCGTTGCCTGCACAGCGTAGCAGGCTTGGCCGATGAGGTAGTAGTGGTGGACTCCTTCTCTACCGATGACACCCCAGCCATAGCTGCCGAGTTGGGTGCACGGGTGCTCCAACGTGCCTGGCCGGGCTACGCCGCCCAACGCGAGTGGGCCTGCACGCAAGCTCAACACAACTTGGTACTGGCGCTAGACGCCGATGAGTATCTCTCCCCAGAGTTATTTCAATCCATTGCCAAAGTCAAAATACAGCCTATAGCCGATGCGTACACCTTCAATCGGCTCAACCGCATAGGCGACTATTGGGTGCGGCATGGCGGCTGGTATCCCGACCGTAAGATGCGCTTGTTTGACCGGCGCAAGGTGCGCTTTCAAGATGCCGGCGGCCACGACAGCATCGTGCCTCTGCCCAGTGCTACCACGGCCCATTTGGAGGGCCATTTACTGCACTACGCTAATGCCAACCTGCACGAGCGAGTAGCCCAGGTAAACAAGCTCAGCCTGGACTCGGCAAGGTATCTGTACGCTCAAGGCAAGCGCAGCGCCTGGTACAGGATTCTTCTCAAACCCCTGTGGCGATTTGTGGCAGAATATCTGCTGCGCCGAGGCTTCCTCGACGGCGCCTACGGGCTAGCTCTGGCCTCTAGTTCGGCACAATATGTGTTTTGGAGAGAGTTCAAACTATGGGAACTGACCCGCCGCCAAAAGCCAAGCGCAAGAAAATGAGAGGCGTATATATTTTGTTGTAACACCTTAATGAGCCTCGCTCGGCATCTTTTTCCGAATTTTAACATTCCAAATATAAAACCGGAAAGAAATTGTTAATAAAAAGTGGGGCTGGATGTTCAAACAAACCCCGTGCCAATTTTATTTGGAAAATGCTTGTTTTTCCACCGTTTTTCAAGACGACAAAAAGGACTTTTCTAAGGGTTTGGCGCACAAAGTATTGCGCAGCACGCTAAATGCCTCTAACTTTGCGCCATGAAATTTTTCCAAAAACTTTAACGTTTGCGGAAACACCCATGAACAAAAACAATTAAAAACAATGAAATTCCCATGGATTCTTATCGTGGCTATGGCTTGCCATAGCACGATGGCGGTCTATGGTGCTGCCCCCCGAAAACTCGACGCAGACACTTGGACATCCGCCACCGAGTCAATCATTCACCAGCGACTCGAACAACTCCGGCTCCCCTTCCCGGTCAAACAAACTCAAAAAGTGATGGTGTACATCCGCGACTATACCGTCGTGGGCGTCAACGAGACCGAGGCGATGCTTGGCCGTGCAGCCCTGCTGATGCCCGTTTTCGAGCATTACCTGAGCATATATCAGTTGCCTCAGGAGCTCAAGTACCTCCCCATTGTAGAATCCGGCCTCAAGGCAGACACCCGCTCGCCCGCTGGCGCCAGAGGCCTCTGGCAGCTTATGGAAGTGACAGCCCGCCAGTACAAGCTACGGGTAACTGGCGGCACTGATGAACGCCTGGACCCCTACAAGTCCACAGATGCTGCTATGCGCATCTTGTCTGACCTCTACGAACAGTACCAGGACTGGCCGCTGGCCATAGCCGCCTACAACTGCGGCCCTGGTAGGGTAAACAAAGCCATCCGCCTGGCTGGCAAGAAAGACTACTGGACGGTGAGCCGCTATCTGCCCGCTGAAACCCAGCGCTATGTGCCAGCTTTTGTGGCAGCAGCGTACATCCACAAGCACTACAAAGACCACAATCTCACACCTCAACTCTCAGAGGCTGGCAAAAATGGCGTGCGCGTATTCAGAATTTCTACCAGCATGAATTTTTCAGCTATCGCCAAGGCTTCTGGCACTTCAGTCTCAGTTATCCGGCAGCTCAATCCGGCTTTCCCAGGAGCTATTCCGGCCTCCTCTACTGGTTATTACCTTACCCTTCCCGCCGGCGCCTCGCCTGCTTTCCGGTTATGGCTCAATCAGTTGCCGGCTTATGATCACTCCGCCTTTGCTACCAAGGGCTTTTATCATACCACTTACGTAGTAGCGAGCGGAGATCTGATAGAAACCATAGCGCGCGGTTTTCAGTGCTCCGTAGCGGATATCATGCGCTGGAATAATCTCAAAGTGCAGGAAGTAGTTGTCAACCAGGAGCTCAACATATACCTTAGTAAAGATTTCTTACTGCGCAAAGTATAAAGCCGGAATGCTTTAACCATACTATGAAAAAGGCGTATTTTTACGCCATGACTACTATTTATTGCTACACCTATTCATTTGTTGCTTGCGTGCGCTTGCACGGCCTTGGCTATGCAGGCGCACGCACAACGGCACATCGCCCTACCCTCAGAAAAAACAGAGCAGGGCGTCACACTTTTTCCAGAAAATCATTGGATGTGCCCCTACACAGTTGATTTCGATGTCATACTGACCAATGTAAAAGTTAGTCGTTCCTTGCCCGTTCGGGTAGTGCTACCTACCTATTCGCGTATAGAACTATGGCAGTTTACCCCCGCGCCAGGCGTGCACCGAAACTATGAAGTTGACTTTTTCTACAAATTAGGCGATGCGCTCCGTGCCAGACACGACGCTCAGTATGTCTATCAATAGGGCACCCCTGTATATGCTACCCGCGAGGGCGTGGTCGTCGAAGTTAAAAGCGATTCCGACGAAGGCTGTCGCTCTTCTGTCTGCAAGTCGAAGGCCAACCATGTAATCACATCCACCATGCCAACGGAAGTTTGGCCACCTATGCACGCCTTCGCTATCAGGGGGCCGCAGCCAGGCAATGAAGGGCAAAAAGGGCAAAATCATCGGGTATAGCGGCAATACTGGCTGGAGCTCGGGGCCACATCTGCACTTTGATGTATGGGTGCCCGACGCTATGGGCGGACGAAAACTCATGCCTACGCACTTCAAAACAGCCACTAGTACCAGAACCGCTCTTTGGAAGAAAATTGCTTTTACTCCTGGTAATGCCGATAAGCCTGGCAATTTCCACACCATGCCAAACTGCGCTATCACTCTGCCGTCAGGTTCAGGTCGCACACAGCTTACATCAAGCGAATGCACTTGGCGCGATAGCCGTACTCGTCTTTGCCTTTGGCGCTGTGCGCCAGAGCAATGGTATTTTGTTACGTTGCCGTGCCTTAAACTCTGATTGGCGGAGCAACAAGCTAAACTACGCTACTGCCGCCAACTAGCGGAAGTTGTTGCACGGCTGCAGATTTTTTTTTCGGGCTGCGCTGACCATCATCATTCCGGGAGCAGAATCAGCCTACTACCTTTGCAAGAGCGCAATTCAAAAGCGCACCACATGCACGAACTTTCTATTGTACTGAGCATAGTAGAAATAGCTGAGCAAGAAACCCTCAAGGCCGGTGCACGGCAAGTAGAACGCATTGAGCTGGAAATTGGCGCGCTATCAGGCGTGGCATTGGATGCGCTGGATTTTGCCTGGGATATGGGCGTCAAAGGCAGCGTGCTGGAGCAGGCCGAGCGCTGCATCCACCAATTGCCAGGGCGTGCCCGCTGCCTGGAATGCGGTCAGGAGTTTGGCATAAACCAACTGTACGAGGCCTGCCCTGGGTGCGGCAGCTACTTGTTGCGAGTACTGCAAGGCCAAGAAATGCGGGTGAGAGCACTGGAGGTATCGGGCTGAACCCACTGGTAAGTGCAGGCCGGGCATCCCAGATGAGAGGTGCATGTGGATATATGTTTTTCTTGCCTTCCAATATGGATACCTGGTATTACGTTTTCCAAGGCGTTAGACTTTTCCAAATAAGCTCAAAGGCTGGATATCATGCGTTATTCCTGTTGTTCACCTGCGTTTTCTGGCTTGTCAAGCCTGTTGCTGTCGGGCTCATTGGCCTTTGCGGCGGTTGTGGTTTTCTCTGCTTGTGATGCAGATACTTTTTCGCAAGTTGTGGAAATCAAACTGCCCGAGCACGCGCCCAGGCCTGTGTTGGTATGTACGCTCAATGCCGGCGATACAATAGCACGTGCTTTGGTGAGTCGAAGCCAAGGCATTTTGGATGGAAGGAATTTTGATTTTCCTGCCAATGCCCAACTAAAACTCTGGCAAGATGGCGCGCTTTTTGCCGTGTTTGCATTTAACCCTCAAAGCCGCATGTATGAAGCCCGACTGACGCAACCGCTATCAGCAAGTAGAAGCACCTATCGCATGGAGCTTGAATTGCCCGGCTTTGAACGAGCCTGGGCAGAGCAGACGATGCCCGGCGAGCCCACTATTTTGTCAGCAGAACTACGCCGCGCAGGAGTCATTACCAATGAAGGCAGCCGCCAAGACGAAATCATTATCGAAATCCAAGACCCCGCCCAAGAGCAAAACTACTATCGCGTATTCGTTATGGAACGACTGGCCGCCGAAATAGAACCCGGCGATACCACCGTAGTAGAAAACGAACGCTACCTCAACTTTAGCGACCCCAACTTTTCAGAGGGCAGCGGCGCAAGCCTGATCATTGCCGACGGGGCTTTCAATGGCCGCAATTACAAACTACGTTTTTCTACTTACCCGCAGCAGGTCATTCCCGAAATTGACGCCGGCTACGTGGTATGGGTGTACCAAATCTCGCGCGAGGCATACCTGTACGAGCGCACCTACGGGGTGTACCGGCAGAACGCAGGCAACCCCTTTGCCGAACCCGTGCAGGTTTTCTCTAACATACAAGAGGGTTATGGCATCTTCGCCTTGGGCAATGCAGTAAGGGTACTGGTGCGCTAAAGGCAGCCTGCATCAAGCCCTAAGCCACTTAAAACTCCATGCGCAACCTAAGATTGATACGCCTCGATGTCAGGTAGTTAGGTATAGCGTATTGCTGGGCGAAGATGGTTTTGATCCAGGTATTGCCGGCCTGGTTTTGCACCTGCATGAGATTGAAGACCTCCATAGACAGCCAGGTTTGACGGCTGAAACGCAGAAAATGTTGCGGACGGTTAGCACGGCGATCAGCATCCCACATTAAGAGCATAAAGCCCAGGTCCACACGGTGGTAGGCATCAAAGCGGTAAGTATTGCGATACACGCGGTTGTCGCCTTGCAAGCCGAAAGGCAAGCCCGTGCCAAAAGTGAAGTTGAGGTTTACCTTGAAGTTTTTGTTGCGGGGCAGATAGTCCTGAAAAAACACCGAGAGCGTCACTAACTGATCAGTAGGGCGGGGTACATTATTGACGGGGGTGGCCTCGCGGCTGCCAATCTCACGGCGCAGGTGGGTAATGCCGTCCAGAAGTTCGCGGGCGCGCAGGATAGAGAGGTTGAACCAGGATTCTGCCCCAGGTACAAACTCGCCGTTGAGGCGCATGTCGAGGCCAGCAATGTAGCCGCGCGCATCATTGAAGCCGGAGTAGCGGATGCGTACATTCTCAATTTCGTACGACACCATATCCCATAGACTTTTGTAATAGGCCTCGGTGATAAACTTGAACTTGGTGGGGTTGCGCTTGCCCAGGTAGAAGTCGTAAGTCATACCAGCCACGAAATGTGCCGATTTTTGCGCTAGCAGGCGAGTATTGACCGCACCGTCGAAGCCGCGCATTTCGCGGTAGAAGGGGGGCTGTATGTACAGGCCGGCTGCCAGGCGCCAGGATACGTCGCGCTTGCCGCGCAGGGGCTTGTACAGCAGTTGGGCGCGGGGCGACAGGAGCAGCTCCTGGTTGAGGTCCCACCAGGAGGCGCGCAAGCCCAACGACAGACGCAGCTCGCCCTGTTCGTCGCGGCGCACGGTGTAGGTATTTTGAAAAAAGCCGTTCAGACGGTTGGAGGCCAGTGCATTGCGGGTTTTGAGCACATTGTACAGAAGTACGAAGTTGGTATCGTAGGGCAGGGAATAGCCAGCGGAGTCGAGGCGCTCCCATTCGTTGATACGGTCCTGAATGTCTTCATGCTGGTATTTGAGGCTCCATTGCAGAAAGTGGGTGCCGGTGGTTTGGGGCTTTTTGAAGTTGGGCTGAAGTTCGAGGCCGCCTTTGACTTCGGCGTTGTGCAGGCGGATGTCCAGAAAATTACGTACGTACAGGTGTTGGGTTCCATTGCCCAGTTCGGCCAGCACTTCGCCGAAAGTATCGCTGCCGAGGTTGCTGTCAATCTGGCGGAGGCTGTAGCGGCCAATGATATCAAAGCGCTCGTTTTCGTTGCTCTGAAAGCGTGACGCGATGAACTTGAGAAAGAAAGGATTGCGAGCGCGATCGGGCAGGTACGTAAGCGAGAGTCCGTTCATGATAGTGGTGAAGTCGTCCACTTCCTGGCCTTCAAACAAGCTAAAGAGCTGCAGGGTGTAGCTCACCAGACCAAAAGCGGTGCTGCGTTCGGTGGGGGCAAAGCGATACACGCTGCGGTTGAGATTGCCGAGGTAGCCCAGTTGCCAGTCGCGGTTGAGATCATAGGTGAGGTAGGCCTGTATGTCGGAGAAGTTGGGGATGTACTCGCCTTTCACATCGAGCGTGCCCAGCAGGTAGCGGGTAGTTTTATAGCGAGCGCCCAGCAGGAAGCGCAGGCGTTGGTAGCTTTGGGGGCGCGGCTTGAAACTGCCCTCTAAATGAGCGGAGCCACCCAAGAAGCTGGCACTAAAGGAGCCGCGCAAGTGCTCGGGGCGCTTGTACTTGACGTCGAGCACAGAAGACATCTTGTCACCATAGCGAGCTTCGAAGCCGCCCGAGGAAAAAGACAGTGCCTGGATGAGGTCAATGTTGGGAAAGGTAAGCCCCTCCTGCTGGCCGGCGCGGATGAGTTGAGGGCGATAAATTTCAAAGTCGTTGACATACACCAGGTTTTCGTCGTAGTTGCCGCCGCGCACATTGTATTGCGAGCTGAGTTCGCCACCGCTGCCACTACTTGTGCCCAGTGCTATGTGGGGCAGCACACTTTCAAGATTGCCCGTAGTGGTAGGTAAAAGCTTAAACTGAGTGACGTCCTCGCGGACCATACCCGACTCCTGTATGCGGCTCTCGCGCACCACTACCTCCAGGGTGGTTTCGGCAGGTGCCAGCGCTACATCCACCTGTCGGGTAGTATTGGGCGGCATGGGCGCCAGTTTGTAGGTAGCCTCCTTGTATCCAATGCGCGAAAAAACCACCTCTACTTCCTGATTCACCGGTACTTCCAACCGATAGCGCCCATTGGAGGCGGTTTCGGCAGCCAGGTTGGTACCTTTTACATATACGGTAGCTACCTCAATGGGGGTGTCGTTGAGCGCATCGCGCACCAAGCCGCTAATGTAGGCTTTGCCACTTTGCTGACCAAACAAGGGTTGCAGGCAGCCCATGCAGGCGAAAAAAAACAGGAAAGGCTTCATACTTTAGTTTGTAAGCGCAAAAATGCTATTCTTATGCTAATAATTCACCTCTGTAACGTATCTTTGCATTCCTTATACCAAGCGCTATATTTTAGTTCAAAAGACGATGAAAGATAAACTGGTTCGAATTGGTGTTTTTTACGACGGCAACTTCTTCCTGCACATCAGCAATTACTATAACTACGAGCATCCCAAACAACGCCGCCTGAGCATTGCTGGCCTGCACGAGTTTATCATGCACAGCGTGGCCGAGCAAGAAGGCCAAAGCATTAAGCATTGCCGCATTGTAGGCGCGCACTACTTTCGCGGGCGGCTTAGCGCACACGAAGCCAACCAGCGCGGCGAAATGCTATACTGGGACCGCCTCTTCGACGACATCCTCATGTCGGCAGGGGTAGCTACGCACTACCTGCCACTCAGAAACATCAACGGCAGGCGCGAGGAGCGCGGCATTGACGTGTGGCTGGCGCTGGAGGCCTACGAAATGGCTACCCAAAATCAACTGGACGTAGTGGCACTCATCGCCTCCGATGGCGACTACACCATGCTCGTGCGCAAACTCCATGCCCTGGGCGTGCGCGTGTTGCTACTGAGCTGGGACTTCGACTTCTACGCCGACAACGGCAAGCAAATGATAACCCGTACCTCGCAAGACCTCCTGGAGGAGGTAACCTACCCGCTGGCTATGTACGACATCATCGAAGCTGGACTGCAAAATAACAACCCGCTCATCCACAACATCTTCGTGGCCAGCGATAGCAAGCGCAAAATTACATCTGCTACAGAAGATACTCCCGAAGGCAGCGAAACCAGCGTCATCCTCAGCCTCAAGAACGGGTTTGGCTTCATTAAGTATCCGCCCAACAATCTCTTCTTCCACCACAGCAGCTTAGTCAACGCCGACTTTAACGACCTGTCGGAAGGTGACATGGTAGCCTTTCACATAGGCACTAACGATGAGGGTGAAGAGATCGCAGTAGATGTGTACGCGCTGAATTGAGTAAAGGCGTGAGTACCTAGGCCGTGCAACACTTGCCTATCTGATACAAAGCAGCCTATAACTTTCTGGTTGCCACCGGCGCACCTCTGCGCGGCAGCTAAGTATTGGCCATGCAATAGCGTATTTGACACCAGTATCCACCCCTGGCAGTTGCCGCAGCTTAGAGGAGCAATTATTCATTTAGAAGGTAGGCCTGGAGCACCACTGGTATCGCAACTACAACGATGAGAACCAAAATACACCAGCGCTACCCCCTTATCCAACACAAAGTGAACACCCTGGGCCAACAGATGCAGCAGGCTATTCTCTTTTTCTCAACGAAGGCGTAGAGGAGGCTCTTCATTTCTTTTTGCAGCCAGACCAGGGCCTGCGTATCGGCCAGCAAGACTACGACATACGCATTGCCAAACTCGAGTTGTGCCAGCACACCCTGTACCAATCCCCCACGCCCGACCAACTATCGCCTACCTAAGTGGCGCGCCCTCAACTCCGAGTACTTTCAACACTGGCAAAAACTCGAAGGCATTGCTGAAAAGTTCGTCTTCTTTGAAAACATCCTCGTGGCGCACATACCCTCCTTTGCTCGCGCTGTGGCCTGGCAGCTCGACCAGTGCCTCGAGCTCAAAATTACACACTTGGCCAAAGAAGAATGGATATACTTCAAAGACATTAAAATGCGCTACTTTACACTAGACTTTGGCGCCAACGTGTTGTTGCCTAACTTTATCGGTTTAGGCAAAGGTGCAGGCGTGGGTTTGGCGTGGTGTGCAGCCAATCCAAGGCCAGAAAAAAACATCCCCTGCTGGATAACCCCCCCTGTCTTGCGTTTTCTTTCGCCTGTCCAACAGAGTTTCCAGCGTTTAGCCATATATTTGTCGTTCGTTTCTTATGGCTTGACATTTTTATCCATCGAACACCTTGTCTGACGCACTGATCATCATCCCTACCTACAACGAAAAGGACAACATCGTACGCATGATTGAAACGGTGTTGGCTCTGGCTACGCCTTTCCATATACTTGTTGTGGACGACGGCTCCCCCGACGGTACCGCCGGCCTGGTAAAGAACATGCAAACCAAGTATCCGGCAATGGTACATCTGCTGGAACGCACCGGCAAGCAAGGCCTGGGCACAGCATACATTGCTGGCTTTCGGTGGGGGCTGGCGCGGTCTTACCAGTATTTCTTTGAAATGGATGCCGACTTCTCGCATAAACCCTGCGACCTGGAGCGCCTATACCGAGCCTGCCGTGAGCAAGGCGCCGACGTGGCCATAGGCTCCCGCTATGTGCGTGGCGGCAAACTCGAAAACTGGCCTTTTGACCGCATCCTGCTCTCCTACGGAGCTTCGATGTACGTGCGCCTCGTTACGCAAATGCCCATTAAAGACCCCACTGCTGGCTTCATCTGCTATCGGCGCCAGGTACTGGAAACCATTGACTTAGACAAAATCCGCTTTGTGGGCTATGCCTTCCAGATTGAAATGAAATTTGCTGCTCGCTCTCTGGGTTTTCGCATTGTAGAAATTCCCATCACCTTCACCGATCGGCTGGAGGGCGCCTCCAAAATGTCTAAAGGCATTGTAAAGGAAGCCATCCTGGGTGTATTGCAAATGCGCTGGCGCAGTTTCAAATCTTCGTATGCGCTGGCGCAAATCCCTTGATATATGGATATCCGCAGTGCTTGTCCTGATCCTACCCTGCCTGAAATGCCCAACAGCCGGCAACGAGCCCTGCACTGGGTGCAAGGCGCCTGCAACCTGATGGACAACCGCTTTCGTATACCCGGTACTCAGATCCGCTTCGGCCTCGATGCCGTGGTAGGCTTGATTCCTTATGTGGGCGACATGGCCGGCTTTGTCATCTCCGGCGTTATGGTGCTCATCATGGTGCGCTATGGCGCCAGCGGCATGCTGGTGGTACGTATGCTGGGCAACGTAGCGCTGGACGCCGCCATAGGTACAGTACCGCTGCTGGGTGATATTTTTGACCTGCGCTTCCGGGCTAATCGCCGCAACTTCAAGCTCCTGCAAGCACACTATGCCGAGGGCAAGTACCAGGGCAGCGCCTGGTGGCTGGTGTGGTTGGTACTGGGGCTGCTCATAGCCATGGCCTTTGTGCTTTTCTATGTCGTTATCAGGGTAGTAGCGGCAATCGGATCATACGTATGGAGTTAGCTGACCCTATGCAGAAGCACAAAACTGAAAGCGCTAGGCTAGCGCCCTGCCTGGCAAATGATGGAAAAGGCCATGAAGCAAGCGCTGGGTGCAAGCCCGCTGCAAAGAATAACTCGAATGATTGCTTAATTTTGTACACAACCAAATAAACTGCCATGACACGCATCCTGCTCTTGTTGTTTGCCACAGTAATGCTGCTCGTTGCTTGCAGACGCGCCGAAAACAAAACGCAAGCTGTCAACAATGTGCCCGCCAACATGCCTGCTGCAGAAGAAGACTTCGTGTGGAACCCCGAAAACTTCAGCGACAAACGCATCCTCCGCTATCAGGTGCCTGGCTTTGACCAGCTTAGCCTGCAGCAGAAAAAACTGGTATATTACCTGACCCAAGCCGGCCTGGCCGGGCGAGACATCATCTGGGATCAAAACTACCGCCACAACCTGGCCATCCGCAAAGCACTGGAAGTCATCATCAAAACCTATCAGGGCAGCCGCAACGCCACAGAGTGGCTCCAGTTCATGGAGTACGCCAAAAACGTATTTTTCTCCAACGGTATCCATCACCACTACTCCAATGACAAGTTCGTCCCTGCTTTTCCGCAGGTCTGGTTTGAGGCACAACTCAAAAACGCTGGACATTCTCTTTCGCAGGAGGTCTTGCAAGCCATGTTTGACCCCAAAGTGGACGCCAAAAAAATCAACCAAGACCCCAAGGTGGACGTGATCGCTGCCTCTGCCGTCAACTTTTACGGGCCGGGTGTTACCCAAAAACAGGTGTCGGCCTTTTACGCCGCGCTGGAGAAAAAAGCCGGGCCAGAGCCTGTTTCCTTCGGCCTCAACTCTCGCCTGATCATCGGCCCTGATGGCAAGCTCCAGGAAGTACCCTGGCGCGTGGGCGGCCTCTACGGCGAGGCCCTTAGCGAGGTCGTCAAATGGCTAGAACTGGCCGCCGGCGTAGCCGAAAACGAACCCCAGCGCAAAGCCCTCAAGCTCCTCATTGAATACTACCAAACCGGCGACCTCAAAAAATGGGACGAATACAACATCGCCTGGGTACAAGCCACCGAAGGCGATATTGACTACATCCAAGGCTTTGTGGAGGTGTACAATGACCCCCTCGGCTTCAAAGGCTCTTACGAAAGCATTGTGCAGATTAACGACTTTGAGTCCTCCAGCCGCATGAAGGTACTCTCCCAAAATGCCCAGTGGTTTGAAGACAACGCCCCCATACTGCCCGCTCACAAAAAGAAAGAAGTAGCCGGTATTTCTTACAAGGTGGTGAACGTAGCTGGAGAAGCTGGCGACGCCTCGCCCGCTACACCCATCGGCGTAAACCTGCCCAATGCTGACTGGATACGCAAAAAGCACGGCTCCAAGTCGGTCAGCCTGGGCAACATTGAGCACGCCTATGACCAGGCCGGCGCCGAAGGCCTACTCACCGAGTTTAGCCACGACGCCGAAGAAATAGAGCGAGCCAAAAAATACGCCTCTCTCGGCGGCAGAGTACACACCGCCCTGCACGAAGTATTGGGCCATGCTTCCGGCCAGCTCGAACCAGGGGTGAGCACCTCCGTCATAGGTGCATACTACTCTCCGCTGGAGGAAGCCCGCGCTGACCTCTTCGCCCTGTGGTATATCATGGACCCCAAGCTCATAGAATTGGGCGTGCTACCTGACCAGGAGGCCGCTAAAGCCGAATACGACCAATACCTCAAAAACGGCTACATGCTCCAGTTGCGCCGCATAGAACCCGGCAAAACCATTACGCAGGCCCACATGCGCTGCCGCCAGATGATCTCGCGGTGGGTACTAGAGCGCGCCGCTACAACTGCCTGCGTTGCTGTAGTGAAACGCAACGGCAAAACCTACATTGACATCCGCAACTACGAGCAGCTCCGCCTGCTCTTCGGCGAGTTGCTCAAAGAGGTACAGCGCATCAAGTCGCAAGGCGATTTCAAGGCCGCTCAAAAACTCTTTGAAACCTACGGTGTACAGGTAGATCCAGACTTGCACAAGGAGGTACTGGCGCGCTCGGCAGCTCTCAATATTCCGCCTTATGCAGGCTTCATCAATCCGCGCCTGGTTCCGGTAACCAACAGCGCCGGCGAGATCACCGACTTCAAGATTGAATACCCCACTGACTTCGTGCAGCAAATGCTGGAGTATGGCGAGCGCTATGCCTTCTTGCCAGTGAAGTAGTGGCCCTGACAAACGGCAACCAGGCAAAGGAGAGTAGCGAGATGTACAGGCATACAGCGCACGGGATGGTGTCGCGTTTATGCACGTAGAGCTCTTTTTGACCTCAGGCGCGCCGCTGCGTTTGGGATGGGCGCTGCAGCCTACCCTTTTGTGTGTAATTTGTCAAGCGCGCATTGCAAAGCTACGCAAAAGCCCTTACATTTGTTTGAAAATACGTTTGCTATGAGGTACATACCGGTTGTTACCTTGCTTGCTGCCCTACTATCAGGGTGCATTTCCAAAACCACAGTGGACAACCTGACCCAGCAGCGCGACTACTACAAGAGCGAATCGCGCAGCGCCGACTCCTTGCGCCGCGCCAATGCCGAACTGGCTGAAGCCAATATGCTGCTACAAGCCGACCTCAACCGTGCACTGGCCGACCTCGACCAGGCCAAAGCTGCCAACCACGCGCTCAATAACAGCTATGAAAATCTGCTGATAGAGTACAACCGCATGGTCGCAATCAATCGAAATGTAGAGGCTGCCATAGCCTACGAAACACAGAAGCTGCGCGAGAACCTGGCCGCCAAAGAAGCGCAACTGGACTTCAAACAACGTGAACTGACCAATGTAGAATATGCCCTGCAAACGCGCAACGAACAACTGGAGGAGGTGGCCTCATACGATACTTTTGGCGCCAGGGGCGCCTCCAATACCAGCCAATCAGCCTTCAAAACCGCACTGGACAATCAAAACCGCCAACTGAACCAACTGCAATTAGCGCTGGGGCGCGCGCTGGCCAGCTATGGTGCTGCAGCTGTACAGGTAAGCCTAAAAGACAATCGCGTGGTGGTAAGCCTGTCGCACAGTTTCCTGTTTACAGAAGGCGGATTTCAGCCCACGGCCTTCGGCGTAAAGGCATTGAATGATGTAGCTGCTGTGCTGGCAGGGTATTCGAACATAGACATCCTGGTGGCCGCACGAGGCGATAGCTATGGCGCTTCAGACACCAACCTCGAATATGCCCTGCGCCGCGCAGCATTGGTGGCGCGCACGCTGGTAGCAGCAGGTGTGCCGGCTGGCAAGGTATTGGCCACCGGGCAGATGCCGGAGCTAGGCACAGCCTTTGGGCTACGGCCAGTGATAGACCAAACAGAAATTATCATATCGCCCGATATGGCGCCAGTGTGGCAGGCAATGGGGAAATAAGGTAGCACCTGTCAACTATGATATTCAGACATGCTGCAATTTTTTGGTGTATAGTATTGCTAAGCTGTATCAAGCTACAAATCTGGGCACAGCGATGCATCTCACAGGAGCACCTACAAATGCAATTGCACAACGACCCCGCTGCTGCTGCTGCGCATCAGGCGCTCGAAGCCTTCACCCACCGGTACGTAGCTGAGTATCCGGCAGTGCAATGGCGCACTTCCGTCACTATTCCGGTGGTGTTTCATGTAGTGTGGCGCCTGCCGGAGGAGAACCTCTCAGAGGAGCAGATTTTATCCCAACTGGCCGTGTTGAATCAGGACTTTCGGTTCACGAACGCAGTGGGCGGCCTGATACCTCCCCTTTTTCAGCCCGTCGCAGCAGATGCAGAAATCAACTTTTGCCTGGCCCGTCGCACCCCCGATGGAGCAACTACCAGCGGAATCGTGAGGACACCTACGCCATACACTTTCATAGGCGACCGTACAGTGGACGGGCGCAGAGCAATATGTTATACTGCCTACGGCGGTAGCGATGCCTGGGACCCCTCCCGATACCTCAATATTTGGGTGGGACGGCGACAAATTTTTCCAGCGGAGGCATCCTTCCCGAGTGTAGGGCTACCCCAGGAAGACGGCGTTATCATAGACCCCCAGTTTGTGGGTATCACAGGTACGGCTGCTGGCAACCAGCCCTACCACCTGGGGCGCACTCTCACCCATGAGCTAGGCCATTACTTCAACCTGTACCACTTATGGGGGCCAGGGCAGCCAGGTACTTGCAACCAGAGCGACGAGGTAGCCGATACGCCCGAACAGTCCAAAACCTACTTGGGAGAATGCCCGACGCATCCGCAGATCACTTGCGGCACACCTGACATGTTTATGAACTACATGTCCTACACCAACGACGCTTGTATGGCCATGTTTACCCTGGGGCAAAAGGCGCGAATGTGGGCTGCACTCCAAGGTGCGCGCGCAGGGCTGTTGTCATCTGAAGGCTGCGTGCCAGTGAGTACGCAGCAGCCCGAACTCGCCGAAATCAAAGTACTGAATAACCCCGCCGGCAGGCAAGGCATTCACCTTAAAGTATCCGGCATGGCCAACGAAAAAATGACCTACACCCTCTTCACCGCGGGCGGCCAGCCAGTAGCCAAGGGACGAGTAGAGCCAGAGGGTATCACCCACGTGGATACCAGCCAACTGCCCGCAGGCATCTATTTTTTGGCAATCGCCGCACCTGGAGTACCTTTGCTTCGCCGCATCGTAGTAATGCCGCATCGGTAAAGTCTTTGTTCATCATTTTTTACGTCGCGCTTATGAGAAAATTACACCCCGTAGCCCTGTTGTGGCTCTGCTGGCTCGCCAGTTGTACAACGCCCACTTCTATCGGCGACACCAGCCGCCTTGTCAAATTGGTAGAAATGAAAAAAGGCCCCTGCTTTGGGCAATGCCCCGTGTTTGACCTCACTGTTTATGCCAACGGCCTGATGAGCTATCGCGGCGAGCGCTACACCAACAAAATGGGGCTGTACCACAAACGCCTGGCCAAGCAGAGCTTGAACGAACTCAAAGAGGCACTCCGCAGGGCTAATCTCTGGCAGTATGCCAATGTATATCGAAGCGACTTTCCCGACCTGCCAGCAGTAACGATCACCTATTTTGAAGGCGACAAGTCCAAAACCATACTTGGCAAGGAAAACCGCCCTGACGCAGTAATCGAGTTGGAAAACTACCTCACTCAGCTGGCCGATGCGCCTGGGTGGAAACTGCACCAAGCCCCCCAATATCAGCTGCCTTCGGGCGCCATACCCAACCAACTGAGTATAGAACTGCGCGAGGAAACCAACCCCGAAGCCTGGGTTGCCAAATATGCCCGCTACGAGATGAAACTGCTAAAACGCATTTGGCCCAGCCAGACCAAAATCATCACAAGCTACAACCTCAAGCTGATAGACCCAACTCAAATACTCGACATAGTGCGCCAGGATGCAGAAGTGCTTTCTGCAGCTTACAACACCCGATAGAGAAGAAATCTTGGCACACTGCTATTGCCCTCAAAAAAAGGGGAAGGGTAGCAAATGCTTTTTTTTTTTGCAAAGATGACACGAAGGCCTTGCTCCAGCTCGCAGCTCATAACTCATAACCCACAACTCGAAGCGCTGCACCTACCTAGCTCTGAAATGAAAACCAAACACGATGTGCTCTTCGCCTACGGCACGCTGATGCAGGGCTTTACCAATTCTTATGCCCGAATGCTGCACCAGCACAGCCGCTTCTTAGGGCGGGGGCATTTCCCAGGGCGTCTATATTCCCGGGGTGCCTATCCCGTGGCGGTGTACAACGTGCATAGCGCTGAGTTTGTATACGGCGAGTTGTTTGCGTTGTCTAATCCTGAAATCCTAGCGGCGCTGGACCAATACGAGGGCATCGGCCCTGAATCCGAGAAGCATACACCAGAATACCAGCGTATTCGCATTGTGGCTTTCATGGACGACGGCTCGCCTGTTTTATGTTGGGCATATGTGAACAATGCCGACGTGGAAGGGTTGCCGCACCTACCTTCGGGCGATTATCGTGACTATGCTTGAGCGCAGGCTCTCTCTCCCATATTTTTCTGGCTTGAAACAAGCCTTCTTGCGCCTGGCATGGCCAAACCCGTGCTTTCTCTGCAGCATCAGCAGCTTCAAAAAACAGGGAGGATATAAGGCTGCCACTGCAGTGAATGACACCCTGCCCCACATATTTTGATATAAGGCGCAGCGGCCACAAGAATCTGCTGATCGGCCCAGGGCATGAGCCGCTATGGCTGTTGTTGTACCTCGGTCTGCTCCGAAGATTGCATAATATGAACTGCCTGGTTGGACATTCGCTTTTGGATTTCGGCCTGCAGCACCTTGGCTACTGCTTCAGGTGTATCTTTCTCAACGTCTGCAATATATACCGTACCAATATACCATTTGGCTAACATTTTAGGCAGCAGCGGGCGGCGCACTATCCAAACCTGTGGGGAGAACCCCGCTTGTACCAGTTGCGCCACGGCTACGTACCATCCCTCATTGCGCAGTTCCATGGGGCCTAATTCGTCAATCACAGCCAGATCTTTATCTGCCAGCGCCTTCGGGCAGAGCAATGCCCGCCCCTGAGCAAAGCCACTTTCGTAAAAGTAATACGGCCCCACGCGCTGGGCGCCTTCCACAGGTACGGTAGTGCACAAGGAGTACAGTTTGCCGGTAGCCACATCATGCAATTGGAAGCCCGTGCGCTGGCCTTGCACGTTGTGCACACCGGGGGCCGTGAATCCGCCTGGTTTCATCCCGGAGGCCTTCAAGAGCTCCAGCATCTTGGTCACAAAAGTAGTTTTGCCCTGCTGTACTGCCCCAGTGATGATGAATACCACCGGGCGGCGTTCGTGTTCGTTTCTCAAAAAAGATAGCAACCCCTCTGCCTGTCGAAAGAGAAACTGAAACGAGAGCGTTTCTCTTTTGAGCAACTCTTTGGTTTGGGGTTGCCTAGCCAAAATGTATGGCAATACGGAAAACGCCAGGCGAAGCGCCTGATAAAGACTACTCAGGCGCCGGTTGTACAACAGCGAACGAATGACAGGGCTGCGCAGTTCTGCACCTACAGCAGCAAATCCCATGATGATGAGAATGGCACGCCCAGTCATTTTCAAGCCAATGGCTAGCCCCTCCCAACTGAAAAAATTCCCCTGGGAAAGGCCCTTCCACACAAAAGTAGCCGCCAGCGTGAGCAACAAGAACTGCACCCAAATGTGTACCTTGCGCAAATGACGCACGGTATGCCGGTAGCGCCACAGCACAAAGCCTGTGTAAAGCAACACGTACAACACTGCCGGCAGATAGTGATTGAAGTTGATGAGGTAAAGGCCCAGCACTACCGCTGCTACGTTGAGTGGCAGGAAGAACGTGGCGTACCGCTGCCCGCGCTCTTCGGTCAGTAAGCGGTAGGGATTCTGCATATCTACCTCCGGTTCGGCTGTGACGGGTAGCGCGCTTTGTGCCAACAAGTAGCTCCGGCCTGCCCGAATGCCCAGTGTAGCCGCCGTAGCGCCTGCTACCAGGTAAACGAACGCCAAAGCCAGCAGCAGCCACCCCGGATGCACCCCCTCCATGTGCAATTGCTTGGTGGCAAATTTGTACAGCGCCTCCAGTATCTTCACCAGGTCAAAACCATAGAGAATAAGCAGGCTCATAGTTTTGTGTACAATGGTACTGAACACCGCCATGGCACCGCCGATCAGATAGCCGGGAATATTGCGCCCCAGCAATAGTAAAGACACCTCCAGCAAAACTGCCTCCGTAAAGATGCCAATCATCGGCCCGATAATCAAGGCACTGGGCGAGATGGACTTCATCAGGGCGCAAATAAGCCCTGCTCGCCAGATGAGGCCTCTCTCGCGCCACACCTGGGCAAATGCCACTATGACGTACACGCTGATAAAGGCCAGTACCGTACCCGACATGGGCACTTTGAGATTATGTAGAAAACTGCCCAGTATGATTTCTACCGATGCCCACAAGCTGCCCACTACTGCTGCTTTCATCCATAAAGCACTCAGAGGCTGCGGAATGCGTATGTCCATACTTGCTCCAAGTTTGTATGTAGCAAGCAAAAGTAAAACTTATCGGCAAGGTGGAGCAAACGAACCGAAAGAGAAAATTTCTGGAAGCTAAAACCGGAGGCGGCAGGCGCAAGGGAGGATGACCTCGCGTTTTTTTTATCCAACGCAATGGTTTTTCATAGTGTCTAAGGGCAACCTTACCAAGCGCGCTGCCATTCCGGGCCAAATGCATATCGTCTGGGGTTTCTCATACCAAACTATGATCGAATATAGTGCTTGGCACAGAAGAAGATAGCGTTCTTCCTTTCTTGCAGGAAGCGCAAACCATACTTTTCATGCATTTGGAACGGAGATAGCGGTAGTGTGGGGGGTATTGAGCTATTCGTTATTTTTGCTTTTACATTATCTGCTTTGCAAAGGTAAGCATCTGTCGGGTAATGGCCAAGAGAAAAACGAGAAAATTAGCTCAACTGGCCATGGTAGCGAAAATACAGCAACCCCATACACACTAATACAATACCAGCAGCAATGCCCATCTCTAGCCAGTCTTTTTGCATGGCCTCAATGCGACTTTCTACGTAATAGGGATTGGCGGCAGCAGGCGTACCGCCGTGGGCATAGCGCTCCCAATAGCGCAGATTTTCATTGGGCAGATGCGGTAGCAACAATCCAATGGTGAGCGTAGAATCTCCGTCCTCCGGAGGAAGTTCGTATTGCATTTGGTCCACCAGTGCACCGTCGGCACTAAACAGGGTCAGTCGGTCTTTGCGCCGATGCAAGCCAAAGTCCAGTACGCCCAGCACGTTGTGGGCTTGCGGGTAAGTTTTTCTAAAGCGGGCTTCATCGCGGCAGAGGATGAGGTAGTCGTACGGGCCAATTTCGGCGCGGGGCAGCACTGCTTCATGCTGTGCATCGGCTATGATCCAGCCACTCATATCAATGCGCTGCCGAGTGGTGTTGTATATTTCAACCCAGTCGCCAGCTTGCAGGTTGTAGGGGCTCACCTCATTGATGACAATCTTGTCGGCCAGCGGATGCCGAAATGGCTCAAACACAGGCTCAAGGTACAGCCCCTGTGGTACAATGCGCAGGCTGACATTTCGCAGATGCGCTCCATCCGCCAGGCCTTTCCATTCCACAAAGCGATATCCGGGTTCCGGTACGGCTTTTAGCTGCAGGGTACATGTAGCAAAGTATTGCCCCCGAAAAACGCCGCCCTCTGGTGTTATGGATATTTGGTCATTGACAATGACTTTGCCCCCGACAGCAGGCGCCACGTGCAAGACGAGCAGATCGCCCGCCTGAAAGAACTCCTGCAGATGGCTGAACATGTGAACTGGCCGCTCGCGCGCAAACTGTCGCATGACATCTACTTGGTGCTCCCATTTGGTGCGGCTCAGGCGCCAGCGCTCCAGATGCCGGGGCATTTCCGGCAGCAAGCACTGGTACTTTTCTTCAATGGCTGCCAGTACTCGGTCGGGGTGAAACGTGGTATTGAGGTAGTTGCAAAAACGTACTAAGAAAAGCTGCCTGAACTCCGGGTTTTCCAGCAATTTGCGCAAGATGAAGGTACTCCATGGCGGATTGGGCCAATGCGGGCCATTGGCGGCAGTGTGAAATCGTAGGCTGTTAAACTGCCAGGCTTTGTCGTCGTTCAGTCCGAAGCCCCAATCGGTGTCGTACAATATCCATCGCCAGCGGCCGTCGGGTGTTTGAGGGCGCCAGTATTTGACATTGCCACCGGCGTCGCGGTTATCGCTGTAAATCTGGGCTATCTGGTAGTGGAGGAAGTTGTCCACGTCCATCTGGGTTTTTACCCATTCATAGTTGGCCTGCACGGCCAGATCATGAGTTTCCATGAAGCGCAGCAACCGCACATAGTGCTTTCGGCTACCTGTGCGAACGTTGTAGCGATGTTCTAGCAGGTCAATGCTGTCTTTATCCACCCCGTGGTGCGCGGCAATGAAGTAGCGATTTATCTTTTCGCGCAGGTTGTAGATACCCCAGTATCGCCCATTGATATAGACATGCGCTGGTCGGTAGGCTTGCTTGTCTATATCCCAATTGTCCAGCAAGCCGGTGATGAGCGCGTCCCGGAAGTGTGCCCGGCCAAAATCGCTGCCGGCATTGCGCAATACTAAGTATTTGAAGCTCTTGGGGCCTGCCTTGCCAAATATAGGGTGATAAATGCGCTTTTCGCCATAGCGCTCGCGGGCCACCAGCGCAAGTGATTTTTGGGGAAATACGCGGCTCACTCCGCCAAAAACACGCACGCCGATGAGGCTGTTGAATACACATTGCCCGTCAGATTCAAATATCTCAGCATGGGCTACCAGCTCTCGGCGCGTCCAAAAGTTGGCGCGAGGTTGCATAATGCTCTGATTATCCACCTGATTGCCAGTGACAAAGAGCCCGATGTCAGGATCGAACAACAATCCTGGCGGTGCACCCAGCGACACCACCGGGAAGTTGCTCGGCGGCTCACCTATAAAGTACGTCTGCCCCGTAATACGGCTGCTTTGGCCGTCCGGGCGGTAAGCCACAGCGCGCACCACAGTGGTACGGGCAATGCGTAACGAGCCGCGGTAAAGCCTGGACTGCGGGCCAGGCTTACTGCCATCTAGCGTGTAGTAGATGCGCATCCCAGGGTCGGCGCGTAGCCCGAGGCTGAGCTCGGTGTCGTAAAAGCCGCCAGGTAGCGAAAAAAGCACCTGGCTTTCAGGGGCTTGTCCTAACAGCATCTGACATCTTACGGCCAGAAATAGTATGCCAAGTATCCTGCTATTGCTCATGTAGTGTCTTCTAACAGCAAAAGTACAGGGTATTTGTGCAGTTGTCAATAGGGTGGTATGCTTAAAGTGCATGTACGGCCAAGGCAAAAGTTGAACATACTTTTAAATTTTCGTGTGGCAGAATAAAAATATGCAAAAAATCTCGTGTATTTGCATTTTATCTAATTTTGCTTAATACGCGGCACTTTGCAGGAAGTGCACCAAGAGCCAAACACTCCTGGCGTGGTGTTGCCAACTATACATTGTCTTACTCTTTGTATGTAAACCTTTTTAAAATCACTGCTTATGAAGCGAGTCTTTACTTTCGTCCTCACAAGTGCGCTATTGCTAACATTTGCCTTGGCAGCAAGCGCACAAAAAATCATCACCGGAAAAGTAACTGATGCCGACAATGGCTCGCCGCTCATCGGCGCCACAGTTACTGTAAAAGGTACTTCTATTGGCGTAGTGACTGACTTCGACGGAAATTACTCCATAAATGTACCAGCCAATGCTACTACTTTGGTGTTTTCTTATATTGGCTATCGCTCGGCAGAAATAGCTATCAGTGGCAATTCACTTGATGTAAGCTTGTCGGAAGGCGTAGAAATTGACCTGGTCACGGTCATTGGTTCGCGCAATGCTACCCGTACCAAGCTCGAGACAGCTGTACCGGTGGATGTCATCCCGATTGCTGCACTCATCAATGATGTAGGGCAGGTAGATCTCAATCAGATACTGACCTATGTAGCACCGTCATTTCAGTCGGCCAGGCAAACCATTGCCGATGGCACTGACCATATAGACCCCGGGCAGTTGCGCGGCCTCGGCCCCGACCAGGTGCTGGTGTTGGTCAACGGCAAGCGCCGCCACCAATCAGCGTTGGTCAACGTCAACGGCACTGTAAACCGCGGTACTGTTGGTACCGACCTAAGCGCCATTCCAGCCACCGCCATTGAGCGTATTGAAATATTGCGCGATGGCGCCGCTGCTCAGTACGGCTCCGATGCTATTGCCGGCGTCATCAACATTGTACTCAAGCAAAAAACCGGCCTGCTAGACGGCGCCATAGCCTACGGCATGAATATGACCAGCTTTGAGAAAAACTATGCACTCTTCAAGGCTCAAGGCAAAGACGAGGATCCCAGCGTCAGAGTCACCGACGGCCAAACGGTGCAAGCAGGCCTGAATTACGGTTTTAAACTCGGCAAAAAAGGATTTGTTAATTTGTCCGGCGAGTACATTAATCGCCAACCCACAGTGCGCTCCGGCACTTACACTGGGCAAATCTACCCCTCTGTTGGGGGTCAGGTACGCGACGATTCCATCCTTGCGGCCAAAGGCCTCACGCGCAACTTCTTCGACATGCGCATTGGGCAGTCTCAAATTTCGAGTGCTGCACTGTTCTTCAATGCCGACTATCGCTTGAGTGCCCGCTGGGACGCCTACCTGTTTGGCGGATACAGCCAGAAAAACGGCGAAGCTGCCGGTTTCTATCGCTATCCAAACGCTATCAACACCTCGGCTGCCATATACCGCAGTAATGTATTAGCGCTTTATCCCAATGGTTTCCTTCCTTTGATCAATACCGACATCAACGATATCAGCATAGCTGCTGGCATTCGAGGCAGCCTTGGCGAGTGGTCACTTGACCTTAGCAATACCCTCGGGCGCAACCGCTTTGGATTCAATGTCAACAACTCCGTCAATTACACCCAGGCTGCCGTTCGCCCCAACAACTTGCAAACCTCTTTTGATGCCGGCGCGCTTTCGTTTTTGCAAAACACTGTCAACGCCGATCTGAGCCGTAAGTACGATGTTCTTTCCGGTCTCAACGTAGCCATTGGCGGCGAGTTCCGCTTGGAGCAATTCGGCATTACAGCTGGCGAAGAAGCCTCCTGGCGCAACTATGATCAGTCCTCTGGCGCTACGCCGGGTGCACAGGTATTCCCGGGTTTCCTTCCGGCCAACGAGGGCACCAAATCGCGCAACAGTGTGGCAGCCTACCTTGATCTGGAGCAGGATTTCACCCAAAACTTCATGTTAGCTGGCGCTGTGCGCTATGAAAACTACTCCGACTTTGGCAGTACACTCAACTACAAGGTGGCTACGCGCTACAAGTTTGGCAGTGCGCTGGCCATCAGGGGCTCTGTAAGCACAGGCTTTCGTGCGCCTTCTATGCAGCAGCGGTTTTATGCCAAAACCAACACCTTGTTCGTGACCATCAATGGCGTGCTCACGCCCGTGGAAAGCGGCACGTTCACCAACGACAGCGAGCCAGCGCGTATCCTGGGCATTCCCAAGCTCAAGCAAGAAACCTCTCAGAGCTACACCTTGGGCATCACTACCCGCCCCGCACAAGGCCTGGAGCTAACCATTGACGCCTATCAAATTGACATTAAAGACCGCATAGTGCTCACCAATAACTTTACCGGCGGCAACGACCCCACCTTGCTAGCGCAGTTGCGGGCTGCCGGTGCCAACTCAGCCAACTTTTTCACCAATGCCGTAGATACCCGTGCTCGCGGCTTGGAAGCCGTACTGTCTTACGACTTCAAAGTAGGAGCTAAGCACGAGTTTCGCGCCACGGCGGCTGGCTCTTTCATCAACAATGAAGTCAAGAAGAATGCCGAAGGTAAGCCCATCATCAAGGCATCCCCGATTCTGGTCAGCTCCGGCCAGCTGGGCAACTACTTTAACCGCGAAGACCAAAGCCGCATAGAAGTAGCCATTCCGCGCGAGAAAATCTCGCTTACACTCAATTACAAGGTAGGTAAAATAGGCGCCATGCTACGCGGGGTGCACTTTGGCGAGGTGGTCTACCTCGACCCCTCCATCAATCCGGACAACCCCGGCGCTTTCCCCATCAACACTTTTACTGGCCAGCGCGAAACCCTGGACCAAACCTTCAGCCCCAAAGTGGTAGTGGATGCTTCTGTAAGCTACACCTTGCGCAAGGGTATAGCCATCACCTTGGGCGGCAATAATATCTTTGATGCATATCAAGATCGGCATACGCACTCCGGCAATATGAGCCTGGGGCGCTTTGTGTACAGCCGCAGGGTACAGCAGTTTGGCTTCAACGGGGCTTATTGGTTTGCTCGTCTCAAATTTGACATCCGATAAATATACAGATAAACACAACAGTGTAAAGACCCAATTGTCTGACTCGAAATGTGAGCCGCGCTCTCCTCACCGAGGTGCGGCTCGTTTTTTGGCTGGTGCACAAGAGAGGCGTTAACCCGGGAAATAATAACGGATACCGCACCATTGTTCGCTGATTTCCCACAGCAGCCGAGCGTCTGCCTCGCTGTAGGAATCCTTCGCCGACGGCGCAACTTTGCTGTTGACCCAGTACAGGCCGCTTTGCCCTTTCACTTCAGGAGAGGAGGCCAGAAATACAGAAGTCTTAGCACCTTCGGCGGGTGTGAGGCTGGGCCAAAACGTGCGGCGTACCCGCCAGCCCAGGGCGTAGAGCCAGTTGGTGTGTTTCAGTCCTATGTCGGTATGTACCAACCCTGGGTGCAGCACATTAGCCGTGACGTGAGCGTTGGGCTTGCGGCGATGTAGCTCGTAGGTAAACAGCACATTGGCCAGTTTGGACTGAGCATAAGCGCGAAACCCAGTATAGTGGCGCTCCAATTGCAGGTCGTCGAAGTGCATATAGGTGTCAAACTGGTTGCGCGACGACACATTGATAATACGTGCCTCGGGGGCGCGCTGCAAGGCAGGATACAACAAATGCGTGAGCAGGAAATAAGCCAGGTGATTCACCGCGAATGTAAGTTCTATACCTTCGGTGGTAAGCTCGCGCTTCAAAGCCCAGATACCGGCATTGTTGATCAACACATCTATGACCGGAAATTGGTCGAGCAGCACCTGAGCAGTTTGTCGAATGGAGGATTGCAGTGCCAGATCAGTCTGAAAGAAAAGCGCTTGCCCCTGCGGAAATGCTGCCTGAATTTGCGAGACGACAGCCTGCCCCTTGGCAGCATTGCGGCCTAGTAGTAGCACAGTGGCACCTTGTGCAGCCAGTGCTTGCGCCGTGGCTAGGCCTATGCCAGATGTAGCACCAGTAATAACGCAGATTTTTCCTGTCACGGCAGTTTGATTTTAGCCTCGCCATCCACTATCAGTTCGCCCGTTTCATTGTAGCAGCGGGTGGTGAACGTGCCAATCATCTTGTCGGGGTTGAAGTCCACAAGTTCTACTTCGGCGCGCACCTCGTCGCCAATGAATACTGGGCGCAAGAATCTGGCCGACTGGTGCAAATAGATACCGCCTGTGCCAGGGTAAATAGTGCCGAAGATTTTGGAAAACATGGACAGCGTGAAGATGCCGTGTACTACGCGGCGCCTGAACACGGTAGCCGCGGCAAATTGATCATCCAGATGGATGGGATTGTTGTCTTCGGTGATCTGGGCAAAGGTCTCTACATCGGCGGCGTGAAACCTACGCACATATTCTGCCTTGTCACCTATTTTATATTCTTTTTTCATGATGCCAATGTGGGATTGCTAGCAGCAAAGATAGGCAAAATTGACAGATGTAGCCGCGGTGGCAGAGGTGTTTGCATAAGTGAGCTCCTGGAAGATTTCCTGTGTGGGAAGTTTTAGGCCAAGTTGCCTTTTTGCACAGCATGGCTCTGACTTGACAGGGGGGGCATTTCCACGTTTTGTGGCTGGATGCCCAAAGTGCGGTCTAAATGAGATAGATTCACAACACGGCTGTGCAAAATTTAACAAAACGCCCTGTTTTTCTCCTCTTTTTCCGCGCCAAACAGTTTTGTGCACAACTGTAAAGGATACACAAAACTTGACGTTGCTCGGTATAAATTCTCCAACCATTTGCCTGAAACATTGTATATTTACCAGACAAAGCGAAGAATAGGCATTAAGCAGGCAAAAATACCGTTATTGAAGCAGCGAAACACACCTGGAGGGTATCTTACGGGTAAGTCTTCTGGGTGCAAACCTGTCCAAAACTCGTGACTGAAGAAGAACTTGTACGAGGTTGTATTCGGGAAGACCAGGGCTGCCAGCAGGAGCTCTTCAGGCGGTACGCCGGTAAGATGATGGCAGTGTGCCTGCGCTATGCCCGCAGCCGAGAAGAAGCCGAAGATCTGCTGCAGGACGCCTTCATCAAGGTATTCGACAGCATAGATATGTTTGAGTTCAAAGGGGCATTAGAGGGGTGGATTCGCCGCATTGTCATCAATACAGCGCTCCGGCACTACAAACGCAGCAGCCTGCGCCCAGAGCACAATGGCGCAGAGTGGGATTTGGATCTAGCCGAAGAACCAGAAGCCTACAGCCACCTGGCCGAAGAAGAGCTCCTCAACCTGATAGCCCGCCTGCCCGATGGCTATCGCGTAGTATTCAATTTGTTTGCCATTGAAGGATACAACCACAAAGAAATTGCCGACATGCTGAACATCCAAGAGAGTACCTCCCGCTCGCAGTTGGTCAAAGCCCGCAAAATGCTCCAACTCTGGCTAACCAAAACCAAAAATATAGCTGTATGAGCCAGCGCCATCCAATTGACGATCTGTTTCGCCGACGCTTGAGAGCGCACGAAGTGGAGCCCCCGATGCACGTGTGGCGCCGCGTGGAGGAAAGCCGCCGCCGTAGCACTGCAGTAGGTTTGGCCACCCGGATATGGTGGGTGGCGGCTAGCATGCTGTTGGCCGTACTCATCCCCGCCTCGGAGTGGCGGCGGCATCCTGTGCAAGTAGAGATCAGGCCAAGTACTGCAATGGCGCTTCAATTGCCTGATGCCAACACTTTGTCTGACAGGAGCATAGAGCAGCCAGGCAAATCTGCTTCCTCTCCCAGAGAGGCAGCTGCCGGCCCAACTTTTCTCTCCATTCAAACACATGCTTTTTCTGAACAGGCAATGGATGTGCCCGCCGTAGATCCGACGAAGCCAGCCGATGCGCTGCAAGAAGAGCATCCCGAAATCATACCCGCTGCTGAAACGGGCAGCAAAGCCAACACTTGGCTGGGCACCACAGGCGAGGTATCCTTTTTGCCGGCTCGCGCTAGGTTTCAGATCAACCCGACAACGCACAATCGCGTATTTCCTGACAACTCCAAGTGTGCCACCTTCAAGGACATGGGGCTGCGCATCCATGCAGAATTGCTGGTTGCTCCACAGTATGGCTTTCGCAAGCTGGAGCCCCGCGGCACTTCTCCTGACCTGCAGGCTTATGCTGGGCTTCGATCCGAAACCGAGCAGCCAGGCGTACATTACAGCGCGAACATGCGCGTATCGGCAGCTACCAATTTTGGCCTCGTAGCCCGTACGGGCATACAGTACAACGCACTGCAGGAAAAACTGCGCTATGTAGCCGAAACCGAACAGCGATTCACCATTGTCAATGTGTTGGGCCCTGACGGGCAGGTCATCAGGATAGATACTATCTATGAGACTTTGCACAGAGAAAAAACCATTGCCAACCGCTATGAGATGCTTCACGTGCCATTGTTGATGGGTTATGAACTGCCGCTTAGGCGCTGGCTGTTCACCCTACAAGGCGGGGCTTTGGTCAACGTATTGTTTAGGCAGCGGGGCGCTATATTCTTGCCGCAGGGCGGTGAAATGCCCTCGCATTTTGCCACCCTTGCACAGGAAGGTATCGAAGTATTTCGCCCCTGCTTGGGTATAGGCTGGTATGCTGCTGCTGGCATAGCTTACAATATACAACCCAGATTGCAAGTGATGGCCGAGCCGCACGTTCAGTCGTTCCCGCAGTCCTTTACGGCACTTTCTCATCCGGTATCGCAACGCTATACCTTGGCCAGCGTATCAGTCGGGCTGAGGTACCAGTTGTGAGGTGCTTAGCTCAGCTCCTCTACTTTCTCCATGAGCCAGGAGAGACTAGCCACGTTGCCGGTGGCGTTTATCTCGTCCTTGAGCTTCTGGAGCGCGGCTTTGTCGCCGGGCATAATACGAGTAAGTTTTTTGGTAAATTTGATGAGATTCTTGTATTGCTCCTTGCGGTACTGAGGCAGTTCTTTCTGGCGGTTGAGGTACGTCCTGAAACTTTCAAATAGTGAGTACAGAGGTTCAAACTCCTCGGTTTCGTAGTAGGTGGTCAGTAGCATAGTTTTGGAGTTGAGGTTATAGGTGGCATCTTCGTACTCCACATTGCGCAGTTGCTCAATGACCTTATCGTATTTTTTCTGGTAGAAGTAGAGTTGGGCCAGGTTGTAGGTGACGGCATTATCGCGGTAAATTTCCGGTATCTTGTGGTTGAAGTCATGGATAAATTTCTCTACCCATTCGTAGCGGCCTAAGCGCAGGGCAATAACGACGATATTGCGGAAGTCCCAGGGTGAGAATTCATCGTTCAGAAAGATAATTTCCTTGTCAATCAATTGATTGTAAAGAATGAAAAGCTCCTCCAGGAACTCCTGCTGCCCACGGTTGATTTTGCGGATGCAGTAGTTGATGGCTGAGCCATAGAGTTCGAGCGCTTCGTCTTTGGGGAAGTAGAGGCCATACTGGTCGAGCAGTTCCTTGAGTTTGAAGTAGTGCTCCACGCGGTCTTGCTCGGATACCGTAAGCAGCACCTGGAAGTAAACGGCTACCGCCGGCGTGTGCAGGTGTTCGTTGCTTTGGCGCAAGTAAGCCAGGATTTCGTCCATGAACTTGATGCGGTACTCTTGGGCGACGTACTGCTGCTGGGTAAGCGCGGAAGCGTAAAGACGGAGTTTTTCAGCCAGGAAAAAGGCGTCGAGGTTGTCAGAAATCTCTTCCATGTTGGCGCGCTCACTGCGGCGAGTCTCAAACTCCATGAGCTTGTAGTAGTATAGTTCAATGAGGTACTGCTGCAGGTGGTAATGCGCGTGCCTGTAAGGCTGTTCGGTGGAGAGCCGCCGGGCGTTTTTCATGGCGCTGTTGTAGAGCTTCTCCATTTTTTTGTAGCCTATGGCTTTGATGAGGTCGGCAGCCTGGCGTACTGGGTCGGCTTCGTACACTTGCAGGCGGAGAAAGTCTTCTATCAGTTTGAGCAAGTCAGAATAGTATTTGCGAAAGCGCACATCGTCAAATTCTTTTTCTAGCCCCAACAATATCCACACGTCTTCTTTTTCAAGCCTTTGCTTTTTGTCCGACTGGATGTCGGCAGCGAGCAGGTCAAAAAGTGCTACAAGGGTCTGATTTTTGTTGAAATAAGGAGAGTTGAGAAATTTACGCAGGCGGGCGCGCTCTTGTTTGTCGAAATATTCTAAAATTGAATACAATTTAGTGTTGCGCATTTGAATTTTTTTTCGCTAACTTGCACCAAATTTACTGCATACTAGAGAAAACTGTTTTAGAAAGCAATGAAGAAAATCCACGAACCATGAATGTGTCTCTACAAAGACTTCTTTTTCAGCTATTGATACTCGCTGTACCCTTGCTTGCACAAGGGCAGACTAGTATTTTGCTTGAAACATATGAATCCACGCCGGTAGAGTACTTTTTCACCAGCCAACCTATGCCGCCCACTACTGCTGTGGCGCCCCAGCATGGCAGCCATACTATTCAAGCCACAGGGCAAAATAATACCTATCAGCTCGTGTACACACCCGACGCCGGCTTTTTTGGCCAAGACTTCATCCGCATTACCAGATGGACTTGCCCGATACCCTCCGCCTGCTTCCATTATCTTGACCTCTACATCACAGTGATACCCGCCAAAGTGACTGCCCGCCAAGACAACGCCTCTACCACATCTGGCACGGCAGTCAACATCAATGTACTGGCCAATGACTTCAGCAGCAGGGGGGTATTGATTCTCAACAGTATTGCCTCGGTGAATAATGGTACCGCAACTTTTGTGCCAGGCTCACCTATTATTCAGTTTGTTCCGGCACCGGGCTTCAGTGGTATTACATTGCTCAATTACATCGTGTGCGACGACGAAAATAATTGCGACAATGGCACGGTGAGCATCCACGTGACACCGCCAACACCACCCGCTGTGGACACCATCCGCGTGTTTGCCCACAAAAACACACTGCAAAGCCTGCTGATTCCGCCAGGTTTCCAGCGCATTTCTGGGCCAAGCTTTGGCACGTACAGCGACGCAGGACCAGAACTCCCCGAGTACATGCCCAACAACAATTTTCATGGTTCAGACGCTATACTCTTTTCCAATGGCAACCGCCAGGTTTTAGCGCTCATCACAGTGCTAAATACCAACTTCAACCAGTTTGCCAAAGACGACATCGCCTACACCACTCCAGGCGTGGCGGTGGAGTTCAACGTACTACAAAACGACGCCTTTGGCACGGCTGCGATAAATTTCACCATTGTGCAGCCGCCAGCCAATGGTACACTTGCGCTTGGCCCGGTAAACGGCCAGGTGGTTTACACCCCCAATCCCGGCTTTACCGGCACTGATAACTTCAAATACTCCTCAAGGCGGCCTTTCGGTGCCTCCAACGTAGAAATAGCTACCGCGCGCGTACACGTCAGCAACTTTGAGCCAGCTCAGGCCACTTATCGCATGGCTACGCCGCGCGCTACGCCTCTGGTCATCGGCAACAACGTGCCTGTGCCCAACTTTCAGTTCTTCATTACCGACCAACCCGACCACGGCCAGGTTTTGCTCTTGCCCGGTCAAGTAGATACCGTTATATACGGCCGGCAGATTACGGGCTATAACATGGTGATTTATGTGCCCATGAGCACTATCGCACAAGGGGAAGATGAATTTGAGATTGCTTACTGCGTAGGTACCACAGCCAATAGCTCAGGCAATGGCTGCTCCTTTATGCGCACTGTCAAGATCCGCATTGACATCCTGAACATCGGCACAGGGAGCCTGCCCATGTGCTTCGGTGATTGTGTCTGGACTGGAGATACCAACTTTGACGGCGTGGTCAACATGCTGGACCTCCTGCCCATCGGCTATTTCATGGGCGAGGCAGGTTTGCCTCGACCAGATGCCAACCCAAACCTATGGTATGCCAAGTACGCCGACAACTGGGACAACCCCTTTGTGACGTACAACGTGGATCTTAAACACCTGGATGCCGACGGCAGTGGCTATGTGTCTGCGCTGGATACCATTGCCATACACAACTTCTATGGCAGGTCGCACGGCATTGTCACTCAGAATTTCCCTGCCTCTCCTTATACCATTAACCTGGTGGCCAACAGTTTGTTTGCCGGCCCTGGCGATCTGGTAGAACTTAAGATGATTCTTGGCTTGCCGACCCAACCCGCACTCAACATACATGGCTTGACCTTTGGGCTGGATTACAACCCCAGCATTTTTGTACCCAGTAGCGTACAAGCCATCTTTTCGCATCGCAGCTGGCTGGCTTACAATTCTCCTATTCTGTTTATGAATTACAATAACCTGGATGGTAAGTTGGAGAGTGGGTTCACTCGCACCACCGGCAAACCCGCCAGCGGGTATGGTGAAATAGGTGTCGTGCGCCTCATCATCCGCGACGATATCATCGGCATACGCATGAGCGAAGACCAGCGCTCCATTGAAATTGGCGGCGGCACTTCTGCTATGATGCAAGCAGACGGTCAGATGGCTAGTGTAGCCATTGACAAGGTCAGCCTACAGATTCGCTTCCCGCAAGGCAATGAACCGCTGACAGAAGACTTGCTCAAGGTATGGCCCAACCCCACCGGCGATTACATAAATGTGCACCTTAATGGAGGCAAAGTATTGGGCCGAATCGCAATTTATAACCTCATGGGGCAGATGGTTTACAACACTGGCGAGATGCAAGCCCGCAATGCGCAGATTGCTGTCAATCAACTGCCCGACGGCATCTATGTGCTCAGCGTGCAAACGCCTGAAGGGGTGCTAAACAAAAAAATTGAAGTATTAAAACGATAAGTAGCTTTTATATAAGCGCTTTTGCACTATATTAGCCGCTAAATTCGTTAGTTGCATAAATACATAAAAACGCAAGATAACAAGGGTTCTTTTTTTCCTTCATATTCGTGGAATTATAATCATTGCCAGTAAGTCGCACATGTCTTCACCTTGTGCGACTCTTTTTTTTCCGCTTTTTTGTTACTCGCCAAAGGCTTAGCCAACCAGGGCACGCTGGCGCTGCGCTTCAAATAATAGTACAGCCGCTGAGGCCGATACATTGAGCGAATCTACGCGCCCTTGCATGGGAATGATAATGCGCTGGTGGGCTACTTTCAGCCAAAACTCAGAAATACCAGTAGCCTCTGCACCCATGACAATGGCCGAGCCTGCGCACAAGTCTGCCAAATAATGCGGCTGCGAAGCCTCCAGGTGCGTGACCAGAATGCGTACAGCCTGCCGTTGCAACCAGGCATACACTTCCTGCGAGGAAGCTGCCGCCACGGATACTACAAATACTGACCCCAGGGATGCCCGAATCACGTTGGGATTATGCCAGTCAGTAGTGGGATCGCAGAGGATGACGGCATCGGTGCCAGCGGCGTCGGCGGTGCGCAAGATGGCGCCGAGGTTGCCTGGTTTTTCCACACTTTCGAGTACCAATACCAGCGGCGACCGCTTTTGAGGGAGTGTGATGTTGTTTAAATCAAGCGGACGAGCGCGCAGCATGGCTACAACGTTGGGTACACCGCTGCGGTAAGCTATTTTTTCAAATACAGGTGTAGTGACCCGACGCCACACCGCAGCGGGTGCCAAGGATTGCAGCCCAACCAAGTCTTCGTCTTTGGTACAGCCTGGATCGTACAGGATGGCTTCTGGCTGGTAGCCAGCGCTTAGTGCCATAGTTGCTTCGCGCAGCCCTTCTACTACAAATAAGCCTTGCCGATGGCGTTCGCGCGCCTTAGCGCTCAACTCCGCCATTTGTTTAATTAACGGATTTTGCGTGCTGCTTATGTTCGAGGCAACCATTTAACAAAGCATTTCAACCAGCTTTACAAAGATACCAAAATTGCTGGAACGAATCCCTTTAAATGCGCAAAAGCCTCTACCTTCGCTACTAAAATCAAAATCTGCATACTTCAAACGCAACGCGTATGGCATTTACGGAATCTAACATGCTCCCCCTGGGCACACCTGCCCCTGATTTCTGCTTACCCGACACAATATCGGGGCGCAAGATATCTTTACAGGAAATAGCCGCCGGCAAAGCCGCCGTGGTGGTCATGTTTTTGTGCAACCACTGCCCGTACGTCATTCACGTCAATCCAGAGATCGTGCGGCTGGCGCACGATTATCAGGCGCGAAATGTAGCTTTTGTGGGCATCAGTTCTAATGACGTAGAAGCCTATCCTGACGACGCCCCTGATAAGATGCACGACCATGCCCTGGCCGTGGGCTACACATTTCCCTACCTGTATGACGAAAGTCAGGCAGTAGCACGCGCATACGATGCTGCTTGCACACCTGATTTTTACGTATTTGATGCATCACTGAGGTTAGTGTATCGTGGCCGTTTAGATGACTCCCGCCCTAAGACAAACACCCCCCTGACCGGCGCTGACCTGCGCGCTGCACTGGATGCCGTATTGGAAGGCCAGCCAGCACCAGAGCCACAGTACCCCAGCGGAGGGTGCAACATCAAATGGAAAAAAAGTTAATACGTCAGGGTGACTTTTGCATACCGGCGCGTCTCATGAATACGACCTGAAAGCAGGCGTACTATGAGGAAACTCGTCCCATGAACGAGGAACGAGACTTGTGACCATCACACAGGAGCTATCCGGCCCGGTGCGCATCTACCCGTGTGGCCTCCGTACCCCGGATAATAAGACGGGGAAGGCGACCGATACAAAGTAGTCGCTTTCCCTTTTGGTCAATTGCCTTCTTCATCTGGATAATCTTCCTCCAAGGGAATTTTACTTTGTGCCCAATCTTCTCCTGAAGGCCTTCCTATAAGGGCATTATACACTATAGATTGCATCCGCTGCCTCATGCGCATGCCGTTGAGGCGACCGTTGCGCATGCTGGGAAAAGTTCGATTGCTGAGCAGTATAAAGATAGTGCCAGTTTCGGGGTCGGCCCAAGCGCTGGTGCCGGTGAATCCATCATGGCCAAAAGCCTCCTTTGACATGCGCGTACTTACGTTCTGATACATGCGGGTATTCAACTGCCGCATGTCAAACCCCAGCCCGCGGCGTGAGCTAGCCGGATGTCTTTGCGCGAAGAGCTTTACAGTTTCGGGGCGCAGATAGCGTTTGCCACCGTAGTAGCCATAGTTGAGGAGCATTTGCATTATCATAGCCAGGTTTTCAGCATTAGCAAACAAGCCGGCATGGCCACTAACTCCTCCCCACATGGCTGCCCCCATGTCGTGCACATAGCCTTGTAGTTTTTGCTGCCGGAAGTAGTAGTCGTTCTCTGTGGGCACTACTCGTTGTAGATTAGCCCGCTGCCAGGCATTATAGCCTATGCTCTCCAGCCCCATGGGGCAGAAGAAGTTATCCTCCAGAAATACGTCCAGGGGTTTACCGGTCAGCCGATGTACCATGCGGGCAATGATGTAGAAACCCAGGTCGCTATAGCGATATCCCCGCGTAGGCAAAAGCGGAGATTGTATAATTTGCTGCCAAATAGAATCGGCATAATCAGTGCGCAGGTACAGGTCTTTGGCTACAGGAATACTAAAGTTTTTGCTGGGTTGGTGCTGGTAGTATTCAGGTTTGAGCAGTACGTCGGTTTTAGTTTTCTCAATGGTTTGTTGATAAAAGGGTAGCCAGGGCTGTAGGCCGGCCCGGTGCGCCATGATGTCTTTGAGCGTCAAATGGGCTTTATTGGAGCCTTGTAGTTCCGGCAAATACTGGCTGATAGGCGTTTGTAAATCTACCAACCCATCGTCGTAGAGCTTCATCAAAGCCAGCGTACCACCTGCAATTTTAGTTATGGAGGCCAGGTCGTACAAGTCGTCGGGTTGTACCGGTTGCGTTTTGCTGTAGGTATGGTAGCCAAAGGCTTTTTGATATACGATATGCCCGTCTTTGGCCACAAGTACTACGCAGCCTGGCGCGGCACCGGATCTCATCATTTCCTGGGCTAAGTGGTCTATTTTTTCTAGGGTGGTGGTTTGCATACCTACCCGCTCGGGTACGGTGTAGCCCATGCGGAAGATGGCAGCAGTAGAGACCCCTGTGTTGAAACGACTCAACGGGGAGGCCGTTATCGGTAGCTTACCGCTCAGGCCAATGGCGCCAAATACGGCTTGCGCGGCCAGGTCTTGGGCGATAGGGTCATCTTCATAGGCCACCAACACGGGGTCGAAGGCGTCAAAGTGCACCAGGCTGTAGGGCGTGCCAAATACCACCAGGACTACCTTGGTGCGTCGGTTGAGGGCCTGCAGAAAGTCCAGCGCGCTCTTGCTCAAGCCATAGCCCTGGGCAGCAAAAGAACTCATGTTGTGTAAGCTGACTAGCACCAGTTCTTTTTTGCCTAGTGTTTGTAGTAGGCGGTTTCTTTCTGTATCGGATATTTCCCTGCCGGTGTACAGAGTGGCCATTTTTTTGTAGCTATCTAGGCGTTCCTGGAAGCGGGTTTTGCGGCCAGCACCTATACTGAGGGAGGCCATGTCGAGGGTGGTTTTTTCTATGGGCAGGAGGTTGTCTTTGTTACGCACCAGAGTTAGGGCGTGTTCGTAGAGTTTCCACTTGAGGGCAATGGCTTCGGGAGAATTGAGTTGTTGGCGCAAGCTGTCAGTAGGGATGGGCGTAAATTGAGTAAGCCCCAGGCGGTATTTGGCGCGCAGCACGCGGCGCACGTGGGTATCCACTTCGTCTTGTAAGATGCGCCCATCGGCAATGTAGCGCTTGATTTCGCGCATGGCGGTTGCTATATTTTCGGGCAGTACCAGCACGTCGTTGCCAGCCAAGAGGGCTTCGGCTTCCACTTCGCCGGGTTTGAAGTGCTTGGTTACGCCTTTCATTTCGAGGGCGTCGGTAAAGGCTAGCCCATCAAAGCCCAGTTTGTGGCGCAGCAGGTTGGTCACGGTGTAGCGCGACAAGGTGGTGGGACGATGCAGGCCGGTATCCAGCGCTGGCACATTGAGATGCGCTACCATAACGCTGCCCACGCCCTGGCGGATAAGCTCGCGGAAGGGGTAGAGTTCGATGCTGTCGAGGCGTTCGCGGGTATGCCGGATGATGGGCAGGTCGAGATGGGAGTCCACATCAGTATCGCCGTGGCCAGGGAAGTGTTTAGCGCAAGCCAGTACGCCGTGGTCTTGCATGCCTTTGGCGTACATATGACTTTTGACGGCCACGTTTTCGCGGTCTTCACCAAAGGAGCGAGTATTGATGACCGGATTGGCGGCGTTATTGTTGACATCAGCTACCGGAGCAAAATTGACATGCACGCCAATGCGGCGGCACTGGCGCGCTACTTCCTTGCCGAACTCATAGATGAGCCAATTGTCCTGAATGGCGCCCAGGGGTAGTTGGCGCGGATAGCTTATTGTACCGTCTTTGAGGCGCATGCCCAAGCCCCACTCGCCGTCAATGGCAATCATCAGAGGTATTCGGCTTAGCGCCTGATAGCGATTGGTTAGTTCTACCTGTTTTTCTGGTGTACCTTGGAAAAAGCAGAGTGCACCTACGTGGTACTCGCGGATGAGATTTTCTACTGCCGCTACGTGGTCGGGGCCTTTGTCAGAGTGCGCGCGAATCATAAAAAGCTGCCCCAGACGTTCGTCTGGCCCCAAGGCGTTGAAGATGGAATCTACCCAACGGTCTTCTTCCGAGGTTGGAGAGGCCTTCCAGGGCTGGGCGGGCTGAGGAAGCCATGCTGCAAAAGCCAATATACACAAAGCGGCCATGCCAGCCAGGCGAGCAGGTCCGAATCGTGAGCGAAGCGTGGAATAAACGGTCGTCTGCATGATTAAATCAGGTATTTGAATAGTGCTTCTGCGTTTGAAGGGGCAATATAGTGCAAGTTTCAGGCTTTAGGGGCAAATTTTTTTGCGGATTACACACGATGAAACCGCAGAAATACCCCTAATGGAAGTTTTACTCCTGAAGCACAAGGCACAAAGAGTTCGCCAAATTCGTATGAGTCCATGAAGGTGAAATGACTACGTATCAAATTTTCCAGAATCAATGCCGAAAACCCCATAGAGTACAGGTTGATGATAAAGCAATGGCGCGCGGGATCTAGGAGCCGGCTGCAAAGTTCCAGCAGTTCAGGAAGGTTTTTGTCCAGCAGCCATTTCTCGCCCTCGGGGCCACGCCCGTAGGCCGGAGGGTCTAGTATGATGCATTGATAGAGGCGTTGGCGGCGCACCTCTCGCTGCACGAATTTGAGCGCATCTTCTACCACCCAACTGATGTGATCTAGTCGAGAAGCCTCCATATTTTGCCGCGCCCAGGTAACCACAGGTTTTACAGCATCCACATGTACTACTTGCGCGCCGGCAGCACGAGCAGCTATGGAGGCAGCACCGGTGTAAGCAAAAAGGTTGAGTGCGCGCGGTGAAGGCATCTGCCGAAGGATGTCGTAGAGGTAGTTCCAATTATCAGCTTGCTCTGGAAACACCCCTACGTGTTTGAACGACGTAAGCCCTAGGCGCAGGCGCAAGTACAGGTCTTTGTAGCGGTACTGAATATACCATTGGGCGGGCATGCTGGGATGCAGAGTCCAGTTGCCTTCATCGCCGTACTCACTGGAGCGGTTTTGTTTGCGTTTAAACACAGCGTGCGCCAGGCGCTCCCACTCGGTGCGCGGCAACCTAGCCTGCCAAATAGCCTGGGGTTCGGGCCGCGAGAGAATGTGCTGGCCAAAGCGCTCAAGTTTGCGGTAGTCGCCGCAGTCTAGCAATTCGTAGTCAGGGAAGGGAGGCAGGCCTTTGATTTGAAACATGCGAAGTAGTGGTGTATGGATGAGCAGCGAAATTGACAAAAGTAGCGCACATTCGCATACATGGTCGCTGGGTTTCTATCCTAAAGCTTTACACAAAGGCCAATTTTAGAGGAGGGTAGTGAAGGAGCAAAATATTAGCCGACATACAATAAAAAACTGCCAGCAACAACGCTCGGTTGCCGGCAGTTTTCTTGATGGTAAACGCTTGGCCAGGAGAGCCAGGCGGTTAAAAGAACTTGGAGCGATAGTCTTTGATCTTGGAGCGCTTTATCAGGGCATCCATGAGCAGAGCAGGCACTTGACTGCGAGATGCCAAAGCAAGCGAGCGCTGAGTGGGCGCCAAGTCAGAGGGGGGCGCCACTTCCGGCTTGTTGATGACCTTGACTACAAATACTCCAGCATTGCCGATGATAGGGTCGGAAAGTTTGTTGAGCGGCAATGCAGAGGCTATAGCCACTACTTTAGGTTCTGCGCCCAGGTCAGGCAGGTAGCTGAAGCTAAAGCTGATGTTGGTCAGCGTGTCTATTTCGGTTTTGTACTTTTCGGCCAAGGCGCTCAAGTCCATGCCTTTCATGCGCTCAGCCAGCACTTCACCTTTCTTTTTGTTGATGACCTGGGCTTTGATTTCCTCGCGGATGTTTTCCAAGGCAGGCAGCCCTGGGGCTTGTATGGCTTTCAGGCCGGCCAGCACGAACTTGTCCACGGTGAGTAGTTCGGGGTTCTGGAAAGCATACACTTCAGGCGATACTTCGCCTTTTTTGGCGCGGAAAGCCCACTGCACCATATCGCGGACAGCCTGGCCAGAGCCGAGTTCGGGTATGCGGTAGTCGTTGGCTTCGAGCAGCGGTGTAGTTGCGGTTTCTACGCCGGGGGTTTTTTTAGCGGCCTCCAGTAGTTTGTCCAGCTTTCGATTGGCACCCATCATGGCAATGGCCTTGTCTTTGATGGCGTTTTGCGTATCTTCGCTCGGAACGACTCGCTCGGAGAGGTAGGCCAGTTTTACGCCGCTTTCATTGTTGATGTACTTGCGGGCGGTGACTTCTACGAGGTGCACGCCAAACTGGGTGGTGACGGTATAAAGTTTGCCAGGTTCAGCCTCAAAGAATATCAGATCATTAAAAGGCTTAACCATCATACCGGGAGCAGCAAAGTCCAGATCGCCGCCTTTGTCGCGGGTAGCATCGCTGCCGAATGCCCTGGCTAACTCATCGAACGTATTGGTGCCGGCTTCAATGAGGCCTTTGAGGCTGTCAATACGCATTTGGGCCTGGGCTAGTTCTCCGGGGTCTTTGGCTTGAATGAGAATGTGGCGCGAGCGCACGGAGTCAGGAATGACCTTTCGATCGAGCACTTTGACGGCATTGTAAGCGCCTTGGTCGAGGTAGGGGCCATACACGCTGCCCACCGGCATGCGAAACACTGTATCGGCAATAGCGTCGCTGAGCTCAGACTTTTTGACATAAGCCGCATCAATGCTGCCATAGTAGCGCTCCACATAGGCCGAGTCGTTTTCTGCATTGGCAAAACCGGTGATGAGGTCGGCTATAGTTTTCCGGTACTTGGCGGAGTCGGCGGCAGTAGGGGTTACGCTGAATGCCACGTACTGAAGGGAGCGCGTCTCTTTGTCTTTTTCGTACAGGGCTTTATTTTCTTTAAGGTAAGCCAGATAGTCTTTGTCATCAACCGTCACGTCCGAGTTGTCCAGTTCATCAAAGGGCACAAGCACGGCCAGGGCGTCAAAGCGCTGGTTTTGGTCCATGTAGCCCATTTCGGCCATCCACTTAGGGGCATATAGTGCTTTGGCTACCATACCGCCGAGCTTAGCCTGCAGGCGGTCTTTGATGATCTCTTTTTCCTGATGCGCCCAAAAGGCGCGCGCCATGGGGTCCGTGAGGTTGCCGGATTCAATGGCAGCTTTAAACTGGTTGAGTTGCTCGCGGTCCAGTTGCCGGGTCGCGGGGTCACTGAACCGCTGTACGATGACCGGGCTAGGGTTGATGCCAAATTCGAGGTCTTTGAGTTCGGCTATGCTGACGCCTAGGCCCAGTTTTTCGGCTTCCTGGTTGATAAGAATATTTTCAGTAAACCAGTCCCAGAGGTAGGCGCGGCGCTCGTAGGGATCAGCGCCGGAGTTGCGGTACATTACATCCTCTATGCGGTTGAATTCCTGCCAGTCAATTTTTTTGCCGTTTACCTTGCCCATGAGGAACTGAGAGCCACCGAAGAGGCTGGTTCGGTCGTCTGACATATACATGATAATGACGCCTAAAGAGGCCAACGCCATCATCACAATCAAAATCCAGGAGTTCTTCCGGATTTGTCCAATCAAGGCCATACTGCTGCACTTTTAGTTCAAGATATTGATAGTCAAAAACTTGCATGCTTATTTCGCCCTTTTTGCTACAGGGTCGAAAAAAGCCCTGCAAAGGTAGAAAAATTTACATTGCATAAAAATATTTGGCTGTTTAAGCAACAGGGGTTATTTTTGACGCTAATGCAGGCGTTACGGCGCTTGGTTCATGAATACCGCCAATAACTACTAACTACTACATTACAGTATGAATGACCAGCTTAAAAAACTCAAAGACATTCACTCCGAGTGCTGCGTGAGCATACTCATGAACACACATCGCACCAAGCCTGACAACAAGCACGACCCCGTGTTGCTCAAAAACCTGGTATCGCAAGCGGAAACCCGCCTGCTCCAGATGTATGACAAACGCTTTGCGCAGCCCATTATTGACAGGCTCAAAGCGAAGGCAGCTTCTATACGGCACAATTTCAACCTAGATAGCCTGGCTATATTTGTCAATGACCAAGGTGTTGCCGAATATCTGCGCATGCCCATCAAAGTAGAAGATCGCGTGGTCATTGACAAGACCTTTGCTACCCGCGACATTGTACGCGCCATACACCAGCAGGCGGCCTACTACGTACTCGTGCTCAGCCGCGACAAGGCGCGCCTCATCCAGGCCGCCAGCGATGCAGTGATAGCGGAGGTAGGGCGCCCGTTCCCTATGGACAAGAAGAATCTCTACACAACCAATAAGGAAGAACTCACAAATAAACTCGGTACAGACAACCTTATCGAGGAGTTCTTCAACCGTGTGGATAAGGCCTTCCACAAGGTGTGGGAAAAGAACCCCCTGCCGGTAGTCGTTTGTACCGAAGAGCGCAACTACATTCACTACCTCAAAGTAGCCGACCGCAAACACCTTGTGCTGGGCCACCTCAATCGCAACCGGCTGGACGAAAAAGCTCACCACATCGTGCCCGAAGCTTGGCCAATTGTACAGAATGTGCTCAAGCGCCGCAACGACCTGCGCCTGCAAGAGCTCCAACATGCAGTGAGCTGTGGCAGATTCCTCAGCGACCCAGCGCAAGTCTGGATGGCCATTCACGAAGGGCGTGGACAGACGCTCTTTGTACAACACGACTACTTCCAGCCGGGCATTATCTCAGAAGGCCAAATCCGCCTCGTGCCGGTGGAGCAAGCCAATCAGCCCGGCGTTATTGACGACATCATTGACGAGATGATTGAAGCCGCGCTGCGCACCGGTGGCGATGTGGTGTTCCTTTCCAAAGACCAGCTCAAGGACTTCCAGGGGCTGGCGCTTACCACCCGGTACTGACGCAGGGTAGGCGGCTAGAGTAAGTTTGCACTTGCCAAAGCCATGAACCGGGCCGCTCAACTCGAACAACTTCGGCAATGCCCCCGATGGGACATTCTCATCATAGGCGGCGGCGCTACCGGTTTGGGCGCCGCCCTTGATGCTGCTGGCCGCGGCTACAAAACGCTGCTGGCCGAGCGTGCCGATTTTGGCAAAGGGACCTCCAGCCGCTCCACCAAGCTCATCCACGGCGGGGTGCGCTACCTGGAACAAGGCAATATCAAACTTGTACAAGGCGCCCTGCGCGAACGCTGGACGCTGCTGCGCAATGCCCCGGACCTGGCACGCCCCATCCCCTTTATCCTGCCGGTTTACAGCCAATGGAAGCGCTGGTACTACTGGCTGGGGCTGAAAATCTACGACTTCCTTTCCGGCCACTTGAGCCTGGGCCACACCCGCATGCTCTCGCCCGAACAAGTCATACAACACATGCCCGCCGTACAGCGCCGCGGCCTCAAGGGCGGCGTGATGTACTACGACGGTCAGTTTGACGACAGCGGCCTGTGCATTGCCCTGGCTCACACAGCCATACAGCAGGGCGCTACCGTAGTGAACTACGTAGCAGCAGAAGGCTTCTTGTACGAAAATGGTCGAATTGTGGGAGCTACCCTACGCAATCAGCTTGCCTCACAAGAGACGTTTGCCGTGCAGGCTGCCGCCGTCATTAATGCTACTGGCGTATTTGCCGATACGCTCATGCAGGCTGATAACCCGAGGCATCAGCCGGTGGTACGCCCTTCGCAGGGGATTCATCTGGTGATAGATGCGGAGTTGTTTCCCGGACAACATGCCATGCTCATTCCTCGCACAACCGACGGCCGCGTGCTCTTTGCTGTACCATGGATGGGCAAGGTGGTTATTGGCACCACAGATGTACAAGTGGAAGCTGCTGTAGAGGAACCCGTGGCACACGCCGAAGAAATTGACTTCATCATTCAGAACTTCAATCAGTACTGCAATGCGCAGTTGCGCCGGCAAGATGTACGCGCCGTATTTGCCGGCCTGCGCCCGCTAGTACGCCGGCAAGGCGTGCAAAATACGGCCAAATTGCTGCGCGACCATACCACAATGGTATCTGACTCGGGATTGATCACCATCACTGGCGGTAAGTGGACAACCTATCGGCAAATGGCCAAAGAGGTGGTGTCTAAGGCGGCTGCCCAGGCTCAACTACCCCGCCGCCCTTGCCACACGCGGCATATTCTACTGCGCCGCCCCGACAAGGAACCCTCGCTGTATGCTGAGCATGGGCAACCCCTGCATCCGCGTTATGCCTATACCGAGGCTGATGTGCTGCATGCTGTACATAGCGAAATGGCCGTACAACTGGAAGATATCCTGGCGCGCCGCCTGCGTTTGCTGTTTCTCGACCAGCAGGCTGCGCTGGAGGTTGCACCCCGCGTGGCCCGCCTCATGCAACGCGAGCTGGGGTGCACGGAAGACTGGGTCAGCGAACAAATAACGCGATTCACAAATCTGGCTGTCGGGTACAGCATAGCGGGCGAGGCCCGATCGGCTGCCTCCCACGACTGATCAGCACTATGATGAAGAACCCTGAACAGAGGAGGGGCGGGCTTACTGGCCGTCAATAGCAGCGCACAAGCGCTCGAAAATTTCTTCGATGGCGCCTACGCCAGGAATTTTGAGTGACTTACCCGAGGCGGCATAGAAGTCAAATACCGGCGAGGTTTCTTTCAAGTAAACCTCATATCGGCTACGGATGATGGCCTCGTCGTTGTCATCGGCGCGGCCGGAAGTTTTGCCACGCTCCAGGATACGCCGCACGATTTCGTCCTCGGGCACATCGAGCATGAGCAGTTGGGTAATGTGCTGTCCGCGTTCGGCCAGCAGGGCGTCCAATGCTTGAGCCTGTGGTATGGTACGCGGAAATCCGTCAAAGATGTAGCCCTGAGCCTCGGGATGTGCTTCTACTTTATTGCGCAACATACCCACGGTAACCTCGTCTGGTACCAATTGGCCTTTTTCCATATAGCTGCGGGCTAGTATGCCCAGAGGGGTGTTGTTGCCCAGTTCGTAGCGAAACAAATCGCCAGTAGAGATGTGCAGCAGGTTGTATTTGGCTACCAGTTTTTCTGCTTGAGTGCCTTTGCCAGACCCCGGCGGGCCAAAGAGAATGAGATTTACCATAGCGTACTCGCTTGCATTTGATGGTTTGGAAAAAGTTCTGGCCTTATTTGGTTGTGGACTGAGCTGCGGCGAATTTACGACAGAAATGCCCGGATGCGTAATTTTTGGTTAAAAACTTGGGCAGATAACTTGCGTCTTCGCTTGGCGAAGTAGTGGCTAAGGAGCTGAACCAGGGGCAAGGTGCCCTTCTTCGAACGAGTATGGCGTATCTTAATCCAAAGTCATGCTGTACTGCGTACCTCTTGCTGTGATGTGTTGGTTTCAGGTTTTACAATCCGATGACAAATAAAATGCGCGATATCCACACTTTTGCAGCTGTTATGATGAAAAAACTAATCTTTTGTTGCTGGGGGTTGCTCTGCTGCAACTTTACACTGAAAAGCCAGGACGCCTCAGACTCACTCTGGGTAAACGACATCCAGGAGTTGGTCGTCACGGCTACCCGAAGCCAACGCATGCTGGCCAACGTAGCCGTACCCACTCTGTTGGTGCAGAAAAAGCAAATACAACTCAGCGGCTTACTGCGCCTCAATGAGATACTCCAAGAACAAACCGGCCTGATGGTGACCTCCGGCACGGGCAGCAGCGCCGTGGGCGGCGGGGTGTTTGGCAATGGGGTGCAGATCCAGGGCCTGTCGCCCGACTACACCCTCATTCTGCTGGATGGCGAACCACTCATCGGGCGGCAGGGCGGCGTCATGGATTTGTCTCGGTTCACCGTGGGCAACATCCAGAAGATCGAAGTCGTCAAAGGGCCATCTTCTGCCTTGTACGGCAGCGAGGCCATGGGTGGCGTAGTTAACATCATCACCGAAAAAAAGCGCAGCAACTACGCCAACGCTGCCTTTCGCTATGGCTCATTCCATGCTAGAGATTTCATGGCCAGTCTCAACCTAGACCGCCATAAAAACACCATGCACTTTTTCTTTAACTATAATGGCTCACACGGCTACGACCTCACTCCCAACCGCCCGGAGCGCACGCTGGACCCCTACGTCAATGCTGCCTTGCAACTGAAATGGACGCACCGCTTCTCGGAGCGCACTCATCTCGTCTGGAACAACCGCCTGTACCGAGGCAAGCAGCAAAGCGCCTTTGCCATTAATAGCGACCAGCTTAATGTGTTTGGCAATGGTATCACGCAAGACATCAACGTGCAGCCTACCCTAAACCATTTCTTCGACGACAACCTCAAAACCTCTTTCCGCTTGTATGCCAGCTACTACCGTTTTACACAACAATTGAACTACCAGAATACCAGTGAGTCCTACTACGCAGATGATTTTGTACACGGTTTTTATCGCGCCGAAAACCAGACCGACTGGACGCCCCACCCCAAGCATCACATCATCCTGGGCAGTGGATACAACTTGCAAACGGTGAACACCACTCGCTACCGGGGCCTCAAGCAGCAACGCATCGGCTACTTCTTTGCCCAAAATGAGTGGAAAGTATCCGACCGCCTGGACTTCATTCCCGGCCTACGCTTCGACCTCAACAGCGACTTTGCCAACCGCCTTAGCCCAAAACTGGCTGCACAATACCGCCCCAACGCTTCGTTGCAGATCAACTTCTCCTACGGCGCAGGCTTCAAAGCCCCTGATTTTAGGCAGTTGTATCTATACTACGTCAACAATCCGCTGGGGTACCAATTGTACGGCGCCTCCGAGTTTTCGCTCAACGAACTGCTCCAGCAGCAGCGAGACGGCTTTATCAGCCGCATCTTACCGGAGGCCTACCAGATAGGACGGCTTCGGCCAGAGACCTCGCATGGCATCAATGTGGGCGCGCGCTATCAATTCAGCAAAATTCCAGCACGTACGGAGATCAACTTTTTCTACAACGCCATTACCGACCTCATCAACTATGTGCCGGCAGCTTTTCGCAACGATGGCAGCATTGTGTTCAGCTACCTCAACATCCGGGAAGCCTACACTCGCGGGCTGGAGTGGAGCCTGTCCAGCCAGCTGGGCAAAGACTGGGACCTAGAACTGGGATATCAATACCTGCAAACCGCCGACCGCCAGGTGCTCGAAAACTTCAAGAAAGGAGAGGTATTTGGCAGGGAATACCCAGGCGGCCCAGCCCTACGCCTAACCCGACGCAACTACACCGGCCTGCTGAACCGCAGCCCTCACCTCCTGCAGGCCAAACTGGCATACCTGAACAAAGCCACCCTTTGGGGAGGTAGTCTCCGGGGTATATACCGCAGTGCATGGGGTGTGCTTGACCTCGACGGCAATAGCTTTGCCAATATGCCGGATGAATTTGCCCGAGGTTATCTGTTGCTCAACATGAGTGTGCAGAAAACCTTTCACCAGAAATACACTCTACAAATCGTGGCCAACAACTTACTCAGCCACAAAGACCCCGTTAATCTGCCACAGCTTCCCGGCTTAAACTGGCTATTGGCCTTTACGTGGAATCTTTTTTGAATCACCCAAATAATCTACTTTACTATGTGCTCGTATTTCAAATCTTGGGCGGCTATCCTAGCCATAAGTACGATGTTTTTTGCAGCTTGTAACGACGACGACAAGCCCCAAATACCCTTGGACGCCATGACAACCTCCATCTTGGTGAACGCTACTAATGAGGGCAACTTCACTTTTTTCAGTTTTGACAAAGGCACTACTGTGCCCGCCACAGACTCCGCCAGCATTCGCTGGGATTTTGGCCTGCGGTTCACTACCTTTCTGTTCAACAGCGGCAGTAGCGGCCCCGGTACGGCAGGTGTGCAGGTTATCACTGGCGCGTTCAGTGATATTCAACAAGCGCCAGAATCGGGCTACAAGACCGATGCGCCGGGCAACCTGGCCGTGAAAGATGACGACTGGTTCATCTACAATCCGGCCACGCGCACCTTTTCACCCAAAGCCGGCCAGGTATTTCTCATCAAAACGGCTCAAAACAAGTATGCCAAAATGGAAATCCTCCAGGCCGACCCCACAGACAGCAACGGCAACCTGGTGACGCCACCCAACCGACCCACCAAAATCAAATACACCTTCCGCTACGTGTATCAGCCAAGCGGATCGAGGAGCTTTAACAAGTAAGCCCAAAAAACTGCGAAGAGAAGCCCTGTGCGCAACCGCTGGCGTACAGGGCTTTGTTGTGCTTGTGCACTGCTTGGTCTTTGTGCTCCAGGATGATTCTTTTAGAATGTCTCCTTGCGTATTCGAGAGCCAGCTTGCGGTTAGTCGGTGTACAGGCTTTGCGTCTATTTGCAAGCCCCTCCCGGCAGCTTTATCTCATCTGTGGCTAAGCCAAAAACCACCCCTACCTGTGCGTTTGTATAAAATATCTGCAGTGTCATGGGTGCTTATCGCCACATTTCCTACCTTCGCATCAGCATTGCCTTACAAAAAAACTGGTTGAAGCATGAACAAGAAATACTTCTACTGCCTGGCAGCCGTATGGGTGGTTGCCGGCTGGCTGATCCTTCCTTATTCTCTCCAAGCCCAAAAAAAGCGTACGCCGGCAACCACCGGTAGCAGCACGCCAGCTGCCACACTTTCCTTTGACGAAGCCCTGTACAAGTCTGTGCAGTGGCGCAGCATTGGCCCGTATCGGGGTGGCCGATCTGCGGCTGTGACGGGTGTACCAGGCAAGCCCTTGTTGTACTACTTTGGCTCTACCGGCGGTGGCGTGTGGCGCACCCGCGATGGTGGCCAAACCTGGGAAAACATCTCTGACGGCTATTTCGGCGGCTCCATCGGTGCAGTGGCTGTGTCGGAATACGACCCCAACGTCATCTATGTAGGCGGCGGCGAAAAGACCGTGCGCGGCAACGTCTCCTATGGCTACGGCATGTGGAAATCAGAAGATGCCGGTAAAACCTGGAAAAACATTGGCCTGAACAACTCCCGCCACATTCCTCGCGTACGCATCCACCCGCGCAATCCTGACCTGGTGTACGCCGCTGTACTTGGAGATCTCTTCAAATCTTCCGAAGAGCGCGGCATATATCGCAGCAAAGACGGTGGCAAAACCTGGGAACGCATTCTCTTTGCTAATGCCGATGCCGGCGCTGTGGACCTCGTCATCGACCCCGCCAACCCGCGCGTGCTCTATGCCGCTACCTGGCGCGTACGCCGCACACCATACAGCCTGGAAAGCGGCGGCGAAGGCTCCGCACTGTGGAAAAGCACCGATGGCGGCGACACCTGGAAGGAGATTTCTAAAAACAAGGGCTTCCCCAAAGGTACGCTGGGCATCATTGGCGTGTCGCCTTCACCTGTGCAGCAGGATCGTGTTTTTGCTATCGTAGAAGCCAATGACGGCGGCGTGTATCGCTCCGACGACGGCGGCGAAACCTGGCAAAAACTCAACGACGACCGCGCCCTACGCCAGCGCGCCTGGTATTACACCCGCATTTATGCTGACACCAAAGACGCTGATATTGTATATGTGGTCAACGTCAGCTACCACAAGAGCACCGACGGCGGCAAAACCTTCAAAGCCTACAATGCACCCCACGGCGACCATCACGACCTCTGGATTGCTCCTGAAGACAACCAACGCATGATCATTGCTGACGATGGCGGCGCACAGGTCTCCTTCGATGGTGGAGAAAACTGGACAACTTACCACAACCAGCCCACCGCACAGTTTTATCGGGTTACTACTGACAATCATTTTCCCTATCGTATCTACGGCGCACAGCAAGACAATACCACAGTACGTATTCTACACCGCACCGACGGCAGCGCCATTACGGAGAAAGATTGGGAAGAAACTGCCGGCGGCGAAAGTGGCCATATCGCTATTGACCCGCTCGACAACGACATTGTCTACGGCGGCAGCTACGGCGGATTTCTTAGCCGCATCAACCACCGCACCGGCAAAGTACAGGCCATCAACGTATGGCCTGACAATCCAATCGGGCACGGCGCCGAGGGCATGAAATACCGTTTTCAATGGAACTTCCCCATTTTCTTCTCTCCGCACGACCCTAAAAAGCTCTACACAGCTTCCAACCACCTACACGTTAGTACCAACCAGGGGCAATCCTGGCAAATTATCAGCCCCGACCTCACCCGCAATGACCCCTCTAAACTCGGCCCCTCGGGTGGCCCCATCACCAAAGACAACACCGGCGTGGAATACTACTGCACCATCTTTGCCGCGCTGGAGTCGCCTTACGAAAAAGACCTCCTCTGGGCTGGCTCCGATGATGGCCTCCTCCACGTGAGCCGAGATGGCGGTAAAACCTGGGCCAACGTCACGCCTAAGGGCATGCCTGATTGGATGATGATCAATAGTATTGACGCCGACCCCTTCACTAAAGGCGGCGTTTACGTGGCCGGTACGCGCTACAAACTAGGCGATTACACGCCCTACCTCTACAAAACTGAAGACTACGGCCAAACCTGGAAACTCATCACCAACGGTATTCCTGCCGAACACTTCACCCGTGTGTTGCGCGCCGACCCCGTGCGCAAGGGCCTGCTCTACGCTGGCACGGAAACAGGCATGTATATCTCTTTCGATGACGGTGCAAGTTGGAAGCCCTTCCAACTCAACTTGCCCATAGTACCTATCACTGACCTGACGGTGAAAGGCCACCACCTCATAGCGGCTACCCAGGGCCGCAGCTTCTGGATGATAGATGATCTGGGCCCTATTCGCCAGCTCAATCCAGCTATGGCTTCTAAACCTGCTATCTTATACCAGCCTGCCGACACCTACCGCATGGGCGGAGGCGGCTGGGGGCGTGTGCCAAAAACTGCCGGCACGAACCACCCCGCCGGCGCCATGATCCACTTTTATCTTAAGGAAAAACCTACCGATTCAGTAGCGATCAAACTAGGCTTCTATGATGCTGCCGGCAAACTCATCCGCGAATACTCCAGCATGGCTAAAGAACGCAGCGATAAGCTAGAAGTGAACCAAGGTGCCAACATGTTTGTGTGGAATCTATTCTACCCCGATGCCAAAAGCTTCGAAGGTATCGTGCTATGGGCGGCTTCCCTGCGCGGCCCACGCGCCATGCCTGGCGATTATAAGGTGCGGCTTACCGTGGGCGATCAAACCCTCGAGCAGCCGCTGCGCATCCTACCTGATCCTCGCTCAGAGGCTACACCAGCAGATTACAAGGCGCAGTTTGACTTTGTAACGGAAGCTATGGCCAAGGTCAGTGAAGCCCACGAGGCTATTGTAGAAATCCGCGACATCCGCAAGCAACTCATGGCCTACGCCGAGCGCGCTAAAGACAATACTGAACTCAAAGACCTGGCTGATAAAGCTAAAGCCATAGACAAGGCTATGACCGAAGTGGAAGAAGCTCTTTACCAAACTAAAAATCGTAGCAACCAGGACCCGCTCAACTTCCCCATTCGACTGACCAACAAACTGGCCGCCGTGGCCAGCCTGACCAACATGGGCGATTTTGCACCTACTGCACAGGCAATAGCCGTGAAAAACGAACTTATACCGCTTATTGACGCCGAACTGGTCAAGTTCCGCCGCATCAAGGCGGAGGAATTGCCCACTTTCAACAGGATGGTGAAGGAGAAAAACGTGGAGGCGATAATGGTCAAGTAAGGGCTTTTGCCCTGGGGGGCTATGGCCAAGGGCGCCGAGAATAGTAGGAGCCTCCTCGGCGCTCTTGGTGCTTCTCTGACTTTCTTTGCCGGAAACTGGCAGGCAAAGGCATGGAGAAAAAAGAAACCCTTGCCTTCTACACGTGAAACCGGCTGCTACAGAATTTGTAACTTGGCAAACTTGAGCATGATGCGCCGCTCGATATTATCATCCCCCTCGAAGCGGATGGTAGCCACGCGATTGTCTTTGTGGCCTTCTACAGAAAGCACTTGCCCCTTGCCAAACTTCAGGTGCAGCACCTGCATGCCTTTTTCGATAGTGTCAGAAGGGCTAGGCTTGAAGTCTTTAAGATCTATTTGCGTGGCGGGGGCAACAGGGCGCCGCTTTACTGAGAATGCACCCTGTACGCCCGAGGCGCGGGGCTGCTCATCATCGTCGTCTGAGTTGCGCGACCAACTCATGGCAGCAGTGCTTTCGAGGCACTTGCGCGGCAGTTCGCTCAGGAAGCGGCTGGGGTCATTGCGGCGCATCTGACCGTAGCGATAGCGGTGTTCGGCGTAGGAGAGGGTGAGCAACTGCTCTGCTCGCGTGATGGCCACATAAAACAGGCGTCGCTCTTCTTCCATGCTTTCAGGGCTTTCCATAGACAGGTAAGAGGGAAACAGGTTCTCCTCCAGCCCTACTACGAAGATGGACTTGAACTCGAGCCCCTTGGCGGCATGTACTGACATAAGGGTGACGAAATCGTTGTCGTCGGTAGGTTCGTCCATGTCGGTGAGCAAGGCTATGTTTTGCAGATAGGCCGCTAGGCTCACATCGGACGGATTGAGCGCTTCGGCCTGCTGAGTAGTTTCCTCCACAAAAGACTTGATGCCATCCAGCAAGGCATCGAGATTGTCCTTTCGGCCAATACCTTCTACAGTGGTGTCTTTTTTGAGCTCATCTACCAGGCCGGAGGCGCGGGCAATGTCCAGTGCCAGTTCATAGGCGTTCTGTCGGGTGGTGCGCTGGTGAAAGTCGGTCATCATAGCGATGAAGCTGGCTATGGCTGCTCGTACGCGGGGGCTGCCTTCTGCTTCGGCAAGGCACTCCCACATGCGGCGGTTGCTTTGGCCGGCCAATGCGCTGATTTTGTCTATGGTGGCTTCGCCAATGCCCCGCCTGGGGTAATTGATGACGCGGCGCAGGGCCTCTTCGTCACTGGGGTTTACAGCCAGGCGCAGGTAGGCAATGAGGTCTTTGACTTCCTTGCGTTGATAGAACGACTGACCGCCAAATACGCGATAGGGCACATTGAACTTGCGCAGGTACTCTTCAAATATACGCGACTGAGCGTTGGTGCGGTACAGTATAGCAATATCGCTATTGCGCAGGTGAAAGCGGTTTTTCTGCTCCAGCAGGGTGTCCACTACGCGGGTTCCTTCCTCGGCATCGGTGCGGGCTTTGATAACCTTAATGCGCTGCCCCTGGCCTTTGTAAGACCAGATTTTCTTTTGAATTTGCCGGCGATTGTGCTGGATCACCTCGTTGGCAGCTTGCACAATAGGCTCGGTGGAGCGGTAGTTTTGCTCCAGCTTGAAGACTTTGATACCGAAGGGCTTGAAGTCCTGTTCAAAGTCGAGAATGTTCTGGATGGTAGCGCCTCGAAAGGCGTAGATACTCTGGGCGTCGTCACCTACCACACAGATGTTTCGGGGGCTGTGGTCGTAGTTGACGAGCTTGCGCACAATAGCATACTGCAGGTAGTTGGTGTCCTGAAATTCGTCCACTAACACGTAGCGAAAACGCTGGCGGTATTTTTCCAGCACATTGTCGGGGTTTTTCTGCAGTAGTTCATAGAGGCGGTAGAGGAGATCGTCAAAGTCCATGGCGCCGGAGCGCTTACAGCGAGCCACGTATTTTTCGTAAATAGCGTAGATGAGCGGTCGGTTTTGGCGCCGATCTTCTTCGCGCAGTTCGTCGTTTTCCTCGTAGCGCCTGGGCGTGATGAGGTTGCTCTTGGCGGAGGAGATGCGAGCGCGCAAGGTATTGACGTTGTAGGCGTCTTTATCCAGGTTCATTTCGCGCACAATGGCGCTAAGCACGCTTTTGGTATCCTCTGTATCGTAGATGGTGAAGTGAGGGGGGTAGCCGATTTTATCTGCTTCGGCGCGAAGGATGCGCGCGAAGATGGAGTGAAATGTACCGGCCCACACTTGCTCTGCGCGATCGCCTACAACTCGAGCAATGCGCTCCTTCATTTCGCGGGCGGCTTTGTTAGTGAAGGTCAGCGTTAGTATATTCCAGGGAGCTACACCCTGCTCAATGAGGTAGGCAATACGATAAGTGAGTACTCGCGTCTTGCCAGAGCCGGGGCCGGCTACCACCAACACAGGCCCTTCTGTAGTGGTGACTGCCTGGCTTTGCACGTCATTGAGTTCCTGGAGATAGCGACTCATGGCAAAATCTTTGGGAAAGCGCTGTTACTGGAAATTCAACTGGCGGGTGTAAATGCCGAAGCGCAGCGAGTCCATAGCGGGGGAGTTAAGGGTAAGCCCGCTACGTACCACGCTGCTTCGCGAGGAGAAAATGCCTCTGCCTTCTGAAAGATTGGAATATACGGGTATGGCCTGCGAGCTGGTGATACCGGTGTTGGCACGCTCCAGCTGGATAAGGTCGCGTAGTTCGGCACCGCCGGCTGTGTAAACCAAGTCGATGCCTTGCAGGAAGCGCTGGCGGCTTGCAGCCGGTTCAATATTGGCACCTACAAAGCGGAAGAAGTCTTCGCCCTTCACGTCGTCAAAGCGCACGTTGTCGGCATTGGGCTGGGCTTTTTGAAGGTCGCGTTTGATAGCCCACTCCAAGGTTTTATTTTCTGAGCCGGAAGGGCCGACTTCCCGATAGTGAATGCGCATGCGTATATCAAAGATGATGGCGGAGGGCGAGCATTCCCAAATAAAGAGCAAGTTGCGGTTGTAGTCGAGGTTGAGTGGGTTAGCCGGCGAGGTAACCCTGGGGGTGATGGGGCCAAGTACGCGGGTATCAGCAGTAACCGCTGGTAAGCCACTGCCTCGGTTGATGATGAGCCTCACGGGTTGCTCGGCTACCAGCCCCAGTACGGAGGCGGGTATTTTGTACAGGTAGTTGGGCGCTGTGGCAAAAGGCCCGCTGTGGCGAGGATAGCCTTCGGTGTTACCGTCCACACGCTGTAGGGTGAAGCGCTGACCAGTGGTGCGCTTTTCAATTTGTACCGTCACCGAAGGGGGATAGTACAGTGAGTCGGCAATTTGGGCAATCTGGTTGGCATTGCCACCAGGCTGCAGGAATGCTTTCTCCAAGCGAATGTAGTGGGCGGTGTCTTGCAAATCCAGAAAGCCATACACGATGGGGATGTCCTTCCAGGGGGCTTCCAGCTCAAAGTCAGTGCTGCATGCACTACCTAACAAGAGGAGAGCGGCCAGCGCAGGAAAAAGCAGTCGGGTCATATCAAACAGACTTGTTGAAGCAGCAAAGGTAGCGTTTTTGCGCGGCATGGCGAAGTCAGGTTTTTGCTTTGTCATCAGTAAGACACGCGCTGGCTGCGGATGGTTGATTGCTATACGCATTTGAGTGCCAGCAGAGCAGAAGCGTGCAAGTTGCCAGGGTATTTTTCAATTATGACATGTCCTATTATTCAAGCCCAGTTTAGCGTATCTATGTGCAGCAGTGTTTCAGCTGTGTGCCGCTTGAGTTTGGGCGAAGTTTTGGGGGTTGGTGATGCCGGCAGGATGAGGATTTTTTTGTCTCCTTAAGGTACACTTGATCTTTGGATATGTACGAACTGATTGACCACGGCAATGCACTGTTTGCAAGCTCATTGGAGGATTGAAGTGCATGGCCATCTCAGAAAAGTCACAAAAGTTTGTAGTTGTCATAAATGTGTACCTGCCAGCAGAGCAGCGCTATGATAGAGATCGTTCTTGCATCGTTTATCTTGGCGAGGATGGGTGGTTTTTGTGCCAAAAAATCCTCACATTCGCGGCGCGTCAGGTTATTTTGATAGTACAACGTATTTACCATGTACGCCACGCCACAAGATGCTTACCGTCATTGGGCAGCCTCGCAACCAGCGCTGCCGCTTTACTTCCAACCGCTGTGGCTCGACGCTGCTGCTGGTGCTGGACACTGGGAGGCCATCATGGCTCGCGACAGAGGCGGGCATACAACTGGCACATGGGTGTATTGCTTGCGCAAAACCTTTGGTATTACCCGCATTGTGATGCCACCCTACACGCCCTATGCTGGGCCGTTGCTTTTTTATCCGCATAACCTGGAGCGCCGCGAAAGCCGCTACGCGTTTGAAAAAAAGGTATTGGGCGAGCTTCTGGATCAATTGCCGCCAGTAGTACTTTACTATCAGGAGTGGCATCCTGGCATACAAAACTGGCTACCGGCTTACTGGCGTGGCTACCGACAAACCACCCACTATACCTACCTACTGCCCAACCTGCACGATTGGACTAATATATTTGACCACTTTCGCAGCAATGTGCGCACCTGGATTCGCAAGGCAGAAGCCTCCATCCGCGTAGTAGAATCTGACAACCTGGCCGCACTCTTCCATGTTTGCGAACTATCGCTTCGCCGGCAACGCCATGCCCCCGCGCTCAACTGGCCTGCCCTTGAGCGTATTGATAGCGCATTAGCGCCACGCGGGCAACGCCTCATTCTGCTGGCCGAAGACGATGCCGGGCGCTACCACGCCAGTGCGTACATCGTTAGGGATGCGCATACTGCTTACTACTTGCTCAGCGGCGCCGACCCTATGCTGCGCTCCAGCGGCGCCTTGTATCTACTGGTGTGGCACGTGCTGCAATGGTGCGGGCGCCAAGGGTTGAGCTTTGATTTTGAGGGTAGCATGCTGGAGCCAGTAGAGGAGGTATTCCGTGGGTTTGGTGCTGTGCTTACGCCACATCACCGAGTTTACAAAGCAGCCAATTGCTGGTGGGAGTTGCTGGCCTTTGTGGGCAAGAAGAGCGGATTTTAGCGCAAGGACATAAGGCGGCATCGGCGGTACAGCCTTTGCAGCACGCTATGCTTCCTATGCATAAACTAGCGTTCAGATAGGGTGCAGGTGATGTCCTTAAGTCAGAAGGCACAGAGTGCCTTATCTGTATTTGAGGTAAATTATGTGCCGGAAGAACCCTATCCCGTCGCGCTGCATACTGCCCGAAGTTCTCAATTGTCCTGTCTACTACACATGCCTTGTTGGCAAAGCTGCACCTTTGCGCCATTGTTTCACCCAACCCATTCAAAAAGATGAATCGCCTCCTGAAAATCGTTTCTCCTGCACTCAGCGTGCTCATTGCTGTGATTTATCTACAAACTCTGTACTACAAGTTTTCGGGGCACCCTGACTCTGTGTATATTTTCTCCAGGCTGGGGGTTGAGCCATATGGCCGCATTGGCCTAGGTGTGGCGGAACTCATAGTGGCCTTGTTAATCTTACTGCCTCGCACAAAGATATATGGCGCCGTGATGAGCCTAGGCATTATCTCCGGGGCTATTTTTGCCCATTTAGGGCCGCTTGGTATTGAAATTAATGGCGACGGCGGCAGGGTTTTTTACCTGGCCATAGTGGTTTTTGCAGCTTCTTTGGCTCTGTTAGGCATCCATTACAGAGAGTTATTGCGTATACCCCTCCGAAAAACGACCTGAAAGCCAGAATGTCACTAACTTGCGCGCTGAAAACCAGCATCCACAATTACCCTTATTGATGTTGTATGGAAATTTCTCGCGGCCACACGATTATCCAGTCTCTATACAGCCTTCTTCAAACGCTTCCTGATGTGGAGTTCATTCGGCCTATTCAAAATCTGAGCGGCGCTACCATTGGCGAGCACACCCGCCACATTATTGAGATGTTTCAGTGTCTGGAAGCAGGCTATGATGCAGGGCAGGTATGTTACGAAGACCGAAAAAGAGACCCCATGCTGCAAACCAACCGACAAGCCGCCTTGCGAGCGCTTGAGGAGATTGCTGTCCAATGGGAAAAAACAGATAAGCCCATCCTATTGTTGGCTCAATCGTATGCCGACATTTCGCCTGTGCAAAGCAGCTACTGTCGAGAGTTAATTTACTGCACCGACCACTGTATTCATCATCAGGCGCTTATAAAGGTAGCCTTGCTGGAACTCAAACGTCCAGAGGCTGTAGATGGTGCTTTCGGCGTAGCACCTTCTACCATTGCCTGGCGCCAAAAACAGGGCACGTAGCTTGTACAACCATGTACACCCTAGGTATATGGCCGCGATTCAGGCGCCAAATACATCGCCTGCTGTACTGGGAGTATTGGCCTTCCTGGGTATTCTATCTGCCCGTTGCACCCTTATGGATAATTAAGGCTATTGAGCATCGAGGCGTTTTTTACTTCACACAGGTGAATCCTGCTATGCGCAACGGCGGTATGTACCACGTGAGCAAAATGCAGATCTACCAACTGTTGCCTTCGCATTCCTACCCGAAAACCATCCTGATCCAGGGCGGAACGCCAGAGCAACTCCTTCAAGACTTCAAGGAACACGGATTTACCTATCCCGTCATCGTCAAGCCCGACCTCGGCTTGCGCGGCATTCAGGTTCAGGTTATTCACTGCGAGCAGGAATTGACCGCCTACCATCACTTAGCTTCTTATGAGTACTTGGTACAGGAAAAAATTCCCTACGAAAACGAAACTGCCATTTTTTACATCCGTCACCCCGAGCAAGCACAAGGACGCATCACCGGCATCACCGGTAAGGAATTCATGAGTGTCATGGGCGACGGCCAACGTACGCTTCGGCAATTGCTAGCCCAAACTCCGCGCTACGCCATGCAAATAGAGCGCCTGGCCAACCGGCAGAACCTCGATATTATACCCCAGCTTGGCGAATCCATTTGCTTGGAGCCCATAGGTAATCACAACCTGGGCACTATGTTTCTTGACTGGTCGTATCGGGCCAGCCCTGCTCTACTCGAAGTTGTTGACTCGCTTTGTCGCCAGATTCCAGGTTTTTTTTATGGCCGCCTCGATATCCGATTTCGCACCTGGGAAGAACTCGAACAAGGCCAGCATTTCTCCATCATTGAGCTTAATGGTGCCCTGAGCGAACCCACCCATGCTTACGATCCTCGGCATTCCTTTTGGCACGCCATCAAGGAACTCTATCGGCATCACACTCAATTGTTGGATATTGGCGCTTATAACCACTGGCAGTCGCCTTGCACTCAAACTTTTCGAGAAAACTTCTACGAACTGAGGAGCCACTTCAGGAAAGTACGCTGCTTGAGAAGGTAAGCTCACCGCGGACAGTCAGCGGTAAGCAAAAGCTAATAGGTTACAGGCAGCCCTTCACAAAGCTACAATGCTCAAGTAGTTGCGGTCTTCCAGTCTCAAAGTCATCCGGTCACTTCCTTCTCCTTTCCTCAATCCCTGCGTCCAGCGCTTTGGCTTTAGCGATACAAGGCTCTGCTTTAGCATTCTGCCCGGCGTAGAGGTAGGTCAGGCCCAGGTCAAACCAGGTATCCGCATGTTGGTCGTTGATTTCCAATGCCTTGAGAAAATATCGCTCCGACTCCTGGAAATTGCCATTGGCGCCGTAGGCTACGCCCAGCAATCGCACAGTTTCAAACTCTGTGGGGCGCATTTGGTAGGCTTTATTCAGGTATTCGAGTGCTTTAGACAGATTTTTTTCCGTTTCGCCATAGTACTTGCCAGCTTCGCGATAGGTAATGCCGAGATTTTCTTTAGCGTCTGCGTAGTCGGCGTCTATACGCAGGGCATTTTGATAGGCCTGTACGGAGGCTTCGTATTCTTTGAGGTAGTTGTAGCAGTTGCCCAGCAGCAAGTAGGCATTTTTGTACGTGGGGTGAATGCGCACTGCCTCCTGCAAGTGCCCCACTGCCTGGCGCAGCATGGCTTCGCGGCGCGCTTCGTTTTCGGGCTTTATGGCCTGGGTGTAAAGCTCCCCTCCGGTGGCATTGCGCACTTTAGCGCTGCGGTAGGAGGTCTTCACATCAGTAGTAAACAGGGTCAGGTTGTCTTTCCACACCGTATTGCGCAGCAGAGTTTTGCCAGAAAAGGCCAGCGCTACAATCCCGATGCAAGCAAGACTGGCTACCGGAAACACTTCTGATGACTTGCGCCCCAGCAGCCGATATACCAACACGGAAAAGACCAGCGCAAAACCCACTGAAGGCATGTAAATAAAACGCTCAGACATATTGGTGCCCACCGCAAAAACTACATTAGATACAATGGACAGCGTGATAAGATAATACCAGATGCCGTAGCTCACGGGGTCTTTACGGCGCAGCCCCAGAATAGCCAGCGCCAGTAATGCCAGATGAAGCATCAATCCCAGTAGGGGCTTCCAGTGGTTCCATTGAGCCATATCTATATGGCGGGGATAGTAGTCGTGTGTTAGCGGATGTGGCCATACCAGCAGGCGTAGGTATTCCCACAAGGTGACCATGACCGTAGCGCTTTTCTCGGCGGCATTGAAGGGTACCCATTCATTATTCACGATTTTGAGAAATGGATTGTTCATCAACTCCATGGGTGGATCGCCCAGTTTCCAGCCTAGGATGGCTCCACGAATGAGCAGAAAAATCAATGTTGGCAGTAACAACGGCATAGTGAAGGCTGCAATACTTCCTGCCTTAGCTCGGCTGAAGTAATACAACGTGAGAGGGACTACGGCCATGAAGGTGATGGCATTTTCTTTGGAGAGCAAAGCCATAAAAAAGGCCAGCATAGCGGGCAGCAGCCAAGCCAACTGCTTGCTTTGCAAAGCTTTGTAAGTCCACCACAACGCAGCCAGGCTACCCAAAAGTGCCACTATTTCATCCCTGCCTTTGATGTTGGCCACCGCTTCGGTATGCACAGGGTGACAAACAAAAAGCACCGCTGTGCCAAGCGCTACAAACAGCCCTTCGGGGCGGTCTTGAAACCATGCCAGCACCAGCCAGTAAATCATAGCGCCCGTCAGCCCATACAGCAGCGCATTGATGACGTGCCCAGCCAGGCGATGATGCGCCCCAAAAAGCGACTTTTCTGTTGCAAACATCACAGGCGTAAGGGGGCGATAACGGCCGCCGGCCACCAGCCTCGCTTTGGAGGGATCTTTAAAAAAACCATAGAAGGTGTCGTACTTCAGCAGCCCGGGAACACCGGCTATACCTTGCTGGGTGAACATATTGTCGGTGATGACAATGGCGTCGTCCAGCGTGAAGTCATGTGAGAAGGTATTTGCATACAGTGCAAATCCCAGCAGAAATACAGCCCAAGGATACCAGGGCCTGGGCTTCCCGATGGCTGTGCGGATGGGTGGGTTGGCGGCTGCCGAAAAGGTAGGGATTGGAGCAGATTTGACGGCGCGTTGGTTGCTCTTGTTCTTTTTGGCCATGGCATTAATCGTGCATTTGGGTTGGCACATCAGCTTTTTGCTTGCGCTGCTGATGCGTAGCCACAAATGTACGAACTTGTCGGCGTACCAGCCAGCGATGCAAGCCTTCGCCAAGTGTCAGCAAAGCCAACGCACCGGCAAACATGGCGTTGCGCAACGTCTCTACCCAGGAGGCATGCATAGCATAAAAGGGTCGGACAATCAGCATCTCTACGCATACTACCAGGGCAGAAAGCAGCAACAACAGAATACTGCCTGCCCGAAAGGCCAGCAATGGGCGGTTTTCTTTTCGGTACAGGCATTTTTTCAGTAAAGTCATGGCATCTGTATCGGCGGGGTCTATGCGCAAAAGTTCGCGCAGAATGTGCACAGCGTCGTCATAATCGCTGATGTTGTACAGGGAGGCCGCCTTACGGAAAAGCGCCTTGCGAAATACGTCTTCTTGCCGGTACAGGTGAATGTTGTGGCAGATTGCCGCCTCAATAAGTTCGTCGGCCATCACCGCGTGGCGGCGATAGATGCCGATCTCAAATAAGGCGTTGACATAAGCGTAGAGCACCTCGAAATACTCGTCGAAATCCAGCTGGCGGATGTCCTGCTCATGGCGCTCAAAGAAGTGCACGATGTCGCGATAGGCCGCTGCATCAATACTTTTGAAGTCGAGGAAGAGCTTGGAGTAATATGTAGGCTGCAAAAACTGCATGGCTCACGTCATCGGTTGCAAAGCATACAACACTGGTTTACTTGGCGAGGCATCCAACTCCAGTGAAGTGATCTGGATATTGAGCAAATATAAACCGTCAGCTATAAAATTGTTTACAAAAATCAGTTCAGTAATGGTGGCCTGCGTTCTGGTCGCCTCGGGATAACGCCAGAAGGCCCGGTGCGCCACCAGTTTACCACCGTCTTCCTCCCTGTCCACCGAGGGCAAGTCCACCAGCAGATGTTCTACACCTTTTTCCACGAGCCAAGCTACGGCCTCCGGATGGAAATACGGCGGGTTGGTACCCGAATAATGCAGACGGCACTTGTCTGCGTAGTTGGGCAGCGTGCGTAGTACTACGGCTTCCACACCTTCGAGGGGAGGCATATCTTGCAGTTGCTCGAGTGTAATCACGCGGTCGCCGTCCGTCTGCACTTGCGGCCAAACAGAGTGCAATATCGCTACAAAATGGAAATTTGTCAAGCACTGGTTTAAGGTAATTTTTTCAATGCTGATGTGCCCTACGCATTCTGTGTGCGTGCCGTTTCCGTGTGGGTTGAGGCGCACGTTGTAAAAATTGACCGGGCCACCCAGGCCTACATCCCCCACAAAACTGCCCATACGCACTGGCGTCATGTCTAGCAGGGGCGCGTAAAAGCAATTCACAGTGTCTGGCCCCTCGCGCAAGGGGATGGAAATATCCAGCGGGCGGCGCAAGTTGGCCTTTTGGCAGACGCCCTGGTGAATGAGTTCTACGTGCATGGTTCAATCGTTGCGTTTATCGGCGCCCCAGCTCAGTTTTTCCCGCATAGTTTCCAGGAAACCCGCACCCGGCAAGCGTATGAGTTTGACGCTAAAGTCGTTTTTGCGCAAAGCCAACTGGTGCGCTGGTGTGATGACCTCCGAGCGGGAGTCTAGTGTACACAGGAAAGTCTCCGAGCGGCCTTCCACTTCAAAAGAAATCACGGCGTCGTCTGAGATGATCAAAGGACGCACGTTGAGATTGTGCGGTGCCACCGGCGTGATGACAAAAGAGTTTGAATCAGGAAAGATAATGGGCCCGCCGCAACTCAGCGAGTATCCCGTGGAGCCAGTAGGTGTAGCTACAATGACGCCGTCGGCCCAATACGTGTTCAGATAAGCACCGTTGACGAAGGCATGGATATTGATCATGGAAGAAGTATCGCGCTTGAGCAGGGTGCAGTCGTTGAGGGCAAAGCGGCTGCCCTCAAACAGCGGCAAATTAGACTCTAGATAGAGCAAGCTGCGCTCCTCCACCTCGTACATGCCTCTGCGCAGCAGGTGAACGGCCTCAGTAATGCGTCGCTTTTCAATGCCAGCCAAGAAGCCCAGCCGCCCTAGATTGATGCCAAGAATGGGCACGCCGCTATCGCGCACATGCAGCAACGCAGACAAGATAGTACCATCTCCTCCAAGCGTTATGCAGTAGTCCAATTGCTTGACTTTGAAGTCGCCATAATTTTCAAATACCCCTACCTCCCTGCGGAATAACACCTTGCCACGCAACTGCTCTAAGTACGGCTGGTACACAAAGGCGTTAAAATCTTCGGCGTGCAGGGCATCAAACAGCGCCTGTATGTGCGGCAAGTCCTGTTCTTTGGCTACTTTGCTAAATACGACTACTTGCATGTTTCCGTTTCAAGTTACGTCAAAACTGCTCTGACGCTGGGTTTTCGGGTCAGGTTCTCGAAAAAAAAGCAGCCTGCCACCCGCTGCTCTCTGCCCTCAAATACCCATATTCAGGTGTAAAAATAACCCTTTCTCGCCGAGGTGGTTGAAGCTGTATTCAAATAGCAGTACTTTATCATAGAAAAACACCAAATGCAAGGCCGGTCCGCCACCCCAGATCGGGCGATTGCTCAGCGGATTCCCCTGGCGCGTAGGGAAGGGATCATTGACCACCGCCCAACCAGCATTGCAGGCCAGATATACCTTGAACGGAATGCGGCGATAGTTGGCCAGCGGCATCCACTTGCCTAGGCGTATGTCCATGCTTAGCGCGCGATAGCGCACAATGGAACGCAGCAGTGCCATATCCAGCCCATCGGCCAGATAGTACTCATAGCCAGGCAGGTAGAGGTTGCCAAAGCCCAAAGCGCGGTTGTCATTGTAGGGTTGAGGTATGCGGATAAAAGAAAACTTGCCGTTGCTAATGATCGCCGCACTCCAACGCTTGCTAAACGTATGATAGTAGTCCATGCGCGTAGTAAGTGTCAGGGCGTTGCGGTCAGGAAAGAATCCCAGGCCATCCTTGCGAATTTTGGCCCTCAAGAAATAACCATTAAGCGGATAGGCACGCATGTCGCGGTAGTCGGCGGTGAACTCGTAGAGCAAAGAGAAATAGCGCTGCAAACTGCGCCCTTCCAGAAAAAAACCGGGGTTGAGCGAGTCAGCCACGAAAGGATCCACCCGATTTTGGTTGTAAGCTAATTCGGCGTAGTGAAAATTGCGGGCACCGGGGCGGTAGGTCATCCCCAATTCGGTGCGAAAGTGGGTGTAAACGAAGCCATCATCTTTGCGCCAGAAATCCTGTTTATTGCCAGTGGTAGCGTAGTTCACTTCGCGGTTTTGGGAGTAATCGGTCAGGATGGACAGCCCCAAAGTTTTGGCGCGGTTGATGAACGGGGGGGAGTAGCGCAGGTTGTACTTGCGGGTGTAGCCAAACTGTACTTTGGCCTTCAGGGGGTCGTTATTGCCTGTAAAGTTGAGGTGACTAAAGTCTAGCCCATAGTTGACGCGATCCAGTGAGCGCTTTTGCTCTACCCACCAAATGTTGAAGTTGCGGTCGGCCAGGTCAAACACTGGTACGGGAAAGATGTACCAAGCCTCGTCCACCTCTACCATCAAATGTACGCGCGCAGTGGCAGCCTCCCAGTTTTTGTACGTGATTTCTACGGCGGTGAACAAGCCCGTGTTGAGCAGTTGCAAGCGGCTCTGCTCCACGCGCCTGACCAGGAGTTCTACCGGTAGTGTGTCGTTGGGGCGCACCAACATCTCGCGCAAAATAATGGCTTCTTTGGTATGCTTGGCGCCCCGCACGCTGATGGCGCCGATCCAACACAAGCTGTCAGACTGAGCTGCCAACAAGCTGCTAAACCCACAGAAACACCAAAACATCAGGGGCCTACCCATGAAACGACACAATTGGGACTCAACACCTGCCCCGTCGCTCATATTCTCTGAAAGCGCTGGCCACAGGCTGGATAATGGCAAAATTAGGAGTTCTGCCACATAATACAGCCATATAATTGCAACAACGCATACGGATTGGCTACCCCCCTATACAGAGGGTGGGCATCTGATTGTACAAACAACTACCTGAGTCAATGGCAATAAGACCTGTAGATACAGGGCTGCCTAAAACTCGCAGCAATCGCGCTTTTGATGTCGTGCGGCTAAATATCGTGGATGTAGCACGAAATATCGCCTGCGCCGAACATCACCACTACTGCACCCTGAAGTTGTAGGTAATTGTGCCACATTGGCCATCTTCGCCAGGGCCAAACTTCCAGCGGCGCGCATTGGCAGTAGCCAACTCCTTGAGCCGTGCAGAGGTAGCTGTAGAGCCGGCTTGGGTAAAAGTAGCCGAAATGACATCTCCATCGGCATTGACGCATACCCGCACTACTACGGTGCCGCGGTCCTGAGAATCATCGGTTATGCGTGGCGAGGAAACGACCCTGCGACCGCCCAGCCCCCCGCCTACTTGGCCAATGCCCGTAGATACGCCAGAGAGTTTATCGCCGCTGGGATCACCGCTGGGGTCACCTTGGTTGCCGGGTTTGCTGGTGTTGCCTTTGCCACTACCGCTGCCACCGCCACCAAACAGGGTTCCCATCTCGTTTTTGAGCTTATCCGCTTCAGCTTTCTGGCGGGCAGCTTCAGCTTCAGCTTTACGACGCTCTTCCTCCTGGGCGCGGCGTCTGGCTTCTTCTTCAGTACGGCGTCTGGCTTCTTCTTCCGCCTTTGCTTTGCGCTCCTGCTCTTCTCTTTTGCGCAGGGCTATGGCATCGGGGTCTTCGGTAGTGCGCACCTCGCGTTCTTTCACCGGCTCGGGCTTGGTGGGTTTGGGTTCGGGTCTGGGCGGCACAACCTCTTCCTTAGGCTGAGGCTGTGGCTCGGGCTTGGATGGCGCCGGTGCAGGGGCGTTTTCCAGGCCTTGGCCTTGGTCAGGCAAGCCTAGGTTGACCAAAATACCCTCCTGGCCGGGCGGCGGATCGGGAAATTTGAGCAAGGGCATAAGCACTAGCAAAATCAGAATGAGGTGTATGAGCGTGCTGATGAGCGCACTGCGCTGCCGGTTTTTTGGCTCTTCTCTCGTGACCAAGGTGTCGAATGCCATAGGTGTGCAATTTTTTTGGAAATTTCAAGTGAAACAAACACCCTGCTAAAACGGTCGAACTACTAAAAAGCAATACCCTACACAGCAGTTTGACAAATATTTAACAGCTTCAGGGTGTCATCGGTTGCTTTTTTCTGTAGTGAGTATGGCATTGATGTTGTGGCGCAGTGCAATGTCCATCACGGCTACTACGTACTCGGTAGGGGTATCGTTGTCAGGCGAGATGGTGATGGAAAAATCGCTCTTACCACGCGCGCGGCTTCCTAGTTCCTCGTCCAGTTGAACCAGGTCAACGGTACGGCCGTTAAGCGCAAAAGCGCCTGAATTGCGAATGCGTACGTCGTCCAGATTTTTGGGTGCTACTTTGGGTGCGTTGGATCTACCAGGTAGTTTGAGGTTCAGGGCATTAGGCGCCACCACCGAGGAGGTGAGCATGAAGAAGATCAACAGCAGGAAGATGATATCTGTCATAGAAGACATGTTGAACTCCGGCGAGACCTTGGTGCGTTTTTTGACGGCCATATTGCACAAATTATACAGTGTGAGTCAAATTTATTGCCCTTTGGGCTGAGTGGCTATAATGGCGCGCGCCTTGTTTTTGGCAGCAGCCTCCATGACATCCACTACTAGGCCGAAAGGCGTGCCCACCTCTGCTACAATGGTCACAGTGGGTTCTTCTTTGCTTTCTGCAGCCTGTTGCAGGGCGGAAGCAATGCCCCTTGTCAGCGCCGCAGGGTCAATATCCTGGTTGTTGAGGGCGTGGCTGCCGTCCTTGCGGATGGTGACTACCACGTTGGTGGCAGCTACGGTCTTGGCGTCGGATTCAGGCAGTTTGAAAGGCTGGATCTTGACCAGAGTAGAAGTAAGCATGAAAAACAGCAGCAGCAGGAAGATTATGTCGGTCATAGAAGCCAGGCTGAACTCCGCGCTGACACCGCTTCTTTTTTTGAGTGCCATGTGTCTGGATTTGAGCCGAGTATTTTCGGCAGTGAATCATCAGAGCGTAGGCTCCTGCAGCAAGTCCATAAATTCAGTGGTACTGCGCTCCATCTTGAACACCACCTTGTCCACATTAGCTACCAAGATATTGTATGCTACCAAGGCAAAGATGCCCACTACCAGACCAAAGGCAGTGGTCAGCAGGGCCTGGTAGATACCGCCAGCTAGCACGGATGGCGTTACGTTTTGTTCGGAGGCCATTTTGTAGAAGGCGATGATCATACCTGTCACTGTGCCGAGAAAGCCCAACATAGGCGAAGCGCCAGCAATGCTGGCCAAGGTGGAGAGGTTTTTCTCGAGTTTGAAGATTTCCAAGTTGCCCACGTTTTCGATGGCGGCATCAATATCACGCAGGGGTTTGCCTATGCGCATGAGGCCTTTTTCTACCATGCGAGCCACAGGCGAGTCTGTTGCCTGGCAAAGTGCTTTGGCGCCCTGTATATTGCCCGACTGCACATTGAAGCGGATGTTGTTCATAAAACTTTCGTCAATCTGAGACGCCTTCTTTATAGTAAGGAAGCGCTCAATGAAAATGTAAAGCGCAATGAACGACATGAGTATTTGCAGCGTAACGATGATCATGCCGATGGGCCCGCCGGAGCGCACGATGTCGAAGAGGCTTTGGCTGCCTTGCTGCACGGGTTCGCGTACAATGTCAGTGGACTGGAAAAGCAAGATAACAGATTCGAGCATGGGTGATACTTTTATGGGTTGGTTCCGAGGCGCAAAGTTATATAACGCTCTACATAAGCCAATAATTGTCAGGCGAAAAAATTGCTAATTGAAATTTAGGTGGCTACGAGTTTCTACGGCATGACACAGCCTTGCTGTTCTGCAGAGCAGGCCATAAGCCGTGCGCTATGCGTTTCGTGTATACTTCGGCTCACCAAGTTTTGTGCACCACATCCGCAAATCATACACAAAGGTTTAGAGGCTATGCCTGCCCTCGCAGAGGTACAACGGCTTCCTTGAGGGCATTACGCGCTTTTCTGGCGGTTTCAATGGCGTCTATGATTTCGGGCATTTTATCCAAGGCGGCTTCGTACCCCAGTTCGACCAACTCTTTGTAGCGATTGAACTGGAACACATGGTACTGGTCAATGTGGGGCGGAGTAATGAGCACATGACAGCGGCTGAGCTGGGGCTGGGTGTTGGCCCACACTGACAGGGAAAAGCAGCGTGTGGCAATGCCGATGATGTTTTGCACAGTTTTCTCAGACACAGGTTCCTGGGGCATTAGGTTAACGCCCAGCACTACGTCCGAGCGGCTAATGAGCGGCGCCACGGGGAAGTTAGCCAGTAGGCCACCGTCCACATATAGTTGGCCATTGATCTCTACTGGGCTGAATACCAGCGGAATAGAGGACGAAGCCACAATCACATCAAACAATGGCCCTTGACTGAAAATTTCACTCTCGCCGGTGATGAGGTTGGTAACGGACACGAAAAGCGGGCGTTTGAGTTTTTCAAAGCTGTCGTCGGGTATGGCTTGCTGAAGTTTTTCCTTGAGGTAGGTGAGTTTGGTGAAGCCGTCGCTGGGTAAGATGATTTTGTAAATTTTGAACAGACTGCCATCTCGCACAAAGTCTATCATTTCCTCTGGAGTTTTGCCGGCAGCATACAAGGCGCCCACCACCGAACCTGCGCTGGCACCGGATACCACATCGGGGTAGATGCCTACTTCGCGCAGGGCTTTGAGCACGCCGATGTGTGCAATGCCTTTGGCTCCTCCGCCGGAGAGGCATAATCCGATTCTAATGGGTCTGAACATGGCTCGACGTTTGTACTAAACATAGAAACGCAGTTTGCAAACACGTAGTTTATCCCTTATTTGGGTCGGATATTTTTGGTGTTTTTTCAAAAAGCAAAGCATTTTTTTAAGTGCCATCCTGTCGGATTAGCAGGTTTTAAGGAAATTTTTATCTTTGATAATCAGGTTATTGTGGGCAAAAACACTCGAAATCAAGCCCACAGCATGCAGACTTGTGCCACAGCACCTAATTTTGTCTTGTTAAATCCTGCTTTTGAGAAGATAAGCAACAAAAATAGTAGCAACAAAAAACAGAATTGTCTTATGAAAGTACTCAAGTATCACCACAAAGATTTTGTGTTCGAGGGCGACAAGCTCACCGAAGAACAGAAAGCCCATTTTTTCAAGTATGGCGTGATCCAGTTTAAGCAGTTCATCTCTAAAGAAACCGTGGAACTGTTTTTGAGCGAACTCAAAAAAATCGAAGCCAAATGGCTCGCAGAAGGCGTCACCAAAGTGAATGGCATCCCCTTAAAATTTGGCAAGGACGTGGACGGTAGCACCATCATCCAGCGCATGTGCTTTGTAAATCTGCACAGCCCAGTGTTGGCCGAATTTCTCGAAGACCCTCGTCTGCACGCCTTGCTCGAACTGCTGCATCCCTACGAAGGCCGCATCGGGCACGAGGAAAAAGACGGGATGATCTTCAATCACTTTGTGAACCACCCCGATACCAAGTTCTCCCAAATGGGCTGGCACACCGATAACTCGCGCGACATCTTCCTGGGCCACAAAATTATGCCTATGCTCAATGTAGGTATCCACCTGGACGACTGCCCACCAGAAAAGGGTGGTCTGCGCGTATTGCCAGGTACGCACAAGGCCAGCCTCTGGAACCAGGTGTTCGCCAAAAAACAACACATAGACCACAATCCTGACCCACGCGAAGTAGCCCTTAACCTCCACGCTGGCGACCTAACAGTACATTACGGCAACGTGTGGCACAGGGTACAGGTATCTCCTTACGTGGGGGAGGCTTCGCGTCGCAGGGTCATGTACATGCCCTTCGTTACAGGCAAGTACGTGCGCAAGCATGCTAACTCCAAAACGCCGTTCTACTATCGCTTTGCCAACCTGGTGCAGAAGTGATCTGTTCAAGCCAACCTGATGGGCAGGCTTCGCTGAGGTTTGCCCGTCAGGTCATACACAGCGCTGGCAATGGCCGGAGCTATGGGGGCTAGTGGGGGTTCGCCCACCCCATAAGGCACCTCATCGCCTGGCAGTAAGACAATTTCTATCTCGGGCACATCGGCCAAGGTAGCCATAGGGTAGGCCTGAAAGCTGGTGTTGTAAATCCGGCCGCCTTTCACCTTGAGTTCTTCATACAAGGCGGCGCTGATGCCCATCATGATGCAACCCTCGGCTTGCTGACGAATGCCCTCGGGGTTGATACAAAGCCCGGGGTCTAGTACCATGGTAACTTTGTTGACCTTCACGCGACTGCTGCGCAAACTTACCTCTACTACGGCGGCGGCTATGCTCTTGCGGTCGTCGCCGAAAGCCACGCCCCGCCCAATGCCTTCGCCGGCGGGCATATCCCATCGGCTTACTTCGCGTAGCTTCTCTAATACCGCCACGTAGCGTTGGTGTAGTTTTTCAGGGCTTTTCAGTAGCGCGATACGCAAGGCAATGGGATCTTGGCTGGTTTCGCGCGCCAGTTCGTTGATGAAACTCTCCACGGCAAAGGCGTTGGAAAACATGCCTACACTGCGCCAGATGCCCGTGTCTAGAGGATAAGGACAGTGCCAAACGTCTGTAGATTTGTGGGGTATGTTGTAAATGACTGGCGCGCCGTGTCCAGCAGAAATGATATCGGCACCGGCCAGGAATATGCCCGCCGAGCCTACGTTATCTTCAATGGCCATGTCGGGCGTAGCCAGGTCATAGTGAAGCGCCTGTATCTGTCCGTTATCGTCTATTTTGGCTTGCAATACATGATGCGTGTTTGGGCGGCAGGGTGAGTACATAAACTCCTGCTCGCGAGTGTAAAAAGCGTGTATTGGCTTGCCCATGGCCCTGGACACCAGTGCGGCGGCTACAGCATTGTGGGTTTTCATACGCCGGCCAAAGGCTCCCCCTGGGAAAGCCGGAATCAGATTGATGTTTTTGGCCTTCATGCCCAGGCTGGCCGCCAGCTGCGCCCGTACAAATCCCGGCGACTGCGTGCTCATGATGATGGTGGCTTTGTCCTTTTCGACATACGCCACTGTGCCGTTGGGCTCTATCTGTGCATGGGCGGCCATGGGCGTGCGATACTCCTGGCGAAAAATGCGCCCACCCGGCACCTGAAGTATGCGTCTGGGCGAACCCACTTCCTGCACATTCACGCCCTTGCCTTGGCCCACGGTCACCATACGGATGAGGTCTTCTTGTTCATATTTTTTGCCCACATCCCATTCGGCCTCTACCATGAGCATGGCGGCTTCGGCGGCATAGCGGGTCTGAGCTACTACGGCAATCCAGTCTTTTTCTAAAATGATGCGCTCCACGCCCGGCCAGGAGGCAGCTTCAGAGGTCTTTGCTGACTTGAGCGGGGCACGGTAAAACGGCGATTGTATGATACAGGCATACAGCATACCGGGCATGGTGGCGTCAATGCCGTAGATGGGGTCACCAAAGACTTTGGCCTCCAGATCATTGCGCTTAAAGTCCTTGCCCACGTACTTGAACTCCGACACTGGCTTGAGCGCCGGAGTTTTAGGTATAGTCCACTCCTGGGTGGCGGCAGCTATTTCGGCGTAGGTGGCTTGGCGAGCACCTGCCTGGAGCGTACCATTCTCTGCTTTTACCTCTGAGCGCGGCACGCCCCATTGCGCAGCGGCAGCCTGACAAAGCATTTCTCGCATGGTAGCGGCTACTTGCCGAATAGGCACGAACATGGAGGGTGTAGAGTTGCTACCGCCGGTGGCCACTTTGTCCATAGGGCCGGAGGTGGTATCGGCGTGCACTACCTTGATTTGCTCGGGAGATACTTCCAGTTCTTCAGCAGCCAGCATGGCAAAACCAGTAAAGATACCCTGCCCCATTTCGATCTTGGGCGACTTGAACAGGATGGTGTTGTCAGGCTGGATTTCAAACCAGAAGTTAGGCTGGAAATGTGAGAGCATGGCCGGCGGCTCAATACCCTCAATTTGCTGAGCCAGAAACCGGCGTATGGGGCGCTTGCCCAGGTAGATGCCTACTACTGTACCGCCCAGCACAATGGCACCGCGAATCAGGAACTTGCGGCGGGAGAATATTTTCTTTTCGGAAGCCATGGCGTTCAGACGTTTTTGCGGAGCGCAGCGGCTCGTTTAATAGCCCTGAGGATGCGCGGATGCGTGCCACAACGACACACGTTGGTAATGTGCTGTTGGATGTCTTCGTCAGTAGGGTTGGGAAACTGCTCCAAGAACGCCGCCGCCGCCATCATAAAGCCTGGCTGGCAGTAGCCGCACTGGGGCACATTCTCCTCCATCCAGGCCTGCTGCACTGGATGGGGTTGACTGCGGTTGGCACACAAACCCTCCAGCGTGACCACGTTTTTGCCAGCAACCAATTGTACGGGCAGTGAGCAGGAACGCTGCGTCTGACCGTCCACGTGCAGGCTACAGGCACCACACTGGGCGCGGCCACAGCCATACTTGGTGGCTTTCAGCCCCAGTATGTCGCGTAGTACCCATAGCAAGGGCATGGCCGGGTCAGCCTCTATGCTGACGGATCGCCCGTTAAGGATGAATTGTATTGGCATAAGTACTGGTTTTCAAAACAGCAGGCATAACACTTAACGCCATTGTAAGGTTTGGGCTGTTGAGCCAAACTGCGAAGTTGTCGCAGTTTGGCGGAGAAAATACATTGCGAGAAGCTGCTGTAGAAAAATTAGACATCGCCCCTGCACACAGGGCATTCGTCAGCAGTCTGCAAAATGACCCACTCAGCTTTACGTATAAATGTTAGTATACTGAGCAACGCCAAGTTTTGTGCATGATTTGCGTATGTTGTGCACAAAACTTGGCGAATCGAAGTATAACTCTCCGGCATACCGCTCAATAAGCAGTTTTTGCCAGGACCAGCGCTTGGCGAAAAGTAGCTCCGCTCCATGGCCCCCTTGTCAGGCAAAGAAAAGACGCTTTGGGCGGGGGGTGGCATTTCAAAACCGCACAGCTACCGCTGCAAAGGCTAACCCACCCCCAGAGCCGATGAAAAAGCCCAAATCGCCGGGTTTTACCTTGCCTTGTTCCATGGCCTCATTGAATGCCATAGGAATACAAGCTGAGCCGGTGTAGCCATAATAGTGCATGACGGTGTGCGCTTTGTGGTGGGGTTGCTCAAGCAAGTCCATAGTTTCGCGCAGGCTATTGACGTTGATCTGGGTAATGAAAAAATGATCCACATCGCTGGGAGTTGCGCCGATGCGCTCGCACAAGGTGCGCGTCATGGCCGACCACATCTCAGGATTGAGTTCTTTGGGAAATTTTTTCACAAACTGAAGCAGATGCTTTTTCTCAGCCAGTACTTGCTCACTGATAGGGTAGCGCGTTGCGCCGCCGTAGATGCCCATCCAGTCGCAGTATTGACCTTGCGAGATGAGTTGGCTGGCTAGCACGCCGCACTTGGTCTCTCTCTCCTCCGCCGCCAGCACTACAGCACCGGCGCCATCGGCAAAGAGGGTGACGGTTTTTTTGTCTTGCACGTTCAGGTACTTGCTCATAGCATACGCACCAATGACGAGTACATATCGATAGTGCTCATCGCCGAGCAGGTACTTGGCACCGATGTCCAGAGCGGTGACAAAGCCAGCACAAGCAGTATTCACGTCAAATGTTCCAGCATTTACTGCCCCGATGCGATGCTGCACTACAGCTGCTGTAGAGGGCGACACATACTCTGGGGTATCGGTAGCAATGATGAGCAAGTCTATCTGGGCAGGCTGGAGGTTGGCGCGTTCCAGCGCTTGCCGGGCAGCGTATTCGCAGAGGTCGGCAACGCTTTCCTCTGGGCCGCACCATCGGCGCTCGTAGATTTCCACGTTTTCGCGGAGCCACGTGTCCACGTCTTCGCCCAACAATTCGTTGAAGTAGCGGTTGGGCAATACGCGCGCAGGGGCAAACGCCCCGGAAGAAAGGATGACGGCGTTGCGCATGAAAAGGCTTTGAAAGAACAAAGGAATAATTAAACTAGTAGAAATGCAAAATGTAAAACCGCAAAAGGAGGCCTATGACCGCGCTTTTACGGTTTTACATCTATCTTTTACATTTTCCGACTTACTTATTGCCGCCGATAGCTGGCAGATTCACTTTCAGCTCAAGTGAGTATAGTGGAGCTATGGCAGGGGAGCCTACAAACTCACGCACTTCCGCGTTGAGTAGGTTGGTCACCTGGCCAGACACCGTGAAGATATTGCTGATGCGATAGCCCACCGACAAGTCCAGATTGAAGAAGCCCCCCAACGGACCATAGTTGAAGTTGCGGCCCACGCGCTGGCCTATGCGTACGCGGTAGGGGTCTTGAGGTGCCGCGCCACCCGGCCAGCCATAAAGCAGATCAGGATTGTCAGCAGCAGCTACATTGATACCGGAGAAGAAATCATAGGCTTGTACCCAACGTCCAAATAGCGAACCAAATACTTTGCTACTGGTGTAGTTTAGGCCAATGCCCAGTTTATGAGCCGGCGTATTGATGGGCAGGTCGTTTTGGTCTACCTTGCCATTGCGATTGCCGTCGTTTTTAGGGTCGTTCTCATCAATGTTGTAGCCGAAGTAGGAATAGTTGAGCGTAGCTAGCCATGCTTTCGTCAAGCCGTAGCTGAAGGAAGCGTCAAAGCCATAAGTATTGACGTTGCCAAAGTTAAGGTAAGTCAATACAGTAGTGGCGCCGGTGGCAGGCGTACCAGGAATGACATCTGACATGGGCTGGTCGCCACGGTGGGTTACTGTACGGCCATTGGTGGCGATATTGAGCGCCGGGCTAAGGAAATCCTTGGACCAGTTGTAGTAGGCATTGGCATCCACGAAGAGCTTGCTGCCCAACTGGCCTTTGTAGCCAGTTTCCAGCGTCTGTATGGTTTCTACTTTAAGGGGGTCTATCTTGCTACCGTCAGAAAGGGTGAAGCCTTTGCCGTTGCCAAGTAAGATACCTCCAAAGATATTGGCTTCGAGATTGAGGATAGTGGGTGCGGCAATACCTTTGCCGTAAGTCAGACGGAAGGAGCCGTTGTCGTTGTAATATACCAGCGCCCCTTTAGGTATGAAGTTGAATCCATAAAGGTCATGTTGGTCGGCGCGGGCGGCAGCCACTACTTTAAAATTGTTGCCAATCTTGTAATCCAATTGCAAATAGCCCCCAATCTGGCCTATGATAATATCCTCAATATTGCCTTCCTTGTTGCGGTCCAGCAGATAGGTGCCGTTGCTGTTGGCTGCATCGCGCTGATACTGAATGCCAGCAATGTAGCTGAAGTTGTTGCCTAGACGATTGTTGTACTGGGCCTCAGCATTGAGGCGCTGGGAGTAATCCTGGAACAAGGCGTCGCGTTTCAACTCGATACCCCCAGTGGGCAGTGCAGGAATAGCAAGCCACTGGGTGCTGTACGATTTTTCGAGCGCCTGGCGCGGGGTGTAAACCGGCTGGCCAGCTTGGTTGCGGGCGTTGATGAGGGTGAAGTAGTTCACCGTGCGCTGGTTCATGGCAAAGGTGGAGTCGGTACGGCTCCAGGTATTGTACACCTGGGCAAAGAAGCGAGGTGACACATAACGCACTTGTACCCAGTTGACCAGCCAGTCGCGTATCTGATTGCGGCCGGCATTGGTATTGCCGATATTATTGCTCTTGCTACCCCCATACGCTGCAATGATATCCGACTTTGGGGTTACGGCGTAATATACCTGAGCTTCGCCACGCAGAGAACTGAAGCCGAAATCCGGTTGTTGCTTGCCTTCATTGTCAAAGGCAGAGCCGAGCTCCGTAAGCGGAAGAGCGGCAGGGCCTACGCCAATATATACAGTATCTATATATCTGAATTCCTGGCCAGTGGTATATTCTCCACTGACTTTGAAGGCTAGCTTGTTGCCAATCTTCATGGCGTGGCGCAGGCGGTAGCTCATGGCGTGCGGTGTTTCGCCAAATACCCCTTCTTGCAGGGAGCTAGTAAAACCCATGGCCACGGTAGTGCCCTGGCTAGTGCGTGGATTTTTAGTGATGGTGTTGAGCAGGCCATTGTGAGCGTTAGGACCAAATAGCGCGGAGGAAGGCCCCAGCACTACCTCAATGCGCTCTACGTCTTCCTTTACCGTGGTGCTGAGCGCGCCCAGGGGAAGGCCGGTGGCAATGAGGGTAGAGAAGCGCCCGTCGTTCACCTGCAGGTTTTTGGGGTTGAACGCGCTATTGAAGCCGCGCGCATTGACGCCAATGCCCAGGATGCCGGAGCGCACGTAGTCCAGGCCGCGCTGGCGCCCTAGCAATTCTGCTACGTTGAAAGAGGGTAGCTCCGCAATGGCCCGCGAATTGATGACCGATACGGTAGCTGGTGCGGTGGTGATCTTCTCCGCTTGTCGAGATGCCGACACAATGACTTCCTGCCCCAACAGGTTGGTTTGCTCCAACGGAACATTCAAGTCTATGGTTTGGCCGGCTTCTGCATTTACAACAGTGGAAAAACTGGCATACCCCACATACGATACAATGATCGTGTATGAGCCGGGCGCCACGCTGATGCTATACCGCCCTTCCAGATCGGTAACCGTACCAAAGGTAGTACCCTGTAAATACACATTGGCGCCGATGATGGGGTCCTTGGAAGTGTTGTCCATCACTTTGCCGCTGATTAGGGCGCGCTGAGCTTGGGCCGCGCCCAGGCCCAGCAACAGAAATAGGAGCACAAATACATTTCTCATGTGGAATGCGTTTTAAATGGTATAAATATTGGGCTTCAAAACAACGATTGTCCTTTTTGGCTACTTTGCAATAGAAATCCCAGTTTTTTATTCGGTATAGCGAAAGTAACAGGTAAGGTAAATGCCAGATAGCCTTATTTGCACATCAAAAGGGGCGACCGAAATACAAATTTGAAGAAAAACACAATCTTTAACACTGATTATCAAATGTTTATTTTTCTAAAAATCATATTGACCAAAGTTTGGCCTTTGATAGAAAATTACCCCCCTGGACGCTTGATTTTTTGGTTTGGTGAAAGGGGGTGGCACGGATACAGCGCAAACCAACTTCCTTGACTTTAGTGAAAGGGTGGCTACGCGGCTGAAAACGGGGCTAATTCCTCCTCCTGACACCAAGTGGGGGGGGGCCTGGCAGGGTACCTGCAAGAATAAGCTCAAGCCCCTACTCCCTTTAGTATGCCCTCCAACACGCCCTTGGCTGCCTTCAAACTCTTGACCCCGTCCTTCACCAGGATGAGGCTTCTATTGCTCTGTTTGAAGCTCAAGCCCTGTGCTTTGCCGTGGGCATTTACATAGGCCAGAATGGCGCGAAAAATAGGCGTCTCGTAGAAGGAAGACTGCGGATTTTCTACAAAATATGCCCGCAGCTTTTGGTTTTTCAGCACAATGCGCTCAAAGCCCAGCCGACGACACACCCATCGCAAGCGCAAGCCCTCAAAAAGTTCGCGCACCTGGGCGGGCAGGCGGCCAAAGCGGTCGCGCAGCCGCTCGGCATATTGTTCCAGGGCTTCTTCAGTTTCTATGGCGTCCAGCTCGGTGTACAAGGCCAGGCGTTCGGTGGTGTTAGTCACGTATTCGGTGGGGATGAGCATTTCCACGTCGGTATCAATGACCACGTCGCTAACGTAGCGAGGGTTCTGGGCTAGTTCTTCCTGGAAAAGTTCTTTGAACTCACTCTCCTTGAGCTCATGTATAGCCTCATCGAGAATGCGCTGGAAAGTCTCAAAGCCAATGTCAGCTATGAAGCCGCTTTGTTCGGCACCGAGGAGGTTGCCGGCACCGCGGATGTCGAGGTCGCGCATGGCAATCTGGAAGCCGCTGCCCAGGTCGGAAAACTCCTCGATGGTGCGCAGGCGCTTTCGGGCGTCGGTAGTGAGGGTGGATAGTGGAGGGCTGAGCAGGTAGCAAAAGGCCTTGCGGTTGGAACGCCCCACGCGCCCGCGGAGCTGGTGCAGGTCGCTCATGCCAAACTGGTGTGCGTCGGTAATGATCATAGTGTTGGCGTTGGGAATATCCAGGCCGGTCTCAATGATGTTGGTACACACCAGCACGTCGAACTGTTTGTCAATGAAGTCCACCAAGGTTTTTTCCAGGCGTTCGGGCTCCATCTGGCCGTGCGCCATTTTGAACTCCACGTCGGGGCACAGGCGCTGGAGCATGGCCGTCATGTCAGGCAGAGTTTTGATGCGGTTGTGCACAAAGAAAACCTGGCCACCGCGGTTGATCTCATAGTAAATTGCCTCCCTGACAAGCGCCTCACTAAACACGCGCACCTCTGTGTGGATAGGCTGGCGATTGGGCGGTGGTGTACGAATGACGGAGAGGTCGCGGGCGGCCATAAGCGAAAACTGCAAAGTGCGCGGTATGGGCGTAGCCGTAAGGGTGAGGGTATCTACGTTGGCTTTGAGATGGCGCAGGCGCTCTTTGGCAGCTACGCCAAACTTCTGCTCTTCGTCCACAATAAGCAGCCCTAAGTCTTTGAAAATCACATCTTTGGATAGTAGCGCGTGCGTGCCGATGATGAGGTCGAGTTGGCCTTGCTTGAGGCGCTCCAATATGTCTTTGCGTTCTTTAGCTGAGCGGAAGCGGTTGAGGTAGTCCACTGCCACGCCAAACTCCTTGAGGCGGCCGGCAAAGGTTTTGTAGTGTTGCAGCGCAAGTATGGTGGTGGGCACAAGTACAGCTACCTGTTTTTTGTCCAGGATGGCCTTAAAGGCTGCCCGTACCGCCACTTCGGTTTTGCCAAAGCCCACGTCACCACAAATGAGGCGATCCATGGGGTAGGGCTTGCGCATGTCTTCCTTGACTTCGAGGGTAGACTTGAGCTGGTCGGGGGTGTCTTCATAAATAAAAGAGGCCTCCAGTTCGGTCTGTAGATAGTTGTCGGGGGCAAAGGCAAAACCGGGAGAAGCTTTGCGCTTGGCGTAGAGTTGAATGAGTTCTTTGGCAATGTTCTTGACTTTCTTTTTGGTCTTGGCTTTGAGGTTTTTCCAGGCATCGGAGCCGAGCTTGTACAGAGCGGGCGGCGTGCCGTCTTTGCCGGTGTATTTGGCTATTTTGTGCAGAGAGTTGATACTGACGTAGAGCAGATCGTTATTCTTGTACACCAGACGCACCGCCTCCTGGATATGGCCGTTGATGTTGAGTTTTTCCAGGCCGGAGAAACGCCCGATGCCGTGATCAATGTGGGTGACGAAGTCACCAGGCTGCAATTCATTGAGCATACGCACATTGAGCGCCATTTCTTTGGTGTAACCCTGTTTGAGCTTGTAGCGGTGAAATCGCTCGAATATCTGGTGGTCGGTATAGCAGGCCACCTTGAGGTCGGGGTCCACAAAGCCGGCATGAATGGCGCAGGTGATAGGGTAAAACTGTACGTCGGCATGCAAGTCTTCAAAGATGGTGTAGAAGCGCTCTACCTGGCGGGGGTTGTCTGTAAAAAGATAGTTGCGAATACCGCGGCGGGCATTCTCCTGAAGGTCTTCGATGAGCAGGTTGAACTGCTTGTTGAAACTGGGTTGCGGCCTGGTATGGTATGGGATGATAGTATGCACGCTAAATGGCTGCCGCTCATCTCCCAGCAGCACCATGGCAAACTGCTCGAGGTACTGTATCACTTGCGCTGCCGTGAGAAAGGCCCCATCGCGAAAGAGTGCCGCCAACTCAGACTCGTCAAATTGAGAAATCGCGGCTACGCGCGCTTTCGACTTCTCCTCCCAGCTCTGCAACTGTGCTGGCAACTGCACAGCCTCATACACCCAGCACAGGGTGTCGTCAGGCAGCACCTCAAAAAAGGGTACTTTTTGCTCCTTGCTGAAGCGGGAGTGTATGTTGGGCACAATGGATACCCGCTCCATGCGCTGGGTAGAGAGCTGGGTCAATGGATTGAAGGAGCGAATGCTTTCTACCTCATCGTCGAAAAGTTCGATGCGGTATGGCTCTTCGTGGCTGTAGGAGAAGATGTCCACAATGCCGCCACGTACGGAAAACTGCCCTGGCTCAAACACGAAATCCTCCCGGCTAAAGCCGTGCTCCACCAGGATCTCGATCATGGTGTCCACGTTGAGGCGCTCGCCCTGGCGGATGTCTATGCGCGCGGCTTCGAGTGCCCGAGACGACACCACCTGCTCCATGAGCGCTTCGGGATAGGAGACGATGACCTTCCGGCGGCGGGTGCTTTCCACTTCGGCCAGACGGTTTACGGTTTCGGCGCGCTGGAGGATTTGGGTGGCATTGAGTTCTTCAAAATACTGAGGCCGCTTGAAAGAATCGGGAAAAAAGTGAATGGTTTGAGGCGCCAGCAGCCCTGTTAAGTCATTTTGTAGGTAGGCAGCTTGCTCTTTGTCGGCGGCTACCAACAGCATAGTACGCGGCTGTGCCTGCCAGGCGGCAGCCAGGAGTACGGCGATCTGCCCGGAGCTGACGCCGCTTAGCAGCACGTGCGCCCGAGGCTGTGCCTGCAGAGATTGAAGCAGGCGTTGAGTGCGCTTGTCGTAGCAGTATTGGTCGAGTAATGTTTGGAGGTTGCTCACGGCGCACAAAGATATGGAGAAAGAGCGGGAGGATGTGCGCATTTGCTTTGGGGTATATTCAACATATAGTTTTTTCTTTGTACCTTTGCTGCACATCTCTTCAGGGGTGCCGCTGCGGCGGCTGAGATCATACCCTTTGTTTCGCTTTCGCGGGCGAAACAGGAACCTGCCCGGGTAATGCCGAGAAGGGAAACTGCGCGAAAAGAGGCTTGCTTTTTATGCGAGTCGCTTTGCCCCTGGGGCGGTGTATTTTTAGTTCACCGTAATTTCAATTGCAGTTATGAAGAGATTGTTCCCATTAATGCTGTGTAAGTTTTGCATGATGCCTGCCTGGCTCGCGGCGCAAGCTGTTGTTTATGGCCAGGTGCGCGATACCGAAGGCAGCCCGCTTGCATGGGCGCATGTAGCACTGGAAGGAAGTGCCTCGGTGCAAGTCACAGATGCCAACGGCTACTACCGGTTGGAGGATGTCAAGCCAGGTACTTACACCTTGGTTGCATCTTTCACGGGCTACGAAACCCGCCAGCAGCGTATTGTCGTGGAGCAAGGCACGACGTCGCTCGAGGTCAACTTCAGCCTGAGCATGGCAGGCGTGACCATGGAACCGCTCATTGTGCGCGCCACCCGCGCCACTGAGCGCACCCCCATGACTTATGCTGTGATTTCCAAAACCTACATCACCCAGCAGAATCAGGGGTTGGACGCCCCCTATCTCTTCCGCTGGACACCCTCTGCGGTAGAAACCTCCGATGCCGGTGCCGGCATAGGCTACACAGGCATTCGTATCCGCGGCAGCGATGCTTCCCGCATCAACGTCACCATCAATGGTATTCCCGTCAACGATGCCGAGTCTCAATTGGTCTTCTGGGTGAATATGCCCGACTTGCTAAGTTCAGTGGACAACGTGCAGATTCAGCGTGGTGTGGGCGCTTCTACCAATGGCGCAGGTGCTTTTGGCGCCACCATCAACCTACAAACCAACCATCTGGCTGCCGAACCCTATGCCTCGGTAATACTGAACGCCGGCTCGTTCAATACGCTTCGGCGCACTGTACAATTTGGCAGCGGGCGGCTGGGCAGCGGGTTCAGTATTGAAGGAAGGCTGTCGCACATTACCTCCGACGGCTACATTGACCGCGCCTCTGCTGATCTGCGCTCTTGGTTCATCTCTGCCGGGCGAGTCGGAAAGCGCAGTCTTACCAAAATCAATATCTTCTCTGGCAGCGAGCGCACCTACCAGGCTTGGTATGGCGTACCTAAAGAGAACCTCAAAGACCCCTTACTGCGACGGTTTAACCCCGCCGGTACGGAGCGCCCCGGCGAACCTTACGATAACGAAACAGACAACTACCGCCAAACACACTACCACCTCATACACAACCTGCAGCTACATCCCGAGTGGAATCTAAATTTAGCCTTGCATTACACTCGCGGCGCTGGATACTACGAACAGTACAAGGCCAGTCAGTACTTTAGCAGCTACGGCATACCCAACTGGATAGCCGGTGGTGACACCGTACTGCAAACCGACCTCATCCGACGCCTCTGGCTCGACAATCACTTCTACGGCAGCGTATATAATCTGACTTGGCGCAGCAAGGACCGTCGCGCCGAGGCTACTCTAGGCGGTGCATATAGTATTTATCAAGGGCTGCACTTCGGCGAGGTGGTTTGGGCACAACTGGCTGCTGACTTGCCCAAAGGCTACCGCTATTATGAGAATGATGCCCGCAAAACCGATTTCAACCTCTATCACAAATGGAATTATCGCCTAGGTGCCCACCTGGATACTTACCTCGACCTGCAATATCGCCGCGTGGGCTACAAGTTTGTCGGCCTCAACATAGATCTGGCGCAAGTAGATCAACAAGTAACGTTGCACTTTTTCAACCCCAAGTGGGGCTTGCAGTACCAACTGGGACCTCGCGCCCAGGCATATGCCTCCTTTGCTATGGGTAGCCGCGAACCCAACCGCAACGATTACACCCAAAATACGCCCGATCAGCGCCCATTGCCCGAGCGCCTCTACAACACAGAAATAGGATATCAGCGGGTAGGCTCCAAGGGCGCTCTGGCAGTCAATGCCTACCATATGTATTACCGCAACCAGCTCGTGGTGAATGGGCAGATTAATCAGGTAGGCGAATACATTCGCATCAACGTAGATCGAAGCTACCGCATGGGGCTTGAACTCATGGCCGAATACAGCCCCTGGCAAAAGCTTAAACTGGGCGCTCAATATACCCTGAGCCACAACCGCGTACAGGCCTTCACCGAGTATGTGGACGCATACAATGCTGACTTTAACTGGACGGGGCAGCAAGCCATTGAACGCCGGAATACGCCGCTGGCCTTTTCGCCCGCGCACATCGGCAATGCAGAAATCCAATGGCAAGCGCTGGGCCATGCACAGAGCAAGCACCAGCTCAGTGCCACACTCCAGAGCAAGTGGGTAAGCCGCCAGTTTCTCGACAACTCCGGCGACCCCGCCAATACCCTGGCATCCTACGCCTTCAGCGATTTGCGCCTGCAGTACTACCTAAAGCCTTCCTTAGTTCGGCGTATCGGCCTCAACTTACTGATACAGAATCTGTTCAACTCTCAATACGAATCCAACGGCTGGTCGTATCGCTATGTGTTGGACGGCACTTTGGCCCTCGACCAGGGTTTCTTCCCGCAGGCCGGCACCAACTTCCTGGTAGGCTTGCAAGTAGAATTTTAAGCGATAATACAAAGGCTAAGACTACCGAAGGGAAATTTAGAGTGCTACCTTTGCCGAGGAAATCAAACCGCAACTCATGGCAGAGATTGTACAATTGGTGTTCAACGACTTTTCCGAAAACACCTACCTCGTGTACGACGATACTGGGGAGTGCGTGATTATAGACCCCGGCTGCCACAGCCCGGCAGAACGAGACGAACTGGCCACCGAGATAGCCCGACGCCATCTACGACCGGTGCGGCTACTCAATACCCACTGCCACCTGGACCACGTGTTTGGCAATGCTTTCGTAGCCAACACCTACGCGCTGGATTTGGAGATACACCGCGACGACCTCCCCATACTACAAGCCGTGCCACAGATGTGTGCAATGTACGGTTTGCCACGACCAGAGCCGTCGCCCATGCCGGGGCGCTATCTCGAAGAAGGAACGTTGGTGACCTTTGGCCATACTTGCTTGAAGGTGCTGCACACGCCAGGGCATTCGCCAGGCAGCGTAACGTTTTTTTGCGAGGCTGACCGCTTCATCATCTGTGGCGATGTACTGTTTTACGGCAGCATTGGCCGCACGGATTTTCCCGGCGGGCATTTCGATGTGCTCATTGCCAGCATCAAGGGCAAGCTTTTTCCTCTGGGCGACGATGTACGCGTGTATCCAGGGCATGGCACGGCTACCAGTATCGGGTTTGAACGGGTGCACAATCCGTTTTTATAGTGCATTGAGGGGGCGGTCGTCGGCAGAGGTATCCTCTTCATGAGGCATACCAGCGCTAACGATTTCCCAGAGCATGTCTTTGAGTTGCGGAATGCCTTGGCCGGTGATGGCCGAGATGAAGATGTGCGGAACATCGGCAGGGAGTTCGGGGCGGAGGAGTTGCTGCATTTCCGTATCAATAAGGTCGCATTTGGTGATGGCCAGCAAGCGGGGTTTGTCCAGAAGTTCGGGATTGTACATGTCAAGTTCGTGGAGTAGTATGCGATAAACGCCAGCAATATCGTCAGCATCGCAGGGAATCATGAAGAGCAGCGCGGCGTTGCGCTCAATGTGCCGCAGAAAGCGATGCCCTAGCCCCTTGCCGAGGTGGGCGTTCTCGATAATACCGGGAATATCGGCCATGACAAAGGAGCGGCTGTCGCGGTATTGCACCATGCCGAGGTTAGGTACAAGCGTAGTAAATGGGTAATCAGCGATTTCGGGCTTGGCAGCTGTCATTACTGAGAGCAGAGTGGACTTGCCGGCATTGGGAAATCCTACCAGCCCTACATCGGCGAGTACTTTGAGTTCCAGGATTTTCCACTCTTCGCGGCCAGGCTCACCAGGTTGGGCATATCGGGGCGCTTGGTTCGTGGGTGATTTGAAGTGGGCATTGCCGAGGCCGCCGCGCCCGCCGGGCACCAAAATGCGCTCTTCGCCGTGGCGGGTGATTTCGAAATGCACCTCGCCGGTTTCAGCATCTTTAGCCACTGTGCCCAGGGGCACATCCAGCCACACGTCTTCGCCATATGCGCCGGAGCGGTGGTTGCCGCCGCCGTCACCGCCCTTACCGGCAATGACGTGCTTGCGATACTTGAGCGACAGGAGCGTCCACACGTTGCGGTTGCCACGCAAGATGATGTGCCCACCGCGCCCGCCATCGCCGCCATCAGGGCCACCTTTGACGGTGTAGCGGTCGCGCAGAAAGTGTACAGACCCCGCGCCGCCGGCACCAGAGCGACAACAGATTTTGACGTAGTCCACGAAGTTTTGCTCGGCCATAGACATCAATTGGGCAACAAAGGTAGGGATTCGACGCTAAACGCCGAGCATATGCAAAAGAAGCGAAAGGGCAAAAGCAAAAAGGCGGGTAATTATATACCGAAGATCAGCACCTTCTTTTTGTCTGGCGAATTTTATGTATGTAGCCGTTTCTGCCGGGCTAATCCTTTGGAGCAGGCTCGGGCAACGCGATTGTTTCAGGCGAACAGATTTTTATTCCGTTTTTACTTGGTCTCAGGTTTTCTGTGTAAGTTTGTTCTCAATATCACTTAACATAAACTTGTATTTATTGGCTTTTGTTGCGGCGTCAACAGTCTCAAAAAGTTGGTGGAGGAGGTTGTTTAATCTTTGGGGCGCTTAATAAAGCCATGCAAAAATCAACGCGCTGAATACATGAAACTCCTCTATCATCCAATATGCCTTGAGCATGATACCGGTATGCACCCAGAAAATGTACGTCGCTTGCAACTGTTTGCCCATACGCCACAAAGCGCACTTTGGGACGGCGAGCCGTACCTGGAGTTGGTGCACACCCCGCGCTATATTGACAAAGTGCGCGAGGCCTGCCGCAACAGTGCCCACTTGGATGCAGATACTATGACCTCGCCGGGTAGCTTTGCAGCAGCTTTGTATGCAGCAGGTGCTACCATCGCAGCAGCCGACAGTGGAGATTTTGCCTTAGTGCGCCCACCGGGGCATCACGCCTACCCCAATCGGGCTTCCGGTTTCTGCCTGTTTAACAATGTGGCCATTGCCGCCATGAAATTGCGAAATGAAGGCAAACGAGTGCTCATATTTGACTTCGATGGACACCTGGGCGACGGCACTTCCGAAATTTTCTATGAAGATGACCAAGTCATGTACTGGTCTATTCACCAATATCCGGCATTCCCGGGGCATGGCTTTGTGGAGGCAATCGGGCAGGGCAAGGGGCGCGGCTTCACAGTGAATGTACCGCTGCCGCCTGGTGCTGCCGACGATATTTTCCTGAATGCTGTGCAACGCTTCATGCCCATAGCAGAGCAATTTCAACCCGATGTGGTAGCTATTTCTGCTGGCTTTGACGCTCATCAATACGACCTTTTGCTGCAACTCAATGCCTCCGCTACGGGCTTTTACAAAATTGGTCGGATGCTGGCCGAGCACTTCCCCCGGCTGTTTGCTACACTGGAAGGAGGCTACAACCTAGAGTGGCTGCACAACAGTGTCTACAACTTCCTGGCCGGCATCAACGGCGAACCTGCGCCGTACCCAGAGCCAGAAACCTCCTCCAGCCTGCGCGTGTGGGAAGAATACGAAATCAGGGCTAACGCCGCCATGTCCTTTCTGAGCCAATACTGGAGAATATAAAACAGCAGATTGGCAAACTTAAAACACCTATTGGAAGGGGCACCAATTGGCTTGCCTTCGCTCAATCATAAAACCCCGACAAGCCCTTAAAAACGGGGTGCTCTTTGCAGAGGGCAGTTATAGCTGTGGCAGCTTTGTTCAGAAATAACAGCGTAAGTTTGCATCGTTGCGCATTGAATGGAAAAAATACCTGCTTCACTCAAATCTCTTGCTGATCAATGAACTTTGAAGCCATACGCCCATATCACGACCACGAGGTGCATGCCGCCCTGGCCACCATTGCCCAAGACCCCCGCATGCAAGCCTACCTGGAATATACCTTCCCCCTGCAAAGCCCGGAGGAAAGAGCTGAGATACTGGATGCCGTACACAGCACTCATGACTTCCAGGCGCGTGTTGTATATTACTCTCTGCGCAGGGTGCTAGCCCGTAGTTCGGAAGGCATGTTCAGCGAAGGATTTGAGCTGTTGCAACCCGATACGCCATATCTTTACGTCTCTAACCATCGGGATATTGTGCTGGATGCTGCTTTGCTCAACTTCCTGCTTTTTGAGCATGGCTTAACTATGACGGCCTATGCTATTGGCGACAATCTGGTACGCGACCCCTTCTTACTGGCTCTGGCGCGTATCAATCGCAACTTCCTGGTGCGGCGCAATCTTCCTCCGCGCGAATTGCTCGACAGTTCGCGCACTCTTTCTGCTTACATCCAGCACCTACTGCAGCAGGAACGCCGCTCCGTGTGGATTTCCCAGCGGGAAGGCAGGGCTAAAGACGGGAATGACTTCACACATGTAGGCGTGTTGAAGATGCTGGCTATGGCCGCTCCCGACCACGACTTGGTTTCGTTTTTCAAAGCTATGCGTATTGTGCCGGTGTCTATCTCTTATGAACAAGACCCTACCGACGCCCTCAAGCTGCCCGAATTTTTGGCCCAAGCCAAAGGTGAGGCCTACACCAAGGCACCTGATGAAGACCTGAGGCACATCCTCGCCGGCCTCACCGGGCAGAAAAAAGGCATTCACTACTACGCTGGCGCCGTACTAGATGACGAACTGGATGAACTCAGGCGGTACGCTGCCCCTAATCAGCAGCTCAAGCTCCTGGCCCAAATTATAGACCGCGCCATCATTGGCCACTACAAGTTGTGGCCATCCAACTACATAGCGGTTGACCTGCTGGAAGGCGCCGAGCGATACGCCGCGCACTACGCGCAGGAAGAAAAGAGAGCATTTGTAGAACGCATGGATCAAGCACTCTCTACTGTAGCAGACAGGGAGACAGCCTGCCGGAGTTTCTTGCACATGTATGCCAACCCAGTGTACAACAAGGCCAAGTTGTTAGGCGAGGATTATGCTATTTGAACAACTCGCGCATACGGTCTAGAAAACCGCGCTCGCCCTTGCCGGGATTGGGCTGGAAGTTTCTCATGCTCTTCATTTTCTCCAACACGCGGCGTTCTTCGTCGGTGAGTTGCTTAGGCGTCCAGATATTGACGTGGATGAGTTGGTCGCCGCGGCTGTAGCTTTGTATAGCGGGCAGGCCTTTGCCTTTGAGGCGAAAAATTTTGCCCGCTTGCGTACCAGGGGGTACTTTGATTTTGACCCTGCCGTCCAGTGTTGGTACGTCCACAGAGCAGCCCAGTGCCGCATCGGCAAAATTGAGGTAGAGTTCATACACAACATTGACGCCGTCGCGGTGCAGAAACTCATGTTCTTTTTCTTCTATAGTAATGAGCAAGTCCCCCGGCGGGCCACCTCGCCTACCCGCGTTACCCTTGCCGCGCATGGTCAGTTGCATGCCCTCTTCTACGCCGGCGGGTATTTCCATTTCTATGGTTTCTTCGCCCTCTATGAGACCCTCGCCGCGGCACTTGGCGCAAGTAGCTGCAATAGTGCGGCCGCTGCCCTGGCAGGCTGGGCAGGTGGTAGTGGTTTGCATAGCGCCCATAAAAGTATTGCGCACCTGGCGTATGTAACCGCTGCCTCGGCACGTGCTACAAGTAGAAACGGAGGCAGAGTCGCGCGCGCCAGTACCGCGGCATGCATCACAGGTGACTTGCTTGCGCACTTTAATTTTCTTCTTGACGCCAGTAGCTATTTCTTCTAGGGTCAGGGCTATTTTAACGCGAATGTGCGTGCCTCGCTGGCCTTGGGACTCTTGCCGCCGGCCACCAAAGAAGCCGCCGAAGAAGTTGTCGTCGGCAAACATGGTCATGATGTCCTCCATGGTCATGCCGCCTTGGTAGTGGCCACCGGCCATTTGATCCAGCCCGGAGTGGCCATAGCGATCGTACATAGCTTTCTTGTCGGGGTCGCTAAGTACTTCATAAGCCTCGGCGGCCTCTTTGAAGCGCTCCTCGGCCTGTTTGTCCCCGGGGTTGCGGTCAGGGTGGTATTTGAGTGCCTGCTTGCGGTACGCCTTTTTGATGGTATCGGCGTCGGCATTGCGGTCCACTTCCAGTACCTCGTAATAATCGCGTTTGGCCATAGTCTATTATTTTCCGATGACTACCTTAGCATGGCGAATGATCTTGCCGCCAAGCAGATAGCCTTTTTCGATGGTGTCTATGATTTTACCTTGCAATTCGGGCGAAGGTGCCGGAATTTCGGCTACGGCATTGTGGCGGTCTGGGTCGAAGGTGGGGTCGGAGGTATCCATGGATTCCAGCCCTAGCTGTTGCAGTACGTGGTGCAGTTTTTGGTATACCAGCGCCACTCCCTCGCTGAAGGGTTCAGCACTTTCTGGGTTTTCCGCACTTTTTTTGGCCCTGTCAAAATCGTCCAGCACCGGTAGCAAGGCTGTCATAGTGTCTTGCGCAGCAGTTTTGATGATGTCTATTTTTTCTTTAGCAGCACGGCGGCGAAAGTTTTCGAACTCAGCATAGAGGCGTATGTACTTGTCTTTCAGGGCGTCATATTCGGCCTGAAGGGAGGCAAGCGGATCGACGCTTTCTGTATTAATCTTTTGATTTTCAGCCGATTGATCGTTATCCGTGCCATTGACGGACGGCATATCAGTTGTTTCAGCAGGGTTGTCTTCTGCGGTAAAGGTCAACTCCTTTTCGCTCATTGTCCAATTAATTTTTTAGCTTGATAAAAAAGCGCTGTAAAGGTACAGCAATAATATTGCCGGATTAGCAGGCAAGCCATTTTGTCAGGCAGTATCCCAAAGTCAGCCAAATCATCGTTTATTTGCTGTATTAAGCAAGACGTACTATGACCAAGCAATCCATCGCGCTGCTAGCACTATGCATTTATGGAGTGGTGCTGCCGGCACAGGACGAAGGGCTGCGCTATGCCGACTGGGTGTATAAAGACAACATCCGCTCGGTGCTGTTCCACGTCAGCGGGCTGGTGCTCACCCAGCCCATCCTGAACCTGGGCACGGAAACTCCGCTGCAACTCACCTTTGACGACCTGGACGGCGGCGTCAAAAACTACACCTACACCGTGGTACATTGCAATGCCGACTGGCAGCCTTCCGCACTAGCCGAAATGGAATATATTGATGGCTTTTCGGAAGATCGCATTCTAAACTGGCGCTTTGCCATTAAAACCCTCACCCCGTACACGCAATACAGCATTGCCTTGCCCAACAACGAAATGCGCCTTACCAAATCGGGCAACTACCTGCTCAAAGTGTATGAAAACGGAAGGCGCAAGTCGCTGGTCATCACCCGGCGGTTTATGGTCGTGGAGCCAATGGTGCGCATTACGCCGCGCTTGGTCAATCCTGCAGATATTCAGAAAATTAAAACCCATCAGGAAATTGACTTCGTAGTGGACTATGCCCGCCTGCCCATTCGCGCACCACAGCAGGAGATTCGCGCTACAGTGCTCCAGAATGGCCGTTGGGACAATGCTATTGCCAATATCGCGCCCATGTTCATACGCCCAGAGCAACTGGTGTTTGACTTCCAGGACAAGATCGTATTTCCTGGTGGCAAGGAATTTCGCTTTGTGGATTTGCGCGCTCTCTACACCCGCGTGCCCGGCATACAAGCCATTGAACGGGTGGAAAACCGCTTCGACGTCACGCTCCTGCGCGATACCAAGCAGAGCGGCTCGCCGTACATCCAGTTTGAAGATATCAACGGCCGCTTTATCATCGAAACCCGCGACCAGCGCAACCCGCTTTCTGCAGAATATCTCAACGTACTCTTTAGCCTGCAATCTGCTGAGCCGTACTACGATCACGACCTCTACCTCATTGGCGCATTTAGCGACTGGCAGATCAAGGATACCTTCCGCATGACCTACAACCCGGCGGTAAATGGCTATGTGGGCAAAGTCCTGCTCAAGCAAGGCTACTACAACTATGCCTATGCCCTTGTACCTCGCCAGGGTAAAACGCGCCAGCCTGACCTGAGCGAAATTGACGGTGATTGGTATGAAACAGAGAACGAATACACTATATTAGTGTATTATCACCCCTTAGGCGAGCGCTACGACCGGCTCATCGGGGTGACGTCCTTCAACACCAACGCCTTGCGCTAATTACCAAAAAACATATAGACCGATATGACCACTTATCAACATATGCGCTTTGCCGTTTTTGTTTGCTTGCTGCCAGCCTGGGCAGTATTGCAAGGACAGCCTTCACTGCCAGAGGTAGAACCCTACTTTGGCATGAGCATTACGCATTCTTGCCGTATCAAGCCCGGCGAATACCTGCTTATAGACCCTAATGGCACAGACTCTCCCGCTATTGACATTTCTGGCAAAAACCTCACGGTAGACTTCAGCGGCGTCACCTTGCGCGGTGCCAAGCCCGACCAGGCGCCCGATACTTACTCCGGCGTTGCTTTGTTTGTATCTGGCAGCCACGTGACTATTAAGAACCTTAAAGCCCACGGTTTTGCCACGGCTCTCATGGCCGTAGGCGTGGACAGCCTGGCACTGCTGGACTGCGACCTGAGCTATAACTACCGCAAACGACTGCACAGCATGCGCGAGCGCGAAGACCTCAGCGATTGGCTCAGCTACCACCACAACGAAAACGATGAGTGGGCTGTACTGCACCGACCAGCAGCCTACTTGAAAAACTGTAACTTTGCCCTGGTGCGGGGCTTGCGCATTACTGGCTGCCAGAACGGCCTGCTGATCTCCGGCTGCAACAATGGCCTGTTCTACAACAACACCATTCACTTCAACTCTGGCTTGGGTATTGGCTTGTATCGCTCCAGCCGAAACCGCATCCTCTACAACCGCCTCGATTGGAATGTGCGCGGCTATAGCCATGGCTTTTACAGTCGGGGGCAGGATTCTGCCGGCATACTGTGTTATGAACAAAGCAATGAGAATGTCTTTGCCTTCAACTCGGCTACTCATTCCGGCGACGGATTCTTCTTGTGGGCCGGCCAGCATACCATGGATACCGGCCAGGGCGGCTGCAACAATAACCTGGTCTACCACAATGACTTCTCTCACTCGCCTACCAATGGCATTGAGGTCACTTTCAGCAGCAATGTCATTATTGGCAATCGCCTGGAAGACTGCACGTATGGCATCTGGGGTGGCTATAGCTGGAATACTTTCATAGCCCATAACTACATAGCCCGCAATACCTGGGGCATAGCCATTGAACATGGCCAGGATAACGCCATTGAATACAACCTCTTTCGGCAAAACGGCGTCGGCATTCGCCTGTGGCAGCGCAATGCCCAGCCTACCGACTGGACTTACGCCCAGAGGCGCGACGTGCGCAGCCAGAGGTACAGCATTCGGGGCAATGCTTTTGATGGCGACTCCATTCCACTGAGCATTGCTGCCAGCCACCAAGTGGTCATCAATGACTCCAACAAATTTGCCGGATTCAAGCAGTTGCTTGTGGCTGACCAGCCCAATACAGATTTTCATTTTGTGAAAAACACCATACATCAGTCAGGCGCCTGGGGGGCTGCTGCGGAGTTTCGCTCCTTCAACCACGCTGCAGCAAGGCCTACGCCCCAGGAAAAAAGCCGCTGGGACAACCTGGCGCACACTGGCACTGACCATGATATGCTCAGCAAATGGCCCAACCTGCAGCTATCCGATGGCATGGATGCCATGCTGCCCGCTTCGCACCCTCGAGGCCGTCACGAAATGCGCATCACGGAGTGGGGGCCGTACGACTACCGTCGCCCCATAGCCTGGTTGGAGAACATACAAGACAGCGTTTATACCTTCGTACTGCTAGGGCCACCTGGTCGGTGGACGCTCCAAAATGCCCGAGGGCTGGCGTCTATGGGGCGCACAAACGGAGTTCTGCCCGATACTATCAAAATGCGCCGGCTACCCCGAGAAGAAAACTTGCTGCTCGAACTCGAATACCAAGGGGCAGAGGTTATCACAGAATGGGGGCAGCGCATATCAGCTGGGCAGCGCGTGCCTTTTCAGTTCCGCCGATTTGAAAAACCACTCTCCTGGCGCGTGCGCTTTTACCACTACTCCGGCAATGAGCTGCCTGCCTCCGACTACGGGCAGTGGAGCACCCAGCGCCCAGTGAAAGATACCACTCTGGCCGAATTGGCGGGCAGATGGTGGGGCAGCCCGGCACCAGGCGTACAAGCCGATAGGTTTATAACCCTGGCCGAAACAGAACTACAAGCTGCGCCTGGTGGATACGAACTGATTCTCACCAGCGATGACGGCGTGCGCTTGTGGCTAGATGATGCCTTGATCTGGGACGCCTGGAACGCCCATGAACCTCGCACCGACACCATCAAAGTGAAGCTGAACGGCCGGCACAGGTTGCGCATTGCTCACTTCGATGCTGGAGGAGTAGCTACGCTGGACTTCAGGATGAGGCAGGAGTAGAGTGGTGCCGGATACTCGCTACAGGGTTTCTGCAAAGAAAGCGAAAGCTACTACCCCTATGGCGGCTATTGCAAATAGGGCAAAAGATACAAAGGCTTTGCCGCCACTGCCGTTGCTGTGCCCTCTACGCCCACTGAGTCTCCCCCCACCAAGCCATGGCGGCGGCTGTCTCCACATTTTCCTTGGCCAGTTCAACCTGAACCAAGCGGTGCAGTTCTTCTTTAGGGTGTTCGGCTTGGGCCAATGCTGTCAAGCGCGGGTCGTTGGCTATGGCGGCAATGGTTTCGGCGCTGGGTGGCTGGGTGAGCGCTGCCAGTTGGGCCAGGTTATTGCCAGTGAGTATGCGGCTATACCGGATGCCTGGCGGCAGTTGGTCAAAGCCTATGCCGAATTTGTCGGTGCGCTGCTCAATGTTGTATATGGCCTCGCCGCTGGCACGCACGTAGTAGAAGCGGCCCATGCGGCCTACCAGATCAATTTTATGGGGGTCTATGCGTCCACGTTCATCAAGGATTTGCTCATTGATGTGCATGAGGAGCACGTCGCAGATGATGAGATGGCCGGCGCCGCCCTTGTCGCCCAGGGTATGAATGTCACGCACCCGGCACTCGATATGCACTGGCGATTCGGCCACGCGGTACGGGCGCACCATTTGGGAGGGCAGCGGCGTGAAGCCGGCCTTTTCAAACTCATTGACCTCTGGCGCGTACTCAATGCTGGCCAGGGCCATTTGGCGCACCATGGAGAAACTGACAACATTGATAACCAGTTCGCCAGTGGCTTGCACGTTGTGCAGCGTATCTTTGGTGGTGTTATTGGTTGCTCTGCGGTTGGATGAAAATACCAGTACTGGCGGATTGGAACTGAAGGCGTTGAAAAAACTGTACGGCGCCAGGTTGGGCCGTCCTTCAGCATCCATGGTGCTAACAAATGCGATAGGACGGGGCGCTACGCTGCCCAAGATAAACTGGTGCAGATCGGAGGTTGCAATGGCCTTGGGATCAATGGTACGCATGAAGGTGTGCTTTTTTTTTTGCAAAGGTGAGTGTTCTGGGCGTAATTTGTAGTATGGATACGCCAGTAAAATGCACTCGGGCATAAACTTGTATTTAGGCCAAGATGTTTTGCAACAACTAACACAAACAAGCATGTCGCAGAACCGCTCCTTCCTTCGCATGCCGCTCATCGTACTCTTGGCTGCAATCGGCTGGATGGCTGGGCGTTATTTTTTCTTTTTGCCTAAGTACCAGGCAGGACAGGCCGCTCCCCATATTGAAGCTCAATTGGCGGATGGTAGCACTTTTCGCCTGGCCGACTTGCGAGGGCGGTATGTGCTGTTGCAATTTTGGGGTAGCTGGTGCGGCCCGTGCAGGCGAGAGAATCCACTGATTGCTTCCTTGTATGCCCGCTACGGAGGTGAGCGCTTCGAGGTGGTGAGCGTTGCCATTGAAAAAGATGCCGCTCGAGCCTATGCCGCTGCACAACAAGATGGCTTGAACTGGAAGTATCAATTGGCTGAAACCACGCCCAGCCTGCGCTTTTTTGATGCGCCCATAGCCAACGCATTTGGCGTTAAGCGCCTGCCTTATTTGATCTTGCTCGACCCTCAAGGATATATTCGCCTGGTGGATACTGATCTAGCGCGCGTAGAAGCATTGTTGAACCAGCACGAGCAATAATTTTGGAAGCGCTGGAGAAAAAGTTCGCCGGACATATTGCAAAATGGCGATAACGCCCTTATCTTTGACCCGTCGAAAATATCTGTTAGGGGAGAGTATCCCATCTTCAAGAGCTACTGGGCGTTCTACTTCCACAAAAATGCGGCCGTATTTCGGCTGATGTTCTTAAATTCGCTCTTTAATTAGAAAAAGGGCAAGTTCATGAATCTTGAAAAATTGGTAGCCGTAAGCGGAATGTCCGGTTTGTTCAAATTGGTAGCCAATCGGAGCAACGGGCTTGTGTTAGAAGATATTTCTAGTGGCAAGCTGAAATTTTTCACTGCTCGCCACCACAAGTTCACGCCATTGGAATCCATAGGCATCTACACAGACGACGGTGAGACGACGGCGCTCAAGGAGGTATTCGAGGCTATGCAAGCCCAGCTAGTAGAAAATCCTCCTGTGGATGCCGATGCCGAACCTCGGGCCTTGTTCGAGTATTTTGCTAAGGTGTTGCCTTCATTTGACCGAGATCGCGTACATTCCAGTGATGTAAGAAAGGTGCTTAAGTGGTTTGCTTTTATGCAGACGCACAACCTGCTGCAAAGCGAGCCGGCAGAGGAGGCCCAACCTGCTGAAACAGAGCAAAAGGCAGAGCCCACCGTTTAAGAGCAAGGCGCCATCTCCCTCCCCCTTCCCTCTTACTGCCTTGTTGGCGTGGCGTTCCACGTGGAAGAGTCCTTCACTGGACTTTTTTATCTGGGCTGAAAGCTACCTTATTACTGCGATACTACATTGTCACACTATACAACAAGCGTCGTCCTTCGGGAGGCATTTGGCTTAAGCAAATTAGTACTATGAGTGCAGCTACTGTTACGCCTGTGAAAAAGAGTAGTTTTTTACCTAAAGGTTTTCAATTGACCACATGGGAGGCGCTCGAGCCTTACTTCGATGAATTGCTCCATCGCCCTATACACTCCGTTGCCGAACTAGAGCAGTGGATACTCGATAAAAATCAGCTTGACATGGCCCTGGGCGAGGAGCTCTCCTGGAGGTACATTCGCATTACGCGCAACAGCGCTGACGAGGCTGCAGCAGAAGCTTACAACTATGCTGTAGAGCATCTGACCCCGCGCATTACCAGCTACGAGCACCACTTGGACCAAAAACTGATTAAATCGCCTTTTTTGCAGTCTTTAGACACCAGCAAATATTTCATTTATCTGCGTAGTACCCGCAATGCGGCCGAGGTATTCTGCGAAGCCAACATCCCGCTGGCCACCGAAATACAGATCAAGAGCAAGGAGTACGTCAAGATTTTTTCGGAAATGACCATTGGCTTTAATGGCCAGCAGATGACCCTTCAAAAGGCCATTGCCTTACTGGAACAGCCCGACCGCAGTACCCGTGAAGCAGTTTACCATCAGATTCATCAGCGTATCCTTCAGGATAAAGACCACTTCGAGGCCCTCTTCGATGTATTGCTCCAAAAGCGACATCAGATGGCGCTTAACGCCGGGTTTGAAAATTTCCGCGACTTCAAGTTCCGCGCTCTAGGGCGGTTTGACTACACGGCAAAGGACTGCGAAGATTTTCACCAGGCCATTGCGGGAGAAATCCTGCCGGTAGTGAATGAGATCAACGGCTATCGAAAGCGCATGCTGAACTTAGACAAGCTCCGCCCGTGGGATTTGTTTGTGGACCCCTCCGGCCTCAAGCCCTTGACTCCGTTCCAGAGCATCCCTGAGCTCATCAACAAGGTGATGCTATGCCTCTCCGAGTTGCACCCCTCTTTTGGCGTATATCTCGCCAAGATGCAGGAAATGGGGCGCCTAGACCTAGAATCGCGCCCTAGCAAGCGCCCCGGCGGCTACAATATGCCCCTGATGACCTCAGGCGTGCCCTTCATTTTTATGAACGCCACCAATTCTTTCAGTGACTTGCGCACGCTCATGCACGAGAGCGGCCATGCTATTCACTCCTTCCTCACCCGGCATTACCCGCTCAAAACCGCCAAGCGCGTGCCTTCGGAAGTAGCCGAATTGGCCGCTATGACTATGGAACTGCTCTCCATGGAGCACTGGGGCGTGTTTTTCCCAGATGCCGACGACCTGCGCCGCGCCAGGTTTGCCCAGCTTGAATTTGTACTCAAAGTCTTGCCCTGGATTGCTACCATTGACAAGTTTCAGCACTGGCTTTACCTACATCCTGCCCATACCAGAGAAGAGCGCAAGGTGGCCTGGATGGAGATTTTGCAGGAGTTTACCTCCACAGAGGTAGAGCGCATTCACGCCGATGGCTACTCGGAGTATCTTTGGCACAAACAGCTGCACATCTTTGAAGTGCCCTTCTACTATGTTGAATACGGTATGGCTCAGCTAGGCGCTATTGCCCTCTGGAAACAATACCGCGAAGATCCAGAAGGTACTATCCACCGCTTTATCAACGCCATGAAATTAGGCTACACGCGCCCCATTACCGAGATTTACGAGGCGGCGGGTATTCGCTTCGACTTCTCCCGCCCCTACGTGCGAAGCCTGGGAGAGTTTGTGCGCAAGGAATTGGACTTATTGATGCAGTAGAGATGCTCTGTGAATCTATATGGAGTCGGCGTTGCACTGTTATTTATTATCATTAGGGTGTAAAATCAGTAAGGGTGTTTGCAGACGCAGTGCCGCCTGCTTGGTAATGCTCCTATGGAATAAAGCCTCAGCAAAAGGGCGATGTGTGGTGGACATGACGATCAGGTCGGCTTTCTGTTCTTGTGCATACCGGTGAAGCCCCTCCAGTACGCTCGTGCTTTCTAGGCTGATGATCTCGGAAAAGGAGTGACCGGCTGACATCAGATGTATCCGACCTATCATGTAAGACTCAGAAGACCCGATATGAATGTGTACGTACTGAGCCGTACTTTCAAATTTTTGCGCCAGTTCCAGCAGTCTGGGCAGCACTACATCCTCGTAGGGTTCGTAGTTGCCGGCAAATATCATGCGTTTCCAACCGCGAAAGCGAGCGTCGCGGGGCACCAGCAGCACCGGACAAAAGGCCTTGCGCGCCACCTCGGAAGATACGCTGCCCAATATGTGGTTGAATAGGTTGCTATTGCCTGTAGCACCCATGATGATCATGTCAGTATCGGGATGTTTCGACAATTGCTTGATCTCATCTATTGCAGTGCCGATAAGCATCTCGCTGCGAATGGGTACTTTGCCGGCATCAAAACCATTGGTGAACACTGGTTTTTCCAGAAATGCATTCAACTGAGCGTATTTCCATTCGAGGTCTTCCGGTGCCATACCCGCCAGATACGGTGCTGCTGGTAATGCCGCCGGTTGGTGTACGTGCACTACATTCAACCCAGCACCTTGCACCGCAGCCACACTTTTGGCATATGCCAAGGCATTGAGCGCCACCTCCGAGAAGTCAGTAGGGGCTACTATGGTACGCAAGCGAAAACTTGAAGTATGTGCCGGGACTAGCAGCGTAGTGAGTATCACTCTCAACTCCTGAGGGCTAGGTACCGACTTTTGTACAATGACCCTCCCGTTGAGCGCCAGGGCTGGTATGCCGGAGATGCCATAGGCCAGCAAGCGATTCACATCGTGCACCTCCTCCACGGCTATATCACAACCCAGCGCCCGCAAAGCCTCCAAAGTATTGGCCTTCAGTGCTTTACCCTTGCTGGAGCCTACGTCTAAAACTTCAAGGAGGGCCATGCTACATGGTTGATTTTTGATACAACACACCTACGTGGTGAGTGTACACCACAAAAAACAGCGCAATTTTTTACTAATTTGATAGCCGGTAGATGACTTTTATCATCAAGTACACTAATTTTGAGTGTAATTATGGTATTTTGTCTCATTATACACCCCCTAACAAAGTGGAGCCCGTAGAGAAAGAGCCCTTATTTAGTGCTACCCAGCGCCTCCAAGCTGTTTTTGAGGCGGTACTGGACGGGATCATCGTCATTGATGAGCAAGGCATCATGGAGATGATCAATCCTGCTGCAGCTCGCATGTTTGGCTACTCTATTTCAGAACTTAAAGGGCAAAATATTTCCATGCTGATGCCGGAAACGCACGCCCGCATGCACGATCAATACATCCAGCGCTACTTGGAAACCGGCGAAAAGCGCATCATTGGCATTGGTCGGGAAGTAGAGGGCCAGCGAAAAGATGGCTCTACTTTTCCTATATGGCTCAGCGTAACAGAAGCGCGTACTCAGGGACATAGCCTGTTTACTGGCGTAGTGCGAGACATAACCCAGGAAAAACAAGCTGCTCTTGCCATCAAACAAGAACAAGAGCGCGCTCAGCGCTATCTGGATATTGCCAATACCATCATTGTAGTTCTTGACCAGCAGGGGCGCCTAGAGTTGCTCAACCACAAAGGGTGCGAAGTGCTGGAATACCAGGAAGAGGACCTCCTGGGGCGCGACTGGCTGCGTATCGTCATTCCGCCTCAGCAGTATGAGCATGTGGCGGAAGTCTTTGAGCAACTAATGAAAGGCAAAATTGACGGGCTGGAATATTTTGAGAGCTATATCCAGACCCGCAGCGGCCAACTACGCCTCATTGCCTGGCGCAATGCCCTCATTACCAATGAGCAAGGAGAGGTTACCGGAGCCATTAGTTCCGGTGAAGACATCACTGAAAAACGCGCCGCTGAGGAACGCATCATCAGGCTCAATGCCGAACTGGAAAAGCGCGTAGACCAACGCACAGAAGAATTGGCTGGCGTGGTCAATCAGCTGCTCAGCACCAACAAAAAACTGGAGCACGAAATCCAGGAACGACGCGCCGCCGAAGAAGCCTTGCGCCGAAGCGAGCAGGAGCTGCGCCGTGCCTATGAGAAAGAGCGCGAGTTGAATGAACTCAAGTCTCGTTTTGTGTCCATGGCTTCCCATGAGTTTCGCACCCCGTTGAGCACGATCCTCTCATCTGCCGACCTGGTGGAAGCCTACACCCGCGAAGACCAGCAAGACAAACGCCTGCGCCACACCAATCGCATCAAGGCCTCTGTTTCTAACCTCACTGGCATCCTCAATGATTTTCTTTCTCTCAGCAAGCTGGAAGAAGGCAAAGTGGGGATTCAGCCGGTTGCTTTTCCCTTGAAAGAATTTATGCACGAAACACTTGACGAAATGAACGGCGTGCTCAAATCTGGCCAAAGCATTCGATCTCAACTACCTGATACCACTGTTGAGCTATATACCGACAAAAAAATCCTCAAGAACATTTTCTTCAACCTATTGTCCAATGCTAGTAAGTACTCCCAAGCCGATATGCCTATAGACTGCCGCGTACAAGTGCAAGATGGCCAACTGCTCTTGGAGATAGCTGATCAGGGTATAGGCATCCCCAAAGAGGAGCAGGCCTTGGTGTTTAGCCGATTCTTCCGGGCACACAACGCCGAGAACATCCCCGGTACCGGCTTGGGCCTCAATATCGTCAAACGTTATGTGGACTTATTGCAAGGGAGTATTACCTTTGAGAGCGAACCTGGCAAAGGCACTACCTTTCGGTGTGTACTACCGGCCAGAATAGATATAACTGAAGTACCTTGACCAAACTGTAGCTTACAACGTATGAAAAAGATTCTGGTCATTGAAGACAACGCTGAAGTGCGCGAAAATCTCGAGGAAATTCTCGAACTCTCCGGCTACAAGGTCATTTCCGCCGAAGATGGTACTATCGGCGTGGAACTGGCACTTAAAGAACTCCCCGACTTGGTACTGTGCGATGTCATGATGCCCAAGTTGGATGGATTCGGCGTGCTCAACATCCTGAGCAAGAAAAGCATCACTGCTGACATTCCTTTCATATTCCTTACTGCCAAGGCAGAAAAGAGCGATTTCCGACGCGGCATGAACCTCGGTGCCGACGACTATATCACCAAGCCCTTCTATAAAGACGAACTGCTGGCCGTAATCGAAACCCGACTGCGCAAAAGCGAGCAAATCCGCCGAAAGTTTGAACGCAACGAAAATGGCCTGAGCGCTTTTATTAATGAAGCCCGCGGCTTTGAAGAGCTCAAAAAACTCTCGTTGGAGAGGCGCATACGCCACTACAAAAAGCGCGAAATCATCTTTGAAGAAGGCGACTACCCACGCTACCTGTACTTCATCCAGTCTGGCAAGGTCAAAGCCTTCAAGACCAATGAAGACGGCAAGGAGTACATCATAGAAATCCTCAAGGAAGGGGATTTTGCCGGCTATACTGACCTGATACGCGACCAAAAGTACGCGGAGTCGGCCTCTGCCTTGGAAGACACCCAAGTTAGCCTTATTCCTCGCGAAGATTTCCTGAGCCTGCTGTACGCCAATCGGGACGTAGCCTCCCAACTCATCAAGATGCTGGCCAACAACATCACTGAAAAAGAGGAACAACTGCTCAACCTAGCCTATCACTCTGTACGCAAGCGCGTAGCCAACGCTATTCTACTGCTGGATGCCAAAAATGATAACAATCAAATTAACATTCTGCGCGACGACTTGGCACGCATCGTAGGCACTGCCAAAGAAAGCGTCATTCGCATGCTTACGGAGTTTCGAGAAGACGGATACATTGAAATCAACGATGGCTCCATCATCATCAAAAACCGACAGAAACTGGAAAATCTGCCTGGCTGACTTCCTCTTCGCTTTTGCTGCGGCATGCCCCAAAAACTTTTGCCTAACACTGGTATGGGGCATTTGCCTGGTCACGACAGCCCAGGCCCAAAGCGCCCGCCAGGAAGTGCAAAAAGGCCAACGCGCATACGCGCAAGGCCGATATGCTGATGCCGAGCGGCATTTCCGAACAGCCCTCCAAATCAAGCCTGACATGCATGGCTGGTACAACTTGGGCAATGCACTGTACGCACAACAACAGTACCAACAGGCTGCTCAATGCTACCGCCAGGCAGCCGAACAGGCCTCCGACCCTGCCGCCCGAGCCTTCGCCTGGTACAACCTGGGCAACACACAATTTATCCTTGGCAATCTGCCGGCAGCCCTTGAGGCCTACCAAAAGGCACTGCGCAACCATCCGCACGATGCCGACATCCGCCACAACACAGAGGCTACGCTAAAAGCCCTGCAACAAAAACCGCCAAAAGCCGCCCAGCCCTCCTCCGCCCAGCCAAAAACCAATCCTGCTACCTCCAGCCAGCAGCCAGCATCAGCTGCTAAACCCAACACTACTGCTCCAGCTCAGTCAGATGCCTCTGCCTCCACTCCGCCCACGGCTTCCAAATCGCTCAGTCCTGCAGAAGCCCAGGAACTGCTGCGCATGATGGAGCGCCAAGAGCAGTACGTAAGACAACACCTTCCACTCGGAAAGCCCCTGCCATCCAAGTCTGCCAGAGATTGGTAAATGCCTGCTTGCAAGAGTACGCTCCATATGGAAGAAAATTTACCTCATTGTGACCAAACTGTGCTTGCACCTGACACATCCGGCTACTGCCCGGCCACAGCAATCTCACGGCTTTCCTGAAGAGCAGCAGTACACTATGAGATCAAGCCGGCAAGGCATCTGACCAGGTGAGCATTAGGCCCCTTTGTCGGGCTTCTACATGTATCGGCAGCAAGCCGTATTGCACTACATATTCTCCGTCAGCGCACTGCTGTATAAGTTAAAAAAATCCTAATTTTACCGCGATGTTTTTGTGGCTTTTAAGTACCGCCATCGTCTAAAGATCGTAAACACCGTGTGTACAGATAAATAGCGTTCCCCTTGAGTAATACTTGTAATAAATCCATGCTGGACATGGAGGTGGTCAATCGCTATTTAGAGACGCAAGCCTCTATGTGCTTCAGCATATTGTACGACCGCTATGCTGGCAAAATTTTTGGCAAATGCCTGGTACTACTCAAAGATGAGGCGTTGGCACAGGATGCCACTCAGGAGATTTTTACAAAAATTTTCCTCAATCTTTCAGGGTTTGGGGAAAAAGCCAAATTCTCTACCTGGGTGTATTCCATTACCTATAACTTTTGCATTGACTTCCTGCGCCGTAGAAAGAAGATGCAAAGCCTCTTTGACGACGACACTGAAGTGGAACGCCTCAAAGATGTAGCTGACGATGTAGCTGACGAGGAACTAATGGAAATGGAGACCGCCCACCTTCGTGCCGTACTGGATAGACTGCCTGCCGACGACAGAACTGTGCTATTGATGAAGTACCAGGACGATATGTCCATCAAAGACATTGCCAGCATGCTTGACAAAACAGAAAGCGCCATCAAGATGAAGCTTAAGCGAGCCAAAGAAAAAGCCTATCGCTTCAAGCAGGAGATGTTCACCGAAGCAGTGTTATGAAAGTCAACAACTTTAAAACCATACAGGAAGAAGACGAGCGCTACTATGCCCAGCAATGGCAAGAAAAAGGGCGCACCGCTCTGCAGAATGCGCTGTCTTTCTGCAAATTATTAGGGCAAATTGCCGAGGTATATGTGCCTCGCGCAGTGGAGGTGCTGCTTTCCGCTACAGATGCAGGACAGACCCCCTCGGGACGCTATCGCTCGCCAGACATGCCCGACAACGACAAAGGCCCAGGCGGCCCCTCTGCATATTCAGATGGAAGGCTTTAATAAAACAAATCAAACAAAAGCATAGTGATAAAACGAAAAAACTGCAGGTCATGACACAGCAAGATGACAATACGGGCATAGTACTAGCCAATACAGACGACCTGAAATCTACGTTCTCATTGCTCAAGAAGCTGACAGAAGAAGTTCAAGGCCTTACCTCTATACTACCCAACGTATTAGGTGCACTGGGTATACTTTTAGTTGGGTGGCTCATTGCTCGTATGCTTTCCAGATTGATGCGACAGTTGCTTGGTCGGGTGGGGGCAGATAAACTGGCAGAGCGTCTCAATGAAGTTGAGATTGTGCACAAATCCAACATTAAGATTGTACCCAGCGCGCTGATTTCCAGGATAGTATATTACCTCTTGATGCTTATTGTACTCATGGCAGCTACTGATATGCTCAAGATGGAGGCCGTATCTAATTTGGTAAATGACATCATCAACTACATCCCAAGCCTCCTGATGGCCATGTTGGTGTTGGCCGTAGGAATCCTGGTGGCCGATGCCATTAAAAATGCCGTATTTGCCGCAACCAAATCGCTGGCCATTCCAGCAGCAGGGGTTATTTCTAGCGTGATTTTTTACTTCATCTTCATCAATGTACTGATGATGGCGCTGTCACAGGCTAAGCTACAAACGGGTTTCATTGAGAGCAACATCTCCATCGTATTGGCTGGTATAGTTAGTGCATTTGCCATTGGCTATGGTTTCGCTTCGCGCAATATTGTAGCCAGCCTACTAGCGGCTTATTACAACAAGGAAAAAATTAAGGTTGGCGACCTCATCCGCATCGAAGGGGTCGAAGGCCAGATAATATCGGTAGATTCTACCTCCTTCACCGTACGCACCGATCAGGGCCGTATGATAGTCATTCCATTGCATAAGCTCACCACTGAAATTTATGAGATCCTTTCCTAGCGAAAGGATGGCTGAAGTTTTTTGCAAATCATTTTTTAATCATTTGTCAATATTAAACCTATGAAAATCAGTTATTTAACTTTTTTCCTGCTACTGGCATTTGCCATAGGTTTCACCACTGCTACCGCGCAGGATGCAGCCCCCGCCGAGCCTGAACCTGTATGGAAGCGCAGCGCCGGTTTAGGGCTAGACTTTGCCCAGTTGCTACAAATCAATCCTAGACAGGGCGCTGGTCAAAACCGCCTGGGTGTAGGCGGTGCCGTCAATATGGCAGCATCTTACAAAAAAAATCGCGTGGCTTGGGACAATGCTGCCCTCTGGCAGTTTGGAGTGCAGCGCTTAGGCTCAGGTATTATTGCTCAGGGCAGCCAACAAAAGCCCATCCCCTTCCAGAAAGCTATTGACGAATTGCGCATTACCTCCAAGGTGGGCTATGCAATTAGTAAGAATTCCAAGTTGTTCTACGCGGCCGATATCACCTTCCTCAGTCAACTGACGCCGACCTATGCCGGCAATGCCCAATTTCCAGGCAACTTTTTGACTGATATTGTTGGCTCAGGGGCAAACTCCCGATTCTTTAGCCCAGCTACCATAACCATTTCTGCCGGCTTTGACTACAAGCCCGCCCCTAATTTCTCGGTGTACTACTCGCCCTTTGCCGGTAAGTTTATCTTAGTAGGCAATGACCGCATAGCCCAGCTCGGCGTACACGGCAACCCCGTGACGCGCGACGCCCTGGGCAACGTCATCGATTTTAAAAACACCTTTACAGGCCTGGGGTCATTAGTCAGAGCCAAGTATATCGGCAAGTTTATGAACGACCGCCTGGCGCTGGCTTCTAACATCATCCTGTTTTCCAACTATTTGGACGGCCCGCAAAATATTGACGTGGACTGGACCAACCAACTGGACTTTTCTATATTTAAAGGCTTGCAAGCTACGTTACTGCTCAACACGTTTTACGACCACGACATACTAGTACAAATCACAGATAATAATGCCCCCAACGGGGTGCGCGGGCTGGGGCGCCGGGTGAGCCTCACCCAGCAATTCTTGCTGAAGTATGCCGTAGTGTTTTAAGCGTTTGTGCAGGCATCCCTTGCGGCTGTGCGCTCCAAGTTGCTAGGGATGCCTTACTCATTTTATCTTCGGCTTGATGCAAAGTACAGCTAGCCCCAGGCCTCTTCGAGCATCTTCTTGCGCTGGCGCGCTTCTTTGCGTTTGCCTTCTTTGAGTTCAAAATGAAAGCCTTCAGCCTGGAAGCGCAGGTACTTCTCGCGGTCGAAGCGGTAGAGCTTAGCTGGCCGATGCGCCACGCCCTCCTGGATTTGGTCGAGGTCGAGTAGCAAGCCCATGCTTAGGATTTTCTTTCGGAAATTGCGCTTATCCAACTCCGTTTCCAGGATGGCTTCGTAGAGATGCTGCAGTTCAGTAAGGGTAAATTGCGGCGGCAGAAGTTCAAACCCGATGGGGCGCCACTGCACCGAGTTTTTGAGCCGTTGAAAGCAGGTCTGGAGAATTTCCGCATGGTCAAAAGCTAATTCAGAGATCTGCGCCACCGGATGCCATTGGGCTTTGCGGGCAATGGATGCAGGTTGCAGGCGATAATCACTGATTTTGACCAACGAAAAATAGGCTACGGTGATGACCCTACCAAAGGGGTGGCGATCCACCGCACCAAAAGTCTTTACTTGCTCCAGATACACATTACGCAGGCCGGTGAGTTCTTCGAGTACGCGATTGGCGGCGGCGTCCAGGTCTTCGTTGGGATACACAAAGTAACCCGGCAGGGCCCATTGGCCCATGTAGGGAGCCTCGCCACGCTTGATGAGCAGAACCTTCAGGTCGCCTTCGTCAAATCCGAAAATCACGTTGTCCACGGTGAAAGCCGACTTGAAGAAGTTGTCAAATTCAGTCATTGTTTGTTTACGTTTGCAAGAGATAAGCTTGTAGTAAATTAAACTCCCGAAATTAGTGTGTATTTTACACCAGCGCAAATTTTTTGTGCGCAATTCACTTCAGCGCTGTATTTTTGGTCAATTCTAAACTAAATCAATAAACTGTGCGCCCCCCGCTGCCCAACTGGCAAGAGTTGCCTATGCTCCGACTAGCACTGCCCTTTGCAGCAGGTATTGCCTCGGCAGAGTGGCTGCCCGCGGTGCATTTGCTTCAAACGTGGCTTACAGCGACGCTCATGCTGCTGGTGGTGGCAGCGCTGTGGCAGTTGAACAGCCAGCCTCTTGCTTACCAATGGCGCAAGCTGCCCGGCCTCTTGCTCAATATAGCATTGTTTGCTTTTGGGCGGCTGCTCTACACCTGTACAGACGAGCGGCAGGCGGCTCATCACTTCTCCAAGTACTTGCAAACCTCTAATGTGCTTCAGGCCGAGGTAAAGGATGTGCAATGGCGAGAGCAGCGCTTGAGGGCGCAATTGACAGTGCAGGCCATTGGCGCCCGTGTTACCGACCTGCAGCCCGCTCAGGGGCAATTACTGGCTTTCCTACCAATAAATGCTGAGCAGAGGCAGCCCCAGATTGGTGATGTGGTATGGCTTACAGGGGAGGTCCTGCCCATTTCGCCGCCCATGAACCCTCACGCTTTTGACTACCGCCGCCATCAGCATTTCAAAAATGTACACTACCAGTGCTCTGTAAAAAACGGCGAGTGGACACTCGGCTCTAAACCAGCAAATGCTTGGTCGCTTCGGCGACTGGCCTCCCAGGCGCAGCAATACTGCATTAGTGTATTGCGACAGCACCTGCCTAGCCCTAATGAAATGGGCACGGCCAGCGCGCTCATTCTGGGCTACCGCGACGAAACGCCGGCAGAACTCCGCGCGGCTTACGCCAATGCCGGCGCTACGCACGTACTGGCGGTATCGGGGCTGCACGTGGGCATTGTACAAATGTTGTTGGCATTTTTGCTAGGCTTTTGGAAAAGTGAGCAGAAAGCACATCGCTTACTGAAGACGTTGCTTATCCTAGCTGGCGTATGGAGTTTTGCCTTTATTACAGGAGCGCCGCCTTCGGCCATGCGGGCGGCTGCCATGTTTAGTTTGCTCACCATTGGCAAAAATCTAAAGCGCTCAGTGAACACGTACAATATCCTAGCGGCTTCGGCATTTCTGTTGTTGTGTGTCAACCCGCGGCTATTGTTCGACGTAGGGTTTCAGTTGTCGTATCTGGCGGTAGCAGGCATTGTATTTTTTCAGCCGCGCATCTACCGGCTTTGGTATATCGAAAACAAAGTGGGCAACTATCTGTGGCAGTTGAGCGCGCTGTCGCTGGCAGCTACTTTGACTACCTTTCCGCTGTCGCTGCTGTACTTTCATCAGTTTCCAGTGTACTTCTGGCTGTCGGGGCTGGTGGCTGTGCCTTTGGCCGGGGTAGTATTGTGCAGTGGCCTCCTGCTGTTTGCTGTGCAGGCCATACCTTACTTGGGGTGGCTGGCAGGCAAGGTGCTGTATGGGGTGGTGTGGTTTATGAATGCTGCTGTGTTTCTAGTGCAGCAACTACCAGGTAGCCTCATTGCTAATATATGTATCAGCCCCTGGGTAGCTGTGCTGCTGTATGGCATAGTAGCCTGTTTGGCACTGGCCGTTGCAATGCGGCGCTTCAAATGGGTACTGCTTGGCCTGTCTTTGAGCGTTGTGATAGCCGGCATCTCTACCTGGAAGGCCTGGCAAGCGCAACAATCCAGCGAAGTAGTTGTATATCATGCTCGCGGGCAAACCCTCATAGACTGCTTTGATGGCCGGCGGGTGTATGCGCTCTCTGGCAAGCCACCATCGGAGAGCGACCTGCGCTTTGCCTTGCAAAGCCATCGCTGTTACCAGCACGCCAGTGTACAAGGCGCCTGGCTCTTAGAGGAGGCACCGCCAGTGCAGGAGCGCTGGTTTTACCGCAACGGGTTGCTGCGCTTCGGCTCCATACGCCTGGCCGTAGTCAACAAACCGGTGGCTACTGGTGTCTCGACTCCTATACCAGTGGATTACCTCCTGGTATGTCAAAACCCTGGTCACCGTCTGGAAGAATTGCTGCAAGGCTGGCAAGTGGAAAAAGCCGTGCTGTTGGACACTTCCAACAACCCCCGGCGCAATGCGCGGTGGGCCAAAGCCTGTGAAGAACTGAACCTTGCTTGCTATGACGTAAATCAGCAAGGGGCGTGGGTATTGCCAGTAAAATAAGCCCAATAACAGAAAACAGTCGCGTAGCATGAAACAGTTCCAAAACTTCTTCTACTACACCCGCGCTGAGCGAAACGGCGCACTGGCTTTACTACTACTCTGTGCTGCACTGGCGTTGGCGCCCCGTCTTTTCACTGTATTGAAGCCGCCCGCCAGGCTCAATTTTGAAGAAGACATTCAAATAGCCAAGGAACTGCCGGCTTTCACAGCAGAAGACGAAGCCCCAGCTACTGCAACTGCTGAAGCCCAGCTATTCTACTTTGACCCCAATACAGCCACCAAAGAAGAACTTATGCGCCTGGGCTTGCGCGAGCGCATAGCCAATGCCATTGTCAACTACCGCAACAAAGGCGGGCAATTCCGCAAAAGAGAAGACCTGCAAAAAATCTACACACTATCAGAAGCCGACTATTACCGCCTGGAGCCGTACATTCGCATTGGTGGGGCTGCGAGCACCAGCAAAAGCGGTGCTGCACTATCTCCTGTGTACACGCTCTTTCTCTTTGACCCCAATACTGCTTCTGAGCAAGAACTACTCAGCCTGGGCATACCCGAAAAAGTAGTGAAAATCATGCTGCGCTACCGCGAAAAAGGCGGTAAATATCGCCACAAGGAAGACTTGCTGAAGATCTACACCCTACCTGAAGCAGTGTACCATCGGCTAGAGCCATACATCCAAATAGGCAGTGCAGCCCCTATACCCGTAGTATCGCTTGACGTACCCAAAGCCTATGAAAATACGCCGCCCCCTGTGGTGATTGACATCAACCAGGCTGCTGAACCCGACTGGCAAAAACTCAAGGGTATCGGCCCTGCGTATGCCACTCGCATTGTGCGCTTTCGCGAAGCGCTGGGAGGCTTTGCTTCCGTAGAGCAAGTAGCTGAAACCCGCGGCCTGCCCGACAGCACTTTTCAGCGCATTCGCTTGCAGTTGCGCCCCTCGCCCATACTGCGTCGTCTGGCCATTAATACAGCCAACGCCGAAACCCTGGCTGGGCATCCTTACATTGACAAGCGCCTGGCCGAGGCCATCATTGCCTACCGACAGCAGCATGGCACCTTCAGAAGTGCTGAAGATCTCAAGAAGTTGTATGCGCTTAAACCGGAGTTGCTGGAAAAACTGGAGCCATATTTACAATTTGATTGATACTACGCCAAAAAAATAGCCGCCTCCAGTAAGTGGAAGCGGCTATGGGCTTTGTACTAAAAATCAGGATTAATATCCCGGATTCTGGGTAATCACACCTTTGGAGGTATCTACCTCCCGTTCAGGAATGGGCCAAAGGGCACGGAACTCCTGCGTAAGGCCGATAGAAGATAAACGGCCGGTGCGGCGTACGTCAATCCAACGATGACCTTCATGTGCAAACTCAATGATGCGTTCCTTGAGCACGGCATCAATAATGGCATTGGGGTCAGTGGAGGTAAAGTCCGGCAAACCAGCGCGGGTGCGGATGACGTTCAGATTAGCCAAGGCATCGGTAATATCCTGGGCATTTCGATTCAGACGAGCTAGTGCCTCCGCACAGATGAGATACATTTCGGCCAGGCGAATGATCTGCACGTTGTCTTCACCAGCTACGCGAGTATATTTCTGTGTTTTGTTGGCTGGCGAAGTCGTAACATTTACTGCGCGGCGTACATCACCTGCCTCATGCAGGTCGCGTAGAGCAGTCGAAGAGGTAATCTCATTGCGTCCGCCCAGCGCTACTGGATAGTAGAAGAAGGCGATTGAATTGGTGTTGTTAGCGTCAAACTGCAACTCCCAGATGGTTTCTGAAGAGTTTTTGCTCAGGAAGATATTGGCGTAGTTTGCGCCGGGCAGCAATGTGTAGCGGTTGGAGTTAATCACAGCAGTAGCGGCATCCAAGGCCTGCTGCCACTCGCCGCGCAATAGGTGCATACGCGCCTTGAGGGCATTGGCTACTTGTTTATTGACCTTGCCAACACCATTATTTTCATCGAGGTTGGCGAGTGCAAAGTTGAGGTCGTCAAAGATCTGTGTCCATACCTCAGCTTCAGAAGCGCGAGCTTTGGGTGCAGCGTCAGCAGCGCTGAGCGTAGGCGTTGTGAAGAGCGGCACGCCCAACCCATTGGCTTGGTTAAAGCCTTGCGGGGAGCCGCCAAATATACACAGTAGGTTGAAATAGTGGAATGCGCGTAGCAAGCGAGCCTCGCCCAGCGCATTGTTCACATTGAAGGCAGGGTCGTTCACCCCCGGTGCGGAAGCAATTACATTATTGGTGCGATTGATGCCTGCATAAATTGTATTCCACATGTTGGTAACTTCGACATTGTTGGCTAGCAAATTGCGGTTGGCAAACTGGGCAAAACTAGGGAACGTACCCGTGTGGATGAGCGTGCCGGAGTAGAGGTCGCCCAGCGCCCAGAAGCGCAAGCCATAGTAGCTGCCATTTTGCAAAGAGTTGTAGCACCCCAAGAGCGCTGCATTTACATCCTGGCGAGTTTTGAACCCTACCGAGGCGTCCAGCGCAGTAAACGGCTCAATTTCCAGATTGCCTTTGCAAGCCTGGAAGAACTGAGCGCCAACAATTAGTGCGAGTATGATGAAGAGTTTATTTTTCATGGTTTGATTAAATTTTTGGACAAAAAATTAGAACCCAACGTTAAGCCCCACCAACATGACGCGAGCCTGCGGAAAGGTGAGAAAATCCGTACCTGGAGCCGTATTGCTGGTGGTAAACGTACTCACCTCGGGGTCAAAGCCAGAGTACTTAGTAAAGGTCAGCAGGTTTTGGCCACTGACGTATATTCCCAGGCTACTCAGGCCAATCTTTTTGACGACGCCGGATGGCAAACGATACCCTAGGCGAAGGTTTTTCAAGCGCAGATAGGAGGCATCTTCCAGGAAGCGGTCTGAAGTACGGCGGTTGTTATTGGGGTCGCCAAATACAGCGCGCGGATAGCGAGTATCGGAGGTTTTGTTGTCGGGCGTCCAGCGATTGCGCACTGTGGCAGACTGGCCAAACACGCCGTTCATACCTTCGGAGAAAGCGCGGGTATTGTTGTACACCAGGTTGCCCACGCTAAACTGGAAGAAGAAGCTCAAATCAAAACCAAATGCGGAGAGTGTATTGGTAATGCCACCGAAAAATTTCGGGTTGGCATTGCCCAGGATTTCCTGGTCGGCGGTAGTGATGACGCCGTCGCCGTTGAGGTCTTTAAACTGAATATCTCCAGGGCGAGTAAGGGTGGACTGGTACACGGCATTGGGGTTGCCGGTCATCTCGCGAGCCTTGGTATTGAGGGCATCAATTTCCTCCTGAGTCTGGAAAAGGCGCTCTACTCGGAAGCCACGGAACGAACCAAGAGCGTAGCCTTCTTCTACCCAACTGGCAAAACCAGCGGCAAACGGCGTACCAGCCAGTTTGAGAATCTTGTTGTCAAATAAAGACACATTGAGCGTAGTGCTCCAACTCACTTTGGGTGTATTGATGTTGCTCGTAGTCAGTTGAATATCAATCCCCTTGTTTTCGATGGAACCAATATTTTCAGTAATGCCTGTAAAGCCGGAAGAGCCAACAAGCGGGCGACTCAACAACAGTTCATTGGTAATGCCGCGGTAGGCATCTACTTGCAAAAGAATGCGATCGTTGAACAAGCCCACTTCCAGCCCAAGGTCTATATCTTCACGGTCTTCCCAGGTCAGGTTGGGGTTGCCCAGTTGAGAAGGTGCCAAGCCAGCCTGTTGCAGATAGTTGGCACCAGGAGCAATGAGGGCGCGGGAGGCAAAGTTGCCGATCTCAAAGTTGCCCCGTCTGCCCCAACTGGCGCGCAATTTCAATTCAGAGATCAGGCGGTTGTCTTTGAGGAACCCTTCCTCAGAGATACGCCATGCACCCGATACTGCAGGGAAGAAACCCCAGCGATTGTTGGCACCAAAACGCGAGGAGCCGTCGTAACGAGCCGATACCGAGAGCAGGTACTTGCTAGCCCAAGAGAAATTCAAACGAGAGAAGTAGCTGTTCAGCCCCCATGCTGAGCGGCTGGAGGTAACATCCCGCTTGATAGAAGCAGCGTTTAGGGTACGGATGGTATTACCTGGAAAGTTTTCACCCTGGCCAAAGAAAGATTCAAACTTACTGTTCTGGAAAGAAGCCCCTAGCAAGGCATCGAAGTTGAGCTTGCCAAAAGAATTTCGATAGGTGAAGTAGTTTTCATTCACCAAGTTCAAGTCAGCCGAGAGCGCTTCGATACCCGTACCGCCTGTACCAGCGCCGGCATTGGTAGTGGTGGGGTTGAAACGGAACTCCCGAAAGAAGATGAAGTCTGCGCTTACCTGGGTACGGAAGCTCAAGCCCTTAAACAAGGCGTATTCTCCAAAAATACTGCTTTGCAGACGGTTGTTAAACACATTGTTAGTAGGCTCCCGATAGGCAGCGATCGGATTTTCGATAGAGGCGTTGGGGTCGCGGCCATAAGTACCGTTCGCATTGAACTTGGGAATATGAGACCCCAGTAAAACGGCTGTACTCAACACCCCAAAGATATTGTTGTCATTGTTGATGCGCGTTTGTAGAGAGCGCGAAAAGAAATTGGTAGTACCAATCTTGAACTTGTCACTTACGATGTTGTCCAGATTGATACGGAAACTATAGCGGTCGAAAGACGAACCTTTGATGGTGCCATCCTGCAAGAAGTAAGTGCCCGATACGTAAAACTTGGTGCGTTCGTTGCCTCCGGCAAAGGAGAGATCCGTTTGAGAAATGGCCGCCGTCTGAAAAATTTCGTCAAACCAGTTGGTGCTAGGATAGGTACTTGGGTCGTTGTCCAGCCCTATGAGACGTGTACTCGGGCCGCTGGGCACCGCTGTAGCGCCAAAACGGTTGCGCACTGCCTCTTGTACCAGCGCTACATACTCAGGGCCTGTGGTGGGCTCAATAGTGCGCCACACCGTCTGGCCGCCGTAGTAGGTATTGAGGTTGACCTGAGTTTTTTGCTGCTTGCCGCGCTTGGTAGTAATGAGGATTACCCCGTTGCTGGCGCGAGAGCCATAGATGGATGCTGCAGCTGCATCCTTGAGAATCTCTATGGACTCAATGTCAGCCGGATTAATATCGGCTAGCGAGTTGACTGTTTGGTTGCCAAAACCCAATTGGGAATAGTTGCCCGTATTCATTGGGATGCCATCAATAACAATCAAAGGCTGGCTACTCGAGGTAATGGAAGATGTACCCCGCACCCGTACAGATACCGACGACCCCGGCGTACCAGAAGAAGTAGTAACCTGTACACCCGCCGCCTGACCTTGAAGCGCTTGGTCTACTCCAGTAACAGGCAAGCGAGTAACGACATCACCGCTTACTTTAGCTACCGACCCCGTCAATTCCTTGCGCTGGGCCGTACCATAACCTACTACGACCACATCCGATAGCGCTATGACATCTGTTTCTAATGCAATGGTGTAGTCATTAGCTGCGGTAAGTTCTACGCGTCGAGTAGCGTAGCCGGTATAACTTACTGTAAAGGAAGTAGCTCCGGGCGGTACGGCAAGAGTAAAGTTGCCATTGACATCTGTGACTGTGCCCACGGATGTTCCCGTTATCATTACGGTGGCTCCGATGAGAGGCTCCTTGCCCTGATCTGTAATCGTGCCTGTGATGGTGCGCTGTGCCCACGTCACTGCGCTTGTAGCCATCACTAGCAGAAACGCTAGCAAAAGTTTTTTCATAAGGTAAACAATTTTAGTGAAAAAAAAGCAGAAGTCACTTTTGGGCTATTTATGTTAGCCTTTAAGTTGCAATCTCGTATCAAAATTAGGTAAAAACTAACATTCGTTCACTTTAACGCCCAAACTTTGTTTCTCGCTGCCTGATAGTTTCAACAATAGCTGCCTGCAAACTTAAATCCTTCTTAACCTTGATTTAAGGTTCAGTTTATCTTGTCCAAAGATTTTTGCAATGGATTTTAAAGAAATCTTGCTGTCATCATCTCTCGCGATGCCAATCTTTCCTGCAATCTAAAGTCGCTTTTGAATCAGGGCTGCGCTTCCCCGGTGCGGCCTTGATATTTTTTGCACTGTGCCAAAACAGAGTTGGCACTGCCGGCAGTTGAGTTGATATCCATGTTTTTTTTTCTTATACGCTGTTGAAAGCCGGCAGCCAGAAGTGCTACCTTTGCCCGCAAAAGTTACTATTGGCCTATGGCTGCACCTAAGTATCGCTCCTTGGCTTACGTTCAGCAACTGCTGCGGAGCGGTTCGCTCTGTATGGAACAACTGGTAGCCCACTATCTGGAGCAAATAGCAGCGACGCAACATTTGAACATATATGTAGAGGTGTATGCTGAGGAGGCATTGGCGCGCGCCAGGGCATTGGACGTGCGCCTGGCCAAAGCCCCCGCTAGCCTGGGCCGCCTATGGGGCATGGTTACGGGCATCAAAGATGTAATCTGTTATCAGGATCATGAAATTACGGCAGCATCCCACATCCTTAAGGGGTTCCGCCCGCTGTTCTCAGCTACAGCGCTGGAGCGCCTTCTGGCCGAGGATGCCATTGTCATTGGCCGGGTCAACTGTGATGAGTTTGCCATGGGATCCAGCAATGAAAACTCCTGCTACGGTCCTACGCGCAATGCCGCCGACCCAGAGCGCGTGCCGGGTGGCTCGTCTGGCGCCTCGGCAGTGGCCGTACAGGCCAATACCTGCCTGACAGCACTGGGTAGTGATACTGGCGGCTCCGTGCGGCAGCCGGCTGCTTTTTGCGGGGTGGTAGGGCTGAAACCAAGCTACGGGCGCATATCTCGGCACGGGTTGATTGCTTACGGCTCCTCGCTGGACCAAATCGGCATCCTCTCGCACAATGTAGCTGACGCTGCGCTAATGCTCGAGGTCATGGCCGGCCCGGATGGCTTTGACGCCACGGCCAGTTCGGTTCCCGTGGATGCCTATTCCGCCCTACTTGCACCAGACCGTCCTATGCGGGTGGCCTGGTTTAGGGAGGTACTAGAGCATCCCAGCCTGGACGAAGGCGTGCGCAGCCTGTGCTTCGACTTCATAAAGCGCATGGAGCAGGCCGGGCATACGGTGCAGGCCGTGCCTTTTGAGTATCTGGACTATACCATTCCGGCCTACTATGTGCTGGCTACGGCAGAGGCCTCTTCCAACCTGAGCCGATACGATGGCATTCGCTTTGGCTATCGCAGCCCCTCGGCGTACGACCTGCAAAGCACCTACAAGCGCTCGCGCACAGAAGGTTTTGGCAAGGAGGTGAAGCGCCGCATCATGCTGGGTGCATTTGTGTTGAGCGCCGGCTACTACGATGCCTACTATGCCAAGGCGCAACAGATACGACGCTTAATTCACGACCGCTTCAAGGCCATTTTTCAGGAGTTCGACTTTGTGCTCATGCCTGCTGCGCCAGGAGTAGCTTGGCGCCTGGGCGAAAAAATCACGGATCCGGTAGAGATGTACCTGGCCGATGTATTCACCGTAACGGCCAACCTGGTAGGCATCCCGGCTATTGCCTTACCAGTGGGTGTGCACCCCGACAGCGGCCTGCCCGTGGGCCTCCAGCTGATGGCCGATGCGTTCCAGGAAAAAGCCCTGCTCGGTTTTGCACATCATCTATTGGCTCAGCCCTGAGGCTGATGGCTCAAACTGCTCCCGTACCCATGACTTTAGGCTGTTGAGGCACCGCTTTCAGAAAGCTACGCATCTTGGCCTCTATGGCATTAAACTCCGCCTGGCCAACAGAGCGCTGGCCATACCATGTCCATTCAAAAAGGTAGGTGACCTCTTGAAATGCTGCCAGCAGCGGGTGGCCTCGCATTTCGCGCAGGTAGTCGCGGTTCGTTTTGTCTTTGGCCCAGCGTATATATTCCTGGGCTGTCAGCGCTTTGAGCACAGCCAGGTAGTATAGTCGCACGGCTAGCATGTAGTTGCTTTGTGCAATGGCCTGGCGGATGAAGTTGTCTAGGTCGAGTTCCTGAAAGTACTCTTCAATGTGCTCAAGCCTCAGCTCAAGCAGCTCGGCCGTCTTCACCTTCTGGTTAGATGGCCCTCTCAGCCCCAGTAAACTGCGAATGAGGAAAAACAGCGCCACCGCCGCTATGACGATGAGCAGCACCTTGAGAAAGCCAATACCGACCTCCGCACCTCCGGGGTTTTTAAAATTGGGAAATATGGCGCCGCTTTTCTTTTTGCCTTCCGCCTCCGCCTTCCTGCGTAGTTTGCGCTTTTGGGGCTGGGAGAAATCCATGCCTTCAGTGACCTCGCGCCAGGTCTTACGGTTGAGTTCCTTGCGAACCAGCGGCTCTTGGAGGTAGTCCTGGCTAACCAAAGAGTAGTCTTCCTCTTCAGAGAAGAAGGCCTCCTCTGCCTCTTGCGCGGCCAGCGGCCAAGATGCACTCAACATCACACACAAGCAAGCAACAAAAATCTTCATGGTATGCCTTATTCTTTAGCCAGGCCGCGAATGGTATGCCTCGGGCTTATTTGTTCAATTCTTTTCAATAATGCCGGCGCCTCGCATATCTCCAGCAAGGTATGGTATAGCAAGGCGCAGCCCATCGCGTACGAAACGACTAAGCTGCCTATGACAAACAAATGCAGCACCGTGAACACCACTGCGGAAAAGCGCGCCATGAGCGTTTCCGGCAGTGTCACTACCCAGTTGATCAACTCCAAGAAAAGCCGCAGCAATGCAGAGTCTGTGATGAAAAAAAATAGCAGGCTCACCAGGCACATCAGTAAAGACAGCCCCAGGGTACGCATGTAGTTGCTGCCGGCCAGTTGGAGCATCCTGATCAGGGACTTGCCTGCGCTGAGCCGTTCCCGATACCCAACGTATGCCCACAGCACAGCCAATTGCCCCGCCCCTAGCAGCAGTAGCACAGTAAGCCAATTGTGCGCAAAAATAATGAAATAGAGCGCTATGGCGCCAGGTAATAGCCACCAGACGTCCAGCAGCATTGCGCGACGCTGGGGGAAAGCGGCTTTGTCCACAATGCGAAAGGCCAGCCCCAGTACCATAACAAGCCAAGCCACGCCTACCAAGGGCAAGAACCGCAGCGAGGGATGCACAAAAAATCGCGGCACCTCGCGTAGCGTATTGAACGGCCCCTCAGGAAAGACAAACAATTCATTGGCCGGCGTTTGAGCCATGATGCCAAATACAAGCACGGCGTATCCTAGCGCCAGCGCCAACGCACCACCCAGTATATGCCCTGCATACTGCTTGGCCAGCGCAAAGGTGTCGGAAAAAATATCGCCATTGGTGCGAATTAGGGTAGTCTCCAATCGCAGAATGCTGTCAGGAGGGATGGTCAGGTCTTGGATGGGTGAATCAAAGCCGCGCCGCGCTTTGCTCCAGGGATACCACACAAAGTAAAAAACTACAAAAAAGAAACACGCAGCGATAAACGCCCCCCTGACTGCGTCGGGCGTTTCTGTGTAGCGCGTGAGAAAGCCCTCAATAAACCCCGCTAATATGATGATAGGCGATATGCCCAGCATAATCTTTATGCCCCGCCGCGCCGAGCGCTGGAAAGCCTGTACTCGACGATAAGCTCCAGGGAACACCAGCCCTTTGCCCAGCGTAAGCCCTGCTGCCCCGGCAATGATGATGGCCGAAATTTCTAGCGTGCCATGAGTCCAAATAGTCAAAAAAGACTCCCAAAATAAGCCCCGCTCGATGAAAAAGTATTGGAATGCCCCAATCATGATGCCATTGTACACCAGTATCAGGATAGTGCCCACGATAAAAAATGCTCCCATGACAAACGCCAGGAAAGCCACTACCAGGTTATTGATAGTAATGCCCACAGACATACTAAGCTGCCCTCGTCCTTTGTACACTGCCATGGGGTCGCCAGATTCTATGTTGGCCTTAGTCATAGCTACGTAGTCTTCGCCCAGCACCACCTCTGCAAAGTGGCCGTCCATGGTGCAAGACAGCGCCCCAATAAGCAAGCTCAAGACGAAAATACCAAATGATAGGGCAAACTCCCGGCGCGCTTCCCAAACCAGTTGCGGTAGCTCCTCCATCCAAAAATGAAGAAAGTGATTGTTGTGCGTGCGCCGGTTCTTGTAAATGAGTGCGAAAGCTGCTTGCGCCAGGCCGTTGAGATACACCCTGACCGAGCGGTTGGAATAAAAGGTGCGAGAGAAAGACAGGTCATCTGTTACTTGCACAAACAAGTCGTGCAGTTTTTCGGCATCTTTAGACTGGCCGGCCAGGATCTGCTCGAAGGCCATCCATTTGTCCTGGTTTTGGCGTATGAAGTTTGTTTCACGCATAAGGTTGTTTTACAAAGGGCGTATCAAGCGTGCATACAGCAGTGGCCTACGTGCCTTCTCTTTTGTCGGCATCTTTGTCCTGTTCAGTTCTGGGCCGGATGATGTTTTGCTTGCCGTCTTCACCATATACCTCGCGCGACTTCTTATTGTAGGCGAGAGCGGCTTCCTCTGGCGTGGCAAACATACCTAAATGCACAGACTTTCGGTTGATGGAAATGACAGCACGGTAGCGATTGTTTTCTTTGTACACCCCGGTGTAGCCCATATGGCTGCTGGTTTTGCGTTTGCGGCTGGCTGTGGCGCGAGAGCGGTACAGAAGATTTTCCAGGCGGCAGTCTAGTTTGTTGCCGTTGCGGGCACCCACCAAGTTGTGCTCCGGTGTTTTAGTGTGTTGCAGAAACTTCTCTGCAATGAGCTTGTGCAGGTATATCGTTTCGGTTTTGAATGCGCCGTCGGCCTTGCGCCAGGTTTTCTGAAAAACGGCGCAGCCGCTGGAATGCTTGCGCAAGTTGTGAATAAAATCCATACTGGATAGATATGGCTCATTTACCAGCCATTCGTACACGTGATCATCCAGCAGGACTTCTTCTTCTGCGTTTTTGAGTTTTACTTTATAGAGCACGACGTATCCCGGTTTTAAGCGTCCCAACAAATACACAGGATTGGGTCTGGAAAAACGGGATTCAATCCAAAAGCAATATTAAAGGGATTATGAGACAAAGGCCAAACCCAAGCCCATAAAGCGAAGCAAATATAGGATTTTGTTAGGATTATTTAAAGAAAGCGGCTATTTCTTGCGTTAATTTTTTAATTCGGCATAAAAAACTTAGCCGTTAGCCAAGAACAAAACCTGCAAATGTGCTCATCCGTGGGTTGTGCAGCAAAAATTGGAGATGCAGGCAGGCAAGGCAGAACTTGCCAATTAGGCAATGCACGATAGGGCACGAGAAACAAAGATAAGGCAGGAGTTTCGCGCTAGCCCTTTCCTCAATGGTGTTCATCATTAAGAAGTAAGTATCATAACCAACCTGTGTGTAACCAACTGGTTTTTGTCCGAGGGCTTTGAGGCCATTTGTGTATCCGGGGGCTACGGATATGCCTCAGTCTTTGCCATTCGGCCCAGTTTTGCTATAGCGCAGTACAGCAACAACCACTACCGCTACTATTGCGCGGAGTGAAGTGTATCAGCATGCGTGCCTACGGTTTCCACGGGCGTATCCAGTAGTAGGGTCAGCATCGGTGCTATTATACTTAGGCGTTCCTCATTCAAGACAATTTCTGGCATGGCAGTTTCTGAATAGCCCGCATCAGGCGCTTTGGCAGCCAGTGCCAGCATTTTTTGCCGCTCTGGCCCGCTGAATGCCGAGAAAGCTCGCCGTAGCAAAGGCAGTGCCTGCCGGAAAGCGGCCTCTGGAAGGCTACTTACCCAATTATCGAGCAAGTGCCACAGCGGCGGATGATGGATGAGCAACAAGCCGCTACCATGCAAAAAGCCCTCTACCCATCGCGAGGAAAACGCAGGGTCAAATCCAGGCGATAAGGCTAGGGCAAAGTACCTGCTGGCCTCCTCGGTGCCAAATACTTGCCGGTCAAAGCATATCCGCGTGGCGCCGCCCTTGAGCAGCGGATGTGCTCCCTCTGCCTGAATGACGCCAGCCAATGCCTGCTGCCACGTGGTCATCAGCTCAGGGTCATTCAGCAGAGCTATATGGTGCTGTGTGTTCCACATTTTGTGAAAGAGGTCTTGGGCTGGCTCCTCGTCCAATTGCAGGCAAGCCGCTGGAAACCCTAGCGCAATACGGGGTACAAACTGCTGTACTAAGTGGCGCACGGCCGAGGTGTCTGTCTGGCGTACGTTGCCGTAGCGCACAATATGCACTAAGCTGGGCAAGGCGGCCATTAGCAAATGTATATCTCTGGCTGGAGCAGCCAATTCGGCCAGTTTTTGGAGCAAGGCAGGAATGACTTCAGGTAGCGCGGCATGGAGTACTTGCATGGTCAGGGCGGCCAATTCGGGCAATTGATCACTGCGTCGGCATTGGTCTAAAGTGCGCTGCCGCGCTGCATCTGCAACAGTATTGCCCCATACGCCTGCTTGTACTAGGCGCATGGTATAGTCAGGTAGCCAGCGCAAGCGCCAACTCTCTCTGAAGGTGCTCAGCACAGTATCTGGTTGATTGAGGCGCGTGCCCCAGGGCACATCCAGCAGTAAGAGGCGGTACAACAAGCTGGAAATCTGGCGGTGGCTATCTATACGCAAATCCAAGTGCTTGAGGACTTCGCCAAGGCTCTGGTATTCCTTGCTCAGGCGCAGGCGACGGATATCCTGCTCCAAATCATGCACCAGCGGTACCACTGGCAGCGAAGCCGGTACCGCTCCCATGGCTTCGCCAATGATGAGCCGGCGACGCACTAGGTTGAGCCATTGTACGTCACCCTGGAAAAATACAGTGAGCGCAGCTTCTTCCAGTTCTTCAACGCCTGGCGTCTCGTGCCTACGCAGGGCGGCCAGCGCTTGCGCCAGGCGAATGGCCTCCACAACATGGGCAGTGGAGGTGTCCCAGTCTTCTGCGCGCATGAGTTGGGCAACTCGCGCCATCCACTGTTGCGCACTTTGGCCGGCGTACTCAAAGAGCAAAGCGTACCAAGCCGGCGAAATCACACCCGCCCGATAGCCGCTACCAAAAGCGAGGCGCTCGTAGGTCCAGGGTATCCATACCGCTTTTGTTTTGACCGACTTGCGCCCTTTGAGCAGTTTTCTATCCTGAGCAGAGACCCCCTGCCGCAGTGCCGGTGCGTGCCAGGCGCCACACACTACGGCCATGTTAGTGTAGCCTTTTTCGGTGGCTTCATGTATGCGCAGGCGCATGTGTGCCTCGCGCAGGAGCGTTTCAGCACTGGGCGGAAACGGCGCGCTCTCGCGCAAAACCATCACCATTTCTTCTACTGCCTCGAACACGCCGCTGCCAGTAGCTTGACGCTCCAACAGGGCATCCCACCAGCCCTCGCTGTCGGCATAGCCGGCCAGGGCAGCAATTTGCCCGATGGGATCCTTGTACCATTCTGCCTGGGCGGGGTCGCTGGTGTCAGAAAAATCAAGCGTATCAGATACGGTCAACTTGAACTGCAAGCCGGCGGGCAAATCCACAGCCTCTACCGGAATACCGCACTGCGCGGCGTATTGTAAGGCTACCCACTCCGGTGAGAAAGCGGCAAAAGGGTAATAAGCCGCCTGCTGAAAATCCTTCGGATTATAGACCAACAGCGCCACAGGTGGCGTGAGGCCAGGGGTAGTAGCCTGCTTCAGTGCTGCCTGCGTATCGGCGGGGTGTTCCAGTAGCAGCACATCGGGTTGCTGCGCTTGCAAAGCGGCCAATAGGTTGCGGGCAGAGCCGGGGCCATGGTGCCGTATGCCGTAAATTTTTAAGTTCAACACAGCCAAATTGTACTCATCAAGCTCACTTCTTAGGAGCTTGAAAGCCTATTTGGGAATCTTCGAAACCCCATAAGGCGTAATTTTGAGGTTCTCCAAATCGCTCAAAACTTTCAGCTCCATGGGTACCATGGGTACATCGCCTACAAATATCTGATTAATCTGGAACTTCTGCTACTAGAGCCTATGATTTGAGGCGCCTTTGTGCCGAAAGGAGGGGGCATGATTCTGCCAGCGTACACGGCCCCTGCTGAAAGGGTTCAAACACCACATACTCAGCAGGGGTGGTGGTACATTGGTGCTGAAGAACCTGAACTACCGGCCATAGCCTTGTGGCGATACATGAACCCACAGTTGGATAAACCGCCTTGGGCGTATCCTCAGATACAAAGGAGAGAGACAGTAGGCCACGGGGCCTTGCTGTACCTCGCTTATGCACTAATTACTGGATGAGATCGCGAGGTTTCTCGCATAGGCCTCTATTCGTTTACCACGTTCCCAGCCTTATCCAGCATGATTACGTTGGCCCAGCCCAGTTCTTTGAGCAGGGGGGCTTGTGTAGCGGCATCACCTACTACCAGGTAGAACATCTTGTCGGGATTAATGTATTTGCCAATGAGTTCTTTGGCCTGTGGCAGTGTCATGGAGAGTAGTTGTTGCTCTTCTTTTTTGATAAAGTCTGACGGGAGGTCGTACGTGCTCATGGAGGTCAGGATGTTCATCTTATCGCCGAGGGTTTCAAAAGCACGGGCATTGCTGCGCAGCAGAGCGGTGCGGGTAATATCAAGATCTTCTTGTGTATATTCGCCCTGGTAGCCCAAGAGGATTTCACGGAAGAGTTGTACCGATTCCTTGGTTACATTGCTGCGCACGCTAGCCGAAGCCCTGAAAAACGACTGCACGGTACGGCGCGGGAAGCTGGAATAAGCGCCATAGGTATAGCCGCGCTCTTCGCGCAGGCGTTGGAACAAGCGGCCAGAGGAGCCTTCGCCCAGTCGGTTATTGACCACAGTAGCCCCAAAGAAATCGGGGTGGCTGCCGCTGACGGCCGGGGAGCCAATGGTGATAATAGACTGCTTGGCGCCGGGGATGTCCACGAAGTAAATAACTGGCTTATCCACTGGGCGCGCAGGCGCAGGAGCTGGGAGGACAAAGGTTTTGGCCGTCCACTTCTGCTCTAGAGTTTGCAGTGCGGTAGCTACTTGAGCAGGCGTCACAGCGCCCACTACGTGAAATGCCGCCACATGCGGGCTGAGGTAGCGCTCGTAGTAGGCTTTGAGGTCGTCTATCATGATGCGCTGTACGCTTTCGGTGTAGCCCAGTGGAGTGTTAGACAGGATGTTGCCCTGGCCATACATGAGGCGGTTGAATACATTGGAGGCAATAGCGCCCGGCTGGCCGGCCTGCTGTCTGATGCGATTGAGGGTGGCAGTTTTGATGCGGTCAAACTCTTTTTCATCCCAGCGGGGTTCGAGCAGCATCTCAGTGACCAGGGCGATGACAGCGTCGAAGTTGCGGGCCAGGCAGTTGCCTGAAATCGTCATAAACTCCGAGCTGGCGCCGATGCGTATGGCAGCGCCCAGCTGACCTATAGCATCCTGCAGTTCTTCTGGTGTTTTGTTTTTGGTGCCTTCCATCATAAGTTCAGCCAGCATGTTGGCCGTGCCGATTCTGGCTGGCTCATCCAGCATCATGCCGCCCTTGAGGCGCAGGCTAAAATTGACTAAGGGCAACTCATAGTTTTCGATGCCCAGTAGTTCGAGTTGGTTGTTGAGTTTGCGCGTCCACACCACAGGTGGATTGATAACCGGCGAAGGACCCAAGGGAGGTATTTTGCTTCGGTCAATTTTGGAGGGTGTACGGGCAAAAGGTACGTCGTCTTCGGGTATGGGCGGAGCTTCGGCGCCGATTACGATGGGTTCTTCTACCACTTCGGCCACCTGCGAGTTGGCCAAGGCCAGCTCAGGCTTGCCTTTGGGCACAAAACTGGTGGCCACATAGGGGCGGTTTTTGATGTACGTCTCGTACACGCGCACTACGTCGGCTTTGGTTACGGCCAGGGTTTTGGCTATTTCATCCTTGAGCGCTTCTGGGCTGCCCGCGAACTCATTGGCCTGCGCCAGTTGGAAGGCTTTTGAAAATACGCTAGACAGATTGTTGTAAAAAGTGGTTTCGAGTGTGTTTTTGATGCGCTCCATGTCTTTATCGTCAATGCCGGTTTGCTCAAACTGAGCCAAGGCGGCCATGACACCTTCATAGGCTTGGTCGAGGTCAGCGCCGGCGTTGGCGCGTACTACGATGCTGAACTCCCCAGCAATTTCGCGATGGCGGCTAAAGGCTGCTGGGGAGGAAGCCACTTTACGCTTTTCTACCAGTTCTTTGTAGAGGGGTGCGCGCTTGCCGTCGTACAGCAATCGGCCGAGGTACTCTAGGGCGTAAGCGTCGGGGTGGCCATCTTGTACCGTAGGCCATACGAGGCGCAATTCGGGTACCTGGGCAAAGTTGTCTTCGTGCATGAGACGCACAATGCTGTCCAGCTTGCCGTAGCGTGGCTTTAGGTTCTCTACCTTGGCCTTGGGCGGTATTTCGTCGAAGTAGCGCTTGATCCACTTTTTGGTTTGGGCTATGTCAATATCACCAGCAATGACAAGGGTGGCGTTGTTGGGGCCATACCATTTTTCGTAGAATTCTTTCACGTCATCCAGGGTAGCAGCTTGTAGGTCTTCCAGGCTGCCAATGACCTGCCAGTTGTAGGGGTGGTCGGCGGGGTAGATGGCCTTGTCAATGACGTAAGAGGTATGACCATAGGGCACGTTGTCCACGCGCTGGCGCTTTTCGTTTTTCACTACTTCCTTCTCGTTCTCGAGCACGGGCGCAGTCACAGTATTGATAAGAAAGCCCATGCGGTCGCTTTCCATCCAGAGCATGCGCTCCAGGGCGTCTTTGGGCACGACTTCATAGTAAACGGTGAAGTCGTTGGAGGTGCCGCCGTTGAACTCCCCGCCCAGTTCATTGATAATTTTGAGAAATTGCCCTTTGCCGACATTTTCTGAGTTTTGAAACAACATGTGCTCGAAAAAGTGGGCAAAGCCGGTACGGCCGGGCTTTTCGCGGTTGGAGCCTACGTGAAACAGCACCGCTACGGCCACTACAGGGTCAGAAGCATCCTGGTGCAAGATGACATCGAGACCATTGCGCAGAGTGTATTTTTCGTAGGGAATGTCAAAGCCTGTAACGGTAGGCACGCCAACTAAACTGCGAGACGAGGTTTTACAGCCTGCCGCCAGAAACATGAGAGCCGCTAAGGCCAGGGTAGTCGAGGAAAACCAACGCATACGGAGGGAACTTTTTGAAGGAGAAAAAACTTGCTTTGTTTGAAGTGCGCAAAAATATGGAAAATATGCGTATTTTTACCCCCGATATCAAACGAGTTGCCCGAAAGCTACGGCTTTTCGGATAGAAGGAAACAAATAAACGGGCTGAAGCAGCCCATACTACGACAAAAGAGATTCTCGAACAGCAAAAAATAAAAGCGTTTGGGTTTCCTGAATATACTAAGCTTTTTGCCTGCATGAAGCAGATTGCCGTGCCCAACACATGCCGCCTTGCCGCACCCAGATACCGCTGTGCAAGTCCCTTGTATGAGACCAAGGCAGCGGCGCCGTAGCCGGTACTCGCTTCAACAATGGCATAAGACTCTCGTTGCTTCCTTTCATCCGCTTAGCCGTGCGCTTGCGCGCTAGTGTGCTCGTGATAATACTAAGCGTTGCGTATGCTTTTTTCACAGGTCATTGGCCAACAAGCGGCACAAAACCAACTCCTGCGCATGGTACAGCAGGGCCGAATGCCTCATGCCCTGATGCTGCATGGCCCACCGGGTAGCGGCAAGCGCACCCTGGCCTTGGCCTTAGCGCAATATCTGCTTTGCCACAACCCCACTCCCTGTGATGCCTGCGGCCAGTGCTCATCCTGCCGGCACGCTGCCCGCATGGAGCACCCTGATCTGCACTTTTCCTACCCTACCGTAGGCACTAATGCCGTGAGCGAGCACTTTCTTAAAGAGTGGCGTACCACGATGGAAAAGTCGCCATATTTCGATGCCTTTGAGTGGATTAAAACCATTGGCAAAGACAACAACCAGGGTAACATTACCAAAGAGGAGTGCGTCGGCATTGTGCGCAAACTCAGCCTCAAGGCCTTTCTTGGTCAGCGTAAGGTACTCGTGATGTGGCTACCCGAATACTTGGGCAAAGAGGGCAATCGCCTGCTCAAACTCATCGAGGACCCCCCCCTCCACACCTACTTTATCCTCCTGGCGGAAAATCCAGAGCGCGTGCTGCCTACTATCCTCTCCCGCTGCCAGATGGTACGCGTGGGGCCACTAAGCGATGACGAAGTAGCCGCTGGCCTCAGGCGCCTTTATCCTGAACTGGACAACGGGCAGGTGTACGTAGCAGCCGTGCTAGCCAACGGCAATATGCAAACGGCGCTACAGGCGCTCGACAACCACGACAACCGCTTTGCTACGCTCTTCATAGACTGGTTGCGCGCCTGCCACCTCAGCAACGCCGTTGGCTGGGTAAATATGGCAGAACAACTGGCCGAACTGGGCCGCGAGCCACAGAAATACTTGCTCAGCTATGGGCTGTACTTTTTGCGCGAGGCGCTGGTACATCATCTGGCGCCGGCTCTGCCAGTGCGCTTGCAAGGACAAGAACTGGTCACGGCCCAAAAGTTCATGGCGCGCCTTGATGTACACCGCGTTGGCCTCATGGCCGACCTGTTGTCTCAATCTTATTATCACATCGAGCGCAACGCCAACGCCAAAGCGCTCTTTCTTTACGCTTCCATTCAGCTGCACCGCTTTATGCACAGCAGGGAGGAAGCCCCGCGGTACGCCACTACTGGCAAAGCAGCCAACATAGCGGCGCCGTCTGCCTCTGCAATCCCATAAGAGGGCTTGCAGTACTTCCATTTTACCACATAAATGTCAAACGACTCATGGGATGTGCAGGATGCTCAATTGCTAAAAACGGAAAAGATGCCAAAGGCTGCGGTGGCGGCTGTGGTTCCAATGGCTGTGCCTCCGGCGGCTGTAACCGCCTCAATACCTTCGACTGGCTCACCCATCTGGATATAGAAGACAGCCAGCCCTTCCAGTTTGTGGAAGTCAGTTTCAAAAACGGCGCCCGAAAGACCTTCTACCGAAATCCCGAACATGCCCGTATCAATACCGGTGACTGGGTGCTGGTGGAAGCGCTGACCGGATATGATGTCGGACAGGTTTCCTTGAGCGGCGAACTGGTACGCCTGCAAATGAAACGCAAGCGCTGCTTGCCCGAGCAGGTGCAGCAAAGCGTCATTCGGCGCGCCAACGAACGCGACCTCGAACGCCTGCAGGAAGCTCGCAGTCGCGAGCGCAACACCCTGGTGCTGGCGCGCGCCATTGCTCGCTCGCTTAAAATCAACATGAAACTTGGCGATGTAGAGTATCAGGGCGACGGCCGTAAGTGCACCTTTTACTACACTGCCGATGGCCGCGTGGACTTTCGCGAACTCATCCGCCAGTATGCCCGCGAGTTCCAGGTCAAAATTGAAATGCGCCAAATCGGCGCCCGTCAGGAATCGGCCCGCATTGGTGGCATCGGCTCTTGCGGTCGTGAATTGTGCTGCTCCACTTGGCTGTCTGACTTTAAGTCGGTTAATACTGCCGCTGCGCGCTACCAGAATCTCGCCATCAACCAAGCCAAACTCTCTGGCCAATGCGGGCGCCTTAAGTGCTGCCTCAACTACGAACTGGACACCTACATGGATGCCCTTAAGGGCTTTCCTGACGATGCCGAAAAACTGCAAACTAAAGAAGGCATAGCCGTGTTGGTAAAAACAGATATATTTCGGCAACTTATGTACTACGCCTACGAGCATGAAGGCAGCAGAGGCAAGATCTACGCCCTGGATTCCAAACAAGTGCATGCTATTGTGGAGATGAACAAGCAAGGAGAGTACCCCTCCAGCCTCGGCGACGTACAAGTGGTGGCAGCACCTCGCAGCGAAGACGAACCAGAAGTGGACTATGGCGATGTAACCGGCGTCATTGAGCTCCCCGAAGAAGAGCGCCGCAAACGCAAGAAAAAGAAGAAAAAGAAGAGCAAGGACGCTCAGCCAAGCAAGGATGCCAGTCTGCGAACCCCCAAAGCACCTGCCAACAAGCCTGCAGAGCGCTCAAAAGATGCCCAGCTGCCAACCAAAAACCCACAACACCCCACCTTGCCTGACCAGCCGCGCTCCGACAACCCAGGCAATAGGACGCCCAAATCCGGCAACCGGACGCCTAAGCGCAGAGGACGACCAGGCCAAGGCCATCATCAATCCGACCGCCGAAACCATTCTTCCGATAAAAATCAACCGCCACAATCATGAAATTCGACGTCGCCGTCATTGGCTCTGGCCCCGGAGGCTATGTAGCCGCTATCCGCTGCGCCCAGCTCGGCCTCAAAACCGCCCTCATCGAGCGTTACAATAACCTGGGCGGTACATGCCTCAACGTAGGCTGCATCCCCTCCAAAGCCCTGCTCGACTCCTCTGAGCACTATCACAACGCCAAGGAAAAATTCAGCCTGCACGGCATCCTGCTGCAGCATCTGGAGGTCAACATGACTCAAATGATTGCTCGCAAAAACGACGTAGTGGAGCAAACCGTCAAAGGCCTCCAGTTCCTGATGAAGAAAAACAAAATCGAGGTCTTTCACGGGCATGGCAGTTTCCTCTCGCCAAGGCGCATACAAATTACCGCTGCCGATGGCAAAACCACCGAAATTGAATCCGATAAAGTCATTATCGCCACTGGCTCCAAGCCTATCACCCCGCCCGCATTCCAGTACGACAAAAAACGCATCATCACCTCTACCGAAGCCCTTAACCTTACGGAAGTGCCCCAGCGCATGGTCATTATTGGCGGCGGGGTCATAGGGCTAGAACTTGGCTCAGTGTATGCCCGCCTCGGTACGCGGGTAGATGTGGTGGAGTACCTCGATCGCATTATCCCTAACATGGACAGCGACTGCAGCAAGGAACTCATGCGCGCCCTTAAGAAGCTGGGCATACAGTTTTACCTGCGCCATGCTGTTACTTCTGTCGTCAACCACGGCGACAGCGTAACCATAGAAGTGGAAAAACGCGACGCTGCCGAGAGGTTCTCCCTCCAGGCCGACTACTGCCTGGTAGCCATAGGGCGCCGCCCCTACACCCATAACCTGGGGCTGGATAACGCTGGTGTGCAACTTGACGACAAAGGCCGCGTCATCGTCAATGACCGCCTCGAAACTACCTCGCCTGGTATCTACGCCATTGGCGACGTCATTCGCGGCGCTATGCTGGCGCACAAGGCTGAAGAGGAAGGCATCTTTGTAGCAGAAACCATCGTTGGCCAGCACCCGCATATAGACTACAACCTCATCCCCAACGTAGTATATACCTGGCCTGAGGTGGCCGGCGTAGGTCGCACCGAAGAGCAACTCAAGCAGGAAGGCGTCCCCTATAAGTCGGGCAAGTTCCCCTTCAGTGCCCTGGGTCGCGCACGTGCTAGCACCGACACCGAAGGCATGGCCAAAGTGCTCAGCCACAAAGACACTGACGAGATACTTGGCGTACATATCGTAGGGCCGCGCGCTGCCGATATGATTGCCGAGGCCGTAGCGCTCATGGAGTTCCGAGCCTCTGCCGAGGATGCCGCCCGCATGAGCCATGCACACCCTACTTACACGGAGGCATTTAAGGAGGCAGCTCTGGCAGCAACCGAGAATCGGGCGATACATATCTAGCCTTTTTGTAGCGCGCCTTTTTGGTAGTGTCTATTAATGACTGAATTGTATCTTGGCCATAAAAAAATAGTACCCAAGAACAAGTACTGTAAAAAGCGCTATACTGAGCAATTTATTTGTTGTTTGTCTAATGAAAGAATGCTCCAACACCCAATTTTCGGTTTTAAGCCCTCCAATTTGTAGATTTTTAAAATCGCAATACAGAAATTGACTACCCTAAAACGCCGCTAATGAAGCCGTTTTTTGTGCGATCTTAGTTAATTGAGTGGTTGTACAATGGTTACCGCTGTTACCAGCTGGCGTTCTTGTACACCGTGTCTCTGTATGACTTGTTAATATTGAGTTTTCGTGTCATTGTCTGCTGTGTTTGTCGGGCTGTGTGTCGTTGTATTTCTATTTTTTTAAAGCGTTGGGAAATTTGGTAGTGTAATTAGTTGAGTGATTTAATATCTTTGTGTCAAATTTTTTTGTCATGGTAACAGAACATAAATGCTGTCACAAATGCGGTTCCGAGCACATCGTCAAAAATGGCTCGAATGGTTCGGGAAACCCCAAGTAC
>CALLPI010000019.1 GCA_938015595.1 uncultured Saprospiraceae bacterium | reverse complement strand
ATACATTGGAGGGGTCGGCTGCAGTGAGCATCAAGACATAAGTGCCGGGTTGAGCAGGCGTGAAGGTGGCATTCAGGGTATTGGCGTTGGGGCTGAATGTGCCTGTGTTGGGGGTAGCTGTCCAGGTGCCAGTACTGGCCGCCCCCCCTACTGTGCCGCTGAGATTGGCCGCTGTGCCCATGCAGATGGTCTGGTCGGGGCCAGCAACTGCAGTAGGTGGCAGTACTACGGTCAAGGTAATGTCGGTCACTACCGACGGGCAGGCGCCCCTGGTAGCCGTGAGGGTGTAGGTAGTGGTAACCGACGGTGCCACGGTGAGCAGTGGGTCATCTGATTGGAAGTTGGGGTCGGTATTTGACGTCCAGTGGTATGTAGTAAAGGGATCAAAAGCAGTATTGAGTTGCACTGCTGTACCCAGGCATATTGCCCGATTGCTGATGGGGGCCAGCGTAGGCGGTGGTTGTACTCGTATGATAGCCGATGCACCCACGGGGCAGTTGGGTACTTCTGTTACGAAAGTATAAGTGACGTCCTGGGTGGGAGTAACTACAGGATTAGGGCAGTCGGTGCAACTCAAGCCGGTTTCAGGTTCCCAGCGGAAGGAATATTCGCCGTAGCCGGATGCCAGCAGCCGTACGCTCTGCCCGGGGCAAATCAAGGTATCTGCAGGAGTGAGTACAACGTCGGGCGGTTCTACTACATTGAGCGTAATGAAGGCTGTGTCCACGCAAGCTCGATTGATGATCACGCGCCGATAAGTGGCAGTATCCACCGCGCTGATGACCATATTCCATAGGGTGTCGGCTGTTTCAAACCCTGGCGCCGGCAGCCATACGAGGCGAATGTCTGGGAAGTTGCTCGGCTCATAGGTTTCTGATGATAGTACGACGATCTCGCTCGGGCAATAAGGATTTTTGAAGGGGTCGGCTGTGATGTCAGATACTGGCAGTGAGTCTACCCGAATATAAACCGAATCAAATACCGTACAAGTACCTACTACGAAGGTCGTATAGTAGGTAGCACTGTATGGTGGCTCGGCCACTACGCTTAGCCCGGTGGTGTCGCTCAGGCTGCCGGGCAGGGTAGTGCTCCAGCGCAGGTTTTCAGCTGAGCCAGTGCTCGTCACAGCAGCAAGTGTCACTGTTGTACCCAGGCAAATTTCGAGCGTATCGGGTTGCTGAATATCTACATCGGCAGGCAATACAGTGATAGTGATTTGTGCTGTATCGGTGCAGGCTCCGTTAATGCTAGTGGCTATGAGGGTGTAGGTAGTAGTGGCTTGAGGAGTGGCCAGCGGGCCGGATAGGGTGGGGTCGTCCAGGCCAACGGCGGGCGTCCAGCTGTATATTGTAGCTTCAGGCACAAGTTGTTCGGCTAGGTACACGCTGTAGTTTTGGCATACAGTGGTGTCGTTGCCTAATATGGGAAACTCAAAAGGATTGACGTCAATGGTTATGGAATCCGATACCGTACAGGCGAACAGGCTTACGGTAGCTACGTAGGTGGTGGTTGTCTGTGGAGTAGCAACAGGAGAGGGACTATTGGCGTCGTTCAGCCCAGAGGTAGGCGACCAGGACAGATTGGCATTGCCAGTGTTATCGGTCACTTGGAGGCGCACACTGTCGCCTTGGCAGATGGCCACAGGGTCAAGCGCGCTGATGTTGATGACGGGGTCAATGATTTTGAGAAAAATAGAATCAAACGCAGTGCAAATGCCCACCGTACCTTCTACACGTACCCAGATGTCGGCAGTGGGTGTGGCCGTAGTACTAGGGCTGATGGGGTCGCTCATGATATTGACCGGCGTCCAGAAGTAGGTGGCGGCGCCTTCTACATTGAGCTGGGCACTGCCGCCAGCACACACCAGAGCAGTATCCTGGTTGGGCAGAATGCGAATAGTTAGTTCATCGCGCAATTCTATGGTAAGAGAAGTATAGGTGACTTCGCCGCAGCCAAAGTTGTTGGTTAGGGTAATGATGATGGTCTCCGTGCCTTCAGTCAGAGCGTCACTTAATACTGTGATGGGGAAGACCAATTGAGTCTCACCCGGCTGAAAAACCACTGTATCGGGAATGTTGAGCACGTAGTCCACGTCGCGGGTGGCCGTGCCGCTAATCTGTACGCGATAGCGAACGGTTTCGTCTAGTACGTTGCTGAGTTGCACCAGTACATTATCAGGTACAGAGGTGCAGCGTTCAATGAGGTAGTCCACGCCAGAATTGTATTGCATAGCCAAGCGGGGAGCGCCGCCGCGAATTTCGGAGAGAAAAATGCCGGAGTCATACACAAAATCCAGGCGGTCGGCAATGGCAATTTTAAGGTGGTAAGTACTACACGGCGTTACAGAAGCGCGGGCAGTAAGGCTTTTTTTGATACCCAAGAGGTCAGAGGTGAGCCCGTCGTACTGAGTAGCGCGGCCGTTTTCGTTGTTGCGATAGTATTGCCAGTTGTTCAGGTGGTTCACATTATTGATTTCAATAATCGTGTTGGAGCCATCTGGCAGTACGGCTATGTTGCGCTGGTTGCCAATATTGGGATCGCCCACAATACCTGGGCCCGATATAAGAAAAGCAAAAATATCATTGAATTTATTGACAAACTCTGGATATTCCTCTGAAGCAAAGATGTATTCAAAGGTGATTTCGTTTGTGAAAGCTGTGATATCCAGCTCAATGATACACGCGTCGTTGGATTCGGTACCGTCGCCAAAAGTAATGGAGAGGTAGTCCAGGTCGGGGTCGCCAGGGGCATTGTTGTTGGCTTCTACAATGTTGCCGCCACCGGTGTTGTTATTAGGCCCCACAGCCCAGGTCAGTTGACCAGTGGTTAGCAGCAGGCCTTTGCTCAGCCCCAGCTCGGAGTTGTCGGGCGCGCGGAAGGTACCATATGCTGTTGGAGGGCAATTGATATTGGTGATCGTCACATTGGTTTGCACCGAGGTAACAGAGTTCAGGATGTCTTGCTCGGTGATGTTGCCTTGCACTGTAATGGGGTCTTGGATCTGGCATGGCGTTGACGAACACTGCCAGCGGCCGGCGAATCCCTCCTGTACCACTGTAGCGTCAGAGCGAAACTGTACCGTGAGGCAGCCGCTTGAGGCCTGTACCGTGTAGCAAACACCGCCGCCGCCGGCATCGGAGGGCAAGGCCGAGCCACCAATGGATGCAATGAGTGCGTCTGGCGCAGGTGTGGCTGCATCGTAAAACAGGATTTGATCGCCTGAGAAAAAATCGCTGCCCTCAATGTTGTAGTATTCCAGCGTGAAAATGATGCACTGATGAAAGTCCGTAGGGCATATAGTAAAGGTATGGTTTTCGTTATTGGAGTAGTCACCACCTGGGCCGCCGGAGTCGAACAACTGCCCAAAACAAGCCGTAGAACCTCCCTCGTCAATGGTAAAAATAGGCTGTAGTTGCTCTATGCACAATTGGAATGTACCGGAATTGGGCGTGGCTGTAGGGGAGTAGTCGCTAATGCGCAGGTAGTACACCACATTGGGCGTAAGGCCGTACACGTCTAATTGGAGTTGAGTTTCGCCGCTGGCTGCAGAAGCGCAAGTGAGTTCGGCTAATCCATTAAACTGGCAATCTCCTCGGTATAAGGCAATCTGAGGGTTGCGTATGCCCGGCGAGCCCCCGTTGGGACCACCCGCCACGGTGATGGTGTAGTCGGTAATGGTATCGGAGGTGGTAAAGGCAAACCACACATCGCGTAGGGCAACGCCGCCGTTGAAGCAGGTAGGGTTAGTGCCCACGCCAATGTTGCTGGCGGTAGCGCCTACATTAGTGAAGAATTGCTGGGGGCATACCGGAGTTAAGCCGAGGTCAATCAGGCCAGAGCAATCGTCATTGATAGGCTGTGCAAACAGCCCAATACTCGTAAAACAGCAGATAAGAGCGATAAGCAATTGTTTCATAGAATCATGGCTCAGCTATGAGTAATGTATTTAGCGCGTTCAAAAATACGCACTTTTCACAGGCGTGGAAGAAAAAATGAAACTTTGCCAGATTTGGTAAACCAAGGCCTATCGAGTCACCACTTTGAGTGTGTGTTGCACCTGCCTTGCGCTTTCCATGGCAACATCCAGGTTGGCACCTAATACAGTGACGTGCCCCATCTTGCGGTAGGGTTTGGTTTCGGCTTTGCCGTACAAGTGTACTTTTACACCCGGCAGCGCCAGGCATTCCTGTAGCCCTTGGTAATGCGCCAGGCCGCTATAGCCGGGCTCGCCCAGCAAGTTGAGCATTACCGAGGGAGTTTTCATTTGGGTGCTGCCCAGAGGTAAGCCTAGGATTCCTCGTAGGTGTTGCTCAAATTGGGAGGTGTAGCAGGAGTCAATGGTATGGTGGCCACTGTTGTGTGGGCGGGGCGCTACTTCGTTGATAAGCAACTCGCCGCTGCGCGTCCAGAACATTTCCACTGCCAGCAGGCCGCATACCCCTAGCACCTGGATGGCTCGAATAGCAAGTGATTCGGCTAATTGTGCCACTTCTAAAGGAATACGAGCCGGGCACAGCAAAAACTCTACGAGGTTGGCCTCTGGGTGGAAGGTCATTTCCACTGCCGGAAATGCGGTGCACACACCCTGCGTATTGCGAGCCACAATTACAGCCAGTTCTTTGTCAATATCCACCAGGTCTTCCACTACGCAGGCAGTTTCCAGTATTTTGGTCAAGTCTGCTTCTGAGCGCAACACTGCTACGCCACGCCCGTCATAGCCTTCGGTGCGCGCTTTTTGTACTACAGGAAATTTTTCTTTGCCTTGGGCAATAGCTTGGCGCAACGTCTGCCCTGATTTATACAACCGAAATGGCGCACTGGGCAAGCTATGCTCTTGCCAGAACTGCTTTTGCAGCCCTTTGTCTTTGATAATAGCTAGGGCTGCCGGCCTCGGGTGCACGGCCACGCCTTCTGCCTCCAATTGAAGCAACGCCTCTATAGCCACGTGCTCAATCTCAATAGTGAGCACATCTACGTGCTTGCCAAAGGTATATACATCCTCGGCGCAGCGAAAATCACCCTCTACGAAGCGAGTGCAGTACGGCGCTGCCGGAAAGTGCTGCGCTTTGTCCAGTGCATAAATGGGCAGATGCCAGTTGCCAGCAGCCAGGGCCAGCATTTTGCCTAGTTGCCCGCCGCCCAGGATGCCTACGCGGGTATGGAGCGGGTTTGCAGGAGAAGACATATTCGTGATCATCGTCAGTACAGCAGCAAAAGTGCGCAATTCTTTTTAATTCTTTCGGTCAAACCCTATCTTCACTGCCCGATTGTTCAACCAAAGCCAAATATCATGAACTACAAAAAAATCCACCTTGCCGAGCGCGACATGCCCACTCATTGGTACAACGTAGTGGCCGATATGCCCAACAAGCCCTTGCCACCTCTGCATCCGGGTACGCGCCAACCTGTGGGGCCAGAAGACCTGGCGCCGTTATTTCCCATGGAGCTCATCAAGCAGGAAGTTACCGCAGAGCGCTATGTGGAAATACCCGATGAAATCAGGCGCATATATCAACTATGGCGACCTACGCCTCTTATCCGGGCTACTAACCTGGAGAAAGCCCTGGATACGCCTGCTAAAATTTACTACAAGTACGAGGGCGTAAGCCCCAGTGGTTCGCACAAGCCTAATACCGCCGTGGCCCAGGCTTATTACAACAAGCTGGAAGGCGTGAAGCGCATCACTACCGAAACTGGTGCTGGCCAGTGGGGTACAGCATTGAGCTTTGCCTGCAAGCAGTTTGGCCTCGAGTGCGAGGTATATATGGTGCGTATCAGTTATGACCAGAAGCCCTATCGCAAGCTGATCATGCAATCTTTTGGAGCTCAGGTGTTTCCTTCGCCCAGTGAGCTTACCGAAGCAGGGCGCCGCATCCTGCAGCAAGACCCCGCCTCTTCTGGCAGCCTGGGTATTGCCATTTCGGAAGCCATCGAACGTGCCGCAGGCGACCCTCATACCAAGTACTCGCTGGGCAGCGTGCTCAACCACGTGCTCATGCATCAGACTATCATTGGCCAGGAAGCTATCAAGCAATTGGAATACACAGGCGACTTTCCCGATGTCGTAATTGCTCCGCTCGGCGGTGGTTCTAATTTTGCCGGCATCGCCATGCCATTTCTTCGATACAAGCTTGCTGAGGGGCGCAACGTGCGTTGCGTTGCCGTAGAACCCGCCTCCTGCCCCAAGCTCACCAAAGGAGCGTTCAAGTACGACTTTGGCGATACCGCCGGATACACTCCCTTGCTGCCCATGTACACCTTAGGGCACAACTTCATGCCGCCTAGCATCCATGCCGGAGGGCTGCGCTATCACGGCGCCAGCGTCATTTGTAGTCAGTTGCTCAAAGATGGCCTCATGGAAGCCGTAGCCCTGCAACAGCTGGAGTGCTTCCGAGCCGGTGTACTCTTTGCCGAAACCGAAGGCATACTACCTGCACCTGAAGCAAATCACGCCATTGCACAAGCCATTCGCGAGGCCGAATCTGCCAAGCAAGAGGGCAAGGCGCGCACTATCCTGTTCAACTTGTGCGGTCATGGTCATTTTGACTTGCAAGCCTATGACGATTACTTCGCCGGGCGCCTGACTGACCACTACCTAACCGAAGAACAATTGCACGCCAATCTTGGAGAAATAGAAGTATTGCAGCCAGTGGGTTAGCACTTAAACCATAACTTTGTCGGCAAAAACTGCCTTTATCGTGATCTGGAAACATCAACTTACCACCTCGCAAATAAATGCTGCCGCATCCGGTACCGCTATGGAACACATGGGGATTGAACTGACGGAGATAGGCCCTGACTATATCACTGCCCGCATGCCGGTGGACCACCGCACCAAGCAGCCCATGGGCTTGCTACATGGCGGAGCCTCTGTGTTGCTGGCTGAATCGCTGGGGAGTTTTGCTTCGTTTTTGTGCATTGAAGATATCAATCGCTACATGGCAGTGGGCGTCGAGGTCAACGCTAACCACCTGCGACCAGTCACGCAGGGTTATGTATTTGGCACAGCCCGCCCTGTAAGGCTCGGGCGGCTCATTCATGTGTGGAACATTGAGATATTCGACGAACAAGACCACCTAGTATGTACCAGTCGCCTCACCATAGCTGTAGTAGAGCGGCATGTGTGAAGCAAGGTTATTTTATGACAACTGTGCCTAGTTCAGCAGCAATGGCGTCGTGGTTTTTTTTGAGTTGCTTGTGGGCCTCGGCTATGCGCTCTACGGCGGCCTGATTTCCGGCGGCAAAGGCTTCAGCAAGCATGACTCTGAGTTTGTCCAGGCGTCGGCGCATTTTGCGCAAGATCAACCTGTGGAGGACCTGCAAGGTGTCAGCATAGAAATTTTGAGCTGGCATTTTTTGCATGCGCAGCCCAATGTCCCACTTCAATTCCCAGTTGGGGCTGTATTCATAGGGTTCGCTTAGCAAGTTGACCGCCAGACGGCTGATGTCAAGGTCTTCGTGTTGCAGAAAGAAATGCACATCTAATGCGGAGCGCTGGTTGTGCAACAGGCGAAGAGTTTCGCGGGCTACTTTGGCATACAGCGGGTTGTCAAACTCGTCTATTACTTCCTCAATATTGCCCAAAACGTGCTCTGCTACGGAGATTTGCTCGCTGGGGTTAAACATCTCTTTACCGAAAGCGATGAGGATGCGTGCAAGGTCTTTTTCCTGGTATTCATCGCCTGTGGCAGATCCCTCTTGTACCACGGGTGTGGCAGTAGAGGGCGCCGGCTCTGGGCTTTCGGCATCGCTGGCTTTTTCTGCGTCTGGAGGTTCTTGTCGAGTTGTTTGTGCCTGCTTTTTCTGAATGTGAGCCATCACCAACTTGTTGGTTTCGCTCATCAGTATGGCTTCTTCTACCTGTACCAGGCGGGCACATTCCTGTACAAAGAGGGCGCGTTTTACAGGGTCGGGTACACGAGCTATGCTGCTTACAATGTCGCGGATAACGGCGCTTCGCTTAACGGGGTCGGTACCAGCCTCGCGCAGAAGCAGGTCAGCTTTGAAGAGGATAAAATCTTTGGCTTCGCGCTGGATATATTGGACAAAAGCTTCGGTACCTACGCGCTTCAGGTAGGAGTCGGGGTCTTCCTTGTCAGGTAGTAGCACGATGCGAGCATTCAGGTCTTGCTCCAGGATGAGGTCAATACCTCGCAGGGCGGCCTTGATGCCGGCGGAGTCACCGTCGTACAAGATTTTGATGTTGTGCGTATTGCGCTTGATGAGGGCAATCTGCTCCGGCGTGAGGGCTGTACCGGAGGATGCTACCACGTTTTCAATTCCGGCCTGGTGGAGAGAAATGACGTCGGTGTAGCCTTCCACCAGGATGCACTCGTCTTTTTCGCGGATGGCTTTGCGGGCCTGCCAGGCGCCGTACAATACTTTGCTTTTGCGGTATATGTCAGTTTCGGGAGAGTTGATGTACTTGGGTGCTTTGGCATCTTTGGCCATAATACGGCCAGCAAAGGCAATGACCTTGCCGCTCATGCCATAAATGGGAAAGATGACGCGGTCGCGGAAGAAGTCGCGCGCGGGGAGTTGCCGTGCAGAGTCTGGAGGGCTAATGAGGCCGAGTTTGGCTAATAGGTCGGGGTTGTAGCCCGCCGATACAGCCGTTTGGTAAAATAAATCGCGTTGCTCAGGTGTATATCCAAGGCCAAACTTTCGGATGGTTTCCTCTCGGAAGCCGCGCTCGCGGAAGTAGCTCAGCCCAATGCTGCGTCCTTTGTCGGTGTTGAACAGTTGATTTTGAAAATACTCCTGGGCAAACTGGTTGATGATATACAGGCTGTCGGCCATCTGGCGCTCCTGAATAGCCTCCTGGGTGTTGGTGGTCTCCTCTATTTCAATGCCGTACTTTTTGGCAATGTAGCGCAGCGCTTCCGGGAAGCTGAAATTTTCCAGCTCCATGAGAAATTGCACCGAATTGCCGCCTTTGCCACATCCAAAGCACTTGAAAATGTTGCGCGAGGGTGAAACATTGAACGAGGGTGTTTTCTCGTGGTGAAACGGGCAAAGCCCTATCAGGTTGGCGCCGCGCCGGCGCAGCGCCACGAAGTCTTGCACGATGTCCTCAATCTTGGCAGCATCGAGTATTTCTCTAACGCTCTTGGATGTAATCATATAGCGTGCAAGCGCGGTACAATATCGAAAAGCCGACAGCTTTGCGACAGTGATCTGATGTAGTCTTCCTGTATGCCCAACTTATGGGCTATGTCTTTGATGGATGCGCCAACCGCTGCCTGCAGGCGCCAGATGACGGGTTGGAGTTTCCCCAGAAAATCCATTTCCTTTGCGTCCATAGTATAGTGGCTGATAATTTCCCAGAACGGTACAACGCTTTACAAATGTACGCAAAAACTCTCGCTTGGAGCAAGTACCTTACAACTGCCCGATGTTTTTTTCATAGCAAGTGTGGTGCCTGGCTACTGAATCAGAAAAAACTCAATAGACTTTGGGGTGAAGCGCACTTGGCTGACGTAGTCGGGCTTTCGGGTGAGTTCTAGTGGGGCGGTGTTGCGCTGGTCTTTTCGCAACACCATTCCATTGAGGTAGGCAGATACTTCAAACTCATCGGCGCTGAGGGTGTGGTAACGGCTCAACCCTACGAGGCAGGTGAGTTGTACGGTTTGAGGAAATATGCGCAGGCTGTCGGCAGGGTGATGCAGGCGCACAGGCACCCAGAAAGTTTTTTCGGAGTATTGCTCGGCTTTGACCTCTACTTTCACTTGTGCAGGCTGAAGCCATATTCCATCTGGCGGGCTGGCCAAGCGTACAGTTTGCGATACAGCGCCCCTCAGGTCGTTGAGCGTCAGTGAGTCAGTAGGCCAGTGCTCAATTGAGGCCAACGCAGAGCCTGGCCCTATGAGGCTTACGGAGTCGGGCGAGAGTACTGGCGGATGTTGCAACTGGTAGCCTGGAGCAAAATTGAGCTTGGCACGCAATTGTACGGGGACCTGTATAGTTTCCTTTTGCTCCAGTGGTAAGACGATATCGTCGTAGTTGATCTCTACAATGGTCATGCCGCTGGAGCCAAGGCGGGAGAGGATTTCGCTGCGCAGTTGGCTACGGCTCAGCACGAAGTTGTCTTGGGAGTTTTGCAAATCATAGTGCAGGCTGATTTGCGGGCTTTTGAGGTATTCGTAGAGCAACTCCCACCCCGTGCCCTGTATGGTGGCAGTAATGTCTGTGGGTGGCATTACAGTGAATACTTTGCCCTGCGGCAGGGCGAAGTACAGCGCTATGCTTTTTTCGCTGCGATAGGTTTGGGAGAGCTTTACCAGCAGCCAGAAAAATAAGGCAATACTCATGCAAATACCCAGCAGCAGGCGGTCTTCGCGAGGTACAAGGCTAACTGGACGCGGTATCCTTGTCTTCTTCTTTGGGTTTGTTTTTTCCTCCGGCATAGACGGCGTCGGTCATTTCTTTAGAGATAGAACTCTTGGTGATGCGCACGTAGTTTTTGTTGCCCAATTCGAGCGTGATGATTTCGCCGTCAATGCGATTGATTCTGCCTAGCAACCCACTGCTGGTTACTACGTCGTCGCCTTTTTGTAGGCCATCCATGAAGGCTTTTTGTTCGCGCTGGCGCTTGGCCTGCGGGCGGATGAGAAAAAGCCAGAAAACCAAGATCATGCCGCCCAGGAAGATGAGGTTGCCCGCATCGAATCCAGGCGCTGCTTGCAATAAAATGATGGAAAAAATGTGTGTCATGCCATTATTGGATTTGATAGAATTCTTTGGATTGAACTTGTCAGGCTTTGTATTTCATTTTACGGGTTTTACCCTGGCCAGCACGGTGAGCACTGTGGTGTTGGGATAAGTATTGGCTGTGATTTTCACCGGCTTGTGTTGTGGCCCTTCCTTGTCGGTGGGGTCAAAGCGCACCTCTATGGCGCCAGTACCACCTGGCGGAACGGGGTCTTTGGGCCATTGTGGTGCCGTACAGCCACAATCACTGCGCACGTGAGCGATAATTAGTGGTGTCTTGCCGGTGTTGGTAAAAGTGAATACGTGCGACACCGGCTGGGTATCGGGTATTTCTCCGAAATCGAAGACTGTGTGGTCAAAGCTGAATCTGGGCATATTGCTGGTGTCTGCCTGCCCGTCAGCATTCACCGGATTGCGTATTAACTCGGAAATGCTGCTGCCAGCCGGCGGGCGGATTTCTACTACTTGATCCTCTTGCTTGTCGGGAGGGCGGCAGGCGCTCACAACTGCAACCACCAGCATACAACAGGTTAAGGCTGCACGGAAACACGTGCTCAAAACTCCGAAGGCCATGGATTTTTGATTCATACAGGCAAATGTAAAAAAAACTTCTCACTTGGAAGCTACATGTGGGATGCGTACGCTACGTATCTGTATTTGACCGTCGCGTTGGTCTGCTGGCAAGGGTATGCGCTTGTACACTGTGTAATCTTCGTTACGCCATTGTTTCTGGTGTACAATAGCCAGCACCTTCACTGTGACGTTGATGCCGTCCACCACATTATCGTTTTCCAACTGCAGAAGGAAACTGCCTTGCAGAGGCGCTTCCATACGCTTGTATGCTACAATGCTGTTGCCTTTTTCTAGTGCCCTGCCTTTATCGTTCCAGAGGGTGTAGCGCACGTTGTCGCCTTTGGGCGGATTGCTAAACATGGCCACGCCCTTGAGCGCCAGCAAGGCCAGTGCTCCGTATCCGCTAGAGGTAGTTACGAGCTTGAGGCCAGTAGCCAGGTCGGCCAGTTGGCCTAGGGCTTTCAGGTTGGCTTCCTGATAGCTTCTGTCGGCTTCGTCGCCTACGCCAATCCAGTACGCCCACGAAATGACTTCGCTAACCGACATAGGGTTGTTGCGATCAGGCAAATATTGGTTTGCCGGCAGCTTGAAGCGCACCTCGGCGGTATTGCTACCGTAGAGCATGCCGGAGCGCGAGTGTATGCGCTCGGTTTTTTCCAGTAGTGTGACAGCGTTGGTGTCAGAGCGTGCAAGTACTGTGCGAGAACGGATCTCCACATGGTCAGTCCAGCCGGGCCACTCCCGATTGCCTTTTCGGTAAAAGGTGTCCTGGCGTTCTTCCCATTGTACGTTGGTGTCGAACATGCGTCGTTGCTCATCGGCAGGACGCCGGCGGATGGATACTTGTACTACGCGCTCGCCCAGAGCTGCTGCGTTTCTGAATCGGAAGCGATACACGCCGGTAGCCGGTACGGCTATACGCTGCTCCCTGCCGCCAGTGGTTTCATAGTCGGCATAGCGCAGTTGGTTGGGCCAGGCGCTCACGTCCACTTCTTTGATTTTTTTGCCTTCTAACTCATTGAACAGAAACAGAATTTCGTCACCGGCGGCAAAGCTGTAGTACAACACCCGCTCATCACCTGAAGGGATTTTCAGCGTGAGTTCTGCTACGGATACAGGCTGTGCATGCGCGGCGTACAGAGCAAGCACTACCCAAGCAGTGGATAGCCGGGATAGAAACTTTTGAATCATAGGGCGAAGATATGAGCTTTTTCTTGGAAAACATTAAAATTGCATCTGTATTCAAAAACCGCCTCCAAAACTGTATGCCATGCGACTGTACTCTCATTGGAAAAACAGCCTGCTGCTGTTCTTGTGTCTGCTTCTTTGCAATAGTGTGGTTTTTGCGCAAGCGCCCTTCCGAACGGGCATCAACTTCCCTTTTTATCTACCGGATGTAGTAAGTATTCATCAGTACCTAGCGCTCATGGAGCAGAGTGGCGCTAAGGCTACCCGGCAGATGACCTTCGCCGATGTGCATTGGCGTCACGTAGAGCCTGCCGATAATCAGTGGAATTTTGCTCGTAGTGACTCGGCCTTTCTACACGCCTTTGACATCACTCCTATTGGCACGCTGTACTCCATGATGGGCAACGATACCGTTGGCATGCAAACGCCCTGGCTGGCCTGCTCCAATCCTTTCAACTGCTACTGGGACCCTGCCGGAGACAGTATCTATGCCAAAGACTATGTGTTTGAGGTCATCAATCGCTACAAGCACGTAACTCAATATTGGGAGGTGTGCAACGAAATTGAGCCTGTACTGCCACCAGCTGGGCTGCCTACACTTCAGGCCAAAAGAAACTTTCTGATGCACAACTACCGCTGGATAAAAACTGCCGACCCCGAAGCCAAAGTCATTTTGCCAGGATTGCTAGGCACTTGCTGCACCTATCCTATGAGCAACTCTTTTTCCTGGCTCCGCGGTTTATTGAGCCTGGGCGGTGGCAGCTTCTTTGACATCATGAATTACCACGACTATAACGCCTGGTGGACGCTACCCGCTCACTACGACAGTGTGCAGACCATACTGCAACAGTACGGCCTGCAAAAACCCATCTGGATTACTGAAACCTCTGTATCATCCTCTAATGTTTCGCCCATTACGCCTCGATACGCCTCTGCTGATGAGCAAGCGGCGGATGTGTGGCGGCGCCTCTGCTTGCTTTGGGCTAAAGGGGCAGAAGTGGTCTTGTGGCATTCTGGCTGGAGCAGTGGCAATCTCAACAACTGGGGCGAGTTTGGTATCCTTAATAATAATGGGCTAAAGAAGAAATCCTTCCATGCCTACAAATTGCTGAACGAAAAAATCGCTCGCTTCAGCACTGTGCAATGGCTCAGCACTGGCGAAGTGACCGACAATAACAACGTCGGCGGCAATGGTGTATGGGGCATGCGATTTGTGGTGGACGGCGCCAACAAGTGGGTGCTTTGGAGCCCAGATAACCAACCTTACACACTGACAGGCATACATACTCCTGCTGTGAGAGTAACCCATGTAGTGCCCAGCCAATTGCTCAATACCGGCGATAGCGCCGTGTTTCAGTCCTACACGCTCAGCGCCGATGCTGGAGTATGTTTTTTCGGCACATTGTCGTCGTTGCCGGTGTTGGTAGAAGAAGTTGCCGTGAGCCATTTGGCTGAGCAAGAACCAACAGGGGATGCGCACATCTATCCCAATCCTGCGCGTACCTCTTTCACTGCCGCTATAACCCTGGCTAATGCTGCCAGTGTCATTATTGATGTTTCGGATGCAGCAGGGCGAAGCGTTCATCGTGTGGGGTTGGGCAGGTTGTACTCTGGTAGCCATACATTGGACGTTGAGCTGCCCTATCTTCCTTTCGGAGTTTACTACTGCAAAGTGTTCCTGGATGACCGGATGATCGTCAGAAAATTGGTGGCCGGGTATTGAGTACATCATCAGGCAGAAGGGGATGCCGGCTGCTGCTTCACAGCCCTTCTTGACCCGGCGATGCCTCCAGCAGTAGGCGCGTATATTCGGACTGGGGCTGAGCACACACCTCAGCAGTGATGCCGGTTTCTACGATTTTACCCTGTTGCATGACCAACAGACGATTGCTGATCTGCCGAATGACGGAGAGGTCGTGCGAAATAAAAATCATGGACAGCCCCCGCGCCTGGCACAAGTCTTGCAGCAGATTGAGTACTTGTGCCTGTACGGAGACGTCCAGCGCGGAGACCGATTCATCGCAGATGAGCAAGGCAGGCTCTACGCCCAAGGCGCGGGCAATGCAGGCGCGCTGGCGTTGCCCGCCTGACAATTCGTTGGGGTAGCGCAGGGCGTGTTCTGCGGTGAGCCCTACTTGTTCAAGTAGTTCTGCTACTTTGACCATTACGTTGCCTGAGGTAGCCAACCCATGGTACAGCATCGGTTCGGCAATGGCCTGGCCAATGCGCAGTCGGGGATTAAGCGCGGCGTAGGGGTCCTGAAAAATCATTTGCAGCTGGCGGCGCAGCGGGCGCAGGGCCTGCACAGGCACTTCCTGTAGTTCGACACCGCGATACCTGACGGAGCCTTGTTTAGCTTGTACCAGCCGTAGTATGGCTCGGCCCAGGGTGGTCTTGCCGCTGCCAGATTCGCCCACCAGTCCGAGGATTTCGCCTGGGTACAACTCAAAAGAAGCTTCCGATACCGCCTGTACAGGAGGGCGGCCAGGGTATTGTACACTCAGGCTGCACACCTCCAGCAGGGGCGGTTGAGCCATGAGCGTTTGTGCTTGCGCTATTTCTTCGTGGGGGCTAAAGGCTCTTACCTTCGGCGGGGTCTTACCCTCCTCAAAGTCATCCATCACCGGCAAACGGTGCAGGCGATGCTTTAGCGGCGGGCGGCAAGCCAGTAGGCCTTTGGTATAGGGATGCTGCGGAGCGCGCAGTATTTGATGCACGGGGCCGTATTCCACCACTTGCCCTTGGCGCATGACGGCTACCTGGTGCGCTACCTCGCTAATGACGCCCAAGTCGTGGGATATGAAGAGGCAGCCAGCGCCGGTCTGGGCTTGCAACTCGCGGATGAGCGCCAGTATTGCTTTTTGGACAGTCACATCCAAGGCGGTAGTGGGTTCGTCGGCAATGAGTAGCGCTGGCTGGCAGCACATGGCCATGGCAATCATAACCCGTTGTTTTTGACCGCCAGAAAGCTCATGCGGAAAAGCGCGATACATACGCTCTGGCTGGGCCAACTGTACCCGCTCAAACCACTCTAGGGTGAGCATACGGGCTTCTGTACGGCTCTTGCGCAAGTGCAGGCGAATGGCCTCTGCCACCTGCTCGCCGCAGCGAAACACCGGATTGAGCGAAGACATAGGCTCTTGGAACACCATGCCGATGTGCCGCCCACGCACTCGTTGCATGGCGCGCTCCGAAAGCTCGTGCAAGGCCAGCGGCACAGGGGCATTTGCTTCAGGTTTAAGCCATATCTGGCCTGTGGTCTGACATCCGATACGAGGCAGCAGGCGCATGATGGACAATGCCGTGACTGACTTGCCCGAGCCAGATTCTCCTACAATGCCTAGCGTTTGGCCGGCCTGAAGGTGAAAAGACACTTCTTTGGCCGCCTGCACGACACCTGTGCGGGTTTGAAACTGGACCCCCAAACCGATTGCTTCTAGAATTGTATCTTTGTTCATCGAGTTGCAAAAGTAGTATTTCCATGCGCAATATCCTGTTTCACGTCGTTTTGGGGCTGTGCCCCAGCATAGGCTATACCTTGCTGATGGCGCAAGCTGAACCCCAGCGCTTGAACATGACCCTGCTCTCGCGCTGGGATTTGGAAAGCCTGCCCGTGCATGCTGGCCTCAAATATAATGATGTATGGGGCTATGCCGACTGCAATGGCCGAGAGTATGCTATCTTTGGCTCTGCTGGTCGGGTGCACTTCATTGAGGTAACCGACCCAACGCAGCCCCGCGAGATCGCCTCTTTCCCAGGTACGAGCAATTCCATCTGGCGAGACTTCAAAACCTATCGCGACCGCGCCTATGCCAGTGCCGACGAAGGCAATGACGGCTTGCGCGTATTTGACCTCAGCCGCTTGCCCGACACCGTGGTGATGACCTACGCCAGCACTGAGGTGTTTCAGCGCAGCCACAATCTCTGGATTGATACCTTGCACGGCCGCCTGTACATGGCCGGAGCCAACACCCGCCTCAATGGTGTCATCGTTTATGACCTGACACAAAACCCCGACGAGCCACAACTCCTGGCCAGCATACCTCTACCAGGAGGCTATGTGCATGACATCCACGTGGTGGACAATATCGGCTATGCCTCGCATGCTTTTGAAGGCCTGTGGATATACGATTTTTCCAATCCTGCCGAACCAGTAGTGTTGGGCTCTATGACTGAATATCCCGAAAAGGGCTATAACCACTCCAGTTGGCTTAGTGCTGATCGAAACTGGCTGGTCATGGCCGACGAAACCCACGGCGCCGGCGTAAAACTCGTGGACGTGCGCAACTTCAGTGACATCAGCGTGCGCTCCATATTCCGATCGACCTTGCTGCCGGACAACAGCGGCAGTATCTTGCACAACCCCTTCATCCGCGATCAGTATGTGATCATGGCTTACTATCACGATGGCATACAGATTTTTGACATGAGCAACCCCGACAACGTGACACGTGTAGCTTTTTACGATACTTACCCTATCAATACCAACTACTTAGGCTATAAGGGGGCCTGGGGTACATATCCCTACCTGCCCTCCGGCAATATCCTTGGTGCCGACATTACTTTCGGTCTGTATGTGCTGCGCGCCGACAGCATACAGTTTACTCCGGGGCCCAGGCACCGCTTCCCACAAGCCATCATAGAGCCTGCCAACCCCGGCTTTTGCAGCGGCCAAACAGTTGAGCTGGAGGTTGCCCCCGATGCACTGCAATATCAGTGGTATTTCAACGACACAATCATTGCCGGCGCTACTTCTGCCACACTAATGGTTAGTGAGGCTGGTATTTATCAGGTGGAGGTACGCAACGGGCACTGTGTAGCGCATACTATGCCGGTAGAGGTAGCGGAATGGCAGCCACAACAGCCTAGCATATTGCAGGCGGCTCAAATGCTGGTATGCGCAGACTCTGCCCAATTCAACAGTTTTCAATGGTATCTGGATGGCCAACCCATATCGGGGGCCATTGGCGCTCGATACCTCGCCCAGAATACCGGTAGCTACACACTCGAAACCATAGACCTCAACGGTTGTCGGGCTGTTTCTGAGCCAGTGCAGGTGGTTGTGTCTAGCATGGTAGAAACTTCTCATTCCAATACTTTGCTGGTGTATCCTAACCCGGCATTAAGTGGCCAGTACATTTTTCTTAAGCCCGCTCTTAGCCATCCCTTTTTGGCAAACCTGCTCATCAGAGATGCGCTGGGCAGGATTTGCGGTCGCTTGGCGCTAGTTGGCCAAGATGCTATGGAAGTGCACCTGCCTCACCTGCCTCAAGGGGTATATTGGTTAGAATTGCAAACCGCCGATGGCAGACCTACGGGCGCAGCCCGCCTAGTGATAAAATAGTGCCAGCACGAAGGCAGCATTTTGCTACTCTGTTGCGTTTACAATATGGTAAATCTTTATGTAACGAGTAAATCTATGTAATGAAGCCCGTTCAGCCGTGGCTTTGCGCCCTAGCTGTTGTCTTTGCTTTGGGCGCGTGGTCTTGCGAGTTTGCTCGTGAGCTGGATTTTTTCACTGGTCAAGGTATGAAGCCGGTCTATGTGCCGCTCTCTGCCTTGAATGATATACGCAACTTGCCGCCTCAGCCCATTCAGCAAAGCGGCAGCATACTCCTGCGCGATACGCTGTTTTTCATGCTGGAGCAACGTAGAGGCATCCACCTGTTTAGTATAGCCGATACGCTCAATCCTGTGGCGCTGACCTTCTGGAAAATACCTGCCGTGACGAGTTTTGCCATTAGCGGCGATCGCTTATTTGCCGATAACTGGCGCGATCTCGTCACCATTGATATCAGCAATATTTATAGTATCCGCTTGGTTGACCGGCAAGCCAACGCCTTCGAGCCGTTGCTGTTCCCGCCGAACTACAATGGGCCGTTCGAGTGCGTAGATGAATCGAAAGGCGCTGTGGCCGGCTGGGAAGAAGCCCAGATATTTGAAGCCAAATGCCGAGCTATTAATTGACGAGTTCTTGTCTTTTTTGTACGGCCAAATCACAAATGCACTTAGTTATGCGCACTGTCCTTTCATTTGTTTTCGCTGTTACAGCAGCGCTGTTGCTGTGGTCTTGTAGTAAAGTCAACGCCGACCTGGCTCTCGATGAAAACTCTGGGGTATCTGGCTCCATCACCCGCTTTGCCGTGCACAACGGGTACATGTATGCGCTCAACCCCCACCAGATACGCACGTATAGCCTGCAAAACCCTGATAAGCCGCAGCTGGTGCATACCCTGAATACCGACTATGGCCTGGAAACTATCATCGTATATCACAATACTATCTTTCTTGGCTCTCGTACGGCGCTCTACATCCTAGGCATCAGTAATCCGGCAGCACCGGTCATTCTGTCGCGCACCGAACGCCAGGATGAACTACTCGGTGGCTGCGACCCCGTGGTTGTGAAAGGCAACTATGCGTTTTCTACTATAAAAATCATTCAAAACGTATGCGGCAGAGTCAATGTGCGGAGCGCTCTGCTGGTGTATGACGTGAGCAATCTGTCGCGCCCGGTACAGGTGGGGTCATGGCCCTTAGACATGCCCAATGGCTTGGGCTATGCCGGCAACTACCTCTTTGTGTGCGACGAAGGCCACGACCACGTACTGGTATTTGACATCAGTGACCCACGCGATGTCAAACCTACCAACTACAGCTTCCCGCTAAATGACCCAATAGACGTCATTGCCCTAGACAATCGACTTATCGTATCGGCCAAGACGGAGTTCCGCTTTTACGACATTAGCAATATCGCTAGCATACAGCCCCTGGGTCGAATAGCCAAGTGAAATGCACTGCACACTTATCATCCTGCTACTAGGATTGCCGCTATGCCTTCAGGCTCAAGAGGAAGATTCCACTCAGTACAAAAAAAAGGATCTTCTTTCTGACCAGATACCCCGCTGGACGCTCAAAACCAACATAAGCACCGCTATTAATCCGTACAAAACCGCAGTGACTCTGGGTGCGGATCTTAAGGTGTCGCCGCGTATAAGCGTTGACCTCAGCGTTGGTTATATTCCTTACTCCTACCAGTTCGTTCAGTTTTCGGACGAATCCTACCGCGGCGGGCGCTATCGCGCCGGATTGAAATATTACTTTGGTATGGAGCAGGCCAGAATAAATTATATGGGCTTGGAAATCAAGTACAACGATGTCAACCACTGGTATTGGCGCAACCTGCGCCGACAGGGTATGCAGTTTACCGAATGGATGAAACTGAAGCGCGAAATACAAACCTGGGGGATTGCTACCCGATTGGGCATACACTGGTTCTTTGGTGCCAACCGGCAGTTTGTATTAGAAGGCTACACTGGCTTGGGGGTAGCTCGGCATCACGTAAGAATAAACATGCCCGCCGATGGAGAGCTTGCGCTAAACCTGTTTAGAGATCCTGTCAGAAGCATTTTTGAGTATCCGCGCGGCTGGTCCACTACTATGGACTTGCTGCTGGGTTTGCAGTTTGGTGTAGCGTTCTGGTGAGGGTTGCGGTAGATGCATGTCTGTACACTGCCTTCTCCAACAAACGGATATTGTTGTTGGTAAGAAAAAAAGATGAAGGTGTTGGCACGTGAAGAAGGGAGCGGTAGGCTTTTTGACATGATTTACACTGAGCCACGCTAAGTTTTGTGTATGATTTACAGATATTTGTTGTTACGCACAAAACTTGGCGAGCCGAAGTATAAACAGCAAAATCCCCTGCATATCCACTCGAAATGCAAAAGCAGCCAAACTGATTGAACATGCCGACCTTTGCCGATAGAGTAATTGCATTCAACGAGCAGTTGCACTTTGAGGGTGCCTTGCCGCCGGGCATCCGCATTATGAACCCCTTTGCCGAAAGCGAGGAAGTACGACAAGTGTCGGCGGCTTTTTATCGCAAGTTTTACAGCGATACCCAAACCCGTAGGTTGATATTGGGCATCAATCCAGGCCGACTGGGTGCAGGCGCTACCGGAATACCCTTCACCGATACTAAGCGCCTGGCCGAAAAGTGCGACCTACATATCAGTACGCAATTGCACGAGCCGTCGTCCGTATTTATATATGAAGTCATTGATGCCATGGGCGGCCCGGCGGCATTTTACCGCTGGGTGTACATACACTCGGTGTGTCCGTTGGGGTTTGTAAAGCGAGGTAAAAACGGGCGCCAGGTCAATTACAACTACTATGACAGCCCTGCATTGGAGGCAGCCGCGCGCCCTTTTATCTTGCAAAACCTGCGGCAGCAAATTCAGTTCGGGGTGCATACCGACCGAGTGTTATGCCTTGGCATAGGCAAAAATTTTCAGTTTTTGCAAAAAATCAACGCCGAACACCGCCTCTTTGGCGAAATTGTGCCACTAGAGCATCCGCGCTTTATTATGCAGTACAAGGCTCGCCATCGCAGCGAGTATATAGCTAAATACGTGGAAACACTCTCTGCCTTGCCTAATGCATGCCATCCATGACACATTGAGCGCCATTTTTCTGCTGGGCGACCCTCGCTTGTACCAGGTATGTACGCTCATACAGCCTAAAGAGGTGCCCGACCTTCTTACCCTTGGCAGACGAACTAGCTGACCTGGTGCTCCAGTTTCGCGCCTGCTACGGCGCTGGCCGCGCTATTGCTGCCCCACAAGTAGGCGCGATGAAATGCTTGGTGGTAATACATGCAACCCATAGTGCTGCTTAAATCCACACTATACGACCTGAGCAAAGAAATGATAAAACTTTGGCACAACTGTGTGAGTTTCCCCAACCCGTTGGTACGCCTGCGTGTACCTTGCGCTTCCGCGATGCACGCTGGCAAGAGCAGGTATAGCACTTGGAAGATAACCTGTGCGAAATCGTGATACAGCACGCGATAGACCACCTCGACGGTGTACCGGCTACGCAAAGAGCGCTGGATGCCCAGGCGTTTTGCTGGCGGTGCTGATGCTATGTGTTCAGCCAGTATGTCAACTTGGCTACCAGTGCCCGGTTTTTAGTATTGAGTGTGGGAGCATCGTAGTTTTCGGTGTACACGAGGAAGAAGTCCGACACTGGCGCGTAGCGCCATTGCAGGCGCGCATTGATGTTGATGTTGTCAATCTGCTGGTTGTACTGGATGAAAGTAGTCAGGAATACGCTCTTGCTGAAGGTGAAGTCTATGCGCGGGCCAATCAGTAGAAAAGAGGCGTCGGAGTAAGGGGAGGGCAAGTCCACGCGGTTGTAGTTGTAGTTGATGGCAATGGAGCCAAAGGGCTGGTAGCGATAGCTGAAACTACCCTCAAGGCTAAAGATGTAGCCGTTGAAATACTGGCCAAATGCGGGTTTGATGCGCCAGTTGAAACGTGGGCGGCGGTCAGCCTGAAAGGAGAAGCCCGTACCGGAGAAGTTGTACGCTGTACCTGCCGGCAACTCCAGTCCTCCAGAACCACTGGGGTCAAAGGGGCTGAACAGATACACGTACGAATTGCGAAAACCGGCTTCCCATTGGGCGGTGTTGCGCATGCTGCCCTCCCACCAGAGGTTGTATTCGTGATCAGTACGGCCCAGTTGTGGCATCCAGAAGAAGTCGGCAGCTACGCCGAAGGTGTGTTGGTTAAAAATGCTCTTGCCTGGATAGAGAAAGTATTGAACGTAGGGATTAGCGCGCAAGAAGTTGCGCCGCGGTACGAAGCCAACCTCTGCGCGGTAGCCGTCGCCAACCCATTGATGCTCCCAGCCGATAGACAAGCGCCTGATGCGGTACTCAACAGCAGCGCCGTGTGCAAAGGCATTACGGTTGGACTCTGAGGAAAAAGAACGATGGTAAAACACTTTGCCCAACAGTTGGTTATTTGCGCTGGCGATGTTGTAATCCACCCCGGCCACTCGACTGAAGCGCCCGCTGGCGCCCTCGCCCATGGGCTGGCGGCTCACCAAAATGCCAGCGATGTTGGAGCGGGCAAATACCTTGTGCTGTACAGTGGCTACGGTATAGTTGGCACTGGGCTGGTTGATGCTCTGGTCGCGGGCGGTTTGCATACTGAGCAGCCCTATGCGCAAGTTGTTGTTGAGCTTGCCGCTGAGGCGCGCCCCGCCGTAGATGCGGTTTTGGATGTTTTGGCCAGTAGAGGGGTCGCGCGTTACGCCGATGCGCCGGCTGAAAAACGGATTGATGCGCAGTGTGCCAAAAGAGCTGAACAAGTCGGCGTTTTCGAGGAAGAATTGGCGTCGCTCTGGAAAGAAAATCTCAAATCGGTCGAGGTTGACTACCTGGCGGTCCACTTCTACTTGAGAGAAGTCGGGGTTTACTGTCAGGTCGAGGTTGAGGCCGGCAGCTACTCGGATTTTAGCATCAGCACCGCCGTCAAAGCGATAGTCAGGGTTTTGTGTAGCGGGTACAAAGCGCTGGCTGTAGCCTCCGGTCAGGTAAGGAATGAGAGAAATATTGGCGCTGGGCTTGCGCAGGGGTTCATCCCAGATCATACTGCCCATGTAGCCCAGACTCATGATGGGTTGATTTTGAGGAATGCGGTTCCAGGTGGTTTGCACATTGGCCTGCATATCAAAGCGGTAGCAGTTGAAGTACCACTCGGTATCGCCTTTTCGGAAGCGAAGTGAGCTGAAAGGTATGGCCAGTTCGCAAGTCCAGTAGCCGTCATAAATTTTGGAAGCACCGTTCCATTTATTATCCCAAAACTCGTCAAAATCGCGACCAGGGTTGGCGCCGCCGTTGGAAATGAGCGCCTCGCGCATAACGCCCATGGGGTTCATGCCAAATACGATGGCGTTGGTGCGGTCGCGAAAGGTGTCAAACACAAAAGTGATGTTGTCGTTGCCTCCGGCGCGATAGTCGCGGCGCAGGGATGGGATGACAAAGTTGTTGCTTTGGGAATAGCACTTGGCCGCCACGTAGAGATACTGGTCGTTGTAGGTCATGTACACTTCGGTGTCCCACTCGGCGCGTGCTGAATCGGTAGGAAAAATCGTCCAGAAGTTTCGTGCCGGCCGGCCGGTAAACCAAGCAGCCTCAGAGAGTTCGCCATCAATGATAATGCGCTCCTCAGTGCGCTTGAGCAGGATGGGCGGCTGCGGCTCAAAGGGTTGGGCCATCAGCAAAGCAGGGGTAAAGAGCGCCAACAACAGCGCCCATAAGCAGAAGATGAGTTGCATACAAAGCCAAATCAGGTGAGTGAACAATTCAAATTGTTGCCGTGCAAAAGTAGTTAGCAAAGCGCTTAGTTAACCCACCGGCGGCTATTCTTTTTGTTGGCAATGGGAGACGCCCCGACGCTGGCTCAGTATCGCAGTCACCTCTTTGTCAGGCCAGATAGTTGGCATAAATACATAAAGAATGAGGCTTTTGGGCAATTTCGGATAGATAAATTGAATTTCAGGGCGGCGATTTGAGATTTCAGATTTTTTATGCTTGCCAGCGGGTTTTTATCCAAGGCATGGAGCAAATTCTACCAAAGCGGGTAATTTTGAGCTGCGTATTGCGTTTATTGCCGAAGAGCTAAAAATCCTTGCTGATGCTTAAACGATTTTTCTGGATTATTGCACTGACTATTTGGAGCACGGCGCTGCTTGCGCAAGAGCGCTATACAGTAGCATTGGGCAACTTTATGGAAGCACAGGCTGCCGATTTCAGCGCACTGTACGATATTGGTTTTGTGTATGCAGCGCCTCTGGAGGGCGGCGTGTCGCGCATTATGGTAGGCGGATACGATACCAAGGCAGCGGCCGACCGCGCCGTAGCAGCTGTACGTGCCAAGGGCTACCCCAGCGCCTATGCCATGCAAATTTTCCTGAACGAGGGCATGATGGTCAACGTTATTCAACTGGGCGTAGAAAAAGCCAATGCGCGCATTAATTGGGAACGCTACGCTAAAGCGGGCGACCTATACGGCATCATGGGCGCGGATGACCTGCGCATCGTGGTTGGCTTGTATGCCAGTACCGAAGACGCCCGCAAGCAACTGAGCGCCATACGCCAGGCAGGTTTCAAGGATGCCTTCATCCGTACTACTAACAGTGTACTGCTGCATAAGCTGGCCGAGTTTGAAACCGGCATCAAAAAGCCACTTATACCGCTCAATATACAGTCAGAGACCTCGGCACCCGCCAGCACATCTGCCGCTGCTTCTATACCCGTCATCACGCCACCGGCCTATGATCAGGCGGACTTGCGCGTCAAGTCCCCGCAAGCATCGGCGACGTCCGCCGCCGATAATGCTTCGCCGGCTACAATACCACGCGCTCCCTATGCTACGACGTCCGTGCAAATGCCCTCCATTCGCGGCAATATCCGCCGGCGCTCGGTGCTCGACCTCCAGCAGGCACTCAAGGCGGAAGGCATCTATACCGGCTTGTTGGATGGAATGTATGGCAGCGGCACTGCTTCTGCATATCAAAACTTTGCCAATACCAACCGGCAAATGCTTCGCTACCAAGCCATTGCCTTCAATGCGCCCAAGCCCGGCCAGTTGCCAGTAGTAGCACGTCTGCAAAACGCACTTAATGCGATGGATACCGACCAAGCCGCTGTCATGGAAGTTACCACCTCCGGCGGGCCACTGGCTAAAGCTTGGCAAGCCTACTGGGCATTTGTCAATCGTGGAGCCTCTAACGAAGTCAACCAACTCATGAACAGCGCTATCCAGGAGGCCTTCAACTCCAAAACCCTGCGCAAAAACCCGCCCTTTGACCACCGCGCTACTTACGCCTACAACGACCTGGGGCAACTTCTGCTACACCTACATTACATACACAGTGCACCCGGCATAGCTGCTACTGTACCTTGCTGGATCAGCCGTAAACACCCCCGCGAAATGACCCGTGTGTATGAATCTTATGCCAACCAGGCCGATGCCGACTTCTCCTACCGCGGCTGCGATCAGGCGCTGACCTGGCCCGAGGTGGCCATTATGGAGGCTATCGCCCAAGACCTGGGCGTGAACACCACAGCCAGCGCCGCCGCCATAGCCAAACGCGCCAAACTCTTCAATGTGCCTTCTGCACCTCTAAAAGAGGAAGAAGTAGCTCTGGAAAACTGGCAGATTCGCCTATGGCGTGGCCTCGATGCCTGGGCGCAACGCGACATCCTCAACCAGGATTTGATCAAAGCCTTCCGCATGGCGTACTTCCAGTCGCAAGTACGGCTTGAAGACCACTTTATGGACAAAGGCTTCAATGCCGAGGCTGCCCGCTTCTTGGCGCTGTCCACACTGCAGACCCTCCTAACCCATCACCTTCAACGCTTCCTTTGATGGCCTTGCGCATCCTCTCCTACAACGTCAACGGTATTCGCTCTGCGGTTTCTAAAGGGCTGGCAGAGTGGATTGGGCGCCACGATTTTGACATTCTTTGCTTTCAGGAAATGAAGGCTACGCCAGAACAGTACAATGCTGCCGAACTAACCCAACTCGGCTACCAAGCCTTCTGGCATAGCGCCCAAAAAAAAGGCTACAGCGGCGTGGCTATTTTCACCCGCCGCACGCCCGACCAGATTGTTGTTGGCTGCGGTATGGAAAAATACGACCGCGAGGGCCGCATCTTGCGCGCCGACTTCGGCCCCTGGACGCTGCTCAACTGCTACTTCCCCTCCGGTACTACCGGCGATGAACGGCAGGCTTTCAAAATGGAGTTTCTGGACGATTTCTACGCCTGGGTGCAGGAGTTGAAAAAAGAGCGCCCACAGCTCATCGTCGTAGGGGACTACAACATAGCCCATCAGGCCATAGACATACATGACCCCATAGGCAACAAGAAAACCTCTGGCTTCCTGCCCGAAGAGCGTGCCTGGATGAGCCGCTGGTTTGATAGCGGCTTCACTGATGCCTTTCGCTACCTGCACCCACAACAGGTATCGTATAGCTGGTGGAGTTTCAGAGCCAATGCACGCGCCAAAGACAAAGGTTGGCGCATTGATTATCAATCTATCACAGACAACCTACGCGACAATCTACTCGGCGCTGGCCAAATGCCGGAGGCCGTGCACTCTGATCATTGCCCGGTATGGGCAGAACTGGCATTGGGATAAAGCCCGCTACACTCCCTCTACCCAGGCCAGTACTTCGTCTATCAGCCGAGATACAGCGGCACCGGCGTGTTCAACAAAAGTGTGGCGGGTGCGGTTGGCCAGCAGTACATTGCACGATACCGCCTTGTGCCCCAGCGTTCGGCTCAGACCCAAGAGCGCTGCCGTTTCCATTTCAAAATTGGTAATCTGTAGCGATTGGCATTCGAAATGACTTAGCCGGTCAATGTCCTGGGGTTGTAGCCTGGTTTTGCCACGCAGGGTACGGCCTTGAGGAGCATAAAACCCCGGACTGGTGAGGGTAATCCCGGGGGGCATACTTGAGCGCAGGCTTTCTACCAGGTTTATGTCGGCGGCAAATACGTAGGGTTGTACGGGCAAGGGGCCGGAGTTCTGCAGAAAGGTATCGAGGGCTTGCTGCATGTTGGCTTCGTGGGGCAGATGATGCCACTCATAGAAGTGCATGAGGTTGTCTAACCCAATGCCATAAGCCGATACTATAAAATTGCCTACCTCCAAATGGGGCTGTATGGCGCCCGAAGTACCTACCCGCACGAAGGTGAGTGCAGTGTGCTGGAGTTTGGGCACTCGGTTGGCTAGGTCTATGTTGACTAGAGCATCTAGTTCGTTGATTACAATGTCAATATTATCGGGGCCAATACCTGTAGAGATGACCGTGAGCCGTTTGGTACCGATGCGACCGGTGTGAGTGATGAACTCGCGCTTGTGCACGCGGCATTCCACGGCATCGAAGCGGCTAGAGATTAGCTCTACACGGGCAGGGTCGCCCACTGTGAGGATGGTGTCGGCTATTTGCCCGGGTAGTAATTGCAGGTGGTAAATGCTACCGTCGGGGTTGAGGATGAGTTCGGAAGGCGGGAAGTGATTCATGCAAAAAGTTTTTTCAGAGGGCAGAGAGGATAGCAGGCGGTTGATGCGCCAAGGTATTCAGATGTAAGCGGGGCGAATCATACGAACATGCGGAATGCCGTCTTCGAGATACAGTTCGCCGGTGCTGACGAATCCAAACGCCTGATAAAAACGCTCCAGATGTGCTTGTGCGCCGATTTTCAGGGGCGTATTTCCCCACAGTATCTGACAATGGCGAATGGCTTCTGCCACCAGGATGCGCCCTGCTCCTGTGCCGCGCACGCTTTGCGCTGTGATGATGCGCCCGATAGCAGGGTAGTCGTCGTAGGCCAGCCCCAAAGGCAACAGGCGTGCGTAGGCCGCTAGCTGGCCATCAGGCAGGCAACCCAACAAGTGCCAGCAGTGCAGGTCTTTGCCGTCGGCGTCTTGATAGGGGCAGTTTTGCTCCACTACAAACACCTCTTGGCGCAGTGCCAGTATCGAGTAGAGCTGTTGTAGCGACAGCGCCTGGAAGTGCAGGCATTCAAAAGCAATAGTAGGGGTCATTTCGCCTGGTATTTAACTCGGCCACCCACGATGGTCATAAGCACTTTGGTTTTTAGAATGTCTTCTTCTGGGCAGGTAAGTAGGTTGTGGCTGAGCAATATAATGTCGGCCAGTTTGCCTTTTTCAAGGGAGCCTTTTTCGTTTTCTTCAAAAGCAGCGTAAGCATTGGCCATGGTGTAGGAATAGATAGCCTCGGCGCGCGTCATACATTGTTCTGGAAAAAATGGGGTAGGTGAGTCGGGGCGCTTACGCGTCACGGCGGCGTAGAAGCACTCTATGGGGTTGATGTCTTCTACAGGAGTGTCAGTGCCGTTGGTCACTACTGCGCCGGCATCCAGGAGGCTACGCCAAGGGTAGGCGCCGGTGCGGGCGCGCTGTTCGCCCAGGCGGCGTACTACGAAGGGTGCATCGGAGGTGCAGTGAATGGCCTGCATAGAGGCAATAATGCCGAGCTGAGCAAAGCGCGGGATGTCGGTGGGGTCTATGTGCTGGGCATGCTCGCTGCGCCAGCGCAGGTTTTTGGCGTCGGTTCGGTTTTGAAAAAGCTGTTCGCAGAGGTTGAGCAGTTCGCGGTTGGCGCGATCGCCTATGGTGTGTACGCAAAGCTGCATGTTGTGGCTGAGCGCCAACTGGCCGATGCGCCGTACTTCCTCCAGTGAGGTAGTATTTTGACCACTGAAGCCAGGTTTGTCATTATAGGGAGCCAGTAGCCAGGCGCCGTAAGCTCCCAGGGCGCCGTCTAGTTCTGACTTGATGGCACGGCAGGTGAAGAAGCCGTTGCCGGCGCTGACAACCGGATAGCGACCTATTTTTTCCTTAAGTATGTTGTAGGGGTGGCGCGCCATCACCCAAAGGCGCACGTTGAGCTCGCCAGCTTCGGCCATTTCCTGGTACCATTCAAGCTCCTGAAAGGAAGAGCCAGCATCTTGGAAGGAAGCTACGCCCTTGCGCAGGCACTCTTGCTCAGCCAGGCTTATGCCTTTGCGCCACTCCTGCTTGCGTTGCTCGGCAGGCAAGTTGGCCAGGTAGTCTTGGTAAGCCTTGGTGATGAGGCTCATAGCGCGCTCTTCAAACACGCCGATGGCGTGGCCTTGGGCGTCGCGCACAATTTCGCCGCCGGCAGGGTTGGGTGTATCAGTACCAATGCCGGCCAGCTCCATGGCTTTGGCATTGGCAAGGAGGGAGTGCCCGCTGGCATGGGTAAGGATGACGGGGTTGTCGGGTGATACAGCGCTCAGTGCATTGTGGTAAGGGTAGCCCAGCACGGTTTTATCCAAGGGTTTGGTCCATTTTTCCTGGTGCCATCCACGCCCGTAGATCCACTCACCAGGTTGGGCGGTCTTGACGCGCTCGGCCACCATGGCCACGATTTCATCCCAGCTTTTGCTCTGCATGAAATTGAGGTTTTGCAGGCTGCTGCCCAGGCCAGAGTAGTGCCCGTGCCCTTCAATAAAAGCTGGCATAGCAAAGCCCCCCTTTAGGTCAATGACCTGGGTGCTGTCGGAGCGTAGCATTTCTATTTCCCGATTGGAGCCTACCTGCAGAATGCGTCCATCCTTAATGGCTAGGGCTTCTACAGTGCGCAGTTGGTCGTCCACAGTGTAAATCTGCCCGTTGAGCAAGATGAGATCAGCTTTAGTTTCGGATACTGCGGCAGGCCTGCAGGAAGTGGCTAATGCGAACAAAGTCAGGGTGTAAAAAGCAAAGCGAAGCATACTGAAAGTATATTTTGGATAGAGATCGCAAAGTGCGTTTTACAGCAAAGATACTCTACCCGCCAGAATGGCGGTAATCCCGACTGAAATTCCCGCCTGAATCCACCAGGCCAGGTTGTCGGCCTGTTGCAGGACGTCGAAAACTGACGCCAGGGCCTTCCACAGATTTTGCAGGCTGAGCAAGCACACTACGGCAAATACCATTAGCATTAGTACATTGGCTGTACGACCATTGGTGTAGCGGGCAGGGAGCAATTTGCGGTCATTGATGGCCAGCAGTACAAAAGCCGTGACAAAAGGCAGCAATACCCCATTGACGGCCTGCGCCAAGATGATGGCCGGTATAGGGCGCACACCCGCTACGCCCAACGCCAGCCCCGTGCCCAGCACTAGCATCCACACTAAGCGGAAGTATTGCGATTTCCAGCCCGGATAGCCGCCCAGCAAACTGCGTGCCGTGACTGCCGCCGCCAGTGGCGCTGTAACAGTGGATGTAGCACCTGCTGCAAACAAACCCGCGGCAAACAGCGTAGCGCCTGCATGACTACCCGTTTGCTTACTTAGCGCTTGCCCTATGGTGGCATAGCTAAACTCGCCCGCTACCATGGTGCCAGCGGCTAGAATGGCCATGGAGATCAGCCCGCCCAACAGCACCGCCGGTGCTAGCCCACTGCGCATTTGTGTCACGCTCTGTCCCTGCCCGATACCAGAGGCCAAAAACAGGTTGTATGGCACGATAGTAGTGCCAATTAATCCTGTGACTAGCAACAGCGCTCCCTGCGGGATAGCAGGTACAAATGCTCCTTGAAAAACTTTTGCCACTGGCGCTTTCACCTGCAAAGCTGCCCAGATAAAGGCAAACCCCATAACAAACACTACCACACCCATAAGGCGGGCAATGCCAACATGGCGGCCGCTCCACAGCAATAATGCCGCTGGCATGGCTACCAGTAGGCTGAGCCAATGCACTGGTGCGGCAATGAGCAATTGTAAACCCGCCACTGCGCCCAGGATATTGCCCGCTTCGTAAGCTGCGCAGCCGAATGCTACTGCCACAAACAAAGCCAGGCTCAAGTGGCGGCCTCGCTTCGCGTAGCGTAGGGCTATGATTTCGCCCAGGCTCTTGCCTGAAGCTATAGTAATACGTGCAGCGGCTTCTTGCAGTATAATAGCAGCCCCAGTGGAGAACACCAGCGCCCACAACAATTGAAACCCGTAAGCCGCCCCAGCTCGTGCCGCCGTGGTGACGGTACCCGGCCCGATAAAAGCCGCCGAGATAACTGACCACAGCAGCATGCTGCCGAATCCTTGACGCAGATCAACAACCCTGGGCATGGTCTTTGTGGGTTTGGTGAATGTGTCTGATCTTGTAGGGCTTTTTCTGCTGTGATTCAAAGTAGGTGCGCATCTGTATCTCCACAATGATGCCGATGGTGACAAACTGAATGCCGCCAATGACCAGCATCAGCCCTAGTATGAGCAAGGGCTTGCCCCAGATATCTTGGCCGGCAATCTTGAGCGTTACTAAGTACAAGTTGATAAGTGCGCCCGCAGCAAATAGCAGTACTCCCACATTGCCAAACAAGTGCATGGGCTTCTGTAAGTAGCGCTTGAAAAAGAGCATAAGTAGTAGATCGCTCACTACCTTGAAGGTGCGATTCAGCCCGTATTTAGAGCGCCCGGCCTGGCGGGCGTGGTGTCGTACGTTCACTTGGGTGATGCGGGCGCCCTCGAGGCTGGCCAGCACGGGAATAAAGCGATGTAGTTCACCATATAGACCTAGATCCTTGGCCATTTCTGCGCGAAACACCTTGAGTGCGCAACCGTAGTCTTTGAGATGTACTCCGCTGAGGTGGCGGATGAGATAGTTAGCTATGGCAGAGGGGATTTTCCGGAGCAGCACTTTGTCTTTGCGATGTGCGCGGTTGCCGGCCACCATGTCCCAGCCATCGCGTTGGGCCAATTGCAGCATGGTAGGTATGTCAGCAGGGTCGTTTTGCAGGTCGCCGTCCATAGTGGCTATGTACTCGCCCCGGGCAGTGTCAATGCCAGCCATAAGTGCCAGACTCTGGCCGTAGTTTTTGCGCAGTTCTACTACGCGAAGGCGGGGGTGTGCACAGGCCTTGAGTTGCACCAGTGTGCCGTCGGTAGAGCCATCGTCCACATAAATAACTTCGTAATCAATACCTTGCAACTCGTGGTGCAAGTGCTTCAGCAAAGGCTGTACGTTCTCTTCTTCGTTATAGACCGTAACAACTACGGAAAGTAAAGGCTGCTCCATGAATGTGGTTTGGTGGTGCAAAGATGCAACGCCTCTTGCTATTTCTATTGCAAAGACGGCGAAAAGACTGCCCACTGCCCAGTACCCAGTGCAGGCTGCTGGCTGCCCGTGCTTGCTGATCTTCTCAAAGAAGGAAAAGGTCGCGAAGGCTACATTACCAAGCAGCGATTGCTCACTGCCTGCCTTCAGCTGCTAACTGCCTACCGGATCAAACCAAAGGGGTTGAAGGTCTTCTGGGTCGCCATTGTAATTGACGGTGATTTCCTCGCCGGCGGCAATATCGCGCAAGCTATAGAAGGAAATGATGCCGTTTTCAAAGTCGGATATGTACAGGGCATTGGGGTCAAAGGCGTGGTTGTACAGCGAACCAAAGCCCAGGGCAATGGCACATTCCTGCTGGTCTTCACCCCAGAGAAAATAGTAATCGTGCAATTTAGTGTTGTGTATGGCAGGTAGATCTTCAGGAGGGCATACCACAACCGGGCAAATTTCGATGAGCGAACCCTGCGGTATGGCTTCTGCAGTAAACACACCTCTGCCGCCCAGCGGGCTTTCGGCAAAATAAAGTGATGGAACGCGCTGCACGTTTACTCGTTTTTTGGGGGGCGAAGAAAAGGTTTTTTTGCAAGAAGAAAAAAGATGATGGCGACGCCGCCTTGTAAATACTTAATGGTCTTCTAGCCGGCCTGAGGAAGACGTACAGGGCTACTCGTCGAATTTTTTGTATTTTTTTGAAGCGGGGCGTCTAATTTGCAGGGCAAACTTCTATGCGCATGGGCAATTTCTTCGACGGCATTCGCGCTTATGGCAAGGCATTGCAAATCATTAGCTTGCTGGGCTTATGGGGCTACTTAATGGTGCCCGCTGTACTGAGCATACTGATAGCCCTGGCCTTAGTTGGCGTGGCCTGGGGGGCATCTGCCGATATCGGGCACTGGCTGCTCGGCCTCATTCCCTGGCTCAAAGGCGAAGGCGCCAGCGGCTGGATAGCGCGCCTCTTCAGTGCTTTGATTCTGCTGAGCGTGGGGCTTGTGGTGTTCAAACAAATCGTCATGGCGCTGTCTTCTCCTTTCATGTCTTTTTTATCAGAAAAAGTGGAGCGTTACCTGGCTGGTGAGGCTTATCAGGAGTTGCGCTTCAGCATCCCGCAAGCGCTGTCGGATATTTGGCGGGGTATTCGCATTTCGATGCGCAATCTGGTGCGGGAGTTGCTGCTCACTGTGCTTATCCTGTTGTTGGGGCTTGTGCCTTTGTTGGGACTGCTTGCACCGGTATTACTCTTTGCTGTGCAGGCCTACTATGCGGGGTTTGGCAACATTGATTATACTCTAGAGCGGCATTTCCGGGTGCGCGACAGTGTGCGCTTTGTACAGCGGCATCGTGCTTTTGCTTTGGGCAATGGCACGGTATTTATGCTACTGTTATTTACTGGTGTGGGTTTTCTGATAGCCCTGCCTTTGGGCACAGTAGCTGCTGCGATAGAAACTACAAAGCGCCTTTGACATCAGACATTGCTAGAAAGGTAGAGCCAAGTCCAAATACTGCTGTACCAAGCATTCATTCTGCATGTTTGTGAAAGACAAACACTCAGGCATGTTTGCCTTATAAGCAGCGGTCAAAACTGTGCTCAGCACAGGAGGCGACTCAGCCCCGTAGCCCTCCTTTTTACTAATTCACATGAATGTGCGAATGTAATGTCTTACTCTTGGTAGGGCAAGATGGCTACCTCGCTACATCCAAGCAATGCCTTGGAGTCATTTAGCTCGGATAGCTTCTATGAGAGGCGAAAGTTTTATTCTGCCGGGCTCACACTTGAATAGCTTTCATAAGAGACAGTCTTCATCTGGTTTTCATCTCCATCTGCCTGATTTCTTGTCTAATGTAAATGGATTTTTATGCGGATGCCTGTAGTTTTGTAATAAATGCTTGATGCCATGTTCATTCGATATATCGCGCTGGCCTGCATCGTAGGGGCGTGTTGCAGTTGCCAGAAATCCGTGTATGAGTTGGGCGTGCTGGTTCCTCCCACAGTGGACCAGGATCCCGCTCTGCCTTCTCAAATCTTGCAAGTAGCCGGCGTTAGTCGCAAGGTACATGTACGCGTCTATGGCAGTCCTGCCTCGCCGCCGCTTTTCCTGTTGCATGGCTCGTACTCTGACTCTCGCTCTCACCGCAACCTGTGTGAGGGGCTGGCCGATCGTTACTTTGTGGTCAGTTGGGATCAGCGCGGCTGTGGCCTCTCGGAGCGCATTACCGAGGCAGAGTTTACCTTCGATGCTGCTGTAGAAGAGATTGACGCCATGCAACGCATTTATGCGCCGGGCGGTACGTTTACGGTCATTGGTCACTCGTGGGGTGGTGGCCTTGCAGCACTTTATACCTCGAGGCGACCAGAAAAAGTACGTCAGTTGGTGCTCATGGAACCCATGCCACTGACCGGCGCCGATATGCAACAGTTGTTCAAAACTATTGTAGAGTTTAGTTACTTCAATGAGTCCTGGAGCCAGTTAGCCCGGCAGTCACAAGCCCTTGGCCCGCGCGACCACGAGCAGATAGACTACCGCGCTATGATGATCCTGCGCAGCACCATGACGGCTGGCTACCACTGCGATGGCATCAACCCGCCCGCCTGGCCCGTATGGCGCGTGGGCGGCTTTCTGGAGTACGTGCGCAATAAGCGCCTGGGCAATCCTGTATCCGGGTTCAAGTATGACTTCACCCCTGGGCTGGAGCGCTACGCCAATCCAGTGCTCATACTCGGCGGTTCGTGCAGTTCACTGGGGTATGAGGTACAAAAAAAATACACTATACCATACTTCCCCAACGCGCAAGCAGTGGAGATCCGCGAAGCTGGCCACCGCATAAATGTAGAGCAATACGAGGCCGTAATGGCCGAGTTGCGCCGGTTTTTGTTGGAATATCGCTAAAAAAACACCCCATCTATGAGAGCCTTGTTTCGCGTGCTTATACTGGTCTTATCCGCTTGTATAGCATTTGCTGCATCCGCCCAGCACTACATGGGTGTACTATTGCCCGGCGCGGGTATTGTAGGTATTGGCTTGCACGCCGATCCGGCACTTAGCGTACAGGCCGATTATACCCACCGCCTCAATGGCTTGCAACTGGCCGGCCATCCTGTGGGTTTCGTGGCGGCAGTCAATATACCGCTTTTTGGCACACACGGCCTCGACTTTGATCTACGCCTTGGCGCAGGGAGTCTGCTGCCCGTAGCGGGTAATTTCAAGGTGGTTACGGGGGTAGCCTGGAGTCTTTCGCGTACTGCCGACCTCAACGGGAAGTACCTCAGTAGCGGCCTGAAGATGGATTTATACCCAGGTATTTATGGCAGGCGCTGGATAGGTGCCGTGCATTTTGGCAGCCATTGGCGGCCAGTGGTACACATTGCCCACAGCGACTACGCCCGGCAGGCCTTCCAGGATCGCTATCCAGCAGGTACATCTGGCAGCTTTGACGGCCCGCAAGACGGCTGGCTGCGCCAAAATGCCTTCATCCAGCAACTAGGCTTGGCCGTAGCCTGGCGCAGAGATACCTGGGGTATGCAGCTTCAAACGGGCTTTCAGTACATTCCCAATAAAGTGGGGCTAGCCTTCCTGCCCGACGTGGGGCTGATGCCAGTGTATGGCAGCCTGCAGACGTTCATTAAAGTGCGTTGACTTGTGCCAGGCATTCCCCCACCCCGTACAAACTGGGCAAATGGATTGCTGGCGCTGATAGACTCGGCAGAGTAAAGAACTGGCGTTGCAAGTTTTTTTTTGATAGACAGAAAAGAGCAGCAACTCGCAGTTTGTCCCCTTATCCTCCTATTACTTGCTTCCGCTCTATAAACCTTGCCGTTTCCTCCGCCCATAGGCGATAAGCAAGAGGCGAGGGATGTATGCCGTCGCTGAAGAGTTGTTCAATCGTGTAGGATTTGTCCAGCCAATTTTTGAGGCGCAAAGGCCGGCCATAAAAATATATCCGGCTAAAGCGATAGGGCAAGCGGCGAATGGCCAGGCTGTGCAGATGTACCAGTGCTCCCAGCCCAGCGCGCACCAGATTGGGCAAGGCGGGGAATGCCCCCACTGGTGGCAGGCTAATAATGACGATGGGCGCTTGGGGTAGTTTTTCCCTCAAGGCTCTGATCAGCAAGGCCATCTGCCGGCGAAATACCAGTGGGCTGTTGAGATAAAAGGTATCATTGCCCCCCAAACCTATGACTACCACGTCGAAAGGTATGGCAGGAACCTCTGGCACTAGTTTGAGATGTGCCGAACGCGCATCGTAGCCGCTGCGCGCTACTACCTCCCAGGCTACCGGACGACCAGTTTGCGCACTCAGGGCTTTGGCTAGGCTACCTACAAAACCTTCCGCATGATCTTCCACCCCTACGCCGGCAATAGTGGACTCTCCCAGCGCCAGCAACCGAAGTACAGGCCCTGTACCCGTATCCGTTTGGCCACTTTTATGGTGGCTGGCCTCTTGCAGCCTCGGTATGGTTTTGCGTGCCCGCTTGCCCTGAAAGTAGAGTATTGGCAACAGCGGGATGCTGAGCAAGGCACCAATGTAATAAAGCAACTGAGCCAGTATCATAGCTTAAAAGGTTGAGCTCACAGAAACGCGCACCCCGCTGAAGGCTGGCTCCAGGCGGCAGATCCCACCGGTACACACCACGCCTTCTACCTGCTTGATATAACTGAACGAAAAGCGATTGGAGCGGACAGTGTAAAACACATCAACACGCGGGTAGTGCAACTTAAGTTTTTCGCCATTTTTGTTGACCGGCGAGTTTTTACCAGGGCTGGCGTTGTACATGTCCGACACCACGAAACTCCAATGCGGCGCCAGATTCAGTTCCACCAGTCCAAATATCCAGTCGCCATAGTCTTGCTTGTAGCCGGCGCTCTTGTCCATACCGGTATGCATGTACTGGGCTTCAGTGCGCAGGGAGGTTTTGCGGTTGAACTTGTACAGGAAGTCAGCAAACGGCGTAATCGTTTGTACATTGGGCACTCCTGGCTTGAACTCGAAGCGCTCCTGGTTGTAGTTTTGATGCTGTATGCCGGCAGTGAGGCTCCACAGGCGGTCTTTTTTGAAGGTAAAGTCCAGAAACAACTCTCGATACAGCAATATCTCGTTGAGGTCTGTGATATTGGAGGCGTTAAAATTGATGGCCCATTTTCGGTTGGGTGCGTAGCGAATATCGCCCTGGAAGGCCAACTCTCCCAGTTCCTGGGTAGCAGCATTGTAGCGGGCGTTGAGGCGGTAGGTGTTTACGCGCGCCATGGGAGGCAGGAAGTTGACCAGCCCCCGGTTGAGCTGCTCCTGCGGGCGGGTGCGAAAGCTGAAGTTTTCCGTGCGTTTGCCCTCCAGAGTGATGCCCAGGCCGTGCTGAGCATAGCTCAGGCTAGTATATACCACCGTACCGGCTTTGTGTATGAACTTGTCGCCTGTAATGGGCTGCCCGTCGCGCACCAGCACCCCCAGGGGGTTGTTCATGTTGTCGGGGGTTTTGTAGGCGCCTTCCACATACCAGGAAAAAGGACCAGCGCTCAAAGTATTGTACAGCGAGAAGGCAAAGGCGTTGTACTTCGGGATGAATGCATCTTCTTTGGGGTAAGTATTGAGCACAGCCACCAGAGAGTTCATAGACTCATCGTCGAGGGTACGGGCCACCACGCCGGCACCTGGCGCCAGGGAGAAGGCAGAAGTAGAATCTTTGGGCGTAATGAAGCCGTCGAAGGCCAGCCCCCGAATAACCGACTTGTAGACGTCGAACTGCTGCTTTTGCCGGCCGCTGAAGGCTATGACCTGCCAGTTGGGCGCCAGGTCATAGCTGAGGCGCAGGCCAAGCAAGGCATTGTCAATGAGCAGGGGGCGCTCTTCAAAGGCCCGGAAAATAATGCCGCTGCCGATCTGGTCATAAATATAGCCGCCATAAATGCCCAACTTATGTACTTTCTTCTGGATAAACCAGCGTCCGATGCCTTCTCCACTGAACGATCCGGTCGGATTGAGTAGGTTGGAATTGTTGAACAAATCAAAACGCAGCCCGAAGTCAAAGCCCCAGTTGCTATACGTGAGGTTGAGCCAGGCTTCGCCGCCGTACTTTTGGCGGTCGTACTGGGGGGTATTGGCCGCGCCAATGAGCGAGTCGCGTATGAAAAAGTTGCTGTTCATTTGCAAACTGCCGGCTATGCGGCCACCGTTGCGGTCTTCTTGCCCATACAGCACATCCGCCATGGCGAAGATCAGCAAAATAACTGCCAGGTGACAAAGGCGTTTCATGAAAGTTGTAATGGTTAAAAATTTTGGGTGCCAGGCGTAACGATTCTGACTACATTTGCGTCTTTATGTGGTGGCAAAGATAATTTTTCGCATATCAAATTCATCGTAAAATGCCTTGCAGACTTTCTTTCTTTCTGTTGTTTATGGTTTTTGGCCTTGCCGGACACTCTCTTTGGGCACAAAAGTCTATCCCTTCGGTAGATATTCGTACCCTCAATGGCAAAACGGTCAATATTCAGCAATATACCCATCAAACTGGCAAGATCACTGTGCTCAGCTTTTGGGCTACCTGGTGCAAACCTTGCATTCAGGAACTGGACGCCATCAAAGACCTCTATTCGGAATGGCAGGAAAAGTACAATGTACAACTGGTGGCCGTCACCATTGACGATACCCGCACCTTGGCCAAAGTAGGCCCCCTAGTGGAGTCCAAAGCCTGGGATTACGTCATCCTGGCCGATCCCAATCGCGCGCTCATGGCAGCCCTCAACTTTCAAACGCCTCCACAAACCTTCCTGCTCAACGCCCAAGGCGACGTCATCTATGAGCACACCGGCTATGTGCCCGGCAATGAATATGAGCTGGAGGAGAAGATAAAAGCTGTTGCCGCCCAAAAACAAGATTGAGTGGCAGGGCGTCACTCGCCCGCGCGTTCTGCAAAGAACTGTCTGATTTCTTGCCAGTTGTTCATACGGGTGTAGGCAGTCTCAAAAGCATTGTGGGTGGCCGTAAACATCAATGGCACGCCAGTGAAGCACTGCAAGTTTTTTACGTGATCGTCAATCATATAGTCGCCCTTGAGTACACGTTTATCGCCACAGAACACCACATTGCGCCAGGGGAAGAAAGCAAAATGCCGCTGCAGCCAGTCGTATTTGTCTTTCAGGCTGTTGGGAAACTCCATAGCCGCTGAATTGATGAACACCTCGTAGTGCTCCATCAACTCCTGGATAACCTCCTGGCTGTGGGGCATAACGGGCAGATCGGCAAAAAAACCTGGCTTATGTAAGTAGCTGCGCAGGTGCTGGGCATCTGGCAGCGCATCGTAGATTTTTTGCCCCCAGTAGTCTTCTTTTTGGGGTCGCCAGCCATTCTCCTGTTCAAAAATATCCAGAAATTTGGGATAGATGTCAGCTATGACCTCGTCCATGTCAATGAGGATGCGCTTTTTCATCGAGCCTGATGGTTATTTGCCCTTGCCTTGCAATAGCACCAGCAAGGTGTAAAACATGATTTTAAAATCCAGTGCCAATGACATATTCTCAATGTAGAGGATGTCGTACTTTAGGCGTTGCAGCATTTGATCCACGTTGGAAGCATAGCCGTACTTGACCATGCCCCAGGAGGTGATACCAGGACGCACCTTGAGCAAGTGCTTGTAATGCGGGGCGCGCTTGAGGATGAGGTCTATGTAGTACTGGCGTTCGGGGCGAGGGCCCACCAACGACATGTCGCCTTTGAGTACATTCCAGAACTGGGGCAACTCATCTAGCCTCCACTTGCGCATCACTGCACCCCAGGGGGTACAGCGTGGGTCGCCATCGTGCGAAAGCTTAGGGCCATCTGCTTCTGCATCTACTGTCATAGAGCGAAATTTATAAATCATGAACGGCTTGTTGTTCAGCCCGATGCGTTCCTGCTTGAAAAATACAGGCCCTGGCGAAGAAAGCCGCACTCTGATAGCAATGTACAAGTACAACGGAAAAAAAATGAGCAGAAACAGCGCTGATACCACTACGTCTATGATACGCTTGATCAGGCGCTGCCAACGAGGCATCAGCCCCCGCTTGATTTCAATGAGCACCGCTCCGTACAGATGATTCATCTTCACTGTGCCCAGCAGTATATCGTACATGTCTGGGATGATTTTGACCAGAATGCGCTCGTCAAAATCAAACAATACGTTGAGGATTTCGCTGAGGCGATTGTGCTCGGAGGTTTCAATGGCAATGATGACTTCCTCTACATTATGCACTGGAATGAGTTGAGCCAATTCTTCTATGCTGCCCAGCCGGGGCAGTTTAGCAGCCAGCACATTTTTACTTTGCCCGTTGGTGTCCACAAAGCCGATGAACTGGTAGCCCAGTTTTTTCTCTCGGCTGCTGATATCTTCGTACAGATCCAAGGCGTTTTGGTTGCCTCCCACAATAAGAGTGTTGAAGGTGATTTGCCCCGACTTAAGCCTTCGGCTGGCTCGCGTCAGCAAAATCATACGGCTAATGCCAGTAAAGCAAAAATGAAGCAAAAACAGAGTGACAAACGAGTTGTAATAGGTTTTGTAGTTGGTGACGAAGTCGTCGAGGATGAGCGTAAAAAACAGGAACAACACCCCGAAAAAGCTCAGGAAAAACGTGCGCGTCAGGGTAGTCAGCCTCGACATGCGGTAGATGTCGTCATACTGGTCAAAAATGCCGTAAAACAGCACCCATCCGGTGGGAATAATGAGCACGCCATAGAGGAAATTGGGATCATGAAAGATGGCCGCATATACATCGGCGCCTTCAATGTACTTGCGATACACAAAAAAACAAGCCCAGGCTAGCATAGCTGTCACAAAATCGGCTACCTGGTAAAGCAGGGTATGCCGCCGGCGTTTGTTGGTCATTTCGTGAGGGTGAGCCATGAGGCAGAAACTTTCAGAAGATGACGTTTCAGAAATGCACGAGTTTGATGTTGTCCAATTGCACAACGGCGCTGGAGCGGACAGGCACGCCGTTGCGTGTGGGCAAGTTGGCCTGCAACACAATTTGGTAGCCCTCAAACCTACTGGTAAAAATCAACTGGCTGAGATTGAAGTAGATTTTTGTCCAATTCTCCCTAGGCAGAAAGCCAGCCTCAAAGGCCGTCACACCATTGGCGGGCAGGCCGCTGCCGTAGCCTACTAGCCCTACTAGGACTGGCGCCTCCGATTTGTAGTCTAATTCCAGATACACAAACGGTGAGGTAGTATTAAGACCGCTGAAAACAGGTACGGTGGCTATTTCGGCTACGGGATTCGCCGTATCCACCCGGATGAGTCCGCCGGCTTGTCCTTCAAAGGCAGCTGCCGCGCTGCGTTGCAAGGCTTGCTCCGTGCTGCCAATGCGCAACACGCGAAAAATATGCTGATTGTCTTCAAAATTTTCAATAAAGGCAAACTTAGCCTCAGGCAGATAAGTGGTAGCCGGACGTAAGGTAACTGTCTGGTTGGGTTGCAAATCCACCGTGACACTGACCGGGCGGTAAAACGGATAAATCTCCGGCAGTTCTCCGATACCATTATCTTTAATACCAGCCTGGAGGGTGAGGCTAGTGGGGCCTTGCTCTAATATAGGAATAGTGGCGGGTAAGCGGTATGCGCCCAGGAAGTTGCTACCTACGGATACCCACACCTCCGTGATGCGAGAGGAGTTGCTGCCCTGCGTACCAGCTTGAGTGCTAAACTGAAAAGGCTCTACTACCACATATGCCGGAATGGGTTCTTCGGGGTTGATTAGATCGCAGGCCAAGGCTCCCCATGCTAACATAATGAGCGCTAGACAGTATAGTACATTGCGCTGGGCAAACAGATTGAAAATACGCGTATCACAACCTTTGCACATAATTCAACAAGCATTTAGTGGGTTCCAATCGGCACGGAAGTTAAGCCAGCTTCGCGTTGGCGTCGCTCCATGTCGGCTATGATGCGCCAGGCCAGTTGCAAGGCAGCGTAGCCGTCCTCAATATCCACCTTGGGGCGGGTGTTTTGTTGGATACTCCTTGCAAAACTCTCCAGTTCCAGTTTTATAGCATTCACTGGCTCTATAGCTGGCGTATGCACATGTATCGCTTTGACACCATGCGGGGTGGGCAGCTCCATAAAAGCAGCATCTTCGGCTTGGGTTTTCTCCTTGAGTTGGACAACCTGGGCTTGTTTGTCCAGCAAGTCCAGACTGATGTAGGCGTCGCGCTGAAACAGCCTTACTTTGCGCATTTGCTTGAGCGATATGCGGCTGGCCGTGAGGTTAGCCACACAGCCATTGGCAAACTCGATGCGCGCATTGGCAATGTCGGGCGTATCGCTCACTACCGCTACGCCCCCGGCGCTCACATACTGTACCGGCGCTTTTACCAAGCTGAGCACAATATCAATATCGTGAATCATCAAGTCCAGCACTACCGATACATCTGCTCCGCGGGGATTGAAGGTAGCCAGGCGATGCGCCTCCACAAACATAGGCTCGAGGCGGGCGTCGCCCAAGGCCAACAGCGCCGGGTTGAAGCGCTCCACATGCCCTACCTGCACCTTAAGGCCTGCCTGGCGGCTCATGTCCAGTAGTATTTCGGCTTCCTGGAGAGTGTGGGTCAGCGGCTTTTCGATGAAAATGTGCTTGCCTCGGCGAATGGCTTCCTGCGCCAGTACAAAATGTGTAGGCGTGGGCGTCACGATATCCACAGCTTCTACGCTGTCGAGTAGCTCCTCCGGGCTATCAAATCGGCGCGCCCCGAAGGTCTGCTCCGCTTGCGCAGCGGCGGTATCATCGGGGTCGTAAAAACCGGCTAACTCCAATACTTCCGAAGCCAGTCTAATACACTTTAGGTGAATTTTGCCCAGATAACCAGCTCCAAAAACCCCGATTTTCAACATATACTGCGTTTTTCAGTTGCCATTAACGGCAAAGGTAAGGTAAAATGCCCATTTGCTGCCCCAAACGCCAAAGTCGCTTAACGGCTTTTGTGCGAAAAGTAATTTGGTCGCAGCGCTTACACAAATGCCGCTTCTTTTTGATACTTTTGTCCCATGCCAAGAATCCTAGCAATTGACTATGGCCTCAAGCGCACTGGCGTAGCTGTCAGCGACCCATTGCAGATCATTGCCTCTGGGCTGAACACGCTGCCCACCAATGAAGTCATGGAATTCCTAAAGCAATACCTGGCCAGCGAGGAGGTGGAAACCATCGTGGTAGGCCAACCACTGTACCCCGATGGCAACCCTGCACAGATAGCACCCCAGGTGCGGGCATTTGTAAAGGAACTGCGCAAGGTCTTTCCGCACATCTCGGTGGCCATGCAAGATGAGCGCTACACCTCCGAAGAAGCCAAAAGCGTCATACGCCAGGTAGTGGCCAGTCCTAAAAAACGACGCGACAAAAGCCTTGTGGATAAAGTAAGCGCCGTGATCATCTTGCAACAATACATGGAGCGCCACAGGAAGAGTTAAAATCAGTACGAGCTACCTGCTTAAAAATGCGCGCGGCGCAGTACAACGGCGCAGCCTCATTGTGTAAGGGGGGGCAATCTTTTGAAAAATGCTGCATAGTGTTGCTTACTTTGCCTGACAGCTACCAGCCCTTAAAAGCCGACAAGCGCCTGGCCGATACCTCCCGCACTGCACTGATAGACATAGTGACCCTATCATATTAGACTGACTGTAGGCGCTTCTACACAGGCAGATGTATGCCTGACGCCACAGTCTATCATGACCTTTGGCCTGGGCGCCTTTGCCTTTGCCATGTCAACGGCAGGCGGCATCATCTTTGCGAAAGTGATAAACCTGTTTCTCAAGCCGGAAGAGCGCATCAATCCGCTCATTGGAGCAGCAGGCGTATCGGCTATGCCAGACAGCACACGGGTAGCGCAAACAATAGGGCTGCGCGAAGACCCCAACAACCATTTTGCTCATGCACGCTATGGCGCCTAATGTGGCCAGGGTAATTGGCTCGGCGGTGGTAGCGGGCCTACTGCTGAGCTTCTTGGGTTAGCCCTTCGCAACGGTAGCGTGGCGCTCAATGCAAAAGTTTCAGTGGCCATGCTTCTACTTCCACTCTACCACCTCCAAATCTGATATTCGTCCCTGGGAGAGGGTAAACCGCAACACAGTTTGCACTTTGTGAAAACCCTCCTTGCCACAGGCGCCAGGATTGAGGTGGAGCAGCCCAAGGGTTTTGTCGTACATAACTTTGAGGATGTGAGAGTGGCCGCACACGAAAAGCTTAGGCGGATGCGCCTGGAGCAGCAGGCGGATGCGGGGGGCGTATTTGCCTGGATACCCGCCAATATGAGTGATGAGGACATCCATGCCTTCGCAGTCAAAGCGCAGATTTTCAGGCAGGCGTGCGCGTAACTCAGGACCATCAATGTTGCCAAATACAGCCCTCACTGGTCGGAACGCCTCCAATTGATCCAGTACCTGGGCATTGCCTAAATCGCCGGCATGCCAGATCTCGTCGCAGGCCTCAAAGTAGGTGAAGATGCGTTCGTCCACAAAAGAATGCGTATCGGAAAGCAGGCCAATGCGCTTCATCAAGGCTCGAGGATGATTTTGCCAAATTGCTGGCCCTGCGCCATACGCTCGAAAGCCGCGTGCCCGTCGCTGAGTGAAAATACTGAGTCAATGACTGGCCGGATTTTATGTCGGCTCACCCAGTTGAGCATAGCAGCAAACTCAGCATCATGGCCCATGGAAGTGCCCAGGATGGAAATTTGCTTCCAGAACAACGCCTGTGGTTTGATATCGGGCACAGCGCCCTGACTGCCCCCGTACACCACCACGCGCGCACCTGGTTGGCAGAGTTTTAGTATTTGCCCAAGACCAGGGCCGCCAGCCCCGTCAATGACCACATCGAAGCCCTCGGCCAGCTGTTGAAGACGCTGCAGCCAATCATTTTGGCGGTAGTTAACCCCGCCCTCAGCACCCAGTGCCTTAGCTTTTTCGAGTTTTTCTTCGTGCCCTGAGCTGACCCACACCTGGGCGCCAGCGCTAAGTGCAAATTGCATGGCAAATAAAGCCACGCCACCACCGATGCCAGTTACGAGTACGCGCTCGCCAGGCTGTACGGCGCCCTTGCTGAACACCGCCCGCCACGCCGTAAGGCCAGCCAAAGGTAGTGCTGCCGCCTCCTGCATGGTCAGGTGTAAAGGCTTGGCATATACCTGCATGGCAGGCACGGTTACATACTCGCTCAGCGTGCCATGGCGCGGCATACCCAGGATGTGGTAGCCCTTGGCCTGAAAAGCCGGATTATTGCCCCAACCTATGCTAGGATTGATGAGCACCTCGCGCCCTCGGCAGATGCCGGCACCGTCGGAGCCAAGTACTACCGGAAATACAATGCCTGGGTACAAGCCTTGGATGATCCATACATCGCGATGGTTGAGCGCTGCAGTACGCACGCGCACTAAGTCTTCACCAACTGAAGGCTCAGGCGTAGGAAAGTCAGTGCGGTATTCGAGCGTTTTCTCTCGAGTCAGTACGAGCGCGCGCATGCTCTGAGATATTATCAATCAATGATCACTGCTTTGGCTCTGGCAGCGCTACTTTTTTCTTTTCTGCCTGGAGTTTGAGGGCGCTGTTCTTCATTTCTTCACCCATTTCTTTGGAGGCAACGAAAGAGGCTACTAGTTGGCCCAACATGTCGCTGGCGGCGCTGGGTGCGTTAGGTAGCAGAATGAGCTGGCTGCGGCTATGTTCGCCCAAAGACTGGAGGGTGTCATAGTGCTGTGTGATAACGATAAGTGCCGAAGCCTCTTGGGAGTTAATGCCGGCGTTGTTGAGTACGGCCACCGAGTCTTCCAAGCCTTTGGCAATCTCGCGGCGCTGGTCGGCAATACCCTGGCCTTGCAGGCGCTTGCTCTCAGCCTCAGCGCGGGCTTTGGCCACGATGAGGATACGGGAGGATTCGCCCTCGTACTCGGCAGCTATTTTCTCGCGCTCGGCGGCGTTGATGCGGTTCATGGCATTTTTCACTGCGTGGTCGGGGTCTATGTCGGTTACCAGGGCTTTCACAATGCCGTAGCCGTATTCATTCATGGACTCCTCCAGCTCGCGGCGCACAGCAATAGCGATATCGTCTTTGCGCTCAAACACGTCGTCCAATTTGAGTTTGGGCACCTCGGCGCGCACTACATCAAACACGTAGGCGGTAATCTGCTCGTAGGGGTTCTGCAGCTTGTAAAAGGCGTCAAAAATGTTGTTTTCTAATACTTTGAACTGTACCGACACTTTGAGCTTGACGAATACGTTGTCCTTGGTTTTGGTTTCTACCATCACGTCTAATTGCTGGATTTTGAGATTTACTCTGCCGGCGATGCGATGGATAACAGGAATCTTGAAGTGCAGCCCTGGGCCGCGTACACTATCGAAGCGCCCTAGCGCTTCTAGTACTACAGCAGTTTGCTGACGTACAACAAAAAAGCAGGAAGTCAGCGCTAAAAAGCCAAGAACACTGAGGGCAATAATAGTAAATGACATTGTAAATGTATTTTTCTGGGTTGATAATGATTGCAATACTCAGTAAAGGTAACATTTCTGATTAGATTTTGCTCTCAGGGGGGTAATTTTTTCGATGCAGACTATTTACGCTTCTACCAACTGCCTGGCGCACCACAGGCAAAATTCGTATGCCAGTAGTAGGCTGCTGCCAGTGTAGTGCCTGTCGGGCAGCAGGCGTTGCTGGTGAAGGCTGAGCAACTCGGTATCTTTTTGCATGAAGCCGTACAGGGTACGGGCTACCTTAAACCATCGGGCGGGGTCGTTGGAGCGGGGCAGGTTGGCAGCGGCCAACTGCCGGAGCATTTCCACAAAAGCCGCATGCCGATAGGGCGCATAGCGGTCGGGGTATCGGAAAGCCAGGTATAGGCTGATAATGGCGTAGTCGTCATCGTGGAAGTGGCGGTTCCATGCGGGGCGGTTTGTTTGGCCTTTGTATGCGCTCAAGAGTTCATCGCAGTAGTACACGAAGCGGTCGAGGCGCACTTCAATATCTTTATTTTCGTTGAACAAGTCCTGGAAAGCCACGCGTACCATGTCGGGTGCCAGTTCGGCAAAGATTAGCATCATTTGCTTAGGGGCGTAGTTTTCACGGCTCCACAGGCGGCGGGTCACAGGGCTGTCGAGGGCAGCGTCATAGGTAGCGCGTATATCCGGTGCGTCGGCGTCCCAGCGGGTTTGAAAAATCTGCTGGCTTTCCCACAAGTGGAGCCAATACTGCGCCGTAGGGCTTTGCAAGTGGTTTTTAAATCCAGCCAGGCGCTCCTGTATGCGTTGAAGTTGCATGATAAAAGTTCAAATCGAGTACAACAAAGCGTGAAAAACGCACAAAAATGCAGGAGCTACCAAACTTTTTGAACAGAAAAGAGTAAATAAATTGTTTTTTATTCAAATTTGCCCCAACAATTGCAGGTCACAACTGGCACAGGGGCGATTGCTCTGCGAAGGAAAGCCGGCTCCAGGCCTGACAACTTATCTTCAATCATCAACCATGAAAAAAAATACTCAGTTTTTGCTAGCAATGGCGCTGGTATGCGCCGCTATAGCTGCATTTGGGCAAACGCGCCGCCAGTGGGTGCGCCGAGGCGATGAAGCCTACGCTATCAATGCCTTCAACACGGCTATACAAGCCTATGAAGAAGCTATGAAAAAGGGTGCTACCGACGAACCCGACGCACTGGGGCGCCTGGCTGATTCATACCGCCACCTCAACCGCCTAGAAGACGCCGCTAGAAACTACGAGGCTGCTGTGAGACTGCGCAACGTACCCTCCATTTACCTACTACAATATGCGCACACCCTCAAAGGCCTTGGCCGCTACGATGATGCCCGCCGCTGGTACACGGAATACGCCCGCACTAACCCTGCCGAAGGCAACCACTTTGCCGAGGGGTGCACCTTTGCCAAAGCTCAACTGAATGTAGCCTCCACCTACAACGTGACCAACGAAACTGTCAATACCAGCGCTACGGAGTTTGCCCCGGCTTTTTACGGCGACCGCGTGGTCTTTGCCTCCTCCCGGATGGACTTGCAACAGCCCGGTGCCAATTGGGATGGTCGGGTGTACAACCGACTGTATGTGTCGTCGGTGAACCGAAACGGCGCATTGGATTCGCCTTTCTTTCTCAAATCTGACGTGCGCAGTTCCAACAGCGAGGGGCCACTGGCTTTTTCGCCTGATGGCCGCACTGTAGCTTTCACCCGCAACAACTACGTGGAAGGCTTGCGCCAGATACCCTCCAGCGGCATGCAGTTGAGCCTGTTCCTGGCTGATGTAGCCGCCAACGGCGACTGGCTCAACGTACGCCCCTTCCCCTTCAACGGCGGCAGTGACTTCTCTACCGGCTATCCGGCTTTCTCGCCCGATGGCAATGCTCTGTACTTCGCTTCCAATCGTACGGGCGGCTTTGGCGGGTACGACATTTACGTGTCTTATCGCACAGGCACTTCCTGGGGGTCACCAGAAAACCTCGGCCCGGTCATCAATACACCCGGCAATGAACTCTCCCCGTTCTTCGACGGGCAAAGTCTGTTTTTTTCCTCTGACTACCATCACGGGCTGGGCGGCTTAGACATCTACCGCGCCGAGCGTACCGACAACCGCTGGAGTCGCATCTTCCACCTGGGCAACGGCGTCAACTCCAGTTATGACGACTACAGCTTCATCTTTGACCCTGTACGAAATGTGGGCTACCTGGTGTCTAACCGCCCGCGCGGGCGCGGCAACGAAGATATCTACCGGGTAAACCGCGCCGCCGACAACATCACCTTCCGCATTACCAATGCCGCCGACGGAAGCCCCATTCCCAACGCTTCGGTGGACTTTACCGGCTGTGGCGAAGGCATCTTCCAGGCCGATACGCGAGGGCTTTATGCCTTTCAGATGGTGCAAGGCTTAGACTGCAACGTCATCATTAGTAAGCAGGGGTTTCAGCCGTTTACTTTCTCTTTGGCTACTATCCGAGGGCAGGACGCCCGCGAGTTCGACATCCGCCTGGTGGGAGATCGAAGCCTCTTCTACGGCACACTCATTGACCAAGTTACGGGGCGCCCGCTCAACAGCGTAGGCGTACAAGTGACCAATCAAATGACGGGCGTAACCAATGAAGTATTCTCCGACGCCACGGGCACATACTCCGTGGCTTTAAACCCCAACTCAGTATATGTTATCCGCTACTCAAGAGTTAATTACCAGGACATGAGCCGCACTGTGCGCACAGGAGCTACTATTGACCCCAATGTGCTGGGCGTGGTAAGGCTCATCCCTGTGACGGGTAGTGTCAGTACCGGCGGCAATACTGGAGGTAGTACCACCCCTGTGGGCGGTACAGTAGTTAACCCCGGGCAGAGCATTCCCAGAGGATTTGCCGTACAGTTGGCCGCCTTGCGTGCGCCCAACGTAGAAAGCTTTAGTAACTTAGGCAATACAGGCACCGTCTATGCCAAACAAGAAGCCGGAGTATTTCGCATTCGCCTGGGCGTATATGCCACCCGCGAACAAGCCGAAGCCGCCATGCGCATCGCTCGCCAACAAGGCTACAACCAGGCTTTTGTGGTCGAAGAAACTGGCGGCAACTCCGTAGCCGCCAGAGGCGGCGGCAACACACCAACGCCAACACCAACGCCTTCTCCGTCGCCTAGTGTAAATGACCCAAGCGCCTTCATGATACAGTTGGCTGCTCTGCGCGACCCACGCCATTTTGACGACTCAAAAGTACGCAACCTGGGGGCCGTCATAGACTGGCCCAAAGGGCAGTTCACCGCCAAGCTACTGACTGGCTATACTACCATAGAACAAGCGCGTAGCGCCCTGAGCCGAGCCAGAGCAGCAGGCTTCAGGGATGCCTTCATCGTAGTGGAAGAAAATGGGCAGTTGAAAAAAGTGAATTGAAACCACTCTGCGCCGAGCAACGGGGCGATCACAGGGCTAAAATCCGGGTGCCATCGCCCTTTCACCACGCCTTAGCTATGCAAAACTAACTCGCATACTCTGGCGCCGACTAGTCATACGCATGACATCCGCTCAGCAAAAACAACGACATGATGCCGCCTTTGCTGCGGCATTACAAAAGTTAGATGCCCATCAGCGTCGGGCAGTAGAGCATATTGAAGGGCCAGTAGCAGTCATTGCCGGCCCCGGCGCCGGCAAGACTCAACTGCTGGCTGCTCGTATCGGCTACATCCTGACGCACACCGATGCCCGCCCGCAAAACATCCTGTGCTTGACCTTTACCGATGCAGGAGCAAATGCCCTGCGCGCACGCCTGTTGCAGTTTATTGGTCCGGATGCACACAAGGTGCATATCTTCACCTTTCACTCTTTTTGCAACAGTATCATCCAGGACAATGTAGAGCTGTTTGGCCAGCGTAAGCTGGAGCCATTGTCTGAACTGGAGCGCATTGACCTTGTACGGCGTTTGTTGGCTGATCTCCCCCCCGAACACCCACTGCGCCGCAGCCATGCCGACCCCTGGCTGTATGAGCAGCAGGTACGCGAATTGTTCCGATGGATGAAAACCGAGGACTGGTCGGCAGAGCATATCAGCCAAGCTATTGATACCTGGCTGGCCGATCTACACCAAAATCCGCGCTTTCAGTATCTGCGCAACACCCCGAAAGGCCGCAAGGGCGAACCCAAGCAAGCTGCTATGCAAACCGCCATTCAGCGTATGGAGCGCCTGCGCGCTGCGGCTCTGCTCTTCCCCTATTACGAACAGGCCATGCTACAAGCTCAACGCTACGACTACGACGACATGATACGCTGGGTGGCGCGTGCCTTTGAACAAAACGAACACCTGCTGCGCCAGTATCAGGAGCAGTACTTGTACTTCATGGTGGATGAATATCAGGATACCAATGGCGCACAAAATGAAGTGCTGCATATGCTCATCCATTACTGGGAGAACCCAAATGTACTCATTGTGGGCGACGACGACCAGTCGGTGTACGAGTTTCAGGGAGCCCGATTGTATAATCTCTTGCACTTTTTGGAAACCTACGCTCAGAGTGTAGAGCTCATTGTGCTACCTTACAACTATCGCTCCTCGCAGTGCATTCTGGATGCAGCTACTGGCGTCATTGAACGCAATCAGTTGCGTGTAGCCTACCAGCTGACGCGTCTGGGTTTGGAAAAACGCATTACGGCTGTCCATCCGGCAGTGGCTGGCCTACCCGAGTGCCCTATTGTAACGGTGTGGCCCAACCGTTTGTACGAAAACGCTGCCATCTTACATCAAATTGAAACCTGGCAAGCCGAAGGTGTTGATTTGCAGGAAATTGCTGTGCTTTATGCCCGCCATAAACAGGTAGAAACCCTGCAAGCCATGTTAGAGCAGCGCGGTATCCCGTATCAAACGCGCCGCAAAACTGACATACTTAGCCTGCCCACAACGCAGAACCTCTTGCTCCTGCTGCGCTATCTGGCAGCAGAGTTTGAACACCCCGGCAGCGGCGAGCACTTGTTGTTTCGGTTGCTGCACGTGCGCTTCCTGGGTATTTTACCTGAAGACTTGAGCCGTATGGCGCTTCACATAGCCATGCAGGAGCCAAACATGCTATGGCGGGCAGCATTGTCGGACACTCGTTTGCATCATGCCGCCGGCCTCCAACAATCCGAGGCATGGCCAGCTCTTTATCGGCGCATTGACAACTGGCTGCACAGCCTGGCCAATGATAGCTTGCTGCACTTTATAGAACGTGTCATTACTCAGAGTGGGCTGTTGCAATGGGCTATGTCGTGTGCCGACGCAGGCATGCAACTGGACGTACTGCGCACGCTGATGACATTTGCGGCGCAAGAAGCCGCCCGGCATGCTCACCTTAGCCTACCTCGCCTGCTGGAAATTATAGATAGCTATCGGCAAAACAGCGTGCCGCTGGAGTTACAGCGGCTGCTCGAGCCCGGTCAAGGCGTGCATCTCATTACGGCGCACAGCGCCAAAGGGCTGGAGTTTGAGCGCGTGTTCATCATAGATGCCGTGAAAGAGGAGTGGGAACCCCGACATCGCGGCGGCGGCGGTCGCTTTGCTTTACCCGACACACTTACCCGCTCTCTAGAAGAGGATGCGCTGGAAGCTCGGCGGCGGCTATTTTACGTAGCCATGACGCGCGCCAAGCGTTGGCTGCAAGTATCGTATAGTAGAGAAGATGATGCTGGCAAACCCCTGCAAGCCGCTGTATTTGTGGATGAAATGCTGGAGGCGCTTCAAACTGCACCCGAAGAAGGGTGTCTGCCTCAGAAGTATGCCTTTGCCGCGCAAGCAGCGCTGCTGCTGGAGAAAAAGCCTGCAGTGACGACCTTTCCCGATCCCCAAGCAATGGATGCCCTGCTACAGTCGTTTGCCATGAGCATCTCAGCGCTGGAGCACTATCTTCGCTGCCCCCTAGAGTTTTACTACCAGCATCTACTGCGTGTGCCCGCACCCTATAGTGAGTATGCAGCCTACGGCCAGGCGCTGCATGCCGCCATTCAGCGCTATTATGAACGCATGCTGGCCGATCGAGAGAAAACTTTCCCTGACTTACAGACTTTCAAATACTTATTTGAAGAAGAAATGCAGCGACGTGCTTATTTCTTTGCCACGGAGCAATTCAACCGATACCTGCACACAGGTTTCGACCGCATTGAAGGCCTGCACGCCCAGGGCGACTGGTGTGCCCACCGCCAGGTGAAGGTGGAATACACCGTGCGCCGCACTCAAGTAGACGGCATACCCCTCACCGGCGTGATTGACAAAGTGGAATGGTACACAGCACAGGAAGCCGTGGTGATTGACTACAAGACCGGCCAACCCAGCCCACAAAAAGTAGCTGCTCCCACCGCCAAGAACCCCCTGGGGGCACCCTATTGGCGGCAATTAGCCTTTTACAAACTACTCTACGAAAGCTACTCCCTGCATGCTCATATTGTAACCAAAGGCGCTATCACCTTCCTTGATCCCGATGACACTGGCCGTTTTCAAACCCTGGAAGTAGAGTTGATCCCCGCTCAGGTAGGCGAACTGAAAAACCTCATCAGCCAGACTTACGAAAAAATCATGCGCCAGGAATTTTACCAGGGCTGTGGTCGGGCAGACTGTGTATGGTGCAACCTCGTAAAAACACAGTCGGTGGAAGTCGGACCAATATCCCAGCCTGATGTAGAGGCGCTGGACGATCCCCGCTAAATGTCAGCTGATTATGGCTGTTTGTTATGTTTTTCGTTCAATGGCCAACTCCTTATATCCGGTAGCCGCATCTGGCAAGCGGCGGAATACATAGCCCTCTGCTTCACCCAGCACAATTTCGGCTGTTGTGTAAATCAGGCATCCCGGCATTACATGCCCGCCAAGGGTATGGCCGTGTGCATCTGAAAGTGCAATGTGTAGGTGTGCGCCATCGGGCGAAAGCGTACCCGTGAGTGAAACGATCTCCCGTTTGCCTTCGATTATCTGTGTTTCATTTCGGTTGGCCAGTCGAATAGCGCTCTGCTGCAAGCTACCCACACACGTTATGACAAATGCTGCCTCAATATGGTGGGCGCGTACAAAGTACTCTAGTTCGGCTTTCAGGTCTTGGTTAGGCAACAGTCGTATGGGATGTATAGTCATTGGTTGGCATTTTTTTTTTTTGCAATTGCAAAGGTACATCCGGCATAATGAATTTTTCAGTTCATGGATAGAGCAGGGTTTGTACTTTTGACCGCAAAAAGATTGGCGATGAAGTATCCACTCCTGACATTAGCCTTGTACATATTGGCAGTTTTGACAGCTACTGCTCAGAAGTTGCCGCTGACGTACTACCTACCCGATATTCCCTACGACAAAAATATTCCTACCCCGGAGAGCTACTTTGGCTTTCAGATTGGCGAATGGCATCTATCGCACGACCAACTGCTGGGCTACATGCGTACGTTGGCAGCCACATCCCCCAAGGCCAAGCTCGTGGAGCACGGGCGCACGTACGAAAACCGTCCGCTCATTCACCTCATCATTACCTCCGAAAAGAACCACAAGACGCTGGACGACCTAAAAAACCAGCACGCTGCTTTGAGCAATCCTGTCAAATCAGCCTCCATTGACATCAATAAAGTACCGGCAGTGCTCTATCAGGGCTTCAGCATACACGGCAATGAACCCAGCGGCGGCAACGCAGCCCCCCTGGTGGCCTACTACCTGTTGGCTGGTAAAAGTAAGGATATTGACCGCCTGCTGGACGAAAACATTATCTTGTTTGACCCTTGCTTCAACCCAGATGGTTTTCACCGCTTTGCCGCCTGGGTAAATGCGCACAAGAACAAAAACCTGGCTACTGACCCTGCTGACCGCGAGTTCAACGAGCCCTGGCCCCGCGGCCGAAGCAACCACTACTGGTTTGACCTCAACCGCGACTGGCTTGCCGCACAACTACTTGAAAGCCAGGGTCGTGTACGTGTCTTTCAAGAATGGAAGCCCAACATCCTGACTGATCACCACGAGATGGGGTCTAACTCTACTTTCTTCTTCATGCCCGGCGTGCCCACGCGCGTGCATCCGCTCACGCCCAGCCTCAACCAGCAACTTACCGAACGCATCGGCGATTTCCACGCCGAAGCGCTGGATGCCATCGGCTCGCTCTATTTTACTAAAGAAGGCTACGACGACTTTTACCTGGGCAAAGGCTCTACCTACCCCGATGCCAATGGCGGCATAGGTATTCTGTTTGAGCAAGGCAGCTCGCGCGGCCACCTTCAGGAAACCGAAAACGGCGAACTCAGCTTTGCCTTTACCATACGAAATCAGGTGGCCACAGCGCTTTCTACGCACAGAGCGCTGCGCGAACTTAAAAAAGACCTACTCAACTATCAGCGCGACTTTTATATCTCGGCCATGGAAGAAGCCCGCAATGACTCGCGCAAAGCCTACGTCTTTGGTGAACCCCACGACCGCGCCCGCCTATCAGCTTTCGTCGAAATGCTGCGCCGCCATCAGATTGAAGTTTACCAACTGAATCAGCCCGTTTCGGCTGGAGGGCACTCCTTCAGTCCAGGGTCAGCTTATGTAGTGCCGCTCGACCAACCACAGTACCGCCTCATCCATGGTATTTTTGAGACTCGCACTAGTTTTGAAGACAGCATTTTTTACGATATCTCTACCTGGACGATGCCCTACGCATTCAACATTCCTTTTGCAGTATTGGAAAAGCGCACCTTTGATGCCGACCAATTGGGGCCAAAAGTAGCCGGTGCAGGCATTCCGGTGGAGACACCCACGCCGGAGTTTAGCGAGTATGCCTACCTCATGGAGTGGAACGAGTACTTCGCACCTAAAGCTTTGTATTATTTGCTCAAGCAGGGGCTGCGCCTCAAGGTAGCGCATGCGCCATTTTCGATAGGCAAAAGAAACTATGCCGCCGGCACTGTATTACTGCCTGTAGCTGGCCAAGGCAAAACGCCGGAGCAAATTCACGAACTGGTCACCACTGCTTCCCAGATAGCCAGCGTATCCTTTTACGACATGGATACTGGCCTAACGCCTTCGGGTATTGACCTAGGCAGTGGCGATTTTCGCCCTTTGCGCCTGCCCAAGGTACTGCTAGTGGTGGGCGAAGGTGTGCGTAGCACTGATGCAGGCGAGATATGGCATCTATTGGATCAACGCTACGACATGCGCGTGACTAAAGTGGAGGCTTCTGCGCTGGGGCGTGCCAACCTCGACGGCTACAACACCATCATACTGCCGGGGGGCAACTATGGCGGCCTCGGCAACGCCGATAGGCTCAAAGACTGGCTCCACAAAGGCGGCGTACTCATCACCTATGGCGAAGCCGCCCAGTGGGCGCGCAGCAACGGACTGGCTTTTGTGGAAACCCGCCGTGACAAGGCCGAAGAGCAGAGCGCTGCCCAGCCTCGACGCCCTTACGAACGCCTTAATGAAGACCGTGGTGCCCTGCAAACACCAGGTAGCATCTTTGAAAACCTGCTCGACCTGTCACATCCTTTAGGATTTGGCTATACCCGCGAGCGCCTGCCGGTATTCCGCGAAGGTAATTTCTACATGGAGCCTGCGCGCAACGCCTATGCCACACCACTTGTATATGCCAATAACCCCTTGCTCAGTGGTTACTTCCATAGCCGCTACCAGGATCGCGCCAGAGGAGCTGCCGGTATTGTAGTGAGCGCCCTGGGTCGCGGTCGCACCATCAGTTTTTCTGACAATACAAACTTCCGGGCCTTCTGGTACGGGACGAACAAACTCCTGGCCAACGCTATCTTTTTTGGGCACACCATTCATCAGGAGGCCACCGAGCGCAGCGCACCGGCCAGCAGAGAATAAATACTTCGACTCATGCAAGTTATTGATGTTCTGTCCAAGCTCGTCGCTTTCCCTGTATTGGGAGGGCAAAGCAACCTAAGCATTATCCGTTTCATTGAGGCGCTGCTGCAAGACAAAGGGCTGCAACCAGTGCTGGTTTTCAATGAGCAGGGCCACAAAGCCTCCTTGCACGTGCGCATCGGCCCAGCAGCAGACGGCGGCGTTATTCTCTCCGGCCATACCGACGTAGTGCCCACTGACGGCCAAGCCTGGGATACCGACCCTTTCACCCTGTGCGAACGCGACGGCAAGCTATACGCCCGTGGCTCGTGCGACATGAAAGGATTCCTGGCTTGCTGCTTGGCTTCGGTAGAAACTTTTCAGTGCGCTGGCTTGAAACGCCCGGTTTACTTCGCTTTTTCTTACGACGAAGAAATTGGTTGCCTGGCTGGTCCAGCGTTGGTGCAAGCCATCAAAGCATTCTACACTGAAAAACCGCGCTATGCCATCATCGGCGAACCCTCGCGCATGCAGCCTATTGTCGGCCAAAAAGGCATCTGCGTGCTCGAAACCACCGTGCATGGCTCAGCAGGGCACAGCAGCCGTATCCGACAGGAAGTGAGCGCCATACACGTAGCAGCCAACCTTATACAATGGCTGGAGCAAAAAATGGAAGCTCTGGCCGTCCGGCATACTGACAACCGTTTTCAGCCCAATCATACCTCACTGCACTCCGGCATCATTCGCGGCGGTATCGCGCCCAATGTCATAGCTGACCGCTGCTCCTTCCACTGGGATGTGCGCAACATCCCTGCCGACCGAATTGAAGACGTCATCGCTGACTTTGAAGCCTACGCACGCCAGCTTGAGCAGCAACTGCGGCAGCGCTTCAGCAGTACCCGCATCGAAACTGTGCAACATCACCCTCCCGTACCGCCTTTAGACACCGCCGAAGATCAAAGCGTGGTGAGCCTGGCCAAGCGTCTCAGCGGGATACATACTACCGGAACAGTAGCCTATGCTGCCGAGGCCGGGCAGTTTGCTGAAGGTGGTTTTGAGACAGTTATCTGCGGCCCAGGCGACATTGCCCAGGCACACCGAGCCAATGAATTTATCGCAATAGAGCAGTTAGAACAGGGTATGGCTTTCATGCAAAAACTGGCTGAAGAACTTGCTGCTTAACTCGCAATACGCTAACTTTACAGAGTTTGCTGGCTTGCCTAAGTCAAAATCCCGACAACTAAAATGCAACGACCATGCTGACCGCCATTTCTCCTGTGGACGGACGCTATGCCGATAAAACCGCCCCACTGTCTGAATTCTTCTCCGAATTTGCCCTCATGCGCTACCGCGTGTACGTGGAAGTGGAGTACTTCAAAGCCTTGTGCGCCATTCCTTTGCCACAGTTGAAAAATGTACCCCAAGTGCAGTTGGAGCAACTCGATGACCTGGCCTCCAACTTCTCCCTCGCCGATGCCGAGCGCATCAAAGCCATTGAAAAAACGACCAACCATGACGTCAAAGCCGTAGAGTACTACCTCAAAGAAGTGTTTGAACAACAGGGCCTGGGGCAATGGAAGGAGTTCATTCACTTTGGACTTACCTCTCAGGACATCAACAATACGGCCATTCCGCTTTCTATGGATCACGCCCTCGATAAAGTGTATGAACCCGCAATATGGAATCTGGTGCATGCCCTACACGAACTGGCCCGCCGGTGGGAACGCGTACCCATGCTGGCACGTACCCACGGGCAGCCTGCCTCGCCCACACTATTGGGCAAGGAAATACAGGTGTTCGTCGTGCGCCTGGAGGAGCAATTGTACCAGCTCAGCCGCGCTCCTGTCAGTGCCAAGTTCGGTGGTGCTACCGGCAACCTCAATGCCCACTACGTCGCCTACCCCGACATAGACTGGCACTCATTTGCCCGTGAGTTTGTAGAAAAAAAACTCCACCTGCGCTGGTCTTACCCTACCACACAGATTGAGCACTACGACAACCTGGCCGCCATATGCCACACCATGAGCCGCATTCACACCATACTTATAGATCTATGCCGCGATGTATGGACGTACATCAGTATGGAATACTTCCGCCAGCACACTGTGGAGGGCGAAGTAGGCTCCTCGGCCATGCCCCATAAGGTCAATCCTATTGATTTTGAAAATGCCGAAGGCAACCTTGGCCTGGCCAATGCGCTGTTGAGCCACCTGGCAGAAAAACTGCCCATCTCGCGCCTGCAACGCGATCTCACCGACAGCACCGTGCTGCGCAACCTTGGCGTACCTTTTGCTCACGCCCTCATTGCTTTCCAATCCATAGCCAAAGGACTGACCAAACTCGAACTGAACGAGCCCAGGCTCCAAGCCGACCTCGATCAAAACTGGATGGTGGTAGCCGAAGCTATCCAAACCATCCTGCGCCGCGAGGGATACCCCCAGCCCTACGAGGCGCTCAAGGCGCTCACGCGAGGCAAGGCTACTGTTAGCCAACACGATATCCACCAGTTTATTGACTCACTCACGGTGTCAGAAACCGTCAAAGCAGCACTCAAGGCCATTACACCGCACAATTACACAGGTAAAGCACCTTGGATGGGAGAGCGAGAATGATAGAGCAAACAGCTCTACCAGAGGTTTCTGTGCTCATTTCTGAAGGCTATGAACCTCTTTTAATTGCACAGCGTAGCTACGCTAACCTCATTCATCTAGTATAAGTCTTCTACCTTTGCACCAGCATCCCATTGGGTCAATCCAAGCGTTGTGCCTGGCCGACGGAGTTCTTGCGCATGTTTTGCCATTTGAAAGTGGAAAAGTACTACTTTTTCATGCTCTTTCATGATTGTGTATCTGCAGGAGGCGGAGTGTGTAGAAGTTTAGTAACACGACAAGTGAATACCCAAAGCGCCAGTTGAAGAAACAAGCCATCTTTTCGCAGAAATCTTCCATCTTTGTGTGCGGTAGGCGATTGCCAACTAGCTGTAAATCCCGATAGCTATGTGCGGTAGATTTTCGTTTTCAGCTACTAAAGAAAAGATCCAGGCTCAACTAGGCGAGGTAGACACCGGCGTGCACTTGCGCGAGAGTTTCAACATTGCACCTACCCAACATGCTTACGTCATCACCAACGATGCGCCAGACCGCTTGCAATACATCACCTGGGGGTTGATTCCGCACTGGTCGAACGATGGCGTCAATACTGGCAAGCTAATCAACGCCCGTGCCGAAGGCATTGCCACCAAACCTTCCTTCCGATTGCCCATTCGCATGCGGCGATGCTTGGTATTGGCCGACAGCTTCTACGAGTGGCGTACCGAGGGCAAAGACAAAATTCCATACCGCATATTTATGAAAAACGGCGACCTCATGCTCATGGCGGGTGTGTGGGATGTATGGTATAAAAAGGACTATGCCGTCAAGAGTTTTTCCATTATCACCACTGAACCCAACCACGACATGCAGAGCATCCACGATCGCATGCCCCTCATCCTACACACACCAGAGTTGCAAGGGCAATGGCTTTCTGACCTCAGCATAGAGGACGTGCTGGCTATGCTACATCCGCCGCCCGATGGTCTGCTGGGAATGTACCAGGTATCAGAACTGGTCAATTCCTTCAAACACAACGGTCCAGAACTGCACACCCCTGTGCCCGGCAAACCCACTTTATTCGGTTAGTTGCTACGAACGCCCTTCTTCTATGAGAGCAGTCATACAACGAGTAGCACACGCTTCAGTTACCATCAACGGGCAAGTACACTCGGCCATCGGGCAAGGGTTGCTTATCTTACTCGGCATTGAGCACGGGGATGGCACTGAAGACGCCGACTGGCTGAGCAAAAAAATTTCAGCCTTGCGCATCTTCAATGACGAGCAGGGGCTAATGAATCTTGCTATTAGCGATGTATGTGGCGAGTTTTTGGTAGTCAGTCAGTTTACTCTACACGCCTCTACCAAGAAGGGGAATCGGCCGTCTTTCATCCGCGCTGCCCGCCCCGAACATGCCGTACCATTGTATGAGTATTTTGCATCGGTACTGCAACAAATATCAGGGCTACCTGTAAAAACCGGCGTATTCGGCGCCGATATGAAAGTGGCTTTACTCAATGACGGCCCCGTAACAATTTACATGGATTCTAAGCAAAAAGAATAACGCATGACTATACAGGAAGCTCAGCAAAGAGTAGATGATTGGATACGTACCGTAGGGGTGCGCTACTATAATGAACTCACTAACATGGCCATCCTCACGGAAGAAGTTGGCGAAGTAGCTCGTCTGATGGCCAGGCTGTACGGCGAGCAATCATTCAAAACGCCCGAACAGGCTGCTAATGCTCGCCAGGATCTTGCTGCTGAGATGGCCGATGTACTCTTTGTACTCATTTGTCTGGCCAACCAAACCGGCGTGAACCTCGCCGCTGCACTAGAGGAAAGCATGGAAAAGAAAACCCAGCGCGATGCACAACGCCATGCACAAAATGAGAAGTTGAGATAACAGTGCCCAACCCCATGAACCTACCGCCAAGTTTTGTGCACGACATCCGCAGATCATGCACAAAACCTGGCGTTGCTCAGTATAAACTTACCACTTACTCTTATCCTACGAAGCACGAATTGAAAATCAGCGAAGTTAAACCCCTGCTTGCATATAGGTGATGTTACATGCTTTTATTCTTTTAAAAACTTGAAGGTCTCGTTGTTCAAACGAATTACGTAGATACCAGACATCAGTTGACTAACATCAGTAGCAATCAAACTTGAGTATTGAGTATTCGTTTTGTTTACAATTCGCCTTCCATACATGTCGAATATTTCGAATACGCTAACAATGTGGCCACTGCTAATATTTATGAATAATATTTCAGAAGTGGGGTTTGGATATACGTTAATCATTTGAGGAATTATTCTATCATCTTGAACAGATGACGGATTGCAGTCTAAAATACTTAAAAATGCAGGCGTGTTATTAAAACTATAAAGGTCAGAATTATTTATTGAAATTTCAATAGTTTCATCGGCTTCAGTAAGTCCATCGTCTCTCCCGAAATAATATTGTAAAGAATTAGTAGAGTTGGAAGGTATAACTATTCCTAAAGGCTGCAAATGATAATCGTTGCCCTGTGAAGCAGTACCGTCCAACCGGTAGCTAATCCCTAAAGGATATGAAATATCATTTGAATTTCTCATAAATATAATTTCAGCGACTTGTTGGGTGCATTCAATGGCATTGGTTTCAACAAGGTCAATGTTGATAAAAGTTTGGGGTAGAGAGGTTTGATTGGAATATGTGAAATTAATATTGCTTTGAGTTCCTGAGCCTCCCAATATTGGGCTATTACCGTTGGGTTCTACAATAGTAAGATGACCCGTAATATTTTCTATCCCAGCTAAGGTACTCGCACTAAACACTCTAAAGAAAGAATAATCAGTGTCATACTGCAAAAAAACGTTGTCAAAATGTATTCCGCCCAATGTTGGAGATGGATTAAAGTAATCAGCGACTTCGAGCGCAATAGGTTCGTTGTATTGTAGCTGCAGTTTACTCACGTTCTGAAAGGCACAATCTTTAAAGGTTAAATGATAGGCGTTGGCCGACTTTCTTGCATAGAAGACACCGTAGTTGCTTTCCTCAATAAAACACCGCTCAAGCATCACATTTCCCTGTACAGGAGAAAGATGGTTGTCGCTTGCGTAAATTTCACATTTTACATAATCATTTTCCGGGCGGCAATTGCTCTTAAAAACACAATCTCTTATGGTAATGCTCACTGGAATTGTAGATTCGTCTAACTCAAATAAGTTAATTGCAATTCCAGACCAGCCATTGTTTTCAAAACGGCAATTTTCAATTAGAAGATTTACAACTCTTTGATCGGTTTGATAAGGCTCAATATCTATACCAGCCTCGGGAAGCGTGCCGGCTGTACCGGAAAATTCGCAGTACCTGACCGTCATATTTTGTACATTCATTATGCTCATACCTTGTCTGTAATGGTTTAGGCATCTCACGTCCTCTACCAAAATATTTTCGCAATAATTCAAATTGCCGCCATCTATGGATATACCATCACCACCGCTCTCAATGAGTGTAAGACCTTTAATAGTTACATTACTCGAGCTGTAGAGATTAATGCTGTGGCGAAATTCACTATCATCAATAGCCGCATATTCGGCTTTATGCATTTTAAACGTAGCTCCGTAGCCAATTAAGTTGATATTGTTGCAGTTGCCAAAACGGAAAAGGCAATCGTGGTATCCATTAAATCGACCTGGCAGGGCTTCAACCCAAACATTGGGTTCAAAAATGATAGTTTTATTGGTGAGGTTCCAAAAATGCAAAGAGCCTACTCGCCAAGGTTCATCTTGGAGATCAACAATAATTGTATCGGCAGAAGAAGTAATCGCATTTAAAAGTGCTGAAGATGCATCAACAGTGTTATAGCCAAAATCCGAAGCATAAACCGTTTGGGAATAGGCTTCTATCGTAATATTTAATAAACAAACAAATGATATTAGTAGCTTTATTTTCATTTTCATTGCTTTTAACGTTTTAGCGCTTGGTGTAGTGGTAGGTTTCAAAGCATAAAACTGTCAACCTGCACTGCACCTGGATAGAAGCACTCAGCTTCAGTTTTGTACATCACTGCCAATTGAGGCAACATGCTGTTAACAGTAGTTATTTCTATTTCTTTTCTTTTCTCCATTGCCAATAAATGTAAGGATAAATAGGAATGGGAAAAGTTTGCTTTGCATCTATGTCAGCGAAGTAACCATTGATTCCAACAAACTCAATTCGTAAATTTCGCAATATCCCAAACTTATTTTTATAAAATGGAGCGACTCTAACCCCGTAAGTTATTTGAATTTTTCTTGGTACATTTTCTAAAAAACTAAGCGTGGAACCATAGTTATAGGCAAAATGATAACTTATCCATTTTGAAGGCCTATAATTGAATCCTATTGCATAATTTGGATTCCAGCTTCTTGAAAATGTTTTATTTTGAAAATTATTTATATCATTATTTTGCAAAATTAATTCACTTATATAGTCCATTCCAAATGAGAGATTAACAAAGAATTTATCTTTAATTCTATAGCTGATACTTGGTTTAAAATGAAAGTAAGAACAATTCTCCCATACAGTCATTGTTGGAGTCTTAAAACGTTGTAGTGTGTCCCAAAAATGAATAAACATAGCTTCTATTCCTATTGTTGGAATTAGCCCCCTTTGTTCGTTAAACCTATACCGGAAGTTCAAACTAGGAATTGGTTTCTTTAATTCACTAAAAGTACCATAAAGCCAAGGCAATAAATCTATCTGTGCAGTCAGTTTGTCTGTGATACCATAAAATGCCCAGCTTGGAAATGGTAATGTCTGTATTGATTGTGCGTAAATCCACTCCCCTTTTTCAAGAGTGTAGGGGGTTACACAATCCACGGGGTGTAGGTAGGCATCATCATTCAAGGGATTCCACTTTTTTGATTTTAAAGAATCTAATATCTGGCATTGTACACTTACAGTGATAAGAATTAGAGGTAAAATCAATAAGAGATATGGTCTTATCATTGTTGTCATTTTTAATTACCATTAACAGGGCGGAACTTTGCGAAGTTACAAAAAACACCCACATAGCGAGTAAATTTTTTGGAGTTTCGCAAATCTCTTGTTGCGTTGAGTGAAGTGCCTAAGGTATGAGCCCAGCAAGAAATGCAATCTCCGCCCCGCTGGAAATATAATCATAGTAACGACCAAAAATTTGACACAAAGATATTGAATCACTCAATTAATTACACTACCCTTTCGCCACCCACCTCCAAAGCAGCAAAATTACCGAAATCTACACCCACATTACCCCCAAAAGCTGGGATAAACTCCAAAGCCCTATTGACAGCCTGAATGTATAATCCCTTTTTTGCAAAAAAATATACGGCAGGGATTGATTTTTACCATGCAAATACCTTTTTTTTGTTCCAAAGACCAATATGCGCAATTTGAGTATGTCTTTTTGCTGGCGCAAAAAGCTGCCCCAGTGCCCTCGCACATAGTTTGCTTAAACGCAACGGATGGCTAACTAAAACACGCAATGTGGGTTTCGCTTGGTGGGAGTTGTGTTAAAATATGAGTTGTCATCGATTACAGATAAAAGTGACAGATCATTGAATTGCGGGAAAATTTATCGCTCGAACACTCCTGAAATTAAAGTAGAGCATAACCTTAAATCATCAAAAGATGAAAAACTTGATTGTTTTAGTGATAGGAGCTGTCATGATCTTTCCACCATCTAATCAGGACTTCAAAGTTAAAAAATTACTGCCAAATCCATTCCTTGAGAAAGGATTAGAGAGTGACAATGGAAGAAGCATCAATTGTAAGGGAACCTGCCCAACTGGCAAATGTTATGCAAGATTCGCAATTCAGGATCGGACTTTTGATTGTCTAACTTGTTCTGATTGTAAGATGGTGATTAAATATTTAAAATCTCAAGACAGCTATGAGTATCAATCTGATTTAGGGAAAATTGGTCAAATGTTTGCTAATAGACTAACAACACTTCACGCCGGGCAGGAGGCTAAAATAACAAATATTTTGATGCAGCATTCTGAAAATAAGGAGTTTATTCACTTTGAATACTATATTGGTGACAATGAGGACAATTTATTCAGCGTGGGCTATGTTTCGGAAAAGGCAGCAAATGGAGGGCCCGTTATTGAAGTTGATTGCTCAGGAGACTGTGGCCAATCGTCAGTATTATGTACAGAAGTTTATAACGTAAGAACCGAAGAAGTATACCGTAAATGTCAAAGTGATTCATGTAAAATGAAAGTTACAAAAGGATAAAAGCGATGACAACTCCGTGCTGCCGCCAATAGCCACTACGCGCGGCTACTTCGGCAGCACACCCGTTATAGCCAATACTAATTAAACCTTCTGAAACTTTGCTCATCTAATTAATGTATAAAATTAAAAACAACACATATATGAAAAATTTAAAATTGAACTTCATTATTTTTTTATTAGTGTGTGGCGTTTATTCAAAATCATTCGCACAAAGTTTTGTAATTAACGATGTTCGTTTAGGAGATACCGCTACAAATTATGTGAATCCGGAAATTTCACCCATTGGGAATTATATGGTTTGGATTGAAGTTGATGCAAACGGAACTACAGGAAAGGTTTGGCAATGTGGCATTGATCCCAATACAGGCGATTTAATACCCAGTAATGGAAAAGGTTATAGCCCGTTCTACTCTACCATTTATGCCAGACCCGGTGATTGGGGAGTAGATAGTTTAGGAGTTTATTATGTAGGACAAACCATCATGGGACAAATGAAATTTGTAAGACCTACGAGCCCCACCAGTGCAGTTGTAACTAATATTTCGGCACCTATTGATAATAAAAGAAGAGTATTTTATCCTTCACAACTGCCTGGAATTAACAAGCGGTTTGTAAGTTACATTTGGAATGATAGTATCCCAGGATTCTCTCCATACACACCTCAAAATTCTTATTACCAGCTGAGATTGATGGATATAGATAATCCAGCTAATGATTACTTAATTGAACAGCAAAATGCTATTTTCCCTCTTCCCGCTCCAATGGATATCATTGTTCCCAGATGGATGAAAGGCACACCCTACTTAACCTTTGGATACAAAGATGCCAATAACAGGGCCCAAGCTAAAGAATTTTGTGCTGTAACACCTCTTAATCCACCTATTCCGGTAACCAACGATTTAGCTAATAAAATAGATGGTTATCCGGTTAGGAATCCATTAACGGGAGAACAATATCTGATGAGTGGAATTAACGCTTCTGATACGGCATATTTTTATAAACGAACAAATTTTGGTCAAATGTTTATTCAGCATGAAATAGTGATACCGCAAACGGTTCATTTAACTACTCCTTCTCTTAATCAATCGCACGAACCTTTCTTTTTTAATGGGCAACTTTATTCAACTTTCCAAATTAATAACAAGGGTTCCAATTATTTAAATACAACGCTAAAGCAGCCGGGTGAAATTTGGATGACCACTATTGATAGCTCACAACAAACTATGTGGCTTTTAAGTAACTTTGATAGCACCCTAAATATATCAGAACCTGAACCCTATGTTGGTAATGGTAAAGTTTGGGTTTTTTATTCAGCAACCGTTATTGATACTTCTAGTAATAATAATTACTTTAAAAAATTTCAATTAAGACGATGCGATACCCCAATGAATCAAGTTCCATCCGGAATTTCAACTTCTTTTGAAAACACAGGAATTTCAATTTATCCCAATCCTACTGATAACAAAATATTCATTAGTGGAATGGATAATCATTCATTTCTTCTCAAGGTTTTTGATGTCAATGGTAAACTAATTGCTCATTATCATAATGTCCATCAAATTGACTTGAAGGATTTACCTATAGGAGTTTATTTTGTTCAGATTTCAACAAATCGATTTATTCAAACCCAAAAAATTGTAAAGCAGTGATACGATTATTGAGTTTTTTATTGTTCGTAGTTATTCCTTGGAGTTTATTTTCACAAACTGCCGTTTGGGACTCTGTTCAACATCAATTACAATGGAGAAATTTCAAAATCCATATTCCACCATCCTATAACAATTCTGTTCCAATTCCATTAGTTATTGCGCTTCATGGCGGAGGACATGATGCAGATACTATGGAATACATTTCTAATTTAAGTCAAAAGGCAGATGCTTCAAATTTTATGGTGGTCTATCCAAACGGTAGATCCTTTCTTGGATTAAGAACTTGGAATGCAGGCACTTGTTGTGGTCCTTCTGTTACATATAATGTTGATGATGTTGGGTTTATCCTTAAAATGATAAATAAACTTAGAGGTCAATATAACATTGACACCAATCGCATTTATGTTACCGGTGCCTCTAACGGGGGTATGCTTGCTTACCGATTAGCCTGTGAACATGCAGAGTTGTTTGCGGCTGTATCACCGGTTGCAACAACTATGGTTACCACTACGCCCTGTACACCTTCTAAACCCGTCCCTATTTTACACATTCATTCCTTACCCGATACCCGGGTTCCATACTATGGAGGATATGGAACAGGTTATTCAGGTATTTATAATCCCCCTATTGATTCTGTAATAAATGTTTGGGCAAATATTGACAATTGTTTGGGATCTTGGAATATAATTTACAATCAGAATGGCGTAGTGGGAAAAGGTTGGACGAACTGTAGCAGTTGTTCAGAAGTATTCGTTTACACAACTTCAGATGGCGGACATTCCTGGCCAGGTGGTAACCAAACAGCCAATGGTGATCCACCTTCAACATCTTTAAACGCAAATGATTTAATTTGGAATTTTTTCAGTTCTCATTCACTAAATTGCATACCTTCACTTATAAAGAACGAAGAACTTAAGCAAGAAATTAAAATCTTTCCTAATCCTTCCTCTGATTTACTAAACATCGTTTTACCAAATGAAAAAGTTATCTCTGACATTATTATTTACAATTCAATGGGTGAAATTTATTTCAAAACAAAAACGAGCAACATTACGAATATTCAAGTCCCCATCACTAAATTAGCAAAAGGAATTTATTTATTGATAATTTTTAATGAAAATATAACAATAACTACTGCAAAATTTATCAAAGAATGACGAAAACAAGCACTGGCTATAACACGGGTAACCGTTGCACAACCACTCCCAAAACCAAAATCTAACAAAAAACGACCTCATTAGAGGCGATTTAAGCCAACCTGTTTTTTATGTTACATTTTCTAACGCTACAATTTAGATGACCCAAAACCGAAGATTTGACGTTG
>CALLPI010000018.1 GCA_938015595.1 uncultured Saprospiraceae bacterium | reverse complement strand
GGAGGAATGATGACCTTATCCATTTCGCTGACCACCATGATCACTGTATCGGGCTTGACTTCAGCGGCATCCTGAGGCTCGCCAGGTTTGATGACTGCAGGTTTGAGGCGAGGCTGTTGGGGGGCAAGCGGTGGGGTATTTTTATTACTGCCGCCAAACAGGGTTCTGAAAATTGAGCTGATCGCTTCAAAGATTTTTTTCATAATGTAGCTGTTTTTGTTTTGGGATGAATAAAGGTGCTTGCAATGCTTTGTGCAAACATTTGCCAAGGCATTCTGCCTATGCCAAAGTTCAGATCGCTTTGATAAACAATTAAAATGCTCACAGGATACACCAAAGATAGCCTATTTTTTGCTGGCGGAGGTAAAAATCCGTCGCCAGTTGATACCTTTGCGTATATTGCCCTCTTTTGTAGAGAACCATATAAAGAGCGGTTTGCCCACGATATGGTCTTCGGGCACGTAGCCCCATACGCGGGCGTCTTCAGAGTTGTGGCGGTTGTCGCCCATCATCCAATAGTAGTTTTGTTTGAAGGTATAGGTATCGGTAGGTTGCCCATTGATGAAAAACTTACCGTCTTTTTCCTCCAGTTTATTCTTTTCATACACTGTGATGATACGCCGATAGAAGGCAATGCTAACCGAATCCAGTGAGACGGTAGCGCCCTGCTTGGGGATGTAGAGCGGGCCGTAGTTGTCTACCGTCCAGTCAGGATGATGAACGGCGTCATGGGGGAAAAGCTTACCGGCATCCATGATGTACGGGCTGATGTTCACTGCGGTATCTTGCTTGATTTTATCTACTTCTTCATCAGTGAGGTACATGAGAAAAGAGGTTGGGCCGGCCATCTGAATCACGTTAGCATTGTCAATGCCAGCTGCGGCAAATCGGGCAGGATCGTAATTGGCCGGTATGGATACGAAGTAGCGATTGCATGCCCCTGCCACGATGGATTTGTCCATTTGCTTGAGCTTGTCCACCTGCTCTTGATTTAGGAATACAAGCATGGAGTTGGAGGCAGGGTCTTTTTTGAGTATGTCGTCAGCGGTGATGCCCCACTTGGCAAACTGGCGGTCGTTGATGGGGCGCTCTGGCGAACGCACATGATGAATAAACTGAAGGTAGCGGGGATCGTCAGCAGGCTTGCCGTTGACGTACAACTGCCGGTTTATAATTTGGATGGAATCTCCTGGAATGGCCACACAGCGCTTGATGTAGTGGTCCATCTTGTCCATGGGACGCACCACTAGTTTTACGCCTCCGTTAGCAATGCGCTGGTTGTCCATAGGGGGTAAGCTGCCGCGCCGGTGGTCGTAGATGCTCCAGGTGCGATGCGGAAATACATAGACGCTGTCGCCTTCGGGATAGTTGAACACCACGGGGTCGTTGCGGTCAATGCGCTCCAGCGCCGGCAAGCGCTTGTAGGGCAGGCTGGGCTTACGCAGGTAGCTCTCCCTATTCAACACGGGCAGGCGATTGTGCAGCAGCGGCACCATGGCTATGGTTTGAGGCATGCGTATGCCGTAGTGAGCTTTGCTCACAAACAGGAAATCCCCTGTGAGCAGCGAGCCTTCCATGGAGGGCGTAGGAATGACGTAGGCCTCAATGAGAAACATGCGGATGAAAGCAGCAGCGAACACCGCAAAGACAATGGCCTCTACCCATTCTCTGATGGCAGACTTGTGATAAGGGCTGCTTTTGAGCTTGTTCAACTGTTTGGCATTATTTTCTTTTCTTGCCTTTTCCAACTGTTGGCGGTATTCTCTTTCTCTGGTCCAGGCTGGCTCCTGGTACTTTGCCTCGGGGCGCAGCGCTAGGTACATAAAGTAAAACGGCGCGAAAAGCACTGCCAGGACGCTGTGCCCAAACCCCATGTGCCGAAAGGAACGCACCGTATCAATAGCTACGCCGGAATACGTGAAAATATTGACAATCGGTACGAGAAACCAGGCAGCGTGCGCTGGTTTACGGCCAGTCATTTTGACCCACTCCACGAGGTTTAGCCCCGGCGTCAAGCCTTTCCAGGCGGGTATGCCTGCTTTAGGAAACAGCATATACAAGCCTGCGCTGAGCAGCAGGTAAAGTACAAGAACAAACAACCAAAATCCCATTTGTCGCTGAATTATTTGCGCGTAAAGGTAGGCAAAGCGCTGAAAAACCAATGTATCAAATGAAAGTACACCGCTTTTTCAGACAATAAAGCAGCGCTGGGCGGTAACTAAGACCTCACTTGGCCATTTTTATGGTAGCCATACCTGCTGCACCGCTCACAGAGAGCGCATAAATGCCTCGGGGCAACTTAGCTGCGGGTATCAGTATCTGGTTTTCTCCGGCGTTTGTCCAGCGACTGTCCGTCCATACTTGCCTGCCGTTTAAGTCATGCAAGATGAAGCGAAGCAGGCTGGCTTGCGGATGGGAGAAATGTACCTGCCAGGCGTCGCCGCTGGGCGTGGGCCAAGCGCGCAACTTCAATGTTTCTGCCAGGTTGTGGGCGGTACTGCTGACCATCGGAGCTATGACCAAGGGGGCAACTAGTTGCACGGGGGCATCGCCACCAGTATTGCCGTTGTTGTTAGAGGCGATGCCAGCGGCAAAAAAGCGCACTGGTTCGCCGAGGGTGGGGGGCGATGTCCAGGGGAAGTCCATTGTATTGCTAGGGCGAGGCGAACTGTGCTCTACATACACTCTGTCAGAGATGATCGTGCGCCTGAACCCAGCGGGCGGTGGGCCAAATGTGCCTGCGCCAGCGTTGTTGGCACCCGTGAGAGCCACTGCCATGAAGCCATAACGACTGGGCGTAGTGGTGGTGTTGATGCGTATGCGCAGGGTGTATTCCTTGTTGGCTTCGTATTGCAACACCGGGTTGTTGCCGTCCAACAGTTGAGCCGTCATGCTTGGGCCGAAGTTGCCACCGCCGTGGCAGGCATTGCAGGTAGAAATTCCCAGGGGCGAGCCGGTGCGATCTTCAGCTTGTACATTGCCGGCGCCGGAGCTGTTGGCGAGCCAGAGTATTACGCCCAGCAGCAGGCCGGCCAAAGTGTAGAGGTGATGTCTGTTCATGCAGAAAAAGAGTTTTGGGTAAAAAATTCATTGAGAAATACGGTAAAAAGTGCCAAAAGGTTTAGCACTTTTGGCAATGTAAAATACATTTTACTACATGTGGACAAGCTGTGAGGTGCGTTGGTTTATGCAAGTGCCGCCGGAAGCGCTGGTAGATTGGTTTGCGCGTAGGGGGCTTGTGCTTACAGAGAGTACGCCTAAGCGTTGCGACTTCTACCTACGCCAGCCTCGCCGGGTTACGCAAGGGATAAAACTGCGCGAAGGCAACATCGAGGTGAAAGAGCGCTTGCAAAACCTCGGTAAGTATCGGTGGGGCGATAATCTAAGCGGACGGGTCGAGTTGTGGCGCAAATGGAGTTTCAAACTTACCAATACCCGCGAAGGCGCCGCTGATGAAGCGCTGGCCATTACTCGCGGGCAGCAGGCTGCACACTGGATAGCCATTCAGAAACAGCGTCTGTTGCTGCTACTCGATATACAGGAAGAAGGCCGGGTAGTATGGACGCCGGCACCTCAGTTTCTCAAAGAAGGTTGCCAAGTGGAATGGACCCGCCTGCAAGCGCTTGGTCAAACCTGGCATACCCTTGGGCTGGAGGCTTTTAGCGCTACAGAGCGCCAGCGCTACAACTTGTGGCGCAGCCTGGATGCGCTCTCCGCAGAATGGCATCGCATTGCCCTCACAGCCGGGCATAGCTTTGGCTACCCATCTTTTATTCAACACTTGCTGCTTGACCGAAAAATGTAGTCGTGCTCATGCTAAGCGCAAAAGCCCCTTGTGCTCGTTGTACCTATACTCTTGGCTTTAGCAATTTATACAGCACCGGTGTCATAATGCGCGACAGCAAGGTAGAAGTGATCAGCCCGCCAATGAGCACCCAGGCCAGCGGCGAATACAGCGGGTTGAACTCAATGGCCAGCGGTGTGAGGCCCCCAATAGCCGTGAGCGAGGTCAGCAAAATAGGTACAAAACGCACCTCACCAGCCCTGCAGATGGCTTCTTCCAGCGGCATGCCCTGCTTGCGCAACTGGTTGGTAAAGTCCACCAGCAGAATGGAGTTTTTTACTTCGATACCAGCTAAAGCAATAAGCCCTGTGACCGCCACAAAAGAAAAAGTGTAGCCTGTAGCCAATAAGATGAGGATGGCACCGATGATGCCCAGTGGAATAACCGATAGCACAATCAGCGTGCTCTTGAATGTGCCAAACTCCAGCACCAGCACCCCAAGAAAGCCAAACAGCGTGATGACAATAATGCTGCCCAATCCGCCAAATGACTTGGCGCGCGACTCGGCCTCACCAGCCACTGCATAGCGATATCCTCTGGGAAAGGGGAACTGCTCTAGCTTCGATACTACAGCTTTATTGACGTCATTGGCCAGAAAGCCGCTACGCACAAAACTGCTGATGGTAACGAAGCGCTCCTTGTCGTAGTGCCGGATGATAGAAGGCGAACTCTGAAACTCCAACTCTGCTACCTGGCGCAAGGGCACGGCCATGCCGGTTACGCTGTTGACGTAGGTGCGCTGGAAGACGTCCAGGTTGGGGTATTGGTCTCTCTCTACGGTGGCTACAATGTCGTAGTTCTCGCCAGAGGGGTCAGTGAATGTGCCGGTTTTCAGGCCGGCTACTGCCAAGCGCACAGTGCGGTCTATCTCGGCGGTGGGGATGCCCAGCATACCAGCTTTTTCTTTGTGAATGCTAACCTTAAGGTCGGTGCGCAGGATAGATAGTGGGTTGTTGACGTAGATCGTACCTGGTATTTGGCGAATCAGCTCTTCTACTTGTATGGAAACAGCGCGCAGAGTGTCAAGATTATTGCCGAAGACGCGAACAGCTACCGGAGCGTCGATGGGCGGTCCTTGTTCAAAGTTTTTCACCTCGATTTTGGCATTGGGATAAAACAATAAGGCCTCGCGCAACTCGTCAATGATTTGCTCCTTTTCTTTAGACATCACTTCAGGCAGCAGTTGTACAAATACCTGGCCGTAGTTGCTGGCCTCTATGCGGGGTATTTCATTGTAGTAAATACGGGGGTTGCCTCTACCTATGTTACTGGTGTAATAGCGCACCCTGGGATGCTGTTCCAGTATGCTTTCTATGTGGCGTACCGCTTCATTAGTGGCGGTGATGGCTGTGCCTTCTGGTAGTGTGGCATTGATCATGAACATAGGCTTCTCCGAGGCAGGAAACAGGCTAAACCCCACGCGAGGAACCAGCGCCAACGTACCTCCAAATATGATCAGCGTGATGAAGATGGCAAGCCAGGGCCGCGCCAGCGCGCCATCGAGTATGCGCGCATAGGTGCTCTGAATGAGGTAGTTTAGTCCCCGCATGAAGATATTGCCGCGAGGGTCGTGCTTAATGCCCAAAATGCGGCTGGACAAAAACGGTACAATGGTGAGCGATACAAACAGCGAGGCCCCTACGGTAGCAACTACCGCCACTGGCAAGCTTCGGATAAACTCGCCGGAAGTCTCGGGCAAAAATAATAAAGGCAAAAACGCCAGGATCAGCGTAACTGTGCAGCCCACCAGGGCCAGCCCGATTTGTTGGGTAGCCTCTATGGCGGCCTGTTTTTGGGATTTGCCCATGCGCAAGTGCCGTTCAATGTTTTCTACTACTACGATGGAGTCGTCTACTAATACCCCCAGTGCAATAATAAAACCCACAATACTCAACTGATTGAGAGAGTATCCCAATAGGTTGAGCCCCCAAAGCCCCATGGCAATGGACAAGGGAATGGAAATCATAACTACCAGCGATGCCCTGAACCCTAGCGGTAGTAAGGTAATGAACACCAGCAACACAGCAATGAGAAAGTCTTTAGCAAAGCGGCTCAGACGCTTGCCTACAGAGTCGGCCTGGTCAAAGTGTTTAATCATAGCAATGTTAGGCGGTAGTTGCGCTTCGAAGGTTTTCAGTGTGGGGGTATAGGCATCACGTACAGCAAAGATGTTTTGCCCAGTCTTCTGGGCTACTGTCACTATCACGGCGCGCCGCCCGTTGAAGCGGGTGATGTAAGTGTCTGGTGCGTCCACCATATCCACTTGGGCAATATCGCCGAGAAAGATAATTTTTCGGCCATCAGAATAAACAATAGTGCGGCGTATTTCATCCAGAGAGGCGTAGTCGCCGCTGGTCTTTACGTTATACTTTCGAGTATTGAGGTACAGGGTGCCAGCAGGAATATTGATACTCTCGCTTTGTAGTGCACCTATGACCCTGGTCAGAGGTATGCCCTGTTCGGCCATTTTGTCTAATCGAAGCGTGATACGCACCTGCTGCTCTGGCAAGCCCCATTTTCGGGCGTTTTTCATGCTCTTGATGCGCTCAAATGCTTCCTTTAGGCGATCGGCATGCTCGCGCAATAAGCTGTAGGGTGCGTTTTCCGATACCAGCGCAATCTGCAGGATATTCACATCCGAGGGCGAGATGCGATAGACGCGCAGCTCATATAAGTCGTCGGGTAGTTCTTTTTCCACAGCGTTGACTTCGCGCACCAATTCTTGGTACTTTTCGGCGGGGTCGCTATTGTACTCGTATTCCACTCGGATGGAGGCTATGCCGTCGTCTATGTCGGTTTCGATAAGGCCTATATCAGAAAGCTCGCTGATTTTGCGCTCGATAGGATCTACCACCAATTGCTCCATATCCTCCGGCCCAGCACCTGGGTATATGGCTGTGATGATAAAGGTAGGGGCGTTCAGTTCAGGGTCTTCTGCCTTAGGCATATTGAGCAGAGAGTTAGTGCCCAGCGCTGCCAGCATGACAAACGCGATAAGAGTGAACTGGAAGTTGTTGACCGAAAAGGATGCGATTTGCATGGTATTGGCTTTGATGTTGAACCTTGGCAGGTTTATTCCATGATTTTGATTTTGGAGCGTTCGTTGAGCCAGGGTGAGCCGGCAGTGACAACTTTGTCTATGCCTTCCAGCCCTTGCGCAATTATGGCGTGGGTATTGCTCAGGTCGGCAATTAGCACCGGCGCCTTGTACACGCCGTCGCCTTGCGGTACAAAAACAAACGCCCGCTTGCCGTCGCCTTCTACAATAGCCTCAATGGGGATGCGAGTTTGTGCTGCCTGGGCTGCTGCTGTAGCGCGAGGTTGTACCGTAGTTGTGGCAAAGAGGCCAGAGGCAAAGCGTTGGTCGTGGGCATCCAACTTGAACTCCACGGTGTAAAGACCGTTGGCGGGGTCAGCTGCGGCAGGAATCAGCGCTACCCGACCGCGAAATGTCTGCCCGGGGTAGGCATCCAGGCGTATGTCGGCAGCGTCGCCCAGTCGAAGGCGGGCCCAGTCTTTGTCAGAGAGGCCGGCTTTCACAACCCAGTTGGCAGGGCCGGCACCGTGCAGCACATACACCGGCGTACCTGGGCTGGTCAGCTCGCCTTCGGAGGCAATTTTTTTGATGACCACCCCGCTATGTGGCGCCCGAATCTCGGCGTATTGTAGGTTGAAGCGGGCAATCTCCAGGTTTTGCCGAGCTAGGTCCAGTACTGTTTGTAGGTTTTGCACTTGCTCCAGGGTGGCGGCAGAGTCGCGGTATAAGTTTTGCACGCGCTCCAAGTCACGGCGGGCTTTTTCTACGCCGTACTCAGCCTGCAATACCTGCGCCTGTATTTCTGTCAGGTTCAACTTGGCTAATAGTTGGCCTTTTTGTACCCTGGCGCCTTCTTCTACGTATAGTTTTTGAATGATGCCTCCGATTTTGAATGCCAGGCGCGTTTCCGTGCTGGAAGCCAGCGTGCCCGTGGCAGTAATGGGTGCTGTACCATCGAAGCGCTCTACAGGCGCCAGCCGCACAGCAATTTCCTGTCCTAGCGGTGGAATTACGACATCAGCATCTGGAGTAGCGGATTTTTTTCCGCAAGCTTGAAGAAGTACGGCCAGCGTGAGCCATAGCGCGAAGGTGTTGTATTTCATAAGGTTATTGTTTTAGCGTAAACAAAGTATAGCGCATAGGGGGGGTTGAGCATAGGTCGCCTCTATGATTAGGAGGCAGGGTGCTCCCTGTCTGCAAGTGTAGTACATAAGGTAATCCTATTTCAAAAAAAAAAACACCCCCAGTCTTTTAGTCTCCTCTTCATAAAGTCTTCCAGTCTTTCAGCCTTCCAGTCTCACAACCCTGTCACTCTTCTCAGTTCGGCATCTTTGAGCAGCAGTTCCAGCCGAGCAATAGAGAGGCTGATTTCAGCGGTAGTTACTTTGTTGCGTGCGTCGAAGAGTTCTAGTTGAATAGCTTGTTGCTCTTCGTACTTTCGCTGCACGATGTGAAAGGCGCTGCGGGCGCTGTCCACAGCTTTGGCAGCTTGTTGGAGGCTTTTTTCGGCAGCTTGCCGTTCGTGCCAGGCGGAGGTAACCTGCAGACTGATCTGACTGTGCAGCAATTCTCGTTGGTTGGCCAGTTTTAGCCCCTGAATGCGGGTTTGCTGTTCTTTGCTCTGCTTTTGAAACCCTGTAAAAATGGGCCAGGAGAGCTGCAGGCCAGCCAGGGCATACCACTGCTCGCCATTGAACCGGTATCCAAACCCCTGGGCGCCGGCGTCCATTGCCATGCCCAGTGTGGGCAGCTTACGGTTGTGTTCTTGCATGGCTAGCAGGGTTTGGTTTACTTGTATGGCGGCAGCCAGTTGTTCAGGCTCGTGTCGGGCAGTCAGCGCCTGTTGGATGCAGGCCTCCAGATCGGTAGATGGGGGCAGCGGTGCAGCCCATAGAAGGGTGTCGGCTAGTACGGGTTCTGACAGCTCGCGCTGGATCAAGAAGTTGAAGTAGCTGCTGCTGAGTTGTACGTTTTTTTCGGCTTTGGCCAATTCGCTGTCTATCTTGCTGAGTTCATACTCTGTGTTATATACAGCATCGCGGGTGAGCTTGTGGTTGTCCACTAGGCGCTGTGTCACGCGGTGCAGCTCTAGCGCCACCCCTCGTGAAGCCTGGTAAATGCGAAGGGCTTCCAGTGCCTGCAAGTAGTGGTAGTAGGCGGCTGCGATGTCGTACCGGAGTTGGTGGGCCATGGCGGCGCGCTCCGCAGCAGGTATGGCCACGCTTTCCTCTTGTAGGCGCAGATTGTATCGTATATTGGAGTTGAACAGAGGCTGTATGATGTGCAGGCGAGTATCGTGAAAGTTGTTGGGCAAGAACTGCTCGTTCACGTTTTCAATCTGTGGAAACTGGTTGGACTGCGTGAGTTGATTGAGGGTGCGGTATATGGGGTTGACCAGGTCACCTACTGGAATGGAGAGGCGCCGTCCGCCCAATGCTCTGGTGTAGGTAGCCTCAAAACTAACTGCAGGATACATCAGCCCTTTGGCTTGTCGTACTTGCTCTTTGTAGTGCTGTATAGTCAGGTCGGCGTTGCGCAAGGTCAGGTTGTTGTCCAGTCCTTGCTGGATGTAGGCGTCCAAGATAGGGCTTTGAGCGTGCAGGCAAAGGGGCGGCACAATCATTAGCCATAGTATTAAGTGGGGGACTGCAAGCGCAAAGACGTTTGATGGGCTGCTGCTGTCTACCAGTCGGTGATATGAGGTGTGCATTTTATGAACAGTGTTTATGATATGGACAAAAAAATTAGTATCTATCTACATCATGCTGTTGGTGGTGCGGTTAAGCACGGCTTCCATGGTAGCCTCTATATTTTGGATGCCTACCACGCCCAGGCGCTCGCGTATATAGAGGCAAGCCATTCCGTGCACTACTGACCAGGATAGCAAAGCGCCTTCTTCCGCATTGGATATGGATAGGAGGCCTTGGTCAATGCAGTCCTGGATAGTTTGCACCAGCAGCGACCAACTGCGGCTGCCGTAGTGCCAGTCGCTAGTGGCTTCTGCACGTGCCGCACGTTCTTTCAGTGCCAGTATCGGAGCGCGCATCACAAACATAAGGTCGTAAAACTCAGGATTTTCCAATGCAAAACGCAGGTAAAGACGTCCAATCGAACGCAGGCGCTCCAGCGGGTTGGTAGCAGACATTGCTTCAGCCATGGTGCGAAACAGCTTCTCGAAACCCCGCTTATGAATGGCATAGAACAGGTCGTCTTTGTCTTTAAAGTACAAGTAGATGGTAGCCGGGCTATACTCGATGGCATCCGCAATTTGCCGTATGCTGGTCTTGTCGTAGCCTTCTTTCAAAAACAGATTAATGGCCGCATCCAGTATGCGCTCCCGCATTTCTTCCTTCTCTCTGTGCTTGCGTTCGGCAATGCCCATAAAATGGCGACTCGAATAACAGTGCAAATATACTAAACAGTGTTTATAAAAGTCAAGCAGAAGGGGAGATTTTTTTTGATGTGGAATTATGGCATGGGGACAGGTAGTATAGTTTCGTAGCGCCACGAGCTTACAAACGGGCATTGGGTGCACCTTCGCGGTGCTTCACGTCCTTTGCTGCCCCTGCAAGAACTGTCACGAAGACAGCCCTGGCAATCAGCCCGCACAAGCGCCATCTTTAGCATCCGAGCGCCGCACAAGACCACTGCGTGCGGCGCCTTTTGCCCTATATTTTACTCTTCTGCCATGAAAGAGTAGCGGTAGTCCGTCGGCGGAATGAAATTTTCTTTAATGGCTCTGGCCGATACCCAGCGCAATAAGTTGAGTTCAGAGCCGGCTTTGTCGTTGGTGCCACTAGCTCTGGCGCCCCCAAAGGGCTGCTGCCCCACCACGGCGCCGGTGGGCTTGTCGTTGATGTAAAAATTGCCAGCAGAGTGGCGCAGTTTGTGCAAGGCTAATTGCACAGCGGCTCGATCTTGGGCAAATACTGCGCCAGTAAGCGCGTAAGGCGAAGTACGATCCAGTAGTTCCAGCGTTTCTTCGTAGCGGGCGTCCTCATATACGTATATGGTGAGCACTGGTCCGAAGATTTCCTCGCACATGGTGCGGTAAGTAGGGTTGGTAGTCACAATGATAGTGGGGTCTATGAAGTAGCCTTTGGAGTCGTTGTAATGACCGCCGACGATGATTTCGCAACAGGGGTCGGTCTTGGCCTGGTCAATGTAGTCAGCAATATTGCGGAAGGCCTTGGCATCAATTACGGCATTGAAGAAATTGCGGAAGTCTTCTGGTGAGCCAATGCGAAACGACTGCACTTCCTCCACCAGGCGCTGCTTGATGTCCGGCCACAAGCTCTGCGGCAGATAAGCCCGCGAGGCAGCTGAGCACTTCTGCCCCTGGTATTCAAATGCGCCCCGTGCCAGAGCTGTCACCACGGCATCGGTATGTGCCGACGAATGCACAATGACAAAATCCTTGCCACCGGTTTCGCCTACAATGCGCGGGTAAGAACGGTACTTGTGGATGTTTTTGCCAATGGTGGCCCAGATGTGCTGAAAAGTGTGGGTGCCGCCGGTAAAATGGATGCCGGCAAAGTCAGGGTGTTCAAAAATGACGTCCCCCGCTGTGGGGCCGCTCACGTACACAAGGTTGATGACTCCGGCAGGCAAGCCGGCAGCTTCCAGCACTTCCATGATGACAGCGGCAGAGTAAATCTGGGAGTTAGCTGGCTTCCACACTACTGTGTTGCCCATGATGGCCGGCGAGGCCGGTAAGTTGCCGGCAATGGAGGTAAAGTTGAACGGAGTGAGCGCAAATACGAAGCCCTCCAACGGGCGGTACTCCATGCGGTTCCAAATACCAGCCGGGCTGATGGGCTGACGCTTGTAGATGTCGGTCATGTACTCTACATTAAAGCGGTAGAAATCGCACAACTCGGCCACACAGTCAATCTCTGCCTGAAACACGTTCTTGGACTGGCACAACATGGTAGCGGCGTTCATCTTGGCGCGATACGGCCCGGCCAGCAAGTCAGCAGCCTTCAAGAAGATAGCGGCGCGTTCTTCCCAGGGGGTGTTTTCCCAGGCGTCTTTGGCTGCCATGGCCGCCCGTATGGCCTCATGTACGTGCGAGGCATCGCCCTGGTGGTAGTAGCCCAAGGTGTGCTTGAGTTCATGCGGTGGGTGAATAGGCACGCGGTTGCCCGTACGCACGTGCTTGCCGCCGATGTACATCGGTATGTCAGCTTCTGTTTTTTTTAGCGCGGCAAGCACTTTTTTGAGTTCTGCCCGCTCTTTGGAGCCGGGCGCATAGCTCAGTACTGGCTCATTGACGGCACGAGGTACTTGAAATATGGCATTGGACATGGCAGTTGGCTTTGTTTGGTTTAAGTTGCAAAGGTATGTAGCGAAATGCGATAAGGCGAAGCAAGCCACCGAAAATATTGCCCAGGCAAGCTACTTTATCTCCAGGCAGGGCCAATATGGAGCCAGCACCAGACTTCAGCGTTTTATTCGTCTTCCGTGCGGCTTTTACCAAAGTTACTCCATATCTTTGTGCCAAAACCATACAACAGCGAAGGCGTCAAAACTTACCAAGTTGTTCAACCAAATGCGCATTGTAGGCTCTATTGACCATCCTGAGTGGAAAATCACCATCTTTCGCAATGACAATCGGCTCTCTGTCAAACTGGAATCTGGGCTGGTAGAACAAACCTTTAAATTCCGCGACGGCGAAGGTATTGACCATGTGGACGACGTACATCGCCTGATGGATAAACCCTTTCTGGCAGAGATCGCTGCTTTGATGAAGCAAATGCAACTGGCCCGGCACAGCGCTTTGCGCCGCCACCTAGAAAACAACTCTGCAAAGGAGGCTTTCGAGGTAATTGTATAAAAAAGAAGAGGTGAGGGCAATAAGTGTAGAGGGCAGGTACTAGCAAGGTCTTCGCGCAAACCAATGCAAAAGCAGCCTTCGCTGCTCTTTTCACCATTACCGCCGCTTCAGGCGCCAGCTCACGCGCATGCCAGCCTGCCACTGAGCCAAGGATACCTCTTCTTGGTCGGCACCTTGTTGGGCGAGGTCTGCCCATTTCAAGTGTGGAAAATAGCGCCACAGCACTAGCGGACTGATGGTAAGCTGTTCAGAAATACCAATGTCCAGGCCGGCACCAATGCCTGTGCTCACAGCCAGGTAGCGATCTATCAAGGCTGGCGTTGGGCTACTGGGTTGTATATACAGGGCGTTGCGCTGATAAGACAGCCCAGGGGCAACTGTCAGGAAGAAGCCTTTTTTGAGAATATTGCCTTGTTTGGAGAACGTAGGGCAGTCGCAATCGCCTTTTAGATCGAAGGGATAGACCTGTAGGTGCACAAAGAGGCTGTACCAGTGGTTGCGGGTTTCTAGCCCATTGGTAGCAGATGTACCGAACTGGCTGAAGTTCAACTCCGGGATGAGCTCCAGGCGTATTTTTTTCATCCTCAAGGCATAGTCTATGCCTGCGCTGGCGCCACTGCCCGGTAGTTGGCGCACGCTACCATTGCTGCCTGTATTTTTCCACCCGCCGCCTGCGTGGGCAAGATACCCCCCTCGAGCACCCACCTGGGCATGGCTGTTGGCCACACTCCAGACTATCGTCCCTAAAACCAACAATATGCGATACATAAGCCCTACTTTGTGCAAATAAACGAGGTCCATGCCTGCTTCTTGTCTTAAACAGCAGAAAAAACGCTAAAGCATCAGAAGCAATTCCCTTTAAAGCCCAGTATGTGCGGAAAAAAAAAGATAAGCACCAGCAGCAGCACCTGCATAAGCAAAAACGGTACAATGCCGCGGTAAATGTGCGCAGTGGTCAATTCGGGCGGAGCTACGCCTTTGAGGTAAAAAAGCGAAAAACCAAACGGCGGTGTCAGAAAGGACGTCTGCAAGTTGACAGCCAGCAAAATACCTGCCCAGATCAGGTCAACACCTAACTTGTTGAAAATAGGCGCAGCTATGGGCACAATGATGAAGATGATCTCAATAAAATCAATAAAAAAACCTGCCACGAACACTGCCAACAGCACCAAGGCTACAAACATACATGGCGAGAGCTGGGCATTTTGTACCCACTCTACCAGAAAGCGGTCGCCGTTCATCTCGCGAAATACCAACGTGAACGTTGTAGCTCCCAGCAAAATAATGAACACCATGGCGGTTAGATGGGTGGTTTCGCGCATGACGTGTCGCAGCACCTTCCAGGTCAGCTTTCTTTTGCCCCAGGTGAGCAGGGTAGCACCCGTAGCACCAACAGCTGCTGCTTCAGTCGGCGAGGCAATCCCCGTGAAAATAGACCCCAGCACGGCTACAATCAGCGCCAGCGGTATGAACAGTGAACTGAGCAACCGGCGCACGAAGTCTTTGCCCACGAACATGCGTACTTCTTCTACTGGCAAGGCAGGCGCTATTCGAGGGTTTAGTGCTGCTGCTATTAGTACATACATCAGGTAAAGCCCTACCAATAGCAGCCCCGGTGCCAATGCGGCGGCAAATAGTTTGCCCACCGGCACATTGAGCACGCTGCCCAACAATACCAACACTACTGACGGCGGAATGATTTGCCCCAGCGTACCCGCTGCTGCAATAGACCCCGACGCCAATGCTGGGCTGTACGCCCGCCGCAGCATAGTAGGCAGGCTGATCAGCCCCATGGTCACTACCGTAGCACCCACAATACCGGTAGACGCCGCCAGCAACGCCCCCACCAGGATGACTGATACCGCTAGCCCGCCAGGCAACTGCCCCATGAGCGCCGCCATGGTTTCGAGCAACTCGCCAGCCAAGCCGGAGCGCTCCAGCATGATGCCCATAAACACAAACAAAGGCACAGCTATGAGCACATAGTTATTCATTACACCCATCACGCGCATGGGTAGAGCAGCCAGCGCGCTGGCTTCTAGAAAGCACACCGCATACAGCACCGACAGCCCGCCCAGGGTAAAAGCCACTGGATATCCATATAAAATGAGAACGAAAATGCTTATGAACAGAAGGATAGCAATGATTTCCATGTGTGCGAGGCGGTTTGGGCAACTCAAAAGTAAAAAGGAAAAAGTAAAAAGGAAAAAACTTGATTCGCTCTGCAAGGTTTCTACCCCACCAACACTCGTCCTTATGCCCAATCCGGCATCTTCTTGTACAATACACAAACAAAACCCCTGACCTACTTACCTGACGACCGCCTTATGTTGCATGACTTACCAGGCAAGCCTGCGCTAATGCATCCCTACTGTGATGCACCCAGGGGCACACAAGCTTTTTGTCTTGTCTCCAGTACTTTGAGCAATGATGTTGCTGCGCCAGAGCATGCTCTGCTCGATTGCGGGCGCCTAGCAGTAGAAGGGCAGGGGTTATACCGTAAAGGGTAAGGTGGGGCGCAAGCGAGAGCAGGGCAATTACCAACTCATATCCACTTCGTCAGATTCTGCTGGAAGTTCTGTGGATGGAGGCGCATCGCGGTACGGTTTGGGGCGTTGCGGGCCATCTGCGCGAGGCAGTGCATCCCGGCGGCGGTTAGATGCCCGGTAGCTGCCGTCCTCTTCGTCATCATAGGAGTGGTTGTAGGAGTCGTAGTCGAAATCCGGCATCAGCTCGGTCTTGATGAAGTCTATGGCTTCCTGCAGGGCCTCCAGGAAGTGATTGAAATCTTCTTTGTACAAGAATATTTTGTGCCGGTCATAGCCCTCTCCATCTTGCCTTTTGATGTTTTCAGTAAGGGTGAGGTAGTAGTCCGACCCTTTGGTTTTGCGTACGTCGAAGAAGTAAGTCCTGCGCTTACCCGCCTTTACTTTGAAGGATTCTACAATATCCCATCGCTGATTTTTCTCGTAATCCACTCGAACGAAATTTTAGTGAACGCCTCGGTTGCTCAGATACTGGGCAAAAGTAAGCATTCAACGGGAATATCCCGGCAAAAAAGTCAATGGCTTGTACACAAATCCCGAAGGCGGCAAGCAGGCAGGCATTGGCTGGTATCAGTGCGGCGATGTGCAGATAACGGTTGGCTTTGCGTAGCTTTGCCTCGCTCAACCATATTCACTGCCATGACTCGCCGTGCCAAAGCTGCCGCCATTGCCCAAATACTGGACCAACTGTACCCTGAAACGCCCATACCACTACAACATACCGACCCCTACACGCTGCTGGTAGCGGTGCTACTCTCCGCCCAGTGCACTGACGAGCGCGTCAATCAGGTAACGCCTCGGCTCTTTGCCCTGGCCGATAATCCCAAAGACATGGTAAATGTACCGCTGGAGACCATCTATGAAGTAATACGCCCCTGCGGGCTGGCCCCGCGCAAGTCGCAGGCTATTGCGGAGCTATCGCGCATACTAGTGGAAAAGTACGACGGCAGCGTACCAGCTGCTTTTGAAGCATTAGAAGCCCTGCCGGGTGTTGGGCACAAAACCGCTTCAGTGGTCATGTCGCAGGCCTTTGGCGTGCCAGCCTTTCCGGTGGATACGCACATTCACCGCCTGGCATGGCGTTGGGGGCTGAGCAATGGCAAAAGCGTAGAGCAAACCGAAGCTGACCTCAAGAAGTTGTTCCCCAGATCCTCCTGGAATAAATTGCATCTGCAGATTATTTTCTTTGGGCGGCAATATTGCCCGGCCAGGGGGCACAATCCTCGCGCTTGCCCAATATGCAGTTTGTATGGTAGGAAGGAGTTGTTTAAAGAAAAATCGTGAAACCACGCTGCCTCACAAGTAGCTGCCAGGACAGCAAGTTGAAACCAATGGCCGCGAGCACCTATTGGTTGTTATGGCGCCTCATGATAAACGCTGTGCCCCCCTCTGTTCTCTGCTGTAGCATGCCTCAGAGATGTCGTATAGTGCTTGGTTTTACCTCGGAAGGCAGTTTAAATTGCCTGCAGTGCCTGGGCGAGGTCTTCCATAAGCCAATTCGGGTCTTCCAAGCCGATGTAGAAGCGCACCAGATTCCAAGGGCGGCTGCTGTTGGCACGGCCAGGTATATGGTAAAAGCCCGCCATGGGCAATACTAACGATTCGTATCCACCCCAGGACACCGCCAACAGAAAGCGCTGTAAGCGGTGCAAGAAGTTTTCTACTTGTGCAATGTCACTGGCCCGGAGATATACAGAAAACAGCCCTCCGGCGCCGCGCATCTGACGTTGAGCCAGTTCATACTGCGGGAAGGAAGGCAGCCATGGGTACAGTACGCGCTCTACTTTGGGGTGCTGCTCCAGCCAGGCAGCAATGCGACAGGCGCTGTCATGGCTGCGCTGCACGCGAAGTTCTACGGTGCGCAATCCGCGCAAGATGAGGGCGGCATCGTGCGGAGAGATGATGGCACCCAGGGTCATGAGTTCTGATTCAAACACCTTGTAGATGACTTCGCGGCGGCTACACAGCACTCCACATACAACGTCGCTGTGGCCGTTGAGGTACTTGGTGCCAGAATGCACGACCAGGTCAATACCCAGGGCAATGGGGTTTTGAAATAGGGGCGAGCAATAGCTATTGTCTGCGCAAGTGACAATGCCCCGGCTGCGAGCCAGTGCAGCGCAGGCTGCCAGGTCTTGCAGTTCAAAGGTCAGGGAGTTGGGGCTTTCCAGGTATAGCAAAGTGGTGTTGGGTTGTATGGCACGTTCAATAGCGTTGAGGTCGCAGCCATCCACAAACGTGTGGCTTACGCCGAATCGGGGCAGAAAACGGGTCATCAGCGAGTGTGTCCAAGAGTAGGGCGACTGTACGCACACCACGTGCGCACCAGCATGCACATGTGCTAGTACTGCCGAGGCCACTGCGGCGCTGCCACTGGAGAACACTAAAGCATCTTCTGCGCCTTCGAGGGCAGCCAGCTTGGCGCGCAGGATTTCTACTGTGGGATTGTTGCCACGGGTGTACACTGGGTATTTCAGTTCGTCAGTGAAGGCCTGCCGGAACTCGTCCAGCGTGCGGAAGGCAAAATTGCTGCTCTGAATCACTGGCGGGGCTACTGCGCCAAAATATTGTTCGCGCCATTCGCCAAGGTGAGTGAGGATTTCGCTCAAGTGCATGATATTTTGTTTTACAATGTGCGAGGAGATGCAAATGCCCGTCAGGCTTTTGGCAAGTAGGCAGGCGCCATTCGACAAATAAGCAAGATCAATGCCCCGGCTTGAGCGCTGAAGGTGCCTCATTTCGCCCATGGTCATCCTCTCCTACCAACGACCATGCAAATGCCGAAAAGGCCAGTGAAAGTGCGCAGATGACAAAAAGTACACCTTTGTCGGCGCTCTGTTCTATGTATTTACCTACGGCCAGGCTGGACGCCAGTTGTGGTAATACAACTGATAGGTTGAACAAGCCCATGAACAAGCCCATGAGTGATTGATCTACTTTTTGAGACATGATAGCGAACGGTAGGCTCACCGTAGCTGCCCAGCCAATGCCCAGTATAGCAAACAACACGTAAATCACCTCTGGCTTTTGGCCAAGCGCCCACACCGCCGCATATCCTGCTGCCATGCTAAGGATGCAATACAAATGCGTGCGCACCCTCCCAATGCGCCGTGTGAGGGGTTCTAGTACAAATGCTGGCAATACCGCTGCTACGCCGTTGAAAATGAGAAAAGAGACAGATACCACTTGTCCGCTCTGGAAGTCATCCAGCACGGGCAGGCGATACTTTACGAAAGCCAGCATGTAGATGAACATGCTCTGAATACCCAGCCATGTGAACGCGTGCGCTGCCAGTACCTTCTGAAACCCCAGCAGGCCAGCTTCTCTGGCCGATTTGCCGCCTTCCTTTTGCGCCAAGCTGGCGCCAATGAGCAGTACAGTCAAGGCCAGGCAAGCCAACTCCATATACGGATACCAGGCCCCAAACGACATCAGACGCGACACTATGCCGTATATGCCATATAGCAAAAAGCCCCACAGCGGCATGATGGCCCTTAGCATCTTGCCCAGGCTTATCTTTGGGCCAGCCTCTTCGTCGCCAAAGTGCCGGGGCTCTTCGATGAAGAAAGGCGGCAATACCGAAGTGAGCAGTACCAGCAAGGCCCCCAGGTAAATGAGCACATAGTTGCCCCAGATAGCGCTGATAACGTATGCCAACATGCCCAGCGTGCCGCTTATAGTTTGCATCCAGGTGTAGCCCTTGGTGCGCGCCTGGCCTTCGGGTGTCACATCGGCTATAATACTTCGAGTGGGGTTAAAACCGATATTGATGGAAATATCTAGCGACAGTGCCACGGCAATAGCCACGCCCAGCAGCCCATCTAGCCCCAATGCCAAAGATATCACCTCAATATTGGGCAAGGCCAACAAGCTGAGTGCCGCCAGTACTCCACCTATCAAGATAAATGGCCGTCGCCGACCACCCCAAAACCACACCCGGTCGCTGATGACGCCGAAGATCACTTGTCCGAAAATTCCGGCCAGTGGCCCAGCAGCCCACACCAGGCCTATATCCTCAAAGGAGAGCTTGTACTTGGTATTCAGTATCCAACTTAAGGCAGCTATTTGTACCGAGAGCGCAAATCCCATAGCCGACGAAGGCAGGCTTAGGATACCGTAAAATAGCGGCGTAAGGCGTTTTTGAATGGTCAGCATTTTATTTGGCGTTGTTTGTTTGCCTTGTAATACATCCCACTAAGGTAGCGGGCATATACATGGCTGAAAAATACATAACATGCATTATCTACACGCATGCAATGAGCAGAAATCTTATTTCAAAAAATCCTCCCATCCCCCCAGTTTCACAGTCTCCAGAAAGTCAAAGCGTCTGCACAAATCGCTGCGCAGCAGCAGGGTTAGTAGCCAGTGGAATATTATAGACATCGCACAGTCGCATGAGCATGCTTACGTCCACTTCATGGGGGTGCTTACCGAGCGGATCTCTGAAGAAGATGACCATGTCCACCTTGCCTTCGGCTATGCGCGCAGCAATTTGCGCATCGCCGCCCATGGGGCCGCTGGCCATTTTCTCTACTTCCAGACCTGCGCGCTCCAAGTGCGAGCCGGTAGTGCCAGTAGCAATCAGGTGGATATTCCTTTGCTGAAACAATGCCACATGGTCTTTTACGAAGCCTACCATTTCTGCCTTTTTACCGTCGTGTGCGATAATTGCAATAGTCATGCTAAACCCGAATCGTTTTAAGGTGTTTGGAAAGTATCGCGTGTAGATACACTTACTGGTATTATCGCGGTAAAGTTAGTACAAACAAAACCAAGTCAAACATGAAAAAACTGTTTTTACCAGCCATTGTTATGGTTATCACCGTCTTAAGCCTTCATTCGCTTCAAGCGCAAATTCGCACGCCGCAGCCCAGCCCTGCTGCCGAAGTCAAGCAAACCGTAGGCCTCACAGAGATCACCATCAACTACTCCCGCCCTAGCGCCAAAGGCCGCGTTGTGTTTGGCGATCTTGTGCCCCTAGGGCAAACCTGGCGCACCGGCGCCAATGCCGCTACTAAATTTACCTTCAGCGACAATGTGAGATTAGGCGGCGTGGACGTCAAGAAGGGCTCCTACGCTGTGCTCACTGTACCTGCAGCAGATACCTGGAAGGTCATGTTATACCCATACGAGAGCACTAGCTGGGGGAGCTATTCCGATAAGGAGCCAGCTGCTGCTTTTACCGTCCGTGCAGACAAAACACCTGAGTTTACCGAAACTTTCACCATCAACCTCACGGATATTACCTCTTCTTCTGCCAATGTAGAGCTGCGCTGGGAGCAGACCCGCGTTATGATTCCTCTAATGGTGGACTTTGACGAACGCGTCATGGCCGACATCAAGCGCGTCATGGCCGGCCCCTCTGCCAACGACTACTACGCTGCCGCTACCTACTATCATGAAAACAAGAAAGATCTCGACCAGGCGCTGGAGTGGGCGAAAAAAGGCAACGCTATGAGCCCTCAGTTCTGGACGCTGCGCCGCGAAGCCCTTATACTGGCCGATCTGGGGCGTTACCAAGAAGCCATTGCAACTGCTGAGCGCTCTATGGCTATGGCTAAAGAAGCTGGCAATGACGAGTATGTACGCATGAACAAAAAGTCTATTGATCAATGGGTCAGTGTGATGAAACCCGCCCAACCGGTTTCCCCAACTGTGCCTAATACGCCTGGGCGAGCTACTAAGCCTGGTAAAAAGAACTAAAGCAATTTCCGCCTCCTGTACGCCATGCCCGATATCGCCCAGCGCAGTGTCGGGCATGGTATTTTCAGCAGGTGTATCAGCCATGCAAAGGCCAGCAGTACAGGATGATAGGGATGCTTATTAGTACAATCAGTATTTCTAATGGTAATCCCAGTCGCCAATAATCTGAAAATTTATACCCGCCTGGCCCCATCACAAGTGTATTGGACTGATGCCCGATGGGCGTGAGAAAAGCGCTAGAACCTCCAATGGCTACAGCCACCAGGAAGGGAACCACTGACAGCCCCAGTCTTTGAGCAATATCTGTGGCTATGGGAGCCATCAGCACCACTGTAGCGGCGTTGTTGACTACATCAGAAACGCACATAGTCATTACCATAACTAGTGCCAAAATGCCCCAATGCGGCAAGTACTGCCCCCATTCGAGTACTAGCGAAGCAATAAGTGCTGCGCCCCCACTGGTTTCCAAAGCGCCGCCCACAGGAATCATAGCTCCCAGCAGCACGATCACCGGCCAGTCTATAGCAGTGTAGACATCCTTGACCGGCACAATGCCCGTCAGCGTCATAACTAGCGCGGCTATGGCAAAGGCAACCTCTACCGGCAAAAGCCCTGCTGCTACGATCAGTATGGCAGCAGCAAATATGCTGATGGCTTTGAATACTTGCGTAGGTTGCTGCAGGCGCAGGTTGCGCTTGGCCAGAGGCAGGCATCCTAGGGTGGCCATGTTCTCGTATAGGTTTCGCTCGCGGCCTTGCAGCAACAGTACATCTCCAGGCTGGAAGGTGATTTGGTCCAAGCGCCAACGCACTTTATGTGTCTTCCGGGCTAAGGCTAGTAGGTTGATACCATACTTCCGACGCAGCCCTACATCGGCCAATGTTTGATTGGCCAGTGCCGAACCTGCCATAACCACTGCCTCGGCAATGATAATGTTTTTAGCACCTTCGGTATCATCAGGGGAGGGTTTTTCGCCCAGCAATCGTACGCCGGTGTTAGCGATCACCGTTTTCAGGTCTTCTGCATCAGTTTCGAGTATCAGAATATCGCCAGCCAGGAGAGTTTCCTCCGGATCGGGGGCATGTATATGGCGGTGAGCGCGTACCAGGCCAAGTATCTGTACTTTAGTTTTGGAAATAAGCGGCCATTCTGCTATTGATCTGCCCTCGGCCTTGCTTTTGGGCATGATTTCTACCTCTGTGATGTATTCTTCAATATTAAACAGGTTTGTTTCTTCTTTTGAGGCAGTGCGATAGGGCAGCACTTTGCGCGCAATTAAGGCAATGAGCGAGACGCCACTAAGCGTGACGGCAATGCCCACCGGGGCATATTCAAACATGCCAAAGGGTACGCCGGTTTCTTCTTTTCGGAAAGAAGATACAATCAGGTTGGAGGGTGTACCTATGAGAGTAGTCATGCCGCCCAGTAACGAGGCAAAAGCCAGGGGCATCAGGATGTAGGAGGGGGGGTAGCCGTTCTTTCGCGCCAGGTGTAGCCCAATAGGCATGCCAATGGCCAGCGCACCTATATTGTTCATAAAGGCAGAAATGGCTGCCACTGCCAACGACAGTATAAAAATTTGCTGTACCGGATGCTTGCCCGTGCGCATGGCCCAGCGGCTCAGGATGTCCGCCACACCAGAATATTCCAGCCCTTTGCTGATAACTAGAATAGCTGCTACCGTGATTACTGCCGGATGGCCAAACCCCACAAATGCCTTGCCTGGCTCTACAATGCCAAATATAGTAAGAATCAGCAGCGTAGCGAGCGCCACAAAGTCGTGTCGAATGCGCCCCCATACAAAGAGCGTCAGAGCCATGAGCAATACTGCGAAAATGATAAGATGCACCATGACAGAGCTAAGATAGGGGTTTTTACTTGAGTTTACGCTTTTAGTGTGGACAGTCAGTATTAAGTAGCTCCTTAGTACCCCTGTCTCCCCCTTCTCAAAGTCACAAAGTCTTTCAGTCTTTCAGTCTCCCTTACTCTCCCTCCACCATCTTTTTCAACTCATTCAATTTGAGCATACATTCAATAGGTGTAAGGCGATTGAGGTCTAGGTCGAGCAAGGCTTGTTTAAGTTGGCCGGCGGTGGGGTCCACGGTTTCAAAGATGCTAAGTTGGTAGGCAGGTGGCTGAATCTGTTGGGTAGCAGCTTGGCGGGTTTTGGGGCCTTGGTCAGTTGAGGTGTCTTCTACGGATTTGAGTTCGAGTTGCTGTAAGATTTGCGTAGCGCGTTCCACAATGCTGCGCGGCATGCCAGCCATGCGGGCCACGTGTATGCCAAAGCTATGCCGGCTACTGCCTTCGGCCAGCTTGCGCAGGAAGATTACCTTGTTACCTGCTTCGCGCACCGATACATTGAAGTTGCGAATGCGGGGTAATTTATTGGCCAGTTCGGCCAGTTCGTGGTAGTGGGTAGCGAAGAGCGTTTTAGGACGAGCTGCGCCGTTGTTGTGTAGGTATTCAGCAATAGCCCAGGCTATAGACACCCCGTCGAAGGTGCTGGTACCTCGGCCAATCTCATCTAACAGGATGAGGCTTCGGTCGGAGATGTTGTTCATGATACCGGCGGTTTCGTTCATTTCTACCATGAAAGTGGACTCGCCGGAGGAAATGTTGTCGCTGGCACCTACACGGGTAAACACCTTGTCCAGCAGGCCAATGCGGGCTTCGGTGGCCGGCACGAAGCAGCCCATTTGCGCCATGAGGCAAATGAGGGCGGTTTGGCGTAGCAGAGCGGATTTACCAGCCATGTTGGGGCCGGTTACAAGGAGGATTTGCGCCTGGTCGCTGTCCAGATAGACATCGTTGGGTACGTAGCTTTCGCCCAGGGGCAGCAATTGTTCAATAACGGGGTGCCGACCATCCTTGATGTCAATGGCGAGACTCTCGTTGATGTGCGGGCGGCGGTAGCGGTGCTTTTCGGCTACGCGGGCAAAGGCCAGCAGGCAGTCCAGGCGAGCTATGATCTGGGCATTGTGCTGTATAGGTTGCACGTAGTCGCTTACGTTGTGCACTAGTTGGTCAAAGAGTTGCTGCTCCAGTTCGAGAATTTTATCTTCAGCGCCGAGTATTTTGGTTTCGAGGTCTTTGAGTTCTTCAGTGATGTAGCGCTCGCCGTTGGTTAGGGTTTGTTTGCGTATCCAGTCGTTGGGTGTTTGGTCTTTGTATTTGTTGGTTACTTCGAGGTAGTAGCCAAACACGGAGTTGAAGCCCACTTTGAGGCTGGTGATGCCAGTGCGTTCAATTTCGCGCTGCTGTATATCCAGCAGGATATCTTTGCTGTGGTGGATGAGGCGGCGCAGTTCGTCCAGTTCTGCGGAGAAGCCATCAGCAATGACGCTGCCTTTGGCGAAGTTGGCTGGCGGGTCTTCCACGAGTTGGGCGGCAATGCGGTCGTGTAGGGTTTTGCAGGGGTTGAGGCCTTCGGCCATTTTGAGCAGGGGTTCCAGTTGGGTGTTTTCCAGCAATTGTTTAAGGGGTTCGGTAGCGGCCAGGGCGCGTTTGAGCTGCACCATTTCGCGGGGGCTGATCTTGCCCATCGGCGCTTTGGAGATAAGGCGCTCTAGGTCTCCCATTTGGCGGATGTACTGCTCTAGTTCTAGCCCCAGGTCAAAGTGTTGGAGGAGGTAAGCCACCACATCGAGGCGTTCTTCAATGGGGCGTTTGTGGCGCAGGGGCAGCACTACCCACTTTTTGAGCAGGCGAGCGCCCATGGGCGAGATGGTGCGGTCTAGGATTTTGATGAGCGGCGTGCCGGTGGGGTGGTTGCTATGCAGTAGCTCCAGGTTGCGTATGGTAAAGTGATCGAGCCAGACATACTTTTCGGGCATGAGTCGGCTGATGGCGCTGATGTGGCGCAGGTTTTTATTTTCGGTGGTTTCCAGGTAGTGCAGGATGGCGCCTGCAGCGATGACAGCGAGTTCCAGGTCTTCCACGGCAAAGCCTTTGAGGCTCTGTACTTCAAAGTGGTCGAGGAGTTTTTGTCGGGTGTAGTCGGCTGTATAGACCCATTCGTCGAGGGCGTAGGTGTAAAATTTGTCGCCGAATTTTTTTTCAAACTCTTTGCGGCGCTCTTTGGCGAAGAGCACCTCAGAGGGCTGAAGGCTTTGCAAGAGTTTGTCAGCATAAGCCAGGTTGCCTTCGCACACGAGAAACTCGCCGGTAGAGATATCGAGAAAGGCCATGCCCACGGCGTCGTGCTTGCCAAAATAGAGGGAGGCCAGATAGTTGTTGGTTTGGTGATCGAGGAGTTTGTCGTCCACAGCTATGCCTGGGGTAACGACCTCCGTGACGCCGCGTTTGACAAGTTTTTTCTGAGGGCTGGGCTTTTCTAGTTGTTCGCAAATGGCCACGCGGTGACCACTGCGCACCAGTCGAGGCAGGTACATATCTAAGGCGTGGAAGGGGAAGCCAGCCAGCTCAATATCGCTACCGCCGTTGTTGCGCTTGGTCAATACAATGCCTAGCGCCTGGGAAGTTTTGATGGCGTCTTCGCCAAAGGTTTCGTAAAAATCACCTACCCTAAAAAGCATGATAGCGTCCGGGTACTTGCTTTTCATCTTGAAATACTGCTGCATCAGCGGGGTAACGCTGCTGTCGGCTGTGGCAGTTTCTCCAGCTTGAGAGGCGCTTTTTCTGGCCAAGGCAATGTAGGTTTGATTCAGATGGGCGAAGTTAGGCAATTGGCAGGAGATTTGCACGCCTGCATTGGCTACAGCTATTTTACGCCGTCCGTTTTGCAGTGCTCTTCACAGCACATTTGCGATAAGCGCTGATGAGCGCATAGCGCAGGTATGCGTACCGCCGGTTATGTTACTTTGGCTTTGGCAATCAGCCGCGAGAAAAGCCGCGGGAAAAAGCGCTTGACATATACGCCCAAGACCTCCTTGCCGCCCAGCCATACTTCCTCTTTGTCTTGCCTGATAGCCTGCAGGATTTGTTGTGCCAATGCCTCCGGCGCCAGGCCGTTTTGGGTAGCCTCATCCATGCTGCCTTGTGGTGTGCCGTCGGCGGTGAGGGCATTTATGCTCACCTGCGTACGCACAAACCCTGGGCACACCAACAGGATGCGAATGGGCGTATGCGCTAGTTCTGCCCGCAAGCTGTCGAAAAAACCATGTAGAGCATGCTTAGATGCTGCGTACCCGCTGCGCAAAGGCGAGCCAAACTTACCCGTTAGGCTGGTAATGACCACTACGCGCCCTTTTTGTCGCTGCAGCATATGGGGCAGCACAGCTTTGGTGAGCGCTACTGTGCCCAGATAATTGATGCGCATGAGGCGCTCATCCACTTCGATGCGGGTGTCCAGCGCCAGAGAGCGCTGCGAAATACCGCCGTTGTTGACCAGGATATCAACTGGGCCAGCTTGTTCCAGCACTTGCCGTGCTACTTCGGGCAAGGCCTGTGTATTGGCCAGGTCTAATGGCTGCACGTACACTGCCTCAGCGCCAGCAGCCCGGCATGCTTCGGCTACGCATTGTAGTTCTGCCTCTCGGCGAGCCGAAAGCACCAAACGCGCACCCTCGGTGGCAAAAGCCAGCGCTAGTGCCTTGCCAATGCCAGAGGAAGCGCCCGTAATCCAGATGGTGTGGTGAAAGAAGGTAGGCATGGTTTTATAGGTTGTAGAGGCAAAGATACGGGAAATATGAGGCTTCGCATCAGATCGCAGTCAGCCACATCTTAAACCAAAAGATGGACAACTCACTTATATAAGTAAGTACGCTACTCGCGCATTTGCAGCAACTTACTGCCTCGACAACTACTTGCCAGGCAGTGTAGCCAAGAGACTGAGCAAGTGTGGTTTTCATTCGCTGCAATATTTCTGCCAGTCAAATTCGTACATATTTGGCGGGTGTTTTTTGAATTGGTAGTCAAGAAGATACCCGCGACTTTGTCGTCGGTAGTGCGTAGGGTTTGCTATTGAGGCGTGCAGACTTTGCCATGCAAAAGTTTCTAGCCTCTGCCGTGCGTTTTTATTTCACGCTGATTACCGATGTACGAATTGGTGGTGGGGGGGGTATATATTTCGGCTCGCCAAGTTTTGTGCATAATATCTCTGTAAATCATGCACAAAACTTGGCATTGCTGGTATATCTGCTATTTTGCTTCATCCAGCCTTAAGTCCAGTTCTATTTGCCGGCCATCACGGATGATGGCAAGTTTTATCGTGTCGCCGGGTTTGTACTTTTCGAGGGCTAGCACCACATCGCTGTATGAGGTAATTTTATCGCGGTTGATGCCCACGATGAGGTCGCCCAGGCGGATGGCGCCATTGCGCTCGCGCACCGTGGGGCGTATACCGGCGCGGTCGCCAGCCTCACCGCGATACACGTCAATGACCAGAGCACCCGTGAGGCCAAGCCGCTGCACAAACGATTGGCGGGCGAACTCCAAGCCCAGGGAGGGGCGCTGTATCTTGCCGTAGCGGATGAGTTCGGGTACTACCCAGGCCACCACATCGGCTGGGATGGAAAACCCAATACCCGCCGAAGCACCCGATGGACTGTAAATAGCTGTGTTGACGCCGATGAGCTGGCCGGCGGAGTTGAGCAGCGGCCCACCGGAGTTGCCGGGGTTGATGGCGGCATCGGTCTGGATTACGTCGCGGATGGGGATGCCCGCCACTGACTGAATTTCGCGGCCCAGAGCGCTGACGATGCCCGTGGTTAAGGTTTGGTCAAGGCCAAAAGGGTTGCCAATGGCAAATACCGACTGCCCCACGCGCAGGTTGTCAGAAGCACCTACCGGAATGGGGCGCAGCGCCGAGGCTGGAGCATCAATCTTAAGCACGGCCAGGTCTTTTTCTGGGGCTTTGCCTACCAGGCGAGCCGGCCAAGTGCTGCGGTCGGCCAGGGTTACGTTGGCGCGGTCAGCGTTTTGGATGACGTGGTAGTTGGTAATGATGTGGCCCTTGCGGTCCCACACAAAGCCAGAGCCCGAGCCGGCGGGAATCTCCACCGCATTGCGCGAGAAGAAGTCGTAGCTGGTATTCAGTGTAGTAATGTAGCATACCGACGGCGCGGCGTTTTCAAACAGGCGAATAGTGGCCAGCTCGCCTGGGGTAAGGTTTTGATTGGGTGCAGGCGCAGAGGAGGTAGCGGTATCGGGTGCGGCAGAGGGCGGGGGGGGTGTTGCTGTACCTTGATCGGTATGCGGGGCGGCTTTCTGGCGTCCTTCCCAGGCTATGCCACCGGCAAAGCCCACTACGACCAGGAGCAAGGCAGCCAAAAGGCGGAAAAGCGCAAGTGGTGACATGGCATGTGTGCGTTTGGAAGATGGAAGTGAGAGCGTTGGTATGAAGTTTGGCATAGGTTATGTTTTTCTTTCTTTTTTCTTGGCGGCAGGAAATAGAATGTTGTTGAGAATAAGGCGATAGCCGGGGGAGTTGGGATGCAGATTGAGGTCGGTGTCGGGGTCTTCTACGTAGTGGCGGTAATCTTCAGGGTCATGGCCGCCATAGAATGTCCAGGTACCTTGGCCAAAAGTGCCGTGGATGTAGCGCGCCTCGGCGAGGGGCTTGTTCTCTCCCAAAACCAGTACTTCGGGCTTGATTAGCGAGCGCTTGAAAGCGGTAGTTTGCCCCATGAATCCTTTCACCGTACGGGTGTGGCACTGGGTGAGCATAGTAGGCACGGGGTCCCATTTGGCCGAGAAGTCGAAGAGGGTGAAGTAGTCTTGTTCGGGAATGATGGGTGAGTTTGCTGGGCGGTCAATGTCAGAGAACTCGTACTCCAGCGGGTTTTTCACAAGGGTGAAATTGCGGAAGGCAAAGGTTTTGCTGAAGTCGAGTTTTTGCTGTGCCTGGGGGTCGGCGGGGTCTCCATCGTAGATGTTGGCGCAGATGTCCACGCCGTCGGCGGCCAGGGCAATATCGTAGGTATCAGTAGCTGAGCACATAGCAAACATGAAGCCGCCGCCACCCACGTACTCGCGTATGCGTTTGACTACGGCCAGCTTAAGTTGGGACACCTTGTTGAAGCCCAGGCTGCGGGCTAGTTCTTCCGAGCGGCGTACGTTTTCGCGGTACCAGGTCGTGCTGCTGTACGAGCGGTAGAAGCGTCCGTACTGGCCGGTGAAATCTTCGTGGTGCAAGTGTAGCCAGTCGTACTTGGGCAATATGTCATTGAGCACCTCGCGGTCGTAGATGGCATCGTAGGGGATCTCGGCGTAGGTCAATACCAGGGTTACGGCATCATCCCAGGGTTGGATGCGGTCGCCGCGCTCGTTGATATCGGGTGTATAAACGGCAATTTTGGGCGCCACCTCCAATTTGACCGCCTCTTGGTTGATTTCTGGGTGGGAGATGTCGGCCAGGATTTTGTTGAATTGCGCATCGGGAATGATTTCGAAACTCACGCCTCGTGTCAGGCATTCGCGCTCGAAGCGCTTGTCGTAGGTAAAGGCAAAACTTCCCCCGCGATAGTTGAGCAGCCACCAGGCCTCTACACCTTGACTAAGCACCCAGTATGTGATGCCATAGGCCTTTAGGTGGTTTTTTTGTGTTTTTTCATCCATGGGAATGAGCAAGTATGCGGCTCGTGCCTGAACCGCCAGCATCAACAACAAGCCTGCGATACTCCAGAATATCTTTCGATTCATCTCGGTAATATTTTTATTCTAGCCATATACAAACGTCGTAAGCACAGTTTTGGATTGCACAAACGGGTTATAAAAAACAAACTCTATATCCTACTTTTGCGTTCCTTCGTTTGTTTTTTCGAAAAAATGTGTAGATGGCAAATCTGACCTTTCAATATCCCGTCTGGTTCCTGGGGTTTTGTGTGCTATTGAGTACGGGATACGCACTGACGCTCTACTTCCGCGATAAAACCTTTGCCGAGCAAGGCCGCTGGCTCAGTGTACTGTTGGGCGTTGTACGCGCCGTGGCGGTGGCCACTATTGCCGCCCTGTTGCTCTCACCCCTGCTGCGTTCCCTGACGCAAGACATCAAGAAGCCCATCATCTTGCTAGCGCAAGACGCCTCTGAGTCCGTGGGATTGGCGTTCCGAAAAGAAGGTAGTGCCGAGCGCTACCGCAACGCCGTGGAGGAACTGCGCCAGGTGCTAGAAAAAGACTACGAGGTACAGACTTACAGTTTTGGCGATTCCGTGCGCCAAGGGCTTGACTTTCAATACAAAGACAAAGTCACCAACATTTCTCGTTTCCTGCACTACGCCTACGACTTGTACAGCAACCAAAATCTCGGCGCCATTGTGCTGGCCACCGACGGCCTGTACAACGAAGGTGCCAACCCCGCCTACCTGGGCAATCCGCTCTCCGTGCCAGTTTATACCATTGCCCTGGGCGATACCACCCCCCGACGTGACGTAGCTGTCAAGCGTGCTTTTCACAACAAGATTGCCTACTTGGGCGATAAATTCACTGTACAAGTGGACATTGCCGCCCAAAACGCCGCTGGCACTACCAGCAACCTTGCTATCTATAAGGTGGAGGGCGAGGGCAGTCGCAAACTCCAGGAAACGCCCATTCCCATTGACCGAAATGACTTCTTCGTCACGCGCGAAATCATCCTGGACGCCGACCGTCCCGGGGTACTGCGCTTCCGCGTGGTGGCCGGCGCCATACCTGGGGAGAGCGTGACCGCCAATAACAGCAAGGACATCTTCATCGAAGTGCTCGATGCCCGCCAGAAAATCCTCGTGCTGGCTGCTGTGCCTCACCCCGACCTCACTGCCCTTAAGCAATCTCTGAGCAACAACAAAAACTACGAGGTCAGCGTAGAGTTTGTTGCCGATTTCAAGAAAAACGTGGCCGACTATGACTTTGTCATCCTGCATCAACTTCCCGCTCGTACCAACGATGCCACTGGCATCCTCAACACCATCGAGACCCGCCGCATCCCGCGCTGGTTCATCGCTGGCTTGCAAACCAACTACGCCCGCCTTAACCAAGTGCAGTCGCTGGTGAGCATTCGCACTGACGGCCGCAATACTAACGAGGTACAAGGTCGCGTAAGCCCAGAGTTCAGCCTCTTCACACTCGGCGAACGCCTGGCTCAGCAACTACCCACCTTCTCGCCGGCTATTGCTCCGTTCGGGGAGTATGCGGTTTCGCCTGAAGCGCAAGTGCTCCTGTACCAGCGCATCGGCAAGGTGGATACCCGCTATCCTCTGCTTGTACTGGGCGAGCAAAATGGTGTACGCACCGCCGTATTTTGTGGCGAAGGTATTTGGAAGTGGCGCCTCTTCGACTACCTGCAACACCAGAACCACGACATCTTTGACGGGCTCATAGGCAAATCCGCTCAGTACCTCGGTGTCAAAGAAGACAAGCGCAAGTTTCGCGTCAACCTACCTAAGGCTATCTTCAACGAAAACGAACCTGTCGTATTCGACGCCGAACTCTACAACAGCAACTATGACCTTGTCAATGACCCCGACGTCTTCCTGGTTATCACCAACAGCCAGAAACAGGAGTTCAAGTACACCTTCAACAAATCGGGGCGTGCCTACAGCCTCAATCCCGGTATCTTTCCTGTGGGCGACTACACCTTCCGGGGTAGTGTCAACTTTGGCGGGCAGAACCTTTTCTACGAAGGCCGCTTCAGCGTACAACCCATCGAATTGGAGCTGTACGAAACCACCGCCGACCACGGCCTGCTACGTCTGCTGAGCGATAAGTTTGGCGGCGCCACCGTGTATCCCAATGACATAGCTTCTGTTGCTCAACTCATCCGCGCCAAAGAAAGCGTTAAGCCGGTCATTTACAACACAGTGCAAAACCGCCCGATTATGCACCTCAAGTGGCTGTTTTTCCTACTGTTGGGCTTGCTCACGCTAGAGTGGTTTTTGCGCCGTTACTTTGGAGCATATTGAGCACTGAAAGCCGCACGATCTGACAAATTCTGAAAATTTGTCAAATCTACCCCCTCCCCCCCCCTTCCGTGGACAGTGTGAATGTAGATGATTTATAGAGAGGAGTGTGCGGAGCGGCACAGGAGGCCCTTAGCCTAGGCAACACAACTATACAATAGATATACTTCGAATTGCCAAGTTTGGTGCACAACATCTGTAATTCATGCACAAAACTTGGCGTTGCTCAGCATAATTTTTGGACGCTTGTTTTTCCTTGGCATTATTGCTACCTTTGGTGCCTGCCTGAACCAGATTTTTCCATTCTACGCCAACTGCCAAACATGACTTTTGACGAATACCGCCGCTACGACGCCCTGGGCTTAGCTGAGCTGGTGCGCAAGGGAGACGTTACCCCGCTTGAATTGCTGGACATCGCCATAGCCCGCACGGAAGCCGTCAACCCTCAACTCAATGCCGTAATCCATAAGATGTACGACGAAGGGCGGCGCCTGGCCGCCCGGGTGGATCGGCAGGCGCCGTTTGCTGGCGTACCCTTTCTCATCAAAGATCTGGGGCTGGAGGTCAAGGGCTTCCCTTTGCGCACGGGCTGCCGGGGGTACGAAGGCTATTACTCGCCAGAAGATAGCGTGCTGGTCAAGCGCTTTCGCGAGGTTGGGTTGGTGTATTTTGGCAAAACAAACACACCAGAGTTTGGACTCACGCCGTTTACTGAGCCAGAATACTTTGGCCCCACGCACAACCCCTGGAATCCTGCGCGGAGTGCCGGCGGCTCTAGCGGCGGGTCGGGGGCAGCAGTAGCGGCTGGCATGGTACCCATAGCCACAGCCAGCGATGGTGGCGGCTCCATTCGCATACCAGCCTCTTGCAACGGCCTCTTTGGCCTCAAACCCAGCCGCGGACGGCTGACGCTGGCTCCCTTCAAAGGCGAGATGTGGAGCGGTGCCGTGGTGGAGGGCTGCTTGAGCCGCTCGGTCAGAGACAGTGCAGTTTTTTTGGATGCGCTCTGCGCACCAGCACCTGGCGATCCCTTCCACATTGCGACGCCCACTGGCCCCTATTTGCAAGCTGTGCAGCAGGAGCCAGCGCCTTTGCGCATTGGCTTCACCGCCAAGCACACCTTGGGGCATGAAGTGGACAAGGAGTGCGTTCAAGCAGTAGAAAACACTGCAGCATTACTGCAGGCGCTTGGGCACAAGGTAGAGGAGGTAGCCCTGCCCTATCAAAAGGAAGACCTCACAGAAGTGTTCATCATTATAGTAATGGGCGAAGCAGCCGCCGACTTAGAGAAACTATCCGGCTTCCTGGGCAGGAGAGTTACCCCTAAAGACGTAGAAGCAACCACATATATGCTAGGCTTGCTAGGCAAGGCTTACTCAGCCAAAGACTATGCCTTTGCACGCCGCCGCTGGAACGACTTGGCACGACGCGTGGGTGCTTTCCACGAGCAATGGGACTGCCTGCTGACCCCCACCGTAGCCAAGCCCCCCTTTGCTATTGGGGCGCTCAAGCCTACGCCAGCAGAGCAACGCGCTATTGCCTTCATCAACACCCTGGGCTGGGGCGGTCTGCTCAAGGCTAGTGTGCGCAAATTGGCTGAACAGATTTACAGCTACATGCCTTACACAGCCTTTGCCAATATGACCGGGCAACCCTCCATGTCAGTGCCTTTGCACTGGACTGCTGATAACCTGCCAGTAGGCGTGATGTTCAGTGCTGCCTTTGGCCGTGAAGACTTGCTCTTCCAGTTGGCCGGCCAGTTGGAGCGCGCGCAGCCCTGGTGGCATCGCATTCCGGATTGAAAGGCCGCTACCTGTGGTTTGGGCTTAAAAAAAATTGCGCAGAAGAAGTACAGTAAGCAGGTTTATTTTTTCACAAAAATTCATATTATTTGACGGAAATGCGTCCTTAAAAAAGGAGATCTGTTTAAATTACGCCCTAATTTATTTTTCACAAATCTAGATTTTTGTCTTTGTCATATCTCGAAAATCATAAGATGTTTGTACTGTCAAACGAGATGTAGCGCTGGCAAAAGAGTTGGCGTGCTGGTTTGGACAAAGAAACATGGGAATTTTTCGTTTGCCGATAGTAAGTTGGCTCGTGGAAGGCCAACTTACTATCTTCAAACTTATCAATTGACAAGTTCCAACTAAAAAGTTGTTAAGATATAGCTCTTTCGGGAGTGCAAGAGTTGTTTTAATTGTTCATGGGATTATGATTTTCGGAGTAAGTCGTACCGCCAATGGGAGGTGCGACTTACTGTTTTTAGGGCGATACCTCCTCTACGGCCCCAAATTTACGGGGTGCCGCAAGTGGCAGAAGTGCAGCCCGGCCTGCGCGCGGCCAAATGATTTTCAACAGGGTACAGTATGGGCTCAGTTTCTTTACTCGTGGAAGGGAGCAGGGGGGTGCAGCTGCCCCCAGGGCTAAGCCCTCTCTTTATTGCTCCAAGAGTACTCAGCGGCTGCTGTCTATAGAAATTGAAAAGTAATCAGTAAGCCTGTTTCCGTTTTTGTCAACAAAGTACTGGTAAGGCGTTCTTTCTCCAACTTTCAGATATTCACCAAAGTAGCCTTCGACGAGGCTGATGTGGTACGTATTGGTATCTAAATCGCCGGAGTATATTATTTTTTCGTATCCGTCCTCGTTTTCGAGATAATGAACCACGTGACCGTTGAGGCGTAAGACCACAAATTCTTTTCGGTTGTCTGGCCTCGGGGCGGTGTACACGCGTTCAGAAAACTGAGTAGCATCTGCATAGATAATCCAGCGGAAGTAAAACGTCATGTCGCCGGATTTCTGTCCTTCGAAGGCATTGTGGGGATCATCCTGATAGCGGGTTTCAATAAAATCGCACAACCGCTCAAAGTCCTCCCTTGAAAATTGAGCAGGGTCAATCCAAATGTCTGATCCTTTCCAGCTTTCAATACTATCGGGCAATACATACCGCATCGCAATGATTTTTTGGAGATCTTCTCGGAGCACAGGCCTAGGCCAGTTGGCAACATTCTTGATCTTTTTATCGAGGACTCTGTTATTTGACCAAGCTGGCTGGTCATTCAAAAAGAGGATATACTGCACATCAGAGTCGCCCAGGCGTATTTTTAGCAGTTTGACCATCTCAATAGTCAGCCCTTCGTGTTCTGCCCAGAAGAGCTGTATTCGCTCAGGGGGCTTAATTTCGTGGTAGAATACAATGACGAAAAATAAACCCGCGTACAACAAGGGTATGGCAATGATGATGATTCCTATGGCGAGGATTATCTTGAGCGCTGTAGGCATTGTGTAAATTGTTGTTGTAGTGTTAAATTCTGCATCGGCGAGCGTTTCTTGTGCGATACAGGCAGAGAGGTCATACGCATAGCCACCTGGCTCATTGGGTGTTGTCTATTTTGACACATCAGCAAGCCTTTACTTTATATGAAGCCCTCTTATACCCCACTTTGATGGGGAGTTGCGTTGTGGAAGGCTATCCCCCCAACAACGAAAATACATACAGGCGTAATCCTTGAAAACGAGGCAACACTAGTAGCTGGTACCGCTAAGATAATGGGCGTTTTTTTCAGAGGAGCAAGCATGGCAAAAGAGAAATTTGATCAAATAATTAATGGTCAAAATTATGCAATAATTTTCATTTTACAGAAAAATCAGTGCTTAAATGGGCAAAAAATAAAAAAAATTAAATTTAACATGCAGTTAATGATAAATACTCTACTTTGTAGAGTAAAAAAACCAATAATCAAACACTTTAAAAACTGCTTCATGAAAATCCGCTTGCTTATTTCCCTATTATTTGTTTTTGGAGCCATTACACTCTTCGCTCAAGAAGACCACCCTTTAATCAGCCGTTACGACGGCGCTTCCTGGTTGTGCAGCTATGCCAGCAACTATACCAGTTACCTGATTGCCACTGAACCTGGAACCAGCGACGGCATTCCCAATGCCTTGACGCCCGAAGGCAAACTGAGCGCCTACATCTATTTAGGCCCTAGGGGCAAGAGTATCCTGGAAATCTTTCGCAACTATGAGCAGCAATTGCGAAAGGGTGGGTTTGACATCCTGTTTTCCTGCATCGCCGACAAATGTATGGCCAGAGGATATGCTAATTTTTTTGTGCTTACCTTCGGCTCTTATGGCAATGCCAACAAAATAGAGCAACGTACCAACGGCAACTGCCCCAAGTACAATACCAATGTGTATAGCGGGTCACACTACCTGTCAGCGCGCAAAAACACCGCCAACGGCACGGCCTACGTGGTACTGGCACTGGCTGAAATAAACGAACAGGTCTATATCTTCTTGGACATATTGGAAACTACCGCCATGGATACAGGCAAAGTAAAAGTGGATGCTACCTACATGGCCAAGTCCATCTCTGAATCCGGCAAAGTAGTATTGTATGACATCTTGTTTGAGACCGGCAATGCCGTCATATTGCCCGCCTCGGAAGCCGTGCTGAACGAAATAGCTGCTTTCGTCAAAACCCGACCTGGCCGCACCTTCTATGTCGCTGGCCACACCGACGACACAGGCAGCCTGGAAGCCAATATGACCCTCTCTCAGCAACGCGCTGACGCCGTGGTCAGGGCGCTCATCTCTCGCGGCATCAGTGTAGCCCAGCTCATAGCGCGCGGTGTAGGCCCGCTGTCTCCCGTCGGCAACAACCGCACGGATGAAGGTCGTCGGCTCAACCGCCGCGTAGAGTTGGTAGAGAGGCTGTAAGGTGCGGGGTACCTCCTGCGAGCGGCGGAAGAAAGCAAAAAACGAAAAAGTGGGTTGCCCAAGCGAGGCCGTACAACTGCCCATGAGCGGGCAAGGCCGATTATTTTGTTGCTAGCCGCTATTCCGAGTGCCGAGTGTTTGAATTAGTCAAAGGCTTCTGAGGGTAAGATACATAAGTGCGAACAGCCAACATAACCACAATTATGCTGCCACCCAGTAGTGCCCACAAGCCCGGCCATTCTCCATAACCAATAACCACCCATACCGGATTGAGCACCGGCTCCAGCATGGCCAGTAGTGAACTTTCCAGGGCTGGTACGCGCTTGAGGCCGTAGTTGAATAGTACGTACCCCAAGCCAATCTGTATAAAACCAAGGAACAGCAACATGCCCCACTGAGCAGGTGTAGGTGCAGGTGCTTGCAGCCAGGCGGGCAATCCTATGAGGGCTACCCATACATTGCCCCAGAAGATGGCCGTTTCGTAGCGCTCTGGCTCGTTGAAGCGCTGCCCCAGAATGATACCAGCCAACATTGCGCCTGAGCCTAGCGCGATCCAGTTGCCCCGCGCATCGCCTATCTGGAGATCGTCGGCAAAAAACAGCAACATGCCCGCTACACACACTGGTAGGCTAATGAGGTCTATGCGCCGCAGACGGGTTTTGAACAGCAGCGGCTCCAACAGCATGATGTACACCGGTGCAGTATACTGCAGGAATATGGCGTTAGCTGCTGTGGTGAGCTTGGTAGAAGTGACAAACGTCCATAGCAACCCGGCATACATCAGGCTGATGGCCAGGGTTAGCGCATCCAGCTTGAAAAGAACCCGCCGAAACAGCACCGCAAATAATATGCCGGCAAACAAGGAGCGATAGCACAAGATAGTGAGCGCATCAAAGGGCAATAGCTTGATGAAAAGCCCCCCCGTGCTCCACAACACGGCAGCTGTTATCACTGCGGCCAGCCCTTTGCGATGGGCGTCTGCATCAACTCTAACAGGCATTGCCATGAACAGATGTTGGTTCGACGCTGCAAAGGTGCAGAATCCGGCGGAAAACCTCAGACAGGAAACTCTATACTTCGACTCGCCAAGTTTTGTGCACAACATCTGCAAATTATGCACAAAACTTGGCGTTGTGTTGCTCAGTATAATTCACCGAATTGCTAACCTCACGCCGCCCCTGACGCTGAGGTTTTCTTCCAGAAATACATTGCCCATGACCCAGCCTTCCGTCTTGCCCTCTACCTCCAAATAGGGGCTGAACAAGCCGAGATTGGCGCGCATACCCAGCCCCAGCAATCCGCCCAACTTACCTTCGCTGGTGCTAAAAGACAGCCCCTCTGGCTGGCGCCACATCATCAGGCGAGGGCTGACGGCCAGTTTGCCACGTAATATGGGCTGATCTACCATACCCGCCTCAATACCGGCAACAAAATTTTCTGATTGGTTGAAATAATTGTGGAGCACAAAAAACAGATTGTACCGCGGCGATTGATACCATACGTCCAGCATGATGTCGTTGCCGTAGGGCGTGATGACACTGCGTACAGCAAAGTTGCCGTAGTGATTGCCTTCAGCGGCAGATTTGAGGCGGATCTTGGAAAAACCGAAGAGGGTGGGGGAGATGAGATTCAGCCACTGCAGGCGGCCCTGTTTTTTGAGGAAATCCAGCTCCTCTTGAGTCAGGTCGGCGGGCTTGATGTAGCGATTGATGCCTACCCCAGAAGGGTGTACGCCCCGTGCCGAATAGCGAACCTGCGGCCTGAACAGCGAATATACCCAAGCGGTGTAGTCCGGGCCAGTGAAATCCCGAAGGGAAATATCCGTCCCATCTTTTTCATTCATCTCATCTACCCGGGTATTGAAGTCATCCTTGACACTGCTGCGCACGTACCCCCCTGTAGAAAAAGTGACCAGCCAGTACAAGGGAATGTGAGGTAATTTCTGATTGTAAAAGAAATCGTTGCGCTGGAGGGTTTGTAGCAAGTGTAGTTCACTTTCTTTGCCAGCCACTTGTAGGCGTCGCCAGTCGTTTTGGTGGTTGTCGTGCATGCGCTGTAGGTCGGCGTCTGTGATGCGATATACTTTAAAGACGCTACCCCCCATGGGAAAGCGGTTGACCTCGTTGACGCTGCTTACTTCACGACGCGTAAGTACAGCACGGTGGTATTCTTCGTGCAGCCAAGCATTGCCAAGTGGCGCTGTTATGGTAAACAGGTCAAACACAGTGGCTGCTCCATAAACTGCTAAGCCACGCAAGAACTTGTTGTCTATCTTTCTGAAGGCTTGCTTGGCGCCAAAGTGAGCTGCGCTATAAAAATTGGTCGTCATGCCCAAGCTCTGCCGCATACTCGGATTGGCATACCCCGAAAGAAAGCCACCGGTAGTGCTCGAGGCGTAGCTTTGATAGGGTATATCCAAAAGCGGGAAGTCCAGCAGCAAGCCAATAGTGTCATTAGAACGCTGTGCGGTCAGCGCTCCTGTCAGGCAGAGCGTGAAGAAGATTGGCATCCATCGCCAGGGGTGCCAGGTTATTGTGTGAGTAATGGTCTTCATAAGCAAGTTTTTTGAGAGTGGATACTTTTACAGCGCACACGAGACCATCGGATCAGGCGTACGTTCTATATCTAATAACGATAAAGTGTGTGCTGCTGAATGGTTAAAAACCATGAAAAGTGACAAATGCCGACTTGTGCGATACAAATACCGGGATTTCTGCTGCCATCAGGATAGTATAAACCTAGAGAGTAAAATACACCAGAGTAGCAGTAAGGGCTTTGCTGAATGGCCGATACGAGGCGGAAAACTCGCACCAGCATGGCCCTTTACAAAACTACAGGGCTGCAACCATGGAGAGGACTTCCTCCGCTCAACGACTACTCGCCAGCAGGAGGCAGCCCTGAGTCTTCTTACCCTCTTATCAGCCTTATGCTCCCTTGTGTCCAGCCTTTTTCTGTTTGCAGGCGCACTATGCCAATCAGTACGGCAGGTGTTGTTTCGGGTAGTTCTACCGACCATTGATGAAGGCCGCCGCCAACTATTGGCGCGTGAAGGCAGACTATCCTGCGCCCCAGTACATCCAGAAGTTGCAGTTCTACTTGCCCAGCCGATGTGGCTTCAAACTCAAGCGTGAAATGGCGCTGGAACGGGTTGGGGAATGCCCTGACCAACAATTGCCCGGGCTTGATCGCCTCCTGCACAACTGTGTTGACGTCATCGCAGCCCAAGGTATCAATGCCCTTAGCCAGCACGCGCTCAAACAGCAGGCGATGCCCGGTATTGTTGAGGTGAATACCATCGCCCGAGTCAAAAGCACTCTGTATGAAGCCATTGGGCGCAGCAATACCCGTCCAGAAGTCAATGGCCTTGTCGCCGTATATGCTCAGAATGGAATCGCGGAGCTGCGTCAAGAGCAGTATCTGTGCTGGGTTGCCAAAGTTTCGGGGCTGGCTGGTGGTTACCCACATTTCGGCATTAGCGGCATTGGTGGTAGTTTTAATGAGGGCCATGTTGGCCAATTGGTCGGCCAGAGGAAAGAAGTTGGCTGCATCATTGGAGGGCATATTTATAATTACGGCGTAAGGCTGTAGCGACAGCGCGCGGGTGATGTTGCGTTGCGGGTCAATGCTGATGCTGACGTTGGGCGGAATGGGCGAACCCGTAGGCAGTATGTGGTAGGTAGTGTAGCCGCCGCGGGCCAGGTTGGTCACAGCGTAGCGTGTGTCCTTTTGAAAGATGGCTTTGCGATAGCGGTTTACCCAAGCACTGTCAGAAGGTGAAGCACCGGCACCCTCTGCTGTAGAGGAGCCTAGCACCACAATGTGGCATGTAGTAGTATCGGCGGCAATTTCAAAGGAGCGGGCACTTTGCACGCTGAGTTGGGGCGTGCGTAGCCGCACCAGGCTCTCACTGGAAGGCGCATTGGGTACTGTCCAGGGGTATTCGCGGCGGAACGCCTGCACAGTGTCTATGGTCGTCCAGGTAGCGCCGTTGTTGGTGGAGTATTCCAGCACCAGACTACCTACGTTTCTGCTCTGCCAGACGATAGACGGCGTTTTGCCCACCTGCCAGTACTCGCCGCCATTGGGTGATACCAGCGCCAACTCTGGTGGGCTTACAGCGCTGCGCTCGTACAGGAGTTTCAGCGCACCTAAGTAGTAAAAGCCGAAGGTATTGTTGTTGTTTGGTCCAGGAGCAGCCTCTAGGCGGATGGTTCCATTGCTGGCCGGGTAGAGGGTTGCAGTGGCTACGCGATTGATGTTATTGGCAGCATCCAGCAGTGCGGTTTCTTGCGAGAGCCCCTGGAGGATGTAGCGCGCCTCGCGGTTGTCGTTGGAGGCCATACGCGAGGCGAAAATGATGAATGTGTGCGGCTTGGCTGGGTCAAGGCCGCCAAATTCTACGCCGCCGGTGGGCTGCACCTGGCCGCCAAAAGTCGCTGTATTGCCAAAAAAGCTATCGCCGGTGGCCGTAGGCGGGAAGCCAATGGCTGGTTCAGGGCTGAGGGTGCCGGCAGTATTGATGTTGTTGAAGGCATCATAGACTGCCACTGATTTGCCGGAAGCTAGCCCGGTAGAGGTCAGCAGGTCGTCAATGCGGTCGGTGGTGGGGTCGGTTACATTGTTCCAGGGCAGCGGCGAGAGGTTGCTGCCAAAGTCTATGAGCAAGGTATCAGTCAAAGAAACTACAGGGGGGGCTTCCTTTTCATACAATACCTGCATGGCGCCGAGGTGAAAAAATCCGAGCGGGCTGTTGTTGTTGGGCCCCGGCGATGCCGTAATGCGTATGGTGCTGTCGGCGGCAGGTCGAAGCACTGTGCGGGCTGTCATGTCCGTGTTGGAAGACGCATTGAGCAGTAGCGTATCGGTGGTAAGCCCCTGCAGCACGTACCTGGTTTCGCGCACGTCGGTGCCCAGGCGAGAGGCAAAAATGGCTATGTCGTAGGCTTTGGCAGGGTCCAGGCGGAAAAGTTCTACACCGCCGGTAGGCTGCACCTGGCCAGCAAAAGAGCCGGTATTGCCATAGAAACTGTCACTGGTAGCCGAGCCTGGAAAGCCCAGCGCTGGTGCCGGTGAGGTTGTACCTTGTGTATTCACCCCTGTAAAAGCATCAAACACAGCAATGCCTCGTCCGGAGGGATGCCCAGCAGTATTGACCAGGTTATTGACGAGGCCTGCTGTGGGGTCGGTTACGTTGTTCCACGGCGAAGGCGAGAACACTGTTCCAAAATCAATGAGCAAGGTATCCAACTGCCCTCCCGCTGGAGGCTCGTTCTCTTCATACACCAACCTAATGGCGCCTAGGTAGTAAAAGCCGGTGGAGTTATTGTTGTTAGGCCCGGGAGAGGCTGTTATGCGAATGACGCCATTAACGTCAGGTAACATGCTAATGCTAACGACGCGATCAGTATTGTTGGAGGCATCCAGGAATAGCGAGTCCATGACTGCGCCCTCTATTAAGTAGCGCGTCTCCCTGTTGTCGGCCACTGACATGCGCGAGGCAAAAATGGTAATCTCGTAGGTTTTGCCCAACTGTAAGTTGGCCAATTCCACGCCACCGGTGGTTTGCACCTGTCCACCAAAAGTGATGGTATTGCCAAAAAAACTATCGCTAGTAGCTGTACCCGGCATGCCCAGCGCAGGGTCTGGCGCCATCGTTCCTGCGGTATTGATGTTGTTAAAGGCATCATACACCAGCATGTAAATGCCTGATTGCTGCCCATCTGTGTTGATCATATCGGCAATAAAACCCGCTGTAGGGTCTGTAACATTATTCCACGGAAACGAGGAAATATTGCTGCCAAAATCAATCAGCACGGTGTCATGGCGCACTTGCGCCCAAAGGTTATTGAAGCCCAGCATCAAAGCAAGGAAAATCCCAATTTGTAACATAGGAACGTATTTTTTATTTTCTGAAGGGCATAGGGCGGCCCCCATCTTTCCAACATGCTTGTTCCTCTCTCTTTAAGCTCATTACTTCGTTTGAAGATTACCCTGTTAACTCATTTGCCCCTTCTCCTCAATATCCTGGGTTTTGCTTAATAATACCGTTGGTCAAATCAATCTCCGACTGGGGTATCGGAAACAACTCGTTCTTGTTGGCCTTGAAGCCCAGGGGCGCCAGCTTGGTAGCTGCTTGTCCAGTGCGCACAAGATCAAACCAGCGGTGCTGTTCCATGGCCAGTTCTACGCGGCGCTCGCGCCAGATGGCTTGGCGCAGTTGCTCTTTGCTGCTGAAAGTAAGCGCAGGTAGCACGCTGGGTGGCCGATTGCCGCGTGCGCGCGCGCGTACTTGGTTGATATAAGTGAGCGCTTGCTGCAGCTTGTCGTTTTCATTGAGTGCTTCAGCGGCCATGAGCAGTACGTCGGCATAGCGCAGTATGCGAATGTTGCTGGGGCCATTGTCTTGTAAACCAGGGTGGCTGGGCGTCCAGGCTTTTTGGTTATAGCGCTCATTGAGCATTTCGGGATTGTCCTGCACTACACCAGAGCCGTCAGGTAGTACCTCTCCCACGTACAAGATGGTGGCATCGCGGCGGGGGTCGCCCGGTTCATAGGCGGCAACGAGGTCGTCACTGGGCAAGTTGAAGCCCCAACCCAGATTGGGCGTACCGCGCACACCTTGTATCATGTTCCAGGCAGTAGCACCAGCATAAGATTCTTCAAGTGCCGTAGCCTGGATTTCAAATACTGATTCGCTGGAGTTTTCGCCTTCGGGTAAGAAGATGCGGGCATAATTGGGTAACAGCGCGTACTGCCCGGAGTTGATGACTTCCAGCGCATAGCGTTCGGCATTCACAAAGTCGCCGATGGTTAGGTACACCTTGGCCAGCACACCGCGTGCAGCGCCTTTGGTTGCCCGCCCGAGGTCGGCAGCCGGATACTGGCTTTTCTCGGGTAGCGCTTCGATCGCATCTTTGAGGTCTTGAATGATGAGATTATAGACCTCCGCCTTAGGTGCACGTGGTTGATTGTAGTACTCGCTTTCCAACAAGGGCTTGGTAATGAGCGGAATATCGCCAAACCAGCGCACGAGGTAGAAGTAGTAGTGCGCCCGCAAGAACTTGCACTCGCCGATGAGCCGATTTTTGAGTTGCTCATCCATTTGCACCTTGGCAATGCCTTCAATAGCTGTATTGGCGCGGAACACCCCCCGATAGTAGCCCCGCCAAGCCAGGCGAATTTCCTCTGGGAAAGATGGGCCGTAGGTGAAGTCGTCAAAAGTGCTCAAGCGCTGTGCATCTGCCGGGAAACTGCCCTTGGTGGCGTCGTCGGAAACAATGTCGGTCATGGCCAAAAACGGGAAAGCAATCACATCCCAGGTGCGCAATTGATTATACACAGCATTGGTAGCCCATATAGCGTGGTCGGTGGTTTGGAAGTAGTTTTCGGCATTGATTTGCCCCTGTGGTTTTACGTCCAGGAAGTCTTGGTTGCAGGCCGTGGCCCCCATACCCATTGCCAAGGTGGCAAGAAACCGAATGATATACTTTTTCATCGCGAATAGATTTTATTTTGGCAAATTAAAATCCGGCATTGAGGCCCACCAAAAAGGTTCTGGCTGTGGGATAAATCCCTCCATCAATACCGACTTGCAGCACATTTTCACTGCCTATTTCGGGACTGTAGCCCGAATATTTTGTCCACAACAGTACGTTGTTGCCGCTTAGGTAAAGGCGTAGGTTTGATAGTTTGGCCTTGGCCAGCAGGCTTTTGGGGAAGCTGTATCCCACCTGAAAACTGCGCAGGCGCATAAAGGAGCCATCTTCGAGGAAGAAGTCCGACACGCTGTAGTTAGGATAGCCACCGTTGGTGGTACGAGGCCGGCGGTCGTTTGTGCCTGGTCCTGTCCATCTGTCGAGGAAGTCAGCCTCAAAGTTGGGTATGCCGAAGCCTCGAAACATGCGCTTGGCGTTAAGTATATTGTTGCCGCGCACCCCGTTGAAATCTGCCGAAAAATCAAAGCCGGCGATGTCAAAACCCACATTGAAACCGAAAATCAGGTTAGGAATGGGGCTGCCCAAATAGGTGCGGTCATCAGGGCTGATGATACCATCGCCATTGACGTCTTCAAAGCGCAGGTCGCCAGGTCGCACCAGGCCCTGGTTGGGATACTGTGCAATGTCCTCTGCACTTTGGTACACGCCCGCCACGCGATAGCCATAGAAAGCGCCAATGGGGCCACCTACTTCGGTGAGGGTAGCCACTTCTCCGTTAATAAAAGCACCGCGCAGAAACTGGTTGCCGGCCCCCAGCGATTTCACCTCATTTTGTACTGTGGAGCCATTGAGGCCAGCACGGTAGTTGAGCTTGCCTATGCGCCCACGCCAGTTGAGCACGGCTTCCAGGCCGCTGTTGAGCACGCTGGCGGCATTCACAAAGGGGTCGCCTGCCGAGCCTACGTAGTCGGGTATGGGCACAGCCACCAGGATTTTATCGGTTAGGCGGCGGTAGTAATCCATCTCCAGGGTCAGGCGGTTGTCCACGGCGCCTACTTCCACACCCAGGTTGGTACTGGTGCTCAGTTCCCACTGCAGGAAGGGATTGGCCAAGGTGATAACCGTAGCGCCAAAGAGCAATTGTTCATCGGGGCCAAATACGGCACTAAGGCTATTGGTGACAGTGGGAATGGCGGCGCTGGCTGGGATCTTGTCGTTGCCCAACTGCCCCCAACTGGCGCGTAGCTTGAGGTTGGTCAGCAGTTTTTGGTTTTGCATGAATGGCTCATCAATGACGCGCCAAGCTACTGCCACCGAGGGAAAACTGCCAAATCGCCGCTTTGCACCAAACTTAGACGAACCGTCGCGCCGCCACGAGGCCGTCAGCAGATACTTGTCGAATAAGGCGTAATTGACGCGAAACAGCGTGGAGAGATAGCGCTCAGGCGTATTGCCAAAGTGGTAGTTGGTAGCCGTTTGCTCATCGCCGGCGTTCAGGTAGAAAAACTCCGGTGTATTACCAATAAGCCGGGCGCGCCCACCGCCAATGCCCTCGCCGGTGATGGCCTGTACAGTGTAGCCGGCCAGTAGATCTATGCGGTGGTTTTTCCACTCCTTGCGGTAGTTGGCGGTGTTCTCCCACTGCCAGTCCACGCCTCTGTAAAATCCAGCGAAGATGCGGCTTTCGGGATTCTGCTGCTTATCGTTCACAAAAAACTGCGGCTCGTAGCTCCTGTTGCGGTTGTTCACCAGGTTGTAACCAAAACTGCTGCGCACAGTCAGGTTTTTGACCAGAAAGATGTCGCTGTAGAAGTTGCCAGTGAATTGCTGGCCGTAGCCCCGATTGTAGCTGTTATACTCCAATTGGGCGGCGGGGTTGCTCACGTTGGAGTTGCGCGAGGTGTTGCCGTAGTTGCCAGTAGTGTCGCGCACGGGGGCGGTGGGGTCGGCGGCAATGGCGTTGAATACAATGCCGCCCGGCTCGCGGTTATTGTCCGACATCACGAAGGCTGCATTGTGCCCGAATTTCATCCACCGAAAGAAGTTGTACTCGTTGTTAATGCGCAGCGTATAGCGGTTGAAGTACGATGAGCGGATAATGCCTTCCTGGCGGAATACATCAGCGCTGATGCTGAACAGCATGTTGTCAGAGCCACCGCTTATGTTGAGGTTGTAGTTATGTATCAGTCCGTTTTGGTAGATGACGTCCTGCCAGTCAGTGCCTTGTCCCAGCGCATCGGGGTTGGGGTACACTGCGCGCCCCGACAATTCATTGACCAACTGAGCATACTCGGCGGCGTTGGCCATGTCCAGCCGGCGCTCTACTTGCTGCTGCCCCACATAAGAACTGAACGATACCCTGGACTTGGCGCTGCGCGCACCCTTGCGCGTAGTGATGAGAATGACTCCATTGGCGCCGCGCGTACCGTAAATAGCTGCCGCAGAAGCATCCTTGAGCACCTCCATACTTTCGATGTCGGCGGTATTCAGAAAGTCTATGTTATTGAGAATCAATCCATCTACTACATAGATCGGCGCAGCACCATTGAGCGTACCCGTGCCGCGTATGCGTACTACCGGCCCCTCGCCAGGGCGCCCCGACGCCGTACTCACCTGTACACCGGCTACTTTACCTTGCAAGGCCTGCATGGGGTTGGCCGCTGCAATCTTCTGAATTTCTTCCGACTTAACGCTGGTCACTGAGCCAGTCAGGTCACTCTTGCGCGTAGTGCCGTAGCCCACTACCACCACTTCGTTGATAAGCGTGGCTTGCTCCCGCAACACTACCTCCAGGCGTGTTTGGTTTCGTAGCGGAATTTCCTGCGTAGTGTAGCCAATGTACGATACTATCAGCGTGACAAAAGCATCTGGCACTTTGATCTCGAAACTGCCATCAATATCAGTTATTGTACCTGTAGTGGAGTTCTTGATCATCACATTAGCGCCGATGATGGCCTCGCCTTTTTCATCGTTCACCTTACCAGTGACAGTGACCTGAGCAGCGGCCCATGTGCTTATCAGCAGGCATGCTGCCCAGAGGAGTGATTGGAGTGATTTCATATTTTGCCACTTTTTTTGTTATTTCTAATGTTTGGAGCTAAGAGCACCTTCGGCAATGTAGCTGCCGCTTCTTGTGTCAATGTTTCAGCGTCACTCTCGTGCCCAGCGCTGCGTTAGAGTCTCCGCCTACCCAGATGTCAAACTCCCCAGGCTCTGCACGAAAGAGCAAGTCGGCATTGTAAAATCGAAGATCATCAGCACTGAGTCTGAAAGTGATCACCTTGCTTTCACCGGGCTTGAGCTGCACCTTCTGAAAGCCCTTGAGTTCGCGCACTGGCCTAGTGACGCTGCCCACTAAGTCGCGCACGTACAGCTGAGCGGTTTCTTCGCCTTCGCGGGCGCCAGTATTGGTCACTTTTACGCGGATGGTCAGCGCGTCGTTGTAGCCAAACTCCTTTTTGTCCACTTGCAAGTCACTGTAGCTAAAGGTTGTATAGCTCAAACCAAAGCCAAAGGGCCACTGCGGCGAGTTGGGCACATCCAGGTATTTGCTGGTGTATTTGTTGTTAGGGTCGGCAGGTCGTCCGGTGTTTTTTGCGTTGTAAAATAGCGGAATCTGCCCTGCAGATCGAGGGAACGTGACAGGCAGCTTGCCAGAAGGATTGTAGTCGCCAAATAACACATCTGCAATGGCATGGCCGCCTTGAGTACCGGCAAACCAGGTCTCCAGTATAGCAGGAGCATTTTCTGCCACCCAGGGAATGGCCAGCGGGCGCCCGTTCATTAGCACTACTACCACTGGCTTCTGCGTGGCTACCAGTGCCTTCACCAGTTCTTCCTGCAGGCCGGGCAAGCCAATGTCTGCGCGGCTGGCTGCCTCGCCCGACATCCAGCCCGCTTCGCCCACAACCACCACTATGGCGTCGGCTTTCTTTGCTACAGCCAGCGCCTTGGCTATGCCTGAGCGGTCGCTCTTATTTTCTATGTCGCAGCCTTTTTCATATAGTACGCGCCCTTGGCCGGGTAGTTTGGCGCGTACGCCTTCCAGCAGCGTCACACAGTCTTTGGCATCGCCGGAAGCCGACCAGTTGCCTAGCATGTCCTGTTTGCTGTCGGCCAACGGGCCAATGACAGCCAGCGTCTTGATTTGCCTAGACAGCGGCAGGGTCTGTTTTTCATTGCGCAACAGTACGATAGACTTGCGCGCCATATCGCGGGCGGCAGCCTGGTGTTCGGGTGCCATAATAAGGCGCTTTTCCCGTGCTTCGTCGCAGAAGCGATAGGGGTCGTCAAATAGCCCCAGCAAAAACTTCAGATGCAAGATGCGGCGCACGGCATCGTCTATGCGCGATACTTTTACCTTGCCTTCTTTGACCAAGTCAGCCAAGTGGTGGTAATATACAGCGCCTTGCATGTCCATATCCACGCCGGCATTAACGGAGAGTTCGGCAGCGTGTTTGTCATCGGCTGCGTAGCCGTGCAGTACCATTTCGTTGATGGAGGTGTAATCAGTGACTACAAAGCCGGGGAACCCCCATTCCCACTTTAGAATATCCTTGATTAGTCGGGTATTAGCCGTAGCGGGTATGCCGTTCCACTCGTTGAAAGCTGTCATAAACGTCCAGGCGCCGGCATCACGGGCAGCTTTGAACGGTGGCAAGTACACCTCTCGGAGCACTTGCTCGGACATGTCCACCGTATGATAATCGCGTCCAGCTTGGGCGGCGCCGTAGGCAGCATAGTGCTTGGCGCAAGCTAGTATAGCATCGGCGTTGTCAAACCCATTGCCCTGGAAGCCGCGCACGCGAGCAGCAGCAATAGCCGAGCCGAGGTAGCTGTCCTCCCCAGCGCCTTCGGAGATGCGCCCCCAGCGCGGGTCGCGGGCAATGTCCACCATTGGGGCAAAAGTCCAATGCAGGCCGGCAGCGGAGGCTTCTACTGCGGCAATGCGAGCCGCTTGTTCAATAGCCTGTAAGTCCCAACTGGCGGCTTCGCCCAGCGGAATAGGGAAGATAGTTTTGTAGCCGTGGATGACGTCGTAGCCAAAAATCAATGGTATCTTGAGGCGCGTTTCCTCCACGGCTATGCGCTGCAACTCGCGGGTGTAGGCGGCGGTGTGCGCGTTGAAGATAGCCCCCACGCGCCCTTTGCGGATGTCTTCCTTGTACTCGGCGCGCAGGGTGGGGCCGGTCATTTCCCAGTCGGAAGTAAATAGGGTCATTTGCCCGATTTTTTCCTCTAGCGTCATCAGGGCGAGTAGCGAGTCCACGCGCTGCTCAATGGTTTTGTTCATTTGCGGATGCTTCATAATGCCGCTTCGCAACGCAAAACTGTTCATTAAATAAGCCACAAACAGTAGGGCTACAACATGTATGATTTTCCTTAGTACACTCATACAAGCATATTTTTTTAGTGATTGCTGTGATGTTTTTCTTCTAACCATCCGCCCTGGAACCCTGCCTTGCGGAGCCCTATGCGGATGTAGGGATTTTTCTTCATTACCTTCCAGATCAGTTCACTGCGGTAGTTTTCCATTTGGATCAGTATTGGCCCCTGATCAATGCCAAGGTAGTCCGTGTCAAACCAGCCTCTCTCTGTGCCAGGCTTGAAGGTAAAAGTAAGATTGAAGGCATCTTTGAAACCGTACTGACCTACAAGGTCGGGGTAGTAAGTTTCCCACATAAATTTTAGGGCATCCAGGCACTCTTTAGGCGCAAACGGCACAGAACCGCCAGCAGCCGTGGGTGCAATGGTGCCGTCATCGCGGATGTAGTCGGCAGCCGCTCCGCGTGCTGAATACTCCTGAAAGTGCACGAACTTGCCATTGTACTCGCGTTCCAGATAAGCCGGCCCATCGCAGGCGGTCAGCCCCCATAGGTTGGGGCCATAGCCTTTGAAACCACCAGGGTTTTGTATGCAGTAGGCGCGGTTGGCCAGCGTAGCCCGCCGGCTGTTCTCAAAGTAGTCCATGTCTTTTTCCTGCATGTAGGCATCGCGTATCCCCCTAAAGTCAATATACATATGGCTGTACTGGTGGCCAAACAGTGGCGCGAAATTGACCATCTGCTGCCCCTGGAACTCCGCCCATAGATAGGGTTTGGTCCAGCCCTGCCAGAGGTCGGCTGGTAGCGGGTGCGTGGGCGAGCCAAAGGCCAATATATACAAAATCATGGCTTCGTTGTAGCCGTCCCACTGAGCCTCCAGAAAACCGGTTTCAGGATGCCAGCCCATGCTGAGCAATCCGTTTTTGTTGAGAAACCATGGCCAGTTGACCCTGCGAAACAACTGGTCGGCTACCTGGCGTACTTCGGCTTCTACGGGGTTGTCAGCATCAAAGTAAGACTGCGCCGATAGCACGCCCGCCATCAGCAACCCTGTGTCAATGGTGGAAAGTTCTACCTGCTTGAAACGCCGTGCGTCGTCCAGGTTCAGAAAGTGGTAAAAAAAGCCCTGGTAGCCACTCACGCCGCTGGGCTGTGGCCCTTGTGGCAGGCTCCACAAGGCGCGCAAGGTCTTCAGGGTGCGGGCTGCAGCAGCCGAGCGAGTAACGAAGCCGCGCTCCACACCTACGATGTAGCTGGTGAGGCCAAACCCTGTGGCTGCTATGCTCGAAAACGTAAGTGCGGGCCAGCGGTCGGGGATCTGACCATATACCGTATCGGCCAATTCCCAGAAATAAAGAAAGGTGCGCCGCTGCAGCTCATCCTCACTGAAAGGCACCGGCGCCGTAGTAGAAGTGATGGGTTTGGCCTCTTTGCAAGCTACAGGTAGCAAAAGGCAACTCAAAAGGCATAAGATAGCCGTTAGTCGCATAGCAAGGGGATTTGGAAGCTATATAGCAGAGAAGTCGTTCTTTTCCCGCCGATAATCGCAACTGTGGAATCCACTCCTGGAGCAGGAGTGGATTTCCACATGATGCGACATAGCCTTATGATGAAACTATAAACTCCCTAAACTGCCGATGCACACGGCTTTACTGCTTGATAAACTTGGCGTTGGCCACCAGTTGTCCTTGTGCGTTGTAGCCGCTCAGTATGTACATGCCCTTAGCAAAGCCACTCAGGTCCACCTGGAAGTTGTACTCCCCATTGTTGGGCAGGCGGCCTACTAGTTGGCCATAAGCGTTGTGAATCAAGAACTGGGCCACCCTCTCGGCATTTTGCACCGTCAGGCGTTCGTAAGCCGGGTTGGGCATCAAGTACAGGCGCTCCACTACCGGCTCAAAAGTGCTGACCGCGCCTGGGCAGTTGGCATCGCCGATGGTGATGTCGTCAAAGTAGTACGTCTTGTTTACTGCTGGTACTTCGCGGAAGTTCATGATGATGGTAATGCGGTCGTGTAGGGTGTTATCGGGCATAGCTGAATAGTCAAACGTCAACTCTTGCCATTGCCCTGGCGTGGTGTAGTTATTGTCGGCGGTGCTGGGGTTGGGTACGTCGCCGGAGTTGGGTGAACCAGTGCGGCCACGCTCCAACTTAAATACTACCAGTGCCGGCGCGTCCATGAGCACCTTCATGCGGATGGTCTTGTTGTTGGGCGGCAAGGCTACTGGCGCCTCCAGGTCGGCGTACATGCCAGCAAATATGAGGCCGTCGTTGGCTTCGCGGAATACCCCCACCGTTGGGCTGGTATTGATTCCACTGGGGTTGGGGTTGGGCGCTGGTTCGAACACCGTATTTTCAAGCGAACCATTGGCAAAGTAGCGCCAGTTGGTCACCGTAAACTGTGGGTGGTCAAAGGTAGTAATGCAGCCGCGATACGGCGAGCGCCCCCAAGTCACGTTGTCGAAGTACCACACATCCTGGGTGGGCTGGCCAATGCCAGCATTGAAGAACAAGGCAATACGGCGGTGGTTTTCATCAGCGTACTGGCTGAAGTCAGCTGTGTAGGTCTTCCAGGTATTGACGGCATCCAACTGCAGGAAGACCTCTCGCGCGGGCGAGGTGCCACCTTCCAGTTTGACCAGAAGCGGGCCAGTCTGGGCGGCATACACCTGGATGTTGAACTGGTTGTAAATGCTCAGGTCGAGGGCAGCGCCTGGGTCCATGACCAGGGCAGCCCAGGGGTCATTGGCTGGGTCGGTGTATTTGCCTACCTTAAGACTGGCATTGGCCACCTGCAGGCCTGGGTTGTTCACCACTTCCAAGCGGCTGGCTCCTACTGGGTAAGTTACATTGCGCTGGCATTCAAAGTCATCTAGTATACGTGGGTCAGGCGCTGTGCCGGCACAGGGGTCTACTGTACGTATGCTCTGTGCCAGGTTATCAAAGTAGTAAAAGTCGGTATTGACCACGCCATTGTCAAAGATCAGGCGGATTTCTTCATAGTCAGTAATGCTGGCAAAGTCTGAAAATTCGAAGCCAAGCGTTACCCACTGCTGGGTGTTGGGGATGGCCACTGTGCGTTCTTTGGCCCCTTGGGAAGCACTGATCAACTGCATGGTCACGTTGGCTGCACCGGTGGGCGCCCACACGTCGAGGTTGAGCTGCGGCGCATTGCGCAAGTCAATACCGTTGGGCAAGAAGGCTGTGAGGGTACTGAATGGCGAAGCCCCCTTGCGGTAGCGTCCTACGTGGGCAGTAGTGTTTACGCCGGTGGGGTCAGGGTTGGGTATGCGGGCAAAAGTACCATGTATGACTGGGTCTTCGTTGAAGGGTTGCCAGTCGAGGTTGGCGCCTCCAAAAGGTCCGTCTTCAAACTGCTCCAGCGGCGGCGGTACAGGGCGCGGCGTACGCTTGATGTCGTCAATGAAATACACGGCGCCGGCGTCGGCGTTATCGCCAGCATTGAAGAAGAACACAATGCGCCTGTGGCTGGCGCCGGCCTGATCGGAGAAGTCCACGCCGTACTCTACCCAGGTATTGAGAGCAGATACCGGTACGCGCTTTTCTACAGCCGGCGAAGCACCACCTTCTAGTTTGAAGAGAATGTCGCCTGGGCGGGGAGCCCACAGTTTTAGGCTAATGTAGTTGTTCTCGCTCATGTTTAGCACATCGTGGTAGTCGAGCACTAAGGGATACCAGGGGCCGGGTGGGTCCACAAAGCGGCCTACTTTGGCGCTGTTATTCACTGGCGTAGGGTTGGGGTTGTTTACAATAGCCAGATTTTTATTGCCAATGCTGTAAGCAGCGTTGCGGTTGCATTCAAAGTCATCCACGATTTTATTGTCGCGCGGGGCAGTGGCACAAGCGCCCGCCGGCAGGGCGTAGATGTTGTCAAAGTACCAGGTATCGCTGTTGCCAGGTTCGAAGGGCGTCACGGAGATGAGCATCTTGTCCATCACGGTAATGCCGGCAGCTGCAGAGAAGTCAAATTCGTACTCCACCCAAGCATTGGGCTGGGTAATTTTCTTGATAGCCTCAATGGCCTGGCCGCCGCCTTCCAACTTGAAGAGTACGCGGCTGGCTGTCGGCGACCAAATACTGACTCTGAATTGATTATAGACGCTAAGGTTGAAGGGCTGAGGTGCTGTACCAAATACAAAGTTGAAGTCTGAGCCAGAGTTGTTAGTGTTGGAGCCCACTGTAGCGGAGCGGTTGCCGGCGTCGGGGCTGGGGTTGGCTACGGGGCCGTTGTAGGTGCCATTGATACCGATCCAGCTGATGCTGGTGCCATCGAAGTCTTCGTACACGTGCTGTGCTTGTACAGCTACAATATCGTCAAAGTAGTAGGTGCTGGTATCACCCAGCACAAATGGGTTGAACGACACCAGGAAGGTGGTCATGGCCGTATTAGTTGTACCAGCGGAGAGATCGAAGGTGTATTCTACCCACTGGTTGGCTACTGTGATGTCCTGGAATTGTTCCACCTGTTGGCCACCGCCTTCCAGTTTTAACAAGACTTTGGCAGGCGCTACAGGCGACCACACTTTCATTCTGAAGTGGCTCAGTTCGGAGATATTTACTGGGCCACCAGTGTTGGCCAGCACGAAGTTAAAGTCAAAAGCAGCATTGTTGGTATAAGATCCTACTTTAGCACTGGGGTTAGCTGTGCCTTGGTCGGGGTTGTCCACTACGCCATTGTAAGTGCCATTTAGCCCATTCCAGGGCAAAGCCGCCCCACTGCCTTCAAAACTCTCCCACATCTTTTGAGTAGGCTTCTCGGCGCGGAGGAAGTCGAAGTAGTACGTGTTACTATCGCCAGTACCGTTAAAGGGGTTGAATGAAATCAGGAAGGTAGTCAGTGCATTGAGGTTGGCGCCGCCGGAGAGGTCAATGGTGTATTCTACCCATTGGTTGGCCACTGTGATGGGTACGAAGCGCTCAATGGCACCGCCACCTTCAATCTTGAACAAAAACTGAATACCCGCCTGTGGCGACCACACCGAAATCTTGAACTGGTTGTACTCGGTAAGATCCACCCGGCCGCCAGTATTCACCAGCATGAAGCTGAAGTCAGAAGCCGGATTGTTTGTCACTGCTCCTACTTTAGCACTGTTGTTGCCTGGGCTCTGGTTCGGGTTGTCCACCACAGCAAAAGTAGGTCCGTTCACAGCGTTCCAGTTGGCCTGGAGGCCTCCGTTTTCAAAGTCTTCGTATAGAATATACGGCACCTGTGCCAGTGCCACTACGCTCCATACGACCGCTGAGATAAGAAGAAGTGGTACTTTTTTCATGGTTTTAATGGTTTTTAATTATGGTGATAAACTGCGATCCTCTCCATATGGTGCAATCCTTCTGCCCTGCACTCCAGCAGGTACATGCCATTGGGCATTGTAGAAGGCAGTCGTAACGATAAGGTGTTCTTCCCCGGCTGGAGACTGTGCCTGCCCAGCGCCTGTACCAGCCGCCCGTTCATGTCTTTGATGTCTAGTTCTGCAAGCAAAGTGCGTTCGCTCAAAATCAGCAACTGAAACTCTGCTGACTGCACCGGATGGGGTGCTATGGTCATCTGCACCGGAAAGTCCAGCACATCGCGCGCGTTGCTCACGTCGGGCACAAAGCCTATGGCGTTCAGGGCGGGCTGTATTTCTGGATTAGACATAAAGGCATTCCACAGCAGCCCAGTGCGGTAGTTCTCTATCATTGCAATAATAGGCCCCTGGTCAATGGCCAGCCAGTAGCTGGACACCCAATCTTCTTGTAGATTAAAGGCATCATAGAAGCCGTACCAGCCCCAGAGCCGTTGGCCGAGCTGGCGATAGAAGTATTTGAGGGCTTCGATAGACTCTGCGGGCGTGTAAGGCATAGACGACAGCGCCGCCGTGGGGGCAATGGTGCCGTTGTCGCGGTCAAATACCGGCTCGTGCGCCAGGTAGCCCCAAGGATTGTCGCTGGCGGTCAGCCCCCAGCAGTTGGGGCCGTAACCAGCGTAATTCTTAGGATTGGCTATACAGTATGCCCTGTTGATCAAGGCATGGTTGCGGTTGCGCATGAAGTAGTTGCAATAGGCGTCGCGTTTGTCACGCGGATCAAAGCCTAAGTAAGAATAATGCGCAAAGAACAGAGGGCCGCCCCGAAATGGCCCCGCTAGTATAGGAATGCCGTAGTACAAAGCCGGATTGACAATGGCGCCGTTGTTGGCCCAGCCCACGTGATACAGATGTGGCGGTATGCCATACGTAGGCGAAGCAACACCTAGAATGTAAGCTATCATCACCTCGTTGAAGCCGCGCAACTCAAAGTTCATCTGCCAATAATAGTTGGGCGACCAGTGCCAGTACAGCACATTGCTGTTGTTGCGGCGGTACCAACTCCACTCCACGCCCTCCCACAGACGAGTGATGGAGGCGCGCAGCGCGTTTTCCAGCGGCGTATTGGCGTTGAAGTATCCGCGCGCCGCCAGCAAACCCTGCATCAAAAGAGCCGTTTCTACGAGATCGCCGCCGTCATCAAACTGGCTGAAAGGAATGGTTGCGCCCGTAGCGCCGTTGATCCAGTGCGCAAACGCCCCATGGTAGCGCTGGGCCCGTATTTCCAGAAAGGAAGTGATCTGAATGAGCCGGAGTACGGCTTCTTCGCGAGAGACGAAGCCGCGCTCTGCACCCACCGCTATGGCCATGATGCCAAATCCAGAGCCGCCGATGGTTACTACATCGCCAGAGGTGAACCGCTCGCGCGCCAAGCCCGACACCGGATGTCCGTAGTCCCAAAAGTAGCGAAAAGTGTAGCGTTGCACCATGGTGAGCAAGTCCTCGTCTGACATAGCCGCCGTGCTGCCGCTCTGTACGGCACTGGGTGTGCCCTCCTGCCCAATGGCATTCACTGCCGCCACTCGATAATAGAAGGTAGTGTCCACACGCCCCGTGAAATCCAGAGCATATCGACGATCGCCACTTGTCTGGCGAAACAAAGCAAAGGGGCCGTCTGGGGTAGCAGCGCGATATATATTATAGGAGGAAATATTGGATGCAGGAGGAGCGTTCCAGCTCAGCTCAAGGTGGCTGTCATAGCCAATTACAGAGAAGTTTGTAGGTGGAGCAGGCTGTGCATTAGCCTCAAATAACATCCCCGTGCCATAGAGGAGCAACCCCAGACCGCAGAGCATTCTCCCCACGTGGCCGCTGCTCCTACCTTGTTGTAAAGGTAAAGATAGCCTCATAAACATCATACATTAAGCAGATGTAAAATTAACATATCTATACCGCACTGCCTAATTTTTCACCTCACTACTGCTACGCCATTCCTACAAAAAGCACGGGATATTATTTTTATATATTGCTGTTGAGCAATGCGTTGCGTAGGCGATGATAAAAATCACCAGTACGCCATACTGAACAGAACAGCGAAGGCGGCAAATAGAATCAGGGCTGCTACCGAAGGCGTTTGTATCTGTCGCTAATGGGTACATCCCGACGCGGCAATCCTAAAAAACACCAAGTAAATGTAGCATTCAGGAGCTTGACACACCTCGCCCTCATGCCAAAGATATTCTGAGCTTTCCAATCTCCTCTGTGAACTTAGCCTATACGGCCCGGCAGCAAGGAAATATACCTGCCAAACAGGCTGTGGACCAAACTTCAAAGGCATCGTCCATCCGGCAGAATTTAACATTTCCATTCGCAACTCACTGCGTGCTGTTGTGTTGTTTCAATGGCAATAATCGTCAAGCTATTACGATGTTGCCATATATTATTAAGCTCAAAAGTAGAGTTCAAGCAAAAAACCAAATGGTATTTCGATATACACCGGTTTTTCTGTTCCTTGCAAGCCAAGCCTTGCTCGCCCAACAGCGATACACCATCAGCGGTACAATACGCGATGCCGCCAATGGCGAAGCCCTCATCGGCGCCACAGTGATGTGCCAGGCCCTGGGCTTAGGTGCTACCTCCAACGAATATGGCTTTTACTCCCTTACGTTGCCGGCACAGTCCGATTCTCTGCTGCTGGAGTTCAGTTACGTAGGCTATCAGTCGGAGTATCGCAGCGTACTGCCACGCGCAGCTATGGTCATCAATATAGAACTGGGCGCCGGTGTGCAAATACAGGAGGTATTGGTTAGAGCCAACTCCTACCGCGAAAAAATGCGCTCTACGGAAATGAGCGTAGAAGAAATCAATGCCCGACAAGTAAAGCTCCTGCCTGTATTGCTAGGCGAAAGCGACGTCCTCAAAGCCCTGCAACTGAAGCCCGGTATTCCCTCCGGCTCCGAGGGCACCACAGGCTTGTTTGTACGCGGCGGTGGCGCCGACCAAAACCTCATTCTGCTGGACGAAGCTATTGTTTACAATGCTAATCACCTATTCGGCTTTTTCAGCACCTTCAACACCGATGCCGTCAAAGACCTCAAGCTATACAAGGGGGGGTTCCCGGCCCAGTACGGTGGGCGCCTGTCGTCGGTTATTGACGTGAAGCTCAAAGAAGGCAATAACAAGAAATGGACGGCTACCGGCGGTTTGGGCTTGCTAGCCTCGCGGCTCACATTGGAAGGCCCCGTCCAAAAGGACAAATCCTCCTTCATGGTGTCTGGCCGGCGTACCTACTTCGACCTCTTCACTCGACTCATCAACTCGGCCAACAGTAGCAAACCCAACTTCAGCCCTATACCCGACTACTACTTCTACGACCTCAATACTAAGGTGAATTTTGACCTCGGCTTCAAAGACCATCTTTACTTCAGTGGGTACTTTGGCCGGGATGTATTTGGCTTCGACGGCGATTTTTTCGACTTTGACTTCAACTGGGGCAACGCCACTGGCACTGCCCGCTGGAATCACGTGTTCAACCCCCAGCTTTTTGCCAATACCACTTTTACGTTTTCCGACTACCAATACAACATTAGCAACCGCCTCACCGGCTTCACCTTCGATCTGGGCAGCCGCATTCGGGATGCCACCCTCAAAACTGACTTATTTTATTCCATCAATCCTCGGCATAGCCTACGTTTTGGCGGGCAGCTCATCCACCACCACTTCCGGGTGGGTCGTCTCAAAGCTGGCAACCGCGATGGCTCCATCTCCTTCTCTGCCGGGCAAGATCTCACCGGCTTGGAAGGTGCCGCCTACGTAGCTGATGAACTGGACATTAACGACAAAACCAAAGTGAACGCCGGCCTGCGCCTAAGCGCATTCAGCAACGGCCAGCGTTTGTATGCCAACATGGAGCCGCGCGTAGCCCTGCGCTATTTACTCAGCGAACGCCTCACTGCCAAAACCTCCTACGCCCGGATGTACCAATACTTGCACTTGGTAGCCAACGCGGGTATTTCGCTGCCTACCGATATCTGGTACCCCTCTACGCAGCGCGTGCCACCGCAGCGCTCCGACCAACTAGCCGCCGGCATGTCGTACCTGCTGAGCAAGGACTTCCTTCTGAACGTGGAAGGCTACTACAAGTATCTCAAAAACCAGATAGAATTTGTGGACGGCGCCCGGCTCTTTGCCAACGATAATCTCGAAGATGAGTTTGCCCTCGGCAAAGGCGACGCCTACGGTATAGAGGTGAGTTTAGAAAAGGAGAGCGGCCGCCTCAACGGCTGGATTGCCTACACCCTGGCTTATGCTCGTCGTGGTGACTTCAGCACCCTTAGCCCGGAGCGGCCTTTTGCCCAGCAGGGCTTCTTCCGACCTGTGTATGACCGCCGTCACGATCTGGCCATTGTACTGTTTTACGAACTTAACCGCCGGCTGACCTTCACTGCTACCTGGGTGTATGGCTCCGGCGATCTGCGCTGGCTGCCCGGGGGGCGCTTCACCTTTCAGGATATTTATGGCGGAGCTTTTCAGGCCGTTGTGCCCGACTACGGCGACCGCAATACCTTCCGGCTGCCGTCTTACCAGCGCCTTGACCTCGGGCTGCTGTGGCGCTTGCGCCCCCGCCGCGGCGAGAGCGATCTGACTTTCAACATTATCAACGCCTACGATCGGCGCAACACTTTTTTCATCTATCTGCAACCGGAGTTCAACACTGTGACCGACGCCTTGGGCAATACCTTTGAGGTACCCAAGCGTATAGCCGCTAAGCAGGTGTCGCTGTTTCCAGTGCTACCCTCCATTACGTACAATTTCAAGTTCTGATGCGCGCCTTTACCTCCATTTTTTCCACTGTCATAGCCTTTGCAGGGTTGGCTGTACTTGCCGCCTGCAATCTGGAAAAGGAAATTTCCATCAACCTGCCAGAGTACGAGCCGCGCCTAGCACTGGAGTGCTATCTGGAGCCTGGGCAGCCCTTTGTACTTACCTTGAGCAAAACCGCGCCGTATTTCGAGCCCTTCCCTGCATTAGATGCGCGCTTCCTGCAAAGCATCCTGGAAGACAGCGCTACTGTAGTCATTAAACACAAAGGACAAAGCTACACGCTGCAGAACCGGCTCCTGTTCAATCCTCTCACTGGCAAGCTATACAACTACGTGTCCAACAGTCTTGTACCGGAAGATTACAGCGCCGATTTTGAGCTGGAGGTCGTCACCCGCCAGGGGAAAACCATCACCGCCACTACCCGTCTGCTACCCAAAGTGCCGATTGATAGCGTGGTGGTGCAGTTTGCACCCAATGATACCTTGGCTCGCGTACTCACCTACTTCATGGACAACCCCGACACCAGAAACTATTATCGCCGCATACTGCACAAAAGCCGGCTCGATACCATACCCCTGCAGGATTTTACGGTGGACGACCGCTTCGTTACCAATGGCCGCTTTGTGTTTGGCACCAACTATGAGTTTGCCGTCGGTGATACAGTCTTTAATACCCTCTTGCACATTGATCGGGCGTATTACGACTACTTCGACAGTGTGCAAACGGCTTTTTTCTCCAACGGCAACCCCTTTGCCCAGCCTAGTCCTATCAATTCCAATCTGAAAGGCACAGCCAATGCCATCGGGATTTTCACCGGGCTGAGCTACGACCGAGTAATGACTGTAGTGCGCCGCTGAGAGTTAAAGCACTAAAGGTAGTTAGTACAAGGAGGATAGGCCCGGAGCTGAGGAGGGCTGCTACCAGCGCTCAAAGTTTCTATCCTTTGCGCATGCGCATTGCGCATTACGAGGGCTGCAAAGCCCAATTTACAAACTAAGACGCCGTAGTTTTACCTGTGTTGGCGTAAATTTGGTGTGTCTTATCACAATCAAAAACCACTGCCATGAAAAATATTCGCTACCACTATCTTATACGCATAGCAGTAGCTCTGCTTGTGGGTAGCTTTTTTTTGTTTCAGTGCAAAAGAAACACCGGCAAGACAGAGGATGTAGCTACGGAAGCCCCTCCTTCAGAACAACCCCCAACAGACAATACCGAGACCGCCCCCCCGGAAACAATCAATCTGGATAGCATTGCTGATCTACTACAACACAGCGGCGAGAAAATCTGGCCCAAAACTATCCCTGTAGAAGTGCCCCCCCTACAGGCTGGCAAAATCACTGGTGTAGCCAGTAGCCAAGCACTCGAAGCCGACTCTTGGAGCGTGATGTACCAAGGCATCACCCTTCGACATTTAGAAGAGTATGAGGCTGCGCTAAAACAAGCAGGATTCAAAACAGCGCTTTTCAAGATAGATAATGACGGGAGTTTGTCGGCCGAAAAAGGCGAACTCGTAGTAGCTTGCTTTATGGACGTGAAAGGCGCTGCCCTAACGGTTACCAAAAGAAAGCCTTTTCACCGGTAGCCTAGCATTTTTTGGCGCTGAAGCTCAAACTCCTCCTCGGTGAGGATGCCGCGTTGCTTCAGGTTTTCTAGTTTCATCAACGGCTCGGGGATTTCAGCGGGTTCTTGCAAGTTCAAATCTATGAAGGTATCGGCAGTAGCTTCTTCCTGTGTTTGGTGGGGTGTCAGATATTTAGTCTGGAGTATCTGAAATGCCTCCTGCCGGCGCAGGAAAGCCAGCGCGGGGTGTTGCCGTATTCTTTCGTAGTGGTCAAAGCCATTCTTCAGGGCTTCTTCCAGGTAGTACAATCCAGGGCCTGCTTGCTCCAATTGGCTGTGCGCACAGGCCAGGTTGAACAAAATAGCCGGGTCGTCTGGCCGGATGCGCAAAGCCTCCAGGAAAGCGGATACTGCCCTGGGGTAGCTGCCAGCGCGAAACTGTGCAATGCCAGCACTTTTGTACCACTCAAACCTGGACACAGGCACTGCACCGTGCCAATCAGGCTGATAAGCCTGCCGCTCGCTGGCAAAGCCTTCTTCTGTTCTCTGAAGATAGTGCTTGTTATACTTGCGGTCAAATTCCTGGCGCGGCATGGCATATAGCAAAATAGCATCTAAAAAGCCCACAATAGCAGGTATGGCTATGAAGATCTGTGCATCGAGCCCGTTAGAGACGCTGCTCAAAAAACCGATCAGGAACATCAAGAAGTGCAATGCCCCTAAAAAGCGCTGCCCCAGGTAAAAGCGATGCGTGCCAAGGGTGCCCAGGAAGAAGGCCAGTGCACTGGCAGTGTATTTATTCTTCATCTTGTGCAGTGTTAGCAATAATAAAGAAAGTTACTACTCTCTGTGTATTACCTGCCTAAAAACTTCTACCATCGGCTGGAATATTCAGACCAGCAAGCTAGGGCTAATATTCGCTGGTGAAATAGAATTCCACCTCCGGAAAATTTTCCTGTACGGTTTTGAGTTGCCAGGCTGATTCAGCCAGGAATACGAGGTTGCCCTCCTTGTCGTGCGCCAGATCTCGGCGACGGCGCTGCATAAACTCCCTGAGCACCTGCTCATTGGGGCACGTCACCCAGCAGGCCTTGTATAGGTTTACAGGTTCGTACTGCACAGAGGCGCCGTACTCGTGCTCAAGCCGGTATTGCAACACGTCAAATTGGAGCGCACCCACCGTACCCACAATTTTGCGCCCGTCCACTTCGCGAGTGAACATCTGCGCCACACCTTCGTCCATGAGTTGTTCCAGCCCTTTAGCCAATTGCTTGGCTTTCAGCGGGTCGGCATTATTGACATACCGAAACTGCTCCGGCGAAAAACTGGGAATGCCCTTGAAATGCAGCATTTCGCCCTCAGTGAGGGCATCGCCGATTTTGAAATTGCCCGAATCATACAGGCCTACCACATCGCCGGGAAAGGCTTCGTCCACCACCGTTTTTTTGTCGGCCATGAAAGAGGTGGGGTTGGCAAATTTGAGCTTGCGGTTTTGGCGCACATGTAGGTAGGAGACATTTCGCTCAAACTTGCCCGAACACACCCGTAAGAAAGCAATGCGGTCTCGGTGGTTGGGGTCCATGTTGGCGTGTATCTTGAATACAAAGCCCGAAAACTTAGCCTCTTCTGGGGCTACGATGCGCTCCTCGGCAGCGCGGGGCAGGGGCGAGGGCGCAATATCCACAAAGCAATCCAGCAGTTCGCGCACGCCGAAGTTGTTCACAGCGCTGCCAAAGAATACCGGCGACAGTTGGCCTTCCAGGTAGGCCGTCCTGCTGAACGGCGCATATACACTTTCAATCATCTCTACCTCCTCGCGCAGGATGCGGGCGTCGCGCTCGCCGATGTGTTGCTCTAGGGCTCTGTCGGCCAGGTTGGTAATTTCCACAACGTCTTCGTCCTGCTCTTGTTTGCCGTGGGGTCTGAAGAGCACCAGTTTTTGCTCGTACATGCTGTACACCCCTTTGAAGTGCTGCCCCATGCCGATAGGCCAACTCAAGGGGCGCACTTTGAGGTGTAGTTTCTGTTCTACTTCGTCCAGCAGGTCAAAGGGGTCTTTGCCCTCGCGGTCAAGTTTGTTGATGAATACGATAACGGGGGTTTGGCGCATGCGGCATACTTCCACCAGCTTTTCGGTTTGAGTTTCTACACCTTTAGCTACATCAATGACCACAATCACGCTGTCTACTGCGGTGAGGGTGCGATAGGTATCCTCGGCAAAGTCCTGGTGGCCGGGGGTGTCCAGGATGTTGATTTTGAGGCCCCGATACTCAAATGCCATTACGGAGGTAGCCACCGAGATGCCGCGTTGGCGCTCAATTTCCATAAAGTCGGAAGTAGCGCTGCGTTTGATTTTGTTGGACTTAACCGCACCCGCTATCTGAATAGCACCTCCAAATAGGAGCAGTTTTTCCGTGAGGGTAGTTTTGCCGGCGTCGGGGTGGCTGATGATGCCAAAAGTGCGTCTTCGTTGTAGTTCTTCAGTAAAGTTCATGGCGCGTCCTTGCAAATGAGCGGCGAAGGTAGTAAAAACAGCGCAGTTTGCGGTACAGCCTTTGTGGCTCTTCCACACCCTTGACCTCTAGAGACTCTTTACCTCCTGCGGCTCCGCCAGTAGTAATAACATCCATAAAACAACATACCGAAACCCATGCCTAAGGTGGCGCCTGCATATACGTCCTTGAGAAAGTGCTGCCCCAGGTAAACGCGCGACGCCCCCACCACCAGCGCCAGCCCAAAGAAAACCAGCGGCCAAAACCGCTTTTGCGGCACGATAAACGCCAGGAAGCTGTACAGCGCAAACGCCGCCATAGTGTGTCCAGAAGGAAAACTGGTAGCGCCGCTGAGCAGGGGCACGCCGTCTACCGGCACGATAGCGTCGGCATAGCCGAGTTTTTGAAACCACGCAGCAGGCCGGTCTTGTGCAAACCAACTCTTGGTCAAGTGCGATACCCACAACAGTACAAAACCCATTACCCCGATGCACAAGGCGCCGACGTGTCGTCTGAGCAAAACAAAAACCAGCGCTGCCGCTAGAAACGCATAGCCTTCTCCCAGGCGCGTGCCCCAGCGAAAGAGCCAGTCGCTCACTGGATGGCGATGCCTACTGCAATACAGCACCTCCTGCCCCTGCGGGATGGCATCTAGCATCCCCGCACCGGCTATGGCAAAGATTACAAAGCAGATGAAAAACAGGCGGTTTTCTCGTATCATGGACATCAGGTGGGTTGTTGTTTGGCAAGGATTCGTTGCAGGCGCCTCAAGATTCTGCTCAAAGCATATCGCAAACCCTCAAATCGGAACAACTCAGAGTCATTCATAGCTTTAAGGGTCAGGTAAGATCCTATCACTACAAATGCAATGCAAGGAATCCAGGCGGCAAGTTGCCCGCTGACCACAAATGCCTCGGCGATCTTGCGGCATAAAATGGTCAGAATGACAAACAGCACAAAGAATATAGTGGAAATAAGAATGGGAAAGCCAAAACCGCCCTTGCGCACTATGGCACCCATAGGGCTGCCAATGAACAGGAATACCACGCACATAGCTGCAAATACGTACTTCATATGCAACTCGTAGATAAACTTGACCCAGTTTTTCTTCATACGGCCCAGGATGGAGGCATTGGCTTCGGCCTGAGCCAACGCATTGCGGGCAAACGACAGTGCCCCGTCCTGAAAGCGTTGGGCATCTGCCGCGTCAAAGGTTTCCAGTAAGGAGTCATACGCTTGTAGGGGCTTGCGAATCTGCTGCACAGGGCCTGCCGGCCTCTCCACGGGCGTGATGCCACTCAGCGTGGCCACGAAAGTTTGCCGGTACTGCGGTTCCGCCTCTTGCGGTTTGGATAGTTGTTTCAATGCGCCGGGCGTTTCTTCGGGCACTCCGGCGCGCATAGCCGTATCAGCATAGGGTTGCAGACCAGTAGTATCTGTATATACTTCAACAGCAGTGCTCGCTGGGGTATCGCCTCCGGCAGACTGTGCGGTATCGCGCACCGGTAGCGCCACGTAAGACATCAACTGCGCAGCGCCCTGGCTGCGCCGTTCTTCTATTTGCATGGCCATAGAGTCAATGGTAGCTTGCAGCTCTGCAATGCTCAACATATTGCGATTGCCCTTGAACAACTCCTCGTTGGTGCGCTTGAGGTCAAACTCCGACAGGTCGAATACGCGCGTCCACGATTGAAAGTTGGTGCGGATAAATGGCGAAGCTGCTGCTCCTCGGCTCACCGAACGCGGCTCTATGTACTGGTGGCCATCGCGGAGTCTTATTACGAAATAGCCCTGGTCGGGTGTGGTGAACATCTTACCGCTGCGTGCGCTGATATGGCTGTACGCTCCGTCGTCAGAGGCCTTGTGGTCGTAGATGAGCACATCCTCTATGTGCTGCCCATCGGCTTTTTTGTCTCCAATACGTATGGCAAACCCCTGAAAATCATCATTGAATACGCCTTCGTCCAGGCGCAACGCCGGCTTCTGACGCTGTATATCGTACATGCGCGAGTAGAATTTGAGATTCGACGCCGGAATCAGATAATCCGAGCAGTAGTAGGATAGCGCCGCACACAACACCCCAAATGCCACCATGGGCGCCATGACGCGCAACAGTGATACACCTGCAGACTTGAGGCTCGACAACTCGTAATGCTCTGCTAAGTTGCCCAAGACCATCACTGAAGAGATGAGCAGTGCCAGCGGCAGTGCCATAGGCGCCAACGATACGGACTTGTAGCCCAGTAATTCTACTATCATGAAAAAGCCCAACCCCTTGCCCGTTAGGTCGTCAATATACACCCAGAGTATCTGTACCAGCAGCACAAAACTGGCAATCAGAAAGGTAACCACAAAGGGCGGCAAAAAACTCCGAATGAGCAGGCGGTCTATGATCTTCATACACAGTAGCACCGGCAAGCCAGTGGTATGACAAAGATACGATTATTTCCAAGCTTAATAGACACTGGTATGATTCTGCTGGGGGTTCTCACAAAACCACTGCAACAAGTGCAACGATCTTGCACTGCCTACTGTCTTGAACATCCATGTAGCGCATCCAGGCCATTAGCATACAACATGAGGGCTATGATAAGAATGAACCCGACGGTGCCAGCCCATTCCATCACCTTATCGCTAGGCTTGCGCCCGGAGATAATTTCGATGAGTAAGAACATCACATAGCCGCCGTCCAGGCCAGGAATAGGAAGCAGGTTCATGAATGCCAGGATGATGGACAGCGCCGCCGTCAAGCTCCAGAAGCGCTCCCAGATCCACTCTGTGCCAAACTGCTGGCCAATGGAGCCGAAACCACCCAGCGAGTCACTGGCCTTGATGTTGCCTTTGAATATCTGGCCAAACGCCTTGAGTTGTACTTTGAGGAAGTCCCAGCCTTTGACAAAACCCGCCGGCAGCGCCGAGGCCAGCGAGTATTCCTGGCGTTCGGTTTTTAAAAAGTGCCCCATGCTCTTAGGATAGATGCCAGCCCTGCCTTCCGCGGTCAGGGTGAGGGTTCTCAGGAGGGTATCCCGCTGGTTTCTCACCAGCGCAATGCGTACTTCCTGGCTGGGCAAGGACGAGGCAAGTTTCCTGAAATCCTGGAAGTAAGGCGTGGGGATGTCGTTGAGGGCAATGATGACATCGCCTGGCTGGATGCCTGCTTGCTGAGCCGGCGAGTCTTTCTCGGTGCGTTCGGCTATGAAAGGTACACGAGGGCTGAACAGTTCCTTGTCTTTATTCTTTCGGGAGGCCAGTACACCCGCAAAACCGTCGGGCACAATAAGCACGGTCTGTTGGCCGTCTCGGCGCACAGTGATGCGTTGTGCATTGTCAATCATAATGGCGCGCCTAATTGCTGGCTCGCTAAAGCGCTCAAAAGGCTTGTCGTCAATGGCCAGGATCATGTCGCCGTCGCGCAAGCCCAGCGCTTGCCCCAGACTGTCGGCATAGATGCCGTACGGTACATTTTGGGCCGGTAGGTACTCTGTACCCCAGTACCAGAGCACCCCAGCGTAGATCAGCCCACCCAGAAGGAAATTGACTGTGACGCCGCCCAGCATGATGATAAGGCGCTGCCAGGCTGGCTTGGTGCGAAATTCCCAAGGCTGCGGCGGCTGATTGAGAAATTCCTTGTCGTTGCTTTCGTCAACCATGCCAGCAATTTTCACGTAGCCGCCCAATGGAAACCAGCCAATACCATACTCCGTGTCGCCCACTTTTTTCTTGAACAAGGAAAAGTTTAGCAAGTGAGGAAAGGGGAACAAAAAGTCAAAAAAGAGGTAAAATTTTTCTACCCGCGTTTTAAACCAGCGCGCTGTGGCATAGTGCCCCCATTCATGCAAAGTGACCAGTATGGAGAGGCTCAGCAGTAGTTGTCCTATGATAATGAGCAATTTCATGCGTATTTTTTATGTCAACATGACGAATCAAACAGCGTTACAGTGTAGTGGGTTGCGCCGCAAAGCTGCAAATGTACGCGGATTTGATGCCGGTGACTACTTTTGCGTTTGAAAAAATCTTCCCAATTGCAATGCAACTTTTTTATACGCCATATATTGACGGGCACGACGCCAGCCTCCCAGAGGATGAAGCTGCCCACTGCACCCAGGTATTGCGCCATCGGGCAGGGGATCTCATTCATTGGGTAGACGGCCAGGGTGGTTGGTACGAGGGCGTCATCACCGAAGCGGAGAAAAAACGCTGCGTTATGCGCATCACTGCCCAGGAGCACCGGCCACCAGAGCGCTCCTGGCGTCTGCATCTAGCAGTGGCACCTACCAAAAACATAGATCGTATGGAGTGGCTATTGGAGAAAGCTGTGGAAATTGGCCTGGATATCTTCACTCCTCTGCTGTGTGAGCGCTCTGAACGCCGTCATTTGCGCACCGACCGCCTGGAGAAAATTGCCGTGGCCGCCATGAAGCAATCTATGCAGGCATGGCGGCCAATCATTGCGCCACTTACTGCACTCAGAGATTTTACTGCCGCGCAAACCGGGCAGCCTTCTGCCTTGTTCATAGCGCATTGTATGCCCAATGTGCCTAGGGTTTCACTGCTGCACAATTGCCCTGCGGCTCAGGACGTTTGCATACTAGTTGGGCCAGAGGGCGATTTCAGCCCGACGGAGGTAGAAGCAGCTCTGGCTGCAGGGTTTCAGGCAGTTGATTTAGGGCCGCACCGTTATCGCACCGAAACTGCCGCCCTCGTAGCCTTGCAAACTGCGCATTTTGTCAATGCCTGAGCACCAAATTTTGCTGACTTTAAATGCTTTTTTTGAATATGCGAACTATATTGCTCATACTAGGTCTGTGGCTATTGGCCGGCGCCAACCTGATGAATGCCCAGGGCGGGCGGCTCAAACTGGCCTTGCTCAAGTACAACGGCGGCGGCGACTGGTACGCCGTAGTGGACGCCTTGCAAAATATGGCCAAATTTTGCAACGAAAACCTAGGCATAGGCCTTGACGTAGAGTATGCCATCGTGGACGTAGGCAGCCCTGACATCTTCAATTATCCCTTCCTGTTTATGACTGGGCACGGCAACGTCGTGTTCTCTGATGCTGAGGCCGAAAACCTGCGCACTTACCTTCTTGGTGGTGGGTTTCTCTTCATTGACGACGACTATGGCATGGAGCCCTACGTGCGTGTAGCTATCAAAAAAGTGTTTCCTGACCGCGAGTTGGTAGAGCTACCCTTTGAGCACCCGATCTATCGGCAGAAATATGAGTTTCGCAATGGGCTGCCCAAAATTCATGAGCATGACGGCAAGCCCCCCCGTGGATACGGCATCTTGTGGCAAGGCCGCCTGGTGCTGTTTTTTGGCGTAGAATCCAACATCAGCGATGGCTGGGAGTCTTATGAAGTACACAAGACACCGGAAGAACTGCGCCGCCAAGCGCTGCGTATGGGCGCCAACATCATCCAGTTTGCCTTCCGACAGTAATAGCATGATGCTATCCTGGGAGCAATGCCGAGTTTTGTGCATGATTTACAGGTATTGTGTACAAAACTTGGCAAGCCGAAGTGTAATTATTTCCACACCACCTTGCGATTGTCGTGGATGTAGCGCCGGATATTGAGCCAAAAAGCTGCAAAAAGATAGAACAAAATAGGCGAGCCCAAGGTGGCAAAGGTCAGGTAGATAAAGTACATGCGCACTCTCGAGGAAGCTACGCCCATGCGAGCCGCCAGATAACTGCATACACCGAAAGCAGAGCGCTCCAACAAGTATTTTAACACGGCCATAAGGGTACTTTTTTAGCAAGCGCTTCATAAACAGTTTGCCCTTAGGCTTTGTTGAAAAATTTTTAGGGGTGCGGCGGCTTTTTTCAAAAATCCCAGGCTACTTCTGTTTGTTGGTCTATGTACAGCGTTTCAGCATGCAGTACTTTTTCGCTGCCTTGGTGGCTGGCCACCAGTTTCAGCCGGTAAGCGCCTGGCTTGCGATACACATGCCGCACGGTGGGCGTCCTGGCTTCTGTGTTAGTACCGTCACCAAAGTAAAGGCGGTACTTTACCTGTTTATTGAAGGCTTCAATGGTGAAAGTCATAGGGGCGTCCACTGCTCTAGCCCCTTGGATGGTCAGGAAGGGTTGATCTTCCAACTCATACGAGGCCGAAGAAATGTATGCGGCGCTGGATACAAGCTGTTTTTCGGCGCTTGTACTGTCTGTTTGAGGGCGGCTCATAAAGTAAATCCCGCCTGCAATGCCGGCGATGAAAAGAAGAGACAGCATGCCATTTTCTATTCCGCTGCCTTTGGAGGATGAAGAGTAAGAAGCCGTTCGCATGGCTTATTGTTTTTTTTTGAGTGGGCAATACAGCGCTGCTTCCACTGCGGGCGCAGCAGCCAGTTCTCATACAACGATAAAGGGCGGCGCGGGTACAACGTTGACGATAGGCGAGTCCCAAGTTGTTGTGCTTACAGCAAGCTCATCGCCCCACGAGAGAGAATAAGCCGACTGAAGGCTGCACTAAAGAACAATGCCAAATCAGCAGGAGTGTAGCGCGCAAGAGGTGCCCACTCAAGGCGAACGATCGGAGTGTGTAATTTGCTTTTTCATGATGTACAGTGTTTCATTAGTGAACTGAATCAATCGGAGTAGAACAAGTTTTTCAGTGGCAAATATATAAAAAGTTTTTATGAGAGCAATTCGTTCTCCCTTTTTTTGCAATCTTTTGGAGATTATCTAAGTTTTTTATACAGACGCTTAATTTACCCCAAGAACCGTGCCAAACTTGTGCGCAATGTCGTTAAAGGCTCAATTTATTTCGGCTGAAGAAGGTACTTGCCGTGGCAAGAGTAGCCACACCCGCCCGTAGTGCCGCAGTTGAGCGGCCGTTTTACCAGCCTGGGCGCCTATACCAGTATAAAAATCCAGACGGCCAGGGCCTTGTATGGCGCCGCCGATGTCTTGTGCCAGCAGGATGACGTAGCGATGCTGGAGTTTGCGCTTGCGAGCGTCGTATTCCGGTCGTAGGGCTACCAGGCAGGCACCTAGAGGAATGTACCGGGTATCCACTGCTACAGATACCGCCTCTGTGAGCGGTACGCCGCCGGCGCCCTCTGGCTGTTTGTCGGTAGCCATAAAAAAGGTGTAGGAGGGGTTTTCGTGCAGCAGAGAATCCCGCAGATGTGGGTTCTGGTTAAAAAAGCGCTTCATGCCCTGGGGCGTCATTACGGCGTCTTCTCCCAGGGGGTGGTTGCGAATGAAACGCTCAATGCTTCGGAAAGGATGGCGATTAGTACCATTGTAAGCCAAGTACTTGCGCTTGTGGTTGGGGTACTCAATGAAGCCTGATCCTTGCAACTGCATGAAGTAAATGTCCAGAGGGTCGGCGGCGTAGGCAATTTCAAGTCCCAGCCCTTCAAAGGCCCGGCCGTGCTCAATGGCCGCTCTCGTAGGTAGTGCGCCTTCCCACTGGCGGGGGCGGTCGTAGATGGGGTATAGGAAAGGAGCTTCAGGTTTGTTTGTCACTGGGGTAATTGGCGTGTAGTACCCTGTAAACAGAACATTGCCCCGGCGGTCGTCGCCGCGAATTTGCCAGGCTTCCAGGCGGCGGTGTATACCATAAGGAAACACATGTTGCCATTGCAGCAGGATTTCCACTGTTTGGCGCAGTTGTTCTCGTTGTACGCTCAACTGCCCGATGCGCCTGTACTTGGGGCCACGCGCTTGCTCAAGGAGTTCAAGTTGGTACATTAGCGCCTGGGTCAACTGTGCATCTATTAGTGGCAAGGCAATGGTGTCTAGTACGGCAGAGGGTTGGTAGATGTCGGGGATGACGGGCGCGCCAAGTAGTTTGCCGTCTTTGCGCATGAAGTAGGTGCCGGTGGATTCAATACCGGTCAGGATGTCGGTTTGGGGTTGGCCATGCAACTGCTCGCCTTCCGCCGGGCGATGACAACCTGGCAAAAGCACTGCTACACTGCTCAAAGCTAAGCTATAGAATAACAGACGCATCCTCGTAGCACATCCAGTGTTCCTGGACGACGCGGAAAGATAGGTAGAAATTCTAACGGTGTTGATACTGCTGCTCGTAATAGTGCCTGTACTCACCAGAAGTCACGCTCTCCAGCCACTCGGCGTGGGTCAAATACCACTGCGCTGTGCGCCGCAGGCCTTCGTCAGTTTGGATGGAGGGCGCCCAGCCGAGTTCAGCTGCTAGTTTGCTGGCGTCAATGGCATAGCGGCGGTCATGGCCGGGGCGGTCTTTCACAAAGTGGATCAATTGGCGGGAGGAGCCGGCGGGCTTGCCCATGAGTTCGTCCATAATATCGCAAAGGGTATGTACGAGGTCTATATTTTTCCACTCGTTGTGGCCGCCTATATTGTAGGTTTGCCCTACGCGCCCCTGGTGGTAGATCAGGTCAATGGCCCGGGTGTGATCTTCCACCCACAACCAGTCGCGGGTGTATTGGCCATCGCCGTACACAGGCAGTGGTTTTCCTGTGCGTATATTGTTGATCATCAGCGGGATGAGCTTTTCCGGGAACTGATACGGCCCATAGTTGTTGGAGCAGTTGGAGATGACTATCGGCAAACCATAGGTATGGTGAAAAGCCCGAACGAAGTGGTCTGAGGAGGCTTTGGAGGCAGAGTAGGGCGAGCGTGGGTCGTAGGGCGTTGTTTCTGTGAAGTAGCCGGTTTCGCCCAATGAGCCATACACTTCGTCGGTAGAGACGTGATAAAAGCGATGTTGGTCGAGATTTTCCTGCCAGTATTTGAGCGCGGCATGCAGTAGTTGCACTGTACCCAGTACATTGGTTCGGATGAAGGCCATGGGGTCGGCGATGGATCGGTCTACGTGCGATTCTGCCGCTAGGTGTATGATGCCGTCAAAGTGGAAGCTAGCAAAGAGTTCATCCAGTAAGGCTGCGTCTAGAATGTCACCTTTGACAAAAGTATAGTTAGGTGCTTCTTCTACGTCGCGGAGGTTTTCCAGGTTGCCTGCATAAGTGAGCAAGTCTAGATTAACGATGCGATAATCCGGGTAGCGTTTTACCATGTGTCGCACTAGGTGCGAGCCTATAAAACCAGCGCCGCCGGTGATGAGAATGGATTGGGTAGCCATTGGGTGAAGATGATTTAATGCTCGTAGTCAATCAGAACGGCTGGATGCCGTATTTTATGCTGGGGTCACCACTTTTTTAAAGTATTCATAGGTCAGTGCCATGCCTTGGCTTCGGGGTATTTTGGGCTCCCAGCCTAAGATTTCTCTGGCTTTGGTGATGTCAGGCTGCCTGATTTTGGGGTCGTCAGCGGGTAGGGGCTTATATACGATATGTGCCCTAGGGTTGTTGACCAATTGCAGCACTTCGCGGGCGAAATCAAGGATGGATACTTCATCTGGGTTGCCGATGTTAACTGGATAGTGATAGTCGCTGTGCAGCAGGCGGTAGATGCCCTCCACCATGTCGTCCACGTAGCAAAAAGATCGCGTTTGGGAGCCGTCGCCAAACACAGTAAGCCCTTCGCCCCGGATGGCCTGAGAGAAGAACGCCGGCAGTGCTCGGCCATCCTCCACGCGCATTCTCGGCCCGTAGGTATTAAAGATACGCACGATGCGGGTATCTACGCCATGAAAATTGTGGTAGGCCATGGTGATGGCTTCTAGGAAGCGCTTGGCTTCGTCATAGACGCCGCGGGGCCCTACGGGATTGACGTTGCCCCAGTAGTTTTCTGACTGAGGGTGCTCCAGGGGGTCGCCGTACACTTCGGAAGTGGAGGCTACCAGAATGCGGGCATTTTTGGCTTTGGCCAGCCCAAGGAGGTTGTGCGTGCCCAAGGCGCCCACTTTAAGGGTTTGGATGGGCATTTTGAGGTAGTCAATAGGGCTGGCGGGCGAGGCAAAGTGGAGGATGTAGTCCAGTTCGTCAGGTACGTGTACAAACTTGGTAACGTCGTGGTAGTAAAACTCAAAATACCGATTAGGGAAGAGATGGGCGATATTGTCCAGAGAGCCGGTCAGCAGGTTGTCCATGCCGATGACATGGTATCCTTCCGCGATGAATCGGTCGGCCAGATGAGACCCCAAAAAACCAGCTGCTCCGGTAATAAGTACGCGCTTCACGATGCAAATTTTGGGCAAAGGTAAAAAAATCGGCCTCACCCCTAAGTCAGAAGAAAGGCCGGCAAAGGAAATTGTCGAAATCGTTAAGAAAGGTAGGCATATTCTATGAAATCTGCCAAATTTCAGAGTGGAATATTTCCGTGTTTTTTACGTGGCAGATGAGCCACTTTGTTGCCCAGCATGGCGAAAGCTTTGATGAGTTTTCGGCGGGTATCTTTGGGCTGGATGACTTCGTCCACAAATCCGCGTGCTGCCGTTCGATAAGGATTGGCAAACTTCTCCTGATATTCTCTTTCTTTTTCGGCCAGCACGGCTTGAGGGTCTTGCGCAGCTTGGATTTCTTTGCGAAATATGATTTCGGAAGCACCCTTGGCGCCCATCACGGCAATTTCGGCAGTAGGCCAAGCGAAGTTCAGGTCGGCGCCAATGTGTTTGGAGTTCATCACGTCGTAGGCGCCACCGTAGGCCTTTCGAGTGATGAGCGTAACGCGTGGTACAGTGGCCTCGCTAAAGGCGTAGAGTAGTTTGGCTCCGTGTACGATGATGCCATTCCACTCTTGGTCGGTACCAGGCAAAAATCCAGGTACATCCACCAATACTAGTAAGGGTATGTTGAAGGAGTCGCAGAAACGCACGAAGCGTGCGCCCTTTCGCGAACTGTTAGCATCCAATACACCGGCCAGGCTTATGGGCTGGTTGCCTACAATACCTACCACCTTGCCAGCTAGCCGGGCAAACCCCACCACAATGTTGTCGGCATAGTCTTTATGTACTTCCAGAAAGGAGCCTTCGTCCACAATGCCGTGTATGACCTCGCGCATGTCGTAAGGTTGCTGCGAGTCTTCAGGGATGAGATACTGCAACTGAGGGCGCTCTTCGTCACCTGGGGTATAGTGTAAGGCGGGAGGGGTATCCTCGCAGTTTTGCGGCAGGTAACTAAGTAGTTTTTTGATGAGCGCAATGCACTCCAGGCCATTATCTGCTGTGAAGTGTGTCACACCCGATTTGGTGGCATGAGCCATGGCGCCACCGAGGTCTTCGGCGCTTACCTCCTCGTTGGTTACAGTTTTTACCACGTTAGGGCCGGTAACAAACATGTAGGAGGTGCCTTCTACCATTAGTATGAAATCAGTTATGGCTGGCGAATACACGGCGCCGCCGGCGCACGGCCCCATGATAGCCGAGATTTGCGGCACCACGCCGGAGGCCATTACATTGCGGTAAAAAATATCAGCGTAGCCGCCTAGGGAGTTTACGCCCTCCTGAATACGCGCGCCGCCGGAGTCGTTCAGGCCAATAATGGGTGCGCCATTTTTCATGGCCATATCCATAATTTTACAGATTTTCTCGGCGTGCGTCTCAGATAAAGAACCGCCAAACACTGTAAAATCTTGTGAGAATACATACACCAACCGACCGTTGATGGTACCATAGCCAGTAACGACGCCGTCGCCTAGTATGAGCTGGTTTTCCATGCCGAAGTCGCTGGAGCGATGTGTGACTAACATGCCGATTTCCTCGAATGAACCAGGGTCTAACAGAAAGTGCAAGCGTTCACGCGCAGTAAGTTTGCCTTTTCGGTGCTGATCGTCAATTCTTTCCTGACCACCACCCCGCATGGCTTCGGCTATTTTGTCTTGGAGTATTTGCAACTTGTCGTTCATATTCGCTGAGTTGGCTTTGAGCAAAACAATGCTGCAAAGAAAGCAAATGCCTACGGTTCAGCACAGCATAATGGCCCATTTGCCTTGGCAATCCGCCAGAGCTGCTATTAAGATGAAAAAAAAATTGGAGAATCCAACACAAAAGATTTATCTTTGTGGCGGGAGTAAAAAAAATGTTGAAACAAGAGGCAAAATCAGCTCGGGCGGCGCACCTTGTAATAATGTACACCAGCGCCATATACCCAGCCCACCTGCCCCCGCTTGTTTTTAACTTTGACCCAGGGTTCGTTGTAAGTAATGTTGCCGATACTCAGCTCCTGCTTGAAATCGGTAGTTTCGTTGAGGAACACGAGTTCGTCATAGAGTTTCAAACGCGCCAGGAGTTTGCCGTTGATTCTAGGCTCAGCGCGCATGTTGATTTCGTCCATGGCCACGTACAATGGTGTAACTTGTTCGCGGATGATCTCTACCTTAGGCGGCGGGGGCGTTGTATCTTTGGGCGGGAGCATTTGCTGCATGAGTGCCACTCTATCTAAGGAATCTTGCAAGCGTTCCTGGCGAGCCTGCTCCTCCATTTTCCTGAGCATGGCTGCCCGCTGGTGGTTGCAACGCGAGACAGCCCATATAAAGAAAACAAGCAAAATAAGCGCAATGACCAGAAGTTCGAGGCGAGGATTTTTAGCCGATTTGCTCATCGATTGTCCAATACGGTAATAAAGAAAGAACAAGCAAAATTAATATTTATTATGATGCAAACGGAAAAAGTGTCGCTAGTGCAAGATGTGCAGACGACCTACCTCTCCGCAACGTCGTGCCGTGATGAGAACATGCTACTATACAAAGTGGCACTTACCCAGATACCGCTGGTTGGGGCAGTCACTGCGCGTACGCTCATCAGCTATTGTGGCGGGGTAGAGGCCGTGTTCCAGGCCAGAAAGCGCGAGCTGTGCAAGATTCCTGGCATTGGCGAAGCTATAGCCGATCAGATTTTACAGCAACATGCCTTAGTTGCTGCCGAAAAAGAACTAGCTTTTTTGGAGCAGCATGGCATCAAAGCCTTATTTTACTTAGATAAAGACTACCCCCAACGGCTCAAACCTCACCGCGACAGCCCCATCATGCTCTACTACAAAGGAGAAGCTAACCTCAATGCAGATCGCATCGTAGCTATTGTGGGCACGCGTACGCCTAGTCCTGCTGGCCTGACTACCTGCGAGCAAATCGTAGAAGAACTCCAACCCTATGGCGCTCTGATCATCAGCGGCCTGGCCTATGGTATAGACGTATGCGCCCACCGCAAGTGCCTGGAGATCCACACTTCTACCGTAGCAGCTCTAGGGCATGGGCTGGACAGGATATATCCTTCTTCTCATCGGCACATTGCCACCCGCATGATACAGCAACAGGGTGGTCTGCTGACCGAATACCCTAGCGGGACTTTGCCAGACCGAGAGCACTTCCCCATGCGCAACCGCATTATCGCGGGCCTCAGTGATGCTATCATCGTAGTGGAATCTGGCCTCAGCGGTGGCTCCATCATCACTGCAAAGATGGCCAATGCCTACAACAAAGACGTGTTTGCTATACCTGGCAGAGTGAACGACCGCACCTCCCAGGGCTGTAATCACCTGATCAAAACCAACCAGGCGCACCTGATGGAAAATGTGGCCGACTTGGCTTACATCATGCGTTGGGAAGAAACCAGCCAAGGCAAAGTTGTACAGCCGCCGCTTTTCGCAGAGCTCAATGCCCAAGAAGAAATAATTGTTAATTTATTGAGACAACATCGCGAGATGCACATGGATGCTCTTACCTTTGAGTGCGCGCTAAGCCAAAGCCAAATGGCCTCCCTGTTGCTCAATCTGGAGTTCAAAGGGTTGGTGCGCGCTCTGCCAGGCAAGCGATACATGCCTGTACATTAATGAATTGGTGATTGGGTCAATGCGTCAAATCAACAAGCCAAACATGCTGCACAAGTTTTTTTTGCTGATCTTTCTGTCGTCTTTTCTATCGGCGTGCGCACCCCAAAGCCCTACTTCCGGCACCCGCCCAGAGAATGCTCCGCTCAAAAATCGCCCTCGCAATGTCATTCTAATGATTGGCGACGGCATGGGGCTCACTCAGGTTACTGCCGGGATGTATGCCAACGGCAACCGCTTGCACCTGGAGCAGTGTACTATCACCGGTTTGCACAAGTCGTACGCAGCCAATGACCTCATAACCGACTCTGCCGCAGGTGCTACGGCCTTTGCCTGCGGCGAAAAAACCTACAACGGAGCTATTGGCGTAGATCTCAACGGCAAGCCCTTGCGAACGATACTGGAAGAGGCCGAGCAGCATGGCTTGGCCACAGGCCTTGTGGCTACTTCTACCATTACTCACGCTACGCCAGCCTCGTTTATTGCACATGTGTCGCAGCGCAGTGAAGAGGAAGACATCGCAGAGTTTTTTGTGGATTCCGGCATTGACCTGTTTATCGGCGGCGGAAAGAAGTATTTCGATCGCCGGCAAAAAGACAACCGCGACTTGCTGCAACAACTCCAGAAAAAAGGCTACTTCGTGTCGCACTACGCAGAGAAAGCCCTCGACCAACTTACATTTGACCCCAGCCGCCCTTTAGCTTACCTTACCGCTGATGGCAGCCCCCTCACTGCAGAGCAGGGTAGGGACTACCTGGCGCCAGCATCTGCCAAGGCGCTTCCCTTTCTGGCCCAACGTAGTGCCAAAGGGTTCTTTCTCATGATAGAGGGCTCGCAGATAGACTGGGGCGGCCATGCCAATAATACCAACTATATCATTACAGAGATGTTGGACTTTGACCGCGCAGTGGGTGCTGTATTGGATTTTGCCAAGGCTGATGGCCGGACATTGGTGATCATCACTGCCGACCACGAAGCCGGTGGCTTTGCTATCAACCCCGGCTCCAGTATGGATACTATTGTTGGTGCATTTACTACTGACCAACATACGGCCGCGCTCATCCCTGTATTTGCCTTCGGGCCAGGAGCTGAGCTGTTTTCTGGCGTATATGAAAATACAGCCATATACCACAAAATGCGCCGCGCTTTGGGTTTGGAGAAGTAGCTCTGACGGCCAACAGACTTTTTCCCAAATTTTTATCCCTTTTCGTCATGCTTTCAGGCAGCGAATAAGCATATATTTGCGTCTGCAAATGACAAAGCAGACGCGTGCCTGAAGCGCCATGGTGTTCTCAGGAAATTTCCTGGGTAACATTCGCACAATCGAGGAATACCTTTAGCCAAAACCACTAATGAAAACAATTGCGCCTTGCCGCTTTTGACGAGCGTCTGGGCTTCATCGCGCGTATTTTTATATCATCGTAACCGACCACGTCTTCAACTATCTATGATGAGAATTCTACTGACCTTTGTACTTGCCACTACGCTTTTGGTCCCAGTTGCTATGGCTCAGCAGTTGCCGGGGCAGTGTCCACCCAACAGCATCGCACTTTCTAATACCTGTGCCAATGCCTGTGTACTGTGCGATTTCACTACTTTTTCCAGTTCCAACAATACAACTCCGACTGGTCAGCAAGTGCCACCCAACTTTTGCCCCCAGCAGCAGATTTTTCCACACAACGTGCAGTGGGTTGGCTTTGTAGCCGGTACTACCTCGCTTACCATGACTATTACCCCCACCAATTGTGCTCTGTCAGGCAACGAAGGCCTCCAGGTAGGCATTTGGGGTACGACCAACTGTTCCAACTTTAATTTGGTATCAAACTGTGTATATCAGGCACCACCTAATGTGACTACTACACTTAATGCTACTGGCCTTACAGTAGGCGGTACATACTTCCTGGTGGTAGATGGCTTCAACGATGACGTGTGCAACTTCACCGTCAACGTGATCTCCGGCTCTACAGTGGTACAACCTGTGACGGCTTCGCCAAATATTATTGCGCCACCTCAGCCTTACTGTGCCGGCGGTGTTTACACTTTTTCGGCCTCTACTATCGCTAATGCTGGGGTGTACAACTGGACGCTGAACGGCACGCCCGTGGGTACCACTCAAAATGTACAGATTACCATTCCCGGCAACGGGAACTATACCTTGTGCGTCAATGGTTCTAACGTATGCCATGGCAATGGTCCTCAGCAATGTATTACTTTTACAGTAGGGCCGCTACCCGTACAAAACATCACGGCTAATATTTGTCAGGGGCAAACCTACACCATAGCCGGCAATTCATTTTCGGCTACGGGTGTCTATCAGTTTAATACCACTACACCCCAGGGGTGTATTCAACCCATTGTACTGGATCTGACAGTGCGTCCTATTACCACTACCAATATCAGCCGCATCATTTGCCCGGGGCAAAGTGTGCAGGTGGGCAACCAGGTGTTTACCCAAACCGGCAACTACACCGTCAACCTGCTATCTTCGTTTGGGTGCGACAGTATCGTCAATCTCGACTTGCAGGTAGAAGTCATTCCACCCACTATTCTCAATGAGCAGATATGCTCTACTTCAGGGGGTTTCCAGGTGGGCAACCAAACCTTCAATACTACCGGTCAGTACGTGGTCACGCTGCAAAGTGCCAATGGCTGTGACAGCATTGTGGCGCTCAACCTAGAGGTATTTACGCCTACTACTCAAAACATATCTGCTACCATATGCCAGGGGCAGTTTTATCAGGTGGAAAATGTGTTTTATAATCTGCCGGGAGTATATCAACAAACTGTGACTGGCCCTGGGGGGTGTATCAACCAGGTTATTCTCGACTTGGCGGTGTCCAACCCGATTACCAACCTCACCCGTACAATATGCGCAGGGCAGAGTTTTCAGGTAGGCAACCAAAACTTTAACACCTCCGGTAACTACACCGTGGTGCTACCAGGTGCCTCCTCGCTAGGCTGCGATAGTACCGTGAATCTGAACCTCACTGTATTAGCTCCTATCACTCGTACGTTGAATCAGACCATCTGTTCCAACCAGAGTTTTACCGTAGGCAACAATACCTACAATACTGCAGGAACTTATGTCAACGTATTCACGGCGGCCAACGGTTGCGATAGTACTGTAACGCTCAACCTCACCGTGAACCCTACGCGCACTACCAATCTTAGCTCTACAATATGTGCAGGGCAGAGTTTCACCGTGGGCAACACCACTTTTGACACCTCCGGCACATACCAGGTAGTACTACAAACCTTCCAAAACTGCGATAGCATCGTCAATCTCAATCTCGTCGTCTTACCGGCTATCGTTACCAACCTGAACGTCAGCATTTGCGAGGGCGAGAGCTACACCGTAGGGAATACCACCTACACAACTGCTGGTGCCCATACCAATGTGCTCACTGCCGCCAACGGCTGCGACAGTACCGTGAATCTGAATCTGACTATCCTGCCCATACCCCGAGATACCTTGAATGTAGCCATATGCCAGGGGCAGAATTACCAGGTGGGCAACTCTGACTACACACTGCCAGGCACCTACATAGACACATTGACAGCCGCTTCGGGCTGCGATAGCATCGTGACGCTGAATCTTCAGGTCATCAGTCCTGTGGAGACCTATCTGAATGCGCAAATATGCCCGGGGCAAACCTACACATTGGGCGGAGTAGCTTACGATACTACAGGCAATTACCAGGCGCTGTTTTTGGCGGCTTCGGGCTGCGACAGTATTGTGTATCTCAACCTGACACTTACCGGCCTCATCACGAGTACCACAAACGCCTCCATTTGTAATGGCCAGAGTTATAGCGTGGGCAGCAATACTTACACCAATACCGGCACTTACCAGAACTTTTATGTGACGCCAGCGGGCTGTGATAGTTTAGCTATTCTTAATCTAATAGTACTACCCACGCCGCAAACACTGCTCACTGCATCCGTATGCAATGGAGAGTCGTTTTCAGTTGGTAGCTCTTCTTACACGGCAAGCGGTATTTATACTAATGTGTTCACCGCTGCCAATGGCTGCGACAGCACTGTGACCCTCAGCCTCACCGTGTTGCCTAGGCCTGAAGTTACGCTCAACCAATCCATATGCAACGGGGAGTCTTTCTCGGTAGGCAGCTCCACTTATACCACTACTGGTACTTACACCAACGTATTGACCGCTGCTAATGGCTGCGATAGTACCGTGACGCTCAACCTTACTGTACTACCTACCCCCACTACTGCGCTGACAGTCTCCATATGCAACGGCGAATCTTATACGGTGGGTAATTCTGTTTACACTGCTACCGGCACTTATACTGATGTATTGACTGCTGCCAATGGCTGCGACAGCACCGTTGTCCTCAACCTTACCGTATTGCCCACTCCGGCTACGGTAATCACTACTGCTATATGCCAGGGCGAATCTTTCAGTGTGGGTAGTTCTTCTTATACTGCTTCGGGTATCTACACCGACGTACTAACTGCTGCCAACGGCTGCGATAGTACTGTGATGCTCAACCTGACAGTGCACCCTATACCTGTGACTAATATTGTGACCAGTATCTGTAATGGCGCGTCTTACACTGTAGGCAATTCGGTTTATACCCTAGGAGGCATGTACCGCGATACGCTCACTGCCTTCACCGGTTGCGACAGTATTGTGAACCTGAACTTGACGGTCACCTCCTTTTATCAAACTAGCCTGGCGCGCACTATTTGCCAGGGCGAGAGCGTCACCATTGGCAACTCTACCTATACCGCACCAGGCAACTATCAAGACTTCTTCATCGCGCAGGATGGCTGTGATAGCATTGTAAACCTCGTCCTTACTGTGTTGCCCATTCCTGTAACCAATCTCTCGCCCACTATATGTCAGGGGCAGTCGTTCACAGTAGGCAGTTCTACCTATACGACCTCAGGCGTGTATCAAGACGTGCTCACAACTTCCACAGGTTGTGACAGTATCGTCAACCTCAACCTGACCGTCAATCCAGTATTCTCCACCAACCTCACCCAGGCTATCTGTCAGGGGCAAGCCTTTTCGGTGGGCAACTCAGTATATAATGCTTCCGGTGTCTACACCGACGTGCTGGTAGCCTCCAATGGCTGCGATAGTACCGTGACGCTCAACCTCACTGTGCACCCCATACCTGTAACAAATCTTGCACGCACTATCTGCGCCGGGGAGACCTTCACCGTGGGCAACTCCACTTTCAATGCTACAGGCACGTATCAAACTGTGCTGACGGCTTTCACTGGCTGCGATAGTATTGTAAATCTCGACCTCACTGTGCGGGCACCCATC
>CALLPI010000017.1 GCA_938015595.1 uncultured Saprospiraceae bacterium | reverse complement strand
CAGTAAACATCACCTACCGCCGCCCTACGCCGCCTGTAGTGACCATCATTGCACCCGAAAACAACGGCAGTACCACCAACTCCAACATTACCCTGCGCGCCCGCGTGCAACACGTAACCAATAAAAACCAAGTAACAGTATCGCTCAATGGCAGCAACGTCGGCATCTTTAGCTTCAATGCCGGCACCGGCGAAATCACCGCCGAACTTACCCTGACTGAGGGCAACAACACCGTGCGCGTACGCGCCAGCAACAACGACGGCAATGATGAAAAATCTGTAGGCATACGCTACCGCAAGCCGGCCCCGCCGGTAGTGACTATCCAGTCGCCCGAAAACAATGCCGAGCTGGAAAGTAATATAGTGCAGGTGAAAGCAGTCATTCAAAACGTCAACAGTAACCGTGGAGTGACTTTCAGTGTCAACGGGCGCAATGTGCCGTTGTTCAACAATGAGAATGGCCAATTTACCGCCTCTGCCGAAAACCTGCGCATTGGTGAAAATACCATTACGGTAGCTGCTCAGAACGCCGACGGCGCCGACCAGGCAAGCGTCATGGTCATGTACAAGCCCAAAGGCCCCGACCCCAAGCCTGTGGTGAAGTTCATCACGCCGGCTCGCGGAGGCCTGCAGGTGCGCGCCGCCGAAACCCAGATCAAGGCTTCAGTGCTGCACGTCAGGTCGGCAGAAGATATCCAGATTGACCGCAACGGCAAGCCACTAGGCGAGTTTAGCTACGATGCCAAAGCCCAAGAGCTCACCGCCACAGTGCCCATAGAGTACGGCGCCAATGCCATACGCATCATTGCCGCCAATCGCACTGGCAGCGATACGGCTACCACTATGATTTACCGACCGGAAGCCATATCCCGCTCCAATCCACCGTCGGTGAATATTGTATCGGTATCGCAGCCTACCCTCAATCCGATGAATCCCAACCAGAGCACCACGACAGTCATTGCTCAGATACGAGGGGTAGAAACAGCCTCGCAGATTACCTTCCTGGTCAATGGCGAGCGCATCACAGATTTCACCTTCGAAGCGCGCACCGGCGCCTTCCAGAGTACAGTACACATCAACCGGGGCAGCAACACTATTATATTGCGCGCTGAAAATCTGGATGGCAAGGACGAAAAGTCGCGTACAATAGATTTTTGAGGGAGAGGCTTCTCCCTCCTCCAAAACGCTGGTGCTACTGGAGTAAAGCTGGCGGTACTTGCGCAGGATAACCGCAAAAAAAGATAGCAAAGGGGCGCTCGGCCTGGATTTTTCAGGGTTGAAGCCCCTTTGCTCATTTTTACCTTACTTGACTTGGTGCAGGTGTACATCCACCTGATTGAACGGAATGGCGATACCAGCAGCGTCAAAAGCCTTCTTTACATGCTCGTGCATGTAAAACCAGGTATCCCAGTAGTGTTCGCTTTTGCAAAACGGCCTAGACGCCAGCACGACGGCGCTGTCCTCCCACTTGGCAATGACGCCGTTGTAGGCAGGCTCGTCAAGAATATAAGGGCATTCTTTAGCTACGTTCATGAATACCTGGCGGGCTTGGTCAATGTCAGCCTTGTAGCTGATGGGGAAGCTCAGCTCCACCCCAATAATACCCTGACCGGAGATGTTGGTGATGATGTTGCTGGTTACTACGGCGTTAGGAATGATGATATGTTTGTTGTCGAGAGTTTTCAATACGGTGTTGAACACTTGGATTTCGAGCACATTACCGGTTTGACCACCGCCGATAGTCACCAGGTCACCTACTTTATAGGGCTTGAAGATCAGGATGAGCACCCCACTGGCAAAGTGTGCCAAACCGCCCTGCAGGGCCGTGCCTATCGCAAAGGCCAGCGCTGTAAAGATGGCAATGAAAGAAGTGGTTTCAATGCCAAACATGCGAGCTACCGACAGCAGCACCAGCACTTTAAGCCCCACACTGACCAACGAGGAGATGAACTTGACCACTGAGGCCTCAACCTTGTTGCGCTCCATAGCGAAGCGCAGCACCGAGGCAATGCGCCCCACGATCCAAAAACCAATAATGAGTGTAAGTAAAGCACCCAGTACTTTGGGTAGGTATTGGCTACCCATTTCCATCCATTTGTCGAGGTTAAAAAGTTGTTCCATATTGTTTAGTGATTGGTTACAACAAGTACAAGGTGCCGGCTAACCCCACCACAACAAGGCTCCTGTGCCCAGTAAAAATAACAGCATAAACAGCATTCCCAAGCGGCGATCTTTGGACGCAAAGCCCTCCGCATCGGTCACTTCCTTGCGGCGCTTTCGGGCATTACCTGCCCAGATGACCCGCAGCATAATGGTCGCAATGAACAGGTATGACAGCAGGTAAATCTTGTCCATGAGTACCATGTAGCCCACATCCGGCAAGGCCGAGCTATACGACTGCTGCAAGAACACACAACTGAGTAGCCCGCCAATGGGCAAGGAAATGCGGGCATCCATATAAGCTGGATGAATAAATAAAGCGCCAACACTGGCAGCCAGCACCACCAGCAGGGGCAGTAGGAGCTTGAGTAAAAAGTAGCTCAGCGGGCGGGCAATGCGCAGTTTGTAAGTAAAATTACTGAAAGAAGAGCCGTCCACTTCATCCGGTTCGCCAAAGTCAGTATCGTAAAAGTTAGAATGCGCCTCTATTTGAGCGCCTAGGATGCGCCAGCCGGGAATGACAAAATCCATGCGAAAAAGCGCCTGGGTATCGTCGCTGATGTAGCGCAGTTCCTCCAAGGGGTGCTCTACGTTTTCGATGCGGATGTCCAGCTCGTGCTGATCCAGTGGGAATCGGCGCAGGTCAAAGGAGTGGTAAAAGCGCCCCTCTGCTCTCATACCGTTGTAGCGATAACCACCGGATTTTTCTACTGCTTCTTCGTGAAAAGGACTGCTGGTGAATGCCCACTTCTCTACCGCATTGACAAACTCAATCTGCATAGGGTCGGCCTCGCCCTGCCATTTGAACCAGAGATAAAAATCGGCATAAAAGGTGTACTCGGTTACATTGAGGTCATATATGTTCATCAAATACATGCCGGTGCGCGCCAGCGTGGGGTCACTCTGAGCACCTGCCAGGCGAGCAAGGCAAGGTAGCAGGCAAAACAAAACGAAGAAGCGGGAACAGGGCGTCATGTCGGTAGGCGTTCGGAGCAAAGATAATGACCGCTCTGATTTTTAGGCTTGGAATTTTGTTGTAGCAATCAGGCCAATCGCATTTACAGTCCTTTTATGCAGGAGGGGGGTGGGTGCTACCGTCTCGTTCACCGCAAGCATTTAGGTTGGCGTGTCTATGGAAATGGTGTTTTCAGAATAATCAAATGCCGGGAAAAGTTGAATTTTCCTTTTGCCAGTCGGCATTACAGCTCCGGCGTATCCATCTGACAATCAGCTGCCAAGCTGGCACTTCTTGAAGGGGTGCTCCAGCCCTAGTTCAGGCCTGTAGCCCCTGTTTCGCCAAGCGAAGCAAACTGATGTATGCTGAATACTGAGCACCGCTAAGTTTTGAGCATGGGTTTACGGATGTTGTGCACAAAAACTTGGCAAGTTGAAGTACACACAGTACTAGGGTGCTTAATATGCGCTTAACTCTCTAGTAAGATTTCTTGCAAGAGTGCGGCGTCGTCGTTGATGCCCGAGAAGCGTTTGATGCGGAAGCGCCCCTGGCTATTGATAAGGTCAGCCGCCATGCGGTCAATGGCGATGGTGGAGAGTGTGGTTTGGATAAAAGCTTCGATGAGATCGTCCACGCCAATGCCCAGGCGGTTGAAGTCCTTGTTATCCATAAGGATGAGGCGATTGGTGTCCGACCCCCAAGAGCCATCAGGGTTTTTGATGGAGAGGTTGGTGCCGAGCATGTCCCAGGAATCAGCGCCGGCGTCAATATAATCCAGCAAGGGCTTGCGCGCGCGGCGGGCATACACGCACAGCGGCCGAATGCCCTGCTCGGTAGAGCACACCATCATACGGAGGTCGGCTACATAAGTGTTGCCTTGTACGGAGGGCACTGTACCTACGTGAAACAGCTTGCCTCCGGCGCTCTTGCTACTCCAATGATAATTGCCAATGAGGCTTTGTACGATGTAGCGGTCGTAGGGAAAGTCCTGCCGCATGAACGCCTCCAGCTCTTCCAGGCTGACAATAGTAAAAACGCCCTGGCCGGAGTTGCTGTACGGGATTTTGACTACAGCCTGGCCGCCCATTTTTTTGAGCAAGCCGGGTATTTCGCGCTTGCTCACATCCCAGATGGTTTCGGGAGTGTTGATTTTGAGACCAGAGTTTTTTTCTGCCTCATTGAACTGCTTGTAAGCCTTGGCTGCCACGAGTTTGTTGCGCCCGCCGGCCAGGCAAGCTACCAAAGGGTTGAAGATACGAGTACGGGTGTGTAGCGGAATGCGGTTCCAAGGGCGCTGGGTCACATAGCGAAATGCTGCGCGTATAGGTACCCACGCGCTCTCGGCATGGCGCACTTCCATGACGCCCTCCCGAAACCGCACAGGTGGGTCAGGATCGTTTTCCAGAAAGGGCGCCAGTAGCACCTTCTCACCAAATACATCAGCCATAGCGACGGCATAGCCCGAGGCCTCCATATGATTTTTGTCGTAGATCACTGCGAGCCCGCCCGGCGGTAGGCCACGCTTACCAGTGTACGGTACAAAACAGCGCTCTACCAGCCTGCGATAGCCGCCCTGCTCCTGGGTTTCTTCCAGCAGGGGCATAGACTTTTGGCCAGAAGGGCAGGAATTGTTTTCAATCACCACCATTTGCCGCTTGCCCCCAGCCGTGGTTACGTTGAGCAAATCGGCACCAGCCCATATAAAATACTTGCAGCGGTAGCGCAACAAGTCTCGCAGGGTCTCAGCTTTTACTTTGGGATGCAGATGACAGTAGCGCCTGATCATGCGCTCTTCTGAGAGGTGGAGAAAAAAACTCACCATAGGATGTATGCCCGCATTGAGCGCCTTGGGGTACCAATGGCGGTGCGCTTCAAACTCGCCTGGGTGTACAAAAACGGCGTGGGTGGTTTGCATCAAGATGGTTTTGGGTTGTGCGTTGCAATCAATTTTGCGTCCGAAAGGTACGCACTTAGGCAAACTGACATGAGTAATTTATGGCATTATTCGACCGTCAGAGTCTGGAGGATTACTTCAAGTGCTCATCTGCGTAGTCGTGACCAACGGCGGCATTCATGCTCGTAGGGAAAAATTGCCTATTCCTCACACTTTTTAAAACTCTATATCCTGCCACAATGCCGGGCGTTCCAGATAGTGCCGGATGAAGCCCGTGAGTACAGCCAGCCCTTTTTCAAAACCGACGTTGTTGTTGATGATGAGGTCGGCGTCTTCCATGTAAGGATGAATATAGCGCTCGTAGGTGGGCAGTACGTGGTGCTGGTAGCGGTATAGGACGTCTTCGAGGGGATAGTTGCGTTCCACTTGGTCGCGTTTGATACGGCGAATGACCTTGAGGTTTTCTTTGGCATGAATAAACACCCTGAGGTCGAGCAATTCGCGTACCTTCTTGAAGTGAAAAATGAAAATGCCTTCTGCTACGATAACCGGTGCTGGGCGAAAGGTAAGCAGACGAGACTGGGCCAATTCGTTGTTGAACACATACTCCTGACGAGTGACTATCTCGCCATCCATGAGGCGGAGCAGGTCGCGCACAAACTCTTTTTTGTTGATGGAGCGCGGGCGGTCAAAGTTTTTCACACCTTGCGAGTCTTCTTCCTGTAAGCTTCGGGGGTAGTAGTAGTCGTCCAAGGAGAGGAAGCACATCTCCTGCTCAGAAAACCTGGCTTTGAGATGCCGGAGAAAGGTAGTTTTTCCTGCGCCGCTACCGCCACAAATGCCGATAATGAGTGGTTTCATAAAAAATAATTTCAGCCCGGTGGCAAATATAACGGCAATATGTGAAGGGTTTTACCTTACTTTGGGCAGTTTTCACCAATGCAGAAAAAGTATGGGGTTCTTGGTCACCATCTTGCGCGGCCTGCTGGGCATCGCGTTTTTGCTGGTTGTAGCCTGGCTGTTGAGCAACAACCGGCGGGCCATCAATTGGCGGCTGGTGGGCGCAGGGCTGGGCTTGCAGCTCATTTTTGCGCTGGGCGTGCTCAGAGTGCCTTTGGTCAACCGAGCTTTCGACGCGATAGCAAAGTTCTTTGTAGCCATTCTGGGCTTTACCAAGGCCGGCTCGACGTTCATCTTCGGCAACCTGATAGAGCGCACCGATACCTTTGGCTATATCTTTGCCTTCCAGGTGTTGCCTACGGTGGTATTTTTCTCAGCTCTTTCGGCAGTGCTTTACTACTTTGGTATCTTGCAGCGCATTATTTATGGCATCTCCTGGGCCATGAGCCGCACCATGGGCTTGTCGGGGCCAGAAAGCCTGGCTTCGGCGGCCAATGTATTTATTGGGCAAACAGAAGCCCCGCTCGTCATTCGGCCATACATTGAGCGCATGACCCGCTCGGAGTTGCTATGCTTAATGACGGGCGGCATGGCCACCATAGCCGGCGGAGTGTTTGCTGCTTATGTAGGTTTCCTGGGCGGCGACGACCCCCAACAACAACTATACTTTGCCCGTCATCTGCTCACGGCCTCCATTATGTCAGCACCGGCAGCAGTGGTAGCTGCCAAGATACTCTTCCCCGAAACCGAGCGCCAACACAGCGAAGATGAGGTAAAACTGGAAGTGGAAAGCGGCTCTAACCTGCTGGATGCCATAGCCAAAGGCACTACCGATGGGCTGCGCCTAGCCGTGAATGTAGGCGCTATGTTGCTGGTATTCACTGCCTTGATAGCTATGGTCAACTATATCATGGTGCACTTTGTGGGCAGTTGGAATGGGCTGAACGAATGGGCCGTCCAACTCACCCAAGGCCGCGCTGAAGGTTTCAACTTTACCTTCCTGCTGGGGATGGTTTTCGCCCCGGTGGCCTGGCTGCTGGGCGTACCCGCCGCCGACATCATCACAGTGGGTGAGTTGCTAGGGCAAAAAACGGTTATCAACGAGTTTGTAGCCTACAGCGTGCTGGGCAAGATGCAAGAAGCCGGCCTCACCCTGCAGCCCAAGTCACTCATCATTGCTATATACGCCCTGTGCGGTTTCTCCAATTTTGCTTCCATTGGCATACAGATTGGCGGTATCAGCGCCATAGCCCCAGGGCAACGCAGAGCACTTACCGAACTGGGCTTGAAGTCGCTCATCGGCGGCACCATTGCCTGTTTCCTTACGGCGGCTCTGGCTGGCATGATTGTGTAACAAACTCTCACTACGCTCTCATTTTTCAGTTGCTCGTTGGCAAATGCCGTATATTTGCGCTTTCGTAGCCTGCAAGCACACCATCCGTGGCTTGCAGTTCGCTGTAAAAAAACTCCAACGGCATGATCAACGCCAACAACATCTTTGTCAAATACGGCGATCGCATACTCTTCAACCACATTAGCCTCAGTATAGGTGCACGCGAGCGCGTAGGCCTCGTAGGCCGCAACGGCGCCGGCAAGTCCACTTTTCTCAAAATCATGGCCGGAAACATCCGCCCCGACGACGGTAGTGTGGTACGCCCTGCCGGCTCTACTCTCGGATTCCTCTATCAGGAAATGAACCTCCCCAAGGGTAAGACCGTCATGGAAGAGACCCTAACTGCATTTGAGGAAGTGCACCGCATTGAAAAGCGATTGGCCGAAATTCACGATGAAATTGACCGCCGCACCGACTATGACAGCGACGCCTACCACCAACTGCTGGAAGAAATGGCCACTGCCGGTGACCGATTCCACCACCTGGGCGGCGATACTATGATGGCCGATACTGAAAAGGTACTCAAAGGCCTGGGATTTACTGCAGCAGACTTCAACCGCCTGACCGACGAATTCAGCGGCGGCTGGCAAATGCGTATTGAGTTGGCCAAGATGCTCCTACAACGCCCCGATTACCTCCTCTTGGACGAACCTACCAACCACCTCGACATCGAGTCCATCATCTGGCTGGAAGAATTTCTGAAAGACTATGCCGGCGCCGTCATCGTCATCTCGCACGATAAGCAGTTTCTCGACAACGTCACTACCCGCACCATTGAAATAGAACTCGGCAAAGCCTACGACTACAAAGCCCCGTACAGCAAGTATGTAGCTCTGCGCGAGGAGCGCCGCGAAAAAATGATGGCTGCCTTCGAAAACCAGCAACGCATCATTGCCCAGAAGGAACGCACCATCAACCGCTTCATGGCCAAGGCCAGCAAAACCAAAATGGCGCAGTCCATGCAAAAGCAGTTGGACAAAATTGAGCGCATCGAAATAGACCCCGAAGACACCGCCGGCATGAACCTGCGCTTCCCGCCCTCGCCCCGCTCCGGCCAGATTGTACTGGAAGGCCATAACCTCTGCAAGCGATACGGCTCAAAAACAGTGCTTGACAACGTGCACATCAAGCTAGACCGCGGCGATCGCGTAGCCTTCGTAGGCCAAAACGGACAAGGCAAAACCACCCTGGCCAAGATCATCGTGCGCCAGCTAGAGCTCAGCGACGGCGATCTTCAGTACGGCCACAATGTTCAAATTGGCTACTACGCCCAAAATCAGTCGGACACGCTGGACCCCCACCTCACTCTCCTGGAAACCATGGAGCAGGCCTCGCCACCCGAAATGCGTACCCGCCTGCGCGCCATCCTGGGTGCTTTTATGTTTAGCGGCGAAGATGTAAACAAAAAAGTATCCGTCCTCTCCGGCGGCGAGCGCGCCCGACTGGCCCTAGCCTGCCTACTGCTGCGCCCTTTCAATCTGCTGGTACTGGACGAACCCACCAATCACCTTGACATCATCTCCAAAGACATCCTGAAGCAGGCTATCGCCGACTACGATGGCACGCTTATCGTGGTGTCGCACGACCGCGAGTTTCTGGCTGGTCTTACCAACCGCACTATTGAGTTCAGAGACCGGCAACTCTACGAATACCTCGGCGACGTGAACTTCTTCCTCGAAAAACGTGCTCTGCGCGATATGCGTCAAGTAGAGCTCTCTCAAAAGAAACCCGCTAACGCCCAACCAGGTAGTGCTCCTTCTGCTGCGCCGATGCTCTCCTCAGAGGAGCGCAAACGCCTAACCCGCATTGTGCAAAATGCCGAGCGCGCTGTAGAAAAAATCGAAGCCGACATCCGGGCTATAGAAGCCCAAATGGCGCAGCCCAATTTCTACGAAAGCGCCCAATCGGCTCAAGTACTGGCGCAATACCAACAGCGCAAAAACGACCTGGAGCAAGCCATGATCCAGTGGGAAGAGGCTCAAATGGAGCTGGAGGCCGCCGGAGCCACGATGTAGCCAACGCAAACGCCCTGCCGGAACGCTTTTCTGGCAGGGCGTTTGGCTCAAAAGTATTGCACACTCGAGCGCAAGACTTTATCTGGGAGCGATTCCAACATCTATCTCCCTGTGGCCAAAAGCTTTCTTAACACTAAGGTGGATCAGCTTGGATTGATTGGCTTAGGATGTTTTTTTCGCCCACGTGGCGCCTAGAGTTTGGATGTGTGTTCATGGGAAATAAAATTTTGTTTTAAAAATTGGGATTATAAAAAATTCTTATGTGCAAAGATAAGCGCAAGTAGTAAATTGCGCAAGTGTCGGTGAACTTTAACAAAAAATTAATACCCGTGAAAGCGGAGCAGGTGCTATGAAAAAGCCGGGGGAGTAGCCCCGGCTCCAAAACGATTGAACACCCAATTGACCATGATATCTCTAAAGATCTGCTGATCTTGGAAGAATCGTCCCAAAGATCTATCATTCTGCTTTACCGTGGCATGATGCAGGTCACTGCCAATGCTGACTTTTGTCATGCGCGCGAAGCCGTCTATTTCAACACTTGCTTTTTATCCAGTACTTCCAGCGCCTTTTTAACCATAGGGTCAGTTTGGGTAGCAATGGCGTAGTAGCCTTCTTCTTGGTAGAGCGCCCTGGCAATTTGAGCCTTAAGACGCCGGCGCAGCTCTTGGTCAATGGCGCCAATAGCTTTGGGGTCTTTCTTTACGCCTTTGCGGGTGGCGTAGTTGAGAAAGTCTTCCACTACTTCATTTTTAATCTGGTAGTCGTTTTTATAGCGCGTTAAGGACATACCAGCAAAATAAGCCGACTCCCTGCGGGCAAAGTTGAAACTATATGGCTGGATCCAGGGGATCAGCTCTGTGAGAAGGGCATTGAGCGCCAGCGTGTCCATGGGTACTATATAATCGGGCATGATACCACCGCCGCCATACACCACTCGCCCCCGGCGGGTGTAGTAACGGGTGGAGTCTTTGGGCAGTGCCAATTTCTTAGAGAAGAGTTCGCCGTTCTTAAAACGCTCCTCCGGCTCTTGGGCATAAACCAGAGGGTTGTCGTAGGGTTTCTGAATAGAGCGCCCGCTAGGGGTGTAGTACCGAGCCACAGTAAGGCGAAGAGCAGAGCCGTCGCGCAGTTCGTATTGTTCTTGTACCAAGCCCTTGCCAAAAGAACGCCGGCCGATAATGACGGCGCGATCTTGATCCTGCAGTGCGCCGGCAATGATCTCGCTGGCGGAAGCGGAGCCTTCGTCAATGAGCACGGCAATTTCTTTGATAGGAAAGCGCATGCGGCCGGAGCTTTCGTAGTCGGAGCGGCTCACAGCTCTGCCCTTGGTATGTACCAACGGCACGCCTTTGGTTTGAAAGAGTTGGCTGAGGATATTGATGGCCTGCTGGAGGTATCCGCCAGGGTTTTGGCGCAAATCCAGTACGAGATTTTCCATGCCCGATCTGGTATGCAAATTTTCCACGGCTTTAATAAACTCTTCTGCTGTGGTGGCACTGAAGCGATTGAGTTTGATGTAGCCGGTTCTGTCGTTTAGCATCAAAGCGGCATCCAGGCTGTGCATAGGGATTTTGTCGCGCACTACAGTAATACGAAATGGCTTGCCCAATCCGCGCAAGATGAGCAGGTTGACTTTAGAGCCTTTTTCGCCCCGGAGCAATTGGAGGATGTCTTTGTTGAGCAACCCTTTGCCGGCAATAACGGAGTCTTCCACGGCCACAATTTTGTCGCCGGGCAAGATACCTGCCTTTTCTGCAGGGCCGCCTGACAGAGCTGTCACAACGACCAAGGTATCTTCAATGAGCAGAAACTCTACGCCAACACCGCTGAAGCTCCCTTCCAGGTGTTCTTCTATGATTTCGAGCTGGTCAGCAGGGATATAGCTGGAGTGAGGGTCCAACTGCTTGAGAATACTTTGGATGGCTTCGTCAATGAGCTTATCTCTGGATACTTCGTCCACGTATTTGGCCTCTATGAAACGCAGCAACTCCTCGAGTTTGGCATAACTACCAGCTTCTGGACCGATAGCTGGCCGTTCGCCACTGATCACAAGGGGCGGCGCTGCTGATTGCAGGCGCGTGCCAATAAGGATGCCGCCGGCCAGTACAGCAGACAATAGAAAGGGCATCCAGATGAACAGGCGATTGTGCTTGGGCGGCGAGTCCATTTGCATGAAGTGCTGTCAACATTTTTTCAAGGAACAAACAAAAAGCGGATTCGTTTAATGCGTTTTGCTTACAAACAACACTGTTTTTCAGAAACTCGGCGAGGCGTGCAGCCACTGCACAGCGTTTCCTGCATTGTTGAAGGTGCCAAGTACTCCAATAGAAGGGTTGCAGGCTTGCAACAGGCGCCTCAATTATGGAGCAGGGGCCATTCGTCTTCTTCGATCAGAGTGCCATGGCAAACGCAATTAGCAATGTGATGCCAAGGTATGCATAAGCGGAGGCATGCTGACACGGGTATTTTTGTTTGGCGCTTGCCTGCAAAAGCCCGTCAAGGATTGTCATTGGCTCTTTGTGCTGCGGCCTTGAGTTTGTCCAGTACCTCGTTTTTAACGATTTCAAACAGCGGCAGTTCGTTCTCTGGCAGCGGCTTAGCTTGCGGCAAGTCCAGTTTGAGGTGGTCTACTTGCTGGCCGTTTTTCCAGAACCGAAAGCACACGTGTGGCCCGGTAGCTAGGCCGGTAGAGCCTACATAGCCAATGACCTGCCCCTGCGATACCCTTACGCCAGCCTTGATGCCTTTGGCAAATTTGGACATGTGCAGATATTGTGTTTCATAAGTTTTGTCATGTTTGATGCGCACATAGTTGCCATTGCCGCCGCTGTAGCGTGCCTCAGTCACCACGCCGTCGCCTACAGCCATGATTTCAGTACCGTGCGGAGCGGCATAGTCGGTACCAAGGTGTGGGCGGTTGTATTTGAGGATGGGGTGGAAGCGGTTCATGCTGAAGCGAGAGGAAATGCGCGAAAAGCGCACCGGCGCCTTGAGGAAGGCTGTTTTCAAGGGGCGGCCTTCGAGGTCGTAGTAGCCCTTGTACTCGCCGCTTTCATAATAGATGGCATATACCTCCTTACCGCCGCGCTTGTAGTAGGCGCCTTTGACCTGGCCAGCAGCCACAGAGACGCCTTCCACGTACTTATTTTCAAAAACGACTTTGAACTCGTCGCCTTCCTGAATGCGGTGAAAATCAATAGACCACTGCAGAGCGTCTTCGAGGCGGTCAGCCAGGTCATAGCTATACCCCTGGCCAATCATGGCATCCCACAGGGTGGTATTCACTACGAAGTGCTCTGTTTCCACAAGGGTTTCTACTTCGCGCTCAATGCGCTCTACCGCATAGTCATTGGCCAGATGAAAGAGTATGTACTCAAAGGGGCTGGGTTCATACACCAGGTACATGGGCTGGCCACTGGGCGCGTGGGTAAGCACAAAGTAGGATTTGCCAGCTTGCAACTTACGCAGGTCGAATACAGTGCCAGCGTTGGTCAGCATGGTGCGCAAGGCATCACCAGACAGTGGCTGCGCAGCCAGTATATCGGACAAAGACTGCCCGGAGTGTATTTTTTGCTCCGATACTTCCAGGGTATCTATGGCAAATCCCCAGCGCAGGGTAGGCCGGATAATAGGAAAGGCTCCCAACTCAAATGGCTGTGACACTCTGGCAGCGGAGGCTCCGATAGAAGACGCATCGGCAAACAGATATACGACTACACCTACCGCCAGCGCCATCACTATTACGGCTGCTTTGAAGTACCAGGGTCTGGGTTGGGAAAGTTGGTTATTCGTCGGTTTGAAATGATTTGTCTGCTGTTCCACAATTTTGATTTTTTGCGTTCGATGAAAAACGCAAACCACCTTTGGTCGCCCTTCTTCAGTTGGTTTGACGTTTGGCTAATGCCTTGGGCAAAAGCCTCTACGCTTAGGGAAAACAATATCGGCTGGTTTTTCAGCACTCGCAAATATATGGGCACTTCGCAGTTGTGGATAATTTTTTTAGTTAAAACTTCCGACTACTGCTTTTTTCGCGCCACAAAGCCGCTGTTGGCTACCTTTGCAGAGCATTATTTCAATCAATTGCATGGCTGAAAATTCAAGATACGACCAGCGGGGCGTCTCTGCTGACAAAGGCGAGGTGCACGCCGCCGTACAGCGCCTAGGCAAAGGGCTTTTTCCTAATGCCTTTTGTAAAATACTACCTGACGTTGCCGGCGCCGACCCCAACTACTGCAACCTCATGCACGCCGACACCGCCGGCACCAAAACCAGCCTGGCCTACCTGTACTGGCGCGAAACCGGCGACCTGAGCGTATGGGGTGGCATTGCCCAGGATGCCATTGTCATGAACTTAGACGACATGGCTTGCGTGGGCTGCACTGACCAGATCGTGCTCTCCTCTACCATTGGGCGCAACAAGCGCCTCATCCCCGGTGAGGTACTAAAGGCTATTATTGACGGCACAGTAGCTTTTGTAGAAAAAATGGCCTCCCTAGGCATCCGCATACACCTGGCCGGCGGCGAAACAGCCGATGTGGGAGATATTGTGCGCACCGTGGACGTGGGCTACACCGCCTTTGCCCGCATGCGCCGCGCAGAGGTGCTGGAGATTGGCCTGCAGCCCGGCGATGTACTCGTGGCGCTGGCTTCTTTCGGGCAGGCCACCTACGAAGACGGCTACAACAGCGGCATGGGCAGCAACGGCCTTACCTCAGCACGCCACGACGTACTGAGTCGTGCCTATGCCGAAGCCTATCCGGAGAGCTTCGACCCTCAAACTCCGCCTGAACTGGCGTACAGTGGTAAGTACAGGCTCACCGACCCCTCTCCAGTAGCTGGCATGGATGTAGGCCAGCTGTTGCTCTCGCCCACGCGCACGTACTTGCCAGCAGTCAGAGACTTGTTTACACACCTGCTGCCGCATTTACACGGCCTGGTGCACTGCACTGGTGGCGGCCAGACCAAAGTATTGAAGTTTGCCCCAGGGCTGCGCATCGTCAAGGATAATCTCTTCCCTGTGCCGCAGCTGTTTGACCTGATTCAGCAATCCTCCGGCACGCCCTGGCAAGAGATGTACAAGGTGTTCAATATGGGGCATCGCCTGGAGGTTTACCTGCCAGCCGATTATGCTGAGGAAGTCATACAGATAGCCGAGCGCTATGGCATAGCAGCGCGCGTGGCAGGCAGGGTGGAAGCCGCATCACAAGCCGAGGTGCGTCTGGAGACACCGCAGGGAGTGTTTGTCTATACTTGAACCAAGGCTAGAGCACTCTTTACGGCTGCCCAACCACCAACTTCCCGGTAAAAACCTCCCCACTGGCCTGGATGCGCCACCAGTACAACCCGGCAGGGAGCCCAACCAAGGATTCTTGCCATACTGAGCCTTGCCGCACTGCCTGGCGTATCAGTTGCCCATTGGCAGCAAACAACTGCAGCATGATCGGCTGGGTGTGGCCTTCTGGCAGGCTGAAGTATGCCCCGTTCTTGGCCGGATTGGGATATACTCTTACACCGCTGGCACTGGGTAGCTCGGCTGCGGTGCTCACTGGCAGCGGTGAGGGTAGATTGGTGGCAAATATTTGTAAGCCGCTGCGATAGTTGCCGACGACTATCTCCAGGAGGCCATTATGGTTGAGGTCGGCCAGGGCTATGCGCGCGCGGGCCCCTACGCGAATGCCACCCCATGGCTCAGCCAGTAGGGCAAAGGTGGCGCTTAGGTCAGTTTCATCTACTGTATAAGCCTTGATGATGCCCGGCTCTCCAGCGGCAAGCGCTACCAATTGCCCGTTGAACTCCGCTATTGCTGGCGCGCTATGCCCATTGAAAAAACCAGCAATCCGAGAGTCCATTTGCCCCAATCTGAGCACGTTGCCAGGCGCAGAAGTATTGGGGTTGAAAGCCGGTTGCTGGGGCGTGCCAACATTTGCAAAAAAACTAATGAAGCCTTCGCGCCGGCCTACAAGTAAGTCCAGGAGGCCATCGTGATTGAGGTCGTAGAGAAAGGGCACAGCATGAGTACCTACGTGAATGCCCTGCCAGGGCTGTACAGGCGATGCAAACTGCATGGGCTGCCCTGGGCCGGCAGTATTTTCGAAATAAGTAAGATAGCCGTTGAGGTCGCCCAAGACGAGATCCAGGTCACCATCGCTGTCCAGGTCGCCGAAAGTAGGGGCAAGTTCGTAGCTGTCAGGAAACCAGCCCGGCAGGTTCAGCCAGTTGGTGTCGGCCAGTTGGAAAGCGGGCGCCTCGCGGGTGCCCACGTTGAGCAGGAGGTGCAGGCGGGAGTCGCGGGATTCAGTGATGGGGCGGTGGTAAGACTGATTACCCACCACAATGTCAGGCAGGCTGTCGCCGTTTACATCGGCTATGGCGGGGTTGGCACCAGTGCCAAAGTCGAGCATGGTTTCGGCCAAGAAGCGGCGGTTCTGGAGTTCAAAGCGGTAAGGAATACCCTGTGTATTGCGATACCACCAAGCAACCTGTACATCCTCATGGCCAAAGGTAGCATTGGGCGCTACCACGAGATCCTTGTGCCCGTCGTGGTCAACATCCAGCAGGAAAGCCACAGGGAAGGTAGGCAGGCTCACGGGCACGTTGTAGGAGGGGAAAGATGGGTCTTGAGCGGTCATCCAGGCCGTTTGGGGTGTACCACCATTGGTCAGGAAGTTGAGGTTGTCGAAGGAGGCATCGCCCAGAATGAGGTCTTTGTCGCCATCGCCATCGGCATCCCAGGCCAGCACGGTAGAGCCAATGTGTCGTATTTCGACGAAGCCGTCATCTTCGTCGGGGCCGAAAGGCTGGGCGCAGAGATTAGGCGAAGCGGAGAGATTGACAGCCTCCGTGATACCGCTTTCATAGAATCCACCCCAGCAGTTGCTGGCCAGCCGATAAATGAGCGAATCGCGGCCAAAGCCCATCTCCACTGAGCGGTTGGTGTAGTACTCCATGTAGCCACCCGATACGCCAAAGGTAAGGATATCCAAGTCGCCGTCGCCATCCACGTCGGTTACTTCAGGATAGTCAATATTGGAAATGAACAGATTGGTAGTGGAGCCGTTGGGCATTGGGAAGAATATGATGTCAAACGGATTGGCAAACCGCACGCGGGTAAAACTCAGACGCCCCTGCGCATTGCGCTGCCCAAGATAAACCGCCATGCCTGATATGCCTGGGTTGGGAGAAAATGTAAAGATGTCAGGTACACCGTCGGCATTAAAATCCCGCAGCAGCATCCAGTTGAAAAGTTGAGGAAAATCTGCAGCGAATTGCGGCGCGAACTCGTAGGCGCTGGAGTCGGGCGTACCACTGTATAGAAATGGCAACAGGACGTTGCCCCGTCGGTCGAATACTACCAGATCGAGCACACCGTTCCCGTCCAGGTCCACTTCCTGAAACTGCGGGTTGTTGAGGCCACCAGCCAGCCCATTGGTCAGCAACTGCCCCTGTTGGTCGTATATCGGACAGAAAAAAGGAGCAAACGCCTGGCTGGGCAGTTCCTGAGCGAAGCCCGCCAGCATCAATAAAACAGCTATCAGCGTACGACACATGTTTCTCAAGGCTGATGCACAAAACACTTGGCATGGAAACGCTTCACCTCCTGTTTGCGTTCAAGCCGTATGCCGCTAAAGCCCAGAGCCGACATTTTTTGATTTTTCAAAATTTTTTCGCCCAAACGCTTATCATGCTCAAATATGTACCTATTTTTCCGATGCAAATTCGACACTCCTTTGTCAAAAGGAGTGACTCCACCTAATTATTACTACATGGGCGAACAGAAAGTATCCATCGCGCAGGAGATCACCACCATGCAGCGCTTTGTGCGCAACTTGCTGCGCGACGTACAGGCTTTTGAATACATGCTTGAACACAATTGGTTTGAAACTGACGCTATTCGCATTGGCGCTGAGCAAGAAATGTGCATCGTGGATACCCGCACCTTCAAGCCGCTGTGCATCAACATGCAGGTGCTGGACAAAATGAAACGCTACACCTGGGTAACTACCGAGTTGGCGCAGTTCAACCTCGAAATCAACCTCACCCCGCGCTTATTCACCGGAAAGTGCCTCAGCGAGTTAGACAAGGAAAACGTCAGCTACCTGGAAAAAATCCGCGAAGTACTGCGCGGCTTTCGCGCTGAGATCTGCCTCACTGGCATACTGCCCACCCTACGCAAACCCGACCTGGACATTCGCAACCTCACGCCTAAGCCTCGCTACAAAGCGCTCATGGCCGCCATTGACAGCCAGATGCTTGGCTCAGCTTACGAGCTCCGGCTCTCCGGCATTGACGAACTTCTGGTCAAGCACGACTCGCCCATGCTGGAGGCCTGCAACACTAGCTTCCAGGTACACCTCCAGGTGCCACCCAGCATTTTTGTACCTATGTACAACATGGCGCAAGCACTGGCCGCACCTGTAATGGCCATCTCGGCCAACTCGCCCATTGTGTTTGGCAAGCGCTTGTGGCACGAGAGTCGTATTGCCCTATTCCAGCAGGCACTCGACGTGCGCACCACCCACGACCACATGCGCGAGCGCAGCCCTCGCGTCAACTTTGGCAGCGGCTGGCTGGACGAAAGCCTCCTCGAGATTTACAAGGAAGACATTGCCCGCTTCCGGGTGCTGCTGGCCGGCGACGATGAAGAAGACTCCATCGCCACTATTCTTGAGGGTAAAGTGCCTCGCTTGCGCGCGCTGCAGGTGCACAACTCCACTGTGTATCGCTGGAACCGCCCCTGCTATGGCATCAGCCCCAACGGCAAACCCCACTTGCGCATTGAAAACCGCGTCATTCCCGCCGGCCCTACCACCACTGATGCTGTTGCCAATGCCGCCTTCTGGCTGGGTGCCATGATTGGTATGGGGCACGAGTACCGCGACATCCGCAAGCACGTATCCTGGGAAGACGTTCGCGATAACTTTATGAAAGCCGCCCAGTTTGGCATTGACTCTAACTTCAACTGGTTTCACGACAAGAAAATCTCTGCCTGCGACCTCGTACTACACGAACTGCTGCCTATGGCCAGAAAAGGCCTCCAAATGCGTGGTGTAGCCTCTACCGACATTGACAAGTACCTCGGCATCATCGAAGAACGCGCCAAACTGCACATGAACGGCGCGCGCTGGCAGTTGCGTACATTTACCAAACTGACCAAAGAGTGCTCTCGTGACGAAGCCCTTACCATCATGACAGCCGCCATTGTCAAAAATCAATGGAATCACATACCTGTTCACCAATGGAATATGCCCACCGCGAATGACCTTGACGAATACCGCCCCGCCAAACTGCGCGTGGAGGAGTTTATGGAAACAGACCTGTTCACCGTACAACAAGAAGATATGATCGAAATGGTAGCCGAACTGATGGACTGGCGCAAGATACGCTACATGCCGGTAGAAGATGCCAAGGGCAACCTCTGCGGCCTGATCACCTCCAGGCTGCTGTTGCGCTATTTTGCCCGCAAGAATCGCTTCCCCGACCAGGAAGCCTCTGCAGTGAAAGACATTATGATTGCCGAGCCTATCACCATTAGCCCGGAAGCCACCATCCTAGAGGCCATGGCCAAAATGCGCGAGAATAAAATTGGCTGCCTACCCGTAGTGCAAAAGGGCGAACTCATCGGTATCATCACTGAAATGGACTTCCTGCGCATTACGGCACGCCTTCTGGAGCGGCTAGAAAAGTAACGGTGCATGCACTACATCCTGATTCCTTCTTTTGTTGTGTTGTTGGTGGCCTGCTACGGCGGGCTATGCATAGCATTTTATTTCCTACAGGATTTTTTCTTTTTCCGCCCAGAGCGCCTGCCCCGCCAGTTTGAGTACAAATATCCCTTTCCGTTCGAGGAGGTAGATTTTGAGATGGAAGACGGCGGCCGTATTAATGCCGTGCATTTCAAAGTACCTAACTCCAAAGGGGTAGTGTACTACCTCAAAGGCAACTCGCGTAGCATCAAGGGCTGGGGCAAGTTTGCCCGCGACTTTGTGAGCAAGGGCTACGATTTTTTCATGTTTGACTATCGCGGCTTTGGTAAGAGCAAGGGCCGCCGCACCGAGACTACACTATACAATGATGCCCAAGCAATATACAAATGGCTCAGCAGCCGCTTCCCCGAGGAGCGCATCGTAGTGTACGGCCGCTCGCTGGGCAGCGGTATTGCCGCCCGCATTGCCTCCTGGAATAAGCCCCAGATGCTCATCCTTGACTCGCCCTACTTCAGCTTTCTGCACCAGATACGCCGCTTTGGTTTTTTCTTGCCCCTGCGCTGGCTGTTGCGCTTTCACATCCGCACTGACCAATTCATGCGCAAGATTACTTGTCCGGTTTTCATCCTGCACGGCGATAAAGACCGCCTTATCAGTTACGAGCAAAGCCTCATGCTTCAGCAACTCAACCCTGAGGGCTGCGTACTGCTCACCATCCCTAACGGACGCCACAACAACCTGCCGGAGTTTGCTGCCTACCATGAGTACCTGTACGACATCCTCAACGAACTGGGCTACTTTTACACCGTCAAGCAAAAAGGGCAGCCACAGGTAGCGTAGTCAAAGCCACCGCCAAAAGCTCCAATTCTACACTACTTTGCCCAATTTTTAAACTCGTCTATTTCGCGCCGCTCTTTTTTGGTAGGGCGCCCGCTGCCTTTCTCGCGGTACTCCGCACCAGCTTTGCCTACAAACCAGTCTTTGTACTTGTTCAATTCTTCGGCTGGGGTGAGGTCTTCGTAGCACACTTGAGCCAGTGGTGCGCCTACGCGCTTTTCTATGAGTTGAAGCACCTGGTAGCGCATATTGAAGCCGTCTTTGCGCACTTCTAGTACATCGCCAACCTGAATCATCTGAGAGGCTTTTACCTCTTCGCCATTGAGCTTGACCTTGCCCTCGCGGCAGGCATCGGTAGCCAGAGTACGCGATTTGAAAATGCGCACACTCCACAGCCATTTGTCTATCCTAACTTTATCCATGCAGCAAAATTACCCAGAAAACCTTAAAATGGCGAGAGCCGGCTCCTAGTGGAAACCGGCTCTCTCTCTAGTATCCTCAATAATTTTGAAACATCTGTTTATGGTCTTTGCACCGTACCTACAATGAACTTCTTGGTAAGGCTATGATGGTCGTCTGTGCGCACAGTCATGATATACACGCCATGTGGTAGCTGATTGACCGAGATGGTCTCAATCAGATTTTCTACCGATGCGATCTTGCGCACCATCACCGTTTGGCCTAGTTGGTTGCTCACTTGGAGGGTCACTTGCTTGCCGAGGAATTCTTCGCCCAACTTCACGTTTAGGTCGTTCTGGGTCGGGTTGGGGAAGAGCGAAAACTCCAGCGGTGTGTCAAAGAGGCGTTCGCCATCCGCTACAGCCGAAGCAGCCAACGGCAGCGGCATGATGTTTACGTCGCTAAACACTGCGGTAGCCGTAGAGTTGACGTTGATGCCTTGTACAAATAAGCCTACCTGTACGCAGCTAGGCAGTGCAAGGTTGGCAACCATGACCTGCTGCCAGTTGACGCCATTAGACGAGACATAACCAATGAACGTGCTGCCATTGCGCACTAGGCGAAGCCACTGTTCGCCAATCGGCGCAGGGAATTGCTGCGTGTTGCGTATGCCATTGACGACAGAGCGGAGGTCGCGGAAAACCGAGTTGGTCAACTGTGTTCTAAGCGCTATCATACGAGAGCCAGGCGTCGTATTTTCGCGGAACATGATACCTGCGAATCCTGAATTGGTAACGTTTTTGACCCTCACTGTGATACTTTGGTTACCACACAGCGTTTGGTGAGCAAACGTAAGCGCATCATTGGCAAGCGAGGGCGAAAAGCCATTGGAGCTAATGTCAATACTGCCGCCACATACGTTATCAGTGGCCGAGCCTGTTACTCCACCTATTGGAGTAGTAGTCCAGGGAGCGCCCAGCGGGCCGCCGCATACGCAGGTGATGTTCATGCTGAAGGCGCCGGTGGCGCTTAAGTAGCCATTGACCACTATAAAGTAGTCCACGCCGGCAGTAGCCACAAAAGTCACCTGGGATTGAAGGCCGCAAAAATCGTCATTGCTGGTCACGCACGTGAGGCTGCCGCAAGTGCCGGTATATACGTGCAACTTGGTATCATAAGCTGATCCACACAAGCTGACAGTGACAAGTGAGCCATCACCGACTAGTTTGTACCATACCCCATTGGTTGGCGTACCACCAGTTCCGGTGCTACATGAGCCCAATGCTGCATCGGATGTAGCACCTATCGTGCTACCCGTTACAGTAGAGTTACAACTTACCGTGATGGCACCAGCACAGTTGTCGTTGGGCAGAGGTAGCGTAGTGAAGGATGTGCTTACATAAGTGCTGCTGCCACAAGCACAGTTGGTTCTTACGCACACATAGTAAGTGGTGTTGGGTATAAGGCCAGTGAAACTTGCTGAAGTGCCGGCTGTAATAGTGGGCGTGCCTCCAGGGCAGGTAGGAGAGGTGCTTATGGTGTAGGTGTAGTTAGTGGCGCCCAATACAGCGCTCCAGTTTACCGTAGCAGTAGTTGTACCTACCACGGAAGCAGAGAGCCCCGTAGGAGCAGAGCAGGGCGGGCCGCTAATTAGATTAAGCACAAATGTGCCACCAGTACCTGAGAAGGGATACACATAAATGTAGTAGTCCACTCCAGGCGAAGATGTCCAGGTGACTTTGGAACGGGTAGCACTGAAAGTGCACCCAGCGTCATCGTCATTGCCGTCTACGCAGGTCAGCGAACTGCATGTACCTGAATACACTTGTATTTTAGTATCAAATGTAGTACCTGCGGCACAGGTATTGACCTCCACAGGGAAGCCATCACCCGTGAAGCGATACCATACGCCTTTTGCCGTTGAGCTTACGCTGGTACCACAAAAGGCAGTGAGCCCATCACCTGTGGCGAATGTGGTATTACCTGTTACGCTGGTGCATCCGCTGATGACAATGGCATTACTACAGGCGTCGTTAGCCGGCGGCGGCGGAGGCAGGGTGATGTCAAGCGTGAAGTTGCCGCAAGTTGGCGAAGGCCATGTATCAATGATGATGAAATACGTACCATTAGTAGGAAACGTAACGTTAGTTGTGGCAGATGTGCTGCTGCTTGTAGAAATGCCCCCTATACAGTTGGCGCCCGAAGGTGGACAGGCAGAGTGCACAGAGACTATCTTCCAGCTAGCTGTACCTCCCAATGACAGTTGGTAAGTCACTGGTGCGCCAGTAATATTTATGGAATAAACATAATCCTCTCCACCGCCATAAGAAGAGCTTACGCAACTGGCAAAGCCGGCGCCGAAGTCATTCACTGTGCCACAGGTGGTTTGAGATCCACTAGAGAATGGAATCGAGGGGATCACCATAGGAGACGAACAATTGTTTTGCGCAGAAACTTGTAGCGCTCCAAAGGTTAGCAGAACTAACCCCATACATCGCTTCACAAACGTAAAAAGTGCTTTCATGTTCATAAATATTTTGGATTAAAAAATGATTGTACACCAATCGTTCCTCTGCCAGGAATCGTCCTTCAGAGAAAAAATGTTACAAAGCCTAATTAAGAAGACAATTTGAACCTTTGAATTGTAGAGTCGCCTTACAAATAGGGGGGGAAGAAATGTAACGCAAAAATAAGCAAAGTTTTGCAAACACCAAGATTTGACCCATTTTTTTTTTTTCGCGAAAGCAAAAAACGCTTTTTTAGAACTTCGTCCGACCTAACGGCTATTCCTGCGCGGCAAAAGCCATCGCTGTGCGCCTGTCAATACTTTAGCCGAGTGCAGCCATTCACTTTAGTCTTCCTGTAAGAATATTGTTAAGCAAACAGAAAGGCTTGCGTTGGTTTACCCAAAAGAAAGTAGAGGGCTGGCAGGGACCTTGCTGGGCTAAAACGCGCTTTGCCCTACAAGAGTTGAGCCCTCAAGAACCCAGATGTGGCAGCCATGTCGTCGCTCAGTACGCGGTCTTCCTCTATCGGAGGCACGACCTCCCGGTAGGCTTCGAGGAGGGCTTCTAGTGCGGGCGAAGTAGCCTGTGGGCGACGCAGGTGTATAGCCTGCGCGGCAGTCATCCACTCAATGGCCAGTACGGTGTCCACATTGCGCAATACGCGCCAAGCCTTGGTAGCAGCATTGGCGGCCATACTCACGTGGTCTTCCTGGCCATTGCTGGAAGGGATGGAATCCACAGAAGCGGGGGTACAAAGTTGCTTGTTTTGGCTTACGATAGCTGCCGCCGTATATTGTGGGATCATCAGACCGGAGTGCAGCCCAGGAAATTGAGTGAGAAAAGGCGGCAGCCCCCTGGCGCCGGAGATAAGCTGGTAAGTGCGCCGCTCAGAAATGGAGGCTAGTTCGGCAGTGGCTATAGCCAAGTAGTCCATGGCCAGGGCAATGGGCTGGGCATGGAAGTTGCCCCCGGAAAGCACGCTGTCTTCCTCCGGAAAAATCATGGGGTTGTCCGTAGCGGCATTGACCTCCGTATGCACAATATGCCGCACGTGCTCCAGCGCCTCGCGCGAGGCGCCGTGCACCTGTGGCGCGCAGCGAAAGGCATAGGGGTCTTGGACGTGTGTCTTGGGCTGAGCCGCCATCGGGCTACCTTCCAGTAGCCGCAGGATGCGCTGGGCTGCCAGCGCCTGGCCCTTGTAGGGACGCGCCCGGTGCAAGGCTGGGTGTAGCGGTGCAGTCAGGCATTGAAAGGCATCCATAGACAACGCCGCGCACACATCAGCCAGATCCGTCAGCCGCTGCGCCTCAGCCAGGCACCACAGGGCATAAGCTGTGGAGAACTGCGTACCATTGAGCAACGCCAATCCTTCTTTTGACTGCAGTTGCAGCGGCTGCCATCCGTGCGCTCTGAGCGTTGGCATAGCCGCCACGCGCTCGCCCTCATGCCATACTTCACCCAGGCCAATGAGCGGCAGGCTTAGATGTGCCAGCGGCGCCAGATCGCCCGAAGCCCCCAGGGAGCCTTGCTGGTAAATGACTGGTAGCACGTCGGCGTTGTAAAAGTCAATGAGCCGCTGCACCAGTTCCAGCCGCACCCCAGAGTGCCCGAAGGCCAAGCTCCGGATTTTGAGAAAAAGCATGCAGCGCACGATCTCCTCAGGCACTTCTTCACCAGTGCCGCAGGCATGTGACTTGACGAGGTGATGCTGCAGGTCTTCGATCTCGTTGTCGGAAATGCGGATGTTGCATAGTGAGCCAAACCCAGTGTTGATGCCATAGAGAAGTTGGTCGTTTTGGGCAAGCCGGCGTTCGAGGTATTGCCGGCAGGATTGAATGCGTTGGCTGGCCTCCACTGACAGCATCAAAGGCCGACGCTCGCAGATAGTTCGTACAGCTTCTTCAGGAGCAAGCGGCGCTGTATGGATATAATAATAAAGCGACTCAGACATGGTTTGACGTGGTCAGGTTAGATCGGGCGCAAAGGTAGGGCATAACGTTAAGATTGTTAAGCAACGCGTTAAACAAGGGTTAAAGCCTACTGCAAACTGTGACTGCAAGCACCTGACGAGCGTTTAAACAGACGAAACGCGCTGTGCAACACAATCATTGTCGTTTCGTTTGTACCTTTGACTTCATTTTTCACCAAAAGCATCGTACTGCCATGACTCTTACCAGCCTATCCCGACTTGTTCGCCATACCGTGTTCGCCATTAGCCTTTTGGCGGCAATGACTACTACTGCCTCTGCACAACGCATCGCTTACGTGGACGTGGACCGCATCCTTGAAAGCATTAAGGAATACAAAACTGCCCAGGAAGAACTTGACCGCATTGCTGCCAAATGGCGCCAGGACATTGCCCAAGAGTACGACGTCATCAAGGGCTTGTACAACCGCTATCAGGCCGAGCAAGTACTTCTCAGCGAAGAAGCCCGCCGCCAACGCGAAGACGAGATCCTGAACCGCGAAAAAGAAGTGCGCGATCTTCAGAAAGCCCGCTTCGGCCCGGAAGGCGAACTCTTCCGCCGCCGCCAGGAAATGGTGCGCCCCATACAGGAGCGTGTATATCGGGCCATTGAAAACTATGCCAGCGAACGCGGCTATGATTTCATCTTCGACAAGTCAGGTGCTGCAGGTATCATCTACTTTAGCCCTGCTTACGATAAAACCGAAGACATTTTGAACCGCCTCAAATAGAGAATTTTTGGCAGCAATACGTACCTTTGCAGCCGCTTTCGTTCATTCTATCACTTCAATTATTAAACGTACCATTGAGATGAAGCAAACGCTTAAACCGGTATTGTTGGTGCTGGCATTGTGTAGTGTGGCTCTTTCGGCTTCGGCCCAGAAGTTCGGCTATGTAAACTCTTCGCTTATCCTGTCAGAAATGCCCGAACTCAAGCAAGCCGAGGCCTCGTTGGAAGCCTTACAAACGCAACTGCAAAAAAAAGGCCAGACCATGCTTGAAAAACTCCAGGCCGACTATGCCGCAGTGCAGCAAAAAATGGAGCGCGGCGAGCTCTCGCCCAAGCAGCAAGAAACCGAAGCCGCCCGCCTCAAAGCTGCAGAAGAAGAGTTGGGCAAGTATGAGCAGGATATGATGAAGCAACTGCAAGAAAAACGCGATGCTCTGTTGCAGCCCATTTACGAAAAAGTCAACAAAGCCATAGCGGATGTAGCCAAAGAAAATGGCTTCCAATTCATTTTCGATCAAGGTGTACTGCTGTACGCTGATGAATCGCAGGATGTGAGTCGCTTGGTCAAGGCCAAACTCGGCATCTGATACTTTGCACTCTTATCCACTTCGTGGCTGATGTCACACCAACCCAACCAACCCATCGGTATTTTTGACTCTGGCATTGGCGGCCTCACGGTCGCCAATGCCATTATGAGGGTATTACCTAACGAAGATCTCATCTACTTTGGCGATACCGCCCACTTGCCCTACGGCGAAAAATCGGCTGATGCCATTCGCTACTATGCCCTGCGCATTGCCAAGTTTATGCTGGAGCGGCATTGTAAAATGGTAGTCATTGCCTGCAATTCTGCTTCTTCAGCGGCCTATCGGGTGCTGCTGGAGTTTTTCAAAGGGCAGGCGCTCTTTGTCAATGTGGTAGACCCCCTCGTGGAGGCTGTAGCAGCACGCCACTTTGAGCGCGTAGGCGTTATTGCCACTAAAGCTACCATACAGTCGGGCGTGTACCAGCAACAGTTGCTACACCTTCAGCCTGGCTTGGACGTGCGCGCCCTGGCCACGCCTCTGCTGGTGCCCATGATTGAGGAGGGCTTTGTGCGCAATGAAGTTAGCCAGGTGGTACTGGAAAGCTACCTGGGGCATCCCGACCTCGCCGGCATTCAGGCCTTGCTGCTGGCCTGTACGCATTACCCGCTGATCAAGCCCGAGATTGAGGCTTTCTACCAAGGCAGCGTCGAAATACTGGATTCTACTGATGTGGTAGCGCTGGAGGCGAAGCGCAAACTGGAGGCGCACAACCTGCTCAACGACCAGCGCCGCCACGCTCACCGCTTTTTTATATCGGACTATACCCCCACCTTTGAGCAAACTACGCGCATCTTCTGTCAGGAAGATATCCTTTTGGAGTACTACCCTATGTGGTAGGGCACGTTTAGCCTTGTGCTGGCTTCGGTGCAGCTTTTTTTACTATTTTTTTCTTAGGGCGCGTTTTGCCATAGCTGTTGCGCCAGAGTTTGCCTCGCATAGTTCTGCGGTCTCCTTTTCCCATGTGGCCTTAATGTTTTTGATATCGTTTTTGCAATGCGATGAATCGGGGCGCGAAGATAGGAGTTTTTGCGCCTTTTCTGCAAGGTTTGGTGCCAAAAAACAAAGCCCTTGCAAATCAACTTTTTGCAAGGGCTTTTGATTTTTTGAGGTCGCGAGCGGATTCGAACCGCTGTACAAGGTTTTGCAGACCTTTGCCTAACCGCTCGGCCACGCGACCCTTAAGATCGGGATGCAAAGATAAGTGCTTTTTCCGCGCTGCGCCACCCCTGAGCGGAAAAATCTTTTCACGCAGTCATTTTTTGCCAGCCCGGGCTAGGGCGGTAGCGGTCTTCGCGATAGCGTTGGTATAGGTTTTCTATCGTGGCCAAAACCTGTGTAGTGCCGGTTTCTGCTGCCCACTGGAGCAGTCCTTTGGGATAATTAACGCCCAGGGTCATGGCTAGGTCAATGTCCTTGCGCGAGGCGATGCCCCAGTACCAAGCATCTACGGCTTCGTTGAAGAGCATGGCCAAGATGCGTTCGACAATATACCGGCCCAGCGGCTCATCTTGCGTGGGCTCGGGCGGCATGCTGCCCTGTGAGTAGTCGTAAAAGCCTTTACCGGTTTTGCGCCCCAGGTAGCCAGCTTCTACCAGTCGTAGTTGGGTAATGGAGGGCTTATAGCGCGGGTCAAAATAGTAAGCCCTGAAGGTGGTTTCTGTAACGGCGTAGTTTACATCGTGGCCGATGAGGTCCATCAGGGCAAAGGGCCCCATGCGGAAGCCGGCAATATGGGTCATGGCCCAATCAATTGTGGCGGCGTCGGCCATACCTTCTTCCAGGATACGCAGAGCTTCGCCGTAGAACGGCCTGGCTACTCGGTTGACGATGAAACCGGGCGTGTCTTTGACTCTGACGGTGGTTTTGCCCCACTGTTGTACTATGGCCATAGCTTTGTCCACAGTTTCCGGGGCAGTTTGCAGCGCCGGCGCTACTTCTACGAGGGGCATTACAGGCGCCGGATTGAAAAAATGCAAGCCGACCACCCTGTTCGGATGCTTGCATGCACCAGCCAAGGCCGTGATGGAGAGCGCTGAGGTATTGGTAGCTAGCAGACAATCGGGCGACACAATTGCCTCCAGTTGCTGGAAGAGCGCGCGCTTGACCTCCAAGTTTTCTACAATGGCCTCCAGTGCAAGCGATACTGGATGCATCTCCTCCAACTGCACCACGGGCAGGATTCGCTGCATAATAGCAACGACATCTGCCGTAGCCAAGCGACCTTTTCCCTGGAGGCGCTGCAGGTTCTTTTCTATTTGTCCAACGGCGCTTTCTACCGCTTGGTAGCGGGTGTCGTACAGGCTTACCTTGCAGCCAGCCATAGCAGCCACTTGCGCAATGCCGCTGCCCATAGTGCCGGCTCCTATGATGGCGATTTGCATAATGATGTAAAAATTATGCGCAAAGATTATGCATTTTGAACAAATCCTGAATCTTTAAGAAAAAACTGCTCAACACCATGAAAAAACTACTCGTTTTGCTCGGCTTGTGGTTGCTAATTCAAGCCTGTTATCATCAACCCTCACAAGAATCTTATGTTGGCTCAGACACCATGGCAAAAGATGAAATGCCTAGAATGGTTGAAGGCCTTAATGCATCAACAGAAAGCAGCGACGGAAACATGCAGCAAGCCTTACAGCCCCGCATCATTCGCAACGCTTACATGACCGTTTCAGTGGACGATTACAGCCGTGCCATCAACGCCCTCAAGCAAGTAGTCAAGCAGATGCAGGCCACCATAGCCAACGAAGCTGAACAACGCTCCTCTTATCGCATCGAAAACAACATGCAAATACGCATAGCGCCAGAAAAACTCGACAGTTTTCTGATGGAAGTAGAGCGCCTGGCCTTGCACGTGGACAGTAAAAATGTGGATAGCCGCGACGTCACTCGCGAGTTCATTGACATTGAAACCCGCCTGGCTGCCAAACGCGCCACCCTGGAGCGCTATCGCGAAATCTTGCGCTCAGCCAAAACCGTCAGCGATATTATGGCTGTAGAACAGCAAATGCGCAGTCTTATCGAAGAAATTGAATCGGTAGAAGGCCAATTGCGATACCTGCGCGACCAAGTGCAACTCAGCACCGTACACCTGACGCTCTACCAAGCTTTTGACCGGCCCGACGTAGCTCGCCCCTCCTTCTGGCGGCGCATCGGGACTAACTTTGCCCAGGGCTGGCATGGCTTCCAGGACTTCCTGGTGGGCATGGTGTATCTTTGGCCGCTGTGGCTTGTCATCGCCCTGGCTGCAGTATGGGTATGGCGCAGGCATGGCCGGCGGCGCTAGGCGTTGTGCTAAAGACGAACTGTGAAGGTTAGTACATAGCGCAGTGTAAACCAAGTTTATTTGCTTAGCGAGGGGGCGCTACGCAGACGAAGCAGGGCTGCCCCCCCCCATTACCTCCAAACACACCCTTAATTCACATCACAAGGCATCTAACAAAAAGGCTTTGCCCATGCGTCTTCGCCCTGTGAAAGCCAGGAGCTCAGGGCGAGTTGAAGCGAGTAGCCGCGCTATTTTTTTCAATTTCAATTTTTCCTCTAATCATGGCATGCACCTAAATATCGGCTATATTTGGTAATGAGAGCCTTGGGGGGCAAGATATTGGCAAAAGTGGCAAAAGCCGCCAAGGGGGCAGTCGTTTTGGATGCTCAATGGCAGAGCGCTTATTGCTTAGTATGCACCTCCAGGAATGCCCGAATGACGGGCAGCAGTCGTGCGACGCCTTCTTTGAGCGGGCGCAGCACCGGAATGCCCAGTTGCACTTCTTTTTGGGCGCGCCAGGCCTCCAGATCGGCGTCGTTCATGCCTTGTTCGTTGAGGGTAATGCCCAGCACTTGAGCACCGTAAGCCTGTATCAGGGCGATCTCCGATTCGATGGATGGGATGCGGTATTGCAAGGCTTCCGTGCCTTCGTAGTACAGCCGCCCAGGGGCGTGTTGTAAGACCACCCCCTTTGCGCCGCCAGAGCAGATAAACTCTGCGCCGCAGGGGCCACTGGGGTTGCGCAGCGCTGACTGGCCTTCGATGAGGATGAGATCGGGGCGGGCTTCCTGATCGCAGGCTACGATGGCGCGTTCAATTTCACCGCTGATGAAGTCGTTGAGGGTGCTATCGAAGATGAACCCGTAGCGGCTGCCCTGCATCCAGCCGGTTTGACCGGTGTAGATCATCTCGGCCTGGATACCGTATTGACGGCAGGTTTCCATAAGGAAGCGACAGGTAGTGCGCTTGCCCAAGGCGCAGTCGGTACCCAGTACAGCAATGCGCGGTGCTTTGACCTGCATGACGGCGCCCGTCCAAAACTGGAGTTCGCTGGCGGGTCGGGGCCGGCGCACGTCCAATATGGCTGCACCGTAGTCTTGAGCTACGCGGCTAAACTCTGGGTCATCGCCTAGCAAGGTGTGCAGGCCGTTGACGATGGAGATACCAAAGCGCATGGCGTCCAGTAGCTGCGTCCGAAAAGCATCGGGAAGTTTGCCGCCGGGCAGGGCTACGCCTACGATGCAGTATTGGGGGGTATTGGCGGCCTGCATCATATATTCGCTGACTGAGCCGAATACGGGTACGTTTCTGGCTTTGCCGTCCAGCACAGCGCCAGCATCCTGGCCAGTATGGGCGTAGTCAATCACGGCTTTGATGTCAAAGCGCTCTGTGCCACGCAGCAATCCGTGGCAGGTTTTGGCCATGTCGGAGGCCAGCATGCCGTGCGTGAGTACAATGGCCGATGCTTTCATGGTGCGGAAGATATGGCTGAGCGCAGCGCGAGGGCTGCGTTTGAGAAGCAAAGATGAAAAAATCAGGACTTTGTGCAAAAAATGGCTGCTTCGGATAGAAAATGTTCTGTAATCTTACACTTTAAAAACTTAGCGCCATGAGCTTTGAAATGCCAATTTGGGGAGCTGCCGGCACCTAGCTGGGGCTACTCACGCTCACTTTCCTGGAGATTGTACTGGGTATAGATAACATCATTTTCATTTCCATTGCCTCTGAGAAGTTGCCGGCTCAACAGCGCAAGCGCGCCGCCAGCATAGGCTTACTGTTGGCTATGGTTATGCGTATTGCTTTGTTATTTGGAGTAACGTGGCTCATTGCCATGGAAGACCCCTGGATAGAAATTGACGCCGACTGGATAGAGGCCGGTTTTTCGGGTCAGAGCCTGATTCTGATTGCGGGGGGATTGTTTTTACTTTATAAGAGCACTTCCGAAATACGGCACAAGCTGGAGGGCGCAGACACCGTGCAGGGGCAAAGTGGTGCGCTCAAGAACACCCTGCCAAAGGTGGTTGTACAGATCACGCTCATCAACATCGTATTCTCTTTTGATTCCATTCTCACGGCAGTGGGCATGACCAATGGCCTCAAGGGGGCGCTGCTCATCATGATCATCGCTGTGGTGGTGTCGGTGCTCATTATGATGCTGTTTGCTGCGCCGGTGGGCAATTTTGTCAACCGACATCCAACCATACAAATGCTAGGGCTGGCATTTCTCATCCTCATTGGGTTTATGCTCATTGCCGAGGGGGCGCACTTGGCACACTTATCTATTGCTGATACTGAGGTAGGCTCTGTACCTAAGGGCTATTTGTATTTTGCTATTGCGTTTTCGCTGTTTGTAGAGTTTTTAAACATGCGCTTGCGCAAGCACCAAGAGCCGATACAGTTGCATGGTTTGCAGAAGCTGGCTCAACAGGGAGATGAAGGAAAGCAAAAATGAGCTTAGGAAGACTGTAGGTTACAAGTGGCGAATTTTAGCACCACAAATTTTCTTTATGAAGAACCACTCTTCACCGAGGAGGTATTTATTCCAAGCGCAAAGTCTTATTGGCAGACGGGCCAGCCAACAAGCCATCTTGTGCCAGCAGGCCATTCGTGCATTTGCAGCAACTCACGCTGCTTGATGAGGTGAGGCCGCAGGAGCTAACCAGCGTAGAGCCGCTCCGTTGCTATTCTCACTTCTTCATTTTTGTGTGACTTTTTCATTGTGATTATCAGTTGTGTATGTGTGATTCGTTTCATAGCAAACGGTGCGCGCTCAAAATTGGCATCATTTTTGGACGTATATAGGCGTATTTCATTCATCCCAAAATAATCCGGGAAAGTATGCTGGTAATGCACTGGCATCCTGCGGCGCAAGCGGCGTGCGGCGGGGCGTTGTGCTATTGCCTGATGCCCACCGGAGAGCATTCCTTCATCATTCAAAAGCGTTGTGCTATGAGACACACAGCAATTTTTACACGTATGATACGCCACAAAATGGCCTGGTTGCTGGCTACAGCTTCTGTAGTTTTGCTGGCCGGCGCTGGCGTGCGCTACCAAGGGCTGCATACTCTTCGGTACTTGTTTGTGCCGCCGCCGACCATTTCAGCTACGGCTGCTTGTCATTGCTTAAACAATGCCACTAATTTGAGCAACGGGCAGTTTGTAGATACGTTGACTATCCAGTCCAACCCAGGCGAAACTTGGACGATAATTGCCCCCTCATCAGGCTTATTCCTGACTACTAGCCCGACTCCGCCTGCTACTCCTGTACCCATACCGCTGGGTACAGTCATACCAGAGGCGTCGCCTGGTTCAGGCGTTTATCAGCTTGTATTTCGCCATGTGGACTCAACTGGCTTTTCCGTCACTGTGACCAATGGTATAGACCCACCGCTGAGCTTGAGTAAGGCCTGCTACTATCCCAATCCGCAAATTCTGAATCTGCCTTCACTGCTATGCCCCACCAGTGCACCAGTGACTTTGCAAGGTACAGCGGGGGCGGGTGTGGCTGGCACGGGGTCGTTCACGATCAATGGTGCACCTGCCACGGTATTTGACCCCAATACGCGCCCGCCAGGTACTTATGTTGTGCGCTACACCTTCGACGCTGGCGCTGGCACACCCAATAACCCTGGCGACCCAGCTTGTACAGCCTTTGTGGAGCAGAACGTAACTATCAGCAACACACCCTGGCCGGCAGGAATTGACTTTTTGAACGTGCCGCTCAACAACCAGTGCTTTGCCAAAGTAACGCCGGCCATGACACTGTCTGACCTCAATGCCTACCCTTGCCCAGATGACTTCAGGGTCACTGTGTTTGACGTACCGGGCAACCCAATCGGCGACTCTATCGGGCCGGAATGGGTGGGCTTCACCCTGCGCGCCATCACTACAGCAGTGAACAGCGACTACCAGGTGTATCACTTCATTACTTTCACCGATGATGTGCGGCCTACCATTGTGAGCTGCCCGCCGGAGGTAACCCAGGCCGTAGTGACCCAGTCGCTGCAAACGCTCAACGGCGCACTTACGGTGACGGATTCCACCTTGGCTTTATCCAGTCATAGTTGTTTTGTAGGACAGCTCAACCCCACCATGGGGCTGCATCGCTACGACCGCTACGTATTCACTGTAAGCGCTGCTGACACCTATATTTTTGAACTGGACCCGCAGTTTGGCCGAGGTGTAGGAGTGTTGTATCAGGGTCTGTTCAATCCGGCATTTCCTTGTATGAACGTCATTGACATGGCCGATGACGGCGTGCCCTACATTAGTCCGGATTCCATCATTCGCCTGAGCGCCAATCTGGTGCCTGGCCAAACCTACACATTGTTCACCAGCTCGCGCACGCCGGGAGCGCTGGGGGCGTATCAATGGAGGATTTATAGCGACGGGCCAGGGTTGATCAACAACATCGCCCATGTGATGATACGAGATACCTTTGACCTGGTGTGCAACGACCACGACTCCATCTTCAATAATCCGCACAGTTTACAATACCTAGGGGCGCCTGAGTTTGCCGATAACTGTGGCCCGGTGACCGTTACCTTTAACGATACGCGGCAAACTAACGGCAATTGTGGGCCAGTGATCATCACCCGAACCTTCACTGCCCGCGATCGCAGCGGCAATACCCGTACCTGCACCCAGACCATTCGCGTGCGCAAGCCCCGCATCTCTGACCTGCGTTTCCCGCCAGCCAGTACAGTAATAGAGTGCAGTGTAGGGTTTCAGACTACGCCCAACGGCAATCCACACCCCTCGGCCACAGGATTTCCCTACATAGAAACAGCATTCGGCATTTTCCGTATCAATCCGGTATTCTGCAACCTGGCCGCTGCCTGGCAAGACGAAGCTAAAGTAGTGGATCCTGACAATCCCAACGTTTATACTTTCATACGCCGCTGGACTGTACTGGATGAGTGCAACCCTGCCGACAGCCGCACGTACAGTCAAATTATCCGCGTGGACGACTTTTCACCGCCTATCATCTCCTGCCCCATGGGCATAGACCGCGATGGTGATGGCATACTCGATCCGCCTGTGTTTTCTACCGGCAATACTGAGTGTACAGCCATAGTGCAGGCCATGGCACCCATTGTGACCGACAACTGCAGCAGCTTTACAGTGCAGATTATGATCGTGACCGACCTGCAAGTGCCTGTACTGGGGCCGCAGGGGCAGGTGTTGGGCTTCAACATTCAGACCGTGGTGCTCGATTCGCTACGCCCAGGGCAACAGCCTTTCTTCCAGAACGTCCCCATAGGCAACCACCGATTCCGCTACATTGCCACTGACAGCCGCGGCAACATGGCGCAGGTAGAATGCCCCCTCTTTGTACGCGACGAGATACAGCCTACTGCTGTATGCGATGATAACCTCATCGTTTCTATCGGATCCAATAGCTATGGCCGCGTATTTGCCCAGGATGTAAATGAAGGTAGCACCGACAATTGCGGTATCGCGGCCCTGGAAGTGCGCCGCTACTACACTCAAGATCCGGAGACCTGCCTCAATGTGACGCCATACTACTCTGACTGGGGGCCGTTCATAGAACTCTCCTGCTGCGATGTGGGCCGTCGCGTCATCGTTGAACTCCGCGTGACCGATGTGCATGGCAATCAAAACGTGTGTATGGCGGAGCTTACTGTAGAGGATAAGACCCGCCCGGTGTGCATGGCGCCGCCGGCGCGCACTATCTCCTGCGATTCGCTGCCGCAGGGCTTCTCACCCACCGATACAGTGATGTTGCGCTCCATGTTTGGCGCGCCACAGGCAGTAGACAACTGCATTGGCGCCTATGCCGAAGAGCTTAGTCCTATCGTCACATTGGGCAACTGTGGCAGTGGCACTATTGTACGTCGTTTCCGTGCCAGGGATGCTGCTGGCAATATCTCTTCCAATACCTGCCAGCAGGTCATTACCATTAGTTTGACGCATAACTACAGCATTCGCTTCCCCAAAGACGCCTCCGCTGAGTGCGGCCTGCCGGAGGTGGATACCATCATCGTGCAAGCCTCGCGCTGTGCCAACATGGCCGTGAGCGTTACCAATGAGAAATACACCGCTTCAGAAGGCGCTTGCTACAAAATTTTCCGCACTTATCGTGTCATCAACTGGTGCGAGTACAATGGAAGTGATGAACCCATCGTCATCAATCGCGATGAAGACTGCGATGGCCAGGGCGGCGACGAGGACGTGTGGGTGCTGCGTCGTTCCAATCAAACCTACATAGACCGCAACAACAACCACGCTGACAACATACCCACTGCCAATACGCGAGGCATTGCCTGCGGCAGCCCTAGCAACCCCGTTGGCTACTGGCGTACTACGCCTTCTCGCGGCTATTGGCAATACACCCAAGTCATCAAGGTGTATGACTCACAACAGCCTACGGCTTCTTTTACCCCGCCTGCGCCCTTCTGTGCTGAGGAGAATAGTTGTACGGCGGTGGTGTCCACTACTTTTTCAGTGACAGAGTTTTGCTCCCCCAACGATGTCTCGGTACAGGTATTCCTAGATGCTTTCTCCGACGGTGTGCTGGATGGCTCAGTCAACCCTGGCCAGGGCTTGTTGGTCAACTATCCGGCCTACATGATCAGCGGCACATATCCTATTGGCAACCACCGCTTTGTAGTGAACCTCCGCGATGGTTGCGGCAATACCAACAGCATTACCATACCCTTCGCAGTAATAGACTGCGGCGCGCCTATACCCGTGTGCATCAACGGCATATCCAGGGCACTCATGCCGCTACCTCCCAACACCGATGCTGACGGCGACGGCGATTTTGACCGCTCGGCTATCACCCTGCAAGCCACCGATTTTGTACTCTCGCCAGCACCTATCGATTGCAGCGGCCCCGTGCGCTACTCCATCAATCTGGCCGGTCAAACACCCGACCCCACCCGAACCGCACTAGTACTTACCTGCGACAACTTGGGTACTAACATCATCGAAATTTATGCCTGGGACAACGCCAACAATCCCACCCGCGTACAGCCCAACGGCATGACTGAAGGCCCCAACTACAGCTCCTGCCAGACTTTCGTCATCGTGCAGGCCAACGCACAGGTCAGTTGCGATGTCAATACTCTGACCAGCGGCATGATCGCAGGCGGTATCTACAACGAACAGGGCAACCCAGTGGAAGCCGTCAACGTCAACCTAAGCGGATATATGACCCAGAGCGTTCAAACCGAGCCAGGTGGCCAATATGAACTGGAAGACCTACCCGCAGGCGAAGCCTATACCGTGACACCTGCCTACAACATGAACGCCATTAACGGGGTGTCCACCTTTGACGTCATCCTTATTACCCGACACATTCTAGGTACGCAACTGCTGGATTCGCCCTATAAACTCATTGCAGCGGATGTAAACAATTCGAAGTCTATCAGCACCCTGGATGTTATTCAAATTCGGCGGCTCATCTTGGGCATTACCAACAACTTCCCGCAAAACAGCAGTTGGCGCTTTATAGATGCCGATTTTACCTTCCCCAACCCAGCCAACCCCTGGCAGACGCCCTTCCCAGAGGCTATCCAGGTGAGCAACTTGCAAGGCCAGTTGATGAACCGCAACTTCATTGCTATCAAAATCGGCGACGTGAACAACAGCGCCATCCCCAACAGCCAAACGGTGGACAACCGCAGTATGGCTGGCACGTTTACCCTCTACTCCAACGAACTGGTACTGGAACCCGGCAAGGAAATCAACGTACCCATCACGGCACGCAACTGGCAGGGCATCGCCGGCTTCCAGATGACCATAGAATTTGACGCCGCCAAACTCGAGTTCCTTGATGTAGTATTCGGCATCCTTGATACAGAGCACATTGGCACGACCAAAGTAGAGGAGGGTATGATCACTGTAAGCTGGAACCGCCCCGCCGACTTCATGGCCAACGCCAACCCCGCTGCCGAAGGCGAAACGCTGTTCTGGCTCTCCTTCAAGCCAAAAGACCAGGGTAAGTTGGAGCAGGCACTGGCCGTCACCTCGCGCTATACCCGCGCCGAAGCCTACGACCCCCAAGGCGAACTACTGGGCATAGAACTGAAATTTGAGCGCACTGCCGCCCATGAAGACCGCTTTGAACTCTACCAGAATGTGCCCAACCCCTTCAACGGGCAAACCATGATTGGCTTCAAACTGCCCGAAGGCGACTTCTTTAGCCTGCGCGTACACGATGCCAGTGGCAAGGTGCTCAAAGAGCAACGCGGCTACTTCGAGGCTGGCTACAACCAGATATGGCTCCACGCTGCCGATATACCTGGCTCCGGCTTACTATACTACACGCTGACTTCTGGCACGCACTCCGCTACCCGCAAAATGGTGGTGATCAAGCAATGAAACATGAGTAGGGATTATAGTGGATAGCAATATCCAACTTCAAAAGCGGGCGGTCATCCGAAAGGATGGCCGCTGTTTTTTTGCTTGCAACAAATCCCGCCCCAAATGGCGCACATAGCGCAAACCTCTCACAAGTGGCTCATCAACAACTATTTACTTGTGCCGGCCAGTGGTCAGGACATCCATCTTTCCGCAACTGACAAAGAGTACCTTATTGCAGTAGATCCCCATTGTTCAGTAGTGGTAGTGCACACTGTATTTCTTTGCTTGCCCAAAGAATGACTACACGGCCAAATTTGCGCCACCCCCTCCTCTCTCACCAAGCCACTACTTGCCTGGTGATATGCCTAAGTTGCGAAGGCATCAAGAAAGTCCGGCAAGACTAAGCTTGTCGGGCTTTCTTATACGTTAGCGGCGCCTTTGGCCGGCATTATTTTCCTATCTTGAGCACTACACGAGCAGGATAGTGGGCGCTTGCCAGCCGCACGGCATACCTGCCTGGCGGGCAATGGCTCAAGTCGGCATTGACTTGCTCAGCACCTTTGGGGAAGACTGCTCGGTAAACGAAGCGACCAGTGGCGTCATAGATTTCGAGCCAATAATCCGCCAGAGCGGCTCCTTGGGGCAAGCGCACTGTAAGTAACTCGTCAGAAGGATTAGGGAATACCACCAGCCCTGGTGCAGCATACTCAAAAGGATGCGCTGTACTCAAGCTCAGACAGGTGCCTAATACCGTACATGTCTGGCTGGTGGGGGTAGTGCGAAAGTCAAAAAAGCAGTCATAAGGCGCGCCGGCGCCCCGTGCCAGTAATGATGAAGGTAAGAGGATTGCCTGTTTGCCAGTTCGTCTCTTCTATAATCTCGGTGATAAGGGTGGCCAAGTTGGGCGTACGCTGATTCGGGCCGACTTCTCCGCTGATCCAGGCTGGGATGTTTGTCCAGGCTACTGACTGTTGCGTTTTGACGCGCCCACTGATATTGAAAGGAGTATTAGCAAAGACTTCAGAGAATGTGGTCTTTTCTCCTTTTATCTGAAGGCTGGCCGCACCGCTTGTGCCACCATCAGCGGTGAACTGGATGTAGGCATTTACCACGGTGGCGTTAGGTGGCAGCAATACGTTCACAAAGCAGATGCCTACGACCTGGTCGCCAATCGAACTGCCATCATTCACCAGTTCAAGGTCGCTGCTGGTAAGGCTTACGCTGGTGCCGTCTTACTGCTCTTCGGCATCGTTGGCGCTGGGCATTGACTCGTACAAAGAGGGTCTGCCCAGAGGCAGTGGAGAGGGCGCACAGCATAGAAGTATGCGCATGACTGTTTACATTTTCCAGCAAAAGTATCCTGGCCGTATAAACTGCAAGTAATTTTCACGTTAGGGCTGCTGCTACCGCTATGTCTATATGCAGTGCGAAGGACATTGGCTTTGCTACCGACCTCGAGCGCCACGCCAAGGCGAAAAAAGTGCCAGTGCTTTCTCCGGTCAGGCATGTGCGGGTTGCATTGCTTTATCTTAGGTAGTGGCAAGCCGTATAGCATGGCATAGCCCTATTGTTTCGCTGGTCGAGTTGTGGGCTACACGTTTCAGCAAAGCCAGATTTTGTGTATGATTTACAGATGTTGTGCACAAAACTTGGCGATTGAAAGTATATCTAGAACCCTCGCTAAATCTCCTGCAATTTCCAGGCGGCGAGAGCCTTTGTGGTTGCTTCCCAGTCAGTGGCTAGCCCTAGGAACATGCCACCCCCGCCCGCGCCGCAAAGTTTGAGGGCAAAGGCGCCGCTGCGCAGCCCACAGCGCCAGGGCGCTTGCAGGGCTTCTGGTACCATGGCGGGTAGGTGAGCAAGTTGAAACTCAGAAACAGCCAGGAAAGCCTGGGCAAAATCGGCAAGACGGTTTTCCGTCCAGGCTTGGATGGCCGTATTGGAGGCAGCCATGAGCTGGTCGCGCACCAGTTGGGCGAAGGCGGGATCAGCGCAGCGCGTTTTGAAGTATTGCACCATAGCACCAGTTTGGCGGCTCTGGTTGCTGTCTAGCAGGAAGAGACATAAGCCTTGCTCGACCAGTGCCGGTAATTGTACAGCTTGAATGCCGCCTTGAGGTTCCAGTATCACGGGCCGGCCCAGGTAGGCAATGAGCGGGTCGGCGCCAGAGCTGGCGCCGTGAAAGTAGCCTTCCATCTGCGCAAACAAGCGACGCAGCACTGGCCACTCGACAGTGTCTTCAGGGCGTACGCGCTGGCGGGCGTAGCGGTGGTAAAATGCTGCACACAACGCTCCAGAGCTGCCCAGTCCATAGCCAGTAGGGATGTTGGAGCGAAAGTAAAGGCCTTCGAGGAGGTCTTGTCGGAAGGCTTCCAGGTCAAAAGCATCAGCATCAGGTAAATCGGCCAAGTATGCCAGCCATTCTACCAGGTGCATTTGCAGGCAGGGCGCGTCTGTGGGTGAGGCTAACGCCCAGTGGCCGCCAAAAGAGGACAGGGGCGCTGCCAGCGCCCGCGCACCTTGTAGGAGGATGTGCTCGCCCAGCAGAAGGACTTTGGCGGGAAAATAAACCGAATGGGATGCTTCCTCGTGCAGCGGCAAGGGCTTGAGAATGAAGGGTGGGCACAGAAGGATTCGAACCTCCGACCCCCTGCTTGTAAGGCAGGTGCTCTAAACCTACTGAGCTATGCGCCCTTTAAGAAGAGTGAGCACAGGGCGCCAGGCGCACTGCGCAGGTTCCTTATCATTGGCCAAGTGTAGTGGGCGATACTGGGCTCGAACCAGTGACCTCACGCGTGTGAAGCGTGCGCTCTGAACCAACTGAGCTAATCACCCCTGTGGCCGCCAATGAAAGCGACTTGCAGCATGAGAAAGCCTTTGCTTTGTGCTTTGGGAGTCGCTTTTTTTAATAGCGGCTGCAAAAATAAAGCCTTTTTAGTGTTTTAGCAACATTAGCGGCAAAATATTTTTTTGCACACAGCGAAGTAGCCCTAGCTTTGCGAGCAAGCAAACCCTCATGCTTGCGCTTAGCCAATGGGTTGAACCCCCACCCAGCGACAAATGTGAGGCGGGCAGCTTGCACCAGCGAAAATTCGTGCACTCGTGTAACTTGCCGGGGGTGCTTGGGAGCTAAGCTATTTCTAGCAGCTATTCATCAAGGAGATTGCGGCTTAAGTTAAATTCCGGCCCGTAGAGGGCGCAAATCTCTGCTTGTGCTACCTTTGCGCTCGTTAACACTGTCAATCTTGAGCACCCAACGCATTCTTCAGCTATTGCAGCAAGCCTGCCTCCATGCTACCAAGCAGATAGCCGTACTGGTAGACCCTGATAAAACTGCGCCAGAGGCAGCGGCAGCGCTGGCGCAAAGGGCAGAAGAAGCAGGCGTGGACTGCCTCATGGTCGGTGGCAGTTTATTGGTAGCCGGGCAGATAGAGGCATGTGTGCAAGCACTGCGTCGCCATAGCCAACTGCCGGTATTGCTGTTTCCTGGCGATATATTCCACGTATGCGAGCACGCCGACGGCATACTGTTGCTGTCGCTGATCTCGGGGCGCAACGCCGAGTTGCTCATCGGCAAACACGTGACAGCAGCCCCTATGCTGCGCCGCAGCGGGTTGGAGATTATCCCCACTGGCTATATGCTTGTGGACGGCGGGGCGCCCACTTCGGCTTCTTACATCAGCCACACGCTGCCTATACCAGCCAACAAGCCCGATATTGCCGCCTGTACTGCCATGGCTGGCGAAATGTTAGGGCTAAAAGCTATGTATCTGGATGCCGGCAGCGGCGCCACCCAACCTGTGCCACCAGCCATAGTGCAGGCTGTACGCCAGGCGGTGGATGTACCATTGATTGTTGGGGGCGGCCTGTGCAGCCCTGCCCAGGTCATAACCGCCATGCGTGCTGGCGCCAATATGGTAGTAGTGGGCACGGCCATTGAGCAAGACCCAGCTTTCCTGACGACACTGACCGAGGCTGTCCATGCGGAATTCCCTTCCGTTAAAATACTTACGTAGGGAACTTGTAGCCGCGATGCTGCATCTTGGAGCCAGAACGGAGATAGCACCAAAGCCAAACATCTTCTCTAAAAAGCGACAAAACTTGAAAACAGGAATCATCGTCAAATCTACCGGAAGCTGGTACCAGGTGCGCACGCTTGAGGGCGAGACATGGCAATGCCGCATCGTGGGCAAGTTGCGCCTGGACGACATCAAACTCACTAACCCAGTAGGCGTAGGCGATCAGGTAGATATTGAAGTAGAAGATGAAGCCGAAGGCACGGCGCTTATTAAGGCCATTCATCCACGACGCAACTACGTAGTGCGCCAAAGCCCCCGTCGTCGCCACAATATGCACCTGCTGGCTGCCAACGTGGACCAGGCGGTGGTTATAGTTACCATCATAGAGCCCCAGCTCAAGCAAGGCTTCATTGACCGCTTTCTGCTCATGACCGAACCTCAGGACATCCCTGCTATCATTATTTTCAACAAGGCTGACCTATATGGCGAAGACGAAATGGCACTGTATGAGTATCTACGCGATGTGTACACGCACATAGGCTACCCGGTGTTGCTCACTTCAGCACAGAGTGGTCAGGGGCTGGAGGAATTTCGGGCGCTACTGCACAGCAAGGTGACGCTCATCGGCGGCCAGTCAGGCGTGGGCAAATCCACCCTCATCAACGCTATTCAACCTCATCTTGATTTGCGCATTGGGCACCTGTCCGACTACAGCGGAAAGGGCATGCACACCACCACTTTTGCCGAAATGCACTCCCTGGACTTTGGCGGCGCCCTCATTGATACGCCCGGCATCAAGACGCTGGCCTTTAACAACTTGGCACCCATGGACGTAGCGCACAATTTTCGAGAGTTCTTCCAGCGCTCCGACGCATGCCGCTTCGGTGGCTCTTGCCTGCACCGACTGGAGCCTGGCTGTGCCGTGCGCGAGGCACTCCAAGCCGGCGAACTTAGCGAACTGCGCTACGCCAACTATCTGGCGCTGTTAGACGAAATAGAAGACCAGAACTACTGGGAACGCCACAAAGACATGTAAATCAAGCACTCTCCTCTCAGAGCCAGCCTTCATAAGACCTACCCTGCAGTGTCCTCCTCCTGATGGCAACGATCTGCCCTGTGTAGTGATACACATGCCCGGTAGCGCTGGCTGGCATGCAGGCAACGGATCGCAATCCGCCTAAGCTGAAGCGATAGGAATCTCGCGTTAGCAGAGCATTTTAAAAATCATCTTCCGGCACATCGACATCAGCGGCGGCGTGGATGCGGAGCGCACCGGCACCATTGGAGGACGAGGCAATTTTTTCCTTAATCTTTTGCTCAATTTCGGCGGCCACCTCTGGATTGTCAGCCATAAACTGCTTAGCACCCTCACGGCCCTGGGCAATTTTGGCACCGTTGTAGCTGTACCAGGCCCCGCTTTTCTGGATGATATCGTTGTCTACACCCATATCCACGATTTCGCCAGTTTTGGAGATGCCTTCGCCAAACATGATGTCGAAGGTGGCTGTACGGAAGGGCGGCGCCAGTTTGTTTTTGACCACGCGTACTTTAACGTTGTTGCCTACGATATTGCCATCTTTGTCTTTGATACCGGCGCCAGTTTTGCGAATATCCAGCCGAACGGAGGCATAGAACTTGAGGGCATTGCCACCGGTGGTAGTTTCTGGGTTGCCAAACATAACGCCGATTTTTTCGCGCAATTGGTTGATGAAAATGCAGCAGCAACCAGTGCGCCCGATAGTGGCAGTGAGTTTGCGCATGGCCTGCGACATGAGTCTTGCCTGGAGGCCTACCTTAGAGTCGCCCATTTCGCCTTCAATTTCACTACGGGGCACCAGCGCGGCTACCGAATCAATGACGATGATATCAATAGCGCCGGAGCGGATGAGATTTTCAGCGATTTCGAGCGCTTGCTCGCCGTTGTCGGGCTGGGAGATCAGCAGGTTTTCCGTGTCCACGCCCAGGGCTGTGGCGTAGTGGCGGTCAAAGGCATGCTCAGCGTCGATGAAAGCGGCCAAGCCGCCACGCTTTTGACTTTCAGCAATGGCATGTATGGCCAAGGTGGTTTTTCCGGAAGATTCAGGGCCGTAGATTTCTACTACCCTGCCTTTGGGAAATCCATTGATACCCAGGGCTATATCCAAGCCAAGCGAGCCGGAGGGGATAACCTCTACATCCATAACCTGGCGATCGCCCATGCGCATAATAGTACCTTTGCCAAAGGTTTTCTCGATGCGGTCCACCGCCATTTGGAGAGATTTGAGTTTAGCTTCTCTATCCTTACTGCTGATCTGATCCATGATTATTTAAACTTTTTTGTTTTTTTAATGCGCAAAAATAAATGTTTTGTCTGAAAAATACAAGCGCGGTGGAAATTTTTTACAAACAAGTTTACAAACGCCTTTTCCGCCGCTCAGTCAGCATCCCAGCCTGGTGCTTGCGCCAGTACAGGATTGCCGGTTTGAGGGTCATGGAAATGCAGTTGCACTGCTTTCAGGGCAATGGCGGCGGGTTGCCAAGGCTTGGCGGCGCCGTAGCAAGCATCGCCCAATATGGGCATTCCGACGGCGGCCAATTGCGCGCGAATTTGGTGAAACCGCCCTTGTAGCGGCTCTATTTCCAACAGGCTACCTTGTGCCACGTCTTTCAAGTACCGGTACCGGAGTACACACTCTGCACTTCCTGGCACAGGCTCTGGCCATACCAGTGCTTTTTTGCCGTTGTCTGCTTTACTGAGCCAATGTTTCCACTTACCTGACGCATTGAGGGGGTGATTTTCCACAATGGCCTGGTAAATTTTTTTGACTTTCCTCTCGGCAAACTGCCGGTTGAGCATTTTGAGCGCCATAGGCTTTTTGGCGAGCAGCAGCACACCGCTTACGGGTCGGTCGAGCCGGTGTACAATGCCTACGAAAGGCTTCTTGGAATGTTGTGACAGGTAGTGCCACGCCCATTCTTCCACCGAGGGATAGCCATGCCGTTGCCGCTCTACGGCCATGCCGGCGGGCTTGTCCAGTACAAAAAAATGAGCCGTTTCGAGAAGGATTTTCAAAGGCGTGGCTTGACATGTGGGCTATGCCCCGATTTTGAGCTATTTTTATGCCCCAAAAATAGAGAAAATCATGCGCATATTGCTCATCATTATTTGGATAACCCTCCTATGGGCTTGCAAAAATACTGCCGGCAATGGCCAGCCGCAGCCACCGGATATACCGCCGCAGCCACCCATCGAATGGTCTGCTGCAACCACCGGCAGCCTGGACTTCAGCCCGTACCGCACCTTGTACGAGCAGCACGATACCTGGAAGGAAAAAACCATCACCCGCCAGCGCTTCAAACACGCCGTGATAGCGCCTCTGGTGCAGCGCTTACAAAAACCCTTCCAGTGGACAGTGGCCGGCAAGTCTATCGAAGGGCGCAATATTTACCGGGTGCAATACGGCAACGGCCCGGTGAAGGTGCTGCTGTGGTCCCAGATGCACGGCGACGAACCCACCTCTACTATGGCACTGATGGACATCTTCAACTTCTTGAGCGCGCGCGATGAAGCCTGGCAACCCATGCGCCAGCGCCTGCTCAGCGAGCTTACTCTGGTGTTCGTGCCCATGCTCAACCCCGATGGCGCCGAGCGTTTTCAGCGCCGCAATGCCATTGATATAGACCTCAATCGCGATGCCCTGCGCCTGCAGTGCCCTGAAAGCCGCATCCTCAAGCAACTACGCGATGAACTTTCCGCTGACTGGGGCTTCAACCTGCATGACCAAAACCGCTACTATGGCGCTGGCTATGCTCCCAAGATGGCTTCAGTGTCATTCCTAGCGCCGGCTTACAATTATGAGAAGGAAATCAACACCGTACGTGGCAATGCCATGCGTCTCATCGTGGGCATGAACCAGTTCATTCAGCACTACATTCCGGGGCAGGTAGGTCGCTACGACGACGAGTTTGAACCCCGTGCCTTTGGCGATAACATCCAGCGCTGGGGCACCTCCACCATACTGGTAGAGGCTGGCTCACTGCCCAACGACCCCGAAAAGCAAGCCCTACGACGCCTGCACTTCGCCATGCTTCTCTTTGCTCTGGATGTCATTGCCCAAAAGCAGTTCTCGGGCTTCGATATAGCTGAGTACGAGCGTATTCCCTTCAATAAGAGCAACTTCTTTCACGACCTTATCATCCGCGAAGCAGAGCTGGAAAAAGCCGGACGCCGATATGTGATAGATATTGGCTACCGACGTCCCGATGCCAGCAATGCATCTATCTCCGACCTGGGCGACCTATCCACCTTTCATGGCTATAACGAAGTGCAAGCCCGAGGGCTACGCATTGTGCCGGGTAAAGTATGGTCGCAGGTGCAGGCCGATTTCGCTACCTTCAAAAAGCAAGACCCTGTGGCATTGCTGCGCCAGGGCTACACCGAAATTCAACTGGTCAAAATGCCAGCCTCTCTGCCGCCCGGCTTGCCCTTCCGGTTTTCAGCGCCTGGCAAAAGCGACAGCAACCAGGACATTCGCACCGGGCGAAACCCCTCCATTGTACTTATGCAGGACGGTAAGGTGCGCTGGGTGGTGGTCAACGCTCAGGCTTTTGACCTGGAACGCGATGCCGAGCGCATTCGCAAGGCATTTCAATAATCTGCAGCCCATCTTCCATGCGCATCGCGTCCTGGCAAATTTGGGTAGATACCGGCGGCACTTTTACTGACTGCATAGCTGTAAGCCCGTGGGGGTACGTTCAGCGCGTCAAGGTGCTCAGCAGCGGAGCGCTGCGTGGTGTTCTGGTAGAAAAAATTGCTCCTGCTACCTGGCGCATTACCCACCGATGGCCTATTCAACAGGATATATTAGCCGGATATGCTTGCACGCTTACCGAACACCCTGAGCAACAAGCCAATGTGCAGCAAATTATCTTTGAAAACGATTCGGAAACGGCTGTTCTCCACACCGACTGCGACCTGGACTTGCCGCTGCCGGCTTTTTTTGAACTTAGCGCTGGTGAGCAGGCACCCATTTTGGCTGCCAGGATAGCCACTCGTACTCCCTTGCACGCACCCCTGCCGCCTGTAGCCATGCGCCTGGGCACCACCAAGGGTACCAATGCTTTGCTGGAGCGAAAAGGTGCAGCGGTGCACCTGCTCATCACGCGAGGCTTTGCCGACCTGCCATTTATTGGAACGCAGCAAAGGCCCAACCTCTTCCAATTGGACATTCCGGCGCCGGAACAATTGCACTGCGCCGTATTTGAAGTGGACGAAAGAATGGACGCTCAAGGCCGCCCCCTCCAGCCCTTGAAAACCGATGCACTGAAAAATGCGCTGGAATGTTGCGCAGAAGCAGAATCGGTAGCCGTAGCATTACTGCACAGCTATTGCAACCCAGCCCATGAACAACAATTGGCCGAAGCCCTGCGCGCAGCTGGGCATTGCTATGTGTCGGTATCTAGCGAGCTAAGCCAAGCCATCAAGTTTTTGCCACGGGTGCAAACCACCATTATCAATGCCTACCTGGAGCCAGTACTAGACAGCTATTTGCGCGATATAGCCCGAAGTTTAGAAAATACAGTAGCCATCCACAACACGGCGCCAACCTCAACCCTACATCTCATGACCAGTGCCGGCGGCTTGGTGCAGATGTCCTGCTTCCGCGCCAAAGACAGCCTACTAAGCGGCCCTGCCGGCGGGGTAGCTGGTGCAGCAATTGTGGCTAAAAGCCTGGGTTTCAGGCGAGTACTTACTATAGACATGGGCGGTACTAGTACCGACTGCGCCCGCTATGACGGCCGATTTGACTATCGCTTTGTAACTAAAGTAGGGCAAGCGGAAATCCTCAGCCCAGCACTGGACATTGAAACCGTGGCCGCCGGCGGAGGTTCCATCTGCACCTTCGACGGGCAAAAACTTACAGTGGGGCCGCAAAGTGCCGGAGCCAACCCAGGGCCGGCTTGTTACGGAGCTGGGGGGCCGCTTACTATTACGGATGTAAACTTACTGCTGGGGCGGCTCGATCCTTCGGCCATGAGCATACCTGTATCGCGCGAGCATGCACAGGCTGCTCTGGAGCGCCTGCTAGAGGATATGAAATCCGCCACTGGTGTGGCCCATGCAGCGGAAGAAGTATTGCAGGGGTTGCTACAGATAGCTGATGAGTGCATGGCTGGTGCCATTCGGCGCATTTCGGTAGCCAAGGGTTTTGACCCGAAAGAGTATGCGCTACTGGCCTTTGGCGGAGCTGGGGGGCTACACGCCTGCCGAGTAGCGGAGTTGCTAGGCATCCACACGGTTATCTTGCCTGCTGATGCTGGCTTACTCAGTGCCTACGGCATTGGCCATGCCCCGATAGAACGTTTTGCTGAGAGGCAAGTGTTGCGCCCATGGGGGGAGTGTCATCAGGAATTGCCTCAACTGGCAGATGCACTACTACAACAGGCATTTGAATTGTTGGCCCAAGAAGGCATTGCCCCCGAGCACATGACCCCGGCGCATCGGCTGGTGCGTATGCGATTCCAGGGGCAAGACAGCGCTCTTGAGCTAGACTGGGATGGTCAAAGCGACCTAAGCCAGGATTTTGAAGACCTATACCGGCAATTGTTCGGGCATTTTCCTACAGAAAGGACTTTAGAGGTGGAAAGCCTGCGCGTAGTAGCCAGAGACACTCCTAGGCCCATACTCCAAGGTGAGGTCAAGGGCGCGGCACATCGCATCTGCGGCCCTGCTGTATTGCCTGGCAGCCACGCTGCAGCCTGGATAGCGCCTGGATGGGTGTGGGAGCAACGCCCTGGCGGCCATGCAGTACTCACCCGGCAAGGTAGCCCAGCGCAAGCTACTGCGTACACGCACGCTGTCGAACTCGAACTCTTTACCCACCGCTTTAGCGCCATAGCGGAGGCCATGGGCGCACAATTGCAACGAACGGCTTTTTCGGTGAACGTCAAGGAACGGCTCGATTTTTCCTGCGCGCTGCTCGATGCACAGGCGTATCTTTTGGTGAACGCGCCACACATACCGGTGCACCTGGGTAGCCTGGGAATATGCGCGCGACTGATGTTACAGCAATATACGCTCCAGCCTGGCGATGTAATCATGACCAATCACCCGCGCTACGGAGGCTCGCATCTGCCCGATGTGACACTACTCAGCGCTGTATATGCCGACGAAGGCGAGCTGCTGGGCTATGTCATCAATCGCGCCCACCATGCCGAAATTGGCGGTCTGCGCCCAGGCTCTATGCCCCCTGATGCACGCGTCCTGGAAGAAGAAGGCGTAGTTATAGCCCCCACATATCTTGTCAAGGGTGGCGAGCTGCAATGGCAGGCGGTCGAGAGGCTGTTTACTCAGTGCCGCTATCCTACCCGAGCCTGGCTGGAAAACCGAGCCGACCTCAATGCCGCCCTCGCCGCCCTGCGCACTGGCGAACAAGCGCTACAGGCACTAGCTCGTGCACACGGCGTAAGCAAGGTAAAGCGCTACATGCAAGCTCTGCAAGACTTAGCTGCTGATGCTCTTGAGCAAGCCTTAGTGCGCTTGCCGGTGCAATCCTTCCAGGCTCGCGAATACCTGGACGACGGCGCTGCCCTACAAGTGCGCATGGAGTTGCACAATGGACTACTGCACATAGACTTGAATGGCTCGGCGCCTACACACTCAGGCAATCTCAATGCCAATATTTCCATCGTATATAGTGTGGTGCTGTACGTACTGCGGCTACTAGTACAGAAAGACCTCCCCCTCAACGAAGGGCTGCTGCGCCGCGTACGCATCCTTGCGCCTCAAGGCTGTATCCTGAACCCAGCCTTTGAAGATGACGGCGCCCGCTGCCCGGCGGTGGCTGGTGGCAACACCGAAGTGAGCCAGCGCCTGACCGATACTTTGCTCAAAGCACTGGAACTGGCCGCCTGCAGCCAGGGCACTATGAATAACTTCCTGTTTGGGAATGCGCATTTTGGCTATTACGAAACTATTGGCGGCGGCGCTGGAGCAGGGCCAGGTTTTGCCGGACGCTCAGCAGTGCATCAGCACATGACCAATACTCGCATCACTGACCCCGAAGAACTGGAGCTGCGATACCCCGTACGCTTGTGGCGCTTTGCTATTCGGCGGGGCTCGGGCGGGGCAGGCCAATGGCCAGGCGGCGATGGGATCATCAGAGAACTGGAGTTTCTGCAAGCCGTGGAAATGACCTTGCTATCGCAGCATCGGCAGCAAGCACCCTACGGGCTAAAGGGAGGTCAAAATGGACAACCAGGTGCGCAATACCTCATCCAAACAAATGGACAGGAAGAACCATTGCAGGGTATAGAAAGCAGAACGATAGAAGCCGGGCAACGGGTACGGGTAGAGACGCCAGGGGGCGGGGGGTGGGGGTGTGACTTTGAGACTGGAAGGCTGTGAGAGGGCGATTCGGCACATTGTAATGCTGCCAGGCAATGTTCATCCAATTCCCATTGGCTTTGATAGAATAATTTCACGTCTTTGTAGGCGAGTTATTTACTATTGTGCTGCCTTTCAAAATAGCTGTGCTATGCGACTTACTTGCTTCGTCTTATGTTTGGCCATTGGCTGGGGCACGGGGCTCTCGGCTCAATCTTCCGCACCATGGCCCTTAGAAAAATGTGTGGATTACGCCCTACAAAACTCTTTGCGTATTAAATTAGCCCAAGCAGCCGTACGCGATGGAGAGCTCTCCGTCAAGCAAAACCAACTCAGCCGCCTGCCCAGCCTCAATGCTGCTACCAGTGTAGGCAGCCAGTTTGGCCGCACCATTGATCCATTTAGCAACACTTTCGATACGCGCACCATTTCCTTCAACAGCATGAGCCTCAACGCTGGCGTACCGCTCTACACCGGCGGGCGCATCAATGCTGGCATCCATCAGAGCAAACTAGAACTGGAAGCCCGCCAACATGACCTGGCCGACGCCTCCAATACTCTGGCACTGGAAGTAGCCCGCGCCTACCTGACTGTGCTGCTCACGCAAGAACAGTTAGACAATGCCCAGCGGCAATTGCACCTGTCGCAACAGCAGTTAGGCCAAACTGAAAAGCTCATAAGCGCCGGTGCCCTTCCCCCTAACGACCGCCTCGATGCACTAGCGCAAATAGCCCGCAACGAGCAAGTAATCGTGGAAGTGCGTAACGCTGTAAATAGTGCCTACCTCAACCTGCGCCAACTCATGGAGCTACCCGCCGAGCAGCCATTTGTCATTGAGCGCCCGCAGGTCAGCATCCCGACAGTAGTGGACGAGGCCATATTTTCTTTCCCAACTGTGTTTGCTGCTGCTCTTAGCACCCAACCTCAAATCAAAGCTGCTGACCTGCGCCTTAAAGCTGCTAACGACAATATTGCCCTGGCACGCGCAGGCATGTTGCCCATTATAAATCTGGGTGGCAATCTCAACACGGCCTTCTCCTCTGTGGCGCAGCGCGTATCGGGGTTCACTACCGTGCGCCAAACCCAGACCATCTTCTTAAACGGCCAGCCCTTTATTATCGAAACCGACCTGCCCAGAGCTGAACTGGAAAACATTCCTTACTTCAATCAACTAAGCAATAACTTTGGCCAAGCTATTGCTCTGAGCCTAAACATCCCCATCTACAATAACTCCCGCAACCGCATTGCGGTAGAACGAGCCCAACTAGGCGTACTCAACCAGGAACTCCAAAACCGCCAACAACGCCAACGCCTCCAAACCACGGTGCAGCAAGCCATCAACGATGCCCTGGCTGCACGCGAAGCTTGGCAAGCTGGCCAACGCGCCGTAGAAGCCGCCCAGGTCGCCTTTGACAACGCCCAAAAGCGCTTTGAGGTAGGCGCTATCAATACCTTGCAATACACCACGGCAAGGCTTACCCTCGACAATGCCCAGGTGGACCTCACCCGCGCCAAATATCAGTATCTCTTCAACCTTAAAAACGTGGAGTTTTTGATGGGCAAACCCCTGCAATTAAACTAACAACTACTCTCTCCTAACAATACACTGCAACAACCATGGCAAAACGCAAAAGCAATCAAAACCTCATACTCTTTGCATTGGCAGGATTGGTACTCATTCTTATGGCCGTCATAGCCATCAAACAAAAAACGAAGCCCAAAGGCGAAGCCGTGCTCGTAGAAAAGGCCGAAAAGCGTACCATCCGTGAGAAAGTAGCAGCCAGCGGCAAGATATTCCCCGTCACAGAAGTCAAAATCAGCTCTGACGTCTCCGGTGAGGTAGTAGAACTCTACGTCAAGGAGGGCGACTCCGTGGTAGTAGGCCAACTCCTGGCTCGTATTGACCCCGACTTGTACCAGTCGCAGGTAGAACGCGGCGAAGCCAGCGTACGCAGTGCCCAGGCACAGGCCGCCAATGCCCGCAGCCAAATTGAAACCCTCAAAGCCCAAAAAGAACAAATAGAGGCTCAATTGGCCAATGCCCGCGAAATACATCGCCGCAATGAAAAACTGCGCAAAGACGGCGTCATTTCAGAGGCTGACTTTGACAACTCTTTGGCCAACCTACGCGCACTGGAAGCCAACCTGCGCTCTTCAGAGGCCAGCATCCGCGCCGCCCAGGAAAGTGTACGCGCCGCCGAATTTCAGGTTCAAAGTGCCGAAGCCGGCCTGCGCGAACTCCGCACCAGCCTGCGCCGTACTACTCTGTACGCCCCCAAAGGCGGCATCATCTCCAAACTTAATGTGGAAAAAGGCGAACGCGTAGTGGGTACCATTCAGATGGCCGGTACCGAAATGATGCGCATAGCCGACCTCAGCCAAATGGAAGTGCGCGTGGACGTAAGCGAAAACGACATTACCCGCGTATCTTATAATGACTTAGTGGACGTGGAAGTGGACGCCTACATCGGGCGTAAGTTCAAAGGCCGCGTCACTCAGATTGCCAACTCCGCCACCAGTGCCAGTGGCGGCTTGGGTGCAAACCTCACTACTGACCAGGTAACCAACTTCGAGGTGCGCATCCTTATTGACCCCACTTCCTATGCCGACCTCATCTCCCCCGGCAAGCCATACCCCTTCCGGCCAGGTATGTCAGCATCGGTAGATATTCAGACTCAAACCCTCACCGATGCGATCAGCGTACCTATACAAGCCGTGACCACCCGCGAGAAGAAAGGTACCAGGCCCAAAGCACAGACCACAGCCAGTACTTCCACCAACAATGATGAACCCGCCGAAAAAAACCTGGACGACCTCATCGAAGTGGTCTTCGTTGTCAAAGGTGATACCGTCCGCATGACTCCCGTAAAAACTGGCATCCAGGATGATACCTACATTCACATCGTCAGCGGCATCAACCTCGGTGATGAAGTAGTGAGCGGCCCCTATACCGCTGTGTCGCGCAAACTCAAAGATGGCATGGTTATTCGCCGTGTGAAGGAAGAAGAACTCAATCCAGCCAAATCGAAGAAGAAAAAAGACGAATAGGGTTAGAGCTGCCAACCACGCCCTCGCATACCTATGTGAAGCCCGCCGACTGGGCACTGAAAGCTCTGGGCTGGCTATTGATTTTGTTTTTTGTGGCCTTGGCTGGCCACTACTACCCTCAACTACCCTACACTACGCCCACTCATTTTGGCTCGGATAGCCAGCCCAACGACTACGGGCCCAAATACACCTTGCTGCTCGTACCAGCTATTGCCACAGTGCTCTTCGCGGGGATTGGCATACTAAATCGCTTTCCGCACATTTTTAAATATCCGGTCACCATTGCACCCGAAAGTACTGCTAAGCACTATGCCTCGGCCCAACGCCTGATGCGCCTGCTCAACTGCACGCTTGTGGCATTATTCTGCGCACTGGGCTGAACCACCATCCAAACAGCCCGAACGCGCGCAGAGGGGCTCTCCAACTGGTTTGTTCCTGCCGCATTAGTAGCACTATTGCTACCAGTAGGGTTATTTCTCTGACAGTCGTTTCAATACAGAAAGTAAGAAACCAACAGAGGTTTTTTACGACAGGCCGAGCCTTATGTCTTTTGCCCAGTTTCAATGCCTGGCCGGTGGTATGCACCGTGCTGCTACAGTGGCAGGGTTAATGTCTAATAAAAAAGCAGCCTGGATTTTTGTTAATGTCATTTTTACGCTATTATCTTTGCGTTGAATTCAAAAAACGCAAATAATCCTTATTTGCGGAGCATTTCGCAGGTGCTCTTTTTTTGGACGTAAATACCTAACGAGTTTTATCAACCTGCCATACAGAAGGGACTATCGGAGGTAATAATGGAATTACTAAAAAATTGCTAACCAATGATGAGAAGAATTTTAGCCTCTTTGGCTCTAGCGTCAACGTCGCTAATTTGCGTAGGTCAAATCACTGTCAACGGCATCATGGACGAATCTTCGTATCAGGTTGTGGGAAGTTTTACCTCTGGCCGAAATGGCTTTGGCTCCGATAATACGTTGAATAAGATATATTATTACACGGATAATACTAATATTTACGTAGGAATCAGTGGGGCGCTGACCAGCAATGACAATATCGTACTGTTTTTCAACTTCTCTGGATATGCAGGCAGAGGAAACAACCCCTTGGCTGGAAGTGGTTCTTGTGGAACAGGCGTTTTTCGAACTAGCTCTACCCCGGGCGACTATGGCCTGGATGGTGCCATCATGGATATGGACGTAGATTTTGCCTTGGCTTTCAATGAAGGGAACTCAAGCAGCAATTTTTATACAGATGCAGCACGGTACGGCACCACCAGTATTATGGCTTGTGGCTACTTGGGTAATACTTCAAATCAAAGCGGCAGTTCGGCATCCTTCAATGCAGGTGGTGTGTTTGGAGGAACTGGAAATATCACCGTAGCTTATCGGAATACTTACAATGATACCTATAATAATACTCATGGTATTGAGTTCAGTATTCCCATAAGTGCTTTTGCAGGAGTAGACAACACCCAATCTGTCCAATTTTTCGCCATAATCACAAATGCTAGTGGGTTTATGTCCAACGAGACTATCCCGGGCGACCCCGGGGCTTCTAATCTTGGGAATGATGCCAATTTAAGTTCAATATCTGGTCAAGATTTTTTCACGGATTTTAAATCCCTCCCCATTAATCTCACCTACTTCTCTGGGCAGGTCAAGGGGCGGCGGGTACACCTGAGTTGGAGCACTGCCTCGGAGCAACACAACGACTACATGGCCATAGAGCGAAGTGCTGAAGGTGTGCGTTGGCAGGAGTTGGGCCGCGTGCCCGGTGCAGGTGCTATCACAGAGCCACAACATTATGCTTTCATAGATGAGAAGCCTTTGCCAGGCCTCAACTACTACCGCCTGCGCCAAGTGGACTACGACGGGGCTACAACCTACCACAAGGTCATTTCGGTACATATGGAGCCATATGCTACTGGAGAAGCGCCTATACGCCTGTACCCTTCGCCAGCGCGGCATGTACTTCAGGTGATTTTTGACAGCCCACCCTTACAACCTACCGGGCTGTACCTGTACAACGCGCAAGGGCAGTTGTTGCAACGCCTGGCGGTGGCAGCAGGTGCAGAACAAATGCAGTGCGAAGTAGCTCATTTGCCTCGCGGCATGTACTTTGTACGCATAGAAGGCATACCGCAGGTGCTGTCTTTCTTCAAAGACTGATGCGAACCAATCGGAGCGAAACGCTCAGGGATGAACCTGTCCTCTGAAGGGAGGGGCTTTTGAATAAACCCAGACTGAACAACAAAGGGGGTATGGCACGCGATAGAAAACAGCCTTGCCACACCCCCTTGCATAGCCTAGCCCCTTATGGCTGTTTCTCTTCTTTTTCTACTTCGTAGCCGAAGATATCTTTAAGTGAAAGCTCCACTACTTGGCCATAAGGCTTGAGCGCTTCCAGGTCGAGGCGTTTCTTGGAGCCTACTATGCGCACTGTCCAGGTTTTGCCAGCGAAGTGCTCGGCATGAAACTTCTTGATGTCCTGCAGAGTAATGCGGTCAATAGTCTCGTACACATCGCGGCGAGTGTCGTGGTTGAGACCGAGGCGCAGGGCATTCTGGTAGTTGAACAGGATGCCCGTCTGAGTGATGCGGTTGGTCTCAATACTTTGACGTATAGATCTTCTGCCTACCTCCCAGAGCTTTTCTGATTCTGGCATGTTTTCCACTAAGTTTTTCACGGCAGCCATAGCTTCAGGCATTTTGTCGGCTTGAGTGCCTACGTAAAAAGAAGCGCTGAAGGGCATAGACTTTTTGGCTGGGCGCGAAAAACTGGAGAAGGTAGAATAGGCCAGCGCCTTGCTTTCGCGTATGTCCTGGAAAACCACCGATCCCATGCTGCCGCCATAATATTCGTTAAAGGCGCTCACGTAGGGTAGCAATTTAACGTCGAAGGGCTGATCCCAGCGCTGCAAAGCAATTTCGGCCTGCACCATGTCGTAATCTACAAAATACACTGTTGGCTCGGTGGGGTACACGGGCTTGTACTCGCGTTCAGCAGGGTAGTCCATCAATTTAGAGGGTGTTTTGTGCAGTCTTTTGAGCTGAGCAGTGATTTCGCGCACACTCTTCGGGCCGTAATAGTAAATGCGGTGCTTGTAGCGTGGCAGTGACTTGATGAGGTCGGTAAGTTCTTCCGGTTTGATGGCGCGCATCTCGTCGTTGCTGAGCACGTCGTTGAAAGGATTCACTGGGCCGTAAGAAGCATACGCGCTAAGTGCCTGCCAGAAGATGGTGCGACGGTTGAGTGTGGCATCGTTGCGCTCCTTGATTTTGGCGGCAATCATCTTGTCCAGTGCTTCTTTATCAGGTTTGGGGCCATTGAGGAGGCTTTCGAGCAAGCGCACGGCAGGCTCGAAGTTCTCCTGCAAGCCGGAGAGGGACACGTACACTTGGTCGCGGCTGCTAAAGATGCTAAAGTTGACCGCCAACTTGTAAAACTCCTTATTGATACGTTCGTTGGTCATTTTGGACGTACCGATGAGCTGTAGGTAGTCAATGGCCAGGGGGAGTTTTTTGTTGTGGTTTTCGCCCATGTCTAGCACATAGTATAAGGTAAAGAGCGGATTGATGTCATTTTTGACCGCCCATACGGGGATGTCTTTTTTCAATTGGGCCTTCTGGATGTCGCGTTCATAGTCGAGAAATATTGGCGAGAGCGGTTTGACGGGCGCTTCCACGATGGCGCGCGAGAAGTCCGACTGAGCATCGCGGTTTACTTCAACGGGGCTGATTTCGGGTTTCTCTACTTTTTGTACGTTGGGGTCTTGCTCGGAGAGTTTATACACCACGGTGTAGTCATTGCCAAACCACTTGTTGGCAAAAGCCACTACGTCAGTTTTGGTGATTCGGCTCATAGCCTCCACGCCAGCCAGGTACTCGGCCCATGGCTTGCCCACTACGTACTGCTCGTGCAAGGTAAAGGCCATGTTCATGGCGCGCTCTTGCTCGCGTATGCGGTTTACTTTGAGGTTGTTGACGGTAGCAGGGATGAGGTCTTCGTCAAAGTTACCCTTTTTGAGGTTTTCGATTTCGCCCAGGATGAGGTCGCGCACTTGCTGGAGGGTCTGGCCTTCGAGCGGGCGGCCGCCAAAGTAGAAGATGCCGTAGTCTTGAAGGAGGTAGTTGAAGCCGTAGGCCTCCAGCACTTGTTGCTGCTTGACGAGGTTTTTGTCAATGAGGCCGCTAGAGCCATTGTAGAGGATGGCACTTACGAGGTCAGCAGTCACAGCCTCTTTAGACATGGCGTTGGGCATGCGGTAGCCAATGGCTACACTTTCTTCGTCGGGGCTGCGCACGGTGATTTCCTCGATGCCAGTGCGCGGGTCTTCAGGTTCGAATCGGAAAGGTGGCACGGGCTTAGACTTCCAGTGGCCCAGATATTTGTCTACTAGTACGATGGCCTCATCAGGGTTGAGGTCTCCGGCCAGGATGAGTGCCATGTTGTTGGGCACATAGTATTTGTCGTAGTATTGGCGGATAGCTTTGAGCGAGGGGTTTTTCAGGTGCTCAATGGTGCCGATGGTGGTTTGCGTACCGTAGGGGTGTTTTTTGAAGAGGCTGGCAAACATGGCCTCAAACACCTTGTCACCGCCGTCGTCCAGGCTGATGTTCTTTTCTTCATACACGGCTTCCAGTTCGGTGTGAAACAAGCGCAGCACGGGGTTTCGGAAGCGCTCTTCCTGCACCTGCAAGAACCGCTCCAGGTTGTTGGAGGGTATATTTTCCATGTAGGTGGTGTTCTCAAAAGAAGTAAAGGCATTGGTCATGTTGGAGCCAATGGCGTTCATCATCTTGTCGTATTCATTGGCAATGGCATACTTGGCGGCAATGCTCGATACAGAGTCAATCTGGCGATAGATAGCCTTTCGGGCTATGGGGTCAGTAGTTTTATTGTAGTGCTCATACAAGGCTTCGATACGGTCTAGCTCTACCTTTTCTTTGGCGTAATCGAGGGTACCAAAGCGGTCGGTGCCTTTGAAGAGCATGTGCTCCAGGTAGTGTGCCAGCCCGGTGTTGTCGGCGGGGTCGTGCTTGCTGCCGGCACGGATGGCAAGCAGAGCCATTATGCGTGGCTCCAGGTGGTTTTCACACAAGATCACGGTAAGGCCGTTGGGCAAGGTGTAAAAGCGCGTTCGGGTCGGGTCATTTTCTACTTCCTGCCACTGGTACTTGCCGTCAGCGGAGGTTTTAGTCACAGTTTTCCAAGCAGTTTGCGCCATAGCAGCGAAACTGCCCAGGAGTAGAATACTCAGGAGGGTAAGATTTCTGAACCACATAATATATGCAGGGAATTTGTGAAAGAATACTTCACTAACGACAAACTTCCCGGAAAAGTACAAAAGGATGTGGAGGGTTGGCCCCAAAAGGTCGAAAAGCATCGGCAAGTAGCCGGCAGCACAACCTCAGTAAGCCAGCTAGTGTTCAAGAAAAATTCTACCGGTTTCGGTCAAAGATTTCGACTAAGAGCAGCAAAGTGAGGATATCGTCAAAAAATTCCTTGACGCGCTGAAAGCTATTGTTGTTGCGCAAGATGTAAGGCTCCAGCATGTCTTTCTCACTCGACATGCCGATGTAAATGTGCTCGTTAATGATGGATACGTAAAGGGTTCTGCCGGTAGAGGCTACAAAAGCAGCCAGCGCTGCTTGAATAGGTTCGGTGAGGATGTGGTGTACCGGCGTTTTGTCAGTAGAAAAAGTCATAAAAATCTGGCGGAAGGCATCATTGCTGATTTCCGTATCTTTGTCTTTGCCCTTCTGAAAGGTGAACGCCCGGATGGATTTGGTCAGGTACTGGAGGCGGTGGCGTGGCCAGCAAATGATGATGCCAGAGGTAGGCTCGTTGAACTTGGCGTGCAGAAACACTCCTCGAAACACTGATTTGAGTTGATTGCGCAAAGCAGAGATTTCGCCTACCCGCAGCTCAGACAACTCAAAAACCATCTCGCCCACCTTGCCCTCTATCTTGTCCTCGCCGTAATACTCATCTGCCGGTGTGTCAAAAATGCGGGAAGCCAGAAAAAGTTCCTTACTCAAATAACCCTTAGCCTCATAACGCAGCGGATATTGGGGGTCAAAGTTAAGGCCATCGTCTATATAGTCCAAAATGAGACGCACCACACGGGGCTTGAAATTCTGACGAAAATCCTCAATTCTCCACAACAGGTACGAAATGAAAAAAAAATTGAGAATGACCAGCACCAGGGTTAGCGCCCAAATACCAAGATAAAACCCCAGCATAAACAGCATAAATATAAAGACGACCGACAACTGCAAAAAGCCCAGCAAGCGCAAGCGCAGGCGCTCCTGGCGCATCAGCTCAGGCGCTATAGTAGTATTGAAATACCGCCTGAAGTCGTCCTGCAAGTAATGCTGCATACCTCCTATTGCGGAGCAACCCGTACTCCGGCAAGGGCTAAAGGTACGGAGTGGTGAGGAATTTCAGCAAAATTTGCCGCTCGGCTTTTTGTGCGGCTACTCGCATGGGTGAGATGAGATTTGGCCAAATTTTGAAACCCTGCCAAATTTTATCTACCACATACGGCCTCAAAAACGCATCATGCGCATGCCCGGAGGCATCTGCATGTTTTGACCGGCAAACTTGCCAAAGCGGTACGAGAAACTCAGCAGAAAGTATTGGCGCAACACGCTGGTGCTGAGGTCTTCGATGAAGGCATCGCCCACGGTGCGCGAGATGTTGATATTCTGGTTGAGCAAATCGAAGCCTTGCAAACGCAGGGCGCCGGCATTGCCTTTGAGGAAGCGCTTCTCCAGGTAGGCGCTCCAGAGAATAGCCTCTTGGTTGAAGGTGGCCGAGCCGCCCCGGTTGGCTATGAAACGCGCATCCGAACCAATGACGAAGTTGAGCGGTAATGTCCAGTTGAACTCCGCCGAGGCTGTATAGTTGAGGAAGCGGGCATTGAGGTTGGCCTGGATAGACTGGCGGGCGTTGTTGTACCTCATGTTGGCGCCGATGTTGGCGTCAAACTTTTCGCTGGGCGCCACCACCACGCGCAAGCCGCCGCCCATAGATAGCGAATTGGTGACGTTGATAGCCCCGTTGAAGAGGTTGGCATAGCGGTCGTAATCGAAGTTGGCGCTCAAATTCAGGTTGGCTTTGATCTTTTTGACCAGGGGCATACCCACGGCGGCAAAGCCACCGGCATTCCAAGCGCCGTTGGTGTTCACCGGCTGAATGACCTGCTGCCCACGCCCCAGGAAGTTGGTCGAGTTTACGATGCGGTTGTCGGTGAGCGTGCCGCGCAGCGACAAGAACAGGCTGCGCATAGATGCCATGTTGAAGTTGTTGAAGTTCAAGTTCACATTGTGCGAAATCTCCGGGTTGAGTTCCGGATTGCCCAGGCGTACCACTTGCGGGTTGCTGATGTCGGGCACAGGCTGCAACTGACTCACGCTGGGGTTGCGGGCGCTGCCTCGATAGTTGATGCGCAGGCGCTTACTCTGAGAGAAGTTGTAATTGAACTGCGCCACCGGAAATAAGTTGACAAACGCACGAGAAAAGGCTCGCTCCTGCTCTGGCGACTCGCTTCGGATGCGGCTCTCTTGCACACTCATGCCCACGGTGTAGTCGTACTTGAGCTTTTGGTGGCGGTAGTTGAAGCCGCCCTGGTGCGTAGTAAAGGTGTTGTCGAACTGATTGGAGAAGATATCGTTCACCAGGTCGAAGCGGCCAGTTTGAGTGTTGAAGTCATAAGTTTCCTGGTTGGAAGTCTGTATGTTGTTGTTGAAATCGTAGTTGACTTCGAGGAATTTATTTTTACCTAACGGCTCGGTGTAGGCTGCGCGCGCACCTATGCGCTGGTTGAGGCTCTGGATGAAGGTGAGTTGGTTAAAGGAAGAATCAACTGGGTTGCTGTTGGGGGGAAAGAGGCGGTTATCCGACTGGTTGAGGCGCTCAGTGTCCTGGTCGTTGACAGAGCCCGTAAGATTGAGCGAGAAGGTTCGGCCCGGCTTGTTGAGCTTTTGGCGATAGAGTAAGTTGCCGCTCAGGCCAGGACGAGTATTGTTGGAGCGGGTGAGCAAATTGCCTTGGTTGAGCAAGAGGTTATTGGCGCTGAAGGATTCGTAATCGTTGGTGTTAAGGGTATTTTGAGTGTTGAGTGTGAGCGTGGGGCGAAAGATGACGGAGCGCAGGCTGTCGATTTGGTACTCGAAGTTCATGTTGAGGCGGTGGTTGGCGCGGGCATTTTCGGAGTGGCCTACCTGGAGGTTATCGAAGCTACCGCCTTCGGGCAGGAGGGTTTGGCGGCGGCGCTCTTCGTCGTTTATAGTTTTAGCCTGGCTGCCAAAGTAGGAGCTGTTGAACTTGAGTTTGCCGCTACCCCATTCATTGCGATAGTTGAGGCCACCGGCATAAGCAGTAGTAATGCCCTCGGTATTGCCGCCGAGCAGGGCATTGCTAAGGCCGCTGCGCCCACCACGCATGACGGCACCAAAGCCTCCACCGCCTAAGAGGTCGGACAGCCCACCGGGTTGGCCGGGCTGTCCGCCGCCAAACGAAGTCACCAAATCAGAAAAAGAAAAACCTAAATCGTTGATATTATTGGCACTACCCAGCAGAGATATGCGCTCCTTGCTGCGAAAGCGGTTGATATTGCCATTGCCAGCGAAGCGATTGCCCAGCGCAGCATCAGAAGCAGGGCCACCGCTAAGGGATGCCCGGCCAAACACGCCTTGATTCTTGTCTTTTTTTAGCGTGATATTGATGGCCTTGCGGGTGTTGCCATCGTCAATACCGGTGAACTGCGCCTGGTCAGACTTTTTGTCGTGCACCTGTACCTTGGCCACGATGTCGGCAGGTAGATTGCGGGTGGCCAGCTTGGGGTCATTGCCGAAGAAGGGCTGGCCGTCCACAGTAATTTCATTGATGGTTTCGCCCATGGCGCGGATGGAGCCATCGGAGCCCACTTCTATACCAGGCAGGCGCTTCAGGAGGTCTTCCACCAAGGCGTTGTCGCGCATTTTGTAGGCAGAGGCATCAAATTCAATTGTATCTTGCTTGACGGCTACCGGAATGCGGTCTTCTTTGATGGTGACCTCGCCCAGGGTGATTTCCTGCTCTTCCATGTCCAGTTTTCCGAGGTCCTGGGTGCGGCTGCCTCGCGCAAAGGTGATTATGCGCTCTGCAGATCTGTAGCCCAGGTATGAGGCCACAAAGCGGTATTCGCCATCTTGGATAGAGTTGATCTGGAAGAAGCCCTTGTCGTCCGTAAGGCCAGAGTAGGCCACTGTAGAGTCTTTGGGGTTTTGCAACATAACCGCTGCGAAGGGAAGCGGCTCATTGGCGCTCTTGCTGCGCAGATAGCCTTTGAGAATGGCGTTACCAGAGCTCTGGCTCCAGGCCATGCCCAATGCCATCAAACTGAAAGATAGAGAGAGAAACAGGGTACGCATTGCGCAAGGTTTTAGAGAATGGAAAAGCATTGGGTGATTTCGCGATGAGCACTAAGGCATACAGGTGTTTTTATTGCCTCGGCATTTGCTGCTGAAACTGGGCTCGCATGCGTTCGCCGGCGGCGCGGCGCATCTCGCGGGCTTCTTCTGCAGTGATAACCTTGGCATCTGTGATGGCAGGCGTGACTTCCTCAACGGGTACTTTGGCCTGAAGGTCTACTTTTTTGGCTACGAACGACTGGTCGTCGGTTTCCAGCGAAAGTACTAACCCGCCCTGCGGCGGTACCAGGCCATTGACGGGGCTGAAGACTACGCCGGGCACATCCATGGTGAACCAAACAGTGTATTTGCTGCCACGCCAGGTGGCGGTGGCTTTTTGGCATTCAAAGCCCAATATTTTCTTAGTCTTTTTGTCCGCTTTCCAGTCAGCGGCAAATTCAAAAGGTTCTTCATATAGGTACCAGGTGGTGGTGTCCTCGCCAGAAGTCATGCGCATGTAGTGGAGGAGCTTCTTGCTGGAAAAGTCTGCATAGTCTTTGTTTTCAAACGGCATGAAACGGCGCATTTGCCCCATAGCGCCGGGTGGCATCATGCCCATCATGGCTTGGCCGGGGCGGGGCATGGTGTAGGTAGCCATTTGGCCAGCAAAACGCACCGTTTGGCTCAGGGTGATTATGGAGGGCATGGCACTGGGGTCGCCGCCGCCGCCGCCAAACCGAGCCATCATTTCGGGGCTTATCTGACGAGTGACTTCGTACTCAATTTCGCCGGCGCTCTGCGCCTGGGTAGCAACAACTGCCAGGGTAGCAAGCAACAGGGCAGCGATGGTGTGTCGTAGCATGGTTTAATGCGTTTATTTGAAATGACAATACAAAGGTTGCTAACTTTTGTGTTAAGCACTCTTACTTAGCGTTAATTTGTGTTAAGCGCTTGGCCATCAGTACTCGAATGTGCTTATTTTTGCAATGTAAAGGAACTATGTTGTGAAAAAACGCATCAGATACATAATGGTTCTGATGGTGCTCAGCATAGTAGGTGCCAATATATTTCAAGGATACTGGCTCTACCAAGCTTATCGCCTCAACCATCGCGAAATGACGCGCCAGGTGAACATGGCACTCGGGGCAGCTGTATCGCGCAGTGAGCTAGGCCGTGTACAGGAGGTATTGGGTAGTTTTGATTCTATCAGCACAGTGGTGTTTCACACTGGCAGTCAGGGATTGTCAGACTCTGTAGCGCACGCCCATACAGTTGTAATGCCAGACTCTCCTGACGAGCAAACAATCGCGCAATCCTCACAGGACAAATGTATCCATCTGGTCTTGCGCGAGCACCAGGTCAAAGACAGCCTGCGTTTGTATGCTGACACCTTGGCGCGACGCATTTCCAATATGTTGGTAATGAACCGCCTGTATGAGCGAGAGATAAATCTAAACGACATAGACTCCATCTACCACCAGGAGTTGCTGGCCCGAAATATTGATGCAGAATTTCGTCTGGATACAATGCGGGTGCCCTCTTGGCGCGAGATTCGCCCTGACAACCCTCCTCCCATCAAAATTGGTCAGCCTGTCACTACCCGTATCTTCGCCCTCAACCCACTGAGCCGCCTCGGCATCCAAGCTACGTTTCCCAAGCCAGCACCTGTCATCATATCGCGTATGTTGGGTACGCTCATCGGTAGCGTCGTGCTGCTCATCATCACTACCTGGGCCTTCGTTTATATGCTGCGCACCATTTTGCAGCAGAAGAAGTTATCGGAAATCAAGAGCGACTTCATCAACAATATGACCCATGAGCTCAAAACTCCCATCGCCACCGTATCGGCAGCCGTGGAAGCTCTGCAGAGTTTTGATGCCATCAAAAACCCCGAACGTACCCGCGACTACCTCGACATTTCCCGACAAGAACTCAACCGCCTCTCTGCTCTTGTAGAGAAAGTGCTTAATATTGCTATGGAAGACCGCCGCGAACTGGAGCTCCAACGCGAGCCAACAAACATATCGGATACCCTGCAGAGCATAGTGCAGCGCTACAGCCTCCACAACGGTAAAGACATCGCCATCAGCCTGGAATGCCAGTTGGACAACCCCACAGCCCTCTTGGATAAAACCCACTTTACTAATGCCATCCAGAACTTAGTGGACAATGCTATCAAATACTCATATGACTCGGTGAAAATCCACATCGTATGTACTGATGAAGACGGGTGGCTGCGCGTAGCTGTGCGCGACAATGGTATCGGCATCCCCAAGGCTTACCAGCAGAGCATCTTCGAGCAGTTCTTCCGCGTACCACAAGGCGACTTGCATAACGTCAAGGGCTTTGGACTGGGCTTAGCCTACGTTAAAAAAATAGTGGAGAAACACGGCGGCCGCATTAGCGTCAGGAGCGAACCCCGGCACGGCTCCGAGTTTGTCATCGCCATCCCGCAGGCGTGAGGGTAGCGCTTGCCTGGCAAAGCAATGAGCCTCTGCCCTTGCTTCAACTTTGTAGTACTTCTTTGCCAAGCCCGATACCCTCTACGCTATTCGCGCATATTCTGAGCGTTTTAGCCCGCGTTTCGCCCAGTTGCGTATGCAAGTTTAGCCTCAAATGCCTGTAGCAATGGGCGCCAGTTGGCTTATTCTTCAATGATTCGGGCTTTTGCTTTAGCAATGTGGTTTACTTATCTGGCACTACCAAAAGGGGCAATTCTTTTTCTCGGAACAGGCGATTGTAGGCGGCTACGTCTTCGTCCACCAGTTTTTGCCAGGCGTTGCGATGCTTGCCCCACTCAGCTTCCAGGTGAGCCAGGCGGTCGCGCACGCCCTGGGTCACGCGGGGGTCGTGTACGTCCAGTTTGGCGCGTAGGTCAAAGAAGTCAGCGTTGAGCTTACTGGGCCAATTGATAACGTCCTGAAAGTTTTTCTGGCGGGTTTCCACGATATTAGACTCCCAGGCGTCTATTTTTTGTAAGAGTTGCTTACCGGCCTCTAAGAGGGCTTTTTCGTTTTCGCCGCTGGCTCCTTTGAAGGCTTCGTTCAGGGTTTCAATTTGCTTCCTGGACTTGCGCAAGGCATTCACACAGCCGTGCATGTCGCTGATATGCTGCTCAATTCGAGCAATGAGTAGCTGTTGCTCTTGCCAGTCATTGGGCGAAACCCTAAGCCTGGGGTCGGGTACAATCTCAAAGATCACCTCCGACACTTGGCCTTTATAGCTCAAGCGAGCGCGATAGGTGCCAGGCGGTACACGGTGGCCGTTGTAGTCGGCATATACATACACGCCGGGGATATCGGGCAGGCCAGCTGTGCGGAAGTCCCAGGCAAAGCGCTGTATGCCTTTGCTGGCTGGCAACACGGGCGTGGGGCGCGGCCCGCCAGGGTAAGGCTTGGAGGTTTCGTCTTTCTTGCTGGAGTAGCTCCTGAGTACAGTGCCGTCGGCGTCGAAGATGTCAAGTTTGACTTCATTAGTATCGGCATTTTCAGGCAGGTAGTAGCTGAAAAGGACGCCACTGCTGGGATTTTTGCCAATGCCAGGGATAAAATCCGGTAGCCAGGGTGCGGAAAAACTGCTGAAACGCACCGTGGGCTTGGGCTGAAATAGGCGCAGCCCTTCCAGCTTGCCAACTGATTGCTGCAAAGGCGAGAGGTCGTCGAGAATCCAGAAGGAGCGCCCGGCCGTAGCAGCCACCAGGTCGTTGTCGCGCACAATGAGGTCGGTGATGGGCACGGCGGGCAGGTTCAGCGGCAAGTAGTGCCAGCGCTGCCCTCCGTTGAAGGAGATGTAGAAGCCCCGTTCGGCGCCCCCATAGAGTAAGCCTTTAGTTTTGGGGTCTTCGCGCACCACCTTAAGAAAGTCGTCGCTGCGAATGCCGTCGGCTATGCGCGTCCAGGTTTTACCGTAGTCGGTGGTTTTGTAGGTATAGGAGGCAAAGTCATTGAATTTATAGCGGTTGGCGGCGATGTAGGCCGTGCCCTTGTCATGGGGCGATATTTCAATAGAGTGGATGCTACACTCTGGCAATCCGTCGGGGGTGATGTTTTGCCAGGTTTTGCCGTTGTCGCGGCTCAGGTGCACCAGGCCGCAGTCGCTACCAGTGTAGAGCACGCCGGGTTCGAGTACTGATTCGGCAAAGTAGTAGATGGTATTGTAGTTTTCACCCCCGGCGCCTTCGTTGGTGATGGGACCGCCGCCAGGCCCTTGCTTGGCAGGGTCATTGCGGGTGAGGTCGGGGCTGATGGCCTCCCAGCGCAGGCCGCCGTCGGTAGTGCGCATTACTACGTTGGCGCAGTGGTAAACGACGTTGGGGTTGTGCGGCGAAGCCACGATGGGCGCATTCCAGTTGAAGCGGTACTTCATGTCTTTAGGCGGCACCGCCAGATTGATGGCCGGCCAAGCCTGTATGTCTTTGGTTTCGCCAGTGCGGGTATCTAACACATCAATGTAGCCCTGGTAGCAACCACCGTAGAGCAGTTCAGGTTTGTCAGGATCGAAGGCAATCCATGCGCATTCACAGCCGGGGCCTTTGCTCCAGTCTTTTTCAGTGATACCCACGCCGTTGGTGCGCGAGGCAATGACCACCGAGGAGTTGTCTTGCTGGCCGCCATAGACTTTGTAGGGGAACTGCCGGTCGGCATTGACGCGATAGAACTGGGCAGTGGGCTGGTTGTTGAGTGCCGACCAGGAAGCGCCAGTATTGAAGGTAATTTCAGCGCCACCATCATCGCCCAAAATCATATTTTTGGCATTCCGAGGATTGATCCACAGGTCGTGGGTATCGCCATGACCTACACGCACGTTCTGAAAGGTTTTGCCGCCGTCAATGGAGCGCATCATGGGTGCGTTGAGCACATACACTACGTCAGCATTCTGGGGGTCAGCAAAAACCTCCATATAGTACCAAGAGCGCGAGGTAATATCCTGATTGTTGGACAAATGCTGCCAGGACTTACCGCCATTGTCGGAGCGGTACAGGCCAGCCTTGGACTTTTCCGCCTCCACAATGGCGTACACGCGATCTGGATTGGCTCTGGATACCGATACGCCGATTTTGCCCATCTGCATGGGCAGCCCTTCGATAATTTTCGTCCAGGTTTCGCCTGCGTCCACGCTCTTCCAAATAGCGCAACCGGGGCCGCCACTTTCTATTTTCCAGGGTAGGCGGCGATGCTGCCATGTGGCGGCATAGAGTATACGAGGATTGCGATAGTCCATACTCAGGCTGGAAGCACCGGTGTTTTCGTCCACGTAGAGCACTTTTTTCCAGGTGAGACCTCCGTCGGTGCTCTTGTAAATACCGCGCTCCTCACTGGGCCCGTGCAGTGCACCTTGAGCAGCTACATATACCTCATCGGGGTTGTGTGGATGCACCACTACGTCGGAGATATGGCGGGTTTTTTCCAGGCCGAGATGCCTCCAGGTTTTACCGGCGTCAGTACTTTTATATATGCCATCGCCGTAGGTGGTCATCACGCCGCGTACTGCGTGCTCGCCCATACCGACATATACTACGTTAGGGTCGGATTCAGCCACGGCAATATCGCCTACGGAGCCAGTTTTAAGCCATTCGTCTCCGATGGGGTACCAGGTGATACCGGCATCTTCCGTTTTCCACAAGCCGCCGCCTGTGTAGCCGGCATAGTAGGTGTATTCATCGTGGGGCACGCCGCTGACTGCCACCGAACGACCGCCACGAAAGGGACCAATACACCGCCACTTGAGGCCTTTATATAGGGAGGTATCCAGTTCTGACAGCGCAATAGCAGACCCAGTAGCAGGCAAAACAGGCTTTTTCTTTTGGGCAACCAACGGCAAGTTAATGCCTATGGAAAAGACAATCACCCCAATAATTGTTGATAATTTCTTCATTTGACCAGAATTTAACGCGTCAAAAGTAAGGTTTTTGAGCGTTTTTTCTGTCTTTAAGCAATTCTAATCCATCCTCCATTACTATGCCTCCTTCAAGCACCCCCCACAGCGTTCTCCACCCGCACGATAAGTTCTTCAAAACCGTATTCAAGCACCCGTAGTATCACCAGCCCTACTTGATGCCCTACACTTAGACGGCCTGCGCCTGACCGACGCCAGCTTTGTAGATGAAAAACTCGCCGAGCATTTTGCCAATATCGTACTGGAATGCAATGCCTACCTTTGTAGGCCATGTCAAAGCGCGCCAAAGCGCACATGCTACGGTCATAGGGTGCCTTCCAGCAAGTGCACGCCAAGACCAGGCTGGTCGCTGGCGTACAGCCAACCTTTGCGGAGGATGAAGCCCCCTTGCACGAGGTCTCTGGCCAGGTCAAAGCTACCGTCGAGGTCGAGGTAGCGGGTTTGTGGCGAAGCCAGTGCGGCATGCAGCGCCGCTGTGATGCTGACAATACTTTCGTCATTGCAGCCCCACATGAGATGGATGCCGGCCATTTCGGCTACATCGGCTATTTTGAGGGCGTGGTCCACGCCGCCGCATTTCATGAGTTTGATGTTGTAGATACCAAAAGGTGCGGGGTGGTGGGCTAGTTGCACGGCATCGTCCATGGTGAGGAGGTCTTCATCGGCGACGCAGCGCAGGCGCAAGTCTTCGGGTAGCAGGAGCATTTCATCCAGTTGCTTGGGCCTGAAGGGCTGCTCGTAAAACTCTACGTCCCACTTGGCGGTGGCCTGGGCAAAACGCAGCAGGTCGGCGCGGGTGTAGCCCTGGTTGGCATCCACTCGGATGGCGATGTGCGGCCCCACGGCTTCGCGCAGCCGGCGGAAGGTTTCAATGTCTTGCTCTACCTGCTGGCCAGTTTTGAGCTTGATGACGTGAAAGCCGTCTGCCAGGAAAGCCCGGGCATCTTCCAGGGTTTGCTCCAGCGGTTGTATACCGATGGTAATGGAGGTGGGGAACCCCTTGTGTACCTTGCCCAGATAGTCGGCCAGGGGCAGGCCAAGGTATTGGGTGAACGCATCGTGCAGGGCAATATCCACAGCAGCCAGGGCGGCTGGGCGGCCCGGCAGCGCATCGGCAGCCTGGCGGATGAGGTAGCGAAAGTATCGGATATCCTGGCCGATGAGCAAGCTCTCCAGCGAGTGGCGCAGCGCTTGCTCGGAGGCATGGATGTTTTCGCCGGTGACAAACTCTGCCGGCGAGCCTGAGCCAATGCCTAGTATGCCGTTGTCCAACTCCAGGAGCACGAAGAGGTTTTCTACGTGGTCAATGGTTTTGTAAGCAATAGTGTAAGGGCGCTTGAGCAGCAGGTTTTCCTTGCGGAGATGAACTTGGCGTATTTTCATGGCGGGCACAAAATTTGGGGGCGAAGATACTGACAGGGTTCAAGTTGTGCGAAGCCAGGTCAATCAATTTCCTGTAAGGCATTTGTTTGCTTTGTCCAGCTCGAATGCTCCTGGAATCAAATTCTCACTCCCCCATGTATATCCTCGTGTAAGTTTAAAGTTTTCGAGGATTTTCGGCATGCTCATGTAGCCCTGGGAGCCGCTGCAGCCTGGGGTGGGCTGATCTCTTGCTTTCAAATAAAGCGCTCCTGGCCACTATTCGCCAGTACTTTGGAGACGTTCTTGATTTCTTGTTCTTTTGACTTGGGGTAAATGAGCAGCACATCGCCTTCGTCCACCACGATAAAGTCGTCCAGTCCTCTGACGACAACCAGCTTGTCTTGGGGGGTGCGAATCAAGCAGTTGCGTGTCTCCTGAAGGATACTATACTGGCACTGTACGGCATTGGCCTGGTCATCTTTGAGCGACTCGGCATGCAGCGAGGCCCAGGTGCCCAGATCTGACCAGCCGAAACTTGCCGGCAGAGTATAGACGTTGGAGGCGCGCTCCATAAGGGCGTAGTCCACTGAAATATTGGGTAGTTCAGGGTATGTGGCCTCTACGAAAGCAGCTTCCTCAGGGGTGTTGTAGCAGGCACTTCCCGCTTGAAGGCTGTTGTAAATACCCTGGCTGTACTGCGCAAATGCTTGGAGCACGACCTCGGCTCGCCAAATGAAGACGCCAGCATTCCACAGGTAGTTGCCAGCCAGGAGAAATTCCTGTGCTTTTTCCAGTGGTGGTTTTTCAGTAAAGCGGAGCGTCTTGTGTACCTCGCCCTCGGCAGGGGTTTGCTCAAATTGGATGTACCCGTAGCCAGTATCGGGGCGTGTGGGGCGTATGCCAATGGTGAGCAGCGCATCATGCCGGGCGCTGAAATCCAGGCCGTGGCGCACCACGCGCAGAAACTCTACCTCGTCTTGTATGATATGGTCGGCAGGTACTATTACGAGGTTGGCCTGAGGGTTGAGGTTGTATAGTTTAAAGGCCGTATAGGCCACGCAAGGCGCGGTATTGCGACGTACTGGCTCGCCGATGACCTGGCAGGGGTGGAGTTCGGGTAGGTGTTCCAGCACTTGCTGGCAGTAGTTGGCATGGGTCACTACGTAGATGCACTCTACCGGGCAAAGTGCTAGGAAGCGCTCGAAAGTATGACGTAGCAATGACTTGCCAGCACCTAGTATATCGAGGAATTGCTTGGGGCGAGCCTCCCTGCTGGCTGGCCAGAAGCGACTACCCACACCGCCGGCCATGATGGCCACATAGGTATTTGCATTCATAAAGTAATGGGGCTGCCGGTTGCTTGTCGGCCGCAGGGCAAAGGTACGCAAATATTCACTCGTATATTACGAACAAAAAACTGCTACCTTTACTGTGTGTTTTTTAACTATTCGAATCACATGCGTTTCCCCTTGCCAAATACTATTAGAAAAATATCCGACTTTACAGCTAATCTGATAAGACCATTTTCAAGCCGCTGGCAGCGTTTCAGAGTGCATTGGCCTCGCCTGAGCCGTTGGGTCAGGACGATGAGCATCCTCACTGCCTCGGTTTTTACCTTTATTTTTTTGTTGTTTTTTGCCATATCGCTCACAGTGCCTACGGCCAGAGAGCTGGCATCTATAGAGACCCAGGTAGCCTCCGACATATACGCCGCCGATAGCGCGCTGCTGGGGCGCTATTTCAAGCAGTACCGCACAGTAGTGCGCTACGAAGACCTGCCTGCTCATCTAAGCCAAGCGCTGATTGCCACAGAAGATACCCGTTTTTACCAGCATCACGGCATTGATTTTGTGGCTTGGGGACGGGTGCTGTATCGCACCATCCTGCAAGGCGATCGTTCCGGTGGCGGCGGCAGTACCATAAGCCAGCAATTAGCCAAAAACCTGCTACCTCGGCAAGAGTATCGCTTTTTTTCATTGTTCATCAATAAGTTGCGAGAGATCGTCATTGCCCGACGCCTGGAGCGTATCTATACCAAAGAAGATATCTTGGCCCTGTATCTTAACACCGTACCCTTCCCGGAGAATGTTTATGGCATTGACGTAGCCGCCCGCCGCTTTTTCAGTAAGCCGGCTGGCGCCTTGCTGCCAGAGGAGAGTGCTATGCTCATCGGCACGCTCAAAGCAACCTCGAATTACAATCCAGTCAAATTTGCCGATAAGGCATTGGAGCGGCGCAACTTAGTGCTCGCGCTGATGCACAAATATGGCTACCTCAGCCAACAGGTAGCCGACTCGCTGCAACAGCGCCCCCTCGAACTCCACTACAACCCCATCATGCGCAATGAGGGCATCGCTCCGTATTTTCGCGAGTTTGTGCGCCAAGAGGTGGAGCGCATCCTCAAAGATAAACGCAAGCCTAATGGTGAACCCTATGACTTGGATACTGACGGCCTCAAAATATATACTACTTTACACACTGGCATGCAACGGATAGCCGAGGAAGCCGTACGCGAGCACTTGGCTGGCATGCAGAAAACATTTGACGAACATTGGCGCGGCATGACTGCCCCTTGGCACGACACGCAGACTATTCGCTTGGGTGTACGCAACTCCCTACGATACAAGCAACTCAAACGTCAAGGCCTCACTGATGCCGAAATTGACGCCATCTTCCAGCAAAAGGTCATGATGACCATCTTTACCTGGGACGGCCCCAAACAGGTAGAAATGAGCCCCCTTGACTCTGTGCGCTATCACCTAGGCATACTCCAGGTGGGCTTCCTGGCCATAGAGCCCTACACTGGCTTCATCAGAGCCTGGGTAGGCGGCATTGACTACGAGTTTTTCCAGTACGACCACGTGCGCGCTCGACGTCAGGCCGGCTCAGTATTCAAACCTATAGTGTATATGGCTGCCATAGCCGATAGCATCCCGCCTTGTGAACAACTGCCCAACCAACTACGTGTGTATCACGAATATGCCGAAGGCGACTGGGCTATCAAAGACTGGCGACGCGACGACCCTGAACCTCACTTCCGCCCCGACGGAACTGATATGGACGACTGGATACCCCAGAACTCTGACGGCATCTATGGCGGCTCTTACTCCATGGAGGGCGCCCTGACCAACTCTGTCAATACTGTATCGGTACACCTCATCATGCGTCTGGGCGTGCAAAAGGTCATTCAGATGGCTCGAAACCTGGGCATCAGTGGCAATATCCCGGCCGAACCCTCCATTGCGCTTGGCTCAGCAGAGGTATCGCTGCTGGAAATGATTCAGCCTTTCTTTGTGTTTGCCTCCGAAGGCCGTCATGTGCCACCGGTGTTCATCACCCGCATCGAGAACTATAAAGGCCAGGTGCTGGCCGACTTCACCGCCACGAAGCCCCGCCAAGCTATCAGCGAAGAACATGCCGCTCTCATGACCAAGATGCTGCAGTCGGTAGCCATCTATGGCACGGCTAGCCGCATACGCTGGCGCTATGGACACCATGATATTCCCCTGGCTGGCAAAACCGGTACTTCGCAAAACCATGCCGACGGCTGGTTTATTGGCTACACACCACGAATCATTGCTGGCGTGTGGGTAGGCGGCGACTCGCCCCTGGTACGCTTCCGCAATTTTGAAAATGGTCAAGGCGCTGCCTCCGCCCTGCCTGTATGGGCTTACTTCATGCAGCGCCTCAAGAAATCGCCTGAGTTTGAAGCCTGGCAGGGCGGCACATTCCCAGAACTGAAGCCCGAATGGAGCCGTAAGCTAGCCTGTGCCTTCCGCATTCCCCCGCCATATGAAACGCTCCCAGATTCTACAGACCAAGAAAACCCCTTCCTGGAAGATGAAATCATCGAATTGCCAGGAAATGGTCGGTAGTGGCATTCTTGCATGAATCGAAGCCCGCTGGGGATATAAAAAACTTTTATCGAATTTTTTCAGAAACAAGCATGCCATTATGCTGCAACCTTCTCCCCTCCTCCACGAGCAACGCGAGAAAGTAAAAAATTGGCATCTTCAAAGGCCTCGGCGGCAATTGTGCGTGCTTTACCGAAACTCTCGTGGCAGTTACTGGATTCACTCCCTACCTTAAAATCAGCGTTTCGAGAATATTTTTCTACCTTTTTAGCCATATTTCCCTCAAAAGCGTTTACTTTACCCGTTCATTGCAAAAGCAAGAACCAAGCGTCTTATGGCAAGAATCTTTTCGCTGCTAAACCATAAAGGCGGCGTAGGCAAGACCACCAGTGCCATCAATATTGCCGCCGGGCTGGCTCGTCTGGGCAAGCGCGTCCTGCTGGTAGATCTTGACCCGCAGGCCAGCCTTACCATTTCCCTGGGCGTACCTCGGCAGCCTGTCACTGTATATGAGGCTTTTCGCGGCGAGGCCGAGTTTATGCCTTTCACTGTAAAGGACAACCTGGACATTATCACTTCCCGTATTGAGTTGTCGGGCGTGGAATCGGAGCTAATCAACGAGGCTGGCCGCGAATATATCCTGGCCGAGCTCCTCGACCCCTTGCGCGATATGTACGATTTCATCGTCATGGACTGCCCGCCTTCACTGGGCTTACTCACGCTCAATGCCTTAACTGCCAGCGATTTTGTTTACATTCCTATGCAGACTGAGTTTCTGGCGCTACAGGGGCTGGCCAAAATCAAGCAGGTCATAGACAAGGTGCGCTTCCGCCTCAACAAACAACTGGAAATCGGTGGCGTCATTGCTACCATGTACGACAGCCGCAAAGTACTCAACCGCGATGTGGTGGAGATGATTAAAAAATACTTCGGCGACAAAGTGTTTCAAACTATGATTCGCGACAATGTGGCCCTGGCTGAAGCACCTTCTCAACGGCAAGATATCTTCAGCTACAGCCCCAGCAGCATTGGTGCAGAAGACTATCTCAACCTCTGCAAAGAAATCCTGGAGCGTATGGAAGCCGCCGCCCAACCTTCCTCACTTCGCCAGCAGCGTGTATGAGCAAAAAGAAATTCACCGATGGCTGGGAAGGCCTTTTTGAATCCGGCAACGACAGTACTGCCGCCGGCGCCATGCTGTTGTTCGAGCTGCCCGATCCCAGCCCCCCTAAGAAACTGCACAAATCCAAAGCTACCCTAGTGGATGCCCCATCCAAGCATGCTAGCAAGAGTTTTACCTCCGATCTGGCTTCTTTCCTGGAAGAGGCCTTTGAGGAATCATTCGCAGAGCAAACTCAACAGCGCACTGACACTGTCTCCAGCGACGAGGCCAATACCCCCGGCCGCACAGCACCGCGCGGGCTGGATGCCCTCATCCGCAATACGCTGCCCCGGGAGGGTGAGTCTGTTAGCGCTGGGCCAGCAGGGCAGGCTGTCCGTCGTCTCGTCCTGTTTTTGGACGAAGCCAAGGTCAACAAACTCAAATCCATTGCCCGCGAGGAGCGCAAACAACTGCGCACCATAGTGGACCAGATTGTAGCAGCCTTCATTGCCGAATACGAAAAGCGCTGACTTTGCCATGTTTGTCTGGACTGCCGAGCGCATCCGCAGCCTTGCCCCCGATAACGCCACCTGGAACTGCGCCCGCCAGCTAGGACACCCGCCCCTTTGGCTCCAACAGGCACGACATGAGCGTGCTGTATGGGGCGAGTGCAAAGGTACTGGCGGCCTATCTTACCAAACGGTGGTAGATTTCGATGGTCCAGCCTTCCAATGCTCCTGCCCGGCGAAGCGATCGCCCTGCAAACACGCCCTGGCACTGCTGCTACTGTTGCTCCATTACCCCGACTGCTTCCAGGTAAACACCCCGGAACCCGCCTGGGCAAGCCAATGGCTCGAAACCCGCCTCAAACGCCAGCAGCGTATCAAAGCCTCTCACATGGCAGCAACTGACCCAGCTTTGGCAGCCCAACGCCAGAAAAACAAAGACAAGAGCCTGGAACTCATGGCTGCCGGTATACAAGGGCTAGATGACTGGCTGCGCGACCTGGCGCAACAAGGGCTGGCCAATGTCCAAAACCACCCGCCGGCATGGTGGGAGCAAGCCGCAGCTCGCATGGTGGACGCTAAACTTGGCGGAATAGCCCGCCGCCTGCGCCTACTGGCACACCCTGCTGCCGGAAAACCCAGACACAAGCAAATACTCGACACCATCAGCGAACTGTACCTGCTCGTAGAAGGCTTCAAGCGCATAGAGCAACTGCCGCCACCTATGGTACAAGACCTACTGACCACTGCCGGGCTGGCTATCCGAAAGGAAAGCCTTGCCGTATGCCCCCCAGTGACCGACCACTGGCTGGTCATGGCCATACACGAAGGCGTGGAGGAGCAATTGCGTTTTCGCCGGGTGTGGCTCTACGGGGTGCGGCAGCAGCGCTGGGCATTGTTACTCGATTTTGTATGGGGCGACGACAACCCTTTCCTCGACCATTGGCTGTTGGGCAGCGTGTACGCCGGCGCGCTGACCTACTACCCTTCGGCCTATCCCTTGCGCGCTGTAGCGCAATCACTGCAACTGACACATGAGATGAGTATTCTCGAAAATGTAACAGGCCATAACCACCTGGAAGATGCTGCCCTGGAATACGCCAGGGCGCTGGCAGCAAATCCTTGGCTGCTCTACATGCCAGTGTACCTCAAGGGCATGGCCATCGTATATCAGGCGCCGGATTTTTTACTACTGGACAACAGAAAGCAAGCCGTACCCCTGATGGCAAGCGAGGACGTTGGCTTACAAATCCTGGCCGTGAGCGGCGGGCATCCGATGAACCTGACCGGCGAATGGCAGGACGGCTGCCTGCTCCCGTTGGCTATGGAAGCAAATGGTCAGTTACTTGCAATTTGAACTTACCGCACAATCGTTACGTCGCCGCGGTATAGCAGCGTTACTCCATCCAGGAAGCGTACTTCCACCATATAAACATACACGCCTTGCGCCATAGGCTTGCCTTTCACAGTGCCATCCCACAGGCGTGAGCCGCCAATGCAGTCAGGAGCAATATCTTTTTGCTCGTACAAGAAGTCGCCCCAGCGATTAAAAATGCGCACATAGGTGATGACCTCCACGCCCAGGCAGGCGAAGATCCGGAACTCATCGTTGGGGCCGTCGCCATTGGGTGAAAAAGCGTTGGGAATATACACGTTGCGGTTGCGATCCACCTCTACCAGTACTGAGCCGCTGGTCGTACAGCCGTTTACATCTACGACAGTCAGGGTGTACTCGATGTCGTCCAAGGGTCGTATCAGCAAGGGTTGCTGCAAGGAAGTATCAGACAGGTAGGTAACAGGGCTCCAGACGAAACGCTGGATGGGCAGCGAGGAGGTAATCAGCGGATTGAGGCGCGTGGTAGTATCGCCCAGTTCTACCACTACGACCTCAGGATCGAATACAACCTGGAGTTCCTGTGGCTGGTTGATGAAGATTTGCTGTTCGTAGGTACAACCAGCCGCATCCATGATAGTGATGGTGTGCGGCCCGGCAAACACAGTAGCAGGTTGGTCGGGTTGGAAAATGAGGCCGTTGTTGTCCACCATGTAGGTATAGTCAAGCAGGGTAGTACCATTGCCGCCCGATATGCTTTGAATGACGATGAGGGTGGACTCGCCAAAACAGCGCGGCTCAGCCGGCGGCGGGATGACGGCAGTGATGGGCGGTGGCGAGGTAATGGTATAGCTGATGCTATCGCGGCAGCCCTTGGTATCAGTGATAGTCACAGAATACGTACCTGGCATTAGCCCTGAGGCAATGGGCGAAGAGGCAGGCGCCACATTATTCAACCACGTGTAAGGATTGGCACCTACGGGGTTGATATTGTCCGTACTATTAAAATTGACCTTGATGACGCCATCGGTACTTCCAGCACAAGTAACACGCGGAGTGGACACCGCCTGGTCAATAAACAAGCGCAAGCGGTCGGGTTCGCTTACTTGCACGCGCTGAGTTTTGTTGCATCCATTGGCGTCAGTTACTACGGCATTATACTGGCCGGCGGTCAGATTGCTAATACTTGGCACAATGGCGCCGTTTTCAATCCAGAGGTATTGATACCCAGGCGTGCCACCGCTGACGTTGAGCGTAATACGCCCGTCGTTGAACCCATTGCAACTAACGGGCTGCACATCCACTACGATATTGATGGCCGGGGGGCTGGGTATGTTCACCGAGTCTACGCTGAAACAGTTGTTGGCATCTGACACCACAAGCGTTTGAAATCCTGCGCAAAGGTCATTGGCTACAGAAGAGGATACGCCCATGGCTACCTGACCAGATGCCCAATTGAAGGTGAACGTGCCTGGCGTGCCATCACTATAAATGGCCGCAGCAGAAGCCCTTCCGTTGCAAACACCTTCAAAACAACTCACACCTTGTACTCCACTGAAGCTAATCTGGATACGCGGCGGGTCGGCGACCACGCCCGTGCCCATAGCAGCGGGGCAGTTGTTGGCATCTACTACAGTGACGGAGTACGTACCGGCTGGACGAGCAGGATAGACGTTGAATTGAAGGGTGTCGTTTTGCGGTTGGTTGGCCCAGATGTAGCGATAGGGAGCTGTGCCACCGCGTACAAACACAGTGATCCGACCGTTGCTGAGCCCCGGACAGGAAGGCGAAGTGCCTACGATACTATCAATGACGAGTGGCTCAGGCGCTACCACCATAGCAGAATCCACGCTGAAGCAAGCGTCTTGCCCGGTCACAGTGACGCGATACACCCCTGGCGCCAAACCACTGATATTTGGCCCGCTCATGCCGTTGCTCCAAGTGTAGGTAGCAATGGGTGCACCGCCAGGCGTGGCTGTTATGCTAAGGCGCCCATTGGTACTACCAGCACAGGCTACTGTATCATTTTGAATGGGCGCAATGCTGGGCGGCGTAGGCAGCAAGATGTTTACATTGAGTGTGGCAGAGCAGTTACGGCTGTCGGTCACCAACAAGGTGTAGGCACCGGCACGCAAACCAGTGGCTACGGAATCAGTGGAGACGACTGCGTTCTGCGCGTTGCGCCAGGCGTAGGTGTAGGGCGCTGTACCCCCCGTGACGCGCGGCACAGCGCGCCCGTCGTTGCCCACCAGGCAAGTTTCGTTGACTTGTTGTAGCAGTGTAGCTGTCAGGGTGTCTGGTTGGGTCAGTGTAAAAGTGCGCGACACCTGGCAGCCTGCTGGGTCAGCATCCTGCATGGAGAGAGTGTAAACACCCGCACAAAGTCCTGTAGCATTGCTCGATGTGGGCGTATTAACTGGCGCAGTGTTCAGCGAGCCTGTCCAGGTAAAGGTGTAAGGCGTAGCCGCTGGCGCACCAGCAGTAGTGCCGTTGGCCAGGATGGCGCCGTTGCAAGCGCCAAAGCAAGTGATGTCAGTAATGGCAGCATTGATACTCAGGGTTTTGATAGCGCCGACGGTGTAGTTTTCGGTTGCCTGGCAGCCGTTGTCGTCAGTCACTGTTACACTGTACTGGCCAGGGTTGAGGTTGGCCACCGTAGAGCTGGAGGCAATTACCGTACCCAGACCGCCGCTCCAGGTAAAGGTGTAATTGCCGGCAGCAGGCGTACCGCCGGTAGCAGTGGTGGTAATAGAGCCGTTGGCTGCGCCAGTGCAGGCGGCATTGGTGATGTTTTCTACAATGTTGATGGCGGCAGGCTGGGTCAAAGTAGCCCCTGCTTGGGCGCTGCAACCACGTGCATCAGTAACCGTGACGGAATAAAACCCAAAGGGCAGGTCGTTCAGCATAGGGGCATTGGGTGTGTTGGGCGTGTTCCAACTATAAGTAAATCCCGGTGGATTAGGCGTCACCACGCCATCCAGGCTGATGCGGGCAGCCACCGAGCCGTTACTCTCGCCATTACATCGGGGCAGGGTAGCGTCCATAGTGACGCCAATAAACGGGCCGCGCAGTATGGTTACAGTATCTACCACCACAATGGCCGGCACGCTGGAGTCTGTGACAACTACCCGATAGGAGCCAGCAGCGCGATTGTCTACGCGAAAAGAGCCGCCTGAGTTGGAAATGGCATCTCCTCCAGAGGCTGGCGGCAAAGGTGCCAGGCTATTCCAGTTGAACACATAAGGCGGCGTACCATTGGCCACAGTAAGGGTGAACGCACCATCAGCAACGCCCGCGCAGGACACACTGTCCTGGGTGAGATTGACAAAAAGCAAACTATTGGACACATTGACAAAGCCACTACGGCCCAGGAAGCCGTACGGGTTGAGATTGGCGTCGCCGATTTCGGTGTTGGTGGGGTTGTTGGTAAAGGACACCTCCGAGAACTGCCCCAAGCTGCCGATGACATTGAAACACAGGCGAAAGATAACGGCGCTATCGGGCAGGGTCACGCCCATGAAGGTGAGGTCGGCCCAGGATACTGTGATGCGCCCAGTGCTAGTCAGCGCTGACGTAGTGTTGAAAGCACTCTCATTGAAGCCAATCAGCGCCGGATTAAAGCCATTGACTGCCGAGTATTGCAGTACGGCGGGGTCCCACTGCATAGAGAACTGCATGGCGCCAACGTTTATAAAATCTCTGACGCGCACGTCGAGGCAGACGTTGGAGCCGGGCAGCGCGTTGGTCAGTGGCAGGAAAAACGTGACCGCGCGGCAGGCGCTCATGTCCATAGTGAACGACACCCCGCAGCTCTTTCCATCTTCCACTGTAATGTTGTACACCCCAGGTTGCGGCACTGTAAACTGCACTGTACCATTATGCATGGGCACATTGGTCACTACACCTCTGATGCTGGGGTTGGTACTCAGCACGATATCTATGTCATAGCTGGTATTGGCGTCGAACTCCGGTAGGCCGCCTCTCAGGAGGAACGATCCCTGGCATCCGTTGACACCAGCGCTAATGTTGAAGTTGGAGGCCTGAATGGCGTTGAGATAGACCACTGAAAAGGCCGCCGCTGTATTGACATTGACGCAAGGCCCCGTTGTGTCGCTAGATTGCTCAAAGCTCTGGGAGGCAAAATTATCCAGGGTTATGGGGGCAAACCAGAAGCGGATGGGCTGCGCTACGCCGTTGTTAAAAGCTGACTGCAGCAGGCCATTGTTGGCGAAGGTGATGTTGCCGTTGGGTAGTTGGCTGGCAATCCACATACGGTTGGTAGCATCCTGGTTTACTGGGTTACCGTTTATGAGGATGGGGCTGGTGCGGTTGATGCAGGGGTCGGCCTGTATGTCGGCCAGGGTAGGGCCAGTGCGCGTGGGCGGGCAGTCATAAAATACATAGCCAATGCCTGGAGGCGTAGCTGGCTGTGGGTCGCCAGTAAGGTTGGCATCGCCATTGTGGAAGATGGGTAAGGTGTCGCCAAAGCAGAGAAAAATATCGCCTGGGGCACCGTCGTTGCTCTGGCCTATAATGTCGCCAAAGGTGACCGTGCCGGCGTTGTTGTTGCAAAACAATTTAGGCTGGCCTGTTACAGCAGCAGCGCCGGAGCGTTCTGCAGGAGCACTGCGCGGTATCTGAGCCAAAAGTTGGCTCGTGCAACACACAAAGATAAGAGAGAAGGCAAGCGTTCTGATCATGAGATTTCCTTGTCAAGTTTATGAAATCGGCCTTGGGCTAAAGCATTAGATGAAAAAAGTCTGTGCGCCGCTGTCCGACTCTATGAAACGCTACAAAGCTCCGCAAAATTACAAGTCTGCCCGGCATTATATTCACCGAAGTTCCGTTTCTTTGTAGCCGGTTCAAATTCTTTACCTTTATGCAACAAAAAATCACTTTGCTCCTGGCTTTACTAGGGCTCGCCGCGCAAGTGCTGCTGGCGCAAACCAACAATATCAAGTTCGAAAAATACACCCTCGACAACGGCCTCAAGGTGATTCTTCATCAGGACAAGTCCACGCCCATTGTAGCCGTCAGCGTGATGTACCATGTAGGCTCCAAAAACGAGAAACCCGACCGCACAGGCTTTGCCCACTTCTTCGAGCACTTGCTCTTTGAAGGCTCAGCCAATATCCAGCGCGGCGAGTTTGACAAATACATCCAGCGCGCCGGCGGTACACTCAACGCCAATACCTCCTGGGACCGCACCTTCTACTATGAAGTGCTGCCTTCCAACCAACTGGAACTCGGCCTGTGGCTGGAATCCGAGCGCATGCTGCACGCCAAAGTGGAGCAAGTGGGCATCGAAACACAACGCCAGGTGGTCAAAGAGGAGCGCCGCCAGCGCGTGGACAATCAGCCCTACGGCTCTGTGGTAGAAGAAGCCTTCAAACGCGCCTTCACCCAGCACCCCTATCGCTGGCCAGTCATAGGCTACATGGAGCACCTCGACGCTGCCTCCGAAGAAGATTATGTCAACTTCTACAAGGACTACTACGTACCTAACAATGCCATCCTCTCCATTGCCGGAGACATTGACATTGCGCAAACCAAACAACTGGTGGCCAAGTACTTCAGCACTATCCCCAAGAGCAATCGCCCCATTTACCGCCCCAACATCACTGAGCCACCCTTGAGCTCCGAGATACGCGATACCGTGTATGACAACATCCAGTTGCCGGCCTTGATTCACACCTATCGAATTCCGGCCCAGGGCACACCTGATTACTATGCTGTACGAATGTTGAGCACGCTCCTGTCGCAGGGCGAGAGTTCGCGCCTGTCTAAAGCCTTGGTCAATGAGCAACAAAAAGCCCTGTTTGTGGGTAGTTTCCCGCTGGAGATGGAAGACCCGGGTGTCACTATTGTATTTGGCATAGTCAATATGGGGGTGCGCACTGCTGAGCTCGAGGCTGCTATGGACGCCGAAATCGCCAAAGTACGCGACGAACTCATCTCGGAACGCGAGTTCCAGAAACTACGCAACCAAATAGAAAACGACTTTATTTCCGCCAATACTTCCGTGCTGGGCATTGCCGAAAGCCTGGCCAACTACGAAATGTACCTAGGCGACGCCAACCTCATCAATACCGAAATACAACGCTACCTGAAAGTAACCCGCGAGGACATACGCCGTGTAGCGCAGAAGTATTTCGTGCCGTCCAACCGGGTATCGCTCACGTACTTGCCGAAGCAGACACAATGAGAGAGCTATGAGCAATGGCCATGGGCGAGCCCCACAGGCTACTATTAGCTGCGAGTCGCGAGCTGAAGAATGTGTGGTGCAACGCATCACCCACCGACCAAAGAGGAGGTTCTCTTGTCAGCATTCAACCGCCAGCATGTGTGGGAACTCCAACAGCCAGGTCTGATGACGCCTATTGGCCTCTACCCCGTTCGGTGCCAGACGGGCTTGCCCGACGACCATTCACCATGCATTTGCTTACAATGAAAGCGCACGGAAAACCCTGCTCCTGGGGTTGTTCGCTAAACCAATAAAACCACTGTTACGCCATGAACCTCTCTCATTACATCCTCGGCCAATGGACGCCACAGCCGGGCGACGGTATTCCGCAGTATGACGCCGTCACCGGCGAAGTCATATGCACCTCCAGCAGCGAAGGCCTTGATTTTGCTGCTATTGCCGACTACGGGCGCCATGTTGGCGGTCCGGCGCTGCGCCGCATGAGCTTCCAAGAGCGCGGGCGTATGCTCAAGGCACTGGCCCTTTACCTTACTGATATCAAGGAAAAATATTACCTTCTTAGCTATCGCACTGGCGCCACCCGCTCCGACAGTTGGATAGACATTGACGGCGGCATCGGCACATTATTTGCCTACGCCAGCCTGCGCCGTAAGTTGCCCGATACGCCCTGGTATGTGGACGGCGAACAAGCCAAGCTCTCCCGCGAGGGCACGTTCATTGGCCATCACCTAATGACCCCCAAGCACGGAGTGGCCATTCACATCAATGCCTTCAACTTCCCCATCTGGGGCATGCTCGAAAAACTGGCCGTGAACCTCCTGGCTGGTGTACCTGCCATCGTTAAACCATCTGAACTGACTAGTTTTTTGGCCGAAGCCATGGTGCGCGATATCATCGCCTCTGGCATACTACCAGAAGGCGCTCTGCAACTGGTGTGCGGCATGGGCATTGGCATTCTTGACCCTGTTGGCCCTCAGGATGTGGTCACCTTTACTGGCTCTGCCGAAACCGGGCGCATGCTCAAAACCCACCCCGCTATCATTGAGCACGCCGTGCCCTTCAATATGGAAGCTGACAGTCTCAACGCTGCCGTACTGGGCGCTGATGCAGTGCCAGGCACACCGGAGTTTGACTTGTTTATCAAAGAAGTACGCCGCGAAATGACTGTTAAGGCGGGCCAAAAATGTACCGCCATACGCCGCGCCATTGTACCGGCTCACCTTATGGATGCCGTACAGGAGGCGCTGCATCACGCGTTGGTGCAGACCACCATAGGCAACCCCCGCACCGAGGGCGTGCGCATGGGTGCGTTGGTCAACCGAGCACAAGCCGATGAGGTCAAACGCCGCGTGGAACTACTGAGCCAGCACAGCCCCGTAGTGGTGGGCAATCTGGTAGAGTTTGAAGTCATTGGCGCTGACCGGCGCAAAGGTGCTTTCCTTCCGCCCATTGTCCTGCGCAACGACGCCCCCTTCCAATACCGCGACAGCCATGAGGTGGAGGCTTTTGGCCCAGTATGTACCCTCATGCCCTACCTCACAATAGAAGAGGCCGTGGCGCTGGCCAATATGGGCAAAGGCTCGCTAGTGAGCAGCATTGCTACGTACGATACCCGCACAGCGCGCGAGTATGTATTCGGGTCAGCAGCGCACCATGGCCGCATTCTCATTCTCAACCGCGATAGCGCCAAAGAAAGCACTGGCCATGGCTCGCCCATGCCTCTGTTGGTACACGGTGGCCCAGGACGCGCCGGCGGCGGTGAGGAAATGGGCGGCCTGCGAGGCATCAAGCACTATCTGCAACGCACGGCTATACAGGGGCATCCCACCATTATTACGGCCATCAGCGGGGTGTATCAGCAAGGTGCTCAACAGACCGAAGCCACTGTACACCCCTTCAGCAAATACTTTGAAGAACTGGAAATTGGCGAAACCCTTACCACTGCCAAACACACTGTCACCGAAGCCGACATCGTCAACTTTGCCAACCTCAGCGGCGATCACTTCTATGCTCATACTGATGTGACTGCCCTGGAAGGTACGCCCTTCACCCAGCGCGTAGCGCATGGCTATTGGGTGCTGTCTAAAGCTGCAGGGCTGTTTGTACAAGCTAAAAAAGGTCCCGTGCTACTCAACTACGGCCTGGAGGAGTGCCGCTTCACCAAACCCGTGTACCCCGGCATGACCATCGGCGTGCGGCTTACGGTAAAAGAAAAAGTGGCACAGGAAAAACGCAATGGCGAAGACTTTCGCAAGGGTATCGTCAAGTGGCTGGTGGACGTCTATGACGAAACTGGCGAAACCGTAGCTATTGCCACCATACTGACCATGGTGCGCATGCGCTGACGAAGAGAACCCCAGGCTTGAACGGGAAGAGGAATAAGCAGGCATCCATTGATTCGGAGGGCACTGCTATGCGAAAGGAAAACGCACGTTTGATAATTTTTTTGGGAAACGCCGCGTCCACCTCCCGCGCTTTTTTTCGCGCCTGCCTCGTCGGTACTGTACTGCTCTCGTACAAGAATTTGTAGCTTTGCCCTATACTTAAACGGCGGCTACTATGCAGGACGACTTGCACCTATATGAATACTGGCCCTACCACCGGCGGCCCAAAATAGTATGGCCGGATGGAGCACGGCTCGCGCTGTGGATTGCGCCTAATATTGAGTTTTATGAACTCAACCCGCCTGATAACCCCTACCGCAAAGCATGGCCGCATCCCTACCCGGCAGTGGCGGGCTACTCTATACGCGACTACGGCAATCGCGTAGGCCACATGCGTCTCATGCAAGTGCTCGATCGCTACGGAGTGCGCGGCTCGGTATCGCTGTCAGTGGCACTGTGCAATCACCATCCCGAAATCATCGAAATGTGCGCAGAGCGCCAGTGGGAGTTCTTCAGTCATGGCATCTACAACACCCGCTATACTTATGGCATGAGCGAAGACCAAGAGCGCGCCATGATCCTGGACTCCATCCAAAGCATACGCCGGCATACCGGGCAGGAATGCGCGGGCTACCTGGCACCGGCCTTGTCGCACTCAGAGCATACGCTCGATCTATTTGCCGAAGCCGGTGGTCTTTACACCTGTGATCTTTTTCACGACGATCAGCCTACGCCTGTGCGCGTACGCAGCGGCAAGCCTTTTATTTCCATCCCCTACTCGCTGGAGATGAACGACACCATAGCCTACGTAGTGCAAAAAGTGGAGCCGCGCCGCTACGGGCAAATGCTACGCGATAACTTCGACCGACTCTATGAAGAAGGCGCCGAATCAGGTACAGTCATGTGCATTCCGCTGCACAACTACCAGGTGAGCTGTCCACATCGCCTCAAAGCCTTTGAGGATGCCCTGGCCTACATACTCAAACACCCAGGCGTGTGGCCCGCCACTGGGCGCGAAATAGCACAATATTATATGGCGCACTACTACGACGCGGCAGTTCAAGATCTCCAACAAAAACAAAGGGAGGACGCATGGCTTTAGACAATACTTACTTGGAATACCCCCTGCGGCGCTACGGCATGGACCACGACCGCTATCAGTGGAGCTTGTTGGCTCAACGACCACCCGTGCAATGGCCCAGCGGCAAAAAACTAGCCCTGTGGGTAAATGTGAGCTTACAATTCTTCCCGCTCAATGCACAGGGCAAGCCTTTCAAGGCACCCGGCAGTATGACCATGCCCTACCCCGACCTACGCCACTTTACCCTGCGCGACTACGGCAACCGCGTGGGCGTATTCCGATTGCTCAAGGTTTTTGACCGACTGGGCATACGCCCCACCTTCGCAGTAAATGCTGACTTGGCGACCCGCACCCCCTATCTGATGAGACTACTACGCGAGCGCGGCTACGAAATCATAGCCCATGGCTGGAATATGGACACCCTACATCATGGCGGCATGAACCCCGGCCAGGAGGACGATCTCATCCGCCGCTCTCTGGACGTACTGCAGCAAACTTTCGAGCGCAATATCACGGGATGGCTCAGCCCAGCACGCAGCGAAAGCGCCCAAACCCCCGACTTACTGACCGCCCACGGCATTCGCTACTTCTGCGACTGGGTCAACGATGATATGCCCTACGCCTTTCGCACAGCGAATGGGCCACTGGTGGCCATGCCGCTGCCTACCGAACTAGAAGATGTATTCATCCTCATGAACAATTTACACACCGAGGAGTCGTACATGCAGCAAATTATGGACGCAGCTGACTTCCTACTGGCTGAAGCCGAAGCCCAAGGCGGCCGCATGCTGGGCCTGTCGCTGCACGCCTGGATGATAGGGCAGCCGCATCGCATCGGGTATCTAGAGCGCGCACTGGAGTACATCATGAGCAAAAGCGAAGTATGGATGCCGGAAAATGCACGTGAACTGGCTACATATGGCCCCTGGGCTATGGAAAAACCGTAAATTCACCGTTCTATGAAACATTGGAGCATCCTTAGCGCCGGGCTTCTGCTGGGACTCTGCGCATGCCACCTCGGACGCCATCTGTCTAAAAACACCTCCCACATGCGAGCCATTGACCTTTTTGAGCAGTACATCACCGGCGACTTTGACAACCGCAGGCAGGTGGACGCCGAAATCCAAGCCGGCCAACAAGTACATCCCTATGCTGTGCACATTAATCGGCGTGCTGACAGCAAAATCATCGGTGTACCTACACGCGACGGGTTCTGGTTATTGGAAGAAAGCTATTATACCAAGCCTGACGGTAGCACTGAAGCCAAACCCTACCTGTTCTTCTTTGAAGCTGTAGGCGACTCTAGCGTCTTGCTACACGTGTATAAAACGCCGTCACACCTGCCGGCTTCGGAGCTGGTGAATGCCAACGCCCAACTTAAAATACCGTACAGCGAACTAGAGCCCTCGCCTTCGTTTAAGCCCGCGCAGTACCGCCGCGAGGGAAACACTTTTCGCATACACGCACCCAACGACCTGGGCAATGGCATGCGCTTCACACTCATCGAAACCTTTTATCCTGACCGCCTGGAAGTGATGGAGCTGCTCGAAAAGGACGGCATCCGGCTCACACCTTACGATACGCCCATCATCTACGACCGGCGCCGCTGAAGCTCCAGAGGTGTTTGGGTAGTCCTGGGGAGCTACTCTCAAAAAGACTGACTTGGTGCACTAAAAGGTAAAAACGGCAAATGCTCCCCTCCACAACAAACAATGTAAGACGAGATTCGCACACTGCTGCCAGGCTCTTGACGCCCAATCGTTTGCCTGATTTTGAAGTCCCAGTTTCTGGAGCTATATGGTTTAGTATCTCTGTCTCAGCACCATCTCCCTCAGCAAAATTGAGTAGCAATTGGCCACCCTGATCAGGGCTTGAATACTGCAATCACCGGCTTCCTCCGCTTGCCCTCGCTGGCAATGTAGAGGTGGCCGCGCCCATCAAAGCATATCCCTTCTGGTTGTTCCAGCAGGGTTTTGTCAAATCGGTGCAGCTCTAGCAAGTGCCCGTCTGGAGAGTATATTGCCAACATGCGCCCTGCTGCCGACAGCACGTAGTAGTACTTGGTTTGCGGGTGTATGGCAATACCCGATGGACTGAAGCCCAAAATACCAGCGCGCTCGGGGTGGGTCAAGAAGGCCAGGCATTCCTCATACACTGGCGAGGCAGGAGCGCGCTGCAACCACGCAATCATATCTGCTCGACGAATGCGCAATACCGGCGTAGTATCCAGGGTCAGATCAGGCAAAGACAGGGCATACACGTATTTTTCATCTTGCACTTGCGTCGGTGGGGCAGCCTTGCAGGCCAACAACAGCCGGCGATGCTCAGGGTCGGCAGTAAGCCCTTCTACATCATGCAACTTGGTGAGGGCATTTTTGAACTTGTCCGTTTGTTGCTGAGCAGTACTTGTGTGCACAATGCGATATAGTGTGCCAGAACTCTTGACCACATAAAGGGTATCGCCTACAACGGTAATATCCTCAAAATCACCTTCGGGCACAAACTCCATGCGGCGAAGTATCTGCATGGTACCAGGGTGTAGTTCATATATTATGCCTTTCTCGTCTTGTATGGCCAGCAAGTGCTTGCCGTCGGGCGCCAGAGCCAAACCGGAAATTTCGAGCAGTTCATCGGATAGTTCCACGCGACGTTCGGGTTTATCCCATCGGTACGGAATGGCAGTGGCAGGCGTCTGGGCGGCACTGCGGCAGCTGTACATGAAAGGCCAAGCCGCGATGATCACCCCCCAGGCAATACAGGCAGCTAGGCGTTGGCGTAAAAAAAACAGGTACATAAAGCTCATGGTGGAAGAATTAATGCATTGCGTAAAGCAGGAGTGTCTCAGCATTGTTTGAGCCAATAATCATTTCCTTTGCCAAACTTCACCAGAAGCACAGCCGGCATTTCCAGGCTCAGGCTATGCCCAGTCTTTTGGCCTCCAAAAATCCCACCGGCAGCAGTGTATGACCCTGCATAGCCAGGTCAGCTAGGATTTCGCCCATCACCGGTACAAACTTGAACCCGTGCCCGCTGAAGCCCCAGGCAGCGCATACGCGACCTTCAGTATGCGGCAGAGTGCCTACCACGAAGTGATCGTCGGGAGAGTTGCTGTATAAGCAGGTCTTAGCTTCGACAGGTGCACCGTGCACACCGCCAAGGTACTGGTTGGCAAAAGCCTGTAAGTGCGCCACATCGGCCTCCGAAATGCGACGCTCTACTGCGTCGAGTTGACAAAGCTGCCCTGGGTGATGATGTGCCACCTTGATACCTTCGGGGCCAGCCTGCATGGACGCTGGCAACAACGGAAAGCCATAGTAGGAGCCTGCAACCCCTTCTATGGCTATAAGCCAGCAGGGCATTTGCCCTACGGCGAAGCTACATGCCTTGGTCGGCCTGAACCAGGCCAGCACCTGCCGCGTAACGTTCAGCTTGTTGTCTATGCCGGGAATCAGCCGACCCGACCACGCACCAGCACTAATCACCAACTTATGACACGTATATTCCGCCCGGCTGGTTTGCACCCTGACCATATCCTTGTGCAGCGACCAAAACTGCACGTGCTCATGCTCATGCAACACGGCGCCAGCATGGCGGGCCTTCTGGGCGTAAGCACAGATGACCTGCTCAGCAAGTAAAAGGCCAGCCTCGGGTTCAAACAATACCTCGTAGTGCGCTGGCAAGCAAAACTGCGGAAAGCGTGCACGAGTTTCCTCCACCGACAGGGTCTCCAATGGAATACTGTGCAGCGCTGCCGACTGCCGCACACCTCCCAGCACATGGCACCCAGGCGGCCCAGCGTACAGCAGTCCCGTTTGCAAGTACAGAGGCTGACCGTACTCAGCTTCCATCAGGCGAATATTGTGATAAGCTCTTTGCAAAAGAGGTACGTAATCGGGGTGTTCAAAGTAGGCCTTGCGGATGATGCGCGTCCAGCCAGTATGCGAACCTAGCTCGTGTGGTATGGCAAACTGCTCAATGCCGAGCACCTGACAACCACGCACTGCCAGATGAAAACAAGCGGATACACCCATAGAGCCGGCGCCAATGACAATGTAGTCGAAGTGGGAGGAAGGCATATCCCTTAATTTTGGATGGCATTGGGGAGGGGGTGAAAAAAACTACAAGTAGCTCAAGTCTTTTTTAGCAGGAGCAAATACGCCGGACGACAGGTATCGGTCTCCGCGGTCGCAGATGATGCACACTACTACGCCATGCTCGAGTTCTTCTACCAGCTTGGCTGCTGCCGCCACAGCGCCGCCACTGCTTACGCCGCCAAAGATGGCGTCTTCTTTGGCCAGGCGCCGCATCATACACAGGGCTTCTTCCTGACTCACATCAATGATGCGATCTACGCGCTCAGGCTCGTAAATTTTGGGCAAGAACTCTGGCGACCAGCGGCGTATGCCAGGAATGCTGGCGCCGTCTTCGGGTTGTACGCCTACGATTTGCACAGCAGGGCTCTGCTCCTTGAGGTAGCGCGATACACCCATAATGGTACCAGTAGTGCCCATAGCACTGACAAAGTGCGTCACCCTACCCTGGGTATCACGCCAGATTTCGGGGCCAGTGGTGCGGTAGTGCATGCCCCAGTTGTCGGGGTTGGCAAACTGATTGAGCATATGGTAGCCACCTTGCGCCACCAACTCATCCGCGTACTGCCGGGAGTATTCGATGCCCAGGGCTGACGGGGTGAGTATGACCTCCGCCCCAAAGGCCTGCATGGTTTGCACGCGCTCGGCGGTGGAGTTGTCAGGCATAACGAGGGTAATGTCTACCCCAAAAAGTCGTGCGATCATAGCCAAAGCTATACCAGTATTGCCACTGGTGGCTTCTACCAGCCGGGTGCCGGATCGGAGTTCACCGCGCTCCAAGGCGCCTTTGATCATCCCGTAAGCTGCGCGATCTTTGACGCTGCCGCCGGGGTTGTGCCCCTCCAACTTACCATACACCTGTACGCCAGGCTTGCTGATGGCGCGCCGGATTTCCACAAGGGGGGTATTGCCTACCAAATCTGATATGTTGGCCATACGTAAATTAGAATTATCTTACGGTAAAGATACTTATGCAAACAAAGCACTTTTTTACCAACCAAGTCTGCTTGCAAATTGTTTGGCTAAAAAAAAAACAACATCATGCGCTTTCTCCTGGCATGCATGCTGCTGTGGAGCAGCCTTTCCTGTAATGCTCAACCTGACAAAACCATGCAAAATCATCCCGATGTGCCGGCTGAAGACCTACCCGCCGGCATGGAAACGGCTACGCTAGGCGGTGGCTGCTTCTGGTGCTTAGAGGCCGTATATCAAGACCTCAAAGGGGTACACTCCGTAGTATCAGGCTATTCTGGTGGCACGGCGGAAACAGCCAACTACAAGGCAGTGTGCACAGGCAAAACCGACCATGCCGAGGTGGTACAAATCATCTTTGACCCCAAAGTAGTTTCCTTTGCCGAAATCCTCGAAGTATTCTGGACAGTGCACGACCCCACCACTCTCAATCGCCAAGGCAACGACGTAGGCCCGCAGTATCGCTCTGTTATTTTTTACCACAACGATGCGCAAAAGCGCATTGCCCAACAGTCAAAGAAAGAAGTGGCTACCCAAATATGGGACAAACCCATTGTGACGGAAATCGCTCCTTTCCAAGCCTTCTATAAAGCTGAAGACTACCACCAGAACTACTACAGCCTGGTGGGCGATCGCAATCCGTACTGCACCTTCGTCATCACACCCAAGGTGGAAAAATTCCGAAAGGTATTCAAGGACAAGCTCAAAAATTGAGGCGATGGGCAATCCTGGCTCAGCTAGTTCACAGAGTGGTTCATGAGTTTTCATAAGCCATTCTCTCTTGCATAGCTATAGCTAAGGATGCTTTGTACACCTGCAACACTCCTTAAATTTTCCTGACATATCGTCCCATATCAAGCCCAGTCCCATATTGGGCTTTTGGGCTTACACGCCTGCAGAATGGATGAGAATAGCCAGGTTTTCGCTAAGATCTTTGACTTTCTAGCGCTGATATTTATTTTTGTGCCATGCGCACCATCGAAATACGCACTGCTCAGAATGTATCTATAGAGTATGAGCTGGCCAGCCTGCGCGACCGGGCTTTTGCCATCCTCATCGACTCATTGATCATTATGGCTTTTATCTTTTTCGTACTTTTTTTCATAATCCTGCTTCTACCTTCCGTGTTAGGTGGGGCTAATGGTGAGCTGGTCTTAGTTATCTTGTACCTGGTGTCTCCTGTAACGGGGTTCATCTTGTACCAGTTTTTTTCAGAATGGCTGGCCAACGGGCAGTCTTGGGGCAAGAAGGCTGTGGGCATACAAGTAGTGCGCCTGGATGGCAAGCAACCTGAAGCTACCGACTACTTACTGCGGGCATTATTCCACCTGGTAGATACCCTGCTCTCCAGTGGGATTCTGGCTGCCATTGTCATCAGTTCCTCGGCTAAGGCCCAACGCCTGGGCGACCTCAGCGCCAATACCACCGTCATACGCCGGCGCAGCACGCAGCGGTATCGCCTCAGCGATATTCTGCGCATTGAATCTGCTGAACAGTACCAACCCCGATACCCTGAGGTGCGCCAACTCAGCGAACAGGATATGCTTACGGTAAAAAACGTGCTCATTCGCTTCCAGAAGTACCGCAATTCAGCACACTGGGCTGCTGTGCATGCTACGGCGCAGCGCATCGCCCAGGTGCTTCAAGTGGCTCCACCTGACGGCAACCCCATTGAGTTTCTCAAAACCTTACTGCGCGACTACATCGTGCTCACCCGATAACGGCACTTGCCTGCCTCTAAAACAGGCATCCGCATAAACTTATAGCATGAACATCATTATCATCAACGGGCCTAACCTCAACCTGCTGGGCATTCGTGAGCCGGAAATATATGGCGGCGAAACCTTTGAGGACTTCTTCGAGCGGCTACAGCTTGACTTTCCGCATGTCAGCCTGCACTATTTTCAAAGCAACTCGGAGGGTGCCATCATTGACAAACTACACGAAGTGGGCTTTAGCTTTGATGGCATCATCCTCAATGCCGGCGCCTATACACACACCTCTATCGCCATTGCCGACGCCATTGCCTCCATTACTACTCCAGTAGTAGAAGTGCACATCTCTAACATATATGCCCGTGAGCCTTTTCGACACCGCTCTCTACTAGCACCCAACTGCGCCGGCTGCATCGTAGGCCTGGGGCTACAAGGGTATGCTCTAGCAGTAGAGTATTTTATTTGAGCCAAGTGAAAGGTGGCGGGCAGTTGCTAGCCCAATCTTTTAGGCCTCCATAGCCTTTGCCTTGTTTACCCCCAAATCGGTGTTCAGGCAGCGGCAGCAGGACGTTAGCGGTACATCTTTTTGCATCTTTACAAGAAACAACACTTGGCATCTGCACTTCCAATGGTAGGGCATTCTCTGTCATGCATATGGTATGCAGGGTACTGTGTCAAAAAAAAAATCTCTCAATCTCCTCGTCTCCCAATCTCCTCGTCTTCAAGCCTCAAAGTCTCAAATTTCCTCTACTTTTGTACGCACAACAAATGCACGTCAAATTTCCATCATGCAAATACTCGCTGCACATGAAAAAAGCACTTTGGATACTTATCGCCGCCTTACCTTGCCTGCTGCAAGCACAGCCTCTGGAAGTCAAAAGATTGCAAGGACTAAAAATGCGCAATATTGGCCCAGCGGGTATGAGCGGGCGTGTCACTGCTATTGATGTGGACTTGAGCAATCCCAACATCATCTACATTGGAGCAGCCAGCGGCGGGGTGTGGAGGTCTACCAGCGGTGGCATAGCTTGGGAACCCATCTTCGACGAGCAACCCACCCAATCCATCGGTGCTATTGCTATCAACCAACGCAACCCTTCCGAAATATGGGTAGGTACCGGCGAAGGCAACCCCCGCAACAGCCACAATAGCGGCCAGGGCATCTACAAGTCGCTGGACGGCGGCAAAACCTGGATGTGCATGGGGCTGGAAGCCACTAAAACCATTCATCGCATCATTATTCATCGTGACAACCCTGACATCGTCTGGGTAGGTGCCATGGGTTCCATCTGGGGGCCTAACCCCGAGCGTGGCGTGTACAAAACCACTGATGGTGGTAAAACCTGGCGCCAGGTACTCTCTGTAAATGACAGCACCGGCTGCGCCGACCTCATCATAGACCCCTCCAACCCCCAAAAACTCATCGCCGCCATGTGGGAATACGGACGCAAGCCCTGGTTCTTCAACTCCGGCGGCCAAGGCTCAGGCCTCTACATTAGCTACGACGGTGGCGAGACCTGGGCGCGTCGAACCGAAAAAGACGGCCTGCCCAAAGGCCCGCTTGGGCGTATAGGCCTAGCCATCGCCCACAATAAACCCAACGTGGTGTATGCCCTGGTAGAAGCCGAAGAAAACGCTCTGTACCGCAGCGACGACGGAGGTTTTAAGTGGCGCAAAACCACTGCCGAAAATGTGGGCGGCCGACCATTCTATTATCACGATATCTATGTAGATCCCAAAAACGAAAATCGCGTTTACAGCATTCACACTTATCTCAACCGCAGCGAAGACGGCGGCCGCTCCTTCGAGACTTGGGTAGGCTGGAAAATCCACCTTGACCACCACGCCTTCTGGGTGCATCCTCAAGATCCTGATTACCTCATTGTGGGCAATGATGGCGGCATCAATATATCCCGCGACGGTGGCAAGCACTGGGCGTTTGTAGAAACCCTACCCTTAGGACAGTTTTACCACATCAACTACGATATGAACGTACCCTACAACGTAGGTGGCGGCCTGCAAGATAACGGTACTTTCGTAGGCCCATCCAGCGTGTGGCAGCAGGGCGGCATCCAAAACCACCACTGGCAGGAAGTCTTCTTTGGCGACGGCTTCGACCTCGGCTTCCGCCCCGACAACAACCGCTTTGTGTATGCTATGTCGCAGGGCGGCAACCTCGGCTATGTGGATCGCCTCACCGGCAAAACACAAGCCATTCGCCCCATACACCCCGACGGCGTGCGCCTTCGCTTCAACTGGAATGCAGGATTTGCCCAAAATCCCTTCCACCCCTGCGGCATCTACTACGGCAGCCAATTTGTACACAAAAGCATGGACTGCGGCCAAAGCTGGGAAATCATCTCCCCTGACCTGACCACCAATGACCCCGCTAAGCAGAACCAAGCCCAAAGCGGTGGCCTTACCATTGACAACACCAGTGCCGAAAACCACACCACCATACTGGCCATTGCCCCCAGCCCCCGCGATGAAAATGTCATCTGGGTAGGCACTGACGATGGCAACCTTCAACTCACCCGCGACAGCGGCCGCAATTGGACTAACCTGATCAGCCGCCTGCCCGGCGTCAAACCCGGAAGTTGGATCCCCTACATCGAAGCCTCTGCTTACAACCCCGCCGAGGCCTTCGTAATAGTAAGTGACTACCGACGCAACGACTGGCGGCCTATGGTGTTTCACACCAAAGACTTTGGCAACACATTCACCCGCATTGCCGACGAAAAACAAGTACACGGCCATGCTCAGGCTATCGTGCAAGACCCCATCGAACCCAACCTTCTATGGCTTGGCACCGACAATGGCCTCTGGGTCAGCATTGACGCCGGCAAAAACTGGCGCCAGTGGCAAAACGGATTCCCCTCGGTACAAACCGCCGACCTCAAAATACACCCCCGCGAGCACGACCTCATCGTAGGTACCTTTGGCCGCGCCATCTGGATACTCGACGACATCCGCCCTATACGCGAAATAGCTCGTACCAGAGGTAAAGTACTGGAGCGCCCCTTGCACGTGTTCGAAGCCCCAGATGCCTACTTAGCCACCGTCAAATCATTCAACGGCTTCCACTTCCCAGCCGATGCCATCTACAGCGCACCCAGCCGCCCCCTCGGAGCACTCATCACCATATGGCATAGCACGGCCATGCCCCAATCCGAACCGCCAGCTGTGCCCAATCCTGCCACAAAAGGTAAAAAGCCGGTACCTCCAACAGCCACAAACAACAACCCCGCCCTACCCGCCCCCGACTATAAACTGCCTCAGGACGGGCGCGCCAAAATTGAAGTATTTGACGAGGCAGGGCTACTCATTCGTACTTTCCAGGCTAAAATAGACACTGGCATGAACCGCATTACCTGGGACTTGCGCCGCAACGGTGCGCGCTTTCCCAGCCGGCGCGAATCTCCTGGAGGCGGCGAAGAGGGTTTTCGCCCACCCTCAGGCATAGAAGTATTGCCAGGGCGCTACAAGCTGGTTTGCACCTTTGGCCTGCTTAAGGATTCTACTTTCGTCACTGTACATGAAGATCCACGGCGCCCTATCCCCATGGCTGACCGCAAGGCCAAGCAAGCAGCTTTTGAGGATTTCAAAAATACTGTGGAAAAAGCTGCCAAAGGATTCGAACAACTCCAGGATGCTCGCAAATCCATCCGAATGGTGGACGCCGCACTGGCCAATACCCCCGACAGTCTTAAGCAAGAGGTCGTCAAGCTAGGTAAAGCCCTCCAGGACAGCATCGCTGCGCTGGAAAAACTCTACATGATGCCCGAAGGGCTGAAAGGTATTCAGCGCTCGGACACCGATCTAGAGGCCATACTGCGCAGTGCCGCCCAGTATTTCAATGGCTTAGATGGCGCGCCCAATCCCAATACGCAGCTTCTGCTGAGCCAGGCCAAGCGGCAGACGACTCATGTGCTGGCTAAGGTAAATACCTTCTTTGAACGAGACTTTGAAGCCTACCGCCAAAAGGTGCAGGCGCTCCAGCCAGCGTTCTTCAAGCCCTGGGAGGCAATCCGCCTCGAGTAGGGTACCCGCCCGCCAAGCAAAGATACCTGCGCTGCTCCTCAATGACCAAACTCACCACCGAAGGGTGACTAATCACATTTCTATAGTCCCTGATGAAGAGTAGCTTGCGCGTTGGAGTAAAACACGCATATCCATGTGGAGAGCTGAAATCAAAAATCACGCATTCGAGCGCTTTGGCGAAAACTTCCGCCCTGTAGTGGACGCCGATCACTTTCTGGGGCACAGCGCTTTTGACTTGCCTCATTCTTCGCATGCTCCTGCTTTGCAAGTGAACTGCCACGACAACTACTTTGAGATAGAGTGGGCCTTACCTGGTTTTGCCAAAGAAAACCTGCAGGTGTGGCTCAACAAGGGTATCCTCACTGTAAAAGGCGAGCGCAGCCGGGCAGAGTGCGATGCCAACAACCCCTACATCAAGGAGGCACTAGAGTTTGAATTCTTTGAACGCTCGCTCAAGTTGGCGCCCTTATTGGCTAACGCCCATGTATCGGCTTCTTTTGCAGATTCGACGCTCAAGGTTTGCTTCAAGGAAACAACTCCTGCCGAAAGCGAACCCGCCGAGCAACCTCGCCACATCAACATAGTATAACCTTCAAAACAAGCGCCATGAAAAAGATCCTCGTCCCTACCGACTTCTCATCTTGTGCCAGCATCGCGGCTCAGATGGGTTGCTGGATCGCCCAAAAAACCGGCGCTGAAATCCTCTTCCTGCATGGCCTGAAAACGCCAGTAGACTGGGTCAACCTACCTAAAACACTGGAAGACAGCTATCCGGAAATCAAAAAACAGATCGGCCAAGCCAATCAATATCTGGACGAACTCGTGCAGCAGGCAAAGCACCAAGGTGTGAAAGCCGAGAAAAGTATCGCCTTTCTCGAGGGCTTTGAAACCATTGCCCAAACTGTATTGGACATCGAAAATGACCTCATCGTCATGGGGTCGCATGGGCAGAGAGGTCTCCAAAAATTTGTTATCGGCTCACATACTGAAAAAATCATGCGCTGGGCCAAAGCTCCTGTGCTGGCCTGCCGAAAGCCCGGCGAGCATCTGCCCAACTTCAACACCATTGTCTTTGCCTCAGGCCTGGAAGACGATACGCACCCTGCTTTTGAGCGGCTCATCCATTTTGCCGATAGCATCGGGGCAGAAAACCTCTATTTTGTAGAAGTGACCACACCCTACAACTTCAAGCCCACCGGCGAGGTCATGAAACAAATTCGAGCTTTTGTGGACAGTCATCACTTCCGCGCCATCAGCCTGCACAACGTGACACATTACACTGTGGAAGCTGGTATCCTGGAGTTTGCCGAGTCCGTTAAAGCCGACCTCATCGGCATTGCCAATCACGGACGCACCGGGTTGAGCAGCCTATTTATGGACAGCATACCAGAAAACCTGCTGCGCTACGGCCAGTTTCCGGTACTGAGTATTAGGGTGTGAATGTAGCAATGTAGGCCTGGCAATGTGCCTCAAAGGCCTGACCCAATTGTTGAGCCAAGGGGCCAGGACGACCAGCGCCTATGCGCTGCTCATCAATTTGCACCACTGGTAGTACGCCTTTTACCGTGCTGGTGAGGAAAGCTTCCTGAGCACGCGGCAATTCGTCAAGCCTAACTGGGCGCTCCTCCACAGGAATGCCCGCTTGAGCAGCCAAATGGAGAATTTGCTTGCGCGTAATGCCATGCAGTACACCCTGCACAGGAGTGACCAATATCCCCGTATCCAACAGCACAAAGAAGTTGGAGCGTGCGCTCTCGCTCACATGTACGCCATCGTGGTAGAGCACTTCGGGCGCACCAGCTTGTTGTAGCCGATGGCGTATCTGTATGGCGGTGAGGTAGTTGGTGCTTTTTACTTCAGGTAGTTCCCGTACGTGGCGCCAAGTCATTAGTTTAATACCCTGCTCGTACCGCTCAGCAGGCGTATGTGGCTGGTCGTGGTGTAGCACCATCCAATTGGGTGCCGCAGGCGTGTAGCCGTCGTCAGCATAGCCCCCGGTCAGCAGCAGTCGAATAGCGGCTTCCTTCATGCCATTTGCCTGAATCAGTTGCAGAATATGCCGGCGAAGTTCGGGTACAGGCAGCGGGAGCAGCAGCTCCAGTACCCGGGCACTGCGTTCAAAGCGCGCCAGGTAATCATCTACAAACATGGGTACGCCCCGTCGCACCAGAAAGAAATCGAAGATACCGTAGCCGCGCAATAAGCCCAAGTCGCTTACGCTGATGGCGGCCAAAGCAGCTTCTACCAGCATACCGTTGATGGAATGAAAACGGTCCATGACCCTCTATAACTCGTAGTTGGGTTCAAGTTCGCTAATCTTGCGCTCGTAGAAATCGTTGATGATGCGCACCACTTCCTCGGGGTCGTCGGTCATAGGCAGCAGGTTGATGTCTTCCGGACTGATGTTGCCTTCCTGCTCCAGCATCACGGTGCGAATCCACTCGCGCATGCCATGCCAGAATTGTACACCTACCAGAATAATGGGCACGGGCGTAATCTTACGCGTTTGTACCAAAGTGAGTACTTCAAAGAGTTCATCCAGCGTGCCGAAGCCGCCAGGCAAAATGACAAAGGCTTGGGCATACTTCACAAACATAACCTTGCGCACAAAGAAGTAGCGAAAGTTTAGGTTTTTATCGTGGTCAATAAACTGGTTGTGGCTTTGCTCATGCGGCAGATTGATATTCAGCCCCACCGAGCGCCCCCCTGAAATAGCTGCACCTTTATTGCCGGCTTCCATGATGCCAGGGCCTCCACCCGTGATGATGCCGTAGCCAGCCTTGGTGAGCAGGCGGGCTATTTCTACTGCTTTTTGATAATATGGGTGGCCGGGCTTAGTGCGCGCAGAACCAAAAATGGATACGCATGGGCCGATCATATTGAGCGTCTCAAAGCCATCCACAAATTCGGAGATGACTTTAAACATCGTCCAGGAGTTTTCTCCTTTGAGGTTGCGCCCCCACTGCTTCATCACTGGTTTAGGGCTGGAAGTAATTGGTTCATCTGTCATAATCATTGGTTTTTCACAAAACAATTTAACACCCAAGTACCAGGCACTGTTTTTATACTGCTAGATTCAGACAGATTTTTGCCTGGCCAGTTATGGAACTGATGCATATTTAGCGTCTTTCTCATAGTATGGAAACTGTTGCACTAAGATACATTCCCGCCGATGCGGCTCAAGTAAAAGCACTTGAGCAGGCACTGAATATCCATCCGGCGTTGTGTCGGTTGTTGGTTCAGCGTGACGTGCTCACCCTGGAGCAGGCGCGAGCCTATCTTCGCCCTTCGCTGGACGACCTGTACGACCCCTTCCTAATGAAAGATATGGACAAAGCTGTACAACGCCTGGCAGAAGCCATTGTCGGCAAGGAGAAAATCCTCCTATATGGCGACTACGACGTGGACGGCACCACCGCCATTGCTCTAATGTATCGTTTCCTCGAACCCCTACATCCGCATCTTGACTACTACGTGCCCGACCGATACGAAGAAGGCTACGGCATCTCGCACCAGGGCATTGCCTATGCCCACGAGTGCGGGGCAACCCTAATCATTGCTATGGACTGCGGTATCACTGACATAGAACAGGCACAGCGTGCCAAAAGCTACGGCATAGACCTCATCATCTGCGACCACCACCTGCCAGGGCTGCACTTACCCGATGCCTTGGCTGTGCTAAACCCCAAACGCCCCGACTGCCACTACCCTTTCAAAGACTTGTGCGGCGGCGGCGTAGCGTTCAAACTCATCCAGGCCTATGCCCAGTACAGCCTGGCTGCCGGAGCAACCGTATGGCAGTCATTGCTGGAATATCTGGCGCTCGGCATCGCCGCTGATATTGTGCCCATCACCGATGAAAACCGCATACTCGCATGGCATGGCCTCCGGCAACTCAACCAAAGTGACAGCCCAGGCCTCAACGCACTCATTGAGCAAAGCAAACGCCAACGCCCCGTTCGCATAAATGACATTGTGTTTGGCCTGGCACCAGCCATCAACGCCGCTGGCCGCATGTCGGATGCGCACCAGGCTGTACGCTTGCTCTTGGCCAACGACCGTACCGTAGCCACCGAATACGCCCGCGTGCTGGACTACCGCAACCAACTGCGCCGCGAGTACGACCAGCGCACCACCGAAGAGGCTCAAGCCCTTTTTGACCCCTGGCAGGCCGAGCGCCGAAGCATTGTCCTCTACCAGCCGCATTGGCACAAAGGCGTAGTGGGTATCGTTGCAGCTCGCATGGTGGAGCACTTTCACCGACCAACCGTCTTGCTGACGCAATCCGGCCATTTGGCCACCGGCTCGGCACGCTCCATCCCTGGCGTGAACTTGTATGAGGCATTATTCCTCTGCCGCGACCTCCTGCTCAGCTTTGGCGGCCATGCCCACGCCGCCGGTCTGAGCCTGCGCCCCGAAAATATACGTGCCTTCAGCGAGCGCTTTGAGGCAGCCATCCAAACCCTAACACCCCAAATGCCAACCGGCAAAGTCATAGACGTACATGCAGAGATAGACTTCGCCGACATCACACCCGAATTCTGGAGCCTGCTGCGCCGCTTTGAACCTTTCGGCCCAGGCAATCCTACGCCAGTGTTTCGCACACGCGGCGTACAAGACACCGGCTACTCCAGGGTACTCAAAGACGCACACCTGCAGGTATCTCTCAGACAGGGCAACCGCGTGTGCTCAGGCATAGCTTTCGGGCAAAGCTACCACTGGGAATTGCTCAGCAGCCGCCAACTGCTGGACATTTGCTACTCCATCGAAGAAAGTCACTGGTATAGCCAGGCAGAACTGAAATTGCAAGTAAGGGATATACGAGTAGCTGAGTGAGGGCCAATCTGTTTTTCGGCATTCTGACCCTATCGCCTCTGCCCGCCACCCCGTCTTTGCACCAAGAGCTACAAAGTATATTCCTGATGACAATTGAACAGCTACTGCCCATCTTGAAACATGCCTTACAACTGCTCGAAGTAGCCGCCGCCCAACAGGCTCCTCCTACCAGCGCAAGATTCCAGGTATCGGGCAGAGTTTCAACTCACCAGTTGATTTCTCATTCAGCCACAGATGGCCCCACGAACACGCACAAATAAATAATCAAAAGTAATCGCCCTCAGCACTCAAGCGCCGGATAATACTCTTAACCCCAAAAAAAACGCCCCTCCCCGCCAAAGCAGAGAGAGGCTATCCCAAAAACCGATATTTCTTTCAGGGTATCAATAGCGCCGTTCGCGGCGGTACATGTTTTTAAAATTCAAGGCAACAGTTACTTCATGCGCCCCGCCATTATACTGTTGAAAGCGCTGAAAAGAAACGTCATAAGTGTAATAGAGGTTGAACATAGATACCTGTGTGCCCAACATCACCCCCAAAACTCCCAGTGAGCGATACGATACACCGGCCAGCAACTGGTCATCCAGAAAGCCAGCTTTGAAGTTAATGTCCATCTGAAAGGGTGTGTCTCGTATCTGGCGCACCATGATAGATGGCTCCATATTGAACTTAAGATCCTCCACCTCAAAGCGGTGCCCCAGGTAAAAGATGTAGTAGTTCAGAAATGATTCTTTCTCATCCGTATTCACAATGCCATCTAAGCGGGTGCGCACCAGATTAGTAAGAGCAAAACCGCCAAAGGTATTTTCCCTGAATGTACCAAACAGGCCTACCGAAGCATCCAAAAACCGAACCCCGTCCATATTGGCATTGATGATGCGGTCGCCCAAGTCAAAAAAAGCACCGCCAGCTATATTGCCGTTCAGGCGTATTTGATGCAGTTCCGTGGCAAAGCCTGCCGCCAGGTCCCAGTCGTCTTGTATCTGAAAACGGAAGGCATAGTTCAACTGAGCACGCATACGCTGCAACTGCGCAGCCCGCTCCGTCAGCACCCCTACCCCAATGCCAAAAGTCCTACCCAAGGGGCCGTTGTATTGTGCCATAAAGGTTTGGGGCGCATCCTCGAAGCCCACCCACTGCAACCGCGCATTGAACAGTGCCTGGTGTTGCCCGCCAAAGCCCGCTGCAGCCGGATTGATGAGTATGGGATTGATGTTGTAATGCGAAAAGATGGCCTGATCTTGCGCGCGAAGGCTTGTTGTGCCTGCCCAGATCAATATAGTGAGTAGAGTTAATTTTTTCATGGTAATTTGAATCGGTTAATGGTTTGAAAAATGGAGTATTTGGGCTGATAGAACGCAGCCGGTGTACACCCGGCTGCCTCTATCCAGTGCTTTGTTATTTGCGTAGCAAGGTAATGGAACCTTTGAGTTGCTGTCTTATGCCATTCACATCGTCGTATTCAAAGATGAAGTAGTACGGGCCGTCAGGTAGTTCAGCGCCATTGCGCGTGGTACCACGCCAGGTATTATCGTAGTTGTTCACTTCATATACCAATTGACCCCAGCGATTGTAGATTTCCAAATGGTTATTTCTGAATTCATCCACACAACTGATGAGAAACTCCTCATTCAGGCCATCGCCGTCAGGGGTGATCACAGTGCGAGTATCCAGACAGGGCGTCCGGCGGTCCTTCACTGTGCCCGATACCATGTTGGGGTTCGGGCGGCAGCCGCGGCTGTCGGTCACGATCACAAAATATTCCCCTGGGCACAGGTTGGAGAGGAACGGCTCAGTAGTCACTTGGCCAGTGGACCAAGTGTAAGTGTAGGGGCCCGTTCCACCATTCACAGTAGCCAATATAGCGCCGTTGCAACCATCGGTGGCCGGCGTGGAGGTCAATGTTACAATGATGGGTGCCGGATCGGGCAGGTCAATGGTGGCAGTAATCTGGCAGTTATTCACGTCATTTACTGAAACCGTATAGCTGCCAGCCCGCAAGAAACTGATCCTCGGCCCCAGAGCGCCGTTGCTCCATTCAAAAGTGTAAGGCAAGTTGGATACGCCACCAGTAGCCATGACGAAGATTTGCCCATCGTTGCCAGCTACGCAACTGGGCGTGATGACGCTAGAGGTAATGACTAGCGGAGCAGGCGCCGTCACAGTGAGAGTTTCTTGCACAGTGCAGCCCAACCCATCAGTCACGCGCACTTGGTACTCGCCAGGTGCAGCGTTGGTTAGCGTAGCGTCCGAACCGCCTACTACTACCCCGTTTCTACTCCATTCAAATGTGTAATTGCCTTGTCCGTTGAAAGCTACTGCCTGCAAGCGGGCGTCAGAGGCATTGTGACAACTCACGTCAAAGCCGTTGTAGTTGGATGTCACGTCCACATCAAGCGCAAGATTCGACTGTGACCCTACGGTGTAGGTGCGCACCAGCACGTTACCCGAGCTTTCCGTTACGTGCACTGTGTAAGTGCCAGGTGCCACGTTAGTCAGATCACTGCTGGTAGATATAACCATGCCAGCCGCATTACGCCATTCAAAGGTATAGGGCGCGCGCCCCCCGCTCACCTGAAGCGCTATAGCGCCGGCCTGGCTTTGAGGACAAGGGGCTGGTGTAGTAGTAGCCGATAGGCCAAAGGTATTCACTTCTATCGGCGATAGCACGAACACACAGTTATTGGCATCAGTGACTGTGGCAATGAATGTACCCGCGCATAGGTTGTTTATAGACGGCCCTCCAGTGTTGGGCGTGTTCCATTGCAGTTGCAGCGGAGGTGTACCCCCAGCCAGCGTCAAAGTGATAGAGCCGATGCAGCCGGGGTCTTCTGTGTCGTGTACTACCACCGTATTAGTCACTGTCACCACCGAAGAAGTAGCAATATTAATGGAGCCATTCACAGTGGTACCTGCTGCATCAGTTACAGTAAAGGTGAGCGTTCCGGCCGGCAGCCCGCTGCGGTTTAGTTGCGGAGCATTCACTGTTTGCGTAAAGTTGTCGCTAAAAACAAAGGTAAAAGGCGGCAATCCACCGTTGAGGCGAATGCTGGCTGTGCCGTTGTTGTCACCAGGGCAAGTCACAGGCGTAGTCTGCGTGCTGAGCACCACCAGTGGGCCAGGGTTGAAGCCTACATTGAAGCAGCGTTCCACTTGGCAGCCTGCCTGGTCTGTCACAGTTACACAATATTCTCCTGTTAGCAAGTTGCTAAGGTTAGGCGTAGTGGCGCCAGTATTCCACAAGAAGGTATATCCGGGTGTACCACCAGTCACGCTAAGCACAAGAGCACCGTTGGCATCGGTGATATTGCCTGAGGCATTGGTAATATTAGCTACAACGTTGGCTACCGGTAGGTTGTCCACCACAAAGCTACCTACCAGTTGTTCACCAATGTTGTCTGTTATAGTAACGTTGTAAGTACCGCCGGCTATGTTTACGCGAGTAGGGCCGCCAGGTCCGCCAGGGTTCCACGTGTAAGTATATGGAGGTGTGCCGCCGGCCACGCTGATCTGGATGCTACCAGTAGAGGTTCCACTACAAGACCGCGCGATGACCACATTGGTAAAGCGCATACGTTCCAGTACAGTAGTGCAAGTATTGGCGGTACAGTTCAAGTTGTCTGTCACCGTGACGCAATACTGCCCAGGAATATTCAGCCCAGTCAGGTTAGCCGTAGTAGCAGAGAATCCCTGCGGTCCTGTCCATTGGAAGTTGTATCCTGGTGAACCACCCGTTACCGTGATATTTACCGTACCGTCATTGCCCGTATTGATGTGGCCGGGTGTGATGGAGGTAATCTGCAAAGGCGGGTTCTGCCCTACGTTCATGATGCGGGTAGCTGTACAGCCATTGTTGTCCGTTACTGTTACAGTATAAGTACCTGCTGATAAGTTAGTTACATCAGTTTGGTTAGCGGGGAGGTTGCAGCACCACTGCACGGTGTACTGTGGCGTACCGCCAGTGATACTCAGAGCAATAGCACCGGTAGAGGCCCCTGCACAGGCCACAGGCGTCACCATGCTGGCCAGCGTGAGAGGTGGTCCTGCAGGCTGATTCACTACAAATTGTTGTGTAGCTATACAGTCGTTGCCGTCTGTCACCGTCAAAGTGTAAGTACCAGCAGCCAGGTTACCAGGGCTAGGTATAGCAGGCAAATCACCGCTCCAAGCGTAAGTGTAAGGCGAGGTGCCACCACTCACCGTCACATTGATGGCACCTGTATTTTGCCCCGTACAGGCTACATGTGTCGGCACGCCAATGATGCTGATAGCCATGGCTGGCTGCGTTACAGTGAAGGAGCCACTTACTGTCAGTCCATTGCCAGTATCCGTCACCGTTACGGTGTAGGTACCTGCCGGAATATTTGTCAAATCTTGTGTTGTGCGGTCTTGGAAGTTCCACTGATAGGTGTAACTGCCCGTACCGCCACTTACCGTGATATCAATTGCGCCGGTAGAGGCACCAAAACATGCTACATGGGTAATGTTGACTGGCGTATTAATGGTGGGCGCTACAGGGTTGCCAGTGTTACCGGTAGTAAAGGTCACTGTACCCGGTATGCTGTTGAAGGGTACTATCTGCAGGGCAGCGTTTGTGATTTCTACAGGAGTAGGCGTATTGCTGAACGCAACTTGAGTAGTAAAATCATTGATATTAACCAACCCCTCGAAGCATAGTACAAATATGGTAGTCCCGTTGGCCAGCGTTACGCCGGTAGCATTGGGATCTGTCCAAGTAGTAGTGATGGTTCCGGCAGCCGTACTACCTGCACCCCCAGGTATGGGCAAGCCAAAGTTGCCACCAGTGCTCAGCCCTGGCAAACCGAAACTACCCACCGACACCAAGCGCAGATGCGCCGGATTGTAAGTGATGCTAAACTGCATGCCCACAATGCTGGTAAAGTTGGCCACAGTGACTGGAAGGCATACAATCTGCCCCTGCTGTACATTGTTGGCGCTACCAATCACAAGGGTAAAGCCCGACAGGGTAGAAAAGGACACTGTGCCCGGCGTACCACTCACCGGCACTGGCTGACTGCTCGCGTTGGTGGCTGTCGGATTGCTAAAGGCTACTTGCGTAGAGCCTGTACCCGTCAGCGCCGTGAAACATACCCTGAACACCCTTGCCCCGTTGGCCAGCGTCTGAGCAGTGGCATTGCTCCAGTTCAACATAATAGCTCCAGCTGTGCCCGTATTGAAGTTGGCTGCCGTAAGCCCAGCCAGGCCAAAACTGTCCACTGCTACAAACTGCAACAAAGCGGGATTGTAATTGATTATCAGGTTCAAAGAGCCTATGCTGGTAAAGTTCTGAACCGTCACACTCAGGCACACCTGCTGACCGTTTTGCACGTTAGAGGCACTACCTATAAACAAATTCACGCTCACCGGCGGCGGCGTACTGCCAAAAGATACCATACCGGGTGTGCCATTTACCTGTACCGCTTGGCCGCCCGTGGTCGTAGCCGCTGTACTGCCAAAAGTAATCTGCGTAGAGCCAGTCCCTGCCAGCGCTGTGAAGCAAAGGCGGAATATCCTGGCGCCGTTGGCCAAAGTCTGTGGGGTAGTATTGCTCCACATTATGGTAATAGTTCCTGCAGTAGAGGTGTTGAAGTTGGCTGTCGTCAAGCCTGCGAGACCAAAACTATCCACCGCTGCGAATTGCAACGTGGAGGCCATGTAGTTGATGGTCAATGTTAGCGAAGTAATATTGGTAAATTCACCAACCGTTACATCCAGGCATACTTGCTGCCCATTCTGCACGTTAGAAGCGCTGCCGATGCTCATAGCAATAGGTGGGGGCGTACCGCCTCCTGTAAAGGTCACGTTTCCTGCCGTGCCGCTCACCTGCACGGTCTGGTTGGTCGTATTATTGGCCAATAAACTGTCAAAGTTCACAACGGTAGAGCCTGTGCCGGCTTGCGCAGTGAAGCAAATGCGGAATATCTGAGCGCCGCTGGTTAGAGTTTGCCCTGGGGCGTGTATCCAGGTAAGCGAGATCACACCAGATGTAGAGGTATTAAAATTAGCTGCCGTCAGGCCGGTCAATCCGAAACTGTCCACCGATACAAAACTCAACAAAGCGGGGTTGTAGCCAATAGTGAGTTGCAGCGAATCAATATCCTGAAAGCCCTGCCCTACTGTCACGTTCAGGCAAAACTGCTGCCCATTTTGCACGTTACTAGCATTGGCAATAGTCAACCCCAGCGGTGCTGGAGCCGGGGGTGGTCCTGCTCCAAACGTAACCATGCCCGGTACGCTGTTGAAAGGTATGACCTGGAGATTTGAGTTCGTAATTTCGATAGAAGTAGGCACGTTACTAAACGTTACCTGCGTAGAACCCGTATTAGCCAACGCATTGAAACACAGCGTGAAGATGGTTGTACCGTTGGCCACCGTAACGCCGGCAGCATTAGGGTCAGTCCAGGTCACAGTGATGTTTCCTGTAGTAGTCAACCCCGCGCCGCCAGGTATAGGCAGGCCAAAGTTGCCCCCCAGCGTAAAGCCAGGCAGCCCCAAGTTGTTCACCGCCGTCAGTTGAAGCATAGCGGGGTTGTAGTTGATGCTGAACTGCATCCCCACAATGTTGGTAAAGTTTACTGTTGTTACGTTTAAGCACACCTGCTGGCCGCTGGTCACGTTGCTAGCACTGCCAATCACCAAGTTGAAGCCATTTAAGGCCGTAAAAGTTACCGTGCCGGGTGTGCCGTTCACATTTACGGTTTGCCCGTTGGCGTTAGTAGCAGCCGTACTGCCGAAACTGACCATTGAAGTACCTGTACCCACCTGCGCAGTAAAACACATATTGAACAGCACCGCATTGCTCGACAAAGTTTGCCCGTTGGTGTTTGTCCAGTTAAGGGTAATGGTTCCTGCCGTGCTGGTATTGAAATTGGCTGCCGTCAAGCCGGGAATACCAAATGCTCCTACTGATACAAACTGCAACTGTGAAGCATTGTAGTTGATGGTTAGCTGAAATGAGTTCAGGTTTACAAACTGCTGTGCTGTCACAGTCAGGCAAAACTGCTGGCCATTTTGTACGTTACTGGCATTACTGATGACCAAGTTGAGCGGATTGGGCGCTGGCGTGCCGAAGTTCACTGTACCCGGCGCAGTATTCACCGTCACATTTTGATCGGAGGTATTGTTCGCAGAAGCATTGGGAATCGTTACCTGAGTGGAGCCACTGCCGGTCAGCGCTGTGAAGCACAGCCTGAAAATCCTCGCGCCATTGGCCAGGGTTTGTCCAGGGGCATGGGTCCAGTTTAGCGTAATGATCCCTGCGGTAGTCGTATTGAAGTTGGACATTGTCAGGCCAGTGAGGCCAAAACTGTCCACCGATACAAACTGCAGCATGGCCGCAGCGTAATTGATGGTCAGTTGTAATGAGTCAATGTTAGTGAAGTTATTAACTGTTACGTTCAGGCATACTGGTTGGCCATTTTGCACGTTATTGGCGCTAGCCACAGTAACGGTAATGGTCTGGGGTTGAGGCACACCCCCGAAACTCACTGTGCCAGGTACGCCATTGAATGGGATCACCTGCAAAGCCGAGTTGGTAATCTCAATGGCTGTCGGGGTATTGCTAAAATTCACATTGGTAGTGCCTGTACCCACCTGCGCGTTGAAGCACAAGGTAAAAATCGTTGTACCGTTGGCTACCGTTACTCCAGCAGCATTGGGGTCAGTCCAGGTCACAGTAATGTTTCCTGCGGTAGTCAACCCCGCACCCCCTGGTATAGGCAAGCCAAAGTTGCCCCCCAGGGTGAGGCCAGGCAATCCCAAGTTGTTCACCGCTGTTAGTTGAAGCATGGCGGGGTTGTAGTTGATGCTGAACTGCATCCCCACGATGTCGGTGAAATTGGCCGTAGTGACATTCAGACACACCTGCTGGCCACTCTGCACGTTACTGGCGCTCGCAATGGTCAACGTAAACCCGGTGGGATTACCTCCTCCTCCGCCACCACCACTACCAAAAGTCACTGTGCCGGGCGTACCGTCGAACGGCACGTTTTGCAACATAGAGTTTGTGACCTCAATAGCTGTCGGCGTATTGCTGAAGTTCACCGTAGTAGAGCCTGTACCCGCCAGCGCATTAAAACATAGGGTAAATATCGTAGTCCCGTTTGCGACAGTCACTCCAGTGGCGTTGGGGTCCGTCCATGTCATAGTGATGGTTCCCGCTGGCGTAGAGCCAGCACCCCCTGGTATAGGCAAGCCAAAGTTACCTCCTGCGGTTAGTCCTGGCAATCCAAAATTGCTCACCGAGGTCAGTTGCAGCATGGATGCATTGTACGTGATGCTGAACTGCATCCCTACAATATTGGTGAAGTTATTAGCCGCTACGTTCAAACATACTTGCTGCCCGCTTTGCACATTACTGGCACTGGCAATGGTAAGGTTAAACCCCGTGGGATTGCTACCTCCACCACCACCCCCGCCACCGGTGAAACTAACCGTACCCGGCGTACCATTGAAGGGTACAATCTGCAAATTCGAATTGGTAAACTCAATGGCCGTAGGCGTATTGGAAAAGTTGACTGTAGTAGAACCTGAACCAGTCAACGCATTGAAACACAGGGTAAAAAGTGTAGCTCCATCGGCCACGGTCACCCCAGCTGCGTTGGGGTCAGTCCATGTTACTGTAATGACGCCCGCGGCGGTCATACCAGCCCCGCCAGGAATGGGCATACCAAAATTGCCGCTAGTGGAAAAGCCAGGCAGCCCCAGGTTATTGATGGCCGTCAACTGTAGCATGGCCGGGTTGTACGTAATGCTGAACTGCATCCCCACGATATTAGTAAAATTCTGTGAGGTTACGTTTAAACACACCTGCTGCCCATTTTGCACGTTACTCATGCTACCTATGGTAAGCGAAACCTGAGCCACGGCTGAAGCAGATAACAACAGAAATGCCGTCAAGAAGCCGGTAAAAAATCGTGTCATTGTGTCGGAATTTGGGATGTGAAAAAATTGGGCTATATCTTCATCAGCTTTCTGCTGATTACAGTACCATCATCAAGGAAAAAACGACAGTAGTACGTACCGTCGCTCTCCAGCATATCGGCGCTCACCTCAAGCGTGTGCTTGCCTACACCATAGCGATTTCTGGAAGCGTAAAGTCGGCGACCTTGCGTATCAAAGATGCCCCAATCCATCGTCACAGCCTCTCGAGCCTCTATGGAAAAGAAGGTCTTGTCTTTTATCGGATTAGGCACGCACTCACTGATCTGTACTTTAGTAGTAGTCTCACTGTCGCGTACTGCACTGGGGGTCATTACTAGCACTACGCCATTGTGATAGCCTGCCGCAATAGCAGCAAAACTAGTATCAGATACCTCCTGTATAGTAGGTACACTACCGAAATTGATACCCGACTGTGACCCATTACTACCTATGGCCTCAAAGCGGATACCATATAAAACGGCGCTGTCGGGAAGGGTTACACCATTTAACGTCTGATCAAACCAAGACAGGGTCAGCACGCCCGAATTCACATTCATTTGACCAAAATTATCATTGACGGACATACCCAGCGCAGGATTGACTATTGCCTCAAAACGAAGCACTGACGGATTCCAAGTCATGGAATACTGGACGCCCACAATTTTGCGAAAGCCCGCCACTTTGACCTGAGCCGTGAAGATACTCCCAGGCTCTACTGCCATGTTGGGAGCAGAGAAATGAACTGCAGGTTGCGCAAAACTTTGCAGAAAGGGTAATAACAATAATATACAAACAGGGAAGGAGATTCCTGTCTTTTTCATGGGACCATAACTTTATACTTCAAAATTGCGCGCAAATTACGAAGAAATGTATTCCCAAGCAAGCGCTTTTTTTAAACGATTATAAAAAAGGGAGCGACCCCAATTTTTGAGGTCGCTCCCAAGCAATTATTTATTCCGTCGGCAGAATTTACTGCAGCACGATCATCTTCTTCGTGGCAGTGAATCCGTCGGTCTGGATTGTGTAGTACAGTACGCCAGATGCAGGCAGGTCATTGCTGTTCAGGGTTTCTATGTTGTAACCCTTCACACCCTGCGTGCGGATCACGCG
>CALLPI010000016.1 GCA_938015595.1 uncultured Saprospiraceae bacterium | reverse complement strand
GCCTCTTTGGGCGACTACGTGTGGGAGGACTTAAACTACAATGGTGTACAAGATATTGGAGAACCGGGCATAGACGGTGTGACGGTACGTTTGTACGCGGATGCGGATCAGAACGGTGTTCCTGACGGTGGGCCGCTGTCGACGACGGTGACATCCGGAGGGGGTCAGTACCTGTTCACGGGCTTGACTCCGGGCTTTTACCTGGTAGAATTTGTAACGCCGTCGGGAGGCTATCTGCCGACGGTAAAATTGAACAATTCGAGCAAGGACGCCACAGACAGCGATGCGGATCCGTTGACGGGTCTCACGGGGACGATCAGCCTGGTATCAGGGGAGAACGACCTGAGCAACGATGCGGGCTTCTACCGTTTGGCCAACCTGGGGAACTATGTATGGGAAGACCTTAACGGCGACGGTTTGCAACAGCCCAGTGAGCCTGGTATCGGAAATGTGCTAGTGCGCCTTTATGAAGACTTTGACCAAAATGGGATTCCCGACGGGCCGTTTGTGACTTCAACGCTTACGAATGCCAACGGCGAATACTACTTCCTTGGATTAATTCCAGGCGGGTACATCGTGGAGTTTATACCGCCGAACTTTATTTACAAGGTCACGCAACAGGATGCTGGTAGCAACGACGCATTGGACAGCGACGTCAATCCACTGACGGGCTTCACAGGTACTATAGTGCTTCAGTCTAACGAGACTAACTACGACGTAGATGCTGGCTTCTCTCGCTACGACTTGGCGCTGAGTAAAGTGCTGGCCGCTATTACGCCTGGTCCGTTCCAGCAAGGTAGTACAGTAGCCTTTGATATTACGGTAACCAACGAAGGTGGTATTAGTGCTAGCAATGTAGTTGTAACTGACCGTGTACCGGCCGGGATGATTATCACTGGGGTTGATGCCTTGGCTTCCGGCGCAATACAAAGTGGGCCGAATACCTTTACCATACCGTTCATCGGTGTTGGACAAAGCCAGACCTTCCGCGTTATCACGCAGATCGCATCTAATTTCCAAGGCTTCAGCCTTACTAACGTGGCAGAGATCACGCAGGACGACGGCGACGACGTGGATTCGACGCCGAACAACGATGTGCCATCTGAAGACGATCAAGACGAAGCGACGGTACCGGTGCAGCAGACGTACGATCTTGCGCTGAGCAAGGTAGTGACGAGCACGGGTCCGTACAGCCAAGGCAGCCAGGTGACGTACACGATCACGGTGACGAACCAGGGCAGTCTGAACGCGTCGAACATAGTGGTGAGCGACCGACCGGAATCGGGATTGAGCTACGTGACGAGCAGCTTGCCTTCGGGAGTGACGTACCTTGGCGGCGACCAGTTCCAGATCTCCAGTTTGGAACAGGGTTCGAGCGTGAGCTTCACGGTGACCTACCAGATCAGTGCGACATATCAAGGCACGAGCATCCGCAACGTGGCGGAGATCACGCAGGACGACGGCGACGACGTGGATTCGACGCCGAACAACGATGTGCCATCTGAAGACGATCAAGACGAAGCGACGGTACCGGTAGTACAGACTGCCTCGGTGGATGTTGAGAAGGCCACCAATGGTCAGGATGCTGATACTTTCGTAGAATCGGTCATTATTCTGGTGCCGGACAGCGCGCCTATGGTTACCTGGACGTACACCATCACCAACACGGGTACGTTGAACCTTACCAACCTGGTAGTTACTGATGACCAGGAAGGCCAGGTGTGCGTGATTCCATTCCTGGCAGCCGGTGCCAGCACAACTTGCACCAAGTCTGCATCGGCTATTCGTGGGCACTACATGAATACAGGTACGGTGACGGCTCAGCCGGTGGATGTGAACGGCAATCCGTACGGCAACCCGGTGACGGATTCTGATCCATCGAACTATGTTGGCCTGTACATCGAGATTGACAAAGAAGCAGACAAGACAGAGATCTGCGCCGGTGAGACCGTAACTTTTACTCTTACCATGCGCATGTTGGGTGGTGCACCGGGCTTGCAGTTCCGCGACATTAATGTTGCAGACAACAACTTGTCTTTACAGTTAGTGCCCAACGGTACGTACTGGATCGGTGGCGATACCAATGGTAATGGCTTCCTTGACTTTGGCGAGGAATTCGTATGGGGGTACCCGCTGGTGTACAATCAGACTGCGACCAACACAGCCAGCGATACAGCTACCGTATGGTTCCTGGGTAATAACACCAACCTTCAGCCTGTGGGCATGGATCAATGGACAGTAACGGTGAACCCGGATCGCTGCGCCAGTATTGGCGACTACGTGTGGCTGGATGTCAATGGTAACGGTATCCAAGATGATGGCCCGACCGGCGTACAGGGCGTGACGGTGTATCTGCTCAACAGCGGTGGCACCATCATTGGTTCTACAACTACCGATGCCACAGGTTTTTATGAGTTCACCGGTTTGATTCCGGGCACGTACTTTGTGCAATTCGTCCTGCCCAACGGCTATGTATTTGCGCCGGCAGACCAGGGCAGCAATGACGCGCTCGACAGCGACGCCAATACTACCACAGGATTGACTGGGCCAATTACGTTGGTCAATGGTCAAAACAACAACACTATTGACGCTGGTATCTATCCGTTCATCAACATCCAGTTGAACAAGACCTTTGTGAATACGACGCTTCAGCCCGATGGCACGTATAATGTAACTTATTCTATCACGGTGAACAACCTTGGTGGACCAGGACAGTACGACTTGGTGGATACGCCGTTGTTCGATGATGATGTGGTGATCAACTCGGCCAGTTTTACTAGCAACATCCCAACTGGCGGCATGCTTTCAGGCTCAGGCCCGTGGGTGTTGGCCAATGACCAGCCGATTGTAGGCTTTGCGACGCATACCTACACCTTGGTGGTGAACGTGAGCATGAACCTGGACGATGCCGTTGGCGACAACGAGTATACGGCATGCGGCAGTGGTACACAAGGGCCTCAGCCTGGTCAGGGATTATTTAACCGTGCGACGGTGGATACAAACAATGACGGCACGCCTGAACAAACTGCCGAGGATTGTGGTGACCTGCCCGATCTGCGCTTAGTCAAGACCTTCGTGTCGGCTACGCGCACTGCTCCAGGGGTCTATATTTTGACTTACAACATTACGGTGACGAATGCTGCCGGGGCTGGCCAGTATGACTTGGTGGATACGCCTGGTTTTGACGACGACATCGTCCCAACGGCAGCTACTTATACTAGCAACGCGCCTGGTAATACCTCGGGTACGCTGCCGCATACTGCCGCTACTTGGATACTGGCTAACGATCAGCCTATAGCGGCTAATGCTACACATACTTACACGCTCAGCGTAATAGTGGACTACAACCTGACCGATGCTACCGGCGACAACACCTATACCGCTTGTGGTCAAGGCACGCAAACACCGCAACCGGGCCAGGGCTTGTACAACCACGTAGCGCTGGATACGAATAATGACGGCACGCCAGAACGCACAGCCAGTACCTGCGGCGATCTGCAGCTCATTGATCTTGAGCTCGAAAAGAGTGTCAATGCGACCTTCGTCCCGATCGGATCCCAGGTAGTCTTTACCATTACCGTGCTCAATACCAGCCAGCATACAGCTACCGGTGTGGTAGTTACCGACCAGTTGCCCAGCGGTTATACCTATGTAAGCCATTCGGGTATAGGTACTTATAACCCGAGCAACGGGCAGTGGACAATCGGAACTATCTTCCCGGGTTCCGGTGCTGTGCTGCAAATCACTGCTACGGTAAATGCTACCGGCAGCTATGTGAACTACGCAGAAGTAACGAACGCCAATGAGGATGACATTGACTCTACGCCCAACAACGGCGTGGACACCAATGGCAATGGCGTATGCGCGGACGATCCAGGAGACGAAGACGACGGCGATTGTGCTGAAGTTACTCCGCTGCCGGTAGTAGACCTCGAGCTGGATAAGTCAGTAAGCAATGCTACGCCCAACATCTTCGAGGAAATCACCTTCACGGTGAACCTCGTCAACCGCGGCCTAGCTACGGCTACTGGTGTGATCGTCTTTGAAGAATTGCCCAGCGGATTCACCTACGTCAGTCACACAGTTTCTGCCGGTACGACATGGAATCCGGCTACCGCACACTGGGAGGTAGGCACACTGGCGCCCAACCAAGAGGTTACGCTTACTATCACAGTGCGTGTGAATCCGACAGGCAACTACCGCAACGAGGCATGGGTGCTCTCCTGTAACGAACATGATGTGGACTCCAACCCAGGTAACACGCCCGATACTGACGGCGACGGTCTGTGTGATGACGATCCAGACGATGAAGACGATGGTGATTGCGTAGTGGTTACGCCTAATCCGCCTATTGATATCGAGTTGGATAAGCGCGTGTCGCAGATACAGGTTAATGCTGGTGCTACAGTGACCTTCACCGTGGCCGTATCTAACCGCGGCCCAGGTACAGCTACTGGAGTGGTGGTACGCGACGACGTACCTAGTGGCTATACCAACGTTGGCAATATCTCGCATGGCGGGGTGTACAACGCCTCAAACCGCACCATTCTGTGGAACATCCCATCACTTGCTGCCGGCGACTCCGTCCTGCTCACCTTCACAGTGGAGGTATTGGGCACGGGCAATCACTTGAACATTGCCGAAGTCATTGCCCACAATGAAGTGGATGTGGATTCCAATCCGAACAACGGCGTGGATACCAATAACAACGGCAATGTGATTGACGACCCGGACGATGAGGACGATGGCGATGGCGCTACAGTGATTGTCAATCCGTGTCAACTTGCAGCGGTCATCAATGAGGTGAACTGCGACGACAACGGCACGCCCAACGATCCGGAGGACGATACCTTCACAGTGACCATTACCGCTACCGGAACAAGCACCAGTGGAACTTGGACGACCAACCTCTCCAGCCAGATCTTCCCGATAGGTGCTCAGGGCGTGGTGGGCCCGCTTTCTATCAGCCAGTTTGGAGCAGGCACCCAGTTGCTCATTACTGTAAGCGATGCCAATATCCCGGACTGCAGCAGTCGTGCAACGGTGACCGTGCCGCAACCTTGTTCCAACCAGTGCATCATGAACGTATCGGCATCCGAGGGCATCTGTAATCCGGGGATCAACCCGCTTGACCCCTCTGATGATACTTACTCGTTCTTCCTGACCATCACAGCGCCGCAGGGCGGCTCACCCAACGGCTGGACAGCTTTCATCAATGGTGTACAGATAGCTACTGGCAACTACAGCTTTACGCCAGTACAGTTTGGTCCTTTCTTCATCGCCGCTGGCAGTGTGTGCGTAGTGGTGGTGGACAACGATGACCCGAATTGCACGCAGACGGCTTGTGTCATGGCGCCAATGCCGTGTCCGGTACAGGGCTGCCAACTCCAGGTGGCGGTTAGCAATATCGTGTGCAACGACAATGGTACACCAAGCGACCCGAACGATGATACCTTTACTTTCCAGGGCGTGGTGAATCGCCTTGGTAGCGGTAATACCAGCTTTGGCTGGACCTCAAATGATCCGACTCGCCCAGCAGGCAACTACGGCCAAGTCTATACTTTTGGTCCGTATCTTATCAGCCAGGGCGTACGCCAGATCAACTTTGCCGACTTCCTCGATCCGAACTGCAACACGGCCATATCGGTGACGCCGCCATCCACCTGTTCCAACGTTTGCCAGGTGACGCCGGTAGTCAGCAATGTGATTTGCAACCCGAATGGTACGCTGAGCAATCCGAACGATGATACCTTCACCTTCCAGTTGGCAGTGAACGGCAACAATGCCGGCACAACCTGGATGGCTACACTGGCCAATGGTGGGGCTACCTTTACCATCAGCGGTGTTATCGGTGGCCCAGCTGTAACGGTGGGTCCGTTCCCAATTATTGGTGGCAATGTCACGGTGAACATCACGGCCGGGTGCAACGCTACCATCCAGGTACCAGCACCGCCGTCTTGCTCTAACCAGTGTGAGATTGCCTTGGATATCGTGAGCAATCCGCAATGCGACGATAATGGCACACCCACTAATTCGAGCGACGACTTATTTGGTTTCACGGTACAAGTCACTGGCTTCAACACGGCCAGTTCCTGGACGGCGCTGATCAACGGCGTACCTGTGGCTACGGGGCAGTACAACGTACCCACCCCCATCACAGGCCTGCTCATTAGTACTTACGCGCCGTCGTTTACCCTCGTTGTCCGCGACAATGGCAACAGCCTATGCGTGGCTACTCGTACCATAAATACGCCGCCTACTTGCTCCAACCAGTGCAGCATTATAGCCAATGTGCTTTCTACGATATGCGACCAAAACGGTACGCCTTTGAATGGCGCCGACGACCTGTACTACGTCATCCTGCAGGTAACGGGTGTTAACAACAACAGCCCACAAGGCGTGTATATCAACGGTGAAGGTCCCTTCCCGTATGGCATCATCACCATGGGGCCGTACCCGATCTCCGGCGGCAACTACACCTTTACTATTGTAGACGAAGCTACGCCAACCTGCACGGCTACGGTGACGGCTGTGGCGCCGCTGCCTTGCCCGCAGTGCGAGATCACAGCCCAGGCTATCAATATCCAGTGCCACAACAATGGTACACCGCAGCCTGACGATGACTACTACACGTTTGATCTGTTGGTAACTGGCCTAAACTCCAGCCCGCTGGGATGGAGGCAGCTGCATCCAATATGGGGTGTCACACAGATACTGCGTACAGGGCAGTACGGGGTATTGGCTGAGTACGGCCCGATCCCCATCGGCACAGATACAACTTTACTGATTGCAGATCGGACTTACCTTGACTGTATCACAACTATCACTGTGACCTCGCCACCGGCTTGTCCGTATTGCGTCATTGAAGCTGAAGTTGGTAACATCCTCTGCGATGGTAGCAACACTGATACACAGGATGACGATACTTTCACCTTCACGGTGACAGTAACTGGCTACAATACCAGCGGCAACTGGCAGGGTACTGCTGCAGGGGCGCCCATAAGCGGGCCGTACGACCAACCGGTGACTATCGGGCCATTCCCCATCAGCAACGGTGCAGTGTCAGTAAATATTCACGACACCGCCGATGAGAACTGCTCTACCGGTCTGTTTGTTGTGATGCCGCCGCCGCCGTGCTCCGGTCCTTGCGACATTAACGTCCAGGTGGATAGCATCATTTGCAACAACAATGGTACATTGGATCCGAGCGACGATACGTACTCCTTTAGCTTGCTGGTTGACGGCAATGGCCTTAACGGTACGACTTGGACGGCTTCCAATGGAGTAACCGGCGTGTTTGGTGTCTGGAAGCGTTTCACCGGCAATCCGATTGGCCAGAACACTAACCTGACCATTCGCTCTGATATTACCAATAGCTGCGCTGCCGCGGTATTTGTCAACTCACCGCCGTCTTGCAGTGGCTGCTTGCTGGAAGCTGAGCTAGTCGGCACGCAATGCCACGACAATGGCACGCCCAATAATGGAGCGGACGATACCTGGTCAGTGCGCTTCCGCGTCACCAGTATTGGTGGTGCCGGCGGATACTTGGTGTACGACGGCGTTGCACCCGACCCGTACTTCTTCATGTACAGTGCTACAGCAGTACGTACGCTATCGGGCTACACACAGTCTTCCATCATGCTCATTTTTGTGGATGTGATGACCAACACCTGTGTAGATACTATTGTGGTAAACAACCCGTGCCAGCCGGTACTGTGCCAGATTACAGCTGATGCTCAGAATGTGCGCTGCGACAATAATGGCACACCGACTAATCCGAACGACGACAGGTTCTTCTTTGACCTGCGCGTGACCGGTACAAATACCAGTGCTTCCTGGAGGGTTGTAGGTGCACCCAACATCAGCGGTGCTTATGGCCAGACGGTTACGGTAGGTCCGTACCCGATAAGTGGCGGCCAGGTATGCCTCATTGTAGAAGATGTGAGCGACGCCTTCTGCCGTGATACGATATGCGTAACGCCGCCGCCGCCGTGTGCAGTGTGTGCCATCACCGGGGCAGTGGCCAGCGATATCGAGTGCGACAATAATGGTACGCCGACCAACCCGACCGACGACCGCTTCCGCTTCACCCTGACTGTAACGGGCGTTAACACCAGCACTGTCTGGACAGCCACTGGCCCGGGCCTTAGCCTGTCGGGTATCTACGGACAGCAGGTGGTATCGCCATTCATATCCATTGGCAACGGCGCTCAAGTATGCCTTACTATCCGCGACAATGCCGATCCGAACTGTACCTTCGACCTGTGCGTAACGCCGCCGCCGCCGTGCTCTAATGATTGTGAAATCAGTGCTGTAGCGACGAATGTTGTCTGCGATGATCGCGGTACTGCCACTCCACTGGACGACCAATTTACCTTCGACCTCCTGGTGACCGGCCTGAACACCGGCGCTAGTACAGGCTGGAATACGGGTGTAGCAGGCATCACCGGTCAGTACAACGTGGTGCGCACCAACGTAGGACCGTTCCCCGTCTCTGGTGGCGCAGTAACGTTGACCATCCGTGACAACCTTGGCAACTGCACAGTGCAAGTAATTGTACAGCCACCCATTGACGTGACCTTGATATGCCCGGATGATATAAGCGAGTTGACCTTCACGCGCAATGTGCAAGTAATATCCGGCACACTGACGACGACCGATCCGCAGTTTGCTTCCGGCGATTCCATCTGTTGGTTGCCCGCTAACCTGCAGCCTGCTGGTGCCCGCCACTACGACATGCTCCGCTTCAAGACAGATAGCAGCATTGCCAACGGTACGGTTTACACCTTTGTGTTGCTGTCGCAAATGACAGTAAACAACCCGCCGGCGCCGCTGCCCAATCCGCTGCAAGATGGTGTAGGTGCTATCTTTGAAGGTGCTTATGACTTTAGCAACCCGTGCTGTAATGTGCTGAATGCCGGTGACATACCGACAGTTGGTCTGGTGAATCCGGTATTTACGCCGAACAGCCTGGGGCTAGCCGGGTATGTGCCTGTGCAACAGATGAGCCTGCGCCTCAAGCCGGGTCAGGATTATACGCTTGTGACCACCACTTGGGCACCTGGTACGCTGGGCAACTACGCCTGGGCGGTGTACAGCTACGACGCCGCGCCGCTCCTGCAGGCCGCGGGTAGCATGCAACCGTTAAGCAGTGTATCTGTGCCAGTGACCTACGACTTGATTTGCACCGATATAGACTCGCTCTTGCGCAATACTGCCTATACCGGTGAGCCTGAAGTGATTGGAACTTGTGGCTTCGACCGCGTAGAGTTCACCGAAACGGCTATTAGCGGCTACTGCGCTGATGCCATCATTACTCGCACCTTCGTTGCTATGGGCATCAATGGCCCGCTGGATACCTGTTCGCAGGATATCATTGTCCGCAAGCCGGTGCTGACTGATGTAGTGCGGCCGCGTATGAGCGCTATGTTCCCGTGCCAAGCCATTTATCTGACTGATACCAATGGCAATCCGCATCCGAGCATCACGGGTTATCCGTTTGTGATGACGGCCTTCGGCGCCGTTGACCTGAATACCAGATACTGCAACCTGAACGCCACCTATTCAGATACTCGCGTGAACATCTGTGCCAACGCTTACGAAGTGCATCGCCACTGGACAGTTGCAGACGACTGTGATACAGTGACAGTCTCCTTTACGCAGATTCTGAAGGTGGGCGACTATGAGGGTCCAGTAGTGGAATGTCCGGTCTTCACGCACTACTGCCCAGTGGTACAGGATAGCATCATGGTGTTCTCTACTGATCCGTTTGAGTGTACGGCTACTATCCTCGTACCGCTGCCCGAAGTGCGCGACAACTGCTCCGATAGCTGGTCAGTGCTTACGCAGATTGTAGATGAGCAAGGTCAGGTGCTCTTCACCATCCAGCCGGGTGCACCGCGCACTATCACCGGAGTGGCCATTGGGGCATATCGCTTCCGCTTTATTGTGACAGATGAATGCGGCAACACCACGGTGAAAGAATGCCACTTCCGCGTAGCCGACCTCCAGGAGCCGGTAGCCATCTGCCAGGGCGCCATCAACGTCTCGTTGGGCGGCAATGGTCTGGCAAGGCTGTTTACTACCAGCGTGAACCTGGGAAGCTACGACAACTGTGGTATTAATACCATCCAGCTGCGCCGTATGCACACGCGCAATGCCGACTGCGAACTCATGGACGAGAGCCAGTGGTACTGGTCAGCTTGGGGGCCATTCGTACAGTTTGACTGCTGCGACGCTGGTCAGTACGTGATGGTGGAAATGCGCGTGACTGACATTCACGGCAACTCCAATGTATGCTGGCTCAATGTGCTGGTGGAAGACAAAACCGTACCGACTTGCGTGGCCCCGGCACCGAGGACGGTAGCTTGTGACGCTCTGCCAGCCAACTTTGACCCGTACAACACCACTCAACTGGCTGTACTGTTTGGTGCAGCTCATGTGACAGACAACTGCTCGGCAGTGGCTGAGGAACTTGCGCCGATTGTGAACCTCGATAGCTGCGGATTTGGCACTATCCTGCGCCGCTTCCGCGCAATTGACCGCGTGGGCAATATATCGCCGGGCAACTTCCAGCAACTGGTGACCATCACTAATGCTACGCACTATGCCATCCGATTCCCGGCTGATGTACAAACGGATTGCATCCACAATGTGGATACAGTACAGGTGTTTGAAATTGGCTGCGACCGTCTGACGGTGACCAAACGCGACACCCTACTACCGGGTACAGATAGCGCCTGCTATGTGGTACGCCGTACCTGGGATGTGATCAACCACTGTGAATGGAACGGCATCAGCGCGCCAGTTATCATTAGCCGCGATGAGGACTGCGACCAGCGCTTGGGTGATGAGCCAGTATGGGTACTGCGCCGTCCGGCTTCTAATGTGGCCTTTATTGACCGCGATAGCCTTGAGACCAACCTCGTACCGCTGGCCGGCACGAAGGATACCCTTTGCGACGACACGACCAACCCGAATGGCTACTGGCGCAATGCCATCAGTACCGGTTACTGGCGCTATACCCAGTTCATCACGGTGTACGATACCATCCGACCGGCCATTGTGTTCGCTCAGCCGCAACCGTTCTGCACCACTACTGCAGCTTGCGAAACCCGCGTGACGTATCCGTTCCGAGTGGTTGAGAATTGCGACTTCGATACGGCCCGCATTGTGGTGCTGCTCGACGCCGGCGCCAATGGCACGATTGACGCCGACCTGACCAACGCCGGCGTACTGCACGGCTCGTACCCAGACTACCGCATTGAGGGTGTGTTCCCGATTGGGCGCCACAACTTTGTGGTTACGGGTATAGATCGCTGTGGTAATAGCATAACGGAGAACCTGCCGTTTGAAGTGGTAGATTGCTACGTGATAGATCCTGTCTGCTACAACGGCTTGATTGTACATCTGGCACCGGTAACGCCTGCCGCCGACTTGGATGGCGATGGCGATCTGGATGCAGCCGGCGTGCAAATCTTTGCCAATGAGCTGGGCTTGTGCTCGCTCAACGACTGTACAGGGCCAGTTACCTTGTCTATCAATAGGGTAGGGGAGCAGCCCAACCGCAACCAGACTAGCCTGTGGCTGACCTGCGACGACCGCTACAGCGTCACTGTGGAGATTTACGTGTGGGATAGCGCGTTCAACCCCTACTCTGTACAACCCGACGGCACGGTAGGTGGCCCGAACTACAAGCACTGCACAGCGTTGGTGCTCGTACAAGATCCGGATCATCTGTGTCCGAACTGTGAGGATACTCCGCAAGTGATAGAGTTGCGCGGGCATATTATGACCGAGCAAGCTAAGCCAGTGGCCGGCGTTTCGGTGACCCTGGCGGGTAGTTCGACGCACCATAGCAGCACCAACAACGAAGGCGCGTACGGATTTGAGGGTGTGCCCATGTATCAGAATTACTCGCTCACGCCAGTGAAAGACAATGATCATAGCAATGGAGTGACTACGCTGGACATCATCCTCATCCAACGTCACCTGCTCGGTCAGCAGCCGCTTGATTCGCCCTACAAGCTCATCGCTGCCGATGCCAATAACTCCGGTGCGATCACTGTACTAGACTTGATCGAAATCCGCCGCTTGGTATTGGGCGAAATCGAAAGGTTCAGCAGCAATACGAGCTGGAGATTTGTGGAGCGCGGCTATGTGTTCCCTGTGCCGACTAACCCGTGGTTCGAGACCTTCCCCGAAATGTCGGTGAGGTCGAATCTGACAGCCTGCGACTTCAACATGGATTTCGTCGCTGTCAAGATCGGCGACGTGAACCTATCTGCGGCACCCAACAACTTGAGCGACGTGGAAGAGCGTAGTACCGGTGCGGTGTATGGTCTGCGCGTGCATGATCTGGCGCTGAATGCCGGTGAGACGAAAGCTATTGAGTTCAAAGCTTCCGACCTGAGCCGCATCCATGGCCTGCAGTACACGATGGAATTTGATACGAAAGTGCTTGAGTTGACGGAAGTACAGTACAATGTCTTCAAGTCGCAGCACATCAGTACGCGCCGCGCTGATGATGGTATAATCACCTTCAGTTGGGACCGCAAGCCCGGTGATGCCATTCCGCCAATGGATGAAGTGCTGTTTACGCTTGTGTTTAAAGCTAAAGACAAGGTGCGACTCATAGACGCCCTGGAAATTAGTTCGGCAGTGACCAAGGCTGAAGCCTATGACCGCGCAAACGACCGTCTGATGGGCGTGATCCTTGAGTTTGTACCGCTGGCTGGTGTCAAGGATGGGTTTGAGTTGATGCAAAACCGCCCGAACCCGTTTGCTGACTTTACTGTTATTGGATTCCGCCTGCCTGAAGCCAGCGCGGCTACCCTCAGCATACAGGATGCTGCCGGCCGCATAGTCAAAGTAGTGAATGGTGAGTTTGGTGCAGGATACAACGAAGTACGTATTGAACGCGACGAACTGCCAGCCACTGGGGTATTCTACTATACGCTTCGAGCTGGCGCTTATACTACTACGAAGAAGATGGTAGTTACCAGACGTTAGTGGACGGTGACTAACTAAAACGATCGCAAAGGCTGCCTTGAATCTCAAGGCAGCCTTCTGCGTTTTCAGGCACTATAATGCGAACTTAGCCTTGAGTTCTTAAGTTAAAGTCAATTTTGAATCACGCAAATAATGATTTTTTTGTTGTATTTTTATTTTATTCATCCTTTTGTGTGATTTTAATTGATATATTTTTGTTTTATTGTCTATTTTTTAATTTTTTATTATTTTTAAAAATTTAGATTTGTCACAAAGTGAAAAAAGTAAAATGAAATTGCCTTTCAAGTAATACGTGACTGGCATAAGTTTGCACCGTTTAAAGATTCACTCCCGTAAGCAAGAGACATTCTATAGTCGATTGTAAATGAGGGGAAACAAAAACAAACACATTAAAAGTTCAGAAGCACTCTATTCCGTTTCATCCCCTTCACTTAAAATTTCAGCACTTGGCTTAGCCGAGTGCAATAAGTTTTGTGTGTCTTTTGTAAGAATATGGAGAAATACGAAGGTATGAAATGGAAAGCTACTCCGACAGAGGAGATGCCTAAGGCACCCTCTTCGAAAGGAAAAATGCGGCATTTGGAAAGCCGTAAGAGGGTAAGAGCTTGTCGTCGGAGTCCTGGAAAGGGAGTTGTTTGCATAGAGGGGGCTCTGCATACCAGACCCTTGCACAAAGAAGTCAGGCTAAGGCCTCGCTGCCCAAAGCAATGGAGTTTTCCCTTCAGCTTTGTGTTGCAAGCGCTACCTCCACTGTTTTATTGAGGTATTTAAGCCTTAAAGAAGGCTTCCATATTATATAAGATACATACTCAAGAATGTGTAAATTTGTTTTATGTGATTGGGGGGAGGCTCCTCTCAAAGGAGCATCTCCCCCTTTTTATTCACAATAACAAACAGAATTCCGAGAGTATTTTATTGGGTGCGACACCCCTGTGAAGAATTTTTTCGTGTGATTATGATTTGTACAGGCCGTTGCTTGAGTAGAGCGACGGCTTTTTTGTCTCAGTACTTTGAATTTTTTGCCCCAACTTTGCACAGCATCTGAGCTAGTCAAGAATTTTTATGAATGTTTTAGCCGACATCATAGCGCGTAAGTATGCTGAAGTGGACGCCCGTAAGGAGCAATTCCCTGAGCGCATATTGGAACAGAGCGCATATTTTCAGCGTCCGGCGGCCTCGCTGCGCCAAGCGCTGACCCAGCCTGATCAATGGGGTATCATTGCGGAGTTTAAGCGGCGCTCGCCTTCTGCAGGTGATATTGCTTCTGAAGCCTCTGTGCAACTAGTAGCTGCCGCTTATGTAGAGGCAGGAGCTGCTGCGCTTTCTGTACTGACGGACGCACCGTTCTTCGGCGGCAGCAATGGCGATCTCAGCGAGGCTAGGCATGGTCTGTCTTGCCCCATCCTGCGCAAGGATTTTGTAGTGGACGAATACCAGGTGGTAGAGGCGCGGGCCATTGGCGCCGATGCCATCTTGCTCATTGCTGCTTGTCTTGCGCCTGAGCGAGTCGAGCAACTGGCGCGCTTTGCACACGAACTGGGGTTGGAGGTACTTCTGGAATTGCACAATCCTGCAGAAATCATCCACCTCAACGACTGGGTTGACGTAGTGGGCATCAACAATCGCAACCTGAAAGACTTCACAGTGCAAATCAGTACCTCCTTGCAAATACTGCCACTACTGCCTAAGGATATGGTCAAAGTTTCAGAAAGCGGGCTGAATAACCCTCAAACTGTGGTGGACTTGAAGTACGCCGGCTTCGACGGTTTTCTCATCGGGGAGTATTTCATGAGGCAACCTGACCCAGGGCAAGCCTGCCGGGATTTCATTCAAAAAGCCGACGCGCTGGAAAACCTCCTGCACGGCGCTATTGCTTAGATATTGGTGCGCTTATGAAAGTGAAAGTATGTGGCCTGCGCCGCCCTGATGATATAGCTGCCTTGGCGAAAACAGGGGTGGATTATCTTGGCCTCATCTTTTATCCGCATTCGCCTAGGTATGCGCCCTCAAAGGCGTTGATTACCTGGATAGCTACAGCATCGGAAGTGCTTAAACAGACATCATTGGCAGGGGTATTTGTGAACGCCGAAATAGAGGAAATTCTCAATGCCGTGCATGACTATTGCCTAGATGTGGTGCAACTGCATGGAGATGAGAGCCCCGATTACTGCCGAGAACTACACGCTTTTCGTAGCTTGAGTTACTTGCGGCATCTTCGCCTGGTCAAAGCCTTTCGGGTAGATGCGCAATTCGATTTTGCAAAAGTGGCTGCGTTTGCGCCATTTTGCGAAATGGCTTTGTTTGATACGCGCGCCAACCAGTACGGCGGTACCGGGCAGTCGTTTGACTGGGCTTTGCTTGAGCGCTACCGCGGACCGCTACCTTTTTGGCTCAGCGGTGGTATTGGGCCGGAGCATGTACAGGCGGTTAAGCAGTTGCGGCACCCTTGGCTTTGGGGCATTGACCTCAATAGCCGCTTCGAAATAGCTCCTGGCGAGAAAGACACCATGCTAATTGAACACTTCCTAAACAACCTGCGCATTCCATGATTGCTATTGATGAAAGAGGCTACTACGGTGAATTTGGCGGCGCCTTTGTACCCGAAATGCTCTATGCCAATATTGAAGAACTGCGCTCCCGATACCTGGACATTATCCAGGAGCCGGCGTTTCAGCGTGATTTTCGCCAACTGTTGCGCGACTACGCCGGGCGCCCCACGCCGCTGTATCTGGCACAGCGCCTGTCGGAGCGCTATGGGTTTGTCATTTTTCTGAAGCGCGAAGACCTCCTGCACACTGGAGCCCACAAGGTGAATAACACCATCGGCCAGATACTCGTAGCTAAGCGCTTAGGTAAAACTCGCATCATAGCCGAAACCGGTGCTGGCCAGCATGGCGTAGCCACTGCTACGGTGTGCGCACTAATGGGCATGCCCTGTGTGGTATACATGGGCGAGGTAGATATGGCCCGCCAAGCACCCAATGTGGCGCGTATGCGCATGTTAGGCGCTGAGGTACGGCCAGTCACTAGCGGTAGCCGAACCCTCAAAGATGCTACCAACGAAGCGATACGCGATTGGATAAATCATCCTGAAGATACCCATTACATCATCGGGTCGGTAGTGGGGCCGCATCCTTTCCCTGATATGGTGGCGCGCTTTCAGTCGGTCATCAGTGAAGAAATCCAGGAACAGTTGGACGCACACACCGGCCGCTCTTGGCCGGACGCTATCCTGGCCTGCGTGGGTGGTGGAAGCAACGCCGCAGGCGCCTTTTATCACTATCTCAACGATAATCGCGTGAAGCTCGTAGCTGTAGAAGCTGCCGGCAAAGGCATACATACCGGCCATAGCGCAGCTACTAGTGCACTGGGTGCCAAGGGTATCATACACGGTAGTCGTACTCTGCTTATGCAAACACCCGACGGACAAATCATTGAGCCATACTCCATCAGTGCAGGGCTGGACTATCCTGGTATCGGGCCCTTACACGCTCACTTGATTCGCACTGGCCGAGCCATGGCAGTACCCATTACTGACGAGGAAGCCCTGGAGGCTGCTTTTTTTCTGGCACGCACCGAGGGTATCATCCCGGCCCTGGAAACCGCTCATACCTTTGCTGCGCTGGATCGAGCGGGCGTTGAGCCTGGGCAAACTGTAGTGGTCAATCTTTCTGGTAGGGGCGACAAAGACCTCGGCACATACATGCAGGTCATTGAGCAGCAGGGGTGGTAAGTTGCATTCCTGGGGGGCTGTTAAAGTTGCGTTAAATGCCGCCACCAGGGTTGGGAAATGGCCGAGATTTGGGTTTGTGTAAGCATTTTTGTTCTTAATGGCGGGCTATGAAAACTGTATTCATTATTCGCATTCGGTTGTGCTCACTTTAACCCAGGACTTTCCGTTCCGTGCGCACAACCTCAATCTTTTGAACCTATACACGCCTCTGCACAATCGCCCAGTGGGGTATTTTTTCCAATCAGTGGGTATGCCCACTCTACATTTTTGCCCAACGGATTCCGACAGGTAATCAAACCGAAAAGCCTGCATTGCACGCCTGGCAAACGCTACCTGGAATTTGCTGAATTTAATGCTGATGGTCGCATCAAGGCTTTCCTATACCTGCTTAAAGAAGGCAAAGAGTCTTCCCGCTTTCTCCAGGCAGACTTTGGGAAATACGCCTATGAAGAATGGCAAGCTACCGTAGAAGAAATACTGGCTACTAAGGTAGTGGCACCCAAATGGGCGGCAAGGCGTTTGATTAGCTGGTCAGTACAGCGCCATGTCAAACTGGCGCCGCCAGGCTTTGGTCAGTTCGTGTTCTGGTCCTAGTATGCGAAACAAGGCAATAGCGGCCTTTCGGGGCAGATGTTTGGCATACGATTTATCTATACTCACCGCCTTAATCAAATGCTGGATGGCAGTTTCCAGGCGGCCTTCGGTAGCACTTTGTTTAGCTTGCGTCAGTGCTTGGGCTACCGGGGTATCGTCAGTGCTGGAGAATTGAAGTAGTTGCACCAACGTGCGAATGTCATCGGCTGCTTCAGCCAGGTCGTGGCCTGCGCGAATGCTGCTGACTAATTCAATGGCTCGGTCAGGCTCGGTAAATACTACTTTGGCCGCCAGCGCCAGACGGGCTTCTGCTACATCAGGGTTGTGTTGTACAAAGGAGGCCAAGGCTTGGAGCGCCTCGGCTTGTCCAGTGTTCACATCGTGGAGAATGGCCTGGAGTTCTTTAGCTCGCGCGTCGGGTATGTGTTGGTCCAGCCATTGCAGGATGGCTTGCCGGGGCAGGGCGCCGGCAAACTCGGCAATGACCTTGCCTTGATAAAACATTTTTACGTTCGGAATGCTCATCACCCGATATTGCTGGGCCAACTCGTACGCTTCGTCGGAGTTAATTTTGACTAAGATCCAGCGGTCGGCCTGTTCCTTGGCCAGTTGTTCCAGTATTGGCCCCAGCATGCGACACGGGCCACACCAGGGCGCCCAGAAGTCCACTACAACGGGTTTTTCGTAGCTGCGCGCTATGACGTCTAGTTGAAAGTCGGTCATTTCCATATCGTTTGTGGTTTGGAAGTTGAATAAAGGGTTATATCAAACGAGAGCCGGCTATTTACAGTATAACTGCAAACAGCCGGCCTGTAGTTGTGTCAGCGTTAAATATGTGGCTTTGGCTTAAATCACGGCATGGACTGCCTTATCAATAACATCTTGCGGTATGGAGGTAGGGCACATCCAGTCGGTTTTGGGTACTGCGGAGGCTTCCACTGCGCGCCAGCCGCCTGTTACGTCCACTACATTGCGGAACCCCCTGGCTTTGAGAATGGAGGCCATGATCATAGAGCGGTATCCGCCTAGGCATTGCACATAGTAAGTTTGGCGGGAGTCCAAGCGGTGCATATTTTGGTTTAGGTAATCCAGCGGGAAATTAACAGCATCTACGGCATGTTGAGACAGGTACTCGGTGGGCTTGCGTACGTCGAGGTAATTCTGCACGGCGCCGGCTTTCAGCCGCAGGGCTAGTTCGTCGGCAGTCACGGATTCGATAGTATCTATCGGTCTGCCGGAGTCTATCCAGGCCTGAATGCCGCCCTTGAGGTATCCGAGGGTATTGTCGTAGCCCACGCGCGCCAGGCGAGTAATGACTTCTTCTTCACGGCCTTCAGGGGCAACGATGACGATAGGCTGGTGTAAGTCCACGATGAGGGCGCCCACCCAAGGTGCAAACGTACCGTCAATACCGATGAAGATGGAGCCGGGGATAAAGCCCTCCTTGAAAATATTTTCGTGGCGGGTGTCGAGGATGAGCGCGCTTTCACTTTCCACGATGAGTTCGAACTCGGCAGGGCTGAGTGGTACTGCACCGCGCTGCAGCACGTCGTCGAAGCTGCCGTAGCCCTTTTTGTTGAGCATGGCGTTTTTGGCAAAGTATTGGGGCGGCGGCAAGAGGCCGGCAGTGACTTCAGCAATGAACTCTTCCTTGGTCATGTTGGCGCGCAGGGCGTAGTTGGTCTTTTTCTGGTTGCCGAGGGTATCCCAGGTTTCACTGCTCATGTTTTTGCCACAGGCGGAGCCGGCCCCGTGTGCAGGATACACGATGACATCGTCAGCCAGGGGCATGATTTTGGTGCGCAGGCTATCGTAGAGCCAGCCGGCTAGATCTTCTTTGGTAATGGAGCCGGTTTTTTGCGCCAGGTCGGGGCGGCCAACATCGCCAATGAAGAGGGTATCTCCAGTGAAGATAGCGTAGTCTTTGCCGTTTTCGTCGCGCAGTAGGTAGGTGGTGGACTCCGGCGTATGCCCCGGCGTGTGAAGTACTTTAAAGGTCACTCTGCCTACGCGGATTTCTTCGCCGTCTTGAGCTTCGTATTTTTCAAACTCGGTGGCTGCTCCAGGGCCGTACACGATAGTGGCGCCGGTTTTCTTGGCCAGGTCGAGGTGGCCAGACACAAAGTCGGCATGGAAGTGCGTCTCAAAAATGTACTTGAGGGTAGCACCTTCTTTTTGCAGTTTTTCGATGTAGGGCTGGGTTTCGCGCAGAGGGTCTATGATGACAGCTTCGCCTTCGCTTTCGATGTAGTAAGCCGCTTCAGCCAGGCAACCGGTATAGATTTGTTCGACTTTCATGGTCAATTATTTTGGTTAAAAATTTCACAAATAGATTAGTTTCGCAACTTTTTATCTGTTGTGCTGCAAAGATGCATGATATTGATCATGCTAATATGTGATAAAGTTCACAATGAGGCATTTTCTGCCCCCCCCTTTATCTTAATCCGTTATTCCATTTTTCCAGTTCTTGGCAGTTGGCATAGGCCGGGTCAATGAAGATGTAGGTGCTGTTGATTTTTTCGGTGACCCACTGGGAGAGGGTCTCGGCTTTTTTAGCTTCGATGGCGGCTTTTTGTATCTTGGAGTAGTCCTGAGCCAGGCTGGCGCGGTGCGGCGGTGTGCGCGAGAGGAGTTTTACGATGCGATAGTAGGTTTCGCCGTCGGGGCCATCAAACTCAAAGGGTTTGGAAATACTGCCTACCTTGAGGGTGTCAATAGCGAAATAGATGTCGGGGTCGAGTTCGTTCACCTGGAAGAAGCTGTTGCCGGAGGCGGGATTGACTATGCGCCCGTCGTTGTTGTAGCTTTGTACTTCCTTGTATCCAAAGCGCTTGACAGCGAGTGAGAAGCTGATGGAGTCGCTGAGGATGAGCGTGCGCACGGAGTCCAGAAAGCGGTAGGCCATTTGCTGGTCGTCGCGGGTGATTTCCGGTTTGATGAGGATGTGGCGTGTATTGATGGTGTTGCCGCGTCGATCTAGTAACTGGATGATGTGGAAGCCAAACTCCGTTTCAATAATGGGTGAGATTTCGCCTTTTTCCAGTTTGTAGGCGGCGGCTTCAAAGGTAGGCACGAATACGCCGCGCTTGGTCCAGCCCAGGTTGCCGTCGGCTCTGGCCGAGCCGCCGTCGTCGGAGAATTTGCGTGCTAGAGCGCCAAAGTCCTCGCCGTTCTCTACGATGCGCTTGCGCAGGTTTTCCAGTTTTTCAATAGCGCGCCGGCGTTCGTCGGGGTTTACCTTGGGTTTATATACGATTTCGCTGATCTCTACTTCAGCGTTGAAGTAGGGGAGGCTATCGCGTGGGATACGGTTGAAGAAAGCCTTAACTTCAGAGGGAGTGATGGTGATGCCACTTTGAATTTTTGCTTGCATGCGCTGGGTGATGACCTGATTTTTCTGGTCTTCGCGCATTTGGTCGCGCACTTCGGCGATTGTTTGGCCGTAGTAGTTTTCAAAGGTGGCAATGTCGTTGTTCATGTAGGCGAGGATGCGGTCAATGCGGGCATTGATTTCGTCTTCTACTTCGGCATCGCTGACCACCACGCTGTCTAATTTAGCCTGGTTGAGCAGGAGTTTGTTCAGCATAATGTTGCCCAGTACAGTGCAGCGCGCATTGGGGGGCAGCACGCCGCGCTGGCTCTCCAAGTAGGCGTATTGCTCTTCCAGATCGGACAGTAGGATGATTTCGCTGCCTACTACCGCTACTACTTTGTCGAGGATGGCGCGCTTCTGTGCGGAGCCGGATAGCGCCAGTAAAGTTAAAAACGTGAGGATGAAGGTTCGGAGGTGCATAGCATCGAAATGTGTATTGAAAAATCCCAAAGGTATTCAAGTATTTATAGCGCTGCAGGTAGTTATTCTTTCTTGTAAGAAAAGATTTCTACGTTGCCTTTTCGAAGTTCTATTTCGTACATGTCTCTTTTTTTCTCTTCCAGTAGTTTGTCAATGCGGCTGCGCAGGATAAAGCGGCGCGCCTGGTTTTCGATATAGTTGAAGGGTGCGATTTCCTTTCGGTTCTTCAACTCGAGGATGCGCAGGTAGTATTCGTACTTGTCGTCGCGCAGGGTGATTTCTTTTTTCGACCCTGGATTGTCGGGCGACAGGATGCCGGGCGGTAGCTCGGCGGCAATGTCTTCCACCTTGTGCCAGGTGCTGTCTTCGAGGAGGTGCGCTTCGGCAAACTCGGAGCAATATTGCACCAGTTTCTGATAGTCTTCCGGTTTGTTGCTATTCCATAGACGTCTAAGTTCGTCACTGCGGTAAACTGGTTGGGGCACTTTAATAAAGAAACAGCGCATAATGGGTGTTTCCAGCTGGTATTGCTCCTTATTGTTTTCGTAGAAGGCCTCTAGTTCTTCTTTAGTCACGATGGAGTCCAGGTATCGCTCTACTAGTACTTGTTCGTAGCTATGGCGCACGAGCGAGGCGCGATAGTCGCGCACGAGTTTGTCAATATTCAGGTCGCTGGGTATGTTGCGCTCGGCTTCGTGCAGCAAGAGGGCTTCGCGTATCCAGCGCTCGATGTAGGCGTTGATGACGAGAGAACTGTCTTCGCCTTTTGGAAACATGCCGTCTAACTCAGATAGGTACAGCGTTCGATTGAACACCCTGGCCAGTAGGCGGTCGCTTTGTGCTTTTTTGCTTTTCTGGCAGCCGACTCCCGCCATGGCAAGCAGGCAAATAAAGGGCAACCAACACCAACGGAGCATGGTATTCGAGATCAAGACTTGATGAGTTTTTCAAATACGTTGCGGTTGATTTCTACTTTGTACTCTTTTCGTAGTTGTTCCACCCATTGTTGCTCGAGCCAGTCCTGGTAGTCCGCTACGATGTAGCCTCGTGCTTCCTTGAGGGTTTTGTCTTTCGGGGGTATGATTTTTTCAATGCGGGCAAAGGTCCATTCTTTAGTTTTGGGGTCTTCGGAGGCTGCGGTCATGGCGCCTACCTTCCATTTGTCTTCATTAAGGCCAGAGGGTGCTTTGGTGCGCTCCCATGTTTTTTCTTCGAAGGAGAGGATTTCTTTGTCGCCGGTGTTGAATTTTTCCAGCACTTTGGCGGCAGGGTTTTTGGCGGCCATTTTCAGTATTTCGCCTATTTGGTCTTTGCCTTCAGGGGCCACTTTCCAGTGGTGTACGATGGCGCGTTCGTCCCAGCGGTACTTACCTTTAATGACTTTGTGGAAAAACTGCTCCAGGCCGGCGCTGTCCTGGGAGGCTCTGTCCCATACCTGTATTTTAGTAGCTTCAAAGAGCAGGATGCCTTCTTCGTACTCTCGCATGAGGGCTTTGAAGTCGGGGTATTTGTCGGCCAGGTTGGCTTCTTCAAACTTCATGCAGGCGTCGTCCACAAATTCGTTGTAGAGCAGGCGAGCAGCTTCGGCAGTTTCCACAGTACCGGTGTAGCGCAGACGTTTGCGGGCGGAGTTGGCCAGGTAGTCTTCAAAGTCGGCTACAGTGGCTTTGAAGTCTTTACCGAGGGTGAAGAGTATGTCCTGAGATTTCTGTTCGGAGGGTTTCCATCGGAAGGTGAGGAAACTGTCGTCCAGTCCAGCGATAAATTGTGCCAGGGCTTGAGGGTTTTCGCGGAACTGATTTTCACGGCGGATGTTGGCAATCATGGCGCGGCGCGCCTCCTCGAAGCGCTCATCATTTTTGATACGGGCTTCGATGCGGGGTTTTTCCACTTCAAAAGGCTGGATGTCGCGTTTGCTGATACGTTTGATGATGTGCCAGCCGGCGGAGGATTCGAAGGGTTTGCTGTAGTCACCGTCTTTAGCAATGCTGAAGGCGGCGTCTTCGAAGGGCAGCTCGTAGCGCTGAATGCCAAAGAAGCCCAGATAACCGCCGCGGGGGCCGGAGTTGCGGTCGTCGGAGAGGGCGGCGAGTTGCTCGAAGGGTTCGCCGGCTTGCAACTGCTGATAGATGCTGTCAATGCGGCGCTTGGCCTCTGCCTCCATGCCTTCTTGGCGGCGTATGAGGATGTGTGCTACTTCGACTTCGCCGCGCGCTGGACGCCGGCCTCCAATTTTGAGAATGTGATAGCCAGCGGCGCTGCGCACGGGGCCTACCAGTGTGTTAATGGGAGCGGAGTAGGCTGCTCTTTCGAGCGCGTACATGCCGTTGGGAAATACTGCCGTGACGTAGCCAATATGGCCGCCGTTGTTGAGTGCGGATTTGTCGTCGGAATGCGCGGCGGCCATTTCGGCAAAATCAGCGCCGGCGTAGAGTTTTTTCAAGATATCCTGAGCTTTTTGGAAGGCAGCCAGGGTGTCGGCGGGCGAAGCATTGGCGGGCACGGCAAAGAAGATGTGGTACAAGTCCACGTCTTGCTTCATACGCTCGTGGGCTTCGCGGGCTAGTTTCTCGGTCACTTCCTTGTCCACCAGGTAGGAGTCGGCCAATTGCCGGCGGTAGCCATCCAGCTCGCTGCGCAGAGAGGCGATAGTGTCAATGTGCATATCGCGGGCTTTCTGCACCTTGAGTTTAAACTTGACATAGAGATCGAGGTACTCTTCCAGCGATTTGCGGGAGAAGTCGGCATTTTTGCCATTGGTTTTGGCGTAGATGTAGGTAAACTCCGATACATGCACTGGTGTGTTATGCACCGTAAAGAGTACGGGGTCATTATTGTTTTGGGCAATTAGCGTGCCGGAGCAGAGCAGCAGTGGCAGTAGTAGCAACTTCACAATCTTGGTATTCATTGCAATGAAGCATTTTTTTAGAGGGTGCAAAGGTAGCGATAAGTTTGCGATTTTAAATTTTTGCTTTTTTTGTGGGTGTAAATATGGCGGCAATGGCGGAGTTCCACCAATTAGCTAAAGAACGCACGGAAGCGCTGCGAATTGTGGCCGTATGGGCTTCGATAAACCTTTGGCAGGCGGTAAGCAGCCCTCTGACGGAAGACGAGGCCTACTACTGGATGTACAGCCAGCGCCTGGACTTTGGCTACTTTGACCACCCACCCATGATTGCCCTATTTATTGCTGCAGGCCAGTGGATGGGTGGCGTTTTGGGGGTGCGCTTGATGACAGTGGCGGCACAGATGGCATCGCTGTGGATATTGTGGCGCGTGGCTCAGGCGCAGTGGCCGGAGCTTAAGCATAAGGCGCGATGGTTTTTTGGCATTGGTTTTTCCATTGTTATTTTTCAGGTGTTTGGTTTTATTGCTACACCCGATGCTCCGTTGTTGTTTTTTGCATCAGTATTTTTTTGGGCGTACCAGCGCTTTGTTAGGCAGGCATCGGTGCTCAACGCCATATGTCTGGGCGTAGTCAGTGCTGCACTGATGTACAGCAAGTATCATGGGGCTTTACTCATTGGCTTTACGGTGTTGTCTCATCCTGCCCTGTGGCGCAAATGGCCGTTGTATCTGGCTGGTGCGGTAGGTCTTTTGTGCTTTGCTCCACATTTGTGGTGGCAGTATGCACATGATTTTCCTTCGTTTCGCTATCACTTAGTGCAACGCAGCCAGGAGTTCAAGTGGTGGTATGTGGGGGAGTTTTTGCTGAATGTCTTTTTGATTTTCAACCCGCTGATATGGCCATTGGTGTGGAAGGCGCTCAGGGCGGTGCGCTGGTCGGATGTGTTTGAGCGGGCGTTGGCGGTTAATTTGAGCGGTTTTTTGTTGTTCTTTTTCGCTTCTACATTTCGAGGGCATGTGCAACCCCAGTGGGTAGCGGCGGCTTCCATTCCCATGTGGCTGCTGACGTATGTTTATGTGTTGCCGCGTAGCTATTTGTACCGTTACACGGGGCGCGTCTTACTGGGTACTCTAATAATTGTTGCACTGGCGCGGCTATTGTTTGCGTTTCAATGGCTGCCGCTGCCGGGGTACTTACATCAACAGCAGCCACTAGCCCGCGAAGTGGCGGCACTGGCCAGTGGCCGCCCAGTGATCTTTAGCCGTTCTTACCAGCGGGCGTCTTTGTATGCCTTTTACACGGGTCAAAAGGAGGTATTTTCGGCTGGTACGTACAAGAGCCGGCGTAGCCAGTTTGACCTTTGGGATATAGAGGCAGCTATGCACTTGCGCCCGGTGCTGTGGGTAGGCGGGCAGTCGCAGCCGAAGAAAAAATACTTCCTCTACAGGGGCGATACGATTACCTATACAGCAATTGATACCTTCTACGCCTTTTACAAAGTGCAGCCCCAGTCGGCAATGCTACCGGATACCTTGCATGCGGGCAATGTCATGGCGCTCCAACTGATGCTGCACAATCCCTACCCGTACTTGCTGCCCATGGCGGCTATACCGCGCTTGCAACTGGTAGCCTGCTGGATGCATGGAGCCATGTATAAGCAGTTGGCCGAGTTTGTACCAGTGTCTTGTACACTGCCCGACCTACTGCCCGGACAAACACAAACGGTACGAGCTACCATGAAAGTGCCCAGCCTGCCTCCCGGGCGCTACAAATTAGGCTTTGCCTTTCAGTACGAAGACATTACGCCTCTACCGGTGGGCAACTGGCAGTATCCCATGCTGATGCACGAGTAAAAGTAACGGCGAATGTTGTGTCGGAGTATTAGCTTTGCTGGCCAATGGTACATGCATGAGCAGATGGGTTTCACAAGGCCAATTCTACTATGCGCTGGTTTTGCTGCTGTTGCCTCCAGCGTTGCTGATCAACCTTGGTATGATGACCTTCATTGACGATGAGGCCATTCGTTCACTCGTAGCTTTGGAGATGAAGCTGTCGGGCAATTACATCACGCCCACGCTTATGGGGGAATACTACTACAACAAACCCCCGCTATACAACTGGATACTGTTGTTATTTTTCAACTTATCAGGGCGCATAGACGAGTGGACGGCGCGCCTCCCTTCCGTGCTATTTCTGTGCGGCTATGCGGCTACGGTGTTTGTAGTAAAGCGCCAGCGCTACGGCGTCAAAGTCGGCTTTTTGCATGCTATGATACTGATCACCTGCGGGCGTATTCTCTTTTGGGATTCCATGCTGGCCCTGATTGACATCTGTTTTTCGTGGTTGATGTACGGCTTATTTATGGTAGTGTACCATGAGTTTGCGCGTAGGCGCTATGGGCGGCTTTTCTTGTGGGCCTATCTGATGGCAGCAGCAGGTTTTTTGATGAAAGGGCTGCCGGCATTGGTTTTCTTGGGCTGTACGCTGGGGGTGTGGTTTTGGTACAAAGGGCAGTGGCGGCGGTTATTTTCCTGGTCGCACCTGGCCGGCATAGGGTTATTTGCGCTGTTGGTAGGGGGGTACTACTGGGCGTATCATCAGTACAACAGCCTGGACAATGTATTTGGCACTTTGTTTCAGGAATCGGCCAAGCGCACGGGGGTTCATTTTGGATGGCAACAAACAGCGGTACATTTGCTTACCTTCCCGTTTGAAATGACATACCACTTCCTGCCCTGGTCGTTGATGGGTATATTAGCATTGCACCCCAAGGTATGGCGCTGGATTCGGCAGGATGAGTTTACGGTGTTTCAATCGGTAGTTTTTTTGGCCAACATCGTAGTATACTGGCTTTCGCCAGAGGTATATCCGCGCTACCTGCTCATGCTGGCGCCGCTGTTTTTTGGCGTAGGCTTGCGCTTGTATGAGGAGCATGCGGGGCGGCGCACTTTGCACTTTCGGTTGCTGGAGGGGTTTCATGTCCTGCTATTGGTAGGCATCTTGTCACTGAGCCTTGTGCCGCTGTGGTGGGTGCGTGGGCAGCAGGTTGTGCACTGGCCGCTGAAAACGGCGCTGCTGGCACTGGGGGCAGTGGCGCTGCTGTGGCTGTATGGAAAACATAAGGAGCGGCGCTTGCTAGTAGTTGTGCTGGCCTTGCTGCTCATGCGCGTGGGGTTCAACTGGTTTGTACTACCTGATCGGCTGGCCGAAGACTGGGGCACGCTGGTGCGGACTTCTACCATAGAGGCTGGCCAAAAGTTCAAAGACAAGCCCATGTACATCTACGGCGATACCGAACTGCAGTTGACCAACGCTTTTTACCTGACCAACACGCGCCAGCAAATCGTGCGCCGGTCTGCTGGCCCCACAGATACCTCTGCTGTGTATATCATCCATCGCGATACGTACCCCAACTTGCCCTACACCAAAGTGGGGGAAATCAAGTATCGGCACGGCAAGGGCACGTTGGATTTAGGGGTGTTTGCTAAAAGTGAAACTATACATCCCGGCCCGCCAGAGGAGTAGTGCACCCTCGCTGGGGCATCTGCCTCCGCACAGTACAAGGCGGCAGCAGAGCCTCTCTCGTAGTCAGCGGCTTCCAAGGGCGGGGAGGTTATACCCTCCTGTTCCGACCTGCTCGCTATTTCTTGTCGCCTGGCGAGGAGTATGTACACTTCGACTCGCAAAGTTTTGTGCACAACATCTGTCATGCATAAAACTTGGCGTTACTCAGTACATATCGCCTGGAGGCAGGCAGCAGGATTTATCAATGCAACATGAAGATTTAAGTCCAGCAAGGTACGACAAAAAAGAAAAAGGCAACGAACTACCCTGTCCGTTGCCTTCTTTGTTTGACAAATAAGGCAGGTATAAACCACCTTCCAGACTATCAGGCCAGAAGCGGAGCTAGGATCAGCGCCACAATACTCATTAGCTTGAGCAAGATGTTGAGCGAGGGGCCGGAGGTATCTTTGAAGGGGTCGCCTACGGTATCGCCCACTACGGTCGCCTTGTGCGGATCAGAGCCTTTGTAGTAGGTCTTACCCTGAATTTCTACGCCGCCTTCAAACATCTTCTTGGCGTTATCCCAGGCGCCGCCGGCGTTAGACTGGAAGATGGCCATGAGTACGCCGGCAGAAGTTACGCCCGCCAGCAAGCCGCCCAGCATTTCCTTGCCACCTAAGAAGCCGATCAACACAGGAGAGAGTACGGCCAACAAGCCTGGTACAACCATCTGTCGAATAGCGGCTTTGGTGGAGATTTCCACACAGCGGCCGTATTCAGCCTTGCCGTCGGCGGCTTCAAATACCTTGCGGTCGGCATCGCTCCATTCGTCGAGGTCCTTGCCATCGTTTTTGCGCATCATCTCCAGGGCGGCCTTGAGTTCGGGAATGTCGCTGAACTGGCGGCGCACTTCCTGTATCATGTCCATGGCTGCTTTGCCCACGGCGCCCATGGCCAGCGATGAAAAAAGGAAGGGTAGCATAGCGCCGATCATCAGGCCGGCCATGACCAGCGGGCTAGAGACGTCAATGACATTGATTTGAGCTACTTGCATGTAGGCCGCAAACAAAGCCAGTGCAGTGAGCGCTGCTGAGCCAATAGCAAAGCCCTTGCCAATGGCAGCAGTAGTATTGCCTACGGCATCCAGTTTGTCAGTGCGCGAGCGCACTTCTTTGGGTAGTTCGCCCATTTCAGCAATGCCGCCAGCATTGTCGGCAATAGGGCCGTAAGCATCCACAGCCAATTGGATGCCCAGGTTGCTCAGCATTCCTACGGCAGCTATAGCTATGCCATAAAGCCCGGCAAAATGGTACGCGCCGATGATGCCTGCTGCCAGGATGAGAATTGGAATTGCCGTGGACTGCATGCCCACGCCCAGGCCAGCAATGATATTGGTGGCTGAGCCAGTAAGCGACTGATTTACAATGCTCTTTACTGGGCGTGTGCCGGTGCCGGTATAAAATTCGGTAATCATACCAATACCTAAGCCAGCCAGCAAACCGATGATCACTGCCATGAACACACCAGTGGAGGTGAAGCCACGGCCATTGAACGACCAACTGTCTGGCATCATCCACTGTACCACAAACCAGGTGGCCACCAGCATTAGGCCACTAGCCAGAAACTCACCCGTGTTGAGCGCTTTTTGCGGATTGCCGCCTTCCTTCACCTTTACAAAGAAAGTGCCGAAGATAGAGGTGAGGATGCCTACTCCAGCCAGGATCAGCGGCAGCAGTACGGCGTTGAGGCCACCGATTTGCAGATCGGCCGTCTGGAAGGCATCCAGGCTGATGAATGCCGCACCCAGCACCATTGTGCCTACAATGCTGCCTACATACGATTCGAACAAGTCGGCACCCATACCGGCTACGTCGCCTACATTATCGCCCACGTTGTCGGCAATGGTGGCGGGGTTCAGCGGGTGGTCTTCAGGAATGCCGGCCTCTACCTTGCCCACGAGGTCGGCGCCTACATCGGCAGCTTTGGTATAGATGCCGCCGCCCACGCGGGCAAACAGAGCAATAGAAGAGGCGCCAAAGGAGAACCCCGTAATGATGGTAATGACGCGCGTGACGTTGTCTACCGAATCCGTACCGAACATGTTGCCATATATAATAAACAACAAGCTAAGCCCTAGTACGCCCAGGCCTACCACGCCCATACCCATAACGGAGCCACCAGCAAAGGCTACTTCCAGCGCTTTGCCCAGGCTTTGGCGGGCAGCATTGGTGGTGCGTACGTTGGCCTTGGTGGCTACGCGCATGCCGATGAAGCCAGCCAGCGCAGAGGAAAAAGCCCCGATGAGGAAAGATACGCCCACCAGCCAGGAGGATTTTTGCGTATCGGCAGATACGGCCAAGAGCACGGCTACTATCGCTACAAAGATAGCCAGGATGCGGTACTCCGCTTTGAGAAAGGCCATGGCACCTTCGGCTACGGCCTTGGCAATGCGCCCCATGCGCTCGGTGCCAACTTCTTGCCGGCCCACCCAAGTAGAGCGCCACAATACATATACGAGCCCCAGTAAGCCAAGTACTGGTACTACATAGAGCAAATTTTGACCCATGATGGTTTGTACAGTTTAAAGCGGTTTTCAAAAATAGAGGCAGCAGCTTGTGAGCTGCTTCCCCTTTGTTTAAGCGGCTGCAAAGCTAACGTTTATTTACATTACTGCAGATGGTTTTTTAAAACGTTTGGCCAATTTGAGCCCGCGTTTTGAGGCATTTGCCTTACCTTGCAGGCGCTTGCGGCACACAAACTCTTGACGTATGAGAAATTTTACCGACTTCTTAGGCAGGGTATTCCTGTCCTTCATTTTTTTGTACGAAGCCTACGACGCCCTCAAATACATGAAACAAACTAAAGCCCTGATGACCGCTTACCATATTACCTGGCAGCAAGATATGTTGTTGTACGGCGCAGTCTCCTTTCTTGTACTGGGCGGGTTGATGCTACTCACTGGCTATCGGGCTCGGCTGGGCGCCTTGTTGCTTTTGTTGTATTGGCTACCAGTCACTTTTATTGTGCACACCTTTTGGCGGCAGCCACCCGGTGAGACCTATCGCGCCGAAGCCATGGAATTTATGAAGAACATGGCCATTGCCGGTGGTTTGCTCATGGTCATGAGCAATGGCGCGCGTGCCTGGGCCATTCGTCGTATTTTTGCCACAGCCCGCGTACCAGGCGCCTGAATTTTTCAACAAGCCTACTCATGTTTGAGCAAATCACCATACACGACCGTACCTTTCGCAAATATATAGATGCCGACCAAATCCGGCAGCGCGTACAGGCAATGGGAGAGGAGTTGCATAGCCGCTACACCAACTTACGCCCTCTGTTTCTGTGCGTGCTCAATGGTGCTTTTGTATTTGCCGCCGATCTGATACGCGCCTTCGGCGCGCCTTGCGAAGTATCTTTTATCAAGTTGGCTTCGTATCGTGGCACAACTTCTACAGGGCAGGTAGCCACCCTTATTGGCCTAGATGTGGACATCTGCCAACGCCACGTTATTATCGTAGAAGACATAGTGGATACCGGCAAAACCCTACATACGCTTCAGGCTGACCTGGCGCAACTACAGCCAGCATCCATAACCATTGCCACCCTACTGCTCAAACCTGACATGCTAGCCCATCCTCTGCAGGCCCATTATGTAGGCTTTCGCATTCCGCCGTATTTTGTTGTTGGCTATGGCCTGGACTACGACGGCCTGGGCAGGGAACTAGCGGATATTTACCAGTTGGTATCCGTATAAAAGGCTCTTCTCAAAGTTGTTGATAGAAACTAGTAGCGTCAAGGGATGAGTGGCATATTTTGTATTTGTGGATGGCGTTGTTGCATAAACAGACAGAAAGGTAGATCGAAAGTTGTACTTTTGAAAGTTACAATAATAAGCGAACAACTTTGGCCTGTAGTTTTGGTTAGTAAAATAGCAAAGATACACAACCTGGACCAGCAGCTCCCAAGCCAATAGAGGAAAGAGCCTGATGCCGGCTACCGAACCGGAGCAAGCCTAACAAAAATTTGATCTATATAGAGGGAGCATGACCTTTTGCTTTGTAACTGACATTACGCAACCCTAAAACTTTGAAAAACGGGTTCATTGACAGTATGAGATTTTAGCATTTTGATTTCCGTCCATGCGGACTTCAATGCGGCGATGTAGATTTTGTGTTTGAGCGCGAAATGATTCATTTTGTGAGCGATTTTGAGTTTTTCGAGTTGAACAAGTCCAAATATGGCTGCGAAGAGATGATTTTTCTGGCTTCGCTCCATTTTGGTTGAAGACTGGGCGATGCCCAAGTTTTGCTTGACACTTTTGTGCGATTCCTCCACTTTCCACCGTTTTTGGTAGCGTTGGAAGACTTGTTCGGCGCTCAAATCGCCGTCACTGGCGACAAGAAATACTACGCCGGTCGAGCCGTCCAGGTTTTTGAACGCCTTTTTGACACGGAAAACAAGTGGCATTTTTTAAGAATAGCTGGTAGTTTTTTATAAATTTATCATATCATTTGTAAATAAAAAATCCTCGTACTGCTAGTTGTCAGTACGAGAATTTTTTAAGTTGAAAGGGATCATTACCTCGAAAACCGCTTCCAGAGTTTAGCTAGCGGGTTCTCACTGTCGAAAACGTTCCTATTGGTACCAAACACACTTTTGAAACCCTCAAAGCCACGCCTCGAACATATCAGCGTTTTACCATTTTGTAAAGTTACCGTGCTTTCGCGCGAGTTAATGCGCTTAACCTCCCTCTTATTGACCACGGTGTTGTTGTGAATAGGGAAAAAATCATATTCAGCCATCAACATTTTAGAGTAGTGCCCCAAATTTTTCATAGCAGTCAACTTTCGTTCATTGCGCAAATAAACATGAGTGATTGCTCCATCTGCCTCTAAATAAAGAATATCTTTTACTTTGACCACCTCTTTTTGTCCTTTGGGCAAATCAAAGATGATTTCTGGATCAGCAATTGCGGCGCCTTGCAAATGGGCAAGTAATGTGGCAATTTGTGTTTGGTACATCTTTGCGTCGTGCAAACGAGTGGCGTTTTGGACAGCACGAGCGACAGCAGATGGTGTAGGGGGTTTGTGAATAAAATCAAGTGCTGAGTAGTCAATTGCTCGCGTCTCATTTTCGTTTGTACCAAAACCTGTGACGAAAATCATTTCAAAATTGATGGCATTTTCGTCTTTTAACATTCGAAGCATATCAAAACCTGTGCTCCGTTCGAGTTGAATATCAATAAATACGAGGTCAGGGCGCAATTGTTTTATAAGTTTCACACCTTCTTCAGCATTACCGGCGCTTCCCACGACGTTCACGTTAGGGCATTCTTCAGCGAGAATGGCTTGCAAAAGTTCGCGGTCTTTTGGAACGTCTTCAACGATAATAGTTCTAATTTGTCCCATTTTTTTAAGTTATTTTGAATTCTCCTTCTCAAAGAACAAGCGTCAGGTGACTCGAATAGTAACGATTGTGCCGCCCCCCGTGCGGTCGCAGGTGTCAATTGTGATCTTGTAACCAAGCTGGTTCAATATGTTGCGTCGTTCTTCGGTTAATGAAGTGCCGAGCGATTGAAAATGCTTGATAGACTTCTCTTGCAAACGCTTTGCCTCTGCCATTCCTATGCCATTGTCCTCAACTGTGCAAACTAACGTATCGTCTGGCTCAAGCACAAACGAAACTTTCAAATGCCCCGAACGGTCATTTGGAAGATTGAGAATGCCGTGCTTGATTGCATTCTCAACAAAAGGCTGGATGAGCATGGGTGGAATACTAATATTTTCCACCACAAAATCAGGCTGTGGGCGTTCATATTCAAATCTACCCTCGTATTTCAGTTGCTCAAATTCAACGTACATATCGATCAATTCAATTTCCTGAGCGAGTGAGATTTCATTCTCCACTACCGACTGCTGTTTGGATATTCCAGATTTGACGCTTGCGTCCAAATATCGCCGAATCAATACCGCAAATTTGTCCAAGTACTTACCGGCCTCTTCCGGTTGACGGTTGATTACCAGACTTTTTATTGCAGTCAGGACGTTAAAAATGAAATGGGGATTCATCTGAGCTTGATGCGTCTGCACTTGTAGGGTTTTAAGCAACAGACTTCGGTCGCGATCCGCATTGATTTTCCTTAATGTGTGTTTGATGATAAAATAAAATACGACGAGCGCTGACAGAAACGCCGTCCAACAAAACAACCGCGACTCATACCAGTGGGGTGAAACGAAAATGGTCAACTTCTTTTCTTGTATGAAACCGCCGCCGTCGTTGTTACCGCCTTTTACAACTAATTCGAATTCTTTGTCTGGTGGTATTTTGGTATAGTATGCCGAGTTGTTTTTTGAAGGAGGTGAGAATTCATCCTCGTAACCCACCAATTTATATTGAAAAAGGTTGGCTTCGGGTTGGTTGAAGTCCAAAGCAGCGAACTCGACTCGCAAGTTGGTTGTGCCTTTGGGTAGGATAATTTTTTTATCTTTTATTGAGAATCGGATTTCCTTCTGATCCGCCACTACCCTGACTATTCCCACCGGAGGTGTAAAAAGATTCTTTCCCAAACTATCAGGATGAAAACTTACCAACCCCTTTAAACTACCAAAGAACATTTGTCCATTTTTACCTTTAAATGCTGCACTGGGATTAAACTGATTGCCTGGCAGTCCATCCGTGTAATTAAAATTTTTTTCAACAATGCCTTCATTAGGATCGAAAATAGACAACCCTGCGTTTGTGGTTATCCATAGATGGCCTTTGTCATCTTCTAAAATAGAGGTGATGCCTGCATCGGGAAAACCTTCATCTTTGCCAAAACGTCGGAATATGCCAAGTTTTTGATTTTTCAATAGATGCAGCCCATTTCTCGTTCCTATCCAAAGGCGGCCTTTGCTGTCCTCAAATATAGTGGTGATAGTCCCAGAGGCAAGACTTTGTTTGTTAGCTGGGTTAGGCAAAAAAAGTTGACTCGTAGAGGACTGAGAACAGATACTTGGTTCCTCTTTTCCTGTCAATTTGTAGTGAAAAAACAAGGTATCGCTCCCCGAAAATCGAGTGCAAAGCAATCCTTTTTCTTGGTCGAAACCTATCCAGATATTTCGCTGCTTATCCAACAAAGCAGAATGGGCCAAACCAACGCGGATAGTATCGCCATCTTTAATTACGGCTTTTAACCCCATCAATCTACCCGTTTTTTTGAGATACAAATACAACATTGGATTTCCCCATTCGAACAACAAAATCGAGTCTGGCGAAAAGAAAATCGCTTTTTGTAAATAAAGCCAAAAATCACCCTGTGGGGAATGCTCAACCTTTGGCTTTGAAAACTTTTGTGTTTCCGGGTCAAACCAATTAAAACCCGCTCCCCAATAAGTGATTAATAATTTACCCGAGCTGATGTCTTCAGAGATACTCGTTATCCATTCCGGGTTGGATCCATAAGCGTCAATGCCTTTTAAAATAGGAAATGATTTGACCACTCCTTTAGAGAGATCTATTTGATTTAAATATTTTTTAGTGCCCACCCAGATCCTTTCTTTGCTGTCCTGAAAGATGGCAGTCACTGTTTTGTCGCTTAAAGAAGTGGTATCACCGTCTATTTTTCTGAATATCGAAAATCGCTGTTTGGCTGGAGCAAACTTTGCCAGACCGCCATGCGCTGTCCCGACCCAGAGTACGCCAGAGCGGTCTTCAATCACAGCAGTTGTCACCTTATCGGGTAAATCACGAGGATTAAATCCAGGAAGATAACGGTAAACCTTCGGGTTAGCATCGGGTCGAGTATCCAAACGAACTAATCCTTCCCATTGTGATAGCCACACGATTTGGGTTTTTTCCGACCAGAAACAATCCATTATCGAACCTCCCAAATGATACTGAACGCTATCAAAGGGTGCTCTATTAGGGCGGATGTAGTGCTCAACGGGTGTTTTTTGGAAAGGGTGAAAGCGGTAAAACCCGCCGTCCTTTACCGCAATCAGGAAGTTACCTTTTTTATCAATTGTAAAACTCTTAACTAAGTGGTCAGCAAATGTTGGTAAAGAGTCTGATACTAATTTAAATTTTCCCAGTCCATTTGCAGACTCTTCAAGTTGAAACAACAATCGTTTTGAAACATCAATCGCAAATACGTTTCCATTAGCATCTTGCTGATAGCTGTATTTTTTCTCTCCTCCAATTTTAACGGGTTGATACTTACAGGTACGGGCGTCAAAATAACCTTCTTGGAACCAGATGCGGTCTTTTTTATCCAGAAAGAATCTGGAATCATGATCAATATCGTGAAGTTGGTAAGTACTATCGTTGTAGAGACGAAAGGTTTCAGTAGCAATATCGAATCGGCAAAGACCTTTTCCCGCCAGCAACATCCAAATATTTTGCTCTGAGTCTTCCGCTAAATCCACAATGTCTCCTCCAGGGAAAGAAGTTGAGTCGGAAAGGTCGTTTTGCCAAACTCTAAAAGTTCTTCCATCATATCGGTTCAGCCCATTATCTGTGCCAACCCAAAGAAAACCCTCTTTATCTTGAAACAGCCGAGTGATAGAAGATGAACTAAGACCGTTCTCCGTATCAAAAATCTCAAATTCAATTCTTTGAAAAAATTTACCTTGGTTGAAATTAACAAATGTAGAGTCGTCGTTGGATGATAGCCTCGTCTGTGAATTTTGAGTAGGCCTGTCTTTCTGACACCCAACTGCTAAGGTGATACAGCAAATGATGAAAGAAAGGCTGAGAAAAGATATAGATAAAAAGCGGAACATAGAATACTGTCTTATCTTCAAGACTAATCTCATAAAAATATGATTTTTTTTAGAATCCAACTTTTTAAAAGGAATAAGTGGTTAATTTTTGAAACAGGCGGTGAAAATCACTAAATCTATACTTTAATGGTGCGAGGCATTTGATATATGTTACTGCGAGTCTTAATTTATTGTAACTATTTAGGATATTGCGTACCTATATAACGGCAAATTTCCTTTATATAGACTTATTCTGAAATAAAAAATTCAAAATTTTTAATATAAGCTATCGCTCTACCAAATCTAAAAACTCCTTCTCGCTCAGAATTTGCACACTACCCAGTGCCTGGGCTTTTTTGAGCTTGGAGCCGGCGTTCTCGCCTACTACCAGGATATCGAGATTGCTGCTTACAGCGCTGATATTTTTGGCACCGGCAGCTTCAGCTTTGGCTTGCGCCTCTTTGCGGCCTATGGTTTGAAGCGTGCCAGTGAACAGGATGGTCTTACCGGCCAGTGGCCCCTCGCTGGTGGCTGCCTTGGGTAAGTCTTCGTCGGTTTGGTGCAGGTTTACGCCTAGGCGCTCCATTTCTTCCAGTATGGTAATATTTTGTGGGTCGGCAAGCCAAGCCATGATGTTTTCAGCCACTATCGGCCCTACGTCTTTGATGCGGGTAAAGTCTTCCAGCGTCCAGTGGCGTAGGTCTAGTATGTGTTTTACTTCTGCCGCAATGAGCTTGGACACGCGCTGCCCCAGGTGGTGAATACTCAGGCTGTGCAGCAGGCGGTGTATGGGGTTGCGCTTGGCTTTTTCGATGGAGGCTCTCAGGTTGGCTGCCGACTTAGGGCCGAAGCCGTCCAGTTGGGCAATTTTCTCGTAATCGAGCCGATACACGTCGGCCAGGTTGCGCAGCCATCCCAGTTGGTAAAATCGCTCCACGATGCTGCGCCCCAGGCCTTCAATATCCATAGCATTTTTGGACACGTGAAAGATAATGCGCTCCAGGTGTTGTGCGCCGCACACGCAGCGGGGGCAGCGCCAGGCAGCTTCGCCTTCGGAGCGCACCAGCGCCACGGGCGTCTCGGTATTATTTACTGGGCAAAATCGTGGAAACTCCACAGGTTGCTCCGTACCATCGCGCAGTTCGGTAAGAGGCTTCACGATGTAGGGAATCACGTCGCCGGCGCGCTCTACCAGTACGTGGTCGCCGATGCGGATATCTTTGCTCATGATAAAATCCTCATTGTGTAGTGATACGGAGGAGATGGTGACGCCAGCCAGTTGTACAGGCTCGAGCTTAGCGACCGGGGTGATAGAGCCTACCTTGCCCACCTGATATTCAATGCGCAAGAGCTTGGTAGTGGCTTGCTTGGCCTGAAATTTGTAAGCGATGGCCCAGCGCGGGTGATGGCTGGTGTAGCCGCAGCGTTCCTGCCAGTGGCGGCGGTTTACTTTCACTACCATACCGTCAATTTCATAGGGGAAGTTGTCGCGTTTTTGTTGCCATTGGTTGCAGAAGGCGACTGCCTCGGTGATGTTTGAGCAAAGTTTGCGCTCCTGGCTAGGCACTTTGAAGCCGAGCGAGGCCAGTAGGTCCAGGCTTTCGTAATGGGTAGCGAAGCGCTCCAGCACGTTGTTGCCCTGGGCGTCTTCGGCCAACCCCAGTTGATATACGAAGGCCTCCAGTCCGCGGCGGGCTGTTTCGCGGGGGTCTTTCATACGCAAGCCACCGGCAGCGGCATTGCGAGGATTGGCAAAGAGGCTCAGCCCCTCTTCGGCGCGCTCTTCGTTGAGTTTTTTAAAGCTGTCTTTTCGGATGAGCACTTCGCCGCGCAACTCCACCCGGTGGATGCCATGCCTGGAGAAGGCTGCTGCCAATGGTATGCTGCGTATGACGCGAGCGTTGGGCGTGATGTCTTCACCTACGGTGCCGTTGCCGCGAGTGGCAGCGCGCAGCAGTTGGTCGCCTTCGTACACCAGGGCTATGCTGCTACCATCGTATTTGGGTTCTACGGCATAGGCCACGTCGGTGTCGGTGGGTAGGCCAAGCAGTTTTTTGACCTGGTTATCAAATTCATACAGATCGTCGGGGTTGTAGGAGTTGCCTAGAGATAACATAGGCGTGAGGTGTTCCACAGGCTTGAAATCGGCGCTTAGGTCGGCAGAGATGCGCCGGGTAGGGGAGGAGGGGCTTACCCATTCAGGGTGGGCTTCTTCCAGGGCTTCCAGCTTTTTGTAGAGGGAATCGTATTCAAAGTCGCTGAGCACTGGATCGTTGAGGATGTAGTAGCGGTACTCGTGATAGGCGATGAGCTGCTGGAGTTCTTCCATCTGGCGGCGTTCATCGGGGGTGCACTCATTGCGCAGGTATTGTTGCGAGAGGGCGAAGAGGGCGCGTTGGTCTTCTTGAGCGTAGATCATGGTAGGGTGGTTTTCGGGGCGAAGATAGGGAATTAGCCGTGAGCCTTGAGCTGCGAACTCGGTTCAATTATAGGGCGAAGGCTGCATCCATTGATGCTGGAACTGCCGTTGGCAGAGTGCCATATCCGACGCACGCTGGCGCAAGGTGGGTATTTTGCGCTGGCCTATGTGGCAGGTTGATATATAATATATGCCGGCAGCTACGCGTTTTACAGCGAGTACACAAATGCCTGATAAGCAGGCACCTCACGGTGATCATCCCGAGACCAAAATACTCGGGATAATACCTTCAAGCTAATTATGTCAGCTTGACTAAGTTTTCACATTTTTTTCAACGTAAGACTCCCACGGAGTAACCCGATGGCTCAACCCGCCTGCCCTAGTGTCATTAAAGGAGTCGGGCGCTTTGCCAGTAGTCACGTAATCATTCCAGGTTTCGCAAACGGCGCCGTCATCGGTGCGCACCATGGTGATGCAGCCTTCTACTGGGCAAACCAGAGAGCAGAGATTGCACCCCACGCAGTTTTCCTCAATAATATAGGGTGTGCGATGGCCTGACGCAGGTAGCCCTATGGCCTGGTGTGCGCCATCTTCGCAGGCGGTGTAGCATAGCTGGCACTGGATGCACTTATTGGGGTCAATGCGCGCTTTGACTTCGTAGCGCAGGTTGAGTTGCTCCCAGGTTACGATGTTGGGCAAGGCTTTGCCGATGAAGTCGTCCAGTTGTTGGAAGCCCTTGCGGCGCATGTAGTCTTCCAAGCCGGTGGTCAACTCCCGGATGATACCGAAGCCATAGTGCATTACTGCAGTACAGATTTGCACATTAGATGCGCCGAGCAAGAGGTACTCTACAGCATCGCGCCAGGTTTCAATACCGCCAATGGCCGAAATAGGCAGCCGTACGCCGGGGTGCTGGGCGCAGTTGCGCACCATGTTCTGGGCAATGGGCTTTACGGCCGGGCCGCAGTAGCCGCCATTAGTGCTGCGCCCATCCACTACAGGATAGGCCACGAAGTGGTCTATGTCCACACCCATCAGACTCTGGATGGTATTGATGAGGGAGATGGCATCAGCGCCGCCTCGAGCAGCTGCCACGGCTGGCTCAGTGATGTCGGTGACGTTGGGGGTGAGCTTGACAATTACGGGTACGGTAGCTACTTCCTTCACCCAGGAGGTGATAAGCTGCAGTATGGCAGGCTCCTGCCCCACCGCCGACCCCATGCCGCGCTCACACATGCCATGCGGGCAGCCAAAGTTGAGTTCAAGGCCGTCGGCGCCGGCGTTTTCAGCATCTTTAGCAATTTGATGCCACTCTTGCCGGCTTTGTACCATGAGCGAGGCTACCAGGGCCTGGTCGGGAAAGCGTTTCTTGACGGCCTCCATTTCGCGAAGATTGTCGGCCAGAGGGCGGTCGGAGATGAGTTCTATGTTGTTGAACCCCATCATCCTATGACCTTTGTAAGGTATGGCGCCGTAGCGACTGGAAGAGTTGATCACAGGAATACCCATGGTTTTCCACACTGCGCCGCCCCAGCCCGCATCAAAAGCCTTCATCACTTGGTAACCAGAATTGGTAGGCGGCGCCGAAGCCAGCCAAAAGGGGTTGGGCGAGCGAATACCCGCCAGAGAAGCAGTAAGATCAGGCATAATGCGCAAGAGATTGGGTACAACGGTTTTATTGAAAAGCGCACCCAAAAGTAGAAAGGGAAAAGAAACCGCACAAGTGCTTTAGGAGTATTTGAACCCCTAAACGACAGGATTTAGGCAGCCAGAATGGTTCAGTAATCCTCTTGTCGCACTCCGGATGCGGAGTTTGAGCCTCTTTAAGAGAGGTTGAGGCCCGCCCTAGACATTCTACGTCTGACCAATATGTCTTAAAAAAATGTTGGGTCAAATCTTACGGGCACTTGCGCGGTAAGGGGCTGAACTTCATCAGCACCGACTCAAAGATACGGCAGTTCGTGGAAAAATCCAAACGGGGGAAGTGTTAAAGTTTTAGGTACAGGGGGTAAAAAGCTGGAAATTAGGTAGTAGAAGAAGATAGGGCAACCTGAGCCTGGCCGGGCGGGCGTAAATGCGGGCAGAGTCCATTAATGGCACGCACGAAGGCGACCCTCTGGTAAAACGGCGCCTTTTGCTACAGTTGTTAGACAATCGTAGCAGGAAAACTATCTTTGCTGCTAGAAAAGCAACTTGCTCAACCGAGAAACCAAACAATATGCCGGATCAAACAACCAATACCTTGCTGATGGTGCGCCCGGCGCGCTTCGGCTTCAATGCAGAAACCGCTGCCAACAACGCTTTTCAGCACAACGATACCAGTCGTAGCCCAGAGGCCATACAAGCGTCTGCCGTCGCGGAGTTCGATGCTTTTGTAGAGACTCTGCGCCGCCACGGCATCCGGGTACTCGTAGCAGAAGACACACCCGAGCCAGCCAAACCAGACGCCGTGTTTCCCAACAACTGGATCAGTTTTCATGCGGATGGCTGTGTCATCACCTATCCGATGTTTTCGTCGCTGCGCCGGCTGGAACGCCGCGAGGATGTCATTGAGCAGGTAAAGGCAGCAGGCTTTCAGGTCCGCCGGCGTATATGCCTGGAGGAGTACGAGCAGCAGGGGCGCTTTCTGGAAGGCACCGGTAGCATGATCCTCGACCACGTACATCGGCTAGCTTATGCATGCCTTAGCCCACGCACCGATGCCGGCCTCATGGAGGTGTTCAGCCGGGTGAGCGGCTACGCGCCGGTGCTGTTCCATGCCGTAGACGCACAGGGGCAGGCCGTGTATCACACCAACGTGATGATGGCCATGGGCGAGACTTTCGTAGTCATCTGCTTGGACTCCGTGCCCAGCAAGGAAGAGCAGGGCATGCTGGAATGGCGCTTCAAGCTGACAAACAAAGACATCATCTCCATCTCACTTGAGCAAATGAATGCCTTTGCAGGCAACATGCTGCAGGTGCGCAATATAGCAGGAGAAACCTTCCTCGTGATGTCGGAGCAGGCATACCGGAGTCTGAATGAAGAACAGGTGGCTCGCATCCAACAGCATACGCAGATACTGTACAGCCCGCTTTACACCATTGAGCAATATGGAGGGGGTAGTGCAAGGTGCATGATGGCGGAGGTGTTTGGAGTGTAAGGGGCAAAGACAGGAGGCCAGAGCGATAGTTTGTGCATTTGCAGCAAAGCAAAGAAGTGGAACAGTGCAGTGGCAGGGAGCAGGTCGGCCCGTTGATAGTGCGTACTTTATCTTTAGCAAAGAAGCGGCCCCTGGCGAGATTTCCCATGCCATAGTCGCTCCTTTGCCAAGTATTCGGTGTTAATTTACTGCAGCCTGAGCGTTGATAAGCCCCCAGCCAAACTCGCTGTGACGGTTGTTGCCCATACTGGAAGCCGTGCGCAGGCGATTGACCACTTGGGCGCGCGTCCACGACGGGTAGCGAGACCACACCAAGGCGGCAATGCCGGCGGTCATGGCGGTAGCCGTAGAGGAGCCACCTACGCGCGAGGGCACATCGCCACTCATAGCCAGGGTGAGGCTGGTGCGGCTGGCGTCATTGCGGCGTTGCATGACAATCACGAAGTCCACTGCACTGCCGGAATGGCATACGTTGCAGCGCTCCAGCGGAGTGCCTTCCTTAATACCTGTGACGGCATACGTCTCGGCCATATTGGCTGGAAAGATAACGCCAAACCAGTTGGTGAAGTTGGTAGAAGTGCCAGCAGCAGCGAACATGAGCTTACCCATACCATAGGCGTAGTAAATGGCGTCAGCTACTTGGTTGCTCCAGAACACATCACCGATAGACATGCTAAGAATGCGCACATTGCTGTTGTTGGCCGACTGGATGATAGCTGTGGATACGCCGTTTTTCTCGGCGGAGCTGTTGATCACTACGTCGCCGGTAGCGCGATAGGCCACCAGGTTGCAATTATAGGCCACGCCTACCGAAGCGCCACCCGAACCACGCGGCGCAGCAATAAGACCAGCCATTTGGGTGCCGTGGCCGCACTTGTCGTCCGGGCCATCGGGCGGCGACCAAGGCCACGAGGAACTGACATACACCCCGATGCGATTGATGGTGCGCCCCACCGACTGACCGCTGTTGAACTGGCCATTTTGCTGGAGTTTGGGCTGGTTGGGAGAGGTACCGGTGTCAATGAGCGACACCCACACGCCGCTGCCAGTACTCAGCGACCAGGCCTGCTGGATGTTGTGATTGTTGAAGTTCCAGGGTACTTTCACATTGGGTGAGATGGTGGTAAAGTCAGCACTGAGTATGTTGGTGGCCGGACTTACGCCGCAGCCAGCATTGCTACGCTGCTCTATTTCGTTCATGTCGTAGCCCATAGGCTCTACATAACGCACTTCGGGCATGCGGCGCAGTGCCTCCAGGGTGCTCTGGCTGAATATTTTGATGGCGACCATAGGCAGTTCTACCGGTGTTTGCAGGGGCATGAGGTCTTCCGGGCGGAAGTTGTTGCCTGGCTTGGTACGGTTATTTTCTTGCGTGACAAAGCCAATGAGGCGCTCGCGCACGTTGGTCCAGCGCTCTTCAGTCAGGTCGAGCAGGTGCATGCGCTTGGTGATATCTTGCTCTCCAACGGGCTGATAGCCCAGGGCATAGACATTGTCGCTTTGCATGCCGGCACTCCAGAGCACGAGCGGAGTGGCGTTTTCCCACCGGAATACGTCGTTGGTGCGATGGATGCTTTCATTGATGAAAGCGTTGATTTCTTGTTTAGTAAGCGGTGTTTGAGCATCCGGTTGGGGGGTGTCGGCAGTTTGTTCTTTGGTGCAGGCAGACAGCAGCCCCCAAACCAGCACCAGCGCGAGTAAACTTCTTAGGTACATGGTCAAGATATTTTGATGAAGTAGCAAAAGTAGAAATAATACAAGGCCTTACAAAACTCACGCAAATTAATTTTTTATTATTGGACGGTAGCATAGCATTTGTCGGCGATGTGCAAAACATGGTTTCACCAGGTTTTTGCTGAGCCTAAAAGATGTTGTTTCTCACTACTAAGGGGGGGCTTTACTCGCTTGATGATGTCTCCGCACCTTCGTGCTTGGCACTTGCCCTCACATTTGTAAACATTACATGAGAGTACGATTTTAGTTGAAGATAATTCCTCAAATCTTGTGGATGCAAATACAAAAACTTGGCTACTTTTGTCCGAAAGGCCGATTTACTCACATTAATCCCTGATACAAACATGAAACGCCTGATTATTGCCTTCATTTTCGCACTGTGGCTAAGCGGTGTTGCCCTGGCTCAAGAAACCATGGAATACAAAAACCTGCTGGGTGCCAAGGTATTATTTATTGACTATGGGTTGATCAACGACGTGGGCAACCTAAACCTGACCAACGGCCTGGAACTGTCGTACCTGCGCAGCCTGGGCAAAAACCTGAACCTAGCCGTGCCGCTCAAAGCAGGCATTGCCAACGTACCCGGCTCAATAAACAACCGCACCTTTGGCAGCCTGGATGCCCTCCTGCAACTCAAAGCGCCAGGTAAAGTCCTGACGCCGTACTTATTTGCCGGTGGCGGCGCTACAGTGGCCGACGGCGATGACTCCCACATAGTGATCCCTGCAGGTGTCGGGATCAACCTCAAGGTAGGCAACAACTCCTTCATCAACCTGCAAGGCGAGTACCGAATTGCCACCCTGGAAAATCGCAACAACCTCCAGGCTGGCCTGGGGGTATTGTTCCGCTTGGGCAAGCTCAGCGACAAAGACGGCGACGGCCTGCTCGACTTCGTGGATGAATGCCCTAACGACCCCGGCCCCCGAACCACCAATGGCTGCCCTGACGGCGACGGCGACGGCGTGGCCAACCACAAAGACCGCTGCCCCGACGTCAAAGGCCCTATGGAAACCAGAGGATGCCCCGACACCGATGGCGATGGCTTTGTGGATATTGACGACGAATGCCCACAAGAAGCTGGCACACTCAAAGGCTGCCCCGACCGCGACAGCGACGGCATCGCCGATAAAGATGACAAGTGCCCCGATGTGGCCGGCATAGCCTCTATGATGGGCTGCCCTGACCGCGACGGTGACGGCATCGCCGACCAAGAAGACGACTGCCCTGAAGAAGCCGGCCCCGCCTCCAACCGCGGCTGCCCCATACCTGACCGCGATGGCGACGGCGTACCTGACGCCGAAGACCGCTGCCCCGATGCTGCTGGCTCTGCCGCGCTCCAGGGCTGCCCCGACCGCGATGGCGACGGCGTACCCGACGTTGACGACCGATGCCCCGACCTGCCCGGCCAGTTCTCCGGCTGCTTGGATACGGATAGCGATGGTGTTATTGATCCCGACGACCGCTGCCCCACCGAACCCGGCCCCGCCTCCAACAAAGGCTGCCCAGAAATCAGGGAGGAAGCCAAGAAAATTCTCAATACCGCCATGCAAGCCGTGCAGTTTGAAACCGGCAAGGCCACCCTCAAACCTGAGTCCTTCCCCATCCTCAACCAAGTAGGTCAGGTGATGCGCGAGTACCCCAACTACCACCTGCGCATCAAAGGCCATACCGATAACGTGGGCAAGCCAGAGGCCAACCTTATGCTGTCGAAGAACCGGGCTGAAACCTGCTACCGCTACCTCATTAGTATCGGTATTACAGCCGACCGGCTTAGCTTCGATGGCTTTGGCCAAACCCAACCCATCGCCGACAATAAAACCAGCATGGGCCGGAGCCTCAATCGCCGGGTGGAGTTTGAGTTGTACATTCCCTGAAGCTAGAAAACACTCGCGCAGGGCTTGGCGAGGGGGGCAAGGCAATAGCGCCCCCTTCGCCACAGCCCGCCCTACACAAAACATTTCTGATGAAAACCACGCCCGAACACGATGCGCGCATGGCGCAAATGACTTTCGCCTCTGTTTATCCGTACTATGTGGCTAAAATAGAGCGCAAAGGCCGTACGCAGGCAGAACTGCTCCAGGTAATAGAATGGCTCACGGGCTTTGACCAGCACACCCTGCAAGTGCTTGTAGAGCAGAATGTCACCTTTGAAGCGTTCTTTGGCCATGCTCGCCTCAACCCTAATGCCGATCAGATCAAAGGCGTGATTTGCGGCTATCGCATAGAGACCATCGAGAACCCGCTGACCCGCCAGATCAGATACCTCGATAAATTAGTGGACGAACTGGCGCAAGGCAAGCCCATGGAAAAAATTCTGCGCCAATGAACCAAACAGCCTGATGACGCCTTCCCAAAGATGCCGCAGATGCTGCGTCGGGCCTCTTCTGGCTATTTACTTTCAGTATTTCAGAAACCTTCCGTATGAAATCCACACTGCTTCTTTTGCTGAGTTGGCTTCTTTGCAGCTCTCTCTTTGGCCAGATGCGCGTAGAGCCCCCCATGTGGTGGACAGGCATGAAAAACCCCAGGCTGCAACTGCTCATACACGCGCCCAAAGTAGCTGACTGGCATCCGTATATCAGCCACCCAGGGCTGCGTATGGAGCGTGTCATCCGTACAGAAAACCCCAATTACCTTTTCATTGACCTACTAATGTTGGAAGGCATACAGCCAGGCAAGTTTACGATTGAGTTCCGAAAGGATGGCAAGGTGATGCACCGCCAGCCCTACGAACTGTGGGCGCGCGAACCCAGCGCCGCCGAAAGGCGTGGCTACTCTGCCGCCGATGTGATGTACCTGGTCACGCCCGACCGGTTTGCCAACGGCAATCCAGCCAACGATAACCTGCCTGGCATGCGCGAAAAAGCCGACCGCAGCAATAAGGGCGGCCGCCATGGAGGTGACATTGCCGGCCTGCTGCAAAGCCTCGATTATATCCGCGACATGGGCTTCACCGCTCTCTGGGTAAATCCTGTGCTCGAAAATGACATGCCCGAATACTCCTACCACGGCTACTCCACCACTGACTTCTACAAAGTGGATCCCCGCTTCGGCTCCAACGAAGCATACCGGCAGCTGTGCCACGCCGCCAAAGACAAGGGCATCAAGATCATCATGGACATGATCGTAAACCACTGTGGCTCCGAGCACTGGTGGATGCACGACCTGCCCTGCGCCGACTGGCTCAACTACCAAAGCGGATTTGTAGGAACCAACCACCGAAAGTCGGTCATGCAAGACCCATACGCCGCCCCCGAAGATCTTCGCCACTTGGTGGACGGGTGGTTTGTGCCTACCATGCCCGACCTCAACCAGCGCAACCCCCTTCTGGCTACCTATCTCATCCAAAATACCATCTGGTGGATTGAATACGCCGGCCTCAGCGGCATACGTATGGACACCTACCCCTACCCCGATAAGCACTTTATGAGCAACTGGAGCTGCGCTGTGATGCAAGAGTATCCCTACTTCAATATCGTAGGCGAAGAGTGGACGGAAAACCCCGCCCTAGTGGCTTATTGGCAGGCAGGGAAGCAAAACCGCGATGGCTACGCTTCTTGCCTGCCCGGGCTGATGGACTTCCCCCTGCAAGGTGCCCTGCGCCGGGGCCTCACTGAGCCAGAGGGCTGGAGCGAGGGGCTGCGCCGCATGTACGAAATGCTAGCCAACGACTTCCTGTACGCCAATCCTTACCAGTTTGTCATCTTCCCTGACAACCACGACATGAGCCGCTTCTTTACCCAGATGGGCGAAGACTATGACCTCTTTCGCATGGGCATGGTCTACATCTACACCATGCGTGGCATACCGCAGATATACTATGGCACGGAAATATTAATGACCAACCCCGGCACGGAAGACCATGGCATAATCCGCAGCGACTTTCCCGGTGGCTGGCCTGGCGACGAGGTGAATGCCTTCACCGGCGAAGGGCTAACCCCCAGGCAAAAAGAAGCTCAGGCCTTGCTGCGCCAATTGGGGCAGTGGCGCAAGGAAGCGCAGGTCATTCACCACGGTAAGTTGCAGCACTACCTACCCAATGACGGAGTGTACGTCTATTTTCGCTATGACGAGCGGCAGTCGGTCATGGTTATTTTGAACAAAAACCCTCAGGAAACTACCCTAGAACTGGCTCGCTTTGCCGATCGCATCGGTGCCGCCAGGTCGGGCAAAGACGTACTTAGCGGGCAAACCTATGCGCTGGGTAAGTCCTTGAAACTGCCGCCTAAGTCGGCATTGGTGTTGGAGTTGACTCAACCGTAAAAACGCTGGTTTGCTCTTCTGAAACGCGAGAGCAGTATGAAGTAAGTTTACTCGGCGCTATTGGCAAAGGAAAGCTCAACCGTGGGTCCAGTCGCATAGCTCCTCCTTTATTTTGACTAAGTAAAGGGCGGCGCGATTACCCCCGCGGCAATATCTCCGTTTCCTCGCCAAAGTACTGTACAAACTGCTGCATAGCCGAGGCCAGCCTCACGTTGCGCGTAGCATTGTGGTAGGTATCAGCCAGCGCACGCAGGGTTTGGAAGAAGAAGCGATCCATTTCCATGACCTGCATGTCGTTGGTCCAGAGGTCTATTTTGACTGTATCACGGGTATTTGCATCGAACAACGACAACAGCATTGCCTTGCAGGGATGCTCTTCTGTGTCGGGGGCGTCGGTTTGCCAGGTGATTTCCGCCGGATAGTTTTGCTCATCCAGGCTGATGTGGATGTAGATAGACGAGCGCGACTTGATGGGAGGGGAGAATTCCATAAGCGTTGAGCGGCGGATCAGCCTTTGGACTGCACGCGAATGATATACTTGTCAATTTCGCGGCCGTCAGGCGAATCGGGATATTTGTCCTTAATCTCTTGGTAAACTTTTAGCGCTTCCTTCCATTCGGCATTGCGCTCGTGCAGCAGGCCTATCTTTTTGAGGTAGTAGGGCGTTATGGCCTCATTGGGTTTGGTGGCCGCCGCCTTTTTATACATAGCCATAGCCTTCTTGAAGTCGCCTTTTTCGGAGTAGGCATCGCCCAGAGCACCGTATTTCATGGCGGGCAGCACATCGCCGCGTGCGTTGAAGTCTTTGAGGTAGTCAATGGCGGCGTCATATTGCCCCAGGTTGAGGTACGAAATACCAGCGTAATAGAGCGCCAGGTTGGCTGCCGGCGTGCCACTGTATTGGTCTATGATGTCGAGGAAGCCCTTACCGCCACCGGGGTTGGTCAGTGCCAGGGTGAAAGAGTCGCGTTCAAATTGTTGCTGCGCCTGATACATCTGCTCCACAGCTTCCTGCTGGCGAGGTATTTTATAGAAATTATTGTAGGCAAAAATGGCCAGTGGAATCAGGATTACAGCAGCCACAGCGCCAAGGATGTAGTAGCGGTATTGCTCAAAAAAATCTTCCGCGCGCTCTTTTACCTCTACAATATCAACCAGGGTTTCATCCGCTTTCTTGGCGCTTTTCTTTCTGTTAGCCATGCAGTTGTGTTTAAAGTTTGGTCAAACAATGAGTGCCCATTGAGGGGCGGATTTAAAAAGCCCCGCAAAAATAGAACTTTTTTTAATTTCGCGCCCTGATTACTCAAAAAGAAACTTCAACTTTGTCATCATGGAATATAATCCTCGGGACATAGAAGCCAGGTGGAAACACTACTGGGACGAACATCAAATATACAAGGTAGAAAACGGTGGCAACCGCCCCAAATACTACGTGCTGGACATGTTTCCCTACCCCTCCGGCGCTGGACTGCACGTAGGCCACCCCCTGGGATACATCGCTACTGACATCTTCAGCCGCTACAAGCGCATGAAGGGCTTCAACGTACTGCATCCCATGGGGTTCGATGCCTTTGGCTTGCCTGCCGAGCAATATGCCATTGACACCGGCATTCATCCGGCCATTTCTACTGCGGAAAACGTCAGGCGCTATCGCAAGCAATTGGATAACATTGGGTTTTGTTATGACTGGAGCCGCGAGGTCAATACCAGCCAGCCCGACTACTACCGCTGGACGCAGTGGATATTCCTTCGCCTTTTTCACCACTATTACGATCTGGACGCCAACAAGGCCCTACCCATTGCCCATTTGGAGGAAATACTAGCCCGCCAAGGTAATGCCTACGTGCGCGCTGCCTGTGATGATAACACCCCCCACATTACTGCCGATGACTGGCAGGCTATGAGCCAAACGCAAAGAGCGGAGTTTCTGCTGCATTATCGCCTGACTTTCCCGGAAGAAAGCTTCGTGAACTGGTGTCCGGCCTTGCGTGCCGTATTGTCTAATGACGAAGTTAAAGACGGCGTGAGCGAGCGCGGCGGTCACCCTGTGGAGCGCAAGCGCATGAAGCAATGGAGTATGCGTATTACGGCCTATGCCGATCGCCTGCTCGAAGGGCTGGACGAACTGGACTGGCCGGAAAGCCTCAAGGAGCAGCAGCGCAATTGGATTGGCCGCTCACAAGGGGCTTCTGTACGCTTTGCACTGGCCGAGCACGACACCCATATCGAGGTTTTTACCACTCGCTTGGATACCATCTTCGGCGTCACCTTTATGGTGCTGGCACCTGAGCATGAGTTGGTAGCTCAAATCACCACGCCTGAGCAAAAGGCCGAGGTGGAAGCCTATGTGGCCTGGGCAGCTTCCCGCAGCGAGGTGGAGCGCATGGCCGAGGTCAAGCGTGTCACGGGGGCTTTTACTGGCGCCTACTGCATCAACCCCTTCAACCAGGAGAAAGTACCTGTTTACATTGCTGACTATGTGCTGGCCGGCTATGGTACAGGGGCGGTCATGGCTGTACCCTCCGGTGATCAACGCGACTGGAACTTTGCCACTCATTTTGGCCTGCCCATCGTACCCATCCTGGATGCTCAAAAAGACCTCGACAAAGCCGCCGACCCCACCAAAGAAGGCCGCTACATCAACTCTGGGTTCATCAATGGTTTGACCTACGCCGAAGCTATGCCTAAACTGGTTGAATGGCTGGAATCGCACTACATTGGTAAGGCCAAAGTACAATACCGCATGCGCAACGCCATCTTCAGCCGCCAGCGCTACTGGGGCGAACCTGTGCCCATATACTGGAAAGACGGCGTGCCGCATCCGCTCGACGATTCGGAGTTACCGCTCATCTTGCCTGATATTGATAAATACCTGCCTACCGATACCGGCGAACCGCCTCTGGGTCGCGCTGAAGGCTGGAAGTATAAAGGCCAATATGACTACGAGTGGAACACTATGCCTGGGTGGGCTGGCTCCTCCTGGTACTGGTATCGCTACATGGACCCTCAAAACGACCAAGCCTTTGCCAGCAAGGAAGCCATTGATTATTGGCGCAATGTGGATGTTTACGTAGGCGGTGCTGAGCACGCTGTAGGCCACTTGCTGTACAGCCGCTTCTGGAACCATTTTCTCTACGACCTGGGGCTGGTGGCAGAGTGCGAATATGCCAAAAAACTCATCAACCAAGGCATGATTCAGGGTATCATTGAGTACCTCATGCTCCAAAAAGAAAAGCACAATGGCGTGGCTCGCTTTGTCAGCGCCGAAATAGCCCAGGTAGAGCAGGCGCAGTACGGTACGGAGTTTGCCAGAATCCCTATACATGTGGACTTTGTGCAGGACTGGGGCAGTCCAGGCTCCTATCTTAACATTGAAGGCATCAAAAAATTTGTGGACTGGCGCCCGGATTTCCAGCAGGCCATTTTTGAGTGCAGCCAGGGCGTGTATCAAAACGGGGTATTCACGCCCAAAGGAGCATACGCCGACATGCGCATGGTCACAGTGTCTGAGGTAGGCAAAATGTCCAAGCGCTACTTCAACGTCGTCAATCCCGATGATGTGGTGGCGCGCTACGGCGCCGATGCCTTCCGCATGTACGAAATGTTCTTAGGGCCACTTGAAGATTCCAAGCCTTGGAATACCAAAGGTATTGATGGCGTGACCAAATTTCTACGGCGCTTTTGGTCGTTGTTTTTCAGCGAAAATGGCCCCATAGCGCTGACGGAAGCTGAACCGCGCAAGGAGGAGTGGAGGGTACTTCACACTGCCATCAAGAAGGTAACCGAAGACATAGAGCGCTTTTCGTTCAATACCTGTGTGAGCGCTTTCATGATTGCCGTCAACGAACTTAAGCGCCTGGAGTGCCGCAATCGTCACATCCTACAGCCTATGGTGCGCCTGCTGGCGCCTTTCGCGCCGTTTATTTCAGAGGAGTTGTGGCATCACCTGGGGCAAACGGGCAGTGTACACCATGCGGAGTTTCCGGAGTACGATGAAACCTGGTTGGTAGAAGAGGAGATCACCTATCCCATAAGCATCAATGGGAAACTGCGCGCTACGGAGAAGTTTCCTGCCTCGGCCCAGCCCGCTGAATTGGAACAAACTGTACTGCAGATGGATGCAGTCAAGCGCTGGCTGGATGGCAAACCCGTACGTAAGGTCGTTATTGTGCCTGGTCGTATGATCAATTTGGTGGTGTGAATGAGGCATTCAAAAGGTGTGGAGTGCTTGGGCGTTACGAACAATCCTCCTCGCACAGCGTTAAGCCCGTTTGTGATTCTTTTGCATCAGTACCTTGCACATCCAGGATATGGCGGAAAATAATTACCACTACATCATCACCGGGGGTGGCGCTGCAGGGCTAAGCGTCCTGCATAGGTTGCTGCATTCATCTCTGCGGCACAAGCACATCCTGGTACTGGATCGGGCATTGAAAAATGAAAATGACCGCACCTGGTGCTTTTGGGAGAAAACCCCCGGCCCGTTTGAGCACATTGTACACCACCGTTGGCAATATCTCTGGTTTCACGAAGGTAATGCCTCCCGCTTGCTTCATATTGCACCTTATACTTATAAGGTGATTCGCGGCATTGATTTTTATCAGGAAATGCAGCGGCTTATCAAAGAGTTTCCCAACGTGACCTGCCTTCAGGCCGATGTAGAGGACATTCGCCAATCCGCTGCCGGTGTAGAGGTGCAAGCCGATGGGCAGGTATTTACAGCCGAGTGGTGTTTCAACAGTATTTATCGCGGCGCTCCGCTAGACAAAAAGCAGGTCAACTACCTGGATCAACACTTCCGGGGGTGGTTTATTCGCACGGCACAGCCCACCTTTGACCCCAGCCAGGCTACCTTGATGGACTTCAGAACGCCCCAACATGGCGAAACGCGCTTCCTGTACGTTCTGCCGTTTTCTGCGCGTGAAGCCCTGGTAGAAGTCGCCATTTTTTCCAATCAACACCTCAGTGTTGCTGGTTATGACGAGATTTTGCGCAACTACCTGGCGCAACACCATGCCCATGCAAAAGACTACGAGATTACTTTCACCGAGCAAGGCGTCATACCTATGACAGATTTTGCGTTTCCGCGCGCGCAAGGCCGCGTCATACATTTGGGCATGGCTGGCGGCGATACCCGTGCCTCTACCGGATATACTTTCTGGAACATTCAGCACCGAGCAGATCGCCTGGTGCGCGCGCTGGAAAACGGTCAAAGTCCGGCTGTTTCATCGCCTTTTCACCTGCTTCGCGCACAGAAGTATGATGCCTTGCTGCTCTATGTGCTGGAAAAAGGCCTGTATCCGGGCGCGCCGCTGTTTCGCAAACTATTTCTTCGCAATCCACCTGCTCGAATCCTGGCTTTTCTCAACGCTGAAACTACCTTTTGGCAAGAACTTGTGCTTATGCACACTTTGCCTATTCCTACTTTCATTCGAGCGCTGTTCAGCCAGGTGCATCGGCTGGCACGGTGAGCATATACCAAGAGGGGTGCTTACGCCAATGCGCATTTGCATTTAGGCTTTGTTTTATGCTTTTGACAGCCTATTCAGAATTGCCCTCACTATACCTGGGCCTTGATATACAAGGCCTGTGTAGAGTTGCACCAAGTCAGCACCGGCATCCAATTTTTCCTGTACGGCGGCTGCACTGTCTATTCCGCCTACGCCGATGAGGAGGAAGGGTGGTGGCAATTGTGCTCTCAAACGTTGAATAACGGCAGTGGCGCGCTCCCGCAGCGGCTGGCCGCTAAGTCCACCAGCGCCGATGCGTTCCAGGGTATCGGGAGAAGCCTGTAATCCCTGCCGCGACACGGTAGTGTTGGTAGCAATAATACCCGAAAGGCCAGTGCGGCGGGCTATGTCCACGATGTCGTCCATTTGGGCATCGCTGAGGTCGGGTGCAATTTTGAGTAGGATAGGTTTGGGCTTCGGGTGTGTATTGTTGCGTTTCTGCAGGGCGATCAGCAATTGGGTTAGCGGCTCTTTGTCTTGCAGTTGGCGGAGGTTAGGCGTATTGGGCGAACTGACGTTCACGGCAAAGTAGTCTACCCAAGGGAAGAGCGCGTCAAAACAGGTCAGGTAGTCTTCAAGCGCTTGTTCGTTGGGTGTATCTTTGTTTTTGCCGATATTGCCACCTACAATCAGCCCCTGTGGTCTAGGTTTTTTCAATTGGGCTACCAGTGCCTCCAGGCCGTCGTTGTTGAAGCCCATGCGATTGATGAGTGCTTCATCAGTGGGCAGGCGAAAGAGGCGGGGGCGCGGGTTGCCAGCTTGCGGTCGCGGTGTGACCGTGCCCACTTCTATAAATCCGAAGCCAAGAGCGGCCAACGCGTTGATGTGACGTCCGTTTTTGTCAAAACCAGCAGCAAGCCCTATCCTGTTGGGGAAAAATAGCCCCGCCAGAGCAACCCCCGAAACAGGGGCTTGGGGACGGAAAAACTGGCGCAGCCATTTACTCAGTAGGGGCAGGCGCAGCGTCCATTCCAGTAGCGTTAGGGCTAAGTGATGCGCCTTTTCAGGTGGCAGCAAGAAAAACAACGGCTTGAGAAAGTAGCGGTACATGAGCGAAAATAAAAAAGCCGGTCGCTTGTAAAGTCACGGCCGGCCGAAATCATAATCCCAAAAACTATCTTTGACACAGTGAATGTGTACTTGACTCAACAAAAAAGCAAAAGCGGTATGGTTTTTAGGGGATGTTGCAAAGGTACGGCCATTATTTGAAATTTGAAACTATATCCTCGATTTTTTTGTATGTGACGGCTGCTTGTGCTGCGGTACCCTCATTCCCGCCTTTTCCACACCACATAGTCTTCCATTTGCGAGAGGAAGGCCAACTCAAAAGCCCCTGAAGTGCTGTCAGGTGGCGGTTCGTAGGCGCGTGTTACCCACCAGTACTCATCGCCTTGGGGGCAGCGGCGAGCTTGGCCTCCGGCTTTTTGGTACAGATAGTACCAATAGAAGCATTCATCGCTAAAGGTTATGGGTGTGTTTTGGGGCAGTTGGGCTACATCCTGGCAGTGCTGTGCATACAGTTGGTTAGCCGGGTTGAAGTAAAGTTGTTCACCGGCTATTTGTGGAAATTTGTGTAGAAACCACGCCAGGCCGCACAGCATTGTTATGTGAAATATCCACTTGGCCACTGCACAACGTCTCGGCCACAACTTTTGTAAGAGTGCAAACAAGGCATACCCCATCACCGCCAGCGCCATGCTGTACTGAATGACCAGGTTGCGCGTGAATGGCATCTTCTTCATACCCCATACCACGGCAAAAGCACAGCTCCACAAACTCAGGTAAAACCAGGCTACGGCGCGATGCAATCTGTTTCGGGAACACCACAATGCCAACGGCGCCAGATAGACGACAGCCAGCCCAATTTTGTGATGTGCCAATAAACCTCCGAAGCCATAGTCCATGAAAAATGGTACCAGAGCTGCCAACTGACTGCCAAACTGCATCCACGACACCCCTTCCGGGCGCACGTATTTGTTGGCTGCCAGCGCCTCCCATCCTGAAAAACACAGTGCTGGTAGGTAAAACAGAAAGGTAAAACCAGCTGCCAAAAGTTGGTATCGCCAGAAGGCCGGCAGCCATCTGCGTTGCCGCCAAGCTCCCCATAGTGCCCAGACGCTCAAAGCTAGGTGAAAATACAGAAACACTGGCACTGTGGCGTAGCCGGCTGTAGTAGCAGCTACCCACATGCGCCCATAGCGGGGGTGCTCCGTTGCTATATATCGAAACAAAGCCCAGCACAAAGCCCAGCCGGCTAGCAGCATCATGCTGTAGCCCCGCGCTTGGGAGGCAAAGCCCAGGGTAGGGAAAGCCGCCGAGAGCAACAGCGTCAGATTCAGGGCTACATCCTGAGGCAGGCAGCGCCGAAGTATAGCCCACATCAACTGCTGAGTGGCCAGAAAGGCCGCCAATGACCAAAGGCGGCCGCTCGTGACCTTGTCGTCTGTCCAGGGCAAGAGGCTGTTCAAGGTATTAAAAAGCAGGTGATTGTTGGGTAGCATGTAGTATGACATCGCCTGAAAGGGGTGCGCGCCGGCGCCGTGCACAGCAGAAAAAATTTCGTCGTATGCCGGGCACGTATGCCAATAGCTGAATGCCCACAAGGCCATACCCGCTGCAACCAGCCCTATCGGCATATGCCAGGAGTATGCATCGTTGGCAGGGCTGAGCAAAGCCATTGAAAGTACCGGGCGCTTGCGCCAAATTTCCTTCCAGGCGTAGCCCAGCAGTCCAATACCCACAAGGAAGGCTACTGCACAAAAGCCGTTGCCCTGGGCTTTCACCCCTGGAGTGAAAAACAGTTGCGGCCACTCCGCTTGCCTGTACAGGCAGGTATCAAGACGTAAGTACCACGATGCCAGGCTGGCATGGTCGTGCAGCCAGTACCACGCACTGAAGCCCAGCGCATATACCCCGGTTGCCACTGCAAGCAGTGCTCCGGCATGTGCTCTCAGCAGATGAAACAGGCCTGTCATCGGGCGAATTTCCTACTTTTGACCCAAATCCTCATCTTTATGTCGTCCATACTTATCAAAAACGGTATGCTAGTCAATCGCGGGTGCATCCAGCACGGCGACCTGTATATTCGCCATGGGTTCATCGAGCGCGCAGGAGGCATCATTGACGTCCTTGCTGATCGGGAAATCAATGCCGAAGGCAAGTACGTTATGCCTGGCCTCATTGATGACCAGGTACACTTCCGCGAACCAGGCCTCACCCACAAAGCCGACCTCTACACCGAATCGCGCGCGGCAGTGGCCGGCGGTGTCACTTCTTACATGGAGATGCCCAATACCAAGCCGCCTGCGCTTACGCAAGCGCTTCTGGAGGAAAAATACGCAGCAGCAGCACAAAAATCGGCAGCCAACTACTCCTTCTTCATGGGCGCTTCCAACGACAACCTCGACGAGGTGCTGCGCACCGACGGGCGCCGGGTGTGTGGCGTAAAAATTTTTATGGGCTCTAGCACCGGCAATATGCTGGTAGATGACCCTGCCACGCTGGAAGCGCTCTTTGCCAAGGTGCCGTTACTCATAGCCACCCACTGCGAAGATGAAGCCATCGTAAAAAACAACGAACGCCTGTGGCGCCAGCGCTTCGGCGAGGCCGTGCCCATGTCCGAGCATCCCTGCATTCGCAGTGTAGAGGCCTGCCTCAAGTCGTCTGCCCTGGCCGTGCAACTAGCCAGACAATACCACACCCGCTTGCACGTGCTGCACATCAGTACGGAAGAAGAGCTGGCTCTGTTTCGCAACGACATACCCCTGGAGCGGAAACACATTACCGCTGAGGTGTGCGTACATCATTTATATTTTAGCAGTGATGACTACGCCAAGCTGGGCGCGCAAATCAAGTGCAACCCCGCAATCAAGGCGCCCCGCCACCGCCAGGCCCTGCTCAGCGCCCTACTGGACGACTACCTGGACATCATCGCCACCGACCACGCCCCTCATACCTGGAACGAAAAGCAAAACTCCTACTTCGGAGCGCCCTCCGGTGTACCCCTAGTGCAACATGCCCTTCAGATTATGCTATCTTTTTATCACAAAGGCCTTATTTCTCTGGAGCGCATTGTAGAAAAAATGTGCCATGCACCGGCCATCTGTTTCCGCATAGACCGCCGCGGCTTCCTGGACGAAGGCTACTGGGCCGACGTGGTTATCATAGATGCGGAGCAGCTCTTCACTGTCACGCCGGAGAGCCTACACTACAAGTGCGGCTGGAGCCCGCTCGTAGGCTGTGTGTTCAAAGGCTTGGTAGAAACTACTATCGTCAGTGGTCAGGTGGCTTGGCACAAAGGGCAGTTTGAGGGGCATACCGCAGGCAAGCGGCTGGAGTTTAGCCCAGAAGGGTGAGAGGTAGGCTATGGCATGCCCCTGCTTGAAACAAGAGAGCAGGGGCGCAAGTGCACATGGCAATCAAGAAAAGAGGCTCAACTTTGCACTGGCCTCTTCTCTTGATTTTGGCTCATCTCTGGCCAATCACCAACTTTTCTGTCATAACTGCCCCGGCGCCGTTGCTGAGGGAGTACAGGTACATACCTGCAGGTAGGTCGCTGGCGTCGAAGTTGATTTGGTTTTCGCCTTCAAGTACTTGCACGCGGCGTCGGTGTACCAACTTACCGCTCAGGTCGGTGATGCGGAAATCAAACCACCCTGACGCTGCAGATTGCAACAGTATTTGCGTCAGGCCAGTAGTGGGGTTTGGAAAGCTACCCATAGAGAGGATGGGCGAATATGCCTCCCGGCTGGAACTCGGCTGGCAGCCGCTGGAGCCGGCGGGCTTGACGTGCAGATAATAATGGCCGCCTGGGTCCAGAGCTGGGTTAGGGTAAGGAATGTTGGTAAGCTGCCCGAAGGTGGTATTGATAGTCAGTGAGAGAGTGAGATCTTTTTGTCCTACGTCATTGGGGTTAGTGGGCGTGCCAAACACGCGAATACAGCGTACTGAATCGCGGGGGAATACACAGTTGGGCGGCTCACACACGTACGAAAGCCCTGCCGGCAGGTTGGCTATGCCGTTGTTGGCTGGTATAGCTATGGAGTTGACCTGCACTCCGGGCAAAGTAGGAATTGTACCGGGGCATTTGATACTCAACGTAAACTGGAAGAACTGCCCGATACAGGCTGTATCCTGAATGCCTCCCAACGGACGATCTGGCGACCAAGAGGGCGGAATAGCAATAGCTGAATCGGGAAAAGGTGTAATAGGCGTACAATTTTGGGCACTCAACTGTGCCCAAAAAGACAGGATCAGGCAAGAGACGAGTAAAAACCTTTGACTCATAATGTTTTGGTTTTGCATGTGATAGCTCAAAAGATCGCATTGATATAAACAAAGATGACAAATATCGGCTAAGTACTGGCGCCTTACTGGCGAAAAATTTTTATTTTTTTCAATAGGTTGGCGTAATTTTGCTTTCTGTTTTTGCTCCTTTAAACATAGTCTTATTTTTCTATCTGACTATCAAACAATCCTTTATGAGCAAATTCCTTCGCCTTGCATGCTTCGTCTCAGTGCTTCTTGTGCAGTTGGGGCTGCAAGCCCAAAACGCCCTGCTCCAAGGGAAAATTTTTGACAAAGAAAGCAAAGAACCCCTGCCCGGAGCTAATGTCAGCATAGGGATCGGCGGTACCGTGACCGACGCCGACGGTGTGTACAGCCTATCTGTAGCCCCCGGTAGCTACAAGCTCAGCGTTAGTTTTGTAGGCTATCAGTCTGTTTCCCAGCAAGTCATCCTTGATGCTGGTGAAACGCGCAACCTGGATTTTGCCTTGGATATCGAAACGAGCGTACTGAAAACCGCCACTGTGGTCAGTGGCAAGTTTGCCCGACCCATCAGCGAAGAAACCGTCTCCATTGAAGTGCTCAAGCCCAGCCTTATCAACAACACCGGCAAGGTGTCCATTGACAGAGCCTTGGAAAAAATACCCGGCGTGACCATCATTGACGGCCAGGCCAACATCCGAGGCGGGTCGGGGTTCTCTCAGGGAGCTGGCAGCCGCGTGCTGCTCCTGGTGGACGATATACCCATACTTCAGGCCGATGCCGGCTACCCCAACTGGAGCGATGTGCCCGTAGAAAATATTGAGCAAATTGAAGTGCTCAAGGGCGCTGCTTCAGCACTGTATGGCTCCTCTGCACTCAATGGTATTATCAATGTGCGCACGGCTTTTGCGCGCGCTAAGCCTGAAACTGGCGGCGCACTTTGGGGCAATGCCGTATTTTCGCCCAAGGCCGACTCGCTAAAGTGGTGGGGCGTGGACAGCCTCCCCACCCCCCATGTCATCGGCGCCAATATATATCACCGACAAAAGTTCAACAAGTTTGACCTGGTGTTAGGCGGTTTTTATCAAAACGAACAAAGCCACAATAAAGACACCTACAACGAGTACGCACGGTTCAATTTCTCTACCCGCTATCGCTTTACCGACCAACTTTCGGCCGGTATCAACGGCAACTTCAACAAAGGCAGAACCGGCTCCTTCTTCTACTGGCTCTCCGAAAATCGCCGCTTTGAGGGGGCCCCTACCACCATCAGTACCCGCGAGCGCTTCCGCTTCAATATAGACCCCTACCTTACCTATTTTGACAACAAAGGCAACCGGCATCGCTACCTGGGGCGCTATTTCTCGGTAGATAATAATAATATGGTGACCAGCGGCTCCGATCAGTCCAACAAGTCTTATGTAATCTACAGCGAATACCAGTTTCAGCGAAAGTTTCCCAACCTGCAAATGGTGATGACTACCGGCCTGGTGGGCACATGGAGCAGCGTGACGGCAGCCCTGTACGGCGATACCACTTTTTCGTCGCGCAATCTGGCTGGCTATCTTCAGTTCGATAAAAAATTTGGCGAACGCCTCAATGCCTCGTTTGGCTTCCGCTATGAAAATAATGTGCTGCGCAACCCCGGCTTCCGCTACCTACTTGGCGTGGTAGAGCCGTCTAAAGAAGAAGAATCCAAGCCAGTGTTCAGGGCTGGCCTCAACTACCAGGTCAATAAAGGTATGTTTTTGCGCGCCTCCTGGGGGCAGGGCTATCGCTATCCTACAGTGGCCGAGCGCTACATCTTTACCAACGCCGGCTTTTTTGTACTGCCCAATCCTTTCTCCACTTCTGAGACTGGCTGGAGTGCCGAGTTGGGTATCAAGCAAGGGTTCCGAGCCTCTGGCTTTGAAGGGTTTATTGACGTGGCAGGCTTTTATTCTAGATTCCAGGATATGCTCGAGTTCAACCTCGTGGGCTTCGGCTTTAGCTCTGTGAATATCGGCGACACCGACATCAAAGGCGCAGAAATTACGCTGGTAGGGCGCGGCAAGCTCTTTGGCATTCCCACCAGTGTGCTGACTGGCTACACCTGGATAGATCCCCGCTTCCTCGACTGGGAACCTCGCCCCACGGAACCCGGTATGCAACCCACGCAAGGCCAGCTCAACTACAACAACTCCTCCTACAAAGAAGAAAACGTGCTCAAATACCGCTCACGCCGCACCTTTAAAATGGACATAGAAACCGAAGTGAAACGCTTCAGCTTCGGCATCGAGACCTTTTATGCCAGCCACATGGAGGCCATTGATTTCATCTTTATCGCCATTGTCAACGGCTTGGGAGCCTACCGCGAGAAAGATAACAACGGCTACATCGTGCATAATCTGCGCTGCAGCTACCGTGTGACCAACGGCATTAAGATTTCTCTGTTGTTCAACAACATCTTCAATGAGGACTATACCATCCGGCCCGGCCTGATGGAAGCGCCCCGAAACCTACTGTTGCGAATGGACTGGAAATTGTAGGTATTCTGGAGAAATTGCCTACCTTTGCAGCCAATTTTGAAAGCAAAGATAAAAAGTTGGTCAACCGACATGCAAGAGTCCACGTATGAACCTGCCATATTGCTGCTGGAAGATGGCACGGTGTTTCACGGCAAAGCGGCAGGTGCCATAGGCACAACCACGGGGGAAATCTGCTTCAATACCGGTATGACCGGCTACCAGGAAATCTTTACTGACCCTTCCTACTACGGCCAACTGCTAGTGACTACCAACGCCCACATCGGCAACTACGGCATCAAAGCCTCCGAAGTGGAATCAGACCGCATGAAGATTGCCGGCCTGATCTGCAAGAACTTCACTGTGCCTTACTCTCGCCACGCTGCTGACCAGTCTATCCAGGAATACTTTGAAGCAGAAGGCATGGTAGCTATCTCTGAGGTAGATACCCGCGCTATTGTGCGACATATACGCCATCGGGGCGCCATGAATGCCATCATATCCTCCGAAATACTGGACGTAGAAGCCCTGCACCAGCGCCTGGCCGACGTGCCCAGCATGGAAGGGCTGGAGTTGGCCTCGGCTGTGAGTACGCGCGAGCCCTACTTTGTAGGCCAGCCCGATGCGCCGTTTCGTGTAGCGGTATATGATTACGGGGTTAAGCGCAATATACTGCAATGCCTCACTGAGCGAGGCTGCTATCTGCAAGTATTCCCTGCCCAAACACCGCTGGACACCGTCAAAACCTGGAACCCACACGGCTACTTCCTTTCCAATGGCCCTGGCGACCCCGCCTCCATGCACTACGCTATCCAAACTGCTAAAGCTATTCTGGCGGAGAATGCGCCCCTGTTTGGCATCTGTCTGGGGCATCAGTTGTTGGCACTGGCCCTGGACATTCCTACCCACAAGATGCACCACGGCCATCGGGGCATCAACCACCCAGTGAAAAACCTGCTCACCGGCCGTTGCGAAATCACTAGCCAAAACCACGGCTTCGGTGTGAGCAAAGATGCTATAGCCGCTGCCGCCGACCGCGTCGAAGTGACCCATATCAACCTCAACGATGGTAGCATTGAAGGGTTGCGCGTACGCGGCAAGCGAGCATTCTCGGTGCAGTACCACCCTGAAGCCTCGCCTGGTCCACACGATGCGCGCTATCTTTTTGACGATTTTGTCAGCTTAATGCAAAATTAACGCATACGTAAACTTGCCGAACGCTATATTTGCCACAACAGCCACATTGCGCACCCTCGCCCACGTTGTTTTGTCTTAAAAAAAATCAACTCTATGAGCGCTATTATAGACATCATAGCCCGCGAGATACTGGACTCCCGCGGCAACCCCACAGTAGAAGTGGAAGTTCTCACCGAAGACGGTTATTTCGGCCGCGCAGCAGTGCCCTCGGGGGCCTCTACTGGTACGCATGAAGCTGTAGAACTGCGCGATGGCGATAAAGAGCGCTTCATGGGGCGTGGTGTACGCAAAGCCGTGCAAAATGTGGAAGACATCATTCGCGAAGAACTCATCGGCGCCGACGTGTTTGAGCAACGCTACATTGACCACTTGATGCTGGAACTCGACGGCACCCCCAACAAGTCCAAGCTCGGTGCTAATGCCATCCTGGGCGTTTCGCTGGCAGTGGCTAAGGCAGCTGCCGAAGAAGCAGGCATGTCGCTGTATCGCTACATCGGCGGTGTGAATGCTCATGTGCTGCCCGTACCTATGATGAACATCTTGAATGGAGGTTCGCACGCTGATAACGGAATTGATTTTCAGGAATTTATGGTGATACCTATCGGTGCAGAGAGCTTCTCGCAAGGGCTGCGCATGGGGGTGGAGGTGTTTCATCACCTCAAAAAAGTACTCAAAGACAAAGGCTACTCCACCAACGTAGGCGATGAAGGCGGCTTTGCACCCAACATCCGCTCCAATGAGGAAGCCATCCAGATTGTCCTCCAGGCCATAGAAGCTGCTGGTTATCGGCCAGGTGAGGACATCTTCATCGCCTTAGACCCCGCTGCTTCAGAGTTTTACAACCCGGAAGAAAAAGTGTATCACCTGCACAAATCTACTGGCGAAAAGCTCACTGGCGAGCAAATGGTCGCTTACTGGAAAGACTGGTGCAACCGCTATCCCATCTTTTCCCTGGAAGATGGCTTGGCTGAAGACGACTGGGATACCTGGGCTAAGCTCACCACCGAACTGGGCAACCGCATCCAACTCGTAGGCGACGACCTCTTCGTGACCAATACCCAGCGCTTGCAGCGCGGCATTGACGCCAACATTGCCAATTCCATCCTTATCAAGGTAAACCAAATTGGCTCGCTAACCGAAACCATCGAAACTGTGAGCATGGCCACCCGCCACGCCTACACCAGCGTGATGAGCCACCGCTCTGGCGAAACCGAGGATACCACCATAGCTGACTTAGCTGTGGCCCTTAATACTGGCCAAATCAAAACCGGCTCGGCCTCGCGCTCTGACCGCATTGCCAAGTACAACCAACTGCTACGCATAGAGGAAGAACTCGGCGAGGACGCCGTATATCCTGGCAAGTCATTGCTGTAAAAACGGAATGCTATGGCTTCTAATAGCTTATTTCAATCGTTGATGAACCTGCTGCCGGCGCCGCTACGCAACAAATACTTTCTCATCCTGGTAGTCTTCTTCTTTATCCTGGTATTCCTGGACAAGCACGACCCCATCACGCAGATTCGCCTGCAGCGCACGGTCAATCGCCTGGAGCGAGACAAGAAATTCTACCAGCAAAAAATTGAAGAAGCCGAAGCCGATCGCGCTGCATTTGAGCAAAATAAGGAGCGCTTTGCCCGTGAACACTACAAGATGAAGCGCCCGGACGAAGATGTGTTTATCATTGTAGAAGAAGAGTAAAAAAAGCCAGTAGCCTGACCCCAGGAAGGCCGGGCTCAATTTGTTCCACAAAACGCAAACCAACATCCATGTCTGTTTTAGTCAACAAGCATTCCAGAGTCATTGTACAGGGTTTCACTGGCAAGGAAGGCACTTTCCACGCCAGCCAGATGATTGAGTATGGCACTCAGGTAGTAGGTGGTGTCACGCCTGGCAAAGGCGGCGAAACACACCTGGAACGGCCAGTGTTCAACTCCGTGTATGAAGCTGTGCAAAAAGCCGGCGCCGACACCTCCGTTATTTTTGTGCCTCCGGCATTTGCTGCCGATGCTATCATGGAAGCTGCCGAAGCTGGTATCAGGGTTATCATTTGTATCACGGAGGGCATTCCTGTGCAAGACATGGTGAAGGTGAAAGCCTATCTCAGCGATAAATCTTGCCGCCTGATTGGCCCTAACTGCCCAGGCGTCATTACGCCCGACGAAGCCAAGTGCGGCATCATGCCGGGCTTCATTCATCGCAAAGGCTCGATTGGCATCGTGTCGCGTTCGGGTACGCTCACTTATGAAGCCGTTGACCAAGTAACCAAAGCCGGCCTGGGGCAGTCCACCTGCATAGGTATTGGCGGAGACCCCATCGTGGGTACTACCACTAAAGAAGCTGTAGAATTGCTGATGAACGACCCCGAAACTGAGGGCATCATTATGATCGGCGAAATCGGCGGCAGTATGGAAGCTGATGCAGCCCGCTACATCAAGGAGTTTGGCACCAAACCAGTTGTGGGATTCATAGCCGGCCAAACTGCCCCCAAAGGCCGTACCATGGGCCATGCTGGCGCCATCATTGGTGGCAAAGATGATACGGCAGAGGCCAAAATGGCCGTGATGGAAGCCTGTGGTATTCACGTAGTGCGCACTCCGGCAGCCATTGGCGAAACCATGCGCCGCGTACTTAAAGGGTGATATTGTCACCCGCTTTGATGGTGTCAGGTATTGAGTCTTCTAATGAATTTCTTTTCTGAAATTATTCTTGCTAACGCTTGGAGTTATCAGAATTTAGCCTGTATATTTGCAGAATCCTATCAATCCAATAGGATTTACAGGTAATGAATACTTATCTCGATTGGCTCGAATCAGAAGCCATACACATCTTGAGAGAAGCAGCAGGGCAGTTTGAGCGCCCTGTCTTGCTCTTTTCGGGGGGTAAAGACTCTATCACGCTGGTGCACCTGGCAGCTAAGGCCTTTTATCCGGGGCGCATACCGTTTCCGCTGCTGCATATTGACACTGGGCACAACTTCAAAGAAACGCTAGAGTTCAGAGACCAACTGGCAGCACGCATTGGGGTGCAGCTCATTGTGCGATACGTGGAAGACAGCATCCGGCAGGGCAAAGCTACAGAGCCGCAGGGCAAAAACGCCAGCCGAAACGCTTTGCAAAGCATTACTCTGTTGGATGCCATTGAGGAGTTTGGCTTCGATGCTTGTATCGGTGGAGCCCGGCGCGATGAGGAAAAGGCCAGAGCCAAGGAGCGCATTTTCTCTGTGCGTAATGCCTTTGGCGAGTGGAATCCCCGGTGTCAGCGCCCGGAATTATGGAGCCTCTACAACGGCAAAATACAGCCTGGCGAAAACGTGCGCGTTTTTCCCATTAGCAATTGGACAGAACTGGACGTATGGCACTACATCCAGCGCGAGCATATAGCGCTGCCGAGTCTTTACTTCGCGCATCAGCGCAACGTCGTGATGCGCAACGGCGTCTGCATGGCTGCCGAACCCTGCCTGCATATTGCAGACGATGAGGTCGTGCTCAACAAGCTCGTACGATTTCGCACCATTGGTGACGTTACCTGCACAGCGGCCTTTGAGTCTCACGCAGCCACTGTGGAAGACATACTGCTGGAGTTGCACGATATCCGATACAGCGAACGCGGTGCTCGCCTAGACGACACCACCTCTGAAGCTGCTATGGAAGAGCGCAAGAAAGCTGGTTACTTTTAAGCCATCTAAAACCCATTGATAATCATGGATCTACTCCGATTCATTACCTCTGGCTCGGTAGACGACGGCAAAAGTACCCTCATCGGCCGACTCTTGTATGACTCTCATGCCGTATTTGAAGACCAACTGCAAGCCATGCGCAAGGCCTCGCGTAAGGCATACCTGGCTGATGGCGCACCCGACCTGGCCATTCTGACCGACGGCCTCAAAGCCGAGCGCGAGCAAGGCATCACCATTGACGTAGCCTATAAATATTTTGCCACGCCCAAGCGCAAATTTATTATTGCCGATGCACCAGGGCATATTCAGTACACCCGCAATATGGTGACCGGTGCTTCCAATAGCGACTTAGCTATTATACTCATTGACGCTCGCCATGGCGTAGTGGAGCAAACCCGCCGTCATGCCTGCATTGCTAAGCTATTGAGTATTCCGCACTTGGTAGTAGCTGTCAATAAGATGGATATGGTCAGCTATGATGAGCAGGTGTTTTACCGCATTGCTGCTGCGTTCAAGTCCTTGATGCCAGAGGGCTCGTTTCAGAGCGTGCATTTTATACCCATCAGTGCCTTGCATGGCGATAATGTGGTAAGTAGCAGCGAACGCATGCCCTGGTATGCAGAGCCTTCTTTGCTGGCCTATCTGGAAGAGCTCCCTCTGAAACCCCGCGAGCGCCAGGGACCAGCGCGTATGCCCGTACAATGGGTGATACGCCCCCAGAGCGAAGACCTGCATGACTACCGAGGCTATGCGGGGCGAGTAATCGGGGGCGCCTTGCACGTGGGGGATGCCGTGCAAGTATGGCCATCAGGGCTTGAAACTTGCATCAAAAGTATCGAATTGGGCCATCAGGTACTGCACGAAGCCCATCACGGCCAGTCAGTCACTATACAACTCACTGACCAATTGGACGTGAGCCGAGGCGATCTCATCGCTTCAGTGGCACATCCTCCTGTGCTGTCTCATCGCTTGCGGGCGCAAATATGTTGGATGGATGACCATAAAATGCTCCGACCCGGTACCAAAATGCTGCTACAGCACCAAAGCCGGCGCCTGCGCTGCATAGTGGAGCAACTGGTGGAAAAAATGGACATTTACAGCCTGCAGGCTATTCCTGCCGAGTGCGCTGGGCTCAACGATATTGTTACAGTGGACATTCGCCTGGCCTCCCCGCTGGCATTTGACCCCTATTGCGATAGCAGGCATACCGGCGCGTTTATCTTGTTGGATGAGCATACTGGCCAGACTTTGGCAGGCGGCATGATCTTACATGCGCTTGATTGAGCACACTTCGTCCCTTATCCCTGCTTGCGCACTTTTTTACGCGGTACACTTTGACTAAACGGGAGGAGTAATGCCTGTATATTATACGGCTTCTGCAGTCCTTCTACTGTTTTTGCTTGCGCTCGGCGTGCAAGCCGCACTCCTGGGCGCCTTGTTCCCACCACCAACGGCCGGCGCGGGCGGGTTCGCCAGGTAGCACAGCGCGCGTACAAGGCGCGCAGCCTATGCTGGGATAGCCTTTGTCGTGCAAGGGATTGTAGGGGATGTGCTCTGCCTTAATGTAGGCCCATAGCTGAGCATCTGTCCAGTCCAGAAGCGGGTGTACTTTATACAAGTTGTAGTTGGCATCCCATTCTACGGGGGAGAGGTTGCTTCGATTTTCGCTTTGTGCCTTGCGCAAACCGGTAATCCATACTTGGGTACCAGCCAGCGCGCGCTGCAGAGGCTGTACTTTGCGCACGTAGCAGCAGCGCTTGCGCCTAGCTACACTATCGTAAAATCCATTGATGCCTTGCTCTTTGACAAGCGCTTCGAGCATATTGGCATCGGGATAGTAAACTTCTACACGAAGCTTGTAGCGCGTTTCAGTGCGTTGCAATAGTTGATAAGTTTCGTCAAAAAGGCGGCCTGTATCTAAGGTGACGATGCGCACAGGCAGACCATGCCGAGCAATAAAATGCGTGATGACCTGGTCTTCTACCCCTAGCGAAGTAGTAAATACTGTATGACTGGGCACAGTTTGTACAACTGCCTTTAGGAAATCGGCTGGTTCAGCCGCTTCTTGGTAGCATTGGAGCAGTTGGGCGAGGTGTTCCATGTCGAAATGGGATAAAAAATAAAGATTATCGGAAATACCGCCAGTTGGAGCCACCTACGTCGGGTACATGGAGTTGGCACTTGTATTCAGTGTATAGTTTGAGCGCCAGTAGCGCAGCATACAAACCCTCTTCCCGATTAGTAGTCTCAAGCGCTTCCCGATTGAAGTACCGCTCCACAAAGTGCGTATCAAACTGGCCGGAACGGAAGGCCTCGTGCTCGCACACAAACCTTCCGAAGGGCAAGGTAGTGGATACACCTTCGATGTCGTATTGTTCTATAGCTTCCAACATGCGGTGAATGGCTGCACTACGGGTAGTACCATAGGTAATGAGCTTGGCAATCATGGGATCGTAGTGGATGGGGATTTCCATGCCTTGTTCAAAGCCGTCGTCTATGCGAATGCCTTCGCCTTGCGGACGGCGATACACCTGGAGCTTGCCGATGCTGGGCAGGAAATTGTCGTAGGGGTCTTCTGCGTAAACGCGCAGTTCCAGCGCATGCCCTTGGATGTGCAGGTCTTCTTGGCGAAAAGAGAGTGGCTCGCCGCGGGCAATGCGGATTTGCTGCTCCACCAGGTCTATGCCGGTGATCATCTCCGTGACAGGATGCTCCACCTGCAAGCGGGTATTCATCTCCAAAAAGTAGAAGTTGAGGTTTTCGTCCACCAGAAACTCCACAGTGCCAGCGCCTTTGTACTGGCAAGACCTGGCTACGCTAATGGCGGCCTGCCCCATGGCTTCGCGCACTTGGGGAGTGAGGATAGCCGACGGGGCTTCTTCGATCACTTTTTGGTGGCGGCGCTGTACGCTGCACTCGCGTTCAAAGAGGTGGACTACGTTGCCATGCGCATCGGCTAGCACCTGTATTTCGATATGGCGGGGCGAAGTGATGTATTTTTCGATGAATACGGAGCCATCGCCAAAAGCGGAGAGCGCTTCGCTGGCAGCGCGTTCTAGTTGTTCATCCAGGTCAGCTTCGTGGTGCACCACTCGCATACCCTTGCCGCCACCACCAGCTGCTGCCTTGATAAGGATGGGAAAACCGATACTGCGGGCTATGGTGCGTGCTTCGTCAGGGTCTTGAATGGCAAATTCTGTACCCGGTACCATAGGAATTTGGTAAGCTTTGGCAGCTTCTTTGGCGGCCAGCTTATTGCCCATAGTCTCAATGGCGTAGGGGTCAGGGCCGATGAAGGTGATGCCAGCGTCTTGTACCATTTGAGCAAAACGGGCGTTTTCGCTCAGGAAGCCGTAGCCGGGGTGTATGCCGTCTACGCCTAAGGACTTGGCAACTTCAATAATTTTTTCGCCTACGAGATAGGAGCGGTTAGAGGGCGGCGGGCCAATGCAGACGGCTTCATCGGCAAAGCGCACGTGAGGTGCCTGACGGTCAGCTTCTGAAAAGACGGCTACGGTCTGAATGCCCATTTGGCGGGCAGTACGCATTACACGCAGGGCAATCTCGCCCCGGTTAGCCACGAGTATTTTATTCATGGAAGGTGCTTGTATGGCAGCAAACTTCTACAAAAAAATTCAATTTCCGCACAAAAACAAGCACTTTACAGTTTATGCCCGTACCATTTGCTTAGGAGGGTGAGCCTGGGCGGCTTTGATACGGTCTTTGATGGATTGGATAAGGTCTGGAGAAGGTTTTCGTTTATCTATATGCGACTTTATTAATGCTCTAAAGGATTGCTCTTTGTTAAAAATTTCGAGATACGCTGGGTTGGCGTGGAGTTCGCGGAGCAACTCGGATGCTTTGGCCTGGCTGAGTTCATTGTCTAAGTAGAGTTGAATTCGCTCTACTATACTTTGGAATTTTGTATCATTCATAACAGTACGCTTTGAGATGAAACAACAAGATGTACATTATAAGTAGTGAAGTAAAATCTTGTTATGGTGCTCGCCAGCCCTGACTGGCCGCATAATTATTGAGTTTTTCCTTAAGCATGTTGCGGCCGCGGTGCAAGCGCGAGCGCACTGTGCCTACAGGAATATCCATAATTTTGGCAATTTCCTCGTAAGAGAAGCCTTCCATGTCACACAAGAGGAAGACTGTCCTGAAGGGCAAGGGCAAGGCGTTGACAGCTTCGGTAATTTCGTCACCAATTAGGTCGTTAAACACTTCTTCGCGCAGGTCTACATAGCCGATGTACTGCTCGTCTTCTTCTTGCGCTACCGAGGGGATGAACTCATTGATATCCACAGAGACTGGGCCGCGTACTTTCCGACGGTATTGGTTGATGAAGGTGTTTTGCAAGATGCGAAAGAGCCATGCTTTGGCGTTGGTACCGCGTACATAGCTACTCAGAGCGCCGAAGGCCTTTAAAAGGGTGTCTTGCAGCAAGTCATCGGCGTCGTGCTCGTTGCGAGTAAGGTGGTAGGCATAATTGTACAGGGCCTCTGCATGAGGCATGATCTCCTCATTGAAGGTATATTCCTGTCGGTCTCTCGTCATAATAGCCGCCATAAAGGTAGCATTTTTGCGTATAATCCTAAATTGCGTGAATAAAATTTTTTCAATTGAGGACTGCCCGATTCTTATGCCTTCAACTAATGGTATAATTAGTTTAAACCTTTGCGTGTGCAAAAAAGTTCCCTGTGGTCAAAAAAAATGTAGTCAGGCATGATTTTTTTGAGGTTAGCGTTCCTGCTTGCCTTGCGCGCTGTGAGCATTTGGCCCGACGGGGTTCAGGTCGGCAAAGTAGATGAGATACCACTCGCCGTCGCCCATGCGGGCAAAGCGACGCAACATGCCAAATCGGCCGCTTTGATGAAGGATTTGCTCTTCCACCAAGCCATCGCCAAGTCGGGTAAATTCTTGGGTAAATTCCTTGCTCTGCAGAGTGCGATGCAAGCGCCAGTTTTCTGCCGTCCACTGAAAGTCAGGGGTTGGTGCCAGATCGCTATTAGTGAAGGATGGTATACCTCCAATGGGGAACGGGACGTGCTCCATCTGATAGAGGCTATCAGCATGGAATTGGGTGTAAAATTCAGCGAATGAGTCGGAAGCGTTGGGGCTTGCAGAACGTTGCCGGCACCCCATGTATGCCCCTGCCAGGAGCGTGCACATCAAAAGTCTGATACCAACGCGCAGTAACATAGGAGGTAGTTTGAAGATTTTGAATGCAATATCCAACAAAGCGGGAATTTAGCCTATCTTTGTGCGTGGAATTTTATTCGCTTTATTTGTGTTTGTAGCCACCTCAGCCAGTTAAAATTTGCCACTGCTATGTCTTTTCAAGCTCAATTGGATTTTCTACTGGAGCAAGCCCGTGCCGCTGCCCAGATTATGGTCAGCCACTACCAGGGCGACTTCAAAGTTTACATCAAACCCGATACTTCACAAGTGACGGATATAGACTTGGCCATATCGGAAATGTGGCAAAAAGCCAGCGCTAAGCACTTCCCAGAGGTTGGGTTGTACAGTGAGGAGTCGCCGCACAAATCCTATGAGCCGGGCAAAGATTATTTTGTAGTGGATGAACTGGACGGTACCAGCTACTATGTAGAAGGCCGCCCTGGCTTCACGCATCAGGCCGCCTATTACGACCGAGAGGAAGGTCTGGTCATTGGCGTGCTGGCCTATCCGCTGGACGACCTGCTGCTGTATGCCGTCAAAGGGCAGGGGGTATTCATTCAGCAGGGCACCCAACCCGCAGACCGCGTGGCGCCTGTGCCAGTCAAGCCTTTTGATGAATTGCTGTATGGCCACCCCGAACGCTACCAAGGCGACAGGTATTACCAACTCTTCGCCCGCATGGGTATATCCAAAGCGCGCATTTTGCAAGTTACTGCCTACCGTACGCTCATGATGGCCCGCGGCCAGCTGGATGTCAATATCTTCCTGATGCGCAAGATTGAACCATGGGACTGGGCAGGCGAAAAAGTCATCGTAGAAGAACTGGGGCTAACCCATCGCTATCTGGATGGCGCACCTGTACAGTTTGGCCAGGCACCCCGCTCAGACAATCCAGGGTATGTCGTTTGTCCTGCTGCTCACCTGCAGACGCTTGCCCGTTTGGCCGTAGAATAGGTTTTGCCCACAGTTGGTTTTTAGCTGGTTTTCAATCGATGCTGCCGCCTGAACCCAAACCAGGCCAAGTAAAGGTAAGCCAGCATAGGCAATACGAGGGAGTACTTCAGCCCTACTGCCTGCCAGTCGGCCAGCGCGCCTTGTAGCGGGGGCAGCAATGCCCCACCTACAATCATCATTACTAGCAGCGAACTACCCTGCGCCGTATCCTCGCCCAGCCCTTCGATAGACAGCGTGAAGATGTTGGACCACATAATGGAGTTGAACAACCCGACGCCGATGAGCGCCCACATAGCAACCGCGCCTGTGCTCGCCATAGCAAGTAGCAGCAACCCCATGACCCACAACGAAAATACGCCTACCATACGCCCAGGCCGGGATGCACCCATGAAGAACGCCCCATAGCTGAGCGCTACCAGCCCTAAAAACATGGAGATCTCCTGAAAGCGAAGCTTCTGCTCGCCAGTGAACCAATCTCGGGAGGCTGTTAGATAAATGACTGCTGTACAAACTATGGCCGCTAATGCCATGAGCGCGTATTTGTGCAGGGTGTCTTTTGCATAGCTTAAGGAGATGGCCCCCATGAACCGGCCAATCATCAGGCCCCCCCAGTAAAACGACAGAAACTTACCGGCTTCTTCCGGCGAATAACTCATTACCTGTGGTAAGCCCAGGAAATTAACTAGTATGCTGCCTACCGCTACCTCGGCACCTACATAGCAAAATATAGCCAACATGCCCCAAATGAATCCAGGGTACCTGGACAGTACATTCTCGTGGCTGAACGCTTGCCTCGTGTAAATGCGCGGCAGGCGAATCCGGCCAAAAACAATGGCTAATACTCCAAAAGTAGCCGCCAGGGCCAGGTAGGGCATATTGACAGACTCAGCGCCGCGCAGTTCACTCCGAAAAATGAGTGTGCCTCCTATTACTGGCGCAATTACGTAGCCTAGCGAATTCAGCCCTTGCGCCAGATTGAGCCGCCCAGATGCCGTTTCTTCCGGCCCCAGTACAGCCACATAGGGGTTGGCGGCTATCTGTATAATGGTGATGCCTGAAGCCAAGATGAATAGCGCCACCAAGAAAAATAAGTAGCTGTGCGCCACGGCTGCCGGGTAAAATAAGGCACAGCCTATGCCGCTAATGAGCAGACCTACTACCAGCCCCTTCTGATAGCCTGCCCGTGCAATCGGATCGCCCGAGCTCACAGAGTACAGGTAATAGAGCAGGGATACCACAAAGTATGCTCCGAAAAAAGCAAATTGTACCAGCATGGCCTGCCAGTAGCGCAACTCGAAAGCATCCTTGAGGTGCGGTATCAGGATGTCGTTGAGGCAAGTAATGAAGCCCCACATGAAAAACAACGCCGTGATGATGGCAAATGCCTGGCGATACTGGCTGGATACTGGCATGGCAAAGGCAGTTAAAAATTACAATCTCAGGCTCAAAGATAGGTTGCAACTCGCAAACTTGGATGGAGATTGGCACGTCGAGCAATACAAAGGAGGCATCGCATCAAACGGCGATACCAGGAGCAGCTGCCCTGCGAAGTATGCTTGGTATTACATTATTATGTGGGTTCTGCCTGCAGGATCATATCCGCCAGGGTTTTTTGGTCGAGCACGGCCAAGGTACTATCGCGTATGGCCAGGGCTACTTCCCTGATTTTGCAGTCAGCTTCGGCAGCGCAGTCGGCGCAGGGTTCATAAAAAAACAAACTCGTGCAGGTGAGCATGGATATGGGGCCGTCAGTGAGCCGAATTATCTTGGAGAGCGGCACTTCGGCGGGGGGCTTTAGCAGGTAGTAGCCGCCGCCTTTGCCTTTTCGACTACCGAGGATGCCGGCATTGCGCAATTCTAACAGGATGGCTTCCAAGAACTTGACGGAAATGTGGTAGTGCTCAGCGATTTCCTTAGCCAGGATGCGCCGTCCTGAAGTATAGTGCTTGCCCATATACGACAGGGCTTTCAGGGCATATTTGGTCTTTTTATTCCACATAATGCAGCGTTGGCTGACTTGTGCGCTACCTGCAACCTCAGAGCGCACCGCAAATATGGTTGGATTTCCGGAAAAACAGATGCACTTTTTGAAATGTTGAGGGTGGGACAGCAGCTTTTGGTTGCAACGGTTGTTTTTTGACTATAAATATCAGTTAAAAAATGCCATCACCACATCAGTTTGTAACTAAAGGCAGCTATCTCTTTCTCTACGTTGACTTGAGTTGAATGGAAACACTAACAATCCTTACAAAAGAAGACCTCGTAGTTGCCTTCCACAAAAGGCCTTTTGTACGCAACAAGCATGACTTGATCGGGGTTGATCGGCGAGCGGCAAAAATATCGCCCGATGGCCTTGTGCACGCGCCGCGCCGGGTAAACCGGCACGTTCAATTCAGCGAAAGACCACAACTCCACGTCTATTACCTCGCCTTCTTCAATGAGGCTTGCATCGGCAAAATACGTAGCAAGCCGGGGGTCTATCTGTTGTAAGGCTTCCTGCCTGAGCGCCACGTACATGTGTGGAGTGCGCTCGGTGTAGAGGTTAAACGACAGATAGGCATCCCACCTGTTGTCTAGGTTCAATGCCGGCATGAACCATATCAGGCAGGCCAGCGCCGCCGTAGCCCAGCGAAGATCAGCATGGGCTGCTGGCCACAGGCTGATGCGATTTTTCATGCCATAAGCGCCAAGTACTACCAGCGAGATCATGGCCACGTTCCAGGGTATAATCACGTAATTGGGGTTGCTCCCCAACGGGCTTACCCAAGCAATGATAAGTAAATGCATCAGCACGGCGCCAAGGACTGCCAGGTTGCGGGTTTTGGGGAAAATAAGCCCCAGGCCGATCAGCAGTTCCACCGCCGCCGCCCCATAACCCAATTGCCGGTGCTCCATGAGCCAACTGCCGTCCTGAACCCGAAACAATCCCTTGAGCAACAAGGGGTAAACAAAGTCAATAAAAGACTGGGTGAATTTGTGCAGCCCACTCCAAAAATACACTCCGACAAGCAACACCTGGAGGTAGCCCAGTAAAGGAAGGCCAAGCTTTCGGCGCGTCTTTTCATTGTGGAAGTCGGCCAATGTCAAAGGAAACAGCGCCAGGAAATAAATGAATACCCAGGGCTGAAGCCGCATTTGATCCAAAAAAACCATCAGGGCCATGGCGCCCAGCAAACTGGCGGTGAAAAACCTGCGAAACCTGGCGATATTCAGTGCCAGCACTCCGACCAGTAGCGCCAGCAGTATGTAATCCAGCGGAGCAGGCAAGGACGGAAGGCCAGCAACTGCCGGCGCCAGAGGAAATATGCGCTGCCCATGCCAAAGCGGAAGCGAGATGGCGATGCCTGTCAGGAAAAGAACACAAATGATTTTGTGCAGGATCAGGATGCGCCGGTGCACGTCTAAATTTTGCAATTTTTGCATGTTCCCCGATTTTTTTTTTTGACGATCAAAAGTAGAGAATACCCCTTACTTTTTGCGGAATAATCCAAATGCCTGCGATGACTGTTAATCAAAAAATCGGAATACTCCGCCAAGCCGTGCGCCGCCACAGCCCTGCCGCTTATCCTGTACCCTCCGCCGATCCGCATCAAAGCGAGCAGTTGGGGGTCATACCAGACCACACCGGCCTTTGAACCGACTCCCGCTACTTCCTGCAGGCCGAGCAAGAACTTGCCGGCACTTGCGCGACCTTGCAAAGATAGGTAATACCCCACGCCCAGAGCACGTCAACTGACTAGCCCAAAACCTACTGCAGGGCAGTACCTTGGGATTGGACGGGCGATTGTTCTCCCTGGGGCAAGTGCGTTATTTGATCAAAAACTTTCACGGCAAGGATATAGAAATTAACTCCAACCTGGATATAATATTCGAACTGGCATTACGCACCCCAAAAATTTTGGAGTTGTAAGTTCTTTGACAGTACGAGATTTGCGATTCAAAAAGTCGATTTATGCGAAAACTCGAGACATTTGAACTGTATGTAGATTACTTGATCGCGCATCAAGGTCAAGTGAGCGCTATTGACATGAGTGAGGTTTTAGACAATGTGCTGAGCTATGATCACAGCGGAAAACATGGTTTTAGTGGCCAAGGATTTGAAAAAACACTTTGTCGGCGCCATCTAGGACAACCGAAAGGTGGGCTTGGTGAGCCAAGACGGTGCGGTGGGCGCGTTCAAATCAGTCAGCGAACAAGACATACAGCCCAGCCGGGTTTATACTTCGACTCGCCGAGTTTGGTGCATAACCTCCGCAAATCATGCACAAAACTTAGCATTGCTCAGTATATTAAATAAGGTGATAGCTTATATTAAAAATTTTGAATTTATTATTTCAGAATAAGTCTAATGCACTGCCGTCCATGCGCGCCTGCGTTCGAAAAAGCAAGATCCAAGGCCAAGAGCATGGGGCGCGCGCGGCCTACCCTGTCCCCGCACAGCCCACAGAATACCCCAGGAAACGCTGTTTCGTATCGAAAATCGAGAAAAAATTTTTTAAAAATTTAACGCAAAAACCTTGGCGCCTTAAAAAAAGCTCATATTGATATTGCAGCTACGCTACTCCATCTATTGAAATTTGTACCGATGTGCGGTGGATTCAGGAGTTGCTGGGCCACGAGAGCAGCAAGACGACGGAGATCTATACCCATATCACGCATACGGGCTGGACTAAAGTGCAAAGTCCTTTCGACAGATCAGACTTGTGAAAATACGGGAAGGGTTTTTTGTGGAGTACTTGACTTTTTACATAACTGCCGCTCTGAGCAAAGCTTCTTTCGTCTCCTCAGATGGGAGGAGACTTTGGAATACACCGCCAAATCCGCAATCTTTACGCAGGTATTTGGGATTGCCCGCACTATTGCTGCCGTTCTTGACTATGGTTTCAGATTGACAGCGCTTATAGCACTTGTTTTCTGTTACTATCTTTTTTCGCAAAGATGCAACTCACTCGCACATTGACACTACCAAAATGAACTAATAAGGAACTACCAGTTATTCTTTAAAAATGCCACTTGTTTTTGTTTAATTTCAAAGTGACGGCAGTACTTATATCTTGTAATGTATAAGATAAATTCAGTTTTTAACAAAAAAATTCGTAAATATTAAGAAGGTTGCGGGAATATTTAACGGCAAATTAACCTCATGTAGGCTCACAATGTCCTAAATAGTCACAATTTTGAATTTTTCATTTCAGAATAAATCTATTACAACAAATAGAAATAACACTCCGACCAGTTCCTAAGACTACGCCTGTCCCATATTAATTCGCTTACTACACCCAGAGAACTTCTGAAAGAAAAACACCTTGAATTTATTTTACTAAACCACTATTATATTAAACCCTTATGAAACATTTAATTTCCATTACTGTTTTTGTTGGCTTCCTATGGTATGATGCGGCATCGCAGAACGAAGCCCGCTTTAAGTGGGAGGCCAATGTAAGCATTGGCGCGCTGCCTACTTTTGTTAGAGACCACTCACAGTGCATTGTACCGCCTTTGAGCATTGCCGTATCGCATCGTTTTTCTGGTCTGTTCAGCATGGACGCGGTGGCCGGCTATTCAGTATCGCAGGCAGCACGTACCCGTGGCATACATGCGGGTATGACTTTCTGGCATCGCTACAGCTATGCAGGGCTTCGGGCTACGGTGCATACTGACCCATGGCGTTTCGAACGCTGGAATTTGTACGGTGGGATTTGCGCTATGTGGGTGTCTTCTGATGTGGCTGCCGTGTCGGCACATAAGGCCGGGAGTGTTATTAGGGCAACTGATGAGCATTCTGAGCGGCTTTTTGCCTCAGGCTTCCTGGGTGCGCGCTTTGCCCTGAATCACTACTGGGGGTTGCACAGTGAGCTTGGCTTCGGCGTCTCGATATGCAGCCTGGGCATATCGTATCGCTTTGCAGAGCCAGACCCTCGAGCTAAGTGCAGGAAACAAAAGTGCCATTGAGCATATGGGCTCGATGTCGAGGAGTCACGTGCGCCTGTGAAGGCCGCAGCGAGCGCTTGGCAATAATTCAGAAAAGATAGGAGGTCAAAGAGGCAAGGCTTGTCTCCGTAAACTTCTTTGCAAGGGATTTTTGCTAGGATAGAGAGTACTCCCTGTGTGTAGGTAGAGTGCAGAGCATATACTGCCTGTACATAGGGGGTAGTTTTTTTTATTAAAAATTCCCCCATTTCTTCCAGTCTCAAAGTTACTCAGTCACCCCCCCATCTCCTTTTTTCGTTCCATCAACTTGAGCACTGCCGTTATCGTGTCTGCTATGCCTTGCAGCATTAGCAGGACTGCCCCCACCACTATGGAAAACTTGATAACGTACCGAGCTGGTAAGCCTCCTGGGTCAGGCGATGCTTCACGTATTTTAAAAGCATTCCAGGCAAAGCCGGCGGCAAACCAGATAAGTACTGCGCACCACGGCATCAAAAACAGCACGTTGCCGATGAGATTGACCCAGGCTTTGTCGCGTGAGCTGAAACGGGCGTAGAACAAGTCCACGCGCACATGGCGGTCATGTTTGTAGGCATAGCCAGCGCCCAACAGGAAGATGAGAGCAAACAGATGCCATTCCATTTCCATGATCCAGGTTTGGGTGTTATTGAGCAGGCGGCGCCATACCACGTCCAGCACCGTGAGCAGCACCAGTAGCGCAGTGAGCCAGGCTATGCGCCCACCTATCCATTCGTTGAGTTGGTCAATGGCGTGGCGAATGTTCAGCAAGAACGATTTCATATCGGTATGAAGAAAGTATACTGACGCAGCAATTTCTGCATATTTTCTGAAATGCCATAGCAATCCCTACATTTGCTTGCATGAATGCTGTTTTTTCTGTTTTAGCCGTGTTGTGCCTGTTGTTGTCGGCAGCGTATTATTGGCTATGCCAATGGTTGCTGCAGGGCTGGTGGCGCTTGAGCGAGGAGGTGCCTCCTGCCGATTATTTACCGGGGGTATCGGTCAGCATAGTCATCCCTGCTCGCAATGAGGCAGCACACATTCGCGCCTGCGTGCAATCAGCGTTGGCTCAGGAGTATCCTTCGGGTTTGCTAGAGGTCATTGTAGTGGATGACCACTCTGAAGACAATACGGCGGCTATTGTAGCAAGCATGGCCAACAAGCACGTACGATTGCTCTCTCTTCGGCACTTTATGGCTGATTACACGGTGACGATATCTTACAAGAAAAAAGCCATTGAAACGGCCATTGCTCATGCGGGGGGCACGCTCATCGTTTGCACTGACGCTGACTGCATATTGCCGCCTCGTTGGTTGCGGTACATCGCCTGGTGGTATGAGCAAAAAGGCGCGCAGTGCATATTGGGGCCGGTCATTGCTATGGGGGCAAACGGCTTTTTGCAGCGCTTCCAGGCACTCGACATGGCCGGCCTGGTGCTTTGTACCGGAGCGCTGGTAGGGCATGGCCAAGCACTACTGGCCAACGGCGCCAACCTGGCTTACGCCAAAACAGCCTTTGAGCAGGTGGGCGGCTTTCAGGGCATTGACCATTTGGCATCAGGCGACGACCTCATGCTGGTGCATAAAATGGCTGCTCGCTTTCCTGATGGCCTAGTTTTTGCCAAACACCCCGACGCCATTATACGAACGCCTGTGCAGCCCGACTGGGCGGCTTTCTGGCAGCAGCGCATCCGGTGGGCTACTAAAACTACTCGCTACCAACGCCCAGGACTGACCCTGGCGCTGGCCGGTATTTTTCTGTATAGCCTGATGATGCCCCTTTTGCTGGCCGGCGGCGCATTGGTCGGCAGCAGGCAGGCCGTGACAGTGGCCCTTGTCTGCGCTGGCGTTAAGGCTCTTTCTGATTACCGCCTACTAAAACAGGCTTGTCAATATACTGGTCAGCAAGGGCTGTTGCGCTATTTTGTGCTATCCGAGCTCATGCACATCGCATATGTCATTAGTATTGGCGTGCTAGGCAACGTAGCAAAGCGCTACAAATGGAAAGGCCGGCAAGTACAATAAAAGGCAAAATTGGCTACCTTTGCACAAAGCTACCAATCCTGCTTTTCTGTGCCGTACTCCATTTACCAAATTTGTGATGCTGTGCAAGGCCGGCTCATTGGCCATCCACCGCCGGGGCTGCTCATTACCCATCTATTTACCGATAGCCGACAGGTAACTTTTGCACCTGCTGGCCTGTTTTTTGCCTTGGTGGGGCCGCGCCGCGACGGGCACGACTTCCTGGGGCATGCCAGGCAGCAAGGCATCCGCTTCTTTGTGGTACAACACCTACCCGATCTGGCGGAGTTTCCCGAGGCTTGTTTCATACAAGTACCTGATACACTGCAGGCGCTACAATCCCTTGCGGCCTGGCATCGTCGGCAATTTGACCTACCTGTCATTGGCATTACTGGCAGCAACGGTAAAACCATAGTCAAAGAGTGGCTTTTTCAACTGCTGTACCCGGAGCGGCACATCGTCAGAAGCCCTAGGAGCTTCAATTCTCAAACGGGTGTGCCGTTATCGGTGTGGGCTATAGCACCTGAGCATGAGCTGGCCATTTTTGAAGCGGGCATTTCGCGCCGCAGCGAGATGGCTCAACTGGCACCAGTAATACAATGCACACTGGGCATATTTACCTGTCTGGGCGATGCGCACAGCGAGGGTTTTGCCTCCCAGGAAGAAAAACTCAATGAAAAACTGGTCTTGTTTGCCTCGGCTTCACTCATCTTTTACGGCGCTGATGACCCTCTTGTAGATAAAGCGATGCGCACTCTAGGCAAGCCTTTATTCCGCTGGGGCGCTCAGCCCGACGCCGACCTCCAACTGCTGGAAGCAAAAACCTTATCTGAACAGCGCCGTACGCTGCTCAAAGTCCGGTATCAAGGGGTGGAGGTGCAAGCCGAAATTCCTTTTGCCGACCAAGCCTCCATAACTAACGCAATGCTTTGCTGGAGCGTACTGCTGTACCTGGGCATACCGCACGAAACCATCAGAGAGCGCTTGATCCGCCTGGAACCCGTAGAAATGCGCCTGGAAATGCGCGAAGCTATCAATGAGTGCGTCCTCATCAACGACAGCTACAACTCCGACCTTAGCGCACTGGCCATAGCGCTGGACTTCATGGCGCGTCAGGCAGGAGGTAAGCGCCGTACGCTTATCCTTTCCGATATCCTTGAGAGCAGCCGTAGCCTGGACGCGCTCTACAATTCAGTGGCTGATTTGATTTGCGAAAAAAGTGTACATCGGGTGCTGGCCGTAGGCGAGCAGGCGCAGTTGCTGGCAAGCAAACTGCCCCCGGAAATAAAAATAGCTTGCTTCGACCATGCCGACAGCCTGTTGCAGCGCATCAATGCAGAGGAAATAAACTTCCAGGGCGAGATCATCCTGCTCAAAGGTGCGCGCCGCTTTGGGTTTGAACGCATAGCCAGCCGCCTGGCCCGAAAGGTGCATCAAACCACACTTGAAATTCACCTCGGTGCCCTGGTACACAATCTGCGCCAGTTTCAGCAATTACTAGCCCCTGGCGTGCGCACTATGGTCATGGTAAAAGCCGCTGCTTACGGCAGCGGTAGTGTGGAGATTGCCAAAACCCTAGAGCAACACCAGGTGGACTATCTTGCAGTAGCATACGCCGATGAAGGTGTAGAACTAAGACGCAATGGAGTGCAACTACCCATTATGGTGCTCAACCCCGAAGAAGCCGTCTTTGACATGATGCTGCGCTACCGCCTGGAGCCAGAGCTGTACAGCCTACGCATTTTGCGCCAGTTTGCCCGGTTTTGCGCCGGCAGAACTGTAGAAATCCCGGTACACCTTAAGATTGAAACCGGCATGCACCGTCTGGGATTTGTAGAGGATGACCTTGAGGAAACTGTTTCTATCCTGCTCTCGCATCCGCAACTAAGGGTTATATCGGTTTTTTCGCATTTGGCTGCTGCAGAAAATCCTGCCCATGACGCTTTTACGCACCAGCAAGCCAAGCGCTTCCAACGCGCCTATGCGATCCTGGCGCAAGCACTGGCATATCGCCCGTTGAGGCACTTGCTAAACTCCAACGGCACAGTGCGGTTTCCTGAATATCAGATGGATATGACGCGCCTGGGTATTGGCCTGTACGGTCTGGATGTGGCACTTTCTCCTCCTCTCAACTTGCAGGTAGTACTCCGCCTGAAAGCTGCTATTTCACAGATCAAATGCCTGCAAGAGGGCGACACAGTAGGCTACGGGCGGCGAGGTATGGTTCAGCCGGGAGCGCGTGTAGCCACCATAAGCATTGGCTATGCCGACGGACTGCTGCGCGCCGCGGGCAACGGGTGCTTCAGCGTACTCGTTCACGGTCGGCCAGCGCCTATCATTGGCAGCGTTTGTATGGATATGTGCATGGTAGATGTAAGTCATATTCCTCAGGCGCAGGAAGGTGATCCCGTCATTATATTCGGCCCGGAATGGCCTGTACAATATTTGACACAAGCACTCCACACCATCCCTTATGAAGTACTCACTGGGATTTCGCCACGTGTAAAAAGAGTGTATATACAGGAATAGAAGCACCCCATGTGCTCAGATTTTCCTCACCTTGTCTGGCCAGATTAAGCTTCCTGCCACCATTACGACCAAGCCGGCTACAGTACCATACAACAGACTGGGCAAACTGCTACCTGCTATTTCGAAAAAAAGCCACACCCCCAATCCGATGATCATTGAGGCCAACGCTCCTACGGTAGAAGCTCGCTTCCAGTACATGCCCAGTGTGAGCGGAAAAAACAGAGACACCAGGCTGAAAGCCGAGGATTGCCCGACCAACTCATAAATATTGCCTGACATAGAAGCCATGACAGCCGATACGGCAGCCACGCCCACTACTGATAGCCGCATGATGTGCAGCAGGCCTTTGTCGCTGATACTCTTGAAATAAGGCCGCACCAGATTTTCGCCAATAATAGTAGCTGGTGCCAGCATGGCTGCTGAAGTGGTGCTCAGAATAGCAGAGAGCAAAGCGCCAAAAAACAGCACTTGTGTCCAGGCGCTGCTATGGCGCAATACCATGGCAGGTACCATCATCTGCGCATCGGCGTGTTGCATTTCTGAATACACCATGCGGCCTGCCAGGGCTATAAACAACGGAATAAAACCGATACTGAGGTACATCAGGCCGCCTATGTAGGAGGCGCGCACAGAAGTTTTGGCATCCTTGGCCGACATTACCCGCTGAAATACATCCTGTTGTGGTATGGAGCCGAGTCCTATGGTGATCCAGGCAGCTATGTAGTGCGCTACACTGTTAAAATCGCCTTGAGGGAAAAAACGGAAAAACCCAGCAGGCGCAGCAGCTACTACCTTGCCTATGCCGCCGGCTGCCTTGCCTATAGAAAAGGCTAATGTGACTAAGCCAATAATGATGATGATGGTTTGCATGAAGTCGGAGATGGAGATAGCCCACATACCCCCAATGTACGTATAGAATACCACAACAAAAGCGCACAGCATAATGCCCCAGTAAAAAGGTACGGGCGTGATGGTAGCTAGCACCACCGCCATGGCCACTAGCTGAGCGGCTATCCAGCCAAAGTATGAAGGGATAATCAGAATAGCCGAAGTAAGTTCTGTGGCGCGGCTGTAGCGAATGCGGAAGAAGTCCACAAAGGTCAGAATGTTCATCCTATAAAAACGCCGTGCGTAAAATGCTCCAATGAGTATCAGGCAGAGCGCTGCGCCAAAGGGGTCTTCCATAACGCCTAGCAAGCCATCCTCTACAAAGCGGGAGGGTGCTCCCATGATAGTCTCGGAACCAAACCAAGTGGCAAACATAGCCGAGCCAGCAATAAACAGCGGCAATTGCCTGCCCGCCATTACGAAGTCTTGCGTGTTCTTTACCCTTCGGGATGCCCACCAGCCAATGGCAATAGTGGTTAAAAGGTATAACCCGATGAAGAAGAGGAGCATTCCTTTTTGACGCAAAAAAAAGCATTTCTTCTAAAACAAAAGCAGCCTCTATGGGATAAACCATAAAAGGCTGCTGCAAAAACCAACTTCAAAAGGGTTTACAGTGTGAATTTTTTAGTATTGTAGGGCCAAAAGAACGGTTTCGGGCTTTGCGTTCGGGCGGGTTTCGGAGCACAAAACGTCAACCTGCACTGAACTTGAATAGAAGCACAAAGCTCCAAGTTTGCACGCAACGCACTGAGCTTGCCTAAGTGTCACTCCACCTGACGCAAAACCCGTGTTGGCGGTATGTGCTTCTTTTCAGAATGGCAAAGTCGCTTGTCACCCTTTTGTATCAGAACGGTTGCCTCTCCATTGAAAATAAAGACATCCTGTTCGGCGACCTGTTCTCCGCACTGCTCAACGAAGCCTTTACCTGCCAGTTCGCGCACAGAAAACGGGGCTATTACGCCCACGAGCCACCCCTTCGCCAATAATCTTGCTGAGCGGGATGTTCGTCCTGCTAAGACCAAGTGGAAGGTGGCCGGCTGTTTCTGCACCCTGAAAGGAGCACAGGTATATGCCGGATTAATGGCGTTATTTCAACGCTTAGAAAACAAAACCTCAATCCTTTCAATGAACTTGCGAGAATGTTTAACGGCAATTTGCCGTCATGTAAGCTCGGAATATGCTGAATAGTTACGAAAGTTTAAGTTTTTCAGACATTCATCAGCACTATTTAAATTAAAATCCTTAGTAAACACTTGGGTAACTTTTGTCTAAGAAACTCTTAACTTTTGATTTTGAAAAATACCTTTTCTTGAAAAGGTATTATCAAGCTTAGTAAGATTTGGGACGCACAAGTCATTGTCAAACTGATTAACCCAATTTCTAATTCTGTCAGTAGTCATACGAACAAGAGGTTTGTTCTCGTCTGCCCGATAGCCTTCTAATGTCTGATAGATACTTGTTATTAATTGTTCCAATTTTCGTTGTTTTTTAGCATTACCGCCAACTATGGCGTTGTACAAGCATAGCAAAACAAACAAGTAACACACACGACAAGGACCAACAGGCACTTGCGTTTCTGTTCTTTCTCTTACATCGGCTTTGGGAGCTATGAAAGCGAGGTGTTAGAAAGCAACGATTCAATTGCGTGAGGCAAAGGTACGAATTATTTTGTTATCGTGCAAATGATTGAGTTTATTATAAGTAAAAGATGCTAATCTATAGCCCCATCCTGATGCGCCAGATGATATCCGATGCGCTCATTATTGGTCCGTGCTGCGCTAGACATCACCTTGTATGCCAGTGCTCTGGATGGCCTCTACCTCGCAGCGGGTGTACATACTAGAGTTCAAGCTAGACCAGCCAGTGGAAGCCGCCCTGAAGCAAATCTGACGCAAATGCCCCTACGAGGCTTGGTGGCGCACTTAAACAAGTCTGCGATGAGCATGGGGGGCGGTTGTCTAGCCAGACGTGGAATATTGAGTGGTAGGCAGCGGAGGCGATGAGTGCGCAGCGCTTCAGGCCTTCAAGGTAATACCTGGGTGCATTAGCGTGTGCAATCCGGCTATATCCCATACCGATAAAGCCAGAGTGGAAAAACTTCACCCACTTCAAACTGGGAGCGCTCTAAAGGCAACTCCAGGAATGCGTCGGCATCGGCCAGGTTGGCCAAGTCACCGGAACCTTTACCAGCCACCGGCCAGGCCAAGAGTTGGCCTTGCTCATTGATTTGGAGGCGCACTTGCAGGAAGTACGTCAGAGAGGGTTTGAATACAAAAGGCGTTGCCAGCGAGGCTTTTGGTGTAGGCGCATCGGGCATGCCGAGGGAGCGCCGCAACCAGGGAATGACATAGCGCAAGGTATTCAGAAACGCCGATACAGGGTTGCCCGGCAAGGCAAACACAACTTGCCGCCTGTGCCGTTCGCCAAACCAAAATGGCTTGCCCGGGCGCTGCAACACCTTGTAAAACAATTGCTTGAACCCCATATTCTCCAGTGCCTGCGGTACATAGTCGTACTTGCCTGCCGAAACACCCCCGCTCAGCAAGAAGACATCCGTGTGAGGCAAGGTGGCTTCAAGCGCTTGTTGGGTAGCTTTCAGATCGTCGGGCAAGTGCAGATGCGCTGCATGAATACCCCAGGGAGCCAGTAAGGCCTGAAGCGCATGGGCGTTCGACATGCGAATCTGATGAGGTAAGGGTGTGTCTTGTATGCGCACCAGTTCATCGCCAGTGGTGACGATGGCTACCCTGGGCAGGCGTGCCACTTCGAGCATGTGCTTGCCGATGGTGGCAGCTACGCCGATTTCCGCTGCACCAATTTGTTTGCCGGCTGGCACAATGATGTCTCCGGCGCGGCGGTCGTGCGCGCGCGGATGTACGTTTTGGCCAGGCCTGACATCCTCTGTTTGTATCATCGCTGTGCCCTGCGCTATCTTCAGGTCTTCGTAGCGAATCACCGTATCCGTACCAATGGGTAGTGTGGCGCCGGTCATTACTTCTACTGCGGTGTTGGGATTTGTCAGAGTTTGCGGGGGCGTGCCGGCAGCCTGTATGCCTTCTATAGCGAAAGTGCGTTGCCCACGAGCAAAGACTTGATAAGCAATGGCAATACCATCCATAGACACGCGGTCGAACGGCGGGAAGTCGCGGTCGGCTATCAGGGGTTCGCGTAGCACGCGGTGCAGGGCCTTGTCCAGCGATACCGTTTCAGATTCCGGGGGCAGTGCGTGCTGGAGTACGATTTCGGCAGCTTGCAAAACAGTGAGCATGGCATGGGCAATTGATTATCAGCCAACGTAAGGCATTGCGGTAGCAAATTCCCTTTCCACGTAGTACATGTCAATGGCGCCTTTGTTTTTGGCTTCCAATTTGCCGCGGTAGCTGCATTCAAAGGTGTAGCGCACCAGATTATAGGTGGACTCCGAAATATTAATGCGGCCTTCCTCGCACTGGGATTCCATACGGGAAGCAATGTTGACGGTATCGCCCCAGATGTCATAAGCAAATTTGTTGACACCCACTACTCCTGCCACCACTGGGCCAGTGTGTATGCCGATGCGAGCTTCAAAGTAGGGTTTGCCCAGGCGCATGCGCTCCAGTTTTTGCTCTTGGAGAAACTCCTGCATCTCTATAGCGGCGCGGATGAGATTGTCAGGCATGGTATTGTCACCGTTCAGCCCGCAGGCGCACATGTAGGCGTCGCCGATGGTTTTGATTTTTTCAATTTCCGGATACTGTGAAATGATAAAATCAAAGCCTTTGAAGCAGCGGTCAATCTCCTCAACGAGTTCTTCGGGGCTGAGGGCTTCGGAAATTTTGGTGAAGTTCTTGAAATCACTAAACAGCACTGAGACTTGGTCAAACTTGCGGGCGCGAGCTTTGCCGTACTCTTTGAGTTCTTCGCCAATGGTTTTGGGCAGGATGTTGAACAACAATTCGTCGGAGCGCTCGCGTTCCAGTTCCACCAGTTTTTTTTGCCGCTCAATGCGTGCCTTGGAGCGTCGTCCTAGCACATAGAGGATGAGCAAGAACAAAACGGCCAGGCCACCAGCAATGGCAGTAAGACGAGTCTGGGCCTTTTCGCGTTCGCGCAGGGTTTTTTCCTGTTGTACCAGCAGTTCTGTTTCGGCTTGCAAGCGTTTGGCTTCATTGAGGGCAGCTTGCTGGATGAGTTTTTCGCGCGAGAGGTTTCTGAGTTCTGCTTCTTTTTGCACAGCGATTTCTTCTACTTTGCGCTTTTCTTCGGCAGCTGATTTTAGCGCTTCCTCTTTTTGGGTAATCTGCTCCTCTACTTTGGCTTTTTGTTGTACGAGTTCTTGCTGGCGGGTTTCCAGTTGGCTTTTGTCGGTGCTGAGTTGGTCGCGCTCTTTAGCCAGGTTAGCGATTTCGCGTTCCAGGCGAGTTTTCTCGTCAAGGAGGGCCTTCTTTTCGCGGTCAATCACTGATTTCTGAATTTCAAACTTACCTTCGAGATCTGAGATACTGGTGCCCTTACTGCTGAAGTAGTCAAAAGCTTCCTGATTGATGTCGTAGGCACGGCGGTAGTTGCCATCTTTGGTGGCAATTTTACTGCGGCGCTTCACGCTTTGGATGATGAGGTCAGAGTCGCCGGCGGCTTTGGCAAAGCTGAGGCAGGTTTTGTACCATACTTCGGCGTTGGTGTCGTTGCGCAAGCGCTCGTACAAGTCAGCGATGAAGAAAGCCGAGCGGGCGGCAAAACTGCTGTTATTTTGCTCTACGGCAAGTTGATGGGCGGTTTTGGCAGAAGCAATGGCCTTGTCGCGCTCACTGGCCTTGAGGTGGGCTTCGGCTATTTGGAAGTGAATGACCATGCGGTCTTTGGCCGTAGTAGCCTGCTGCAATTCGCGTTGGAGGTCTTCCAGCGTCTGGGCGTACAGCTCTGCGGCAAAGAAGTAGGCAAAGAGTAAGAGGAACAAGCGCATCATGGCGGCGGTGTCGGCGAGTTAATGGATGTGGTTACAATAACAAGGCTTCATCGCCTTTTCAAATCTTCCAGAAAGCGATTAAGCTCTATTTCATCGTAGATGAGTACTTCGCGGGCTTTACTGCCATCGGCGGGGCCAACCACGCCGGTAGATTCCAGTTGGTCCATGAGGCGGCCGGCGCGGTTGTAGCCCAACTTGAGACGGCGCTGAATCATGGAGGTGGAGCCGTGCTGGGTTTGCACAATGAGGCGTGCGGCATCTTCAAACATTTCGTCCAGGTCGGCATAGCGAAGCGGGCCGCTGGCGGTAGTCAGGTTTTCGCCTTCATCGCCTCGGTACTCAGGTAGATAGTATGGTTCGGGGTATCCGGGTTGCTGGTGTATAAAGTCTACCACGCGCTCTACTTCTGGCGTGTCCACGAATGCGCACTGTATGCGCACAATGTCGCCGCCAACTGACAGGAGCATGTCCCCCCGGCCAATAAGTTGGTCTGCGCCGCCGGCATCCATGATGGTGCGGCTGTCCACTTTGGCCGATACCTTGAAAGCGATGCGTGCCGGGAAGTTGGCTTTGATGACGCCGGTAATGATATTGACTGAGGGGCGCTGGGTGGCTATAATGAGGTGAATACCCACAGCGCGTGCTAACTGAGCCAGCCGGCCAATGGGTAGTTCCACTTCTTTGCCGGCAGTCATGATTAGGTCGGCAAATTCATCAATGACCAGTACAATAAAGGGCAGGAATCGGTGACCTTTGTGGGGGTTGAGCTGGCGCAGTACAAATTTTTCATTGTACTCTCGGATATTGCGGGCGCCGGCCTTTTTGAGCAAGTTGTAGCGGTCATCCATTTCCATAGTGAGCGACTGCAGGGTGTGGATGACTTTGTTGGTCTCCGTTACGATGGGTTCTTCTTGCCCAGGCAAGAATGCCAGGTAGTGGCTTTCGAGCTTGCTGTAGGGCGAGAGTTCTACTTTTTTAGGATCAATAAGTACTAACTTTATCTGTGAGGGGTGCTTTTTGTACAAAAGCGACATGAGAATGGCATTGATGCCTACTGACTTACCCTGCCCGGTAGCACCGGCCATCAGCAGGTGGGGCATTTTGGCCAGGTCGGCCACAAAAACCTCGTTGGAGATGGTTTTGCCCAGAGCGATGGGGAGGTCCATCTTGGCCCGGCGAAATTTGTCGGACTGAAGCACCTCCTTCATAGATACGATCTGCTTTTTCTTGTTGGGTACTTCTATACCAATGGTGCCTTTGCCAGGAATGGGTGCGATGATGCGTATGCCGAGGGCCGAGAGGCTGAGCGCGATATCGTCTTCCAGGTTTTTGATGCGGCTGATGCGCACACCTGGAGCGGGTACTATTTCATACAGGGTGACAGTAGGGCCGATGGTTGCCCTTATTTTTGTGATTTCTATCTTGTAGTTGAGTAGGGTTTCAATGATTTGCTCCTTATTGGCCTCCAGCTCTTCTCGGTCCACCTCCACTTTTTGGTCGGAGTAGTCTTCCAGCAGCGAGAGGACGGGGTTTTCAAAAGAAGAAAGCTCCAGGGTGGGGTCGTAGGGTTCGCTATGGTCGGCGTTTTCTTGAGCAATCTGAGAAGCCTGGCCGATAGCTGCATCCGAGGTGGAGGCGTCGGGCGGAGCAAAACTGTCGGATGGGGTAGGTCTTTGTATTTCCAGTTCGGCATTTTCTGGACGCAGGGGTGTAGGCTCTTGGCGCACTGCTTGCTCCAGGTCGAGCGCAAGTTGGGAGGCGTCACTTTCCGCGCGTTGTTGTGCTTTGGTCCGGCGCTGCTCGTAGGCGGCTTGTGCGGCGTCCTGTTCCACTTCGGCGACTCTTCGTGCAGCGTGGCGTCGTTGGTACAGGCGGCCCGTGATGAGGTCTTCCAGATATTGGCGCATGCCTTGTAGGGCGTCGCGCGGGGTCATTTCCCCGTAGTTGGGGTTAAACACCCAGGTAATGGTACCCACAATCATGAGCAAAAACAGCACAGCTGTGCCCAGTACACCCAACATGCTTTGAAGCCACTGGGCAATGGTATCCCCTACGGCGCCACCCCAGGGGAAGTCCCTATCGCCAAAAATGTACTCCAAGAATACGGCCGCCAGTACCATCCACAAAAGCGTCCAGCGCAACTTTACCACCCATTGTGCCGAGCCTTGACGGCGCATGAGCACCCTGCCGCCGGTTATTAGCAAGTACACTACTCCGAAGGATGGTAGCCCTACGCCATAGTAAAAAAACAGATTGGATATAATGGCACCCAGGCGGCCTAGCCAATTGGCCATCTGAATGTCGCTTTGCCACAATAAGCTCCAGTTGAGCCGCAGTACCTCGCTTTGGTCAGTTTTCCAGGTGAACAGATAGGAAAAAAATGCGATGAACATATAAAATGCCAAAAACCAGCATAATATACCTATCAACTTGGGAATCCGCTCGTCATTGACGCCGAGCTGAAGCATCAACTGGTCTTTATTTCGTCTTCTGCTAGCCATGCTTTGTCGTTCGCAAATACAATGTTGTGTATGCGTTCAGCAGGCAAAAATAGAAAAAAAATCAGCCGCTCGCATTTGTGGGGCGCAAAACCAGCAACATTATCTCTGTGTGAGAGCGCAATGCGGAGGCGCTATTGGATTTATTTGCTTGTTCGAGAAGGCAACATCTTCCATAGGATATCGTGCTACTGGTTGCCCAGTATCAACGGCAAGCCGTCTGTACCGCTACCCACAATAACCACCTTGGAGTTGGGCGAGTTGGCCAATTGTAGGGTGGCTTCTATGCCTTTGTCGCGCAGGATGTTGGCGGTAAGGCTGGCGTTGAGTATCTGGTTGGCTTTGGCCTTGGCACCAGCTTCGATGATCTTGCGCTCGGCCTCCTTGCGCTCCTGATCAAGGATGTACTCGTACTTGAGGGCTTTCTGCTCGGCCTCAATTTTGTCTTCGATGGCCAGGCGCACCTTGTCGGGCAGTTTGATGTCGCGGATGAGCGTAGCGCGCAGTTCTACGTAGTTGTTGCCCAGGCTTGTTTCGAGGTCTTTGTGAATCATTTGCTGCACCTCCTCGCGGCGAGAGGAGTACAGTTCTTCCGGCTGGAAGCGGCCAATGACCTTGCGTACTGAGGAGCGCACTTCGGCGCGCACCAGCGAGGTGATGTATTCCTTTCCGAATTTCTCGTGCAGGTAGCCTACCTTTTCGTAGCGGGGATTGACGCGTACGGTTACGTCCACTTTGATGGTGAGACCGTTGCTGGACAAAACCTCCATCTCCTCCTCCAGTTGCTGCTCTCGCACGTCATATACGTACATATTGTTCCAGGGGGCTATGACGTGGAACCCAGGCGAGTAAATATTTTCTTTGTCCAGCCCGCCGGCAAAACGCCGGAATAGCACCCCGCGCTCGCCGGCTTCAATGGTCAGGAAGGTGGCATTGGAAAACACCAGGAAAATCATAAGCAGAATAAATACGACAATGCTGGTTGTGATGAGTTTACTGTTTTTCATGGCTGTAGCATTTTTGTCCAAAAGTAGCAAAACGCCTTGAGTCAGGGGTGTTTTTTTCGACGTGGTAGGCTTGGCAGCCATTCAATGCCATTTTCTGAGCATCCGGCGTATGAGCTGCTTCATGGCGGCCTCTATGTCAGCGTAGGGGAGGGGTTCGCTACCAGTGTAGATCCACATCAATGCTACACCCTGGGGTTTGCAGGCGGCAGTCTCCAGCGCCAGGTGCTTGTGTAAGCGCCAGCACTCGCGCACTTGCCGGCGCAAGCGATTGCGCTGTACGGCCCTGGGAAATTTCTTTTTGGGTACGCTCACGGTCATTTGTACAGTTGCATCCTGAGGGCGCTTTTCCACTGGCATCCACACCACGCGCAGTGGGTACTGTGCCAGCGACTGCCCCTGCTTGAACAAGGCCGCTATACGCTTGCTGCTTTTGAGGCGTTCATTTTTTTTAAATTGAAAGTCAGACATTTATGGCGTGTCTTCAGTTTTTTTAATGAAATTTTTGTGGAATTTATCGCCGCCGTACGTCATCTGAGTGATGGTAAATTTCTCTACTCACCCTCAAAACTTTCTCTACACAATGCAAAACAAGGCAATCTACACCGAGACGGTGAAGTGCAAAAGTCGCACTTTTTTTCTAGATGTTAAAAACACGACCCAAGGCAGCCGTATGCTCCAACTGACCGAAACCCATGTTGACAAAGATGGCAATAGGCAAACGGCGCGGCTGACGGTGTTTGAAGAGCAAATACCCGACTTTGCTGCAGCGCTCGCTAAAGCACTAGACCAATTTGCCGCACCTGCGCAAAGCGCCTGATTTATGGTAAAACGCTGACTTGAGGCATTTTATGTATCAAACAGACGCACTTCCCATCAAAGCCTGGGCAGAGGAGGACCGCCCCAGGGAGAAGATGCTGCTTCGTGGCAAACAAAACCTCAGTGATGCGGAGTTGTTGGCCATTTTATTGGGCTCCGGTAGTCGTGAGGAAAGCGCCGTAGCATTGGCTCGGCGCATCCTCCATGCCGTTAGCAACAGCTTACACGAGCTCGGGAAACTCTCCGTAACCGATCTGACCAGCCGCTTCAAGGGCGTGGGCGAGGCCAAAGCCGTTGCTATTGTGGCCGCTATTGAACTGGGGCGCCGGCGCCAGCTCTCCGAAGTACATCGCCGCCCGCAGGTGCGCAGTAGCAAAGACTGCTACGAAGCTATGGCGCCCCTTCTGGCCGACCTACCTCACGAGGAGTTCTGGATTTTGTTGCTCAACCACTCCAATCACATCATTGGTCGAGAGTGTATAAGCACCGGTAGCGCTACGGCTACGGTAGTAGATGCCAAAGCAGTATTCTTCAAAGCGCTAGAGTATCGCGCGGCGGCGCTGGTGCTGGTTCATAATCATCCCTCTGGCACACTTCGCCCTAGCAGAGCTGATAAAGAACTGACCCACAAGCTATTTGAAGCTGGCCGTATACTCGATATAGCCATTTTAGATCACCTCATCATCGCGGAAAAAGAATATTTCAGCTTCTCGGACGAAAATATACTATGCCCCAGGTCTGCCAGCTTCCACGCATCTGGGGTGGTCTCATCCTGACGGCAACGCCTGACCAGGCAGTATCTTGCTGCAACACAGCAAACGCCGCGTTGCCATTGAACCCTGAGCATCCATAGGGGGTTAATACACGGGCTATTTAGCAATCTTCTTTGCGTTTGCAAAGCAAAAGAGATTTGTTGGAGTTGTTCGACAAAGCATCGTGCTTTGGTTTGAGGCAGACCCAGCCCACTTTTTGACAAAAACGAAAATCAACCCACTATGCAATTTCGCATCGAACACGACACCATGGGCGAAGTGAAAGTGCCCGCCGACAAGTACTGGGGCGCTCAAACTGAACGCTCGCGCAACAACTTCCGCATTGGTCCTGAAGGCAGTATGCCTCGCGAAATCATCCATGCCTTTGCCTACCTGAAAAAGGCGGCCGCCTATGCCAACCACGATCTTGGCGTGCTCACCCTGGAGAAACGCGAACTCATTGCCCAGGTATGCGACGAAATCCTGGAAGGCAAACTCGACGACCAGTTTCCGCTCGTCATCTGGCAAACCGGATCTGGTACGCAGAGCAACATGAACGTCAACGAGGTGATTGCCTACCGCGCCCATGTGCTAAAGGGCGGCTCGCTGGAGGATGCTAAAAAAATTTTGCACCCCAACGATGATGTGAATAAAAGCCAGTCGTCGAACGACACCTTTCCTACGGCTATGCACATCGCTGCTTACAAACTCGTCACTGAGCTCACCTTACCAGCTATGGAGCTTCTGCGGCACACATTGGCTGCCAAAGCAGAGGCCTTCCAGCAAATTGTGAAAACCGGCCGCACGCACTTCATGGACGCCACCCCGCTTACCCTGGGGCAGGAGTTTTCTGGTTATGTACAACAACTCAGCAATTCTATGCGCGCCATCCGCAACGCCTTAGATGCCGTGCGCGAACTGGCGCTGGGCGGCACTGCCGTGGGTACTGGTCTGAATACTCCCAAGGGCTATGACAAGCTGGTGGCGCAGTACATTGCCTCTTTTACCGGCCTTCCCTTCATCACGGCGCCCAACAAGTTTGAAGCCCTGGCTGCGCACGACGCTATGGTGGAACTCTCCGGCGCGCTCAAGCGGGCGGCGGTATCGCTCATGAAAATTGCCAACGATGTGCGCATGCTCAGCTCCGGCCCTCGGTGTGGTATTGGCGAAATCATCATTCCCGACAATGAACCCGGCTCCTCCATCATGCCTGGCAAGGTAAACCCCACCCAGCCCGAAGCCCTCACCATGGTGTGCGCCCAGGTCATGGGCAATGACGTAGCTGTAGCCATAGGTGGCGCTACTGGTCATTTTGAACTCAACGTGTTCAAGCCGCTCATTGCTGCCAACGTATTACAATCAGCACGTCTGCTGGGTGATGCCTGCCGCTCATTCAACTATAACTGTGCCATTGGCATTGAGCCTAATTATGAAATCATCAAACGCCACCTGGACAATTCGCTCATGCTGGTCACCGCCCTCAATCCGCATATTGGCTACGAAAAGGCAGCCTACATAGCCAAAAAGGCGCACAAGGAAAACAAAACCCTGCGCGAAGCCGCAGTGGAGTCGGGCTACCTGACGGCAGAGCAGTTTGACCAATGGGTACGCCCCGAAGACATGATCGGCGAGATGAAGTAAAACGGTGCCAGTCAAATACACCGGTGCGTAACCCCTACGGGTAGCGGCTCGCACAGCGCCTGCAAAATTTTTTGGTAGCTCAGGTCATCATGCTGAAAATCGGCTTTCTCTACATCCAGGATGAGGATGGGAAAAGCATGCTCAGCTTTGAAGAATTCAAAATACGCCTGCTGGATTTGTGCGAGATACGCTTCGCTGATGTCCTGTTCGTAGCTGCGCCCACGCCGGCGTATGTTACCCATGAGTGACTTTACTGAGCGGTGGAGGTACACCAGAAGTTCAGGTTTGGGCAAGGAAGCATTAAGTACGTGAAACAACCGCAAAAATAGCCGGTACTCCTCTTCCGAGAGGTTGTTTTTGGCGAACAGGGAGGTTTTTACAAAAAAATAGTCGGCTACTACGGTTTGCTGAAACAGACTGAGGGTGCTCAGCTCTTCCTGTAGTTGCTTGTGCCGTTCAGTCATAAAAAATAGTTCTACTGGAAAAGCATAGCGTTCGGGCTGATGGTAGAAATAAGGTAGGAAGGGGTTGTTGGCAAATTGTTCGAGAATGAGCCGGCAGCCATAGTCGCGTGCCAGGCGATGACATAGAGTAGTTTTGCCTGCGCCGATGTTGCCTTCAATGACTATAAACTGATGAGGTAGGCGCTCTGGTAGCCCTGTAGCATGTGTGTCTTGTGCGAGGAGAGGGACCGCTTCGAGGTCGTCGGGGCTTTCGGCCAATAGTTGAGTCACTGTCTTACCCAACACAGGATGCACCCAGTCCGGGGCTAATTCGGCCAAGGGCGCCAACACGAAGTTGCGCTCATGTAGGTGCGGGTGGGGTATCTGGAGAGTAGGCGTGTGCCACACTAGGTTATCGTAGAAAAGAATGTCAATATCAATGAGGCGGCTACCCCATTTTTCGCGGCGCTCGCGCCCCATGTGGTGTTCTATATCCAGCAGTGTATCCAGTAAATCTTGCGGTTGCAGTTGGGTTTCAATCATCGCCGCCTGATTGAGAAATGCTGGCTGTCCGCTTACCCCCCAGGGTGCGGTGCTATACACCGCCGACGTCTTCAAAATGTGGCCTGCTCGTTCTGCAATGAGGCGCAGCGCGAGTTTGAGGAGTTTTTCTCGCGAGCCTATATTGCTTCCGGTGTGTAGTATGGCAATGTGACTCATGTCCGGCAAATGTAAATCAGAATTTGCACAATAATCGAAATGAGTGGATAGCCATATGGATTTTGAGGCTCGGATTCATGGCCAGAGCGTATATTTGCATATTCGAAAATTTAAAACCGCTTTTTGCAACAAGAATTGCTACCCGATGATACAGCGCATCCAAACTGTGTATTTGCTGCTGGCTGCTGCCGGCAATGTTGCCCTGGCTTTTGTACCCTGGAAAATTGTACCCCAAGCTGCCGAAGCTGGCATATTTGCCGACGGCATGTTCAAGGCTGCAGATCATCCTGCGTTGCAACCTGCATTGGGAGCTGCAGCACTACTGGCTTTGATAGCATTAGGCCTCTACAAAAAACGGCCACTGCAAATTCGCCTTAGTTGGCTGTCGTTAGCCTTGACTATGGGAGCCGCCGCCTGGGCGGCCTGGCTTTGGAATGCTAACCCGGCACAGGGTGCGCTTACAGTCGGATTACTGACGTTGCCTTTGGTGGCTATATTCATTTTCCTGGCGGTGCGCGGCATTGCCAAAGACGAGCAGAAAGTGCGTACAGCCAACCGATTGCGGTAAGCTCGATCAACGCAGCAGCGAAAAGCCACCTTTTATCTCCACCACCCTTTCATCGTAAGCGCTCTCCACCACTGCAGTAAAAATATATTGGCCTGTAGGGCAGGGTTTGCCCTTGAGTTTGCCGTCCCAGCCTTGGGCTAGATTGCCCGGCTCCAGGTCTTTGCCTTCAAATACGAGCTCTCCCCAGCGGTCAAAAATGCGCAAGGAAACGATACGGGTGATTTCCCGGTCATCAGCAAATAGGGTGAAGCGGTCGTTGTAGCCGTCTTCGTTGGGGCTGAACGCCGTAGGCGCATATACATGCAAGCGCACGTCCACTAAGATTTGTACTACTTGTCGGGCCTTGCATCCAAAAAACTCCGCCTCCATACGGTATGTGGTAGAAAACAAGGGCAGCGTTTCAGGGTTGAGACAGTTGCTGCAACTCAGCCCCTCGGCGGGCGTCCAGCGGATGAAGTCTGGCACGAAGTCGAAGCCGTGGCCCAGCGTCACTGGTTCACCGCGTCGTATCATTATCACCGTGTCGGCTTGGATTTCAAAGAGCGGATTGTCAGGTATGGTCACCACCTCCCGATAGATACAGCCGAAAAAGTCGCGAAAGCTCAGCAGGTATCTGCCAGCTTCCAGGTGGTCAATCACAAAAGGAAACTTAGTAATGGAAGTAAATGGCCCCCCGTCTAGGCTAACCGCATAAGGCGCTGTGCCACCTCCAATGGAAAACAGGGTGATGTTGCCGCGCTCCTGAGGTGAGCAATTGGCTGCGCGCAGACGCACTTCCAACGACAGAGTATCTACCGTGAGGCGTATGTGCACAATAGAATCGCAGCCATTGGCGGCAGCATTGCGTAGTATTTCTGTGCCGGAGGTTCGGTTTTCGCTATAGGTTGTACCATTCACAAAGATCAGCGTGCCTGGGCAGATGTTCTGTACAAGGGTGAACTCTGGCACGGGTAGCACGAATAAGTCTACAATGACGGTGCTGTCGCAGCCCCGGGCACTGCGCCCGGCCAGCACCTCCATACCACTAAGGCGATCGCGGTTATACACCTGACCGTTCACAATCACTACCTCGTCTGGGCATATACCGTATTGTAGGCGACCTACAGCCGGTGGGTAAAACGCAATTTGCACGTTCACCGTGCTGTCGCAGCCGTTGGTGGAGGCGCCGGGCAGTATTTCTATGCCGGAGGGTCGGCTGGCGTCATACACTGTGCCGTTGACGGTGACGGAGCCACCCGGGCAAAGCGCAGTCTGGAAGGTACCAGTAGCCGGCGGGAAGAAGCTGACTTGCACGTTCACCGTGCTGTCGCAGCCGTTGGTGGAGGCGCCGGGCAGTATCTCTGTGCCGGAGGGTCGGCTGGCGTCATACACTGTGCCGTTGACGGTGACGGAGCCACCCGGGCAAAGCGTAGTCTGGAAGGTACCAGTAGCCGGCGGGAAGAAGCTGACTTGCACGTTCACCGTGCTGTCGCAGCCGTTAGTTGTAGCGTTGGCAAAAATCTCTGTGCCGGAGGGTCGGCTGGCATCATACACTGTGCCGTTGACGGTGACGGAACCACCCGGGCAAAGCGTAGTCTGGAAGTTACCAGTAGCCGGTGTAAAGTACGATAGCTGAATTTGCACAATGCTATCGCAGCCGTTGACAGAGGCTTTGGGCAGTACTTCTATACCGCTGGGGTTATTAGCGTTGTAAACACGACCGTTGACCGTGACTGACTGACCAGGGCATAGCGTTGGGGCCAATTGCTCAGTGGGTACAGGCCAGAAATACACCTCTGTTGTATCGGGTTCAGACAGGCAAAAGCTCTGGGCGACACGCAGCACGTAGCGCCCTTCTTCGAGAATACCTGCCGGGTTAGCTTCTGTAGAAAAAAAGTTGTTGGGACCTGTCCAGGCATAGGTGGTGCCAGGCAGCAGCGGGGTTGCGCTGCCCATAAGGCGCACCGTATCGCCGGGGCAAACCGGACTGGAATTGAGCGCCTCTGCTACCGGCGCAGTTTGCGTCAATACGCAGGTAGAAAACTCTGAGGTACTGCCTGTAAGATTGGTGGCAGTGGCAGTAAGAGTATCGCCTAAGTTCAGTACTGCAGGTATCGTCCAGGCACCGCTGGCGTCGGCCAGGGTTTCCGCAATGAAATGGCGCCCCTGGCATGGTGGAGCAGCACATCCGCTGTGGTTGTGTCTAAACAGTTCTACCTTAGCAAAAGGCTGTGTCAGACCATTGACGCCAGCAGGCGTAGCGCAGATGCTGTGTGGAGAGGGCATATCATCGTTGGCGCCAGGGTCTAGGTCAATGCCGATTTGATTGCAAAATATACTGTTCTGGCTGATAGTACAACTGGTGGACGGGCTGCCGACGAGTACGCCGGCGTTTTGGTTGAAGGCAATCACATTGCCGGTGCCAGGGCCACCTATCAGCACGCCATCTGACATTTGCAGGATAGCTATTCCGGGGCCGTTGTTGCCGAGGTTGAGCGTGCCGGATGGATTGGTTCCGATAGCATTGTTTTCCAATATTACATCCAGTACGTTGCCCAGTACGATGCCGCCGAGGCCGTTGGCGGCTATTATGTTGCCCTCTGCCTGGCTACCGCCCAGCAGTAAGTTGCTCACCTGGGCTATGCGCAGGCCGTAGCCATTATTGCCCAAGGCCAGGTTGCCAGCGGCGCTTGTGCCTATTCTGTTGGCAGTGATTATGCCATTGACGGGTGCTATGGTTGGTAGCGTTTGTATGGATAGGCCATGTTGAGTGTTGGCAGATATGACATTATTATCTATAATAAAGCCGGTACAATTTGTTAGGCTGAGGCCGTCGCCGCGGTTGCTCATAGGTATATTGTCAGTATTTGCTCCAATGAAGTTGCTGCGAACAACGAGGCTATGGCTCTGGAGGATTTCTATACCCGTAGCATTATTGCCAGCCACAGTATTCCCTATCAGTTGCAAGGAAGCGGCAGCAGATGCAAAAATGCCATATCCGGCATTCCCAAATACGGTTGCGCCTGAGGGGAATGCTCCCACTGCGTTGCCTTCTATCCTGGCGCCGTTGCTGATATTGTTCAGGTTGATGCCGTTGCCACTATTGGCCATGATTAAGTTGCCGCCTCCGGTAGTGTTGCCTATGATGGGGTTTGAGCAATTGGTGAGAGATACGCCGTGGCGTCCGTTGGGTAAGACGGCGTCTTGGGTAGTATTGAGGCCAATGATATTGCCCAGTATCGTGGTGTTGAGCGTTCCGCGGGCAAAGATGGCGTCCTGGGTATTGCCGGATATAACATTGCCTTCTTGCATGGCGCTACCGCCAATTTGGGTATTGGAAAAAGCCCCCAGGGTTTGGCCGTCCAGTAGGATGCCGATAGGGTTGGGGTCAGGATTGTTGCCGTTGGGAAACAGGCCGATGAGGTTGTTTTGGATAATGACGCTGGCAGAGGCCACGCCGCTCACCAAAATACCACTAATAGTATTGCCACCAATAATATTGCCTCTGACGCCTGGTGCGCCAATACGGGCATTGGCTGCGTTGAAAATAGTGACGCCACTGGGAAAGCGGCGGATGTGCAGGCCATAAATGGCGCAGTTGGGCGCGCTGATTTCAATACCGTCAATGGGTGCGCCTAAGCCACCGCCGTTGAGTACAATTGTGCCTGGGGAGAAAAATGGCTGGGTACTGCCATCAATCACTGTACCTGCCCCAGTGATAGTAGGTAAACTGGCATTGGGCGAAATGACGTGCGGACCAACGCCAGGAATGTTGAAGCGGATGGTGTCAGGCCCTGGGTTGAGGTTGGCAGCTCGGATAGCCTCGCGTAGGCTGCAATGTACAGCATCACACACGCCATCGTCGTTGTCGTCGCTGTTGTTGACTATCCAGTTCTGGCTTTGAGCGCGACAGCACCACGCGCCTGCAACCAAGATGACGAAAAGAGTCCTTAACAGCCGGCAGCTTCTTATTATGGCCGTAGGGGAGTACATGAACTTTTTGGAAAATAACTTTGCTTCAAAGTTGGTGTAAGACATGCTGAAGTAAGATGACAATTTAATTGCACGCAAATATAGTGGCTCACGCTACCCTTTTTTTAACGCTTCGCTTGCAAAAAATGTTAGCTTTGCGAGTCTAAATAACAGAAGGGTATCTCAGCTTTATGTCGGTATCAGTTCAGCATCTTACTAAAATTTATGGCGTACAGCACGCTCTTCAGGATGTGAGTTTCCAAGCCCGCAAAGGGCAGGTCTTGGGTTTTCTGGGGCCCAATGGCGCGGGAAAGTCCACTACCATGAAAATCATTACGGGCTTTTTGCCTCCCAATGAGGGCACGGCAGAAGTGTGTGGTTTTGATGTGCAGAAAGCGCCCCTGGAAGCTCGTCGGCATATCGGCTACCTGCCAGAGCACAACCCCTTGTACAAAGAGATGTACGTACGCGAATACCTGCACTTCTGGGGCAAACTGCATAAGACGCCTCAACTGGAGCGTCGCGTCCGCGAAATGATTGACATCACCGGCCTGGGCGCAGAACAGCACAAGCTCATTGGCGCGCTCTCCAAAGGCTATCGCCAGCGGGTAGGCTTGGCGCAGGCGCTCATCCACGATCCCGAAGTGCTCATCTTAGACGAACCTACCTCCGGCCTCGACCCTAATCAACTGGCAGAAATCAGAGATCTGATCAAGCAGCTCGGTAAAGACAAAACCCTCATACTGTCCACTCACATCATGCAGGAGGTCCAGGCCGTGTGCGACCGGGTTATCATCATTCACAAAGGTCGTATCGTAGCCGATGATCTCATAGATACGCTACAACTGCGCATTGCTGGCGAGTCAGTGGTCACTGTAGAGTTTCAGCAAGAGATAGCGCAAAATTTGTTGGCAGGCCTCAAAGGCGTTAGTCAGGTAAAGCGCCTGTCTAAGCAACGCTGGCAACTGATAGCTCCTACCGAAACAGACATCCGGCCCCAGGTGTCGGAACTGGCCAATAAGCACAATCTTACCCTCATTGAAATGCATCGCGAAGCGCTCAGCGTAGAAGAGGTTTTCAAGAAGTTGACAGGGGGAGTTTGAGAGTAGATGATTGGGAGACTTTGAAACCGAGAGGCTTGGTGATGAAGAGATAGGGGTATGCTTTGTGTGAAGAGAGGACATGTTCCATCTTTTGCCTTCCAAAAGTGTGACTCGGCTACGGGCAAAGTCTCAGATATATCCTGCCCGTATCCCTATGCTCTTTCTAATACTACTGCGTATCCCTGTCCTACACCGATACACATGGTGACCAGCGCATATCGCTTGCCTGTAGCTTGCAGCTCACAAGCAGCCGAGTAAGCGATGCGTGCTCCACTCATGCCCAGTGGATGTCCAATGGCAATAGCGCCGCCGTTGGGATTAATGCGCGGGTCATCATCAGCCAAGCCCATGAGGCGCGTACAAGCCATCACCTGCGCGGCAAAGGCCTCATTAATTTCGACAATGTCCATGTCGTCCAGGCGCAAACCTGCTTTTTGTAGGGCTTTGGCAGAGGCGCTCACCGGGCCGATGCCCATGATGCGAGGCTCTACGCCACTCACGGCAGAGGATACGATACGCGCTTTGGGCTGCAAGCGATGTTGTTGGATCGCCTGATCGGAGGCAATGATCAGCGCAGCAGCGCCGTCGTTGAGGCCGGAAGCATTGCCCGCTGTAACGCTACCACCTTCGCGGAAGGCTGGCTGGAGCTTGGCCAAGGCTTCGAGTGTGGTGTCTGGGCGCAAGGACTCGTCGGCGCTTACCAGCATCGGCGGCTGTTTTTTGTTGATAGTAATAGGTACTGGTACGATTTCCTGGGCCAGGCGGCCGGATTGCTGTGCACGGGCAGCTTTTTGTTGCGACCACAGGGCAAACTGGTCCTGGTCTTCGCGGCGGATGGCATATAATTCCGCGAGGTTTTCGGCGGTTTGCCCCATGCTTTCTACTCCATATAGGGCTTCCATGCGCGGGTTAATGAACCGCCAGCCGAAACTGGAGTCGTACAGCACCATGTCGCGGCCAAAAGGCGTGGAAGATTTGGATAACACCCAAGGGCTGCGAGTCATGTGCTCTACGCCGCCGGCAATGAGCAAGTGGCCATTGCCGGTTTGTATGGCTTGATGCGCATGCACCAAAGCCGAAAGCCCAGAAGCACATAGACGATTGACGGTTTCGCCTGGCACAGTATGTGGCAGGCCTGCCAGCAGCAATGCCATGCGCGCTACGTTGCGATTGTCTTCGCCGGCCTGGTTAGCGCAGCCCAGTATCACATCGTCGTAGGCGTCGCGGGGTATTTGGGGGCACTTGTCGGTCAGGCGCGCAATAACATGAGCGGCCAGGTCGTCGGCACGAATGCCCGCCAGCGCACCGCCCAGTTTGCCCACTGGCGAGCGCACACCTTCTACAATCCACGAGCTTGTCTTATTCATTAGGCTGTATTGATGGGGCAAAGTAAGCAATTTCCGGGCGCATTCTGGTAGGCGATTTGCCGTAATATCTGCACAAGCCAAAGCGTTATGTGCAAAAAACCGAGTACCCATGCGCATATCCTCCCTCCAGAAAAAACTGCTGTTGCACGCGGCTTTGTACAGTATGTTGTTGTGTTGGATGGCGGGCTGTCATGTGCTACACCACGCTGGCTCCAAAGGTGCTGCTGAGCCCGAATCAGGCCGAGTAGCCCAATTGCGCACCGAAGTAACAGCCTATGCACAGCAGCATCAGGGCGTGCGCTACACCCCCGCCGGTAAGACCCCTGCTTCGGGCTTTGACTGCTCTGGGTTCACCAGCTATGTGATGCAGCGTTTTGGCATTCGGCTGTCGGCCAGTGCGCGCGACCAAGCCACGCAAGGCAGGCCTCAAATGCTGGAAAAAGCCAAGCCTGGAGACTTGGTCTTTTTTCGGCGCAGCCCCTCCGAGCCTATTTTTCACGTGGCCATGGTACTGTCTAACAACCATAAGGGCTTGTTTATCATTCACAGCACTACTTCGCGTGGTGTAGTGGTGGACAACCTCCTGCAATCTACTTATTGGAAGCCCAAAATTGATAGCGTAAGGGACGTGATTTTAGGCAGATGAAAAAAAAATAGGGCAAAATTTAGCCTGTTTTTCAGGCGGTTATCAAAAAACACAGAAGATTTTTAGGGTGAGGGCTTGTTTGTTCCAGGCACTTGGCATACCTTTGCACACGCTTTTTACAAGCGGGTTTTCATCAGCATTCAAAAACAACTGAACGTGAATACATTAAGCTATCGTACCCTGACGCCTGACCCCGCTGCGGCGGAGCGCAAGTGGTACATTGTTGACGCCGAAGGCGAGGTTGTAGGTCGCCTTTGTGCTCGCATTGCTCACGTACTACGGGGCAAGCACAAGCCTAGCTTTGCTACCCACTTAGATATGGGCGACTTCGTAATTGTCATCAATGCCGACAAGGTGCGTTTCACGGGCGACAAATGGGAAGACAAAATCTACCTGGACTACTCCGGCTACCCTGGTGGCCAGCGCAAAACCAAAGCCTCGGCCATGTTAGCGAAAAAGCCGCACGAAGTCATTGAGCGTGCCGTAAAAGGCATGTTGCCCAAAACAAAACTGGGCCGTGCCATGTACCGCAAGCTCTTCGTGTACGCCGGCCCCAACCACCCGCACCAGGCGCAAAAACCCGAACCTTTCAACTTCTAATCATCCAATACGCACTGCGATTCTAAATATGGAAATGATCAATGCAATAGGCAGACGTAAATCCTCGATAGCCCGGATTTACCTGACTAAAGGTGACGGCAAGATCGTCGTCAACGGGAAAGACTACAAGGCATACTTCCCACAAGTACATGTGCAAGACAACATCTTGCAGCCGTTTGCGGCCGCTGCTATCGAGTACAGTATCTACGATCTCAACGTCAATGTGAAGGGGGGCGGGTTCAAAGGCCAGGCCGAAGCTGTGCGCATGGGCATTGCCCGGGCACTGACCAAGCTCAACGAAGACTTCCGCAAACCGCTCAAAGACCAAAAGTTGCTGACCCGCGACGCCCGCGAGGTGGAACGCAAAAAGTACGGTAAGCCCAAGGCGCGCCGTAGTTTCCAGTTCAGCAAGCGTTAATGCCTTCTTTCCTCCCAATCTAAAATTGCGTCAATTCATTCTACAATGAACAAACCAACATATAAAGACCTTCTGGACGCTGGCGTACACTTCGGCCACCTGCGCAAAAAGTGGAACCCCAAGATGTCTCCTTATATTTTCACCGAGCGCAAAGGCATTCACATCATTGACCTCAACCGCACTCTGGAATCCATGGAGCGCGCCGCTGCTGCCATGCGCCAGATTGCCAAGTCAGGGCGCAAGGTGCTCTTTGTAGCCACCAAGAAACAAGCTCGCGATATTGTGGCCAATGCCGCTCGCAGCGTAGAAATGCCCTATGTGACCGAGCGCTGGCTAGGTGGTATGATGACCAACTTTGCCACCATCCGCCGCTCTATCAAAAAGATGAACAACATTGACCGGATGCTGGGCGACGGCACGCTGGCCGGAGTTACCAAAAAGGAAAAACTCACCCTGACCCGCGAGCGTAACAAACTTGAAAAAGTGCTGGGTGGCATTGCCAACCTCAATCGCTTGCCAGCGGCCATCTTTGTGGTGGACATTGACCACGAGAGCATCGCTGTGGCGGAGGCTCACCGCTTGGGCATTCGTACCTTTGGCATTGTGGACACCAATTCCAATCCCAACGACGTGGACTTTCCCATTCCTGGTAATGACGATGCCTCCAAGTCTATTGCCATTATCACCAACTATATGGTGGAAGCTATTCGGCAGGGGCTGGAAGAGCGCAAGCAAGCCAAACCCGAAAAAGACGGTGTGCCGGCTGTGGAAGAGGCCTGAATTTGAGGTATATATGTGGCAGCGAGTTTAGATTGCAGGAATTTTTTGGAAAAGTGCTGCCCGATTCATCACCTTCTAAAATCAAAAAATACTATCCATGAGTGCTGTATCTGCTAACGATGTAAAAAAACTGCGCGAAATGACCGGCGCAGGCATGATGGACTGCAAAGCCGCCCTGGCTGAGGCCGAAGGCGATTTCGATAAAGCCATTGAAATTCTGCGCAAGAAAGGTCAAAAGCTCTCTGTCAAGCGCGCTGACCGCGAAGCCACCGAGGGCGCGGTAATTGCCTTGGTGTCGGACGACCGCAAGCGCGGCGTAGTCATCAAGCTCAGTTCTGAAACAGACTTTGTAGCTAAAAACCAGGACTTTGTGAACCTGGCCCGCGAGTTTGCGGAAATTGCCCTGAGAAACTTTCCCAACTCTCTTGAAGAATTGCTTGCCTTACCCTACAATGGTATCACCATTGGCGAGAAAGTGACCGAGCAAGTAGGCGTCATTGGTGAGAAGATCGAGCTGGCTGCATATGAGCGCCTCGAAGCCCCTATGGTTGCTCCATACATTCACATGGGCAACAAAGCTGGCGTTATTGTTGGTTTCAGCAAAGACTTGCCTGAGCACTTCGAGACGCTGCGTTCGGTGGCTATGCAGGTAGCCGCCATGAAACCCGTGGCCGTGGATCGCGATGGCGTCCCCCAATCTGTGATTGACAAGGAAGTGGAGATTCGCACTGAAATTGCCATGAATGACCCGCGCAACGCGGGCAAGCCCCGCGAGTTGCTCGAGAAAATTGCCCAGGGCAGCCTCAACAAGTTTTTTCAGGAAGTAACGCTCATTAACCAAGACTTCGTCAAGGATAGCTCCAAGAAAGTAGGGGAATACGTCAAGAGCATAGACAAAGAACTAAGTATCACAGGGTTCAAACATGTAACCCTCGGCTGATGCGCAACAACTTTCCGAAAGGCGAATTAGACTACTAATTCGCCTTTTTTTTGGCCTTTAATTACCTGAACCGACCATGAATCTCAAGTACAAGCGCGTACTGCTCAAGCTCAGTGGAGAATCGCTCATGGGCGCCCAACAATTTGGCATTTCGCCGGACATGCTGCGTTACTATGCCCATCAAATCAAGATGCTGGTGGAAATGGGCGTGGAAGTAGCTGTAGTCATTGGCGGCGGCAATATTTTTCGTGGTTTGCAGGCCGCAGCCTCCGGTATTGACCGCGTACAAGGCGACTACATGGGTATGATGGCCACCCTCATCAACGGTATGGCCATACAGAGCGCGCTCGAAGCTCAGGGAGTTTATACCCGCCTGATTTCGGCCATTGAAGTCAAGCAAGTGGCCGAGCCTTACATTCGCCGCCGTGCCATTCGCCACCTGGAAAAAGGCAGGGTCGTCATTTTTGCCTCCGGCACAGGCAGCCCGTATTTTACCACCGACTCCGCTGCCGCCTTGCGCGCCAACGAAATTAATGCCGATGTCATCCTCAAGGGCACCCGCGTGGACGGCGTCTACACTGCTGATCCGGAAAAAGACCCCCAAGCCACCCGATTTGACGAGATCAGCTTTGCTAAGGTCATCAGCCTGGGGCTAAGTGTGATGGACATGACGGCGTTCACCCTTTGCCAGGAAAATAGTCTGCCTATTATTGTCTTTGATATCAACGACCCTGATAATCTGCGCCGCATCATGCTGGGCGAAGCCATAGGTACTTTAGTGAAGTAACAGGAAACTTTTTGGGCAGGGAAACTGTATATTTGAACGGGTTGTTGTCTTTAGCAAGCAACTTTCTTCAGGTCTCAGCCGTATTAATAAATGTATTACTGAGCAACGCCAAGTTTTATGCATGATTTACAGATGTTGTGTACAAAACTTGGCGAGTTGAAAAATAAGGCGTTGCCTGCGTTTTTTAAAACCCGCAAGACCTATGCGTCAACTCAAGATCACCAATACTATCACCACCAGGGAAAGCCTTGCCTTGGACAAGTATCTCAATGACATAGGTAAAATCCCCATTCTTTCTGCTGAAGAAGAAGCTAAGTTGGCGTATCGCATCCGCCAGGGTGACCAGGAAGCCCTCGAAAAACTGACCCGTGCCAATCTCCGCTTTGTAGTCTCTGTAGCTAAACAATACCAAAACCAGGGCCTTTCGCTGGGCGACCTTATCAACGAAGGCAATGTTGGCCTGATGAAAGCCGCTCGCCGATTTGACGAAACCAAGGGCTTCAAATTCATCTCTTACGCTGTGTGGTGGATTCGTCAGTCCATCTTGCAGGCCATAGTGGAGCACTCTCGTATCGTGCGGCTGCCGCTCAATAAATTGGGGTCTTACAACAAAGTAAACGACGCTTTCCTGTCTTTTGTGCAGGAGTTTGAACGCGATCCTACCAACGATGAACTGGCCGAGCTACTGGACATGACGCCCAAAGAGGTAGCTAACATGCTGCGTGGCGGCTCGCGCCACGTGTCGGTAGATGCTCCGCTCAACAACGAAGACGGCGATGCTACCATGTTGGATATGATTAAAGGCGACGAAGATATGGGCCCTGACGTGGAACTCATGGAAGAAAGCCTGCGCGAAGAAGTGCAACAGGGGCTGTCCATCCTTTCTCCCCGAGAAGTGGAAGTGCTTTCTGCCTACTACGGCCTTAATGGTGTAGAGCCCCTGACGCTGGAAGAAATCGGCGAGTTGTATAATCTTACCCGCGAACGCGTACGCCAGATCAAGGAGCGAGCCATTCGCCGCTTGCGCAAGTCTTACAATCGCAACAACCTCAAGGCCTATCTGGGACGTTAGCACGCAGTCGCACATACTAAAAATTAACCCTGAATTAATTTTCTGAGAAAGACTCAATGGCTATTTTTGCAACACGTACTTTGCAATCCAGTCATTCTATATTCACTTAATACCTTTATTATGCGTCTACTCACTACCATCTACTTATGGGCGTTGGTTGCCTCCGCATGGAGTCAAAGTGACCCTTATTGGCGCATTCATCAGGAAGATACGCGCCTGCCTCGGTCACAACACTTGCTAATGAGCCAACTCCCCAGCAAATACATGCTGGCTACGCTGGACTTAGAGAACCTCTATCAAGACTGGAATGCCGCATATGAGGCCAATGCAGCTGTGCCTATGCAGGTATCTGTTCCTAATCCGGAAGGCGGCTTTACAGAATTCATGATCGTGCCCACACGGGTGGTAGCTGAGGAAGTGGCTCATCTCTATCAAATTGCTACGTTCAAGGGGTATGCGGTCAATTCGCCCAACCGGCTCATCCGGTGCGATGTCAGCGCTACAGGCTTTCACGCCTGGGTGTTTGGTGATGGCCGCTCGTATGTGGTGGAGCCGTTGTCTAAAGCTGATGCTTCCCTGCATATTGTATATTACAAAGCCAATATGCCACATGCAGGTATTTCTTGTGGGGTGACGGACGCTCATCAAAAAGCCAGCCTCATTCCTGCTGATGGCGCGCCCAAGACGCCTACGCAACTGCGCACGTATCGCCTGGCCATTATTGCTGATGCTTCTTATCGCGCGCAATTTGGCGGTATGGTATATAACCCTGCCAACGTACTAGCCGCTTTCGCCTCTGGGGTGAATCTGCTCAATGGGATATACGAACGTGACCTGGGCGTGCATTTCATGTTGGTGTCCAACACTGCCTGTGCCAACGCCGTGTTGGCTGATCATACTGACATTGACGAAGTGCATTACTTTTTGGTTAATCTCAGTGGCCTAGGTGTGAGTGGATTTGACTTAGGGCACTCTGTGCTCTGGATGCCTCTCGGTGGTTTGGCTTATGTTGGCGTGGTGTGTAACAATTCTTATAAAGGAGGAGGATTTTCGGGAATTAATATTTCTGTTGTTACACTCTGGATAGACTTTGTGGCACATGAAGTTGGCCACCAGTTTGGTGCATTTCATACTTTTTCTTCTAATCCGTGCGGGACCTCCGTCAGCAGCTTCCGGTTTGAGCCAGGAGAAGGTTCTACCATCATGGCTTATGCAGGGGCATGTAGCGATGGCTATCAATTCTTCAGCGACCCATTCTTTCATTCGGTTTCTATCGCGCAAATCAATACCTTCATAACTAGCTTTGGCGGATGCGCTACCCTGTCCATGCCAGGCAGCGGCAACAGTGCAGCGCCGGTAGCTAACGCCAATGCCGATATCACCATACCTCAGCAAACACCCTTCATCCTGGTGGGTACTGGCTCAGATGCCAACGGTGATCCCATTACTTACTCTTGGGAGCAATACGATGGTATGGGAGGAGCTACCACGGGGCCGCCCAACTGCAGTTCTACTATGCATCCGATGTTTCGATTTCGGCCGCCGGTAGTGGAAAACTACCGTGTTTTCCCACAATACAGCGACGTATTGGCTGGCAACAACAACACTCCAGCCTGGGAAAAGCTGCCTTGTACGCCGCGTACTATGAACTTCCGACTGATTACGCGCGATAACAACATCAACTGGGGCCGTACTCACGCCGACAATATGATGGTGACGGTGGCTAATACCGGCCCATTCAACGTCACTTATCCCAATGGGGCAGAAAATTGGCTCGTCGGCTCCAGCCAAACTGTGACGTGGACCGTAAACGGTACTAGTAGCCACTGCGCCAATGTAGATGTATTGTTGTCCACCGACAATGGTGTTAGCTACACCGTGTTGGGTACATATCCCAACAGCGGCTCGGCTACCATTACTGTACCCGCTACGCCTACTACTCAGGCGCGCATACTGGTACAATGCAGTGTAGGGGGCAACTTCCGCACAGCCTCTACCTTCTTTGATGTATCGGATGCAGCGTTTTCGATATCTACCACCTTTGGTGTGGGTAATATTGTGTTGCTTCAGGCTGATGCGTTGTCTAATAATACTACTGCCCGTATCATAGAGATCAACACTACAACCTCTATGCAAAGCCCCATATCCGACATTCCAATAGACGGCACAGGCCCCAGTGCCTTGCGCTTTTCTGGCAGCGCCACTTCCACCGGCTACCTGTCTAACAGCGATGATCGTACGCTGCTGCTGTTTACGGGGCACAACAACACTAATACTTCTGCTAACGTCAATACCTTGAATCCTCGTGGTGTGGGCACACTCGACCACTCGAAAACTTTCAATCTGGCTACTACTTACACAGGTGTTTCTAGCAACCAAACTCGATGTGCTACTTCACTGGACAATACTACCATGTTTATTGCTGATCAATCCGGTATCTATACCAATAGCTCCACCTCGGCCAGCCCCACCGGTAACTTCCGCGGTATCAAAGCTTTTGGAGGAGTGGTATATGTAGGACAGCAAAGTAGTTCAGCACCCCAGGTCAGCACAGTGAGTGCTCCCAGCATGGGTACTATAACAGGGCTGCCAGGTATATCCAACAGTACCAGTTTTCAGGATTTTTATCTGATTCAGTCGGGCGCTAATGGCAGCACTTATGATGTTTTGTATATCACGAGTGCGACTTCGGCCACCGCGGGTGTTATCTCTAAATTCTCACTGGTAAGTGGTACTTGGACGGCCAACGGGACATATTCCACCAGCTTTGGTGGTTTTGGCTTGGCAGCTCAAAAGAGCGGTAGTGGAGCTGAGTTGTATGTATCCACAGGTAATGGTGCTACCTCAACCAACAGCGTGATCAAATTGACAGATAATGCAGGCTATAATGCTACCATAAGCATTAGCACGCCGTCTAACGTGACGCTTTACACTGCACCAACAGGCTCCAACATCAAAGGTGTAGCTTTTGCACCGCTTCCTGCATGCCCGGTATTGGCTACGGCCCCCGACGAAGTGATTATCAATAACAGTACTTGCCAGCCTGGCTGCACAGTAGGTGGTGGTAGCATAGCACCGCCGGCTACAGGATGCCCCACTGGCAGCACCATTCAATACAGCACAGATGGGGGCTTAACCTGGAGTGCTACGATTCCAACGTACAACCAGACTGGCCCTGCGCAAACCATTCAGACGCGCTGTGCGTGCGATGCCAATCCGAGCGTAACCAGCCCAACTTCGGCAGGGGTAACGACAGTGCCAGGGGTGTGTACACCTCCAGTGGCCCCTTCGGGCATGCTGGCCATTACCAATAGTACCTGTCAGTCGGGTTGTACAGTGGGTGGTGGCAGTATTGCGATTGGTTCAGTGACAGGAACCGGCACGCTGGAATTTTCTCAAGACGGCGGTATGACATGGAGTACGAGTTTGCCGACCTACAACCAGACCGGCCCGGCACAGACGATTATAGCCCGCGTAACGGACGCCAACGGCTGCACCAGCGGTTCCACTACGGTAGGCACTACTTCTCCAGGTAGTTGCGTTACGCCTGGCGCTCCCACGCTGACCATCACCGACAACGTGTGCCCTTCTACCACGGGCACCATCTCGGCCACGGGTTGCGGCACAGGCACGGTAGTGGAATACGCGCTGTCGGCTATGGGGCCGTGGTCGGCTACGCCGCCGGCTTATACGACTTCTTCTTTTACGGTGTATGCGCGTTGTCGCGATACGGCAACGGACTGTGTGAGCACCACGGTGAGCGGTACAACCAGCCCGACTGCTTGCTCAAGCGATTGTGGTAGCGCCTACTGGAATATGACAGTTGCACCCGTTACTACCAACACCATACCCAATGTGGCGGCGGGCGATATAGGCCGTGGCAATAATAATGGTACGACTACCTTGATCACCACCTCTTCGTCTTCTACGGGTTACACCGGTGCTTCTGGTGGAGGCAATGCGGGTGCGGCAGCCTTTACCGGCGTGCTCAATACCAGCACCAGCACCTACTTCCAGGTGACAATCACGCCCAACCCGGGGTATGTGTTTACGTTGAATAGCATGAGCTTTGGTATGCGCTCTACCGGCACTGGCCCGCAGGCGTACAGTATCCGCACTAGCCTGGATGGCTATGCCACGGAGGTTGCGGGCGGCACTGTGCCTAACAATAGTGCCTGGAACTTGTACAGCCACAGCAGTTTATCGGTGGCTTCGGCTGCGGGCACGCCTATCACCATTCGTATCTATGGGTACAATGGCACAGGGTCGCCTGCAGTTGGCGTTGCCAACTGGCGCATAGATGACCTAACTATCAGCGGCTGCGCGACGGATGCTTGTCCGGTGCTGACCACTGCACCTGGAGAGGTTGTTATCACCAACAGCACATGTAACCCTGGTTGCGTGACTTCTGGCGGCAATATTGCTCCGCCTACCATAGCATGCCCAGCCGGTAGCTCGCTGCAATACAGCACAGATGGGGGCTTAACCTGGAGTGCTACGATTCCAACGTACAACCAGACTGGCCCTGCGCAAACCATTCAGACGCGCTGTGCGTGCGATGCTGACCCGAGCGTAACCAGCCCAACTTCGGTAGGGGTTACAACTGCGCCGAATGCATGCCCTATACCTACGCTCACCGGGACCTCGCCTGTTTGCATCGGCGATAGCATACAATTGACAGGTAGTGGCTCGCCAGCGGTTACTGACCCATATGTATCGTCGAATACTGCCGTAGCTACAGTGAGTAATACAGGTTGGGTGACTGGGGTATCGGCAGGCAGCACTACCATTACCTATACTGACCTTAATGGCTGCACGGCTACATTTAATGTGACGGTCATCAACTGCACGCCCACCTGTGATGTAGCTATTATTAACGTTGTATCCATGGCGCCGTCTTGCCCAGGCGGCAGCGACGGCACGATGACAATCACTGCCACTACCAGCAATCCTTCGCTGACTTACGCCATCTCTGGCCCGGCTACGGGCAGCAATCCTACTGGTGCTTTCACTAGCTTGCCAGCGGGCATGTATAGTATTGTAGTGACAGACGGCATTGGCTGTACAGCCATTACCTCTCTTACTGTGCCAGCAGGAACCGATACTATACCGCCTAGCATCACTTGCCCGAGTAATCAAATACAGAATGTGGATGCTGGTACTTGCACCTGGACGAGCCCTGCCGGTAGTCTGACACCCACTGTGAGCGATAATTGCTCAGTAGCCAGTGTTACTTGGGCGACGGTTTTCCCTGGCCCGGCGCCAGATGTGACCATTGCCGGTTGGGATTTTGAAAATGCCACTAAGCGCAGTGGCGGTCTTCCTTACACTGCCGATACAGGTATTCCTGCCAATCAGAACGTAGCTCCGCTTAGCGTGGTAGGTGCCAGCTATACGGCATTTGTGCAAGGTTCGGGCGGCATGGGTACTTATGCACCCAATGCCAACGACTGGACGGGCAGCACTGACAAATACTGGCAGGTGGTAATTAGCACTGCGGGGTACAATAATCTCAAGTTCAGTTCTGCCCAGGCGGGTAGTGGTACTAGTCCGCGCGATTTCACCGTGGATTACTCGCTTGACGGAGTTACTTGGACGAATGTGCCGGGGTCTAATGTTACGATTGGTACTGCAACTGCTCCTACCTTTACCGGCTTCCTGACCAATATAGCACTGCCAGCTGCCTGCGACAATCAGCCTACTCTCTATCTGCGCTGGCGCAGAACAGGTACGACCTCGGTGAATGGCAGTACTATCGCATTAGCGGGTACTAACCGCATTGACGACATTGTGGTAGTAGGTAAGCCGCTAAGCACAGGTGTGAACGACATCAGCGGCACGGTGTTCCCCTTAGGTATTACTTCAGTAACCTACCACGTGACCGATGGCTCTGGCAATACCAATGCTTGCACCTTTACGGTGACGGTCAATGACAATATCGCGCCCACGCTCACTTGCCCGACTACACAAACCCTGCCCTTGAGCAGTAGTGCTTGCGATGCAACCCTTCCTGATTATACTACTTTGGCCACGGCTTCAGACAACTGCGGTACAGCCACCTTAATGCAGTCGCCAGCTGCTGGTACGACAGTATCGGGCGTTGGCCCAATGACAGTGACCATCACAGCTACCGATGGAGCTGGTAATACGGCCACTTGCAATTTCACAGTGAACAAAACTGCACCTTCTGTGAGCATCACCTGCCCAGCCAACCAGATGCTTACTTTGGGCGCCAGTTGCTCGGCTACTTTGCCCGACTACACCGGGCTGGTAACAGCTACGGGCTGCGGTACCGTGACGGTAACCCAAGTACCGGCAGCCGGTACAACGGTCACAGAAGTTGGGCCAATGACGGTGACCTTCACGGCCACGGATAGTGGCGGCAACACAGCGCAGTGCTCCGTCACAGTGAATAAAATGGACATTACACCGCCCACTGTGATGTGCAACAACACAAGCATAGATTTCAATGGCGAGCCGAGCATCACCCTTTCTGCTGCTTTGCTGGTAACGGCCTCCGACAACTGCGGCATTGCCTCCATTACGCTCTCCCCCAGCGTAATCAGCTGCAATCAGGTAGGTCAGACAGTACCGGTAATAGCCACAGTGACAGATGTAAACGGCAACGTGAGCACCTGTACGGCCGATGTCACGGTGGGTGGCTTCCCCTGCGGCTGGAGCTATACACCGGGGCTGATCGGCTGCGATGGTTCAGCTGCGTTTAATCCTGCTACGGGTATCTGGACGAATACGGCTGTCAACTGCTACTATCCGAATAGTTTTGATGCTGACTCCAAGTCATTCATTACGCGAAAGTTGTGTGGTAATGGAAGCATCACGGTCAAGGTAGAGAGCATCAGTGGCACTACGCTGGGCTGGGCAGGCATCGTAATGCGCGATGGCACAGCACCGGGCGCTATGAAGATCCAGTTAATGACCAACCTGAGCAACCTGCACCGCCGCGAGGTGCGCTATGTGACCAATGGTACGGCCTATCCTCAGCAGTTTCCTGCCAACAATCGCTACTGGTTGCGCCTTGTGCGCCAAGGCAATCAGTTCATGGGCTTTGCATCGCCGGATGGGCTGGCATGGTTCCTGGTAATGACAGCCACCATAAATATGCCAAACTGCATAGAAATGGGTATGGTAGTGACCAACTATAACCCAATCAGCAACGTGACAGCTACCTTCTCCAACGTGAGTACCACGGGTAGCCTGACGCCGCTGATGGCACCTGCAGTAGCCAACGAGCGCCTGCTTGACCTGGCACCAGAGTTCGATCTGTATCCGAATCCAACAGGTGGCCAGTTGAATCTTAATCTAAATCAGTACATCGGTAGGGCTGTGCGCATCGAGGTGTATAGCTTAGAAGGCAAGTTGGTACAGTTCAGCGAGATTGACTCAGTGCATATGCCAGTGGAGATCTTCGAGTTGAACTCCCACACCAGAGGCATGTACCTAGTGAAAGTGAAATCGGAAGGCCTACCAGATGCAGTAAAGCTCGTGGTGCTGAACCGATAGGAAATAACATGGCTATCTCCAGTACAACGAGGCGAGGCTCCACAGGGGCTTCGCCTCGTTTTTTTCTTAGCCAAGGTGTGCAATGGGGGATCTAAAAGGGACAGTAGAAACCCACCCAGTAGTGTATGGCAGATAGGAATCCCGCGCGAGCAGACAACTTCGGATCATCGCGTCGGCAACAGCATCTACACTTCGACTCGCCAAGCTTTGTGCACAACATCCGCAAATCATACACAAAACTTGGCGTTGCTCAGTATACCATGCACAAAAAGTCAGCATTCAGACAGCTAAAGTGAAATTGTATTCAAAGGATTCACGCATTTATGGCCATTTTACTACCTGGCTGCTTGCCAGGAAGTGCCCCTGAGTTTTACAAATCTTAAATCGAATTGCCTATCGGAGATATCAACGTTCAGATACTCTATGAATACCAAGATAAAAAGGATGCTGTTTGAGAAGAAGCCACTCCATTCGGGGCAGTTCCATGTCGGCTTAAAACACTGAAGGAGCGGCGTTATGAGAGGGAGTTAATCCTGCCGCCGCTCCTTTCGGGTGCAAAACTTTCGGTTTTTTGAGGTTTTTTTCTTTAGGCTCTTAGATGGCCGGATCAGCTACGTAGCCAGCAAAAATCATGCTGTTGGTCGGAATGTGGCGCAGCACGAGCACGAAAGGTCGGTTGAAAAAGAACTGCTGCGGGATGGAAGTCACGCCAAAGCCGATAGACGTTACAGCGGCGCCTTCTGCACCTCTTTCATCTACTTCCAGGACGGCCTTGTGTTTCACTTGCTTGATAAAAATGTTCTTACCGCTGGGGGAGACGCCCATAGATTTGAAATCAGCAGTTCTTTCATTGAAAGCGGCTTGCATACCTAACGCTTGCAAGGAGGGGATAAGATCTTTGTCGTAGGTCAATTTTAGCTTGGGAAAGTAAACCATGGCGCGTCCGTAGGTTATACCTTGGTATAGCTTAGGCCAGGTTTCGTGAGTAATGGAGCGATGCCAGGCACTATTGGTATTGTTGGCCGAGGGCATGATAAAGCTCATACTGTAAATGGAGTCCTTGAAAGGAATATCTACCAGGATGTGGTTGGCGGTTTGGGCAATGGAAAAGTCGCGGTCGGCGTTTACATAGTCCACTTGAATAACACTGCTGTCGGCTTTGGTGAAAGGGGCGCGGAAAGTCAAGTCTGGACTAAATCCGGTGGCCCAATCGGACTTGAAGTAGAGGGCATTGATGAGAAATGCCACGTCAAAGGCGTCAATGCGCTCTAGGATTTTGTTAATCTTGCCTTGCGTTTTTTGGTTTACCCAGCCGTTGATAGTTTGTAGGGCGGCTTGCTCCGCACCGAAGTTGAGGTTTTGTGCGCTGGCGTCATAGCTGCCTGAAAGAACTGCCAGAAAGGGCGGTTGTACTGTGATGCGAGCTTGGTCGTAAAAGAAGGCGTTGGCTACGGTGAGTTTTGCGTGATTGCCAGGGTTGGTCAGCAGGGTATTCAACTCGCGGTGGCGCGCGTTGAGGTCAGCCACTGAACAGCCCTTACAGCCCATCATTTCGAGCATTTCGCTGAGCGTTGCGCCTTTGGCGCCATTTTGTGCCATGAATAGGGCTGTCTGGATGCTGTAAGGCGAGATAAGCACGTTTTTGCCAGGATTAGCTATTTGCTCCTGATTGAAGAGTTTCCAGCCCAGTACCTGGTTCATTTTCGCTACTTGCGAGAGGTGCTCTACCGGCGTATTGGGATTGTTGGGATCATCAGACGTGGAGTCGCTCTGCTCACACTGTAAGAACAGCAGCGTGGGCGCAATGAGCAGCAGCAAAAACAGTTTTTTCATGGTTGAAATCGTATTTGGTTCTTTTAAATAGACAACTTTCTGTGCCGAAACGTTGGTTGTGTCTGCAGATTTTTTTAAATGGTATGGAGCTGGCAGCAGGTAGCTAGGGAGAATAGAGTCAGTAGCCTTTTCGGTGTTTTGTATCCTTTGCTATCTTGGTATGAACCCAGCGTGAAACAGTATTCACGCTTGCTTTGCGCGGGTTGGCAGCAGGCATCTCAGAGTTCGCCCACCAGTCTTTTATACACTCCTTCTTCCTGTACTAAAGTCTTATGCGTGCCCCGCTGCACGATACGCCCGCGCTGGAGCACCACAATTTCGTCAGCATGGCGAATGGTACTGAATCGGTGGGCAATGACAATGGCGGTGCGGTTTTTCATCAGTTCTTCCAGGGCTTGCTGCACCAGTTTTTCTGATTCAGTATCCAGGGCGGAGGTAGCCTCATCAAGGATGAGAATGGGTGGATTTTTGAGAATAGCTCGGGCTATGGTGAGGCGCTGACGCTGGCCACCGGAAAGTTTCATGCCGCGGTCGCCAATATTGGTTTGATAGCCGTACTCGGTGGCCATGATGAAATCATGCGCGTGCGCTATGCGAGCGGCACGCTCTACGTCCTGTGGGGTAACGCCTTCCATGCCGAAGACGATGTTGTTATATATAGTGTCGTTGAACAAAATAGCCTCTTGCGATACAATGCCCATGAGGCTGCGCAGGCTGCGCAGAGTGAGGCGGCGTATGTCTTGCCCGTCAATGCAGATTTGGCCGCTGTACACGTCGTAGAACCTAGGCAGTAAGTCTGCTATGGTAGACTTGCCCGCGCCCGACTCTCCCACCAACGCCAGCACTTTGCCCTTGGGTATGCTTAGGTCGATGCCCTGGAGTACAGGGCCTTCAGTTTCATTGTATTGGAACGACACCTGCCGATACTCAATACTGTGCTCAAAGGATGAAATCTCTACTGCGTCGGGTGCGTCGGTTATGGTCAGCGGGGCGTCCAGTACTACCTCTACGCGCTGCATGGCCGCTATGCCTTTCTGGATGTCATACACAGCTCTAGAGAGCTTCTTGGCTGGCTCAATGACGTTGTAGAAGGCAAAGATGAAAGTCAGGAACGTTTCTGCACCCATTTGACCGGAAAAAACGAGCCGCGAGCCAAACCACAGCAGTACAGCCACTACGGCAATGCCCAAAAACTCAGACAGCGGCGAAGACAGATCACGGCGCCACAGCAGTCGGGTCAGGCTGCGGCGATAGGCCTCGTTTTCCTGGCTGAACTTGCGGCGCTGGTACGGTTCAGCATTGAACCCCTTGATGATGCGCAGCCCGCCCAGTGCTTCTTCGATGATGGAAACCAGCCCGCCCAGGCGTTCCTGTACATCCAGCGAGCTGCGCTTGAGCCGCCGCCCAATACCGCCGATGACCACACCCGTGAACAGCATAAGTGCAAACACAAATAATGTGAGCTGCGGGCTGATGTACAACATGATACCCAGCGCTCCTAGAATGATGAGCGGCTCGCGGAACACCGCCTCCAGTACGTTGAGGATGCTCCATTCCACTTCTTGCACATCGGCGGTGATACGCGAGAGCAGGTCGCCTTTGCGCTCCTCCGAAAAGTAGGCTAGGGGCAATATCAACAGCTTATCGAACAACTGCCGGCGCAGGTCACGGATGATGCTGTTGCGCACTGGCGCCATGAAAAACAACGATAAGTAGCGAAACAGGTTCTTCAGGAAAAATACGCTCACAATCCACACGCACACATATACCAGTGCGGCCTCCTTACCTTGCTCCACAATAAAACGGCTGACCGTATAGCTGAAATAGTCGCTCAGATGCCGCACAGAAAACCCGCTCTGCGGAGCTTCCAGCACCAGGGCTTTGCGGTCGAAGAGCAACTCCAGAAACGGTTGCAGCAGCGGAATAGCCAGAGCAGTAAAAAAGGCGGTGAGCAGGTTGCTCACGATGTTCAGCAGCACCTGGGCGCGGTAGTGCCGCAGATGACCGAGCAGGCGCCAAAAACTCTTCACTATGTACTACTGCGTGAGATCAAAGTTATTGAGGAAGCCTGTGTGGAAATTTCCCTCCCTGAAGTTGGGGTCTTTCATCAGGCGCTGGTGAAAAGGCACGGTGGTTTTTACACCTTCTACGATAAACTCGTCCAGTGCGCGCTCCATCTTGCGGATGACTTCCTCACGGGTGCGCGCCCGGCAGATTAACTTGGCAATCATGGAGTCGTAGTAGGGCGGTATGGTGTAGCCGGCGTACACATGGGTGTCTACTCTGACGCCATGCCCCTTGGAACTGTGAAAGGAAGTAATGCGCCCTGGGCTGGGCCGAAAGCCGTGGAAAGGGTCTTCGGCGTTGATGCGGCATTCCATGGCGCACATAGTAGGGAAGTAATTCTTGCCACTGATACGCTCGCCGGCGGCAATTTTGATTTGCTCTTTGATGAGGTCGTGGTCAATGACTTCCTCCGTCACAGGGTGCTCTACCTGTATGCGGGTATTCATTTCCATGAAGTAGAAATTGCGGTACTTGTCCACCAGAAATTCAATGGTGCCCACGCCCTCGTAGTCAATAGCTTTGCCGGCTCTCACAGCGGCTTCGCCCATTTTCTTACGCAGTTCGTCAGTCATGAAGGGCGAGGGACTTTCTTCCACGAGTTTTTGGTGGCGGCGCTGTATGGAGCAGTCGCGTTCGGAGAGATGACAAACTGTGCCGTACTGGTCGCCAGCAATCTGAAACTCAATGTGGCGGGGCTCTTCCACAAATTTTTCGATATACACGCCGTCATTGCCGAAAGCTGCCTTGGCCTCAGTACGGGCTAAGGTATAGGCAGGTTCAAATTCTTTCTCCTCCCATACTACGCGCATACCCTTGCCGCCGCCGCCGGCGGTGGCCTTGATGATGATGGGGTATCCGATGTCTTTGGCAGTTTTGAGGCCGTGCTTGAGGTCTTTGACCAAGCCGTCGGAGCCGGGGATGACCGGCACGCCAGCCTTGATCATGGTTTCTTTGGCGGTGATCTTGTCGCCCATTTTGCGGATTTGCTCCGGTGTAGGGCCTATGAACTTGATGCCGTACTCGCAGCATACCTGGGCGAACTCAGCGTTTTCGGCCAGGAATCCATAGCCTGGATGTATCGCGTCGGTATTGGTGATTTCTACGGCTGCCATGATGCGCGGGATACTCAGGTAAGATTCTGCAGAGGCAGGTGGGCCTATGCAGACGGCTTCGTCGGCAAATCGCACGTGCAGGCTTTCGCGGTCGGCAGTAGAATACACAGCCACCGTTTTGATGCCCATCTCGCGGCAGGTGCGAATGATGCGAAGGGCAATTTCGCCCCGATTGGCAATCAGGATTTTATTAAACATGAGTCGCTTCTGTCAGGTTAATGGATGGAAGTCTCTTGCTTAGCCTTTAGGATCAATGAGGAAGAGTACCTGGTCAAACTCCACCGGCGAAGCATCCTCCACCATCACCTTTACAATGGTGCCGCTGTGCTCGGATTCTATTTCGTTAAACAACTTCATGGCTTCCACGATGCACACCACGTCGCCGGCTTTGATGACGTCGCCAGGCTTGACATAAGGCGGCTTGTCAGGCGAAGGCGAGCGATAGAAGGTGCCCACGATAGGGGAGCGAATTTCCAGGTAAGCACCGGTAGTTGGCTTTTCAGCGGGGGCTGCAGCTGTAGTGGCAGGTGCGGATACTGGGGTCGCAGCGGCAGGTTCCGTGCTGTTATCAGCCACATGCGGCGCGGCCACATGTGTGGTCAGCGGCGCAGGCAATACAACCGGCGCTGCTGATTTGGCGGTTTTATCAAAAAATTTGGTGCGAACGGAGAGTTCAAAGTCGCCTTCTTTAAGTTTGAATTCCGCCAATTCCAGCTTGGTAATGAGCCGGAGCAGCTCCTGGATTTCTTTAAAATGATTCATGACAGTAGCTATTGTTTAACGCGTTCCATGTAGGCACCGGTGCTGGTATCAATGCGGATGAGGTCGCCTTCATTTACAAACAGTGGCACTTTTACTTCCGCGCCGGTTTCTACAGTGGCGGGTTTGAGGGTGTTGGTGGCAGTGTCGCCTTTGACGCCCGGCTCGGTGTAGGTCACTTGTAGCGTAACGCTGGCGGGAAGCTCTACATTGAGGGGGATTTCCCGCTCGGCATGGAAGAGGATTTCTACTTCAGTACCTTCTTTGAGTAGTTCAGGTCTAGAAATCATGCTTTCCGGTATGGTGGTTTGCTCGAAAGTTTCATTGTCCATGAAGTTGTAGCCGGCTTCGTCGGGGTAGAGGAACTGAAACTTGCGGCGCTCCACACGCACTACGTCAATCTTGTGGCCGGAGGGGAAGGTGTTGTCTAGTACCCTGCCGGTAGTGACGCTTTTCATTTTGGTGCGCACAAATGCGGCACCTTTGCCGGGCTTAACGTGCTGAAACTCGACAATGGTGAAAATGTCGTTATTGTATTCGATGCACAAGCCGTTGCGGATGTCTGCTGTACTGGCCATGGTTTGTCTGATATGGTTTTTTATGAAAAATCGGCGCAAAGATAGCGAAAAATCAACTTTGAGCTCCGTAAGCCCATTTTAGATATACGGCGCCCCAGGTGAATCCTCCTCCAAAAGCGGTGAGTATGAGGTTATCGCCTCGTCGCAGTTGGCTTTCCCACTCCCACAGGCACAGCGGAATGGTGGCGGCGGTGGTATTCCCGTACCGCTGGATATTGATCATGACTTTGTCCAGCGGGAATTCCATCAGGCCAGCCACTGACTCAATAATGCGCAAGTTGGCCTGGTGAGGTACCAGCCAGTGCAGGTCTTCGCGGCGCAGGCCATTGCGGGCCATTACCTGTTGTACCACGTCGGCCATGCTGGTTACAGCGTATTTGAATACGGGCTTTCCGTTTTGATACACAAAGTGCTCGCGGTTCTCCACTGTTTGATGTGTGGCTGGGTAGCGCGAGCCACCAGCTTTCTGATAAAGGTACTGTTGGCCAATGCCGTCGCTTTTGTGCAGGTAATCAATGACGCCGTAAGGCTCGGCAGAAGGCTCCAGGAGTACGGCGCCGGCGGCATCGCCAAAGATAATGCAGGTAGCGCGGTCGGTATAGTCAATGATGGATGACATTTTGTCGCCTCCAATCACTACTACCTTTTTATAGCGCCCTGATTCTACATACATGGCTGCCGTACTCAAGGCATAGATAAATCCAGAGCAGGCGGCGGTCAAGTCAAAGCAAAAAGCATTGTGAATGCCTAGTGCGTGAGCTACCAGGTTGGCCGTATCAGGGAACATCATGTCGGGCGTCACAGTGGCGCATATCACTAAGTCCACTTCGGAGGGGTGCGTGTTGGTTTTTTCCAGCAGGCCTCTGACGGCCTCAGTGCCCATGACCGACAAGCCCTTAGCTTCGCCTTTGAGGATGTGACGCTCCTTTATGCCGGTGCGCGTAGTGATCCACTCGTCGGTGGTGTCCACCAGTTGCTCCAGTTCGGCGTTGGTCAGCACATAGTCGGGCACATAGCAGTGCACTCCGGTCAGGGCGGCGTATATTTTTGACATAGGTTGATTGCGAAAATATTGCAAAAACCGCGGCGAAGGTAGGAGAAATTTACATAACTGCATTGGTAAAATTTATCTGCCGGTCTCAGCGTTATAGGGCTGGCGTTCTAACCATAGCTGCTCATGAGGCAATTTTTGTTTCTATTGGTATTGTTCTTAGTGCTGTCAGCCGGGGCATCTTTTGCCCAGGAATCCGCCTGGAAAAAGCGGTTTAGTGATTCACAACTAGAGTTTTTTAAACAAAAAGAAGATACGCTGGCGCTGCTGGCTTATGCCATTGTGAATGATTCTTTGCCGGAGCATCGCTTTGGCGCTTGTCACCGGCTCATTCCCACCTTGGTGGCAGCGCTCAAAACGCCCTACTCCTTTTACTATCCCTTCGAGCGCATGAAGTCGGTCTCTATTCTCTATCCGCCCGACAGCAGCTTCCGCATTTTCTCCTGGCAACTGTACGTGGACAAAGACGAGTACCGCTACTACGGCGCCATTCAGATGAATACACCTGAAATTAAACTTTTTCCGCTGATAGATCGCTCCTTTGAAATAAAAGGCGACCTGGAGCAACTCGATCTAACCCCCGAGCAATGGTACGGCGTGGTCTATTACAATATTTACCAAACCGATGGCCCCAAAGGACGTTATTACCTGCTCTTCGGCTTCGATGGCTACGAGTTTTTCCGCAAGCGCAAGGTGCTGGATGTACTGAGTTTTCACGACGGCAAGCCCGTGTTTGGCGCACCTGTTTTCCGCCACGAAAACCGCCAAAAGCAGATAACCTGGCGCAAGCGCCGCGTTATTGAATACGCTTCTGCAGCTACGGTGCGGCTCAACTACGACCCCGCGCTGGGCATTATTATCTACGATCACCTCATAGCCATGCCCGGTGCCGATGGCGAAGGTGTAAACTACTACCCCGACGGCAGCTACGAGGGCTATCGCCTGGAAAAAGGCGTTTGGAATTACATTGAAAATGTGTTTACTCAAACCCAGAGCGAAGCACCTCGGCCATTTCCTGTACTTGATACCCGCAAAAAAGATATCCTGGGGCGCAACTGACACCCCCAACTTTACCGACAAATTGACACTTGGCGGTAACACCCCTGGCAAAGGCATTTGTGCACAAAGAAGCGCAGATGCTGTACTCGCGCTGGGTTCCAGCAAGAGAAGCAAAGGCTCCAGGCGCGCTGTAGTGTCAGTCGTTGCTTGCTCTGACTTCTTTGCGTAAAACCGGCCGTTGGCAGTATGCCTGGCTCTGTGCCCTTTTTCTTATTTCCTGCAATTCTGTCATATTCTTCTACTTTGGCACAACTTGTGTAGGGGTGCGGATGACATTTTATTGCATTCACCAAACGATAACCAAAAATTACAAGTGTTATGATGAAACCAATCGGCGACAGAGTGGTCATCAAGCCGGCTCCGGCTGAAGAAAAGACCAAAGGTGGTATCATTATACCCGACACTGCTAAAGAAAAGCCGCAGCGCGGCGAAGTGGTAGCCGTTGGCCCTGGCAAAGACGGCAACCTCATGACCGTGCAGGTAGGCGACATTGTGCTCTATGGCAAATATGCCGGCCAAGAAATTAACTACGACGGCGAGGACTACATGATCATGCGCGAAGACGACATTCTCGTCATCCTCTAATCTCCCTTTTTTCTCTCTTTTTTCAAAACCAACAAAACATCCGCTATGGCTGTAAAAGAAATTAGTTTTGACCGCGATGCACGCGAAAAACTTCGCAATGGCGTGGACTCCCTGGCCAATGCCGTGCGCGTGACGCTCGGTCCCAAAGGCCGCAACGTTGTTATCCAGAAAAGCTTCGGCGCTCCGCAGATCACCAAAGACGGTGTTACTGTAGCCAAAGAGATAGAACTGGAAGACCCCGTGGAAAACATGGGCGCTCAGATGGTGAAAGAAGTAGCTTCCAAAACTGCTGATCTAGCTGGCGACGGCACCACCACTGCTACAGTACTGGCCCAGGCCATGATCAACGCCGGCCTCAAAAACGTGACCGCCGGCGCCAACCCCATGGACCTCAAGCGCGGTATCGAGAAAGCCGTCAAAGCTGTGGTGCAAGACCTCAAAAAACAGTCGGAGCAAATCGGCGACGACTTCGAAAAAATCCGCCAGGTAGGTGCCATTTCTGCCAATAACGATGACGAAATTGGCGCGCTCATCGCCGACGCCATGAAGCGAGTGAGCAAAGACGGCGTCATCACCGTGGAAGAAGCCAAAGGCACAGACACCTACGTGGAAGAAGTATTGGGCATGCAGTTTGACCGCGGTTACCTCTCGCCCTATTTCGTTACCAATCCTGACGATATGACAGTCGAGTATGAGAACCCGCTCATTCTCATTACCGACAAGAAAATTTCTAACATGCAGGACATCGTGCCCATCTTGGAGAAAGTTATCCAGTCGGGCCGCCCACTGCTCATGATCTCAGAAGATGTGGAAAGCCAGGCGCTCGGCGTACTCGTGGTGAACCGCCTGCGCGCCAACCTCAAAGTGGTAGCTGTAAAAGCTCCTGGCTTTGGCGACCGCCGCAAGGCCATGCTCGAAGACATCGCCATCCTCACCGGCGGTACGGTCATTAGCGACGAAAAAGGCTACAAGTTGGAAAATACCACCATTGACCAGCTCGGCCAAGCCGAAAAAGTCCTGGTGGATAAAGACAATACCACCATTGTAAACGGCCGAGGTCGCGCTGACGAAATCAAGGCCCGCATCAACCAGATCAAGCAGCAGATTGAAGTCACTACCTCCGACTACGACCGCGAGAAACTCCAGGAGCGCCTGGCCAAACTCTCTGGCGGTGTAGCCGTGCTCTACGTAGGTGCGCCCACCGAGGTGGAAATGAAGGAGAAAAAAGACCGCGTGGACGATGCCCTGCACGCCACCCGTGCTGCCGTAGAAGAAGGCATCGTAGCTGGTGGCGGCGTGGCTTTGGTGCGTGCCATCTCCGCACTCGACAATGTGACCGGCGCCAACGAAGACGAAACCATCGGTGTACAGATTGTGCGCAAGGCGCTGGAAGCCCCGCTGCGCATCATTGCCTCCAACGCTGGTCTCGAAGGTTCGGTGGTACTCCAGAAAGTAATGGAAGGTAAGGGTAGCTTTGGCTACAACGCCCGCACCGACGTGTATGAAGACCTCAAAAAAGCTGGCGTTATTGACCCAACAAAGGTAACGCGCATAGCGCTTGAAAATGCCGCCTCTATTGCAGGCATGGTGCTCACCACCGACTGCGTAGTGAACGACAAGCCCGAGAAGAGCAACGGTCAGGCGCCGATGCCTCCGGGTGGCATGGGCGGCATGATGTAATGCCCCCGACCCGATTTTGTTATTGTTTCAGCATTCACCACATATCATCCCGGATCTGCCCACACAGGTTCGGGATGTTTTTTTGGAGGGGGCGAGTTGTGCGCAAAAGCTTAACTTTGTCCATTAAAATGTGTATATGGCTGCAACCCTGAAAAAAAATACAATTCTGCTGCTGGTAGTTGTGTTGCTTGGCGTGCTCACCGCTTTGTACTTTTTTAGTGGAGCTTCTCAAAGTACGGTGAACCGCTCCGACCGCTACTTTGCCGTAGAAAATCCTGAGGATATTTATCGCATCTTTCTGGCTGATAAAGCCGGCAACAAAACGCTACTGGAGCGCAAAGAAGACTACTGGCTTTACAATGGCCAATGGAAGGCTAATCCTGCCGCCGTAAAGTTGCTGCTGGAGGCCATTACCCAGGTCGAAATGATGTACAAGCCTCCCCGAGCGGCATTGTCCAACATTACTAAAAGCCTAGCTGTAGATGGTATTAAAGTAGAAATTTACGATCGTAAAAATAAGCTCCTCAAAGTTTACTACATCGGTGGTGCCACCAATGATGAATCTGGTGTGTATGGCATCATGGAGGGCTCGGAGCAGCCGTATGTGCTTTATATCCCTGGCTGGACGGGCAACATTCGTTTTCGCTACAACCTCAAAGGCGACGACTGGCGCGACCGCTCTGTGTTTGCCTACGATCCTGACCGCATTCAATCCGTCAGTATAGAGTATCCTAAGCAGCAAAGTAGCAGCTTCATCCTTGAGAAAAAAGGCAAGCAATACACCGTCAGGCCATTCTATGACCTCACCCCCCCCTCCAAGCGCCCCTACAAGGAGCGCAGCGCCGAAACCTACCTCATTGGTTTTGAGCGGCTGGGTGCCGAAGCTTTTGAGAACCGCAACCCTGCGCGGGATTCCATCAGCCGCCAAGTGCCTTTCGCCATCATCAAAGTGACCGACGACAGCGGCCAGGTGCGGGAAGCGCGCTTTCATCCCATTTTCGTTGAGGGTATGTACCAAGACCCTAAAACCGGCACTTGGCACAACCAGTTGCCCGTGGAGCGCTACTACGTGGACCTCGTCTCTACTGGCGACTTTATGCTGGTGCAAGACCGCGTATTCAACAAAATATTCTGGAGCTATGATTTCTTTTTTGACTAAGCCCAAGGTCTGGCCAACTTCCACAGCCTTGTGGGTGCTGGGGTTTGTGCTGCTCACGGCATTTAGTAGCAGCCCTTCTGAGCGTTGGGGCTTTTTTGGCCACCGGCGCATCAACCGCATGGCCGTATTTACGCTGCCCACAGAGATGATCGGATTTTACAAGCGGCATATTGAGTACATCACCGAGCACGCCGTGGACCCCGACAAACGCCGGTACGCCACCAAGTTTGAAGCGGTGCGTCACTATATAGACATTGACAAATGGGGCAAGTACCCCTTCCCGGAAGTGCCCCGCGACTGGGTGGACGCCCTGGCCAAATACACCGATGTATATATAGTAACAGCTGGCGGTGACACCCTCCACTTGGCCGGCGATGGCATCACCATGCTGGAAGGGGAGCAGTGGCAGTACAGAAACCCTGCAGCGCAGCCTGCGCCGGTGTCTAAACTGCCTGGCGCGAAGGCCTACCGCAGCTTCTTCTACGAGTCAGTACTGCCGCGCTACTATGAAGACGAGTGGCTACTGCCTTGCGATACACTCAGCCAGTTGTTTGGATTGCCTGCCGGTACTTGCCGCAGTGCTTTTGGCAAAGACCGCTTTTCGGAGCATGGCATACTGCCCTACCACTTGCTGACGATGCAGCGCCGCCTGACCGAAGCCTTCCGCCAGGGCAGCCCATCTGCCATCTTGCGCTTGTCGGCAGAAATAGGCCACTACATTGGCGACGCTTCCGTACCCCTGCACACCACCGAAAACTACAATGGCCAACTGACCAACCAAACCGGCATTCACGCCTTCTGGGAAAGCCGCCTACCCGAATTATTTGCCGATAAACAGTACGACTTTATGGTGGGGAAGGCCGAGTACATTGACCAACCCAGAGACTTCTTCTGGAATCTGGTGCTGGAAAGCCACCTCATGCTGGACAGCGTTCTGGCTATTGAAAAAGATCTGAGCCGTGCCTTCCCGCCCGACCGCCAGTTTTGCTACGAGGAGCGCTTGGACGTACTGGTGCGCACTCAATGCCGCGAATATGCTGCCGCCTATCACAAACGCCTCGATGGGCAAGTAGAAAAACGCATGCGAGATGCCATCCGCGCCATTGGCAGCGCCTGGTTTACCGCCTGGGTGGATGCTGGCCAGCCCAATCTACTGCGTCTGGGGCTGGACAACGACAAGTTGGCGGCCAGAGAAAAACGCGAGCAGGAAGAACTCGAAGCCGCCTTGAAAAAAGGCGAACGCAAGGGTCGGGAGCACGAATAGGAGGGGGGTAACGCAAGCTATGGGCTATCATACTGGAGCAGCGCCAAGATTTGTGCATGATTCACAGCTGTTGTGCACAAAACCTGGCGAGCCAAAGCATAGCCACAAACTGTAAGCAGGCCATGGCATGAAGTTCGCGTGGTAGGCGGTGCGCTGTTTTCCGAACAATAGTTGGACTTACCTCTGTAAAGCCCTTTGATTTTCCATCTTCACATTTTTTTTGCGAAATATTTGCATGGCATTTAAAAATCCTCCTATCTTGCTGCGCGATTAAACGCCAGCCTCACATCGAATAATGGGGCGAATGGCGGCTGTGTATGTAAAATGCCAAAGGGAATGAGTAAACCTACAACTTCTTCATAATAACAGTCGGGTGATTTCTTGCAAGAGCGAAGTGTCCAATGCCTTCGCTCTTTTTCTTTGCCAATTGTATTTTGTACGAATTTCAAACCAGCAGACTAAGTGAAAGAAAAACCTAACCTGAGTTTGTGGCAAATCTGGAACATGAGTTTCGGATTCCTCGGCATCCAGTATGGCTTTGGCTTGCAGCAGGCCAACATGAGTCCCATTTATCGCTACCTGGGCGCCGAAGAAGCCGACATCCCGGGGCTGTGGCTGGCTGGGCCGCTCACCGGCTTGATTTTGCAGCCCATCATTGGGGCTTTGTCCGATAAGAGTTGGTCGCCGCGCTGGGGGCGCCGCAAGCCTTACATTTTCTTTGGCGCTGTGGCCGGCAGTATTGCTATGATTCTGATGCCCAACTCTACCTCAGTGTTCATGGCGGCCTGCCTGATGTGGCTGTTAGATGCCGGGCTGAACTCCTCTATGGAGCCTTTTCGCGCCTTTGTTGGCGACTTGCTCAACCCTCAGCAGCGCCCGGTGGGTTTCTCGGTGCAGTCGTTTATGGTGGGGTTTGGGCAAACGCTAGCCAACCTTATGCCTTTCATACTGCCATTGTTGGGTATTTCTCTGGCACTTACCCAAGACCAGTTGGATCTCTCCAACGGCATACCCAACTCGGTGCGCTATCCCTTTTACATAGGCGCGGCGGCCATACTGCTCACCGTACTGTGGACGATGTACACCACCCGCGAATATCCTCCTGAAAACGAGGACTACAAGCGCAAACCCACTTACACCGAAGAGCAACTGCGCGCCATACGCCGCTGGCGCCTGGCGCTTACCGTAGGCGGTGCCCTGCTGGCGGCTCTATTTACGATGCGCCTCAGCTACCAGGGGCAGATCAAAAAACAGGTGGACGCCATGAAACTGGCCACCCTGGAAACTCTGGTCAGAGATCTGAATGTCGCTGGCACGCCTTCTGACAAATTGGCGCAGTTCATCATTCAGGCTAAAGAAGACGGGGTGGTGACGTTCAAGCTCAAAGAAGTCATGGCCTCGCTGGAACAAGACGCACGCATAGACCCTGCCCTGCTAAGGCTTCCGCAACAGGCACTGGACGCTGCCGATGCTTTTCGCCCGCAGGTGGCCCAGCGGCATCTATTTTTGTCGCATAGCGTTCGCACGGCAGTTCTACTAGGGCTGGGGGTATTCGTGGGACTATTTCTGCTGCTCCAGTTGGGTGTATTCAAGGAGATACTGGCACCCCTATCAGAGATGCCCCAGGTGATGCGCCAGTTGTGGTGGGTAAAGTTTTTTACCTGGTATGGCCTGCCTCTGATGTGGCAGTATTTGTCGCTGTCGGTGGCTAAGTACGCTTTTGCAGCGCCAGGGCCGGAAGCCGCTGGTTTTGAGGATGGCAAGAACTGGGGCAACCTTTGTTTTGCTATGTTCAGCATCATGTGTTTTGTTATCTCCATTTTCATACCAGCCATTTCAAAGGCTATTGGTAGCCGGCGGGGTACGCATGCGTTATTCTTGACTATTGGCGCGTTTGGCTTCTTCATCACGCTGCTATCCAACTCTAAGTTTATCTACCTCACGGGTATGAGTATGGTAGGCTTAGCCTGGGGCTCCATTATGTCAATGCCGTATTTGATGCTGGCCAACGCGGTGTCCAAAGAGCGCATGGGAGTGTACATGGGTATTTTCAATGGCTTTATTTGCATACCGCAGTTTATCAATATGCTCACCGTGCCATTGTATTACAGAACCCTGCTGGGCGACGACCCGCGCAATGCACTCATCTTAGCCGGAATATGTCTGCTGCTGGCTGGTGCATCCAACTTTTTGGTGCAGGAGAAGGCGTCGGCGGTGGCTTAGGCTGGTACTTTTGATGCGTTTTGCCTGCGTGCAAGTCCAATACAGCGGAAGGGAGAGGTAACGCTCAATTTTGTATAATCCAAGACATTGGCAGGGGTAAAATATTTGGTAATCCGGTACATTTACTTAACATTGTGCCCGTAAGTAAGGGTACCCTCGCTTGAATTGACCTAAACAAACGATGCATGATGCGAAATCTACTATTAATCAGTGCTTTACTTTGCTTCGCCTCGATTGCCTCAGCCCAGACTTCTCTCGGAGGCTCCATGAAAGACGCTGACAACAAAGAACCCATCATTGGCGGCACGGTGCTTTTATTCAGAAATGGCGTGCAGATCACCGGCACCGTTACTGACTTTGACGGCAATTACAGCATCTCTAACCTCGACCCCGGCACCTATGATGTAGAAGCCAGCTACCTGGGCTATCAAAGCCAGCGGATCGAGAAGGTGGTCATCTTCGCTGGCAAGGCCAACAAACTGGACATTGCACTGTCGGCAGGTGTGGTACTCGCCACAGTAGAGGTCAAGACCTACCGCGTGCCATTGGTAGAGCAAGATAATACTACCCAGGGACAAACCATCACCAGCGAGCAGATACGCAACTTACCTACCCGAAATATCAATGCTCTGGCTGCTACTACGGCGGGTCTGGCTTCTGCCGATGAAGGCAGCGCCATCACCATCCGGGGCTCGCGTTCTGATGCTACCAACTACTATGTGGACGGTATCCGCGTGCAGGGTAACCTCGTTCCCGAATCCGAAATTGATCAGATGCAGGTGATCACCGGCGGCGTGGAAGCCCAATATGGCGATGTAACTGGCGGTATCATTTCCATTACCACCAAAGGCCCATCGCGCAAGTTTTCCGGCGGTGCCGAAGTAGAGACTTCCAAGTACCTCGATCCTTATGCCAACAGTCTGGTGGGGGTCAATCTTACAGGCCCCATTCTCAAGAATAAAAAAGGCGAATCCATCCTGGGCTACCGCTTCTCTGGGCGCTGGACCCGCCAGGTGGATGACAACCCGCCCGGCATCCCCGTGTATCGGGTGACCGATGAAAACCTCAAGACACTGGAAGCCAACCCCATCTTGCAGTTAGAAGGCAGCCCCTTTGTGGCAGCTGATTTTATGAAAAACGACGATGTGAATGTGCTCAAAGCACGTCCGTTTGAGGCCAGCACCCGCTACGATGTCACTGCTAAGATAGACCTTCGCATGACCAAGCAGTTGGATCTGTCTTTCACGGGCTCGCTCACCGACCAGGAAAACCAATTCACCCCTGGCGGCTGGCGCGTATTCAATAGCCACAATAACCCCACGGCCTACTCTGGCACGCGGCGCGGTATCGTGCGCCTGCGCCATCGCATCGGCGGCAGCAGCGATAATAAAAATGCCGTCATTCAAAATGCCTCCTACACTTTGCAATTTGGGTTTGAAAGAACCAACTACCAGGACTACGATCCGCGTCATGGCCAAAACCTTTTTGCTTACGGCCACGTGGGTACCTTTGACATCCAATGGGTACCTACCTTTGAAGCAGTCAGGAATCCGCAAACTAACGAAATCGAGTTCATCCACCGCGACAACCGCCAGGTAGTACGTGGCTACACTGCCAATGGGTCATCTAACCCCGTGTTGGCCAACTATAACAATGCCATGGGCATTGACTTCTCTGAGGGCCTGAACGGTCAGATACCCAATGCCATCATTGCCGGGTTTAACGATAACCTGGCCGGCATCGTGCGCCGTGAGGCCTTCATCGCACCTAATGGGTCTATATCCAGCCAGTTTACTTCTGTGTGGAACTTCCATACCAATGTGGGTACGGTGTTCAACCGCGTGCGTAAGGACGAAAACGACGTTATCACCTTCAATGCCAATGCCTCCTTTGACCTACTACCAGGCGGCTCCAAAAAAGGACGTCACAACATCCAGTTTGGTGTGTGGTACGAAGGCCGTACCAACCGCATACATCAGGTATCTCCGCGTAGCCTTTGGGACATTGCCCGCCAGTTGGCCAATAGTCATATCTTGGGCATTCCTACCGATGCCAATGATCGCCCTAGCTCTCCGGTCATCGGCACTACTCAACTGACCAACCCCATCACTGATGAAGTCATCACTGTGAACCTGCATGATGTGCAAATTGCAGAGAATGCAGAGGCTGCTTTCTTCCGTCGCCTGCGCAGTGCTCTGGGTATCAGCAACCTCGGTCAGTATGTCAATGTGGATGGCTTGCGCCCTGAGCAGATGAACCTGGGCATGTTTTCTGCCAAAGAACTCAATGACCAGGGCATTGTGGGCTATTTGGGCTATGACTACCTGGGCAACAAGTACAATGGTACTTTCGAAGACTTCTTCACGGCTACCGATCCTGATGGCATCCGCACTTTCCCAGTAGCACCTAACCGGCCTATTTATCAGGCCTTCTACATCCAGGACAAGTTCACCTTCCGCGATATTATCTTCCGCCTCGGCTTGCGCGTAGATCGCTACGACGCCAATACCAAGGTGCTCAAAGACAACTACTCGCTCTACGAAATCATGGGTGCTGGCGAGTTTCACCAGCGCTTTGGCGGCGAACGCCCCGGCAATATCGGCGACGACTTTAAGGTTTACACCACTGCTGCCGGGGGCGAGCGCGTGCAGGCCTACCGCGATGGCGACCAATGGTATTTGCCCAATGGCGCCCCGGTAAACAACGTGGCACTGGCCATTCCGGCTGGCGTAGTGAACCCTCGCTATAAGGACGCCCGCGTGCAAGATAACATCAACTTCATTCGCGCCCGTGACTTTGACCCCTCTGTGGCCTTCAAAGACTACGAGGTGCAAACGAACTTCATGCCGCGCTTGGCCTTCTCCTTCCCCATTTCTGAAGATGCTAACTTCTTTGCCCACTACGATGTATTGGTGCAGCGCCCGCCCAGCAACACCATTGCCACCCCGCTCGACTACTTCTACTTCTTCGACCGTACAGGCATTCGCAACAACCCCAACCTGCGCCCAGAGAAAACCATTGACTACGAAGTGGGCTTCAAGCAGCGCCTAACCAATACCTCTGCGTTGACCATCACCGCCTACTACAAAGAAATGCGCGATATGATCCAGTCTCGCATCTTCTTCCCCGTACCTATTGTAAATCAATACGAAACCTATGACAATATTGACTTCGGCACGGTGAAGGGCTTCTCTTTTGTGTACGACCTGCGTCGTACAGGCAACTTCAGCCTCAATGCCAACTATACACTGCAATTTGCCGACGGCACTGGCTCGGACGCCAATTCTCAGCGCGGGCTGACTAGTAGGGGCAACCTGCGTACCCTCTTTCCGCTCAATTTTGACGAGCGCCACCGCATTGTAGCTAACGCGGATTACCGCTACGACAGCGGTAAGCGCTACACCGGGCCCCGCTTGTTTGGCATAGACATTCTGGCTGCTACCGGGCTTAATCTCCAGACCATTGCCGTATCTGGCCGTCCCTACACGCGCAAGTTCCAACCAGTAGAGCTGGGTGGTATCGGCACGGTAGGCTCTATCAACGGTGCGCGCAAACCTTGGAACTTTACCATCAATGCTCGCCTAGACAAAACCTTTAACATCGGCAATCGAATGTCTATGAATGTATATTGCCGTGTGTCCAACTTGCTCGACCGCCGCAATATTATCAATGTGTATCCGGTGAGCGGCTCGGCTACCGACGACGGCTTCCTGCGCTCTTCCTTTGGTCAGAACCAGATCAATACTATCAGCAATTCCTTACGCGAGTTAGAGGCCTACCTGGCTTCTTACCAGTGGGCGCTGCTTAATCCAAACAACTACAGCTTGCCGCGCCGCATTTTTGTAGGCGCTATTTTTGACTTCTAATCCTTTGACCACTAAAACATTCACTGCTAAGAATTGCAAAATTTTTTCAATATGAGATATAGTAAGCCAAGGATTCTCTTCTTGCTTGCCGGGGTGCTGGGGTTATTCAGCGCACAGGCATATATTAACCCAGCCTTCAAACCTGCTGCTGGAACGCCACCCCAGGGCAATGGCGTTTCCTTTCGGTTCAACTGTGATAAAGCTCTGGCCCAGATAGACCAACAGATCAATAATGTGCGCGCACGTCTGCTTACTGGCGGCGACGTGTGGTGGGATGGTCGAGATAATGGTCGCTACATTGTACCCAAAACGCCGCCCAACGTGCCCGAGGTGTCCTCGCTGTTTGCCGGTGCCGTGTGGCTCGGGGGTATTGACCAATCCGGAAACCTCAAAGTAGCCGCCCAAACTTACGGTACGGCTTTCAACCCAGCCCGCAAGGACTTCTGGCCGGGGCCGCTTACGCCTGATGACTCGCCGAATCCAGGTACGACCGATCAGACGGTTTGCTCTAAGTGGGATCGCTTCTTCGTGGTGAAAGGCTCCAGTATAGAGCAGCACATCAAAAACTTCCAGAAAGCTCAAGCCGAGGGTATTCCTTACGACCCAGATATCATTCCGCGCGATGTGAAAGGCTGGCCAGGCCGTGGCAACCCTTTCTTTGAAGAAATCAACCGCTTTGCGCTGCCTAATACACGCCAAGGCCTTGCCGGCTTTTGGGATGCGGACGGCGATGGCGACTATAATCCGCAATTTGGCGATTATCCTATCATTGAAATCAGGGGGTGCAACGAACCGCAGTATCCCGATGAGATGATCTTCTGGGTTTACAACGACAATGGCAACATTCACTCCGAATCACGTGGCGATGCTATTCAAATGGAAATTCAGGTGCAGGCATTTGCCTATGCTACCAATGACGAGCTAAACGATATGACCTTCCAGCGCTACAAGCTCATCAATCGCGCTATTGAACCCATTGACAGTACCTTCTTTGCCATGTGGTCAGACCCTGACCTTGGCTGCTATACCGACGACTATGTGGGCTGCGATACTACCCGGAGTTTGGCTTATGTGTATAATATAGATGCTTTGGACGGCGACCAGGGTACCTGCAATTGTGGTCAGGTAAACACTTACTGCGATGAAATACCCCTGCTGGGCATTGACTACTTCCGCGGCCCGCAGCGCTATATCGAAGATGCGCAAGGCCGAAATATTGACTCCATAGAGTTGGGGATGTCTTCTTTTACCTACTACAACAATGGTGGCGTAACGCCTACTCCCTTGCCCGGCACCACCGACCCTGCCAATGCCCAGGAATATTACAACTACTTGACCGGCTCCTGGCGTGACGGCCGCCCCTTTCAGTTTGGTGGTAGTGCTTATCAGACGGGCGGGCGCAATATCCGCTACGCTTTTGTAGATCCCCCTGACAAGTCCACGGGTTGGAGCATGTGTACTCAAAATTTGCCTGCCGGCGACCGCCGTACCATCCAGGCTTCGGGGCCGTTCAAACTCAAGCCCGGTGCCATCAACGAGTTGATCATCGGGGTAGTATGGGTGCCCAATCAGCGCTACCCGTGCCCCAGTATTCGCAGGCTGCAAGAGGCTGATGACTTGGCGCAAGATCTCTTCGATAGTTGTTTTGACATTAAAGATGGCCCAGATGCCCCAGATGTGGACTTTGTAGAGCTCGACCGAGAGCTGATCGTCATGTTTACTAACGACCGCATTACTTCCAATAATTTCAATGAGTTATACCGTGAGCCAGGTTTGGGTATTCCTTCGGAGTTTACCGATTCCAACTACGTGTTTGAGGGCTATAAACTCTTCCAGGTGTCTGGGCCAAATGTCAAATTGGATGCCACTTCACTAGAAGACCCCACTAAAGTACGGCTGGTATTCCAGGTGGATATCAAAAATGGCATTAAACGCATTTTCAACTGGCGTACGCTTAATGACCCCACCACTACGCCAACTGTGCAGGATTATTATGTGCCTGAATTGATGGTGGATGGCGAAGACTCAGGTATACGCCACTCCTTCCGCATTACCGAAGATCAGTTTGCCTCTGGCGATCGCAGGCTCATCAACCATAAAATCTACTACTTTATTGCTGTAGCATACGCCCACAACGAGTACCTGCCCTTCGACCCCCTTACAGCACAAGGGCAGCGCATGCCTTACTGTGAAGGCCGCCGCAACATCGGGCCCAATGGCGACGGCTTGCCGTACGCTGCCATACCTCGGCCGATCACTGACCGCAAGTTGCTGGCACAATATGGAGATGGGGCTATCATTACGCGCATTGATGGCCGTGGCACCGGGGATAACTTCCTCGATATGGACCCCTCAGTGCGCGCTAAGATTGAGCAAGACATCCGCAACAACGTATATCGCTCGGCTTTCAACGGCGAAATCCTTTATCGCCCCGGCCGCGGCCCTATTAATGTAAAAGTGGTAAACCCACTGACCGTAGTAGATGGCGACTTTGAGCTCCGCTTTGTAGATGCCAATATGAACGACAGCATGCTGGCGCCTACCGCCCGCTGGACGCTGCGCCAACTCAACGTGCCGAATGCACCCATCATCGCTTCAGATACTACCATTGAGCGGCTCAATGAGCAGATCATCAAGAGCCTTGGCATAGCCGTGACCATCGGGCAGATAGAGCCACCTGGCACACGCACTGACGCCACTAACGGCGCCATCGGCGTGGAAATCGAATACCCCAAAGCCACGGCTCCTAAGCGCTGGCTAAGCGGCATTCCCAACGGCCTAACACTGGGTATCTCCAATCTAGACCAAACGGCATACCGCTACATTTATACCGAACGCGACGAATTCAAGGGCGATGTAGTGCAAGACCCCACCAATGCGCTTTCTACCATGGGCAATGGTATCTTTGTGCCCTTTTATCTGACCAACTGGCGCGACCGTTTGGATCTCGGCGCCCGCGAGCAGGGGTACATCTCGCCGGCGTGGTTTGAGACTACCAACTCTGTGCGCTTCAGCGAGCGCAATGCCAACGGATTACAGTTTCTCAATAACGTAGACATTGTATTCACACCCAATAAAGATCTGTGGAGTCGTTGCCCTGTGGTAGAAACTGGCGGTACTGGCTCCTGGACAGGACGCTCTGGATTTACCTCCGTGGGCAATCGCCGGAACTTGGAAGTACGTGCCGATTCTTCAGTGTTGAAAGAGGCCAACCCTGCTACTGGCCGTCCGTTAGTGGGCATTATCCGTGCTGGTGAACCTCGCCTGGGTATGGGTTGGTTCCCTGGCTATGCTATTGATGTGGAAACTGGCCAGCGTCTTAATATCTTCTGGGGCGAAAACTCGGCTTATAGTGAGAAGTTGTTCACAGAATTTCCTGGTGTATTCAGCCCAGCTACCTTCAACAATGAGGGGCCGCGTGGTGGCGATATGATGTTCAATCCGACTTCGCAGTTGAAAATTCCTCGCATCGGCGACGAATCCAATATTTTTGAATTCTATACTGGTGGTCAACACTTTGTATATGTGACTCGCACGCCCTATGACCAGGGGGTATTCATGGAGAGCCGCCTGCGCAATACCTCTATTGGTTTGAACAAGGCAGTCGGTATAAGCCGTATCACTTGGACAGGTATGATTGTGCCCAATCCGAATACGCCGTTCTTGTCATATGCCGAAGGGCTCGTGCCAGATACAGTTATCGTGAAGATTCGAGTCAGAGGCCAGTATCGCACGGAAGTAACTATTCGCGAGAACAACGTAAATTATCCACCGCTGGGTACGGGTATCAATAACGTACATCCAGCATATCGCTTCAGCATTCGCGGCAAGCAAGCTGAGCCACTGGATGCCGCCAGCATAGAGGATGCGCTCGACCAGATCCGGGTAGTGCCCAATCCGTATTATGGTTTTTCCAGCTACGAGACTTCGCAGTTTACCAACATCATTAAGATTACCAACCTGCCGCCTAAGTGCGTAGTAACTATCTACTCGCTCGATGGCAAGTTTATCCGCCAGTACAATCGAGACGAAGTAGGCGAGGTGCCGCGTGGAGTGAATCGCGCTATTGAGCGCAAGCAGATTTACCCCGACCTGGAGTGGGATTTGAAAAACTCCAAGGGCATCCCTATTGCCAGTGGTGTATATCTCATCCACGTGAGTGCCCCAGGTTTGGGCGAACGCACTATTAAGTGGTTTGGTATCAATCGCAAGTTTGACCCTTCTGGTCTATAAGGTCTTATTGGGTAGAGGAGCCAAGCGCATCCATGTACTTGGCTCTCCTACCATCTTTTCAAAGCACAGCATCAATCAAAAAGCATGAATAAATTACTCTACATTATTCTGATTTGGCCTGCTGTCATTTCGGCAGCATTTGCAGGTAATCCCGACCGTCAGGGAGAGGCCGGAGCCTATGAACTTTTGATGAATCCATGGGCTAGAAGTGCTGGCTTGCATACTATGAACACGGCCAGTGTGCAAGGAGTAGAAGCCAACTGGATAAACGTGGCCGGCATGTCGCGTATTCATAAAACGGAGGTAGTAGTAGGTACAGCTGATTACCTGCGCGGCACTGACATCCGCATGAACGGCTTTGGTATATCGCAGCGCGTGGGCACGAGTGGTGCTTTCGGTTTGAGCATCACTGGCCTGAGTTTTGGCGATATTCCTGTGACTACCACGGATCAGCCAGAGGGTACGGGGGCTACCTTCTCGCCGGCCTTCTTCAACATCGGTTTTGGATATGCGCATACTTTTGCCAATAAAGTTTCTGTAGGCGTGCTGGTGCGGGGGATTTCGGAGTCTATTGCCGACGTGAGCGCTTTTGGTTTTGCTATTGATGCCGGCGTGCAGTACGTGACTGGCGAGCAAGACAACTTCAAGTTTGGTATTTCGCTGCGCAATGTAGGATCGCGTATGACCTTCGAGGGCGAGGGGTTGTCCATAGCTGGCCCTAGTCCAGGCAACGGCAACTATCCGCTTACGTTCAATCAGCGCGCAGCAGCATTTGAACTGCCCTCCATGCTCAACATTGGCCTTTCCTATGACTTTATCATTGGCGAAAAGCACCGGATTACGGCGCTGGGCAACTTCACCGCTAACTCTTTTTCTGAAGACCAACTGGGCGGTGGCCTGGAGTACGGATTCAATAGTATGCTTATGCTGCGCGGTGGATATCGCTACGATTTTAGCCAGCGCAATACCGTATCAGCACCACTTTATACCGGGCCTTGCGCCGGAGCCTCTTTTGAGCTGCCATTGAGTAAGGATAATAAGAAAACCCGTGTTGGTATTGACTACGCCTGGCGCCATACCAAGATTTTCAATGGCTCGCACAACATTGGCGTACGCCTGAGCATATAATTATAAGCCCCAAAAATATTAAGCAGTGCTTGCATAGTCAGTACTTTTTTATTAACTTTGCATCGTCGTTCAAGACATCAAGAACGCTCTTGCGCTTTGCGCAAGGGCGTTCTTGTCTTATTTACTCTCCGGCCAGTCTGACTAATTTTCTACGGCTTTTCGAGTGACGAATGCCGTTCAGATTATTGGAAGCGATGCCGGAAGGCTTTACTTTGCAGACCATAAAAAAACAACATTCATGCCTGTGTTCAACTACCTAACTAAGGAAGGATACGAGAAACTTAAAACCGAACTAGAAGATCTCAAGACCCGCGGACGAGATGAGGCCGCTAAGGCTATTGCCGAAGCGCGTGAAAAAGGCGACCTCTCGGAAAACGCCGAATATGATGCCGCCAAAGACGCTCAAGGTATGTTGGAGTTACGCATTAACGAGCTGGAGAAAACGCTGGCCAATGCTCGCATACTCGATGGCTCACACCTGGACGAATCAAAAGTGACGGTACTCTCTAATGTAACTATACGCAACCTCAAGACTGGTAAGGAAATGACCTATAAGTTGGTATCTGAATCAGAGGCTGATCTCAAGTCGGGGCGCGTATCGGTGAACTCCCCCATGGGGCAAGGCCTGTTGGGCAAGACCATTGGCGATATTGCCATAGTAGAGACGCCCAGGGGTAATATGGAGTTTGAAATCGTTTCTATTTCAATAGACTGAGGATGGCCAGCATGGTGTACCTCACAGCTAACAATAGTTTAGGTGCACTTCAAAGCGGCAAGTTTCGAGCTACAAGCTGCAAGAAAGTGGCAAGTCGTGTATGAGTAGTTGATACCCCAGTTGTGCCTCCGTGTTCGGCTACGAATGCACGAATGCCTTGTTGAATTCTGGCACGAGGTTCCCATCTTACATCAGCCATCTGGGGGTTTCTGATCTGCTTGTCAGGACAAAAAATTAATACCTCTCGAACGGAGAATCGTTGTAATTTAGTCCCTGTAAATTTACAGCTCACAGCTCGCAACCACACTAAAACTTTGTACATCATGCCCAGCATCTTCTCCCGCATTGTAGCCGGCGAAATTCCCTGCCATAAAATAGCCGAAACGGATGCCTACCTGGCTTTTTTGGACATTAACCCGCGCGTCGAAGGCCATACATTGGTCATTCCGAAAAAGGAGGTAAGCTATATCTTTGACCTTGAGGATGAGCTGTTGGCCGGGCTTATGGTGTTTGCCAAGCGGGTAGCCAAAGCTATCGAAACTGCCGTGCCTTGCGCACGTATTGGCGTAGCCGTCATTGGTTTGGAGGTTCCTCATGCCCACATCCATCTGGTGCCGCTCAACACTATGGCGGACTTGAGTTTTGAGCGCCCTCCCATGCGTTTTAGCCACGAACAACTAGCCGCTACGGCGCAGCGCATACAAGAGGCGTATCAACAAGGCTAAGCTGGTGCTGCAAGCAGTAATTTTGGGGGCGTTCGGCCTGGCTACACTGATACAAGTTCTATTTTGGGGCGTGGTGTTTGGCCGTTTGGCCAAGCGAAAGGTATGGGTGCAGCCTTCCCTTTGCCTGGACGGGCCTTTGGTGTCAGTAGTGATTTGTGCCAGAGACGAAGCGCGCAATCTTGAAAAAAATCTTTACCACTTCCTAAATCAATCCTACCGATCCTTTGAGGTAATTGTCGTAAATGACCGTTCTTCGGATAATACCGCGCAGGTGGTATTGGAGGCTATGGCAAAATGGCCGAACTTGCGCCTTGTTAATTTAATGCAAGATACACCGCCCGGAAAAAAAGCAGCCTTGGCCAAAGGGATTGAGGCTGCCCGAGGTAGCTACCTTCTACTTAGTGACGCAGACTGTCGGCCGGCCAGCCCAGACTGGATAGCCGCTATGCGCACTCATACAAGCACTACATCAGAAATTGGGCTGGGGTTTAGTCCCTATGACCTACACGAAGGTTGGCTCAATCGCTTTATCCGGTACGAAACGGCCTACACTGTAGTACAGTATTGGTCTCTGGCACTATGGGGTATGCCGTATATGGGTGTAGGCCGAAACTTGTGGTATAACCGTTCCCTGTACGATCGAGCGGGAGGCTTTGAAAAACATTGGCACATAGCATCGGGAGATGACGATCTCTTCATCAATGCAGTGGCCAACCGGCAGAATACCGCAATTGTACCTGATGCGCGTGCTTTTGTGTATTCTGCCCCAAAAAGAACTTTGAGAGGGTATTACTATCAAAAACGGCGGCACCTCAGTACTGGGCTGAGCTACAAACCGCTTCATCAACTGGTACTGGGGATGCTGTCGGCCAGCCACTGGCTGCACTATGCGGCGGCACTCGGAGCGCTGGCGTGGGGTGCACCGGTGGGTTGGGTAGCAGCAGGTTTGTGCTTGCGCGGAAGCTTAGTGTTCTATCGCTGGAGCACGTTGCTTTGCCGATTGCGCCAGGATGATTTACTGCCTCACATATTATGGCTCGACGCCAGTATGGTGTTCTACTATGTCATCATGGCGCCGGCACTGTGGTTCAGGAATAAAAACCGATGGATATAGTAACTTCTTCTACACCATTATCTCGAAAGGCTGCTGAAGATTACCAGTTGGTGTGTGCCGCAGTGCAGGGGCATCAATGGGCATTTGCTAGCCTGCTAGAACGCTATCATGCGCCAGTTTATCAATTGGTGTGCAAGATGGTGCGCCATCGAGAAGATGCTGCAGACCTCACCCTCGAAACTTTTAGCAAGGCCTTTTGTCATTTGACACATTACAGCCCGCGTTTTGCTTTTAGTACTTGGCTGATGCGTATAGCTGTGAACCACTGTATTGACTATAAGCGCAAGAAACGTGCATCGCATCTTTCTCTCGACGAAATGAGTACCACCGAAATGGGGGCGGAATGGCGTAATGCCATCCCGTGTGAAAGCCCTGACCCCGAAGAGGCCATTGTACGTAGCCAGCGCTTGAAGTTGGTACGCTCGCTTATGGCGTACATTCCTCAACCCCTGGGGTACGTAGTAGAGATGCGCTATTTTGAAGAACTCAGTTACGAAGAAATTGCAGCCAGGCTGCAGATACCGTTGGGCACTGTGAAAGCCCGTCTTTTTCGCGCCAAAGAATTGCTTTATGAACTATTGCAGAAACCAGGCGCATCTGCTTATCTCGATACCACCCGCCGCAAATCGGCATGAAGTTGTAGGGTATCACTAACAAATCATTATCCAGACAGAAAGCCTCCATTCGCTGTGATGGGGGCTTTCCTTGTTTTACGTGGTAGCTTCCAACTGCTGGAGCAAATGAGGTAGGGCTTCCAATACTGCTTGTAAATGCCGTTGTGCAGTATGGCCTAGCCCTTGCTCAAGCTCCCACTGCGCGCCAGCAATGGTCAGCACCCAGGCTTGCGGGAAGTGCTCATACACTTGTTGGCAAAGCGCCAGTACTGCAGCCGGTGGTAAGGCATGAGTAGTGAAGGCAAACGACACCGCTGGTATAAGCCGTTGGAAAGTATAGCCTTTAGGTAGCGCTTCGTGGGTTGCATCGGCAAAGATGACCCGCTCGTACTCTGCTATGAGGGCAGCATCCTCTACCTGTAGTTGGTAGCGATATTCTAGATGCCAGCCGGGAGGAGGATTGGCCTCTAGCGCCTGTGCAAAGGCCCAGCCGAGGCCGTCATCCTGGCGGGCGTCGTTGCCTATAGCCAGCAGCAAAGTAGGGACGGGATACACGGCCTCAGCGCTTATTGATCGAATAAAGAGTTGACAAAAGCACGCTTGTTGAAAATCTGAAGTTTGTCAATGGCTTCGCCTACACCAATATACTTGATAGGAATTTTGAATTGGTCGGATATACCGATAGCTACTCCGCCTTTGGCGGTGCCATCCAGTTTGGTGAGTGCCAGTGCTGTGACTTCAGTCGCTTCCGTAAAGTGGCGCGCCTGTTCAATGGCGTTTTGGCCGGTAGTGGCGTCTAGTACCAACAGTACTTCATGAGGAGCGCCGGGCATGCGCTTGGCAATGGAGTTTTTGATTTTGCTAAGTTCCTTCATTAGGTTAATCTTGGTATGCAGGCGTCCGGCGGTATCAATGATGGCTATGTCGCATTGGTTTTGGATGGCGTACTGTACGGTTTCGTAAGCCACGGCGGCGGGGTCGGTATTCATACCTTTGCTGAAGAAATCGCAGCCTACGCGTTCCGACCATATTTTGAGTTGGTCCACCGCAGCGGCGCGGAAGGTATCGGCAGCGCCCAGTACCACTTTTTTGCCTTGCTGCTTGAACTGCCAGGCCAACTTGCCGATAGTGGTGGTTTTGCCCACGCCATTGACGCCTACCACCATGAACACGATCGGGTGTACGTCGTGCCGGGGCAGGAAGTCTTCGAGGTCTTCAGTATTATTGTCGCTTAGGAGTTGTACGATTTCATCGCGCAGGATTTCGTTCAATTCTGCGGCGCTCAGGTACTTGTCTCGCGCTACCCTTGCTTCGATGCGCTGGATGATTTTGATGGTAGTATCCAGCCCTACATCAGAGGAGATGAGGATGTTTTCCAGTTCGTCGAGGACTTCTTCGTCCACTGAAGACTTGCCTGCCACGGCCTTGGCCAACTTGCCCAGGAAGGACGTTTTGGTCTTCTCAAGTCCCTTATCGAGGTCTTCTTTTTTCTCTTTGCTGAAGAATTTGCTGAAAAAACTCACGGTAGTGTATAGTTTGTGAATTAGTGAGCTGCGAGTTGTGAGCTATGAGTCATAGGTCAGAGTGGTAGATTGGTGGGTCGTAGATTGGTAGATTGTATAGTCCTCTTTGATTTAGTCACTCCGTTACTTCGTCACCCAGTCTTACTCAGACATATCCATATTGTGAAAAATATTGACTACATCATCGTCTTCTTCCATTTTTTCAATGAGCTTGATGACCTCCTCTGCTTGTTCATCGCTGAGTTTTACCGTATGACCGGGAATGCGTATGAGCTCAGAGCTTTGTACTTCGATTTTGCGTTCTTCCAGGGCTTTTTGCAGGGTGCCAAAGTCGGTAAAATCGCAATATAAGGCAATGAGGTCGTCTTCTTCTTTGAGGTCGGTGAGGCCGTAGTCAATCAGTTCCAGTTCCAGTTCTTCAAGGTTAAGGCCTATGGGATTAATTTTGAACACTGCTTTGCGGGTGAACATGTAGTCCACAGATCCAGATACGCCGAGTGAGCCGCCGTACTTGGAGAAGATGTGGCGTACATTGGCAACGGTACGGGTGGTGTTATTGGTAGCAGCTTCCACTAGCACGGCGATGCCATGGGGTGCATAGCCTTCGTACACGACCTCGTCGTAGTTTTCGGCGTCTTTACCCGAAGCCTTTTTGATGGCATTTTCTACATTGGCCTTGGGCATATTGGCTGCCTTGGCGTTTTGAATGGCCAAGCGGAGGCGGGAGTTGTAGCTGGGGTCGGGGCCGCCGTCGCGTACGGCAATGGCAATTTCGCGGCCAATGCGGGTGAAGGTTTTGGCCATGCCGGCCCAGCGCTTGAGCTTGCGTTCTTTGCGATATTCAAATGCGCGTCCCATACGATTACTTTTTTGGCGGCGCAAAAGTACGCCATTGGTCATATTATTTTCAAAAAATATCCATTGCGCGCAGGGCAGCCTCAGAGAAAGAGTTGTTGGTGATGTTATTCGGGTTGCTTTTGGCGCAGATCATATTTGGCCGATGCGGATTTTTATACATTTATACATACTTTTGTCTGAATCAACTTTACTTTTACAATGAATCGCTTTGTTATTCTGTGTCTTGTTGTGTTGTGTATGAGTTTGTGCTACCTGGCTGCTCAGCCAGTTCAGCCTCCTTTTACGCCGGCTGCCGAGCGCCTGCGCGTTATAGAGCAACGGCAAGCAGCACGAGCAGCCTCTATAGCTAATGGTATTGCCTTCCGAAGTGTGGGTCCTACGGTGATGAGTGGTCGAGTGGCCGACGTGGATGTTTCGCCTACAGACCCCAGCCATTTCTATGTAGCATATGCTTCCGGCGGGCTTTGGAAAACCGTGAATAATGGCACATCATTCCATCCGATTTTTGACCACGAGGTGGTAATGACCATAGGCGATATTGCTGTCAACTGGTCGCGCAATATCATTTGGCTGGGCAGCGGTGAGGTCAACTCCAGCCGTTCGTCCTATGCTGGTGTTGGCATATTTAAGAGTATAGATGGAGGTAAAACTTGGCAGCATCTGGGCTTGGGAGAAAGTCATCACATAGGCCGCATTGTACTGCATCCTACAAATCCCAACATTGTGTGGGTTGCTGCAATGGGGCATTTGTACTCGCCCAACCCGGAACGCGGGGTGTTCAAAACTACCGATGGCGGCAAAACCTGGCGCAAGGTGCTCTATATCAATGACAACACCGGAGCCATAGACCTCATTGCCGACCCTCTTGACCCTAAGGTATTGTACGCCGCAACTTGGGAGCGGGAACGTCGCGCCTGGAATTTTGTGGAATCAGGTACAGGAAGTGCCATTTACAAAAGTATTGACGGCGGTGAAAAATGGACGCGCCTACCCTCTGCTGGTTTTCCTGCTGATGCTGGCGCAGGCCGCATTGGCTTGGCTATTCATAAAAACGGCGCTAAGACTACCCTCTACGCTGCCATTGACAACTACAACTTGCGCCCACCTAAAGCAGAAGACCCCGACGTGCTCAGTATAAATGCCCTGCGCAACATGGACAAGGAAACCTTTGTGCAGTTGCCCAAGTACAAAATCAAAGATTATCTCAACAGTAAGGGCTTCCCCGAAAAATACTCTGCCGACAAAGTCATTGAAATGGTCAAAAACGACGTCATCAAACCCTCGGCACTGGTGCAATATACAGAAGATGCGAATGCCCTGTTGCTGTCCTCCGAAGTTATCGGTTTAGAGGTATATCGCTCTGACGACAATGGCCGTACCTGGCGGCGCACCCACAAAGACTACATCAATGATGTGTATAGCTCTTATGGGTATTACTTTGGCCAGATTCGCGTAGCGCCCTACGACGTGAACAAGCTCTTCATACTGGGTGTGCCCATTATTCGCTCTGACGACGGCGGCCGAACCTGGCGCTCTGTCAATGGCGAAAACGTACACGGCGACCACCACGCACTGTGGATAAACCCGCGCCGCCCTGGGCATCTCATCCTGGGTACGGATGGCGGCCTCAATATCTCCTATGACGACGGCGAAAACTGGATCAAATGCAATACGCCGGCAGTGGGGCAGTTCTATGCTATTGCCGTAGATATGGCCCGCCCGTATCAGGTGTATGGCGGCTTGCAAGACAACGGCGTATGGTATGGCCCCTCCAACTACCGCCACAGCGTAGAATGGCACGACAGCGGCCAGTACCCCTGGAAGGCTTTGTTGGGGGGCGATGGCATGCAGGTGGCCGTGGACACCCGCGACAACGCCACCGTTTATACTGGGTTTCAATTTGGCAATTACTTCCGCATTCATACCAAAACCGGTGAGCGCAAATATATCACGCCCAAGCATGAGCTAGGCGAAGCCCCGCTACGCTGGAACTGGCAAACGCCCATACACCTCTCTGTACACAACCAGGATATCCTCTACATAGGCGCCAACAGGGTGTATCGCTCTTTTGACCAAGGCAATAACTTTGCTCCTATCTCGAACGATCTGACCAACGGCGGCCGAAAAGGCGATGTGCCCTACGGCACACTCACTGCCCTGCACGAGTCGCCTTTGCGCTTCGGCTTGCTCTACGCTGGCTCTGACGATGGCCTTGTGCACGTGAGCCAGGATGGCGGCCTGCGATGGACCAACATCAGCGCCGGCTTGCCTAAAGACATGTGGGTGAGCCGCGTCATTGCTTCCGCTCATGCTGAGAGCCGCGTTTTTGTTAGCCTCAATGGCTACCGCTGGGACAACTTCGAGCCTATGCTCTACCTGAGCAATGACTATGGCCAAACCTGGCAAAAACTGGGTGCCAACTTACCTATGGAACCCATCAACGTAGTACGCGAAGACCCTCAAAACTCCGACTTGCTCTACGTAGGTACGGATCATGGCCTGTATATTTCCTTAGATAGGGGGCAAAACTTTATGCTGCTAGACAACGGCTTGCCAGCTGTGGCTGTGCACGACTTGCTGGTACACCCCCGTGAGGCAGAGCTGGTGGTGGGTACACACGGGCGCTCCATTTATATAGGCAACGTGAAAGAACTCCAGCAGCTCACTGCTGAAAATCTGGCCAAAGACCTCATCGTTTTCGACGTGCCCAGGACCCGATACAGCCCCAGATGGGGCGCCACTGGCTGGTGGGCGCCCGCGCCTCAAAAGTTGCCCATACCTATTTATACTCGGCAAGGAGGCAAGGCACGTATCACTCTGAGTACAGAATCGGGATTGGCGCTGCGCCAATGGGAAATTAACCTCGAAAAAGGATTGAACTACCCTGCCTACGATCTAATTATTGACGAGAGCGCATCCGAGGCGTATCGCGCGTGGCTTAACGAAAAGGTAAAACCCGACGAGAAGCCCATTGTAGTGAAGCCTGCGCCCGATGGCAAAATATACGTCCAAAAGGGCAACTATCAGATAGCCGTGAACATGAATGGGCAGACGCAGCGCACAAAGTGGACGGTAGAGTAAGAAGAAAAAAGAGTGCACTCACGAGCGCTCTTCCCACACCAGTGCCAAGTGTACCAGGGTCTCGGCGGCTTTTTCCATATCCTGCACGGACACCCACTCCAGGCGGGAGTGAAAGGCGTGCTCGCCGGCAAAGATGTTGGGGCAGGGTAAGCCCATGAACGACAGGCGCGAGCCATCCGTGCCACCCCGAATACTGGACAGACGCGGCTCCACACCAGCCCGACGTATAGCTTCCAGAGCGTACTCCGTTACGTGAGGATGCTGCTGGAGCACTGTCTTCATGTTGCGATATTGCTCGATGACCTCAAAGGTGGCTGTAGCGCCGGGGTAGTCCACTAGCACAGCATCTAGGATGGCCTTAAGTTCAGCTTCGTGTTGGTGAAGGCCGTCTTCGCTGAAATCGCGCACAATGAAGCGCAAGGTGGCAGTCTCCAGGCTGCCGCTGAAAGATACAGGATGAACAAAACCTTCACGACCTTCCGTACGCTCAGGCGAGAGGCGATGTTTAGGTAGGCGGGCTACCACTTCGGCCGCTACTTTAAGTGCATTAACCATTTTATCTTTGGCAAACCCTGGATGAGCAGCCACACCAGCGATAGTGATAACGGCAGCGTCGGCAGAGAAGGTTTCGTCTTCAAGAGAACCGAGGCGTTCGCCGTCCACAGTATAGGCAAATTGAGCACCCAGTTTTTTGAGGTTTACCTTGTCCACGCCGCGACCAATTTCTTCATCTGGGGTGAAGAGAATTCTGATAGCGCCGTGCTTGAGCTCGGAGTGAGTCATGAGAAACTCGGCGGCGTCCATAATGGCGGCAATGCCGGCTTTGTTGTCGGCGCCCAGCAGCGTAGTACCTGATGCAGTGACGATGTCGTGCCCCATTTGCTCGGCCAGATCAGGATGCTCAGTTAGGCGTATGACCTGGGTGGGATCGTCAGGCAGTACAATGTCTTGTCCTTGGTAATTCTTGTGCACAATGGGCTTGACGCCAGCGCCGCTGCAATCGGGCGAGGTATCCATGTGAGAGCAATAACAGATGACGGGCACGTTCTTGTCGGTATTGGCCGGGATGGTGGCATACACGTATCCGTATCTGTCGAGCTGGGCATCGGTAATGCCTATGGCTTTAAGCTCTTTGACCACTAGGCGCCCCAGGTTTTTCTGTTTTTGAGTAGAAGGTATGGTTGTAGAATTAGGGTCGGATTGGGTATCTATGATTACGTAGCGCAGGAAGCGCTCCAGTGCACTGTGACGAAAAGCAAGAGCCATGGAAGTATGATTTTGCAGGTAAAGGTAAGGTAGAATTGCTGGCTCAGAAAAAAAAATGCGTTGCGTCAACAAATTCCTACGCTCTGTTTTTAATAGGATAGTTATGCACGACATCGCGCCATTTCATCGCTGGCAACAAGCCTACCTCGCCCACGAAGACGAGCGCTCACCGTTTTTCGGGCAGAAAAAAGACCGCATGTACTACACCTGCGCTGTATATAACTATTATATTCATCCTGACTGGGATGAGTTTGGATCCTCTACACTATATATGAAAGTGCTGTATGTGCACTATGACTATGGCTTTGCCATTATGGAGCTTATCGGTGAGTGGAACGACTGCCTGCACAACGACATCATGTATCTCAAGCGCCGGGTAATAGAGCCGATGATTGCAGAAGGCATCTACAAATTTGTACTTATTTGCGAGAATGTACTCAACTTTCACGGCTCCGATGACTGCTACTACGAGGAGTGGTATGAGGAGGCCGTAGAGGAAGGTGGCTGGATATGCTGTATTAACACGTTGCCTCACGTTGCCGAGGAAATGGCAGACACGCGCCTTCAGTTTTTTGTGCATTTCGGAGAGGCATTCAATGATATTGCCTGGCGGCCTCAGAAACCTCACTGGCTGCTCAATACCGTAGAGCAGCGCATCTTTCAAGGTAGCAGGCAGTTGCGCAGCGGATAAAAATGCCTCCCACAGTATTGACTTGTATAGATAAAATACCATATCTTTGCGCTCCGATTGAACAGGTTGGTCCTGTAGTACAACGGATAGTATGTGGGTTTCCGGAGCCCAAGATCCAGGTTCGATTCCTGGCGGGACTACCACACTTTTTGCTTTAAGGTCCCTTAGCTCAGTCGGTTAGAGCAGCTGACTCATAATCAGCGGGTCGCAGGTTCGAGCCCTGCAGGGACCACCAGGCCATAAGCTCTGTTGTAACGCAACAGGGCTTTTTTTTCGCCGGTGAGTATTAGTGTCGGCGTGAAGATGACCTTGTAAAGGCAGCCTACATCTGTCAGCTGGCGTGCTACAATAGGTTTTGTAAGGAGTATTTTCATAAGCAGTATAGGCTTAATAGCATTTTCTTGAATAATTTTACTGGCGGACATTCCTTTTCTCTAACCAAGCCGGCGGGCGCTTCAACCTGTCTGCTTCAAAATCTTTAAAAGTATGGAACTCCTTTACATCCTTGTCATTGGGGCAGTAGCGGGCTAGCTTGCTGGCCTCATTTGGAAAGGTGGTGGCTTTGGCTTGCTGTGGAACATCGTACTGGGTATCGTCGGCTCCTTTGTGGGGGCTGGCTACTGAGCAAGCTGGGCATTTCTATAAAAGTTGGAAGCCCTACGGTCAGCCTTATTCTCACCAGCGTACTGGGGGCTATTGTAGTACTGTTTATTGCTAGCCTGATAAAGAAAAAGTAGGAGCAACTTTTGTACGATGCCTGGCGAAGGGGAACAAGTCTTGCTAGCGCTGTATCCTCTTTACCAAACTATCAAAAAAATCTGCCTACTGCAAATCTGCAGGGAGCGCGATGCCGTGTCATTGCATGGAAAAGCCATTCTCATACATACTGAGCAACGCCAAGTTTTGTGCATGATTTGCGGATGTTGTGCACAAAACTTAGCGAGCCGAAGTATAACTCTCATATAACAAAGCGGGTAGCCTGAGGCGCAGGCAAACCTGGCATCCAGCAAAAGCAAGCGCTTGGAGCAGCCTTCGCTCCGTTTTAATCTTACATTCTGTGTGCCTTTGCATCTATTGGGGCTTCATGATTTAAAGTGCTGGTAATCAATTTTTTGCTTGTTTTTCGGAGCATTGTTATTCGTTTACAAACGTTTACAAACGTATATAAACGTAACTAAACGTTTATCATACGACTATCCGAAAAGACCGCCTGCATCTTTGCCTCGTCGTTCGGAACAGCACGGTATCAAGCCCCGACGGCACGAGGTTTTATTTTTGCTCACGTTTTAAAATCTTTAAGTCATGAACAACCTGCGCAATCGTGTACAGCTCATTGGTAATTTGGGCCGCGATGTAGAACTCAAATCCTTAGGAAACGGCCGCGTGATGGCGCGAGCCGGCATAGCAACCCGCGAGGTGTATCGCAACGATGTCGGCGAAAAAACGGTAGAAGTACAATGGCATCAATTGGTAGCTTGGGGTAAGCTGGCCGAAATAATGCACGTGATGGGTAAAAAAGGAAAGGAAATCGCCGTGCAGGGTAAACTCACCCACCGCAAGTACGAAGACAAGAATGGCACTGTGCGCTACACCTCCGAGGTGGTCGTTAGTGAGTTTATGCTCATCCATTGAAATCATTTCTCTTCATCTTTAAAACACACCTTATCATGTCTACTATTCGCAACAGCGTAACCCTCATTGGCCACCTAGGCCGAGACCCCGAAGTGAAAACTTTTGAAAGCGGACGTACCAAGGCGCGGCTATCCTTGGCTACCAACGAGCTGTATCGCAACGAAAAGGGCGAAGCCGTAACCACTACTCAGTGGCACGTGTGTGTGGCCTGGGGCAAATTGGCCGAGCGCATGCAGGAATCGCTGAAGAAAGGCAAGGAAATTATAGTGAAAGGCAAGCTCACCTACAGCACTTATGAAGACAAGAGCGGCGTGAAGCGCGTCAGCCCAGAAGTGGTGGTGGAGGAATTTCTGATGATGAACTGAATACCTCCGGACGGTTGCGCGGGTGATATTGCAACACCGTTTCGCGCAGGTATGCCGTATCCAGGTGTGTGTAAATCTCTGTAGTAAGGATAGATTCGTGGCCCAGCATGTCCTGTACGGCTTTGAGGTCGGCGCCCCCTTCAATTAGGTGGGTGGCAAACGAATGCCGGAAAGTATGCGGGCTCACGTTTTTTTGAATACCGGCCAAGGCGGCCAGTTCCTTGATAATCAAAAACACCATTACACGGGTGAGCTTACGCCCCCGGTTGTTGAGAAACAGGTAGTTGGCGTGGTCTTTGTGGATGTGCAGCATACCCCGGCGCACGCCTTCTATGTAAAGTTGGATGTGCTTGATGGCCTCTTCACCTATAGGCACGATGCGCTCTTTGTTGCCTTTGCCGATGACTTTGACGAAGCCAATGTCCAGGTAGAGGTGCGATAGGCGCAAGTCCACTAGTTCAGATACGCGTAGCCCGCAAGCATAGAGCGTTTCGAGCATAGCGCGGTTGCGCGTGCCATGGGGCGTGCTCAGATCTATGGCGTCCAACATGCGTTGCATTTCCTCCACGCTGAGTACCTCAGGCAGGTAGCGGGGCAGGCGCGGACCGCTGAGCAACTCGGTGGGGTCGTGCGAAGTCAGATGTTCTTGTACGAGATATTTGTAAAAGGTTTTTAAAGCCGACAACAGACGAGCTTGTGAGCGAGCGCTTAGGCCGAGGCTGCTAAGCCAACCCAAAAACTGCGTCAGGGTATTGGTGCTCACGTTAGTTGGTTCGATGTCCTGGCCGCTTAGCCGAATGTATTGTTCTAACTTGCCTACATCCGATAGGTAAGCCTCCACAGTATGTACCGACAAAGAGCGCTCCAGTAGCAGGTGTGCGCGAAATTCGGCAATAGCAGTATTCCAGTTCATTTTGCTTCAAACCATACAATGACTTCTTCCTTGCTTTTGCGCTTGAGGTCGGGCACGGTGGCGTCATCGGCGGGGTAGCCCACAGGGATGAGCAGGAAAGGGCGTTCGTTGTCCGGGCGTTTCAGTATTTTCTGCAAAAAGTTCATTGGGCTGGGTGTGTGGGTTAGGGCCACCAGGCCGGCATGGTGGATAGCCGCCAGCAGAAAACCGCACGCAATACCCACGGATTCGTTGACATAGTAGTTCTTCCGTTTTTCGTCCTGTTCGAGGTCGTAAGATTTTTTGAATACGACGATTAGGTACGGCGCAATTTCCAGGAACGGTTTGTGCCAGTCGGTGCCAAAGGGTTCTAGGTCGCGTAGCCACTCCTCCGACATACGGCCGTGGTAGTTAAGGTATTCTTCCTTTTCTGCAGCTTCGCGGATGAGGTGTTTGATCTTGGGGTCACTTACTACGCAGAAAGTCCAAGGCTGTTTGTGCGCACCAGAGGGGGCCGAGCTGGCCGTCATGATGATGTACTCGATGATTTCTCGCGCCACAGGTTTGTCAGAAAACATGCGCAAGGTGCGCCGGCGCTCCATATTGTGGTAGAACTCTCGGCTGCGCTGCAACATCTCCGACTGGGCGTAGCGCACACCTTTGAAAGCGAGCACAGGATGGGCGGTTTTTTCTTGCTCTTCCATGCAAAAGACAGTGGTAAAGTCATGCTTTCAAGCGTCGTACAGCAAATTATGCGCTTGGAAGCATAAGGGCAAAGTTAGCGTAAAAAAGCAAATGTCGCTTGAGATTCTCTACGCTACTTGTTCAGATGCAATACTTGTATGGCTGTGCGCGACTTATTGCACCTGGATGGACTTGAGGTAGCCTACCAGGTTTTGAATGCTCTGACGTACTTGCTTTTCGTTTTTGAGTTGCTCGGACTCCTTGAGCGCTATGCCCCATACTGGCATATCGCCTGAGCCGTGCCCGGCTACGGGGTTGCGCCCGTCAATGATTTGATAGATTTGCTCTTCTGGGAAGTTGCCTCCTCGGCGGGCGGCGATGCGAGTCAGGTCGGCGGGTGGCAGTTTGAGATACTCACCCATGGCGCCACCGCCCTTGCCATCCATGCCATGACAGCTGACGCAATACGACTGAAAGAGCGTTTCGCCGGAGGCTATCGTAGCGGTTTGGGTTTGGCAGCGAGATAACAATAACATCAAGAGGACTAAACTGCCGCTAGTGGCCAGCGTGGCCAGCGAGGGCTGAAAGCTGATTGTTCGTTTCATGGCTGCGTATTTAAAGTGATAGGGTCGCGCTATTTGAGCGCGCAAGTTTTATCACCATAAATATACAGCTATTTGAGCATTTTTTCGGCAGTAAAATGTCAAAAAAAATGCTGATTCCACTCTGTAAATGGAGGGAGGGTAAGGAAGTTTTTTTGACACAGTGAACTTAGCCCTGACGGCATCAATAACGCATATACATTACCTCTTTGACGGCACGCACAATCTTGCCCGCGTTGGGCAGGTACTCCTCGACAAAGGTGGGGGCGTAGCCTAAAGATGTATCGGCCGCATTGATTCGCGTTACGGGGGCGTCCAGGTAGTCAAAGGCATGCTTTTGTACTACGTAGGCCACCTCGGCCGAGACACCGGCAAAAGGCCAGGATTCATCAATGACTACGATGCGATTGGTCTTTTTAACAGACTCTATGACGGTGCGCGCATCTAGCGGGCGAATGGTGCGCAGGTCTATGACTTCGGCAGATATGCCCTCGCTGGCCAGAATGTCAGCGGCTTCTAAAGTGGGCAGCATCATTTTGTTGAATGACACCAGCGTCACATCTGTGCCGTGGCGCCGCACAGCCGCTACGCCGATGGGCACAAGATACTCGCCATCAGGTACTTCGCCGGTGTGGCCGTAGAGCAACTCCGATTCCATGACGCATACGGGGTCGTCGTCGCGGATGGCTGATTTAAGCAAGCCTTTGGCGTCGGCGGGGTCTACACACGAAATGACTTTCAGCCCTGGTACGTTGGCCATCCAGCTTTCGAAAGTCTGAGAGTGCTGCTGGGCCAGCTGCCCTGCCGAACCCGTAGGCCCACGAAACACAATGGGGCATTTGAACTGCCCTGCTGACTGGGAGAGGGTTTTAGCCGCATTATTGACAATCTGGTCAAAGGCTAGCACGGCAAAATTCCAGGTCATGAATTCTATGATGGGGCGTAGGCCGTTCATGGCCGCTCCTACGCCGATGCCAGCGAAGCCCAGCTCGGCAATGGGCGTATCAATCACGCGTTTGGAGCCGAACTCGTCCAGCATACCTTTGCTGACTTTATAGGCGCCATTGTACTCGGCTACTTCTTCGCCCATTAGGAATACAGTGTCATCGCGGCGCATTTCTTCGCTCATGGCCTCGCGCAAGGCGTCTCTCAGTGCTAACATTCTGCCCATAATGACGAAACTAACGCTTAGGTATGGTAATGATTCGTAAAAACGGCGCAAAGGTAGTCTTTTTTCCGCTTAACGGCAGGATTGTTTGATGGTTAAAATAATTCGCCACAACTTTGCGTTGTCAAAGGCGTTTTTCAATTAAAAGCAAATCTTGTAAACCATGAGATCCAACATCATCCGCAGTATCCTGGCTGTAGTGATACTTGCCCTGTCAGTTATCTCCTTTTCGGCTTGTAACCGCGGCTATGGCTGCCCCACCAATTTTTCCATTTCCTCTGCGATGAGTACTGCGATTTCAGCGGTTGTTTGTGAATGATTACATTCGCTGCCGGCGTGTAGGCAAGTGCACCGCCGGTCTCGTGTTCAATGTCTGCTTCAGCGTAAAATATCAGCTTCATGATTCAGTGGAAAGCACTTGAGAGCATCGCAGGGGTAGATGCGCTCGCGGAGCGCTCTGCCAGTGTGCCTTGTGCCATTTTCAAGCATAGTACCCGTTGTAATATCAGTTACATAGCCAAACACCGCCTGGAGCAAAAATGGAATTTCCCGGAGCAAGAGGTGGAGGCGTACTATCTTGACCTGCTGGCTTTTCGGCCAGTGTCTAACTACGTAGCCGAGCGATTTGCCGTTCCTCACGAGTCGCCACAACTGTTGCTCATTTGTAAAGGGGAGTGCGTGGCAGAGTTCTCGCATCTAGAGATTTCCGCGGAGGAACTGCGCGATTGGCTGCAGCAGCATGCTGCCTGCTGACATCCGCCGCTATTTTTTGCCTTATGGACATTTTCGCCCTTGTTGAAACCCGCGATGGTTCGCACACCGTTGAATCGCAGCAGTTTGGCGCTACATACCACTCCCGCTACGGCGCCATCCAGGAGTCGCGTCACGTATTTATTGAGGCAGGGCTGTTTTGTCAGACGATTCTCAAAAAAGAGTTAGCCGTGCTCGAGATGGGGTTCGGCACTGGCCTCAATGCCTTGCTGAGCGCGGTGGAAGCCGAGCGATTTTCTTGCCGGATTCACTACGAAACTGTTGAGGCCTATCCGTTGCCGCCAGAAATAGTGGTCAGGCTCAACTACCCAGAGCAGTTGGCTCTGCCCGAAAGCCGCGCCTGGTTTCAGGCCATGCACGATGCGCCACATGACATGTGGGTGAGCATACATCCGCATTTTCGCTTTCGCAAGCATATCGGTCGCATGGAAGACTTCGTCGCACCACCCTCTTTTGACTTAGCCTATTTTGACGCTTTTGCTCCAGAAACCCAACCCGAACTCTGGACCGAAAACGTGCTCGGACGAGTATATGAAGCCCTGCTACCTGGCGGGGCCTTGGTCACCTACTGTGCCAAAGGCGCCGTAAAGCGCACCCTCAAGGCCTTGGGGTTTGTGCTGGAGGCTTTACCCGGGCCGCCTGGCAAGCGCGAAATGACGCGGGCGGTCAAAAAATAGCACAAAGGAGAATAGCTTGCCTCCGGCGTTTTTTGTCACCCCAATCGGCCGGGTGCGCTGAGGCACTATCACCAACCCTGTGCTCGTGGCGAAGGTGTGCTGCAAAAAGTAGCAAAACCAACAAGCTTTTGTATTTCACTGACTCACTCTTCTGTGAGTGCTAAAAAACACCACAGAAAACGCAGGCCTGTCTGCTGCTCGGAGTGTTATTCTGCTTTGCGATGCCAGCAAGAGCAGGGTGGAGGTGATGACCTAATGGCACTGTCTTCTATTGCAGAAGCGCAGGGGTGCACCGAAATGGCGGCGCTGTTACGAAGTGCCATCAAACAGGCTTTTTGATTAGCATCTTAATACTCGAAATACGGCAACCATTAAAACAATTGCACTTTTACTCATACTGTTGGGTGCAGGTCCGACCCTATCTGCGGGTGTGTTTCGTCTTTTCGTGTTGGTCATATGCTTCGACACCTGCAGCTCTGGTAGCGAACCCTAGGCACAGGGAGCGGGGCTGCTACTGTTCCTGCCTGTTTTGGTGTTGTAGGGGCTGGTATAGTGGACTTTTTAGGTTTGTCAGGCGGATAATTTCTTATGGCCAGTATCAGCTGAGATCGCATTTGTGGTTGTTGGGCACGCCGCCTGGAGCCTCTGGGAGGTAGGCCATTTTAGCCTCCTGCGCGCAAGTTCACCTGCAAATTGTGCTTCCTGGGGTCTTCCAGTTGTTTGCGGCGGGTGGCGAGGGCTATTTTGTCATTGGGCGTAAGCATATCATAGTTGGCGGCCAGGATGGCGTCCAGTTCGCTAATGGCTTCGGCAGCGGGCTGCCAAAAGGAGGTTTCGGCGGAGGTGATGTCTTCAATGATACGGTTTTTCATCTGAGTTAAAGGCTCCTCAAAAAGGCTGCCACCTTTGAGTTGCACGGCGATTTTGTCTAAGAGGTTTTTATGAATGCCTTTGCCCAGGAGGCTGCTGCCGCCATAGTCCCAGGTTTGTATTTGCCAAGCAGGGAAGTAGTATTCGATGCTGTCTTGTGGAAAGGCGCTGATTTGTACCTCTACGAAAAGGTCGTCTTGTACGCCGGTGCTACGCCGGGCCAAGGGTAGCCATCGGCGATAGTCAAAAAACAGGGCGTACGCCGTGCCTTCTGCCACCACCTGGGGTTGAAAACCAGGGAGTAAACTGCTGATCCAGAACAGGTCAGGTAAATTCGCCGGTTCATTTATCTGTATCTTATCGTACAGGATGCGCTCCAGGGTATCGCGCAAGCCTTGGCTTTGAACATAGAGCTGGGCAAAGTCTTTGTCCGTGCGGATGGTGGCAAAGTCGCGTTGGTGTTGGCGCATACGGGTGAGCAAGGATTGCCCAAATAAGGCCAGGGCGCGTTTTTGTAGCAAGATTTCGGTAGTTTTAGAGCTTTGTTCGGGGCTGAAGTTGATACCGCCGGCATATACCCAGCCGGTTTTGCCATCAGTGGTTTTTACCTTTATCCAGGGTTCGTTGTAGGTAATGCCGCGCAGTGTGACACGGGTGGTAAAGTCGCTGACTTCGCCTAGGTCTTCCAGTACAGCGTCTTTGGGTAGCGTGGTGAGTATGGCGCCTTTTTCGCCAGGTGTTTCGCGCAGGCGCAGGTCGGCTACGGCAGTTCGGAATTGCACCACGCTGGCAGATTGGGTATGCGGGGTATCTTGGGCTTCGGTATTAGGCTCTCGCTTTCGGCAGGCTGTCGTCATTGCTGCCACAATCAGCAAAAGGAATACAGTTCGCATATTGTTGAGTTGGACAAGAAGCAATTGCGAATTTACATCCAACTCATCATAATTTCCAAATTACTTTAACTGGGCACCGTGAGCTATCTACAACTCTCCGTATTTTGGCTGCTTTAAATCACAAAATATGGACAAACGCACCTTTCTTAAAAATACGCTCTTTCTGGGCGTGGGTATGCCAGTGTTTTTGAAAAGATTGGAACGCTGGGTAAGTGACATTGAGCACCTCTCGCCTGAAGAGGCCGCCCACGATGAAGACTTTTGGATGCGTGTGCGTAGTGGGTACCGCCTCAAACCCGACTACATCAACCTCGAAAACGGATACTACTGCTTTTTGCCGCAGGAAATTCTCGAAAACTACCTGCATCACGTCCGGGAGATCAATTATCAAGGCTCTTGGTATATGCGTACTGTGCAGTGGGACAACAAGCAGGCTATGGCTGCTCAATTGGCCGAAATGGCCGGCTGTAACGCCGATGAACTCATCATTACCCGCAATACCACCGAATCTCTCGATACCATTATTGGCGGGTTTCCGTGGCGCCCCGGTGACGAAGCCGTCATGGCCGAGCAAGACTACTTCTCCATGCTTGAAATGTTTAACCAGCAGGCCGAGCAGCATGGCATCATCAACAAGCGCGTATCTGTGCCCAACCACCCCAAATCGGATGCAGAAATCGTGGAGTTGTACGCCAATGCTATCACGCCCAAAACCCGCTTGCTCATGGTGTGCCATATGATCAATATCACCGGACAAGTGCTGCCCATCCGCAAAATATGCGATATGGCCCATAGCAAAGGTGTAGAAGTAATGGTGGATGGCGCCCATGCTATTGCTCATCTGCACTTTGCCATCCGCGAGCTGAACTGCGACTACTACGGTGCTAGCTTGCACAAATGGCTCAGCGCGCCGCTCGGCTCAGGCTTGCTATACGTCAAAAAGGAAAAGATACCCCAAATACGCCCTCTGCTGGCCAGCGCCATAACTGATAAAAACGACATTCGCCGCCTCAACCACACCGGCACCCATCCTGTAGCTACCGATCTGGCCATCGGCAATGCCCTGGAGTACTACTATGTCCTCGGCCCCAAACGCAAGGAAGCTCGCCTGCGCTACCTGCAGCAATACTGGACTGACCAAGTGCGCAACCTGCCCCATGTTGTGTTGAATACCCCCACCGACCCTCAGCGTGCCTGCGGCATAGCCAACGTTGGTATCCGCGGCATGAAACCCGCCGATATGGCCGATAACCTGCTTAAGAAATACCGCATCTGGACGGTAGCCATTGACGGCGCTGGTGTGCAGGGCTGCCGCATTTCGCCCAATGTATATACAACCACTAAAGAGTTGGATGTGCTGGTGAGGGCGCTCAAGGAAATGGGTTGAACTACCCATATGGTACTTAGGCATGGTGTATGCTGCGCGAATGACTCCTGGCCAGCGTCCTCCAGACGACTATCAAGAACCGGGTACTAGTATGAGAGACGAGCCAATTTATAGTAGTAGGTTAACATTGTTTAACACTCCTGCAGTTAAACGCAAGTGGGGCGTGCCGCGTCCAAAAGATGTTGTTAAACTAAAATTACCCGCATTATGAGAATCCAATTTTTTTTGCCGGCTTTGTTGATACTAGGCTTCATCTTTGCTGGGCACACGGCTTCGCAAGCGCAATCCCGCCCCCGCCGAGATGCTGATGCTCCTCCAGCCCAGCGGCTCACACCTGAAGAGCGCGCCAAGCGCCTGACCGATCAGCAGCGCCAGAATCTTGGCCTGAGCGATGAGCAATACAAGCAACTTCTGGAGATCAACACCAACCACGCCCTCAAGCACGAGGCACAGTACCAGGAGATGCAAAAAGCCCGCGAGCAGCGCCGGGCTATGGCCAAAGACATTGAAGCCTCGCGCGATGCTGAAATGCGCAAAGTGCTCACCGATGAGCAATATGCTAAATACCAGCAGAACAAGCAGCAGCGGATGGAGCAGGCCAAAGCGCGCCGCCAGGCCGTGTCGCCGCGCAGCAGGGGGTAGCTTCGGGGCGGCAATCGCTGAGTAGCTGACGCCATGCCGAAAATGTGCTACTGAAAAATTTACTGTGCGTTCCGCTTGGGGGGCCAACCCAGGTGGAACGCTGCATATACACCGACTTTTGCATAACCTCGAACGTTTTGCCTGTATTTGCTGTTGTTTTTAGGTTATGCACTTTCCGCTGGCACAAATCGAAAATTACCTGGATGATGAGCTGCTCATTGCCGGGGACTTGTTCTTGGAGCAACAACAGGTAGGCGAGCCTACCGAAGTAGAACGCCACCTATGGCTCATCCAGGTGCGGGATGGCGCAGTATTGGAAGTAGAAGTGCGCATCAGTCCCTCCAAAGTGCTCATGGCTGCCTGCGAATGCGAAACCTTTCGCCACAAAGGTGCCTGTGCACACTATGCAGCTGCTTTGTTGGCCTTGCGCCGCTACTTGGCGCAACGGGCGCAAGAGAAAAAGCGCCAACGGCCGCCCAGGCTATCGTCAGGGCGCTCTTCAGGCATTGACCAGATACTGGCGCATGTAAGCCCTGAGGAACTGGCCGCTTTTGTACGAAGTTATGCCCGCCACAACCGTCATTTTGCCATTGCCCTTAAAAGCCGCTTTCTGACCGCAGTGCCCGGCGAAGACCACAAGGCTAGGTCAGTAGAACTGCTGGATTCGGTCATCGCAGAAGCCCGAAAAGCCGACCGCAGTTTTAGTGTGCGCGGCTTTCGCAAGGTTCTTCAAGTAGCCGAAGACATGCTGGAGCACGCTCGCGATGCGCTGAGCCGGCAGCACTTTACTGATGCTCGCGATGTATCGCTGAGCTTGATCGAAAAACTGACCCCGCTGCTGCGCCACGCCGGCGAGCAATACAAGCCACTGTATGACAGTATTCAGGCTGCGTTTGAGACGCTCAAGGCGTTAACAGCAGCACCTCCTGCGCTGTTGGACGACTTGAACACCTGGTGTGTGGAGGAGTCTCAAAAGCTCTTGTATCGCAGCCAGGGAATTGATGTGCTATTCTTTCGCTTGCTGGCTGCACTGAGTCGTTCGCCGGCGGATGCAGCCTTGCTTGGCGATTTGCTCGCCCGCCAGGCAGATAAATACCTCCTTGAAGGTAGAGACCCCTCGCCCTTGCTACTGCTGTTGATACACCAATGGGAAAGCATTGGTCGGGCAGAGGACGCTCGCGCCTGGGCAGAAAAATACCTGACCTTGCCTGAGGTATTGCTGTTTGCTGTGCGCCATGCTTTGTCTCAATCGGACTGGACGCGTGCGGCTGCTTTGGCTGAAACCGGGCTGCGCCGGCACCGGCTGCCAGCCATTCACGATGAGCTGGAAGAAGCCCTGCTGCAGTGCGCTGTCCATACCCATAATGCAGACCTCCAGGCTTATTGGGCTAAAGTGCGCTTGCTGAAAACATTAGACATTCGGTATTTCAAGTACTGGCGAGCAGCACGCCCCAGTGTTGACGACTGGGAAACGATATTTGATGAACTACGCCGATTGTCTTTCTCTCATGCCAAGCGCCGGCTCTTGGCAGGTATTCTGGCCGATGTTGGGGAGACTGAGCGTTTGGCGACTTTCCTGGCCGAAGCCCGCTCTTTGGACCTCTTGTCGGAGTTTGGCCACTATCTTTTACCGGAGCGGGAGGCTGAGTTGTTGTCGCTTTACCGCGTTTTGTTGGAGCAGTATCTAAAAGGGCATGTAGGGCCTTACCCCTCGCGCCGGGTACGGGAGCTGATAGAGGCGCTGCGCAGCCGCGGTGGGGAAGCCATAGCCGAGAAGTTGGCAGAAACCTTGCGCACCCAATACCCCGAAAGGCATACTCTGCAGGAGGCTTTACAGTTATCTGACGAATCGCTGTCTGCATGAAAGTCGAACTTTGGGCCATAGGCAAAACCAATGAGCGTTACCTGGAAGAAGGCATCGCCCTGTATAAGAAGCGCCTCAAGCACTACCTACCCTTCGAGTGGGTGATCCTGCCTGACGTCAAGGCTGCTGGTGCTCAGCTCAAGGAGCGCGAAGGCGAGCTGGTATTGTCGCGCATCAAATCAGAAGACTGGCTGGCGCTATTGGATGAAAAAGGTCAGTTAATGGGGTCAGAGGCCTTTGCTGCTCACCTGGACAAGCGATTGCAACAATCCCACCGCAGGCTCATTTTCTTGATTGGCGGCGCCTACGGCTTTTCGCCGGCAGTATATCAGCGCGCCAACGAAATGATGTCGCTCTCGCCCATGACATTTTCGCATCAGATGGTGCGCGTGTTCTTCCTGGAGCAATTGTACCGCGCTATGACCATCCTGCGGCATGAGCCGTACCATAATGGATAATATTGCCTTAGCTGTTTTTTCTGCTCTTTTTGCCTATCAGGCGAATGCTTTGCACAAACTCGGCAAAAGAATCGTATTCCTTGCGGAAGCTGATGCCAGCGCCCACCTTGAGCCTACGGCCGCCAATGTCGGGCTGAAGCCGCTGATACACTTTCAGGGTTAGGCTGCGGTCAGGTGTTAGGGCATATTCTATAACCAGGTCATTGCCGAAAAAAGCCCCTGTAGTTACTCCTGGCGCCGAGGCTGCCCTACCTCCGCTGTCGTAGTTGCCGCCTACGATAACCGACAACCGGTCGTTGAAAAGACTCTGCCGGAGCCGCACTTCAAACTCCTCGCCTCGGCCAAAACTCTGCTGGGTATCTCCGGGTCGGTACTGGCTGTAAGCCACTTGGAAATCAATACCAGACAGCACTCGGCCATCTTCAATAAAATCAGAAAACAGATCAGTCAAAAACAGCGACAACTGGTTGGACACTAGTTCGCTCACGGTATTGTAGATCACGTCTGGAGCTTGTATGTTGTTCAGGTCGGAAGGCAGAAACTGCCCAGCCACAATGAGGCCAAAAGCCTGGCGATTGAGTTCGTTGGGGTCTTGCTTGAGGATGCGAAGTTTACTGTCGGTATAGTTTTTCAGCTCGCCGGTGAGCAGAGGGAACTCAATGTCGAAGTTGATTTGTGGCTGGAAGAGTTCACCAGCCAGGTGCAAGACCAGATTTACCTGGGTAGCTTTGGATGCCTCCGACTTGAGGTATGGCCTTTCAGCGGCTAGGAAGTCGGCTATGAATACCGATACCGGCGTGTTGATGCCTTTATACTCGGCATCCAGACGGATGATGGCTTTGTAGGGGTCGCCTGACCACTTGATGGAGCCGCCGCGCTGCACCCTGAATTTTTTGTTGATCACGCCGTAAAGGGTAAACAGGTAGTCGCCCTCTTCTATGCTGTAATCGCCAAACATCTGGAAATCGCCGTTTCGTGGTAGCAGAATGCGGATATTGCCTCGGCCAGTGCCTTCCAGAATGTCGCCGGCTTGTTCATTAAAAACAATTTGCATGACCGATTCCCTGCCCACGGTCAAGTCCATTTCAATGTTCATGCCCTTGGGGGCAGGGGGTGGGGTAGAGGTGCCCTCCTGCACGGGTCTGGCACGCTGATTGATGAAGTTGACATAGCTGATAGACTGAGCCTCGCGTTCAGAACTGATAGGGATGACCAGACGGGTGCTGTCGTTGACACTGCCCTTGATGTAGGCGTCAATTCTGTCTACTGGGCCAGTAAAGCGGGCGTAGCCGCTGCCCAGTGCCTGTCCGTAGAACTGCTTGTTATCGCCTTTTTTAGTGTCCAAAGCCAGGAATCGGTTGGTGTGCAGCGTGGCGTCTATGCGCAGGTCTTTGAGCCTAGAGTGCCTCAGCCCCCCAGTGATGCGGGCTGTGTGTCTATACTTGTCAAATATGTTGGCGTTAGCCACTTGAAAGAGCCACTGGTCGTTCATTTTTACCACAGCTTGGTCCAGGCGGTAGGTAGTTTTCAGATAATTTACGGAGAAGCGCCCACTGTTGACCAGTAGGCTGCCGTCCAGGTGTGGGTCGCCGGGGGTGCCGCTGAAGGTGACGTCGCCGCTGACTAAGCCTTGCGTGCCGCTAACAATGCCCTCCAGGAAGTACTCCATGGTGCGCAAAGGCACGCGGCTGAGGTTGAAGTTGGCCAGGAAAAAGTTTTTGCGATTTTCCTGGAAGTTGCGCGAAGCGCCTTTGCCTCTGATTTCCTGAAGGTTGTAGTACCCTCTGCCGTAAATCTGGGAGCTGTCGTTTTCAAGGCTCAGAATGGTAGTGATGCGGCTTTTGAGGTTGGGTGCGGAGGCATCCAGGTGTAGCGTACCCCAGTCATCGTCGTTGATGGTCAGGGTATTGGCTACAACGGAGAGGTTGAGTTTCTCCATTTTGACGAGGTCTTCCACCCAAATCTGGACGTTGAACAGCCCGCCAAATTCGAGCTGTGGGTAGTCCCAGTATTTGTCAATGAGATGAAAATCCAGGCTCAACAAGGCCACCCTTGCGCCTCTTTTACCAAAGTTTTCCAGACCGATGCGGTAGTTCTGGTGTGTGAGCACCATTTTGGAAATGTTGACGGCTTCTTTAGAGAAGGTAATCCGGTTTTCGGGATTGATGACCCACAGGCGGTTCATCAGCGTGAGGTTACTTTGCTCAAAGTGCAGGCTTAGTGCCGTGGAGTCCACAGCAGTCAGTATGCCGTTCAGGTAGAGGGTTTCGAGTATTTTGGCGCCGGCGGAGCGGTAGGTGATGGCAAAGCGCAGCGAGTCTTTGTACGCCAGGCCGCCCAGCAGCAGTGGGTTGGCCAATAGTTGTTTGTCGTTGAGGTACAGGTTGTTGAACCCCGTTTCCAACTCTGCTACGCCGTTTCTGGCATTCCATACCAGAAAGGGTTGTTCGATGCGCAGGGCGCCGTACTGAAAGAAGGGGATGCTCATCTCCAATTCCAGCGAATCCGTGGCATAGCGATAACCACCGGCAAGGTAAAAATCTCGCAACTCATGCAACTCCGGCGAGAGTAAGTGGTTGAATCCCCTGGACTCCAGGATGTTGGCTTTGAAATGAAACCTGGAAGGCGCCGGTGCACGCTTAGGTGGCTTAATGTTGAGCCGCTCGGCAAAGGCAGCGTGATTGCGATGCAGATGCTGTACGAAAATGGCGGGCAGTTGCTCTGGTTCAAAAATGCCGTTCACTTCGATATTGGCAATTTCAGAATCGAGGCGGAGCACGCGCTCGCCCAGCATAGTAAAGTGCGACTGAATGTCCACGCGGTCTATGCTGAAGGTTTCGTCTTGGTCGAGGGTGATGGCCAGGTCGTTGATATGGGCTTCGCCCTCTACATTGGCGAGCTTGCTGTTGCGGGCATTGAGTTCAAACTGGCCAGCCAGAATGATGTCCTTTTTAGACAGGTTAAGGGTTTTAAAATCAATTTTTTTCACATCGGCTTTGAAGTTGAACACAGGCACGCTCTGGGTGAAATCCAACTTGCCATTGAAGGTAAAGTCCACGTTTTCATCGCGGATGTTGAAGTCGCCGTTAAAGAAGTTGCGATTGAGCGCGCCAGATAGTACGGCGTTTTTGTATTCGTACTTTTTGTAGCTGAACGACTTGACTTGTGCCGATACTTTGGCGCTAGCGCTAGAGGCTACCAGGCTTCGGCCTTCCTTGAGGGAGGCCGAGAGGCTGACTTTGCCAAAGTCGTTATTGCTAGTCCAGGCACCCAGATCGAAGTTTTGCAGGCTCAAATCGCCGGAGTAGGTAGCTCGCTCTTTGCCGCCGTTGGGGTTTAAGGTCATGCTGAGTTTGGCGGGGCCGAGTTCGGTGTGCAGGTCGCCGATGATGGTGAAGCCCGTGGCAAAGAACCCAGTAAGGTTGCCCCTGAACTGCAGCCTACCCAGGCGGTCGAAGTTGTCGGGTAGGTTGAAGCGGGGGATGATTTGCTGCAGTACGCGCATGCTGGTACGGGCTTCCTGCATGTCAATTACAAAGAATCCCTGGCCGGGGATGGTGACGTCGCGCATGTCGAGGCGGCCTTTGAGGAAGGTGCCCTTGCCTAGAGCAATTTCGAGATTTCGCCCGGAGAGGTCGTCCACGGCACCCCGTACACGACCTTCTATCTGGAAGCGTTCGTTCAGGTTGTTTCTGAAAAAAGCGTTCTGCTTGAGTTTGGGGGCAAAAACCAGCAGATCTTTGACAGCCAAGAAACTGGTGTACAGCCTGGCGTCCATACGCACGGCGGAGGAAAAATCCTTGAAGTCGCTGTATCGTTCAAAAACAAAAGTCAGCGTATCGCCCAGGCGCGATTCTGGCGTGAGGATTTCCAGGCCATTAAGTGCAATGCTGCGCGCATCCATTTTGACTTCTTTCGCCGTCAGTTGCTTAAGCACAAACCCGCTAGAGGTCTGTGCAGCAATTTTTTCAATGGCGCCGGTGAGCGAATCAGCATTAAGACGGATGTTCTTGAGGCGAATGGCTATGTCCGATACTTCCAGATGTTCGAAGTCTAATTGGTCGTCAGGAGTAGTTTTCACGGGCGCTTTGCGCAGATTATGTAGTGAAAAAGTACCTCGGCTGAAGTCAAAATCCTTGAGTGTGATTTGCCATGTTGTAGTATCATCATCATTACTGGAGGGGCGCCCCAACGCAGTGGATAGCGCTGCAGGCAGAGGCATTTCCGACACAGATTCTACACGAAATGTCGAGCGATCCAAGATGCACTGTTGGATGACGAGTTTTTTGCCCGGCAAGTCCATTTGTTTGAGCCATATAAATCCTTGGGGTACAGTAGCGTATAGGTGTTCACCTTTGACTATGTCATTGGATCGGAACTGGATGTTGTCCAGGTAGAGTTTTTTCAACCTGAGTTGGAAGGGCTTGCGCGATTTTCGAGGCTTGGGTGGGAAGAGTTGGTCCAGTAGGGCTTTAAAGTTGTTGTACGGCGTGCCTTGCGGTCGCTGCATGTTCAGCGTGGCGCTGCGGATAGAGAGTTCGTCCACCTCCAGACCCCGGCGAATGAGGGTAAAAATATTGGAATTAATACCAGCCGTGAGGCGCTCGCAGGTCAGTACGGTGTCGCATTGGGGGTCTTCCACTAAGAACCCCTCCAGGATGACCCGGTTAAAGAAGGCAAGTCTAAGGCGCTTTACGGAGACGCTCACTCCCAGATAGTCCGACAATTCATGGGTGGCGTAGTGTGCCAGCCGGGTTTGGACGGTAGGAATATGCACTAACAAAGACAGCAGCAAGAAAAACACCAGCACAGAGAATAGTACCCGTACTATCCATCTGCCCACCTGATAGAAGAGGCCTTCCTTTGGCTTCTGGGGGGAGGATGTTGTGTCTGACGCTGGTTGTTCTTTCATTGGTTTGTGTAGCAGTTTGCATCATGTTAGGCTGCCGATATGATAGATACGCAGCGCCGGTTTTTCGTTGGTTGGCGCCTCGGTATTTAACATGGTTTTAATTGCTGTATTCCACGAAGGCAAATTTAGGTCAATTTCGGAGCCTGTGCGCTCTTGAGGGCTATTTCCTCCTCCAGGTGCTCGATTTTTTCCCACAGCCAGCTTTTGTTGAAGATTTCACCGGCTCCGGCTATGCACTTTTTGAGCCGAGCCAGTTCTTGGCGGCTTTTGTCAGAGGTGGTGAATTTCAGGTTGCTTCGTATCTGGGCGGCTCGTCGGGTAAACCGGAAGAGGTTGTGGTAGCCGTTGCGGTGAAAGTTGGCCATGAGCTTATTGCGCAGTAGGTATTGCCGCATGGAGCCTACCAGGTAATCTAGGGCGTCAAATTCTTTGAGTTCATAGTAGGTGCGCAGTAGTAGCGCCTTAGCCCCCAGGCTGTAGCGTATATCGCTGTATTCTACTTGCAGCAGCAGGTGCAGCACTTCGTCGTATTGGCCGGCGGCATGGTAATAAGAGGCGAGGTTGAAGCGGTAGGCGTTTTCCCGAACCTCGGGTAGTAGGCGTTGCTTTTCTGATTCGATGAAGTGGCGCACCCACTCCATGCGGTGCAAGCGGATGCCTGTGGTGACAATGTTTTTGTAGTGCCACTCCGACAAATAGCCCTCCTCGTACAGCAGGCCTTTGTGTAATAAGTGCTGGTACAGGCGGAAAATTTCTTCGAGGAAGTGCTCGTCGCCCGAGTTGATGCGCCGTACACAGTAGTTGTGAAAGTAGTTGTACAACTCGGCCAACTCTGCTGGTTGGTAATCTGCCTCTGCTTTTAAGAGTGCCTCAAAAGCCTCCTGGTAGCGCGGCAGCGTGTCGTAGCTAAGCATGAGGTAGATGCCATAGTACAGCATGATGACTGGCTCAGTGGCATACCGTTCAGGATGCGCACCCACCTCCTGAAGAACAGCTTCCAACAGGGGCGAGGAGTATTCCAGTTTGAGAATGTTGCGCCGCATTTGCAGTTCGCAGGCGTTACGCAGTTTTTCGGCAATGTAGAAGCGATCCAGAAAATTATCCTTAACCTGCAGGTTGTCGTCGGTGCGATGGCGCTCCAACTGGGTGAAGTACCGATCAGCTTCGTCGGCCAGGCGGTAGTGCTGGTAGTAGGTATGGCTTGAAGCGGCAGGTAGCTCACTTATGAGCATGCTGACCCGCGGTAGTTGTTTTTCGTAGTATTCCGACAGTTTTCGGCGGCGCAGTTCGCTCAGCAGCCACAACTGGCGCTCGTCGTGCAGCCTGTCGCAGGCCTGCTGTGCCAGGAAGTCCTCCAGTAAGCGGCGCGTGTAGGTGAACACCGGCGCCAGTTTGGCTGGGTCAAAGATTTTGCCGGGAAATACCTGAGCAAACAGCGCGGTTTCGGCGCATTTCTCCGCATGAAAACGCGGATAAATGCGGCTTAGATGCGATACCAGGGCGCGTACCTCTTTGTGCTTGTTGTGGTACGGCGATTCGGCAAACTCCCGGAAGCGGGTCATCTCCCGACGGCTCAGTGTTGCCAGCAGTTCAAAAACTTTGTGGCCAATCATAAAATAGTCAAATTTTGCAGTAAAAATATAAAAATTATATGCTGATAAACAGTATTTTATTAAAAAATAACCTCAGTAAAACTGAAAGTTATTCCCAAATTAAGGCCTATTTAGTTTTTGCTTTCCTTTGTCTGTGTACGGAAATTTGTACTACACAATCGAAACATCGTCACTGTAAACCGATAGCCATGAACGCACTCCTTACAAAATTTGTAGCTACAAGCCTACTGTTATGCAGCCTTGTTATGTCATTATGGGCACAAAACCCGCCAGATACTCGGTGTATTGATTTTGAAAGTTTTACTGGTGGCACTGTTTTCAGTACAGCTACTGGCTACGAACCGGGCAGCGTATTCTTGCAGCAGCAAGGCGCCACTGGCACGGTAGAACACTTTCTGAACGGCAATACCCAGAGTTTTGGGCAGATCGTCGTTCGGCAAGCACCTACCACACTCAACCCGCCATTTTCGCTTTCGCAGGGGCAGTCCGTGCTGACGTCTAATGCCACTGTGCAGTTTCAGTTTCCCACTGGTACTACTTCAGTTTGCTTTCACTTTTGGGCAGGCAGTGGCGCAGAGAATATTGCTGTAAATGGTCAGCCGGCGCAGTTGGTCAACTTCCCGTTCAACATCCCCTCCAACCTTGCACCAGGCGTGACCTGGAACATCATGCTGGCCAATACGCCAGGTACAGCACTGGCCACCGGTACGATGTGCCTCACGGGCAACATCCAGTCTTTGCGCGTGGGTGGGCAGGAGTTTTTCCTCGATAATCTTTGCTTTAGTGCTCCAGCGGCACCTTGCCCTGTACTGAATCTTCAGGTGAATGCTCAACCCTGCCAGCCCAATGGCATGTTCAGCGCTTTGGTAAACCCCGGCTCGCCTACGTTGAATACAGCATCGGGCTATCGCCTTTTTGTCAACGGTATGCTTATGGGCAACTACACCTACGCCCAGGGGCCGGTGAGTGTGGGTCCATTTGCCGGCGACGGCACCACCAGCCGCACCTTTGTTATACAAGACAACAACAACCCCAACTGCCGCGATTCTGTAGTGCTGGCGCCAGTGCAGTGCATCAATACCTGCGGCATCAGCTCGCTCCAGGTAGAAGTGTTGGACTGTGTGCCGGGCGGCTATGCCATTTGGGTCAATTTTGCTATTCCAACGCCCAATATGGTGGGAAGTTTTACCATCCAAATCGGCAATCAAGCGCACGGGCCTTTCAACGTCAGCCAGTTGCCGGTGGTGTTGCCCAATGTGCAAGTGCCCACCGATGCCTTGGAGTTTGAAGTGCGCGTGTGCGTGCAGAGCGCCATCTCGCCCACGCCAGCCTTGTGCTGCCGCTCGGTCATGGTAACCACGCCGCGCTGTCCTATTGATCAGTGCATCGAGTTTGAGTATGTGCAGGGCAATGTTTTTGGCTCGTCGCAGGGGCACCAGCCTGGCCATCTGTTCTACACCGAAAATGGCGTACAGATGCGCCTACTGCCTTTTCAGGACCTGGATTGGATTACCACATTTCTGGAGTTGCGCGTAGAGAACGCCCCTGGCGCTCCGCCTTTTGCTGCCGCCTCTGGCAAGTACATACAAATGCGCGGCGTTGGTGTATCCTTCAACTTTTCCGATTACCCTGAACCGGTGGACTCCGTGGCCGTGGACTTTTTCAACCAGGGCGGCCAGGTCAACATTGCCGCAAACGGCGGGCAGTTGCTCATTGTGCCGCAATTGGCGCCAGGTACTTACCAACTCGGCCAGGGTATCACCATGGAGGTACTACTTGCTTCCAACACGTTGCAGCAAGGCAAGCTCATCTTCAGGGGCAACATCTTGTCTTTGCGCATAGGTGGCGCCGTGCTCCGGCTGGACAATATGTGCGTTCTGGACAGAGAGCCCTGCCAAATCTCTGACCTTCGGGTGGAGGCTCTACCTTGCCTCAGCGCCCTGGGGCAGTTTTTTGTACGGCTCAACTTTCAGCACCAGGGTACAGCCGATTCCTTTGCCCTCTACATCAACAGCAATGTGCCTGTCATGCGGGCTTACGCTGACCTGCCGCTTGCCCTGGGGCCATTCCAGTCGCCTTCGGTAGCCATGACCTTCATTGTAGCCGACCGCGACGACCCAGATTGCCGTGCTACTACCACCCTGGCGCCGTTCAACTGCGGGATGCAATGTAGGATTTCCAACCCCGAATACACTGATGTAACTTGTAATGACGCACTCAGCTACAACCTGCACTTGCGCTTCCAGTACCAAGGCACGGGTACTACCTTCCGGGTGCGATCCAGCGGTGGCTGGCAGGGCATCTTCGAAGGGCAGTTTGCCTACGCCGACTTGCCGGTGCACCTTACAGGCATTCCCATGCCCAATTCCGGCGTGGATACGCTGACGATATGCGATACTCAGGCGCCAGATTGCTGTGTCCAACTGGTGGTGATAGTGCCCTGCCGCCACGATTGCCAGCTCACCGATTTCCAGGCAGAGGTGCTGCCTTGTGTTGCAGCATCAGGCAATTACACGGTGCGCCTGCGCATGAACCATGCGCTGACCAGCCCTTGGTTTCGCCTAAGCGTCAATGGACAGTACTACGGCAATTATCGCTACGCCGACTTACCGGTCATCGTTGGCCCGTTCCCCGGCGATGGACAAACCGCCCATGTCTTTCGCGTACAGGACAGCCTGTTTGCTTGCGTAGCAGAAACGACTCTGCCGCCGATAACGTGCGCTACGCCGCCTTGCCGGGTGGAGGATTTGCAGGCCTATCTCATCAATTGTAGCAATACCAATACTAGCGGCTACCTGTACATCAATTTTGCACATGCCTCTACATTGCCGGTAGATACGTCTTTTGACCTTTACATCAACAATCAGTTATTGGGCACGTACGACCTAAGCGAGCTTCCCCTGATGCTGCCCTGGCCGTTGCTCGCGCCTACGCTAGTCTTCAACGTACGGGTGTGCATACAGGGGTTCCCTGACTGTTGCGCGCAAACGGCAGCTCAGCGCTTGCCCTGCGATGCTTCTGGCTGCCTCCGATTTGAAGGCCTGCCTGCTGGCGCGGCTTATGGCTCAGAGAGCGGCTACCAAAGTGGTGACATGGCCTTTGCCGAGTCGGGTGTGCCAGTGCGCCTGCAGCGCTTCCTGGCTACCAATACTGCCAGCACTTTTGGTAATGTGCGGATCAGCACTGGTGAATTTCCGGGCTTCACTCGTGCACAAGGGCAGTACCTGGTGTTGCGCAACATCAGCGTACAGTTTGAGTTTGAAGAACTGCAAGATGAGGTTGTCTCCGTGTGCTTCGATTATTTTGACGGAGGTTCTATAGAAAACTTCTCAGTAAATGGCCAGCCCATCCGGGTAGTGCAGTCGCTGTTCCAGCTCAACGGCCAGCAGGTAGCGCCAGGCGTGTTCTTCCATCTTTTGCCTACGCCCTCCAATATTGCTACCGGTCGGGCATGCCTCACCGGGCCAGTTCGCTCCTTGCTTATTGGTGGGCAGCGCTTTGGCATTGATAATGTGTGCTACAATACCCTGCCGCAACCCTGCCGCATCACAAATGCTAGCGCCAGTACAACGCCCTGCACCGATGCTGGATACAGCGTGACGATCAACTTCCAACACAACCGGCAGCTCAACCAGACCTTCACCGTGCGTGGCAACGGCGTGGTGTATGGCACGTTCCCCTACTCGGCGCTGCCCATCACGCTGGGGCCGTTTACTGTGCCCGGTACACGTGAGTTTTGGGTTGAAGATGTAGCCGCCCCCAATTGCGGGGTATTGCTAACGGTGACCGCTCCGCCCTGCGGCGGCATCATCGTATGGCCTGGCGACGCCGACAACGACAATATTGCCCGACACTTTGACTTGCTCAATATTGGTCTGGCCTTTGGATTCCAGGGGCCACCGCGTGCCAATATTACCAGCAGTTGGTTGGGGGTACCAGCGCAGCCCTGGCCGCAGGTATTTGCCAGTTCTTCGCTCAACTTTGCTTATGCTGACTGCGACGGCAACGGCGTGGTCAATGCTGCTGACGTGGGTGTCATTCGCCATAACTACGGCCAGGTACATGGCCCGGTGGCTCCGTACGTGCCTCTGCCCTCCACGCCTAACAATCCCAGCCTGTTTGTGGACATGCCCAGCGCTCCTCTACAGCCTGGTACGCGCATTTCGGCACCCATTGTGTTTGGGCGTGCGGCACTGCCGGTACAGGAAGTGTATGGCCTTGCTTTCCGCATTGAGTTTGACCCGGCTGTGTTCAATCCCGATTCCGTAGGCGTAGAGTTTCTGAACAATTCCTGGCTAGGGGTAAGCAACACTGGCGCCGTAGTGCCCTTGCTTACCATTGACCGCTCATTTGCCTCGGAGGGGTACATTGAGGTGGCTATGACGCGTACTAATCGCCAGAATGCCAGCGGCTTTGGCCCTATTGCACGCTTTCACGGCATTATCATTGACGATATAGCTGGCCTCCAGAGCGAAATTCGGATTACGCAGATCAAAGCTATTCGCGCCAATGAAACACCGCTGGCAGTTTTCAATCCGGTAGAAAACTTCGAGGTGGGCGATGGCCTGCAAGACCCCAGTTGGCTAGACATGCTACGCTCGCTCCAGGTGTATCCCAACCCCACTACCGATGAGGTCTTTATCGAAAGCAAGTATGGTCACCAGCCTAATGCACTCCGACTCTTCAACGATAAAGGCATGGAGTTGCGGCCCGCTGCAGCAAATACCAACCGCCTGTCGCTGGCTGGCTTACCCTCGGGCGTCTATTTTGTGAAAATTCAGATAGGTGAGCACACCTTCCACAGGCGGGTGGTAAAACAGTAAATGTTTTTTCGCCTGGCGAAGGAGCGACTACAATGCGGAATCCAGAGCCGTAGTGGCTCCTTCGCTGGGCTAAGCTGCTATATGTTGGTACGTACAAAAGCTTTGACTATCAATTGATTATTGTAGCAAGGTTTTCTGTTCTGAAATCTTCTTGTAGCAGATGCAAGTGCAACTGCGGGCAAGGTGTAGTTGAAGTTTACATTGCCCAGCGGTTGAGCGCTGCGGCGGGCTGCATCAGAAAAAAGAATGTTTTCTTATGGTTTTGAGGCAAAATATTCGTAAGCAGTGCAGCGCGGCTTATCTCAGGCTCTCCAGATATGCCTCATTCACTGCAGCGCCCAATTGTTTGGCTTTAAGTGCGTCGTCCAGTGCTTTGCCTTTGTTGCCCATGCGAGAATAGAGGAAAGAGCGATTGAGGTAAAATATGCCTTGCTGTGGATTAATTTGTATGGCTTGACTGAACGTCTGCTCCGCTTCGGGTAATTTGCCCAGTTCCATCAGCGCCATGGCCTTGAGGTTGATTATATCAGCGTTGTCAGAGCGCAGGCGCAGGAAGGCATCGGTATCTTCTATGGTGCCTTGGTATTGCTTGGCGTTGAAGCGCACCAGGGCGCGGTTCGATAGCGCATCGCGGTAGTTAGGTTCCAGTTCAAGGGCTTTGTCCAGGTCTTTGAGAGCATCCTCAATTTGCCCGAGTGCTGCTTTGGCGCCGCCTCTGCTCGACCAGGCTTTGGCCTCTTGGGGGTTCAGTTCCAGCGCTTTGTTGTAGTCGGGTATGGCTTCGGCATATTTACCAGCATTAAACTGGATGTTGGCTCGGTTCAGATAAGCAGAGGCGTAAAATGGGTTGGCAGCAATGGCTTGCTCATAGTCAGCCAGTGCACCCTGTATATCGCCGCGGTTTTTGCGGTCTATGCCGCGGTTGTTGTAAGCTAGTGCTATGAAGGGGTTGATTTTGCCGTGTTCAGCCAGCCCTTTTTCAATAGCATCGGTGAATACTGTGCTGGAATTGAGCCATACCTTACAGCGTTGGTGTGTGGCTATCCCCAATACCAAAGTAAAGACCCCCAGGGCCCCCCAAAGTATTTGGCGCAGCGCAGGTTTTCGGTTGGCCAGCATGTCCACACTATATATTAGCGCCATGAAAAAGCCAATGATTGGTAAATATACATAGCGATCGGCCATCATTACATCACGCACCGATAGTACCTGCGACAGTAAGGTCAGAAAGATGTTGATAAAAAAGAATAGCCCTGCAAATACTAGTATATATCGGTCGTGCTTCCAAGCATACCACATCCCCACCAGCACGGCCAGTACGATTGCGGGCGCTGCGTAGTAGTACGCTGGAATGGCTAACTTTTCAGGGTAGGTGTAAAAGGTGTTTAAGTCATTAGGGATCAGCAACTTTTTCCAGTAGCTGAGCAGCGCATACGCACCAAACAGCAAACGATGCCCCATGCTGAAATAATCTGCCAGCGACTCGCTTTTCATCTCGTTTTTTACCCCCAGCGTGACAACGGCAAAAATGGCTGCTACTGCAAAGAAAGGTATTTTCTCTATCCATACGCGTATGCTTGCCAGCGGGCGCTTCTTCAGGTAGTCATAAGCCAGAAGCAGTGGCGCCAGGGCTATGGCCTGTTCTTTGGAAAAACAGGACAGCACGAACAGCCCCAGTGCCAGCAGGTAAAACCCCCATGAATTGCGCCTCAGGTATTGATCATAGGCCAGCAAGGCGCTCAGCGTAAACAGGCTGAAGGTACCAATCTTCATAGAAGCGGTGAGCCAGGCTACTGACTCTACTTGCAGCGGATGCAGGGCAAATAAAGCGGCTGTGGCCAGGGCATACTCTGTGCGACCAAGTGCACTGTGTACGAAAAAAAATACCAACAGAGTATTTAGTGCATGTAGTACTATAGCCATGGCTTTCAGGGGGCGCGCCTCCAGGCCAAAGAGCTTGACCTCCATGCCCATAATGGTCATGGCTACCGGGCTGTACTGGTTGTAGTAGTAGTTGCTGAAGATGTATTTGACGTTGGTGCTGTTCAGATCGCGGATGATGGGGTTTTCCGTGATATAGATATCGTCGTCGTAGTTGATGAACTCTGCCGAAAGGGTAGGGGAGTAAGCCACCCACACGGCCAGCAGTATGGAGGCCAACACCACCCAGTGCCAGGAGGAATATCTGGGTGCGGAGGGGCGTTTGGTTGCTGGTTTAGCGAGCTTCTTCGGCTGTTTTTTCGGCTTCAGCTTGCTCATATAGCGTATCGGTTTGCTCTTGAATAAAGTACAATGGACGGGCTTTTACCTCGTGAAAGATACGGGCAATGTATTCACCCACAATGCCGAGGTTAATGAGCATAATACCGCCAATAATGAGCAAAGATACGAGCATGGACGTCCATCCGGCTATGGTCTGCCCCAAAAAATACTGTACCAAGGCGTATAAGGCATATATCAAGCCTACAATGGAAATAAACAGGCCGGAGACAAACGAAATGCGCAAGGGGCGCGCCGAAAAGGAAGTGATGCCATCCAGCCCGAAGCGCAGCATCTTGCGCAGGCTATATTTGCTCTTGCCTGCTGCGCGTGGCGCTGCCTGGTAGGGTACAATAGCTTGCCGGAATCCCATCCAGCTTACTAAGCCGCGCATGAAGCGATCGCGTTCAGGTATAGTGAGGAAGGCGTCCACAGCTTTGCGATTCATCAGGCGGAAATCAGCAGCGGCAGGCTCTATGGGTACTTCCGAGAGGTAGCCCAGCAGGCGATAGAACCCGCGCGAGGTCAATTTCTTGAACCAGCCTATGCTCTGAGCGTCCATGCGGCGAGTGTTTACAATGTCATAGCCTTCTAAGTATTTTTGCCAGAGCGAAGGTAGTACTTCTGGCGGGTGTTGCATGTCACCGTCCATGCTAATGACTACCTCGCCTCGTGCTGCTTGCAGGCCAGCCAGCAGGGCTATCTGATGCCCGAAGTTGCGCGAAAAGGAAATGCCGCGTACGCGTGCATCAGCCTGATGAAAAGCTTTGACCAAGGTGAAGGTTTGGTCTTGACTGCCGTCGTCCACAAATATGATTTCGTAGCGTTCGCTTATAAGCGGCAATATCTCCCGAAGTTTGCAGAGCAATTGCTGGACGTTGCCTTCTTCGTCCAATACAGGAATGACGATACTGATCAAAGGCGCTTTTTCCATATCTGACTTCGCTAATGGCGCACAAGGTAAACAAAAGGAGGAGAAACTTACCCGGGCAAGTTTCCCCTCCTTTTTGCCAAATAAAATATGTACAAGTATCAGAGGTGGGCTACTTTAAAGTGTAGCGCGCAGCCAGTGAGCCATAGCCCCCTCCGAAGCCGCTGAGATAGCCGTTGATAAAAAACGTAGGCATCCAGTCTAAGCTAAGATTGATTGGGGCGTTGGCAAACTTGTAATCCAGCCCCAGTGCTCCAAAAATGCCAAACGAAGTGTTGCCGTCGTCCAGCACAGTACCTTTCCAATTCCAGAACTGAATACCTGCACCGCCGCCAGCATACCACTGCAGGCCATCCACACCGCTGATGGGGAAGTGGTGCTGGTAAGCGCCATTGATACTGACCCAACTGTAGCCTATCCAACTTCTAAAACCCGCAAAGCCTTCCAGAGCACCCTGCTCGGAGATAAATGTCTTGTAAGATACAGCAAGCGGATATCCCAAGCGCAAGCCAACGGCTGATTGGTAATCCTGCGCCTGCAGTTTGGCACTGGTGCATATGGCAAGTCCGAGTATTGTCAACAGCAAAAATTTTTTCATGATAATAAGGTTTTTGGTAAACAATGAGTCAAAGTTAGTGCAAAATCCAATTGACTAGGCCTTCTTTAAGCATAAATTTAATTTTGGAATTATCTGATCGCGCAGACGCTCTCTTAGCAAGATGCAAGTCAAGGCACTACTATGCTGCCAGTTTTCTTTTTGGCGGCACTTGCGCCGAGCTGGGTATTACTTTGGGTTGGCTTTTTCTTGCCTTTAGTTTGCTGGGCCAACCTTACAGCAGCTTCCAGATCGAGGATGCCGCCGCTGATAGACAACTTACTGAAAGGCACTGAGTCGCTGCCGCCGGGTATGATGGTATTGCCGGATTGTTTGGCTGCCGAGCGCATGAGGATGTCCTTGACTTGCACAGCAGTGAGCTTAGGGAAGTAAGCGCGCAGTACAGCTGCAGCACCAGCTACAGTAGGAGCAGCCATACTAGTGCCATCATTTCTGCGGTAGGTATTATCAGGATAAGTAGAATAAATAGCAGTGCCGGGGGCAAAGATGTCCACGTACTTACTACTATAATTAGAAAACTCTGCTGCCAGATTTTCGCCACCGCGCCAGTTGAGGGCACCTACCTCTATCCAGTTGGGGGCATACTTAGGGCCAAACAACCCTTTTTTCAAAAAACTTCGGTTGGGGAAGTTGTTGTTCAGGGTGTTTTCCTTGCCGTCGTTGCCAGCGGCGTGTACCAGCAGCACGTCGTGCTTGGCAGCATAGCGCACGGCGCGGTCCACGGCAGATTTGTGTGGCGACTCGCCTTTGCCAAAGCTCATATTGATGATGGTGGCGCCGTTATCTACAGCATAGATGATGGCATTGGCCACGTCTTTGTCGTGCTCATCTCCATCGGGTACAGTACGCACCGACATGATGCGCACATTGTCTGCAACGCCGTCCATGCCGATGCCGTTGTGGCGTACTGCGGCAATGATGCCGGCTACATGGGTGCCGTGGCTGGCGTCAGGACCGCGTACGTCGTTATTGCCATAGAATCGTTCATTGAGGTCGTTGTAGTTATCGCCGATGATGTTGCGTGGGTTAAAGTCAATGTTGTACTGGTAGTCTACTTTGCTACGGAGGCTTTGGACGTACTCGTCAATATCGACTTTGAGTTCTCCAAAGGTTTGGTCGCCTTCTTCCATCAGGCTGATAGCTACGCGAGCAGCGCGCTGCACGCTGGGCTTGCTGCTTTTCAGCTTTTTGATGTCCTCCAGGGTCACTTGGTTGAGGTCTTTGTCAAACGATTTTGCCAATGCCTCAAATGCCTCGGCTACCTGACTGTACAACTCCAGGTTTTGGCTGGCTTCCTTGCGCTTTTGTGCAATGGTGGCCTCGTATTCCTTGTATTTTTTGTAGTCTTTTTTGTCGGCCGTGCTGAGTTGGTCAGGGTTGGCATTTTGGAAACGTGCGTGTAACTGCCGATAGATGCGCACGATTTCCAGATTGTCGCCGCTCACGTTTTGGCCGTTTTTACCGCCGAGGAAGTTCCAGCCGTGTACATCGTCCACGTATCCATTGCCGTCGTCGTCTATGCCGTTGCCGGGTATTTCGCCGGGGTTTATCCACATGACGTCTTTCAGGTCTTCATGTTGGGCATCCACGCCTGAGTCCAGCACTGCCACTACTACGGTAGTGCTTTTTTTGCCTTTCAGCGGCCCATCGTAGGCTTTTTGGGTACGTAGCCCTGGATATCCATCTTGCTGAGGATCAAGATGCTGCCAATCTTTGGGGGCTTTCTGGGCATAGGCTGTACACAAGCAAAGTACAAGCCCCAGTAGCAAAAGTTGCTTCATGATCGTTATAAATTGATTTGGTTGAAAGATATTTGTGTCAATTGCTTCGTTCACGTCTGCTATCAGCACAAAAGATTAAACGCTGCAAACTTCCGACAAAATATTTATGCAATTGCCACAAATTTTATACCAAGTAGATGAAAAAACTGATTTTTCTTATCCTGGGGGCATTTCCGATACTGGTGCAGGCTCAATACTTGGAGCTTGGTGCTGCCGCCGGCTTATCCAATTACCTTGGAGACCTAAGCCTGAATTCTCAAAAAGTGCTGATGCGCAACAGTGGCTTCAGCGGGGCGGTATTTGGCCGGTACAATTTCAACGCCTTGCTCGCCACTCGCTTGCAGTTGAACTATTTGAGTGTAAGAGGCTCCGACGCCCTGGCTACCGATGATGTCATTCGCCAGCGCAACCTAAGTTTTGAAGCAGATGTGGTGGAACTTGCCCTTATCGGCGAACTCAATGTGCCGGGCTATAATCCCTACAACTTTGAGCGCCCACTCTCGCCATACCTTTTTGCAGGCATTGGTGCATTTTATTTTAACCCCGCCGCGGTGTTCAATGGCCGCAAAACGGCGCTCCGCCCCCTTGCTACCGAAGGCCAGGGCTTGCCTGGCCGTCCTAGCCCTTACGGTGCTATTTCGCTGGCTGTTTCGCTGGGGGCGGGTATAAAATACGCCATCACCGATAAGCTCAACCTGGGTGTAGAACTCGGTGCCCGTATGACCTTCACCGATTACCTCGATGATGTCGGTGGTACTTATATGAGCTATCCCGAATTACTGGCTGCTAAGGGCGAGCTGAGCGCAGCGCTGGGCAACCGCTCGGGTGAACTCCAGGGCGGCGAACCAGTCATTGTGCCCACTGGCACGCCGCGCGGCGACAATAACCCACGTGATTGGTACTTCTCAACCGTACTTTCGCTGTCGTACAATTTTATAGACAATGGCTTGGTGGGTAGCCGCTCCAGAGCTGGCCGAAAGCGAGCCGGATGCCGCAACTGAGGCCATTCAAAAGAAAATGTCCTGTGCCAGCCGATACGTATTGGCGTGCGCCTCTATGATGCAGGACAAGCGCTCTGAGTAGCCACCGCCCATGCTCACGGCTACTGGCACGCCATAGCTGCGACAAGTATTCAACACGATACGGTCGCGCTCTTTGCAGCCGGCCATGCTCAGGCTTAGGCGCCCCAGCTTGTCGGTGGCCAGTACATCTACTCCCGATTGGTAAAACGCCATATCAGGTTGTACAGCATCCATTAGTGCTGGCAGCGTGTTGCGCAATACGGATAGGTAGGCTGCATCTTCCGTACCGTCGGGCAGGCCTATATCCAGGTCAGAGCGCTCCTTGCGGTGGGGGTAATTCTTGGCGCCGTGCATGCTGAAGGTGAAAACGCGCGGCTCCTGAGCAAAAATCTCGGCCGTGCCATTGCCTTGGTGTACATCCAAGTCAATGATCAGGATTTTTTTGGCCAACTGGTGGTGTAGCAAGTAGTTGGCAGCAATGGCTATGTCGTTGAATACGCAAAAGCCCTCGCCTTTGTAACTATGTGCATGGTGTGTGCCGCCGGCTACATTGAGCGCTATGCCATGCTGCCGGGCGTACAGGGCACATTGCACTGTACCGCCGGCTATGTAGCGCCCTCGTTCTACCAGTCGGGGAGTCATGGGGAAGCCTATGGCGCGCACTTCTTTGGCATCCAGCGTTTGGTACTGGAGTTTGTGCCAGTATTCTGGCGTGTGGGTTAGCAGAATGGTCTCCGCAGTAACAGGTTCAGGATGAAAAAAATTATCTGCACTTATTGTACCCTCGTACAGCAGTTGCTCAGGCAGTAGGTCGTACTTTTCCATGGGGAAACGATGCCCCGGCGGCAGTTCATAGCGATAAATGGGTGCAAAAGCTATTTTCAACATAACATGTATGGAACAGCTGAGTGGGTGTCTGGTTTATGCTGTATGAAGCTGGAGGCTTCCAATCTGGCGGTGCTGAGTTTTGTATATTTGTAAAGATGGCATATCTTTGCACAAAACCATTCGCGCTTTGGAAATCGCCAGCTCTATACATCACGTGGTGTTTGAGTGCCCTATAGAAGACAGAAAGGCATCTAAAATCTCCTTGTCTTCCATTGCGGGGCTTGGGCATTGCCATACTGGGCTTTCTACCCCAGAGACTGATCGCCTACAAAAAAAAAGAACTCGAAGAAGGCAAGAGCTATTCAGACCGTCCTAACACCGTCTGTTTATCGGCTGCATTCTCATCGAGAAGCTGCCAGTCTGACGGTAGCAAGAAGAGTATCATCGGGATAAAGTACACGCATGAGAACATATGCTTTCGCAAGCACCTGATGTGGCAATACATGAACGAGAATTTCTCTTCCAACAGATTGCAGAGGCTTCTGGTAACACCTACAAAAGTGAATCGTGCCCATATGCATACTGGGCGAAAGAGCAGATAATTTCGAGGGCATGCGGGTCATCAGCGCAAATTGCTGTATCCGGCGCCCATACCTCTGCCAGACAAAAGCGGGCGATCTCTTTGCAAACAAGAAAAAGCCGTCAGGTTTTTTCTCTTGCCAGGAGGCAGAGGTATTGCCCCAAAACGGGCTTGCAAGGGAGCTGCGTAAAGGCGCTGATAGCTAGGACTTTATGATAGTTATAAACATACGATAATGGAAAGATACGGCCAAGTACTGCTTATCGCCATTCCTTTTTTCCTTGTGCTTATCATCATAGAGAAACTGTATGGGCTTGCCAAAGGCGAAGACCGAACACCTGTTATGGACATGGTGTCGAGCCTGTATTCCGGCTTGACCAATGCAGTGAAGGATGTACTTGGGCTGAGTATATCCGTGCTTTCCTATGATTGGATGGTCAAGCACTTGTCGTTGTGGCAAGTGCCCGACCACTGGATGGTGTACGTGTTTGTATTTATTTTACTTGACTTTCAGGGGTATTGGGTGCATCGTTGGGCACATGAGATCAATTTTTTCTGGAACAAGCACCTCATTCACCACAGTAGCGAGGAGTTTAATCTGGCTTGCGCCCTGCGACAGAGCGTTGCGTCTTTCATTAACCTGTTTACCTTCTTTTTGCTCCCAGCGGCTTTAATTGGCGTACCGAGTGTCGTCATCGCTACCATCGCTCCCCTGCATCTTTTTGCGCAGTTTTGGTATCATACGCGCCACATCGGCAAAATGGGCTTTCTGGAGCACATTATTGTGACACCTTCTCATCATCGGGTGCACCACGCCATCAACCCCGAATACCTGGATAAGAACTACAGTCAGATTTTCATCATTTGGGATAAACTCTTTGGTACTTTTCAGGAAGAACTGCCCAGCAAACCACCGGTGTATGGCATTACCCGGCCCGTCCGAACCTGGAACCCCATCAAGATCAACTTTCAGCACTTGTGGTTGCTGGTGCAAGATGCCTGGCGCACCCAAAGTTGGCGCGACAAGTGGCGCATTTGGTGGATGCCTACCGGCTGGCGTCCTGCTGATGTAGCCGAGCGTTTTCCGGTAGCCAAAATCGAAGATGTGTATCGCTTTGAAAAGTACAACCCGCCCGCACCCAACTGGGTAAAGACTTGGACTGTTGTACACCTGAGCCTGCTATTGGTACTGCTGATTCACTTCTTTGGCCACCTGGCCGCTATTGGCAGCCCTGGCATTTTTGTGTATGGGCTGTTTTTCTTCGTCAGTATTTATGCCATGGCCGAGTTGGCCGATCAAAACCCCCATTTTATCTGGTACGATCTGGCACGGGTGGGTATGGGTATGCTCATCCTATACACACATGGCGGCGACTGGTTTGGTATCAATCATCAGTGGTGGAGTGGCGCAAGCTCAGGTGTAGCGGTTTACCTGTGGCTTTCGCTGGCAGTGAATGCAGCAGCTCATCGGGCTTGCCGCTACTGCCTAGCAGCAGCGCGTTGAATGTTTGTCGGGCAAAGCCAAAAAATTGAGCAAATGCCAGGAATCACTACATTTGTTGCAGCATAAACTACACAAACATGGGCGTTGCTATTCGTATTGAAGTCAATCCAAACTTATACCTGCGCGACCCGCAGGACTCTAAGCTAGGCCGAAGCATTCTTCAGCACGGCATTTTACTGCTAAATGAACTTGGCTTGGAAGACTTCACCTTCAAAAAACTGGCGACCCGCATTGAGTCCACCGAAGCCTCTATTTACCGCTATTTTGAAAACAAACATCACTTCCTGGTCTATATCCTGTGCTGGTATTGGGAGCGCATGCGCTACTTGATTGGCTTTGCCACTCAGAACGTTCATGATCCGTGCGAAAAATTGCGCATTGCTTTGGCTCAAATTGTGGAAAGTTCACGTCAGAATACAGCAGTGGACTATATTGACGAGTCTGTACTATTCCACATCGTGCTGACCGAAGGCACCAAGACCTATCACACTAAGCAGGTGGACGAAGAAAACAAACAGGGCTTCTTCCTTGTATATAAAGCCCTGGCTGCCGACATTGCCAATATCATCCTGGAAATCAAACCAGACTTTGCCTATCCACGCTCGCTGGCCAGCACTTTGCTGGAAATGGCCAATTATCACATTTATGCATCCCAGCACTTACCCGCTCTTACTGAGATATGCAGCTCAGACAACAACCTGGCGCAGGTGAAGCAGATGCTTGAATTTTTTGCCTTCAGGATTCTTCAAATAAACTGAGTGCTCATGGCCGATGTCAGAATAGAACCCAGTTGGAAGGCGGTACTGGCCAAAGAGTTTGAGCAGCCCTATTTCCAAGCTATTGTATCTTTTCTGCGCCAGGAAAAAACCGCCGGCAAGGTCATTTATCCTCCGGGGCCACTCATTTTCAACGCCTTTGATTCCACGCCGTTTCACGAAGTCAAGGTGGTCATTCTTGGGCAAGACCCCTATCACAACCCCGGCGAAGCCATGGGGCTTTGCTTCTCTGTACCTCGGGGCGTAAAAATTCCGCCCTCGCTCATCAACATCTACAAAGAACTCCGAGATGACCTCGGCATACCCATGCCCGCACACGGCGATCTCAGTGCCTGGACGAAGCAGGGCGTCTTTTTGCTCAACGCCATGCTCACCGTAGAACGCAACAAACCACAGAGCCACCAGGCCATTGGCTGGCAGTACTTCACCGACGCCGTCATTCGCATCTTGTCCGAGCAGCGTCGCGGGCTTGTGTTCATGCTTTGGGGTAATTTTGCCCGTAAGAAAAAATCCTTAATTGACATGCAAAAGCATCTCGTATTGGAGGCTGCCCATCCCTCTCCGTTGGCAGGCAATGCCTTTTCGGGCTGCCGGCATTTCTCCCAAGCCAATAACTGGCTGCAGCAGCAAGGGGTGGCGCCGGTTCAGTGGGCTTTACCGTAACGCATTACTTTATTTTATTATTTACCACAACCACCATTTTTTATGAAAAATGTACTTCTCACTATGGCAGGCTTAGCCTTGCTGACCTCTCTAGTGTTTGCCTGCAAGCGTGCTCCTTCAGTCGCAGAGGCTCGATCGGTAAAAGTAGGCACAGCCTCACTAGAGAAAGCTGAAGGCCCCGGCTGCACCTTGCCCGAAGATCAACGTACCAACTGCGCAGAAGTGAAACTCGCCTGGCCAGTCATCGAAGAAGGCAGCGACGCCCTGCGCCAGGCAGTGCAAGGCTGGGTAGAGGCCACCCTCTCAGGCATGCTTGCCTATGCTTCTGAAGCAGACGCCCAAAAAGTATTGCCTGTAGAGCAAGCTGTGCAGTCTTTTCTTGAGACGCATAGGCAATTCCTCAAGGAAGCGCCCGATGCCACGAGCTACTTTACGGCAGAATGCAGCCACAAAACCCTCCTCAACGATGGCCGCTACCTCACCCTGCAGATGGAAGGCTACACCTACACCGGTGGCCCGCACGGCAACCCCATGGCAAAAGTGGGCACTTTTGACGTTGTCACTGGCAAGCAATATGCCTTGAAAGACTTGGTCAGCGACCTGAACGCGCTCAAAGCCATAGCCGAAAAGGCCTTCCGCGCCGAGCGCCAGGATCTTTTCAACCCTGAAGATGGCTCTGACCCCTTTGAATTTGACGAGGTATTCCCCTTTGCCCTGCCGCAGAACTTTGGCCTCACGGCAAACGGCCTGTACTGCTACTACGTACCCTACGAAGTAGGGCCTTACGCCATTGGCAGTACGCAGTTTACCATACCTTACAGCGAGTTGGGCAAACTGCTGAATGCACCAGTGCCGGCAGCCGCTAAGTAGGGCAAGGGCTACTGAGGTTTATGGCCTGAAATATGGCTGGAGTAAATTTTTTTCGGTCTTACGCTTGCATCATAAGTCTATATCGCTGTATCTTTGCGCGCACTTCCAAAAGTAGGAAGTATTCGCATTGCTGATAGACCCATGGTGTAACGGTAGCACATCGGATTTTGGTTCCGCTTGTCAAGGTTCGAATCCTTGTGGGTCTACCCAACAAAGCCTGTAAGTGCGTGCTTGCAGGCTTTTTTTGTAGCATTTACTAAGCATCCATGCCATGCCCAACCGAACTCAGGCACCTCCCATTGCCTCCATACATCAGTTGGAATTGCCGCCATATCAGGTACACCACCTCAGCAACGGCATTCCTGTGTACGTTATTCACCTGGGCGACCAGGAAGTGTGCAAGCTGGAGTTGGTTTTTCATGCAGGCCGCCCCTACGAGCACAAGCCATTGGCCGCCCGCGCCACCCTGAGCCAACTCAAGGAGGGAACCCTGCGATATAGTGCTGCCGATATAGCCGAAACGCTCGACTTCTATGGCGCTACCCTCCAAACGCCATACAGCTTGGACACGTCCAACGTAGCGCTCTATACGCTCAACAAGTATTTTTACAAGGTGCTTCCCATATTGGCAGAAATACTTGAGCATCCCACTTTCCCGCAGCACGAACTGGATAACTTCATTCAGCGGAACCAAGTAGAACTCCAGGTAGAACTCTCCAAAAGCGATGTGGTAGCCTACCGCAAAATTACCGAACTCATCTTTGGCGAACACCACCCTTATGGCTACAACAGCTACCCCGAAACCTATGCCGCCCTCAAACGCGACGACCTGCTGCAACACTTTCGCCAGCACTATCTGGCCGGCAATTGCAGTATCTTCCTCAGCGGCCACATTCGGCCTGACATGCTGCGTGCCTTAGATGACTGCCTCAGCTACGCCATAAAACCAGGCCAGAGCAATCCTCATATACCTCCAGTGGAGGAGTGCCTGCCCCAGCGTATGCGCATCAGCCATCCCGATAAGGTGCAAGCCGCCGTTCGCATTGGCAGGCGCTTGTTCAATCGTGCCCATCCCGACTATGCCGGCATGTACGTGCTCAACACCATTCTTGGCGGCTACTTCGGCTCGCGCCTGATGACCAACATCCGCGAAGAAAAAGGCTACACCTACAACATCTATTCCAGCCTGGAACCTGTTCGGTTTGATGGGGCATTCCTCATTGCCACCGAAAGCAGCACAGAGTTTGTAGAGGATACCCTTGCCCAAATTTACCAGGAGGTGGAAATCCTCCGTGAGGAACCCGTGGGCGAAGAGGAACTAGCCATGGTGCGCAACTACCTCATGGGGGGTATGCTCAATATGCTGGATGGCCCTTTCAACGTAGCCGATATTGTCAAAACAGCTGTCATAGAAGATCTTCCCATGGGCTACTTCCAGCAAATGGCAAGCACCATACAGCACATTAGTGCCAATGACCTACTACACCTTGCTCAGCAGTATCTGGCTCCCGAAACACTGTGGGAGGTGTGCGTTGGCGCCTGGCAGGAAGGTTAATTCTGATCCTGTATTTTGCTCTCTACCTGTTTTTCGTTGATCTGCTGAATGACCAACGACTGGCCGTCTTCGCTGAGCCGAGCTTCTAGTTGAGCACCCTCTGAGAGGTTCTCGGCCAGGATGTACTCGGCCAGCGGGTCTTCAATGTACTTTTGAATAGCCCGGTGCAGCGGCCTGGCGCCAAACTGCGGGTCAAAGCCCTTGTCGGCTACAAAGCGCTTGGCTTCGTCCGTGAGTACAATATTGTACCCCATGGCGTTTATGCGCTTGTAGAGGTCGCGCAGAGAGATGTCTATGATCTGAAGAATTTCTTCCTGGCCCAGGCTGTTGAAGATGATCACATCATCAATGCGGTTGAGGAATTCCGGCGAGAAGGTGCGCTTGAGGGCATTCTGGATAATGCTGCGCGAGTAGTCTTCTACCGATTCCTGCTTGGCTTTGGTGGCAAAGCCCACCCCTTGGCCAAAATCCTTTAGTTGCCGCACACCTATGTTAGAGGTCATGATGATGATGGTATTCTTGAAATCCACCTTACGTCCTAGGCCGTCGGTTAGTTGCCCATCGTCCAGTACTTGCAGCAGGATGTTATACACATCTGGATGCGCCTTTTCGATTTCATCAAGGAGTACTACCGAGTAGGGCTTGCGGCGTACTTTTTCTGTCAGTTGGCCGCCTTCTTCATAACCTACGTATCCGGGAGGTGCGCCGATGAGGCGGCTCACTGTGAATTTTTCCATGTATTCGCTCATGTCAATTCGGATGAGCGCATCTTCGGTGTCAAATAGGTAGCGCGCCAGTGCCTTGGCCATTTCGGTCTTGCCTACGCCAGTGGGCCCCAAGAAGATGAACGAGCCGATGGGGCGGGAGGGGTCTTTGAGCCCCACGCGATTGCGTTGAATGGCCTTAACCACTTTGGCAATAGCTTCGTCCTGGCCAATGATCATGCCCTGCATGTCTTTGCCCATGCCCACCAGCTTTTTGCTTTCACTTTGAGCTACGCGCTTCACTGGGATGCCCGTCATCATGGAAACGACCTCGGCGATGTCGTCTTCTGATACAGGGTAGCGCTTGGTTTTGGCTTCTTCTTCCCACTGGATTTTGGCGAACTCCAACTGCCGGGCCATCTTAGACTCTTTGTCGCGCAGGTCGGCAGCTTTTTCGTATTGCTGGCTCTTGACGGCAGCATTTTTTTGCTCTTTGATCTCTTCGATGGCCTTCTCGAGGTCTTCGATGTGCTTAGGCACGTGTATATTCTTAAGGTGTACGCGCGCGCCCACTTCGTCGAGTACGTCAATAGCTTTGTCGGGCAAGAAGCGGTCAGTGATGTAGCGGTCGCTCAGGCGTACACAGGCGTTGATGGCCTCATCGGAGAAGCTCACATTATGAAACTCCTCGTATTTGGGCTTAATATTGTGCAGGATGTGTATAGCCTCCTCCGGGCTGGGCGGCTCTACCAGTACCTTCTGGAAGCGGCGATCCAGGGCGCCGTCTTTTTCGATGTATTGGCGGTATTCGTCCAGGGTGGATGCGCCAATGCACTGCAGCTCACCTCGGGAAAGCGCCGGCTTGAAGATGTTGGAAGCATCCAGCGAGCCGGTAGCACCGCCCGCTCCTACAATGGTGTGAATTTCATCAATAAATAAGATGACATCGCGAGATTTTTCCAACTCGTTCATGATGGCTTTCATGCGCTCTTCAAACTGGCCGCGATACTTGGTGCCTGCCACCATGGCAGCCATGTCGAGCATGACAATGCGCTTGTTAAACAGAGTACGCGATACTTTGCGCTGCACAATGCGCATAGCCAGGCCTTCTACAATGGCGGTTTTACCTACGCCTGGCTCGCCAATGAGGATAGGGTTGTTTTTCTTGCGGCGGCTCAAAATTTGAGACACGCGCTCGATTTCGTTTTCGCGGCCAATGATGGGGTCGAGTTTATCCTCTTCGGCTAGCTTGGTGACGTCGCGCCCGAAGTTGTCCAGCACTGGCGTACGCGACTTGGTGCTGCCGCTGCTGCCTGGGCGGCGCTGTTGGTAGCGCGAGGGGTTGTCGTCGTCGTCATAGGGGTCGTCATCTTGGCCACCGGGCGCCTGGGCGTATGGCTCCACAAAGTTGCCCGTGCTGAAGTCCTGCTCTGAGCGAGCGTATTCCAGTTCTGCTTTGTACATGTCGTAGTCAATATCGAACTGTTGGAGTATGCGCGAGGCAGGAAATTCCTGATGTTTGAGGATGGAAAGCATCAGGTGCTCTGGGGCGATTTCCTCGCTGCTCAGGGCTTTGGCTTCCAGCAGCGTGAGTTTCAGTACCCGCTCGGCGTGCTTGTTGAGCGGCAGCGTGCCCACATTGAGCATAGTAGGCGAAGCAGGGATTTGCTGAATGGATTCCTTTATTTTGAAACGCAGTTCGTCGCAGTCCACTTCTAGGGATTCCAGCACCTGGACAGCCAGGCTGTCTTTGTCCTCAATAATACTCAGCAGCAAGTGCTCCGTGCCGATGAAGTCGTGCCCCAAACGCAGGGCCGCCTGGCGACTGCGGGCAATGATCTGCTTGACTTTGGGAGAGAATTTTTGGTTATTCATACGTAAAACGTTACGGTATTTGCCTGTACAATAAAGCTGACTAGTCTTTTCCTGCCTGCGGTGCAAAGTTTATACTTTTTACTCAAAAAAACGGGTTTCGAGGCAAAAAAACGACTTGAATCAACATGAACTTACCGTAAACATCACAGGCGGGCAACAAGTTTAATTCCTACCTGCCGACGGCTTTTTTGCACAAGTGCGCACATTTACGACAAGAATACTTACCTTTGCCCAGAGTTTTGTAACTGCGACACCATGAAATATACCATAGATAAGCAAGAACGCTACGCCATACTCAGTCTAGAAGAAGAATCGTTGAACAACCTGGTGGCCCCCCAGCTCAAGTCAGAGTTCGTCATCCTTTCTAACGAGGGGGTCAATAACCTCGTGCTTGACTTGTCGAAAGTCTCTTTCGTGGATTCCTCTGGCCTTAGTGCCATCCTCACCGGCGACCGTCTCTGGAAGCGCCTGGGCTCTTTCATCCTCACTGGCATTGAGCACCCTAGCGTCAAAAAACTCATCGAAATCTCTCGCCTTGAAACCATCCTGACCATCATCCCTACGGTTTCGGAATCCATTGATTACATTTTTATGGAGGAAATGGAGCGGGAGCTGGGTGTAGAGGAAGAAGAGTGAGCCTTCGCAAGGCATATCAAGCTACGCTGGACCTGCTGTACAGCCAGTTGCCCATGTTTCAGCGCGTGGGTGCGCCTGCTTTTCGCAAAGACCTCACCAACATCCTAGCACTGTGCGAAGCCTTGGGGCAGCCCCAGTTGCGCTATCCCGTCGTGCACGTAGCTGGCACCAACGGCAAGGGCTCTACCTGTTTCATGCTCAGTGCCGTGTTACAGGCTGCCGGGCTGAAAACTGGGCTTTGCGTATCGCCGCACTATCGCGACTTTCGCGAACGAGCGCGTATCAACGGCCACTATGTACCACGGGCTTTTGTAGTGGACTTTGTGCGACGCATCCAACCGGTGATGGACGCCATCAAACCCTCCTTCTTTGAAATGAGTACTGCCCTGGCTTTCGATTATTTCGCTCAAGAAAAGGTAGATGTGGCAGTGATAGAAACTGGCCTGGGCGGGCGGTTAGACTCTACTAATGTAGTGCAGCCTATACTTTCTGTTATTACCAACATAGGATTTGACCACATGGAGTTTCTGGGGCATACGCTGCCGCTGATTGCCGGCGAAAAAGCCGGCATTATCAAGCATCGGGTGCCAGTAGTAGTAGGGGAACTATTGCCAGATACGGAGCCGGTTTTTGCTCAGCGCGCACAGGAGATGGAGGCCGAAATGTACACAGCTGAGCGCTTTTGGCGGGCTGTGCCCCTTGCTGCCTCTGATTATCATACCATTTTTGATATCTTTCACCTCGGCCAGTTGCGATATTCCCAACTCGAACTCAACCTTGCAGGAGGCTTCCAGGCTAAAAACTTGCAGACCACCCTCGCTGCGCTGGAGTTGTTGAAACGGCATTTTTCCATACAAGAGGCACATATAAGGTATGGTTTGCAATACCTGCGCGAACTTACGGGTTTTCTTGGCCGCTGGGATGTAATTGCTCAGCGTCCTAAGGTATTGTGCGACAGCGCCCACAACCCCCAAGGCATGGAGCAGGTGGTGCAGGAACTGAAGCACATGTCATTCCGCCGATTGCACGTGGTACTAGGCATGGTCAAGGATAAAGACCCCTCGACGGTGCTGGCGCTGTTGCCCAAAGAAGCGCAGTATTATTTTTGCAAGGCAGATATTCCGCGCGGCCTGGAGTCTAGTCGTTTGCAAGGGCTGGCAGCTCAGTACGGATTGCAAGGCAGGGCTTATACTACGGTAAAGGGAGCTTTGAAGGCTGCTCGCAAAAAGGCGTCGCCGGACGACCTCATTCTGGTTACAGGCAGTATCTTTGTAGTGGCTGAAATTATTTGAACATGAGAAGTAGAGTACCCACCCAATCGGTTCATTGCGTTCATATTTGGGTTTCATCAGTTGCCCGCCCAACTTTTTACTTTTTATTTTTTATTTTATACTCTATCCTTGCCCGCCCTGCGCTTTATGCCCAGAACTACACTTCGTTCTTCACTGGTAACCCTGTGGATGTTGTCACTACGCCTGCTGGTGGTATTTGTCTGATGGGAGGCTCTACCGAGAGCGACGATGCTATGCGCTGGTTTCTGACCAGAGCCAACGGTGGTGATGTGCTGGTACTGCGCGCTTCTGGTTCCAGCGGGTACAACAATTACCTGTACGGTGAACTCGGCGTACAGGTTAATTCAGTAGAAACTATTGTATTCCACAATGCCTCTGCCTCTTATGATACCTACGTGCGCCAGCGCATTCAGCGTGCAGAGGCCATTTGGATTGCCGGTGGCGACCAGTGGAAGTACGTATCCTTTTGGCGCAATACACCGGTAGACAGCCTTATCAATGTAGCCATTCAGCAGCGCAACATCGTCATTGGTGGCACCAGCGCAGGCATGGCCATTCTCGGGCGGTATTATTTTTCGGCGCAAAATGGCACCATCAGTTCGGCAGACGCCCTGGGCAATCCCTTTCATGTGCGCATGACGGTAGAGGGCGCACCTTTTTTACAGAACTACCACCTGCGCGACGTCATCACTGACACCCACTACGACAACCCCAACCGCAAGGGCCGGCACGTGGCTTTCCTGGCCCGTATCTTCAACGACTGGGGTGTGGAGGCCAAAGGCATTGCCTGCGACGAATTTACTGCCGTGTGTATAGACCCTGCCGGCAACGCCGTAGCTTATGGCAGTTTTCCTGCGTATGACGACAATGCCTATTTTATCCATTTCAACTGCGACCTCAGTGTGCGGCACCCAGAGACCTGCCAGCCCAACACTCCGCTGCACTGGTTTCGCAATGCCCAGGCGCTCAAGGTATATAAGATAAAAGGAACCCCTACGGGTAGTCATCGCTTTAGCTTAGTGGACTGGAAGACCGGCTCGGGCGGTGTGTGGGAGCATTGGTACGTGCAAAACGGCGTATTAGTGGAAATTTCTGGCGGTGCGCCCAATTGCGTAGCTACGTCAGCGGCTAACCTTCAACCTGAGCCCGAGCAGGCTTATCTTCTGGCCAATCCGGTTTCGGATGTGCTTACAGTGGCGTTTCCCGGCGTGGCACGCCATATTCGGATTATAGATGCAAGTGGGCGCTTGGCGTACCAGGCCGCGCTTTCGGCGCTTGAGCGCTGGCAACTGGACGTATCTACCTGGCCACGCGGTTTGTATCTCCTGGAAGTGTACACTTCGCAGGGAAGAAAAACGCTGCGTTGGATAAAGGGCTAAAAATTAATGCACTGTTTATGAACTTTTTAGAATGAACTTCTGCCTTTGGCTGTTCTAAAAAAATTGTTTGCACTCCGTTAATTTGTTGTTAAAGTTCAAAAAAAGTGCCTCCCAATGTGCGGAGTAAACCAAAAAAACCCTATCTTTGAGCCATATTTCTAATAAAACGGCTGAATCGTTATCGTTTCACTAAATAACTATACCTATCGCAAGTAACCTCTACACTAAAAAATAAGTTCGTACTCACTCACTTTCGTACCTAAACTTTTTTTAGTTATGCAGGTTACGCCGCTCAACGATCAGCAGCTCATTGCTTCGTATCTGGAAGGAAACGAACAAGCCTTCGAAGAACTCCTCAATCGCCATCAGCAGAAAATTTTCACCTCTATCTATCTCTTTGTTAAGGATCAGAGCCTTGCCGAAGATATTTTTCAGGAGGTCTTCATAAAAATCATTGACACTCTGCGCAAGGGTAAGTACAACCACGAGGGCAAGTTTCTACAGTGGGCTATGCGCATATCCTACAACATGTGCGTGGACTACTTCCGCCGCAACAAACGCCGCCCCCAGCTATCGCCTACCGATACTTTCGATATCTTTGACATCCTTCAAGCCCACGATCTCAATGCAGAGCAAACCATCATTCGCAGCCAGACACACGAGAAAATCCGCCAATTGGTAGACATGCTGCCGCCCGAACAGCGCGAAGTGGTCATTCTGCGCCATTACGCCGACATGAGTTTCAAGGAAATTGCCAAACTGACCCGCGTTAGTATCAATACCGCGCTAGGGCGCATGCGCTACGCCTTGATCAACATCCGCAAGATGGTAGAGGAAAAAGAAGTAGTGTTACAATAGGCTCGGTGGGGAGCCCCTAGATCAGCCTTGTGTTCCTGACTTGCGCAGTATGTGCTTGGGTGCCAAGTCGAATAGTACACTTAGCGTACGGTAAACTGCAGTGGAAAAGTAGCCTGCCGGTGTGCCCAGGTCGTATGGATATTGAAGCTTAAGCCGATGCGCCGACCTCATGATCAGCACTCTAAGCCAACGGAATGCATACGTTCCCAAAGCGGGCACAGTTACGTAAAGTATGTGCCGCACCTTTTCGATGTAGGCAATCAGCAGTACGAAAAACGCCTCAAAAAGCAGCGCTCCTATCAGCACTTGCATCGGATTAAGCGACTGCTTCCACCACTTCGTCAGCCCAACGCCAAACCAGGTACTGTACAAAATGACATAGTGCGCGCCGTAGATCGTCAGCGTTTCGGAGCCAATTTTTAAAAATAGAGGATGAAAGCCTTTTTTGAGAGATAGCTCCAGGAAAACAAATATTGCCAATACGATCAGCACGTGTCCGAGGCGCCAGAACAAATACTGCTTGTCCAGCCACTGCGCCGACAAGTCCCAGCCGAGTAGCTGGTGTATATTACTGAGTATGGTGTAAGAATTGAAATGCAGCCAAAAGCCCAGGCCTAAAATCACATAAGGCATCCACCAAGACTTGAACCAGGCTGTGTGATGATGCGCTATAGAACCAATAACGCCACCTAACAGTGCGTAGCCCAACCACGGGAAGATGGTGAAGGTAGAGCCGTAGGCCATACTGAAGTAGTTGGCCAGCCAGCGCGGCGCTGTCGTCCAGTCTGCGGCCTCTACTACAGGAAACAGCAGGAATACGGCAACCCCTGCCAAACCCAACAGCAGCGCGTAAGACGTGCCCCAAGTGCGATGCAAGGCATAAATGCCGATAAGCGCCAGTAGAGCAAGGCCAATGATGTGTAGCACATCTATGACAAAGTGGTGAGGGAAAAACCGAAAGTTGAGCATGTATCCAATGTTCCACTTGAGTGCATAGCCGAGTATCAGCAAGAGAGCGGCTCGGCGTACCCCCTTGCGCACGCGCTCGTGTGAGCGCAGCGGTTTATTTTCCTTGAGCAGCAGGAATACGAATACGAAGCCTGTAACAGTGAAGAACACCGGTGCGGTAAGTCCACGCATGAATGACCAGGCACTGAATATCGGGTTAGACAAGTCTCGGTAGGCTGGTGCTAGCAGCGTATCAATGAAGTGCCCCTGCAGCATCATCAGTATAGCGAAAGCGCGCAGTGCATCTAGGAAGTAGAGCCTGACCTTAGGCTTGGGAGCAGCATGTGTGGCTGTTAGATTCAACGTACTGATTTTGAACTATATAAAATTGTTTGCCATGGGAGTCATCTGCTGGAGCAACCATGCAGAAACTCTTTTGCAAATTTTTCGCAAAGTTACGACGCTTGTCTATATATTGCGATACTTTAACACGTGCCACCCGCTCTTTTGTTGCAATATCGCCAAATAAAATTTCGATGCCATGCACTCTAAGATTGACCGCCGGATGCAAGCGCTTGACGACCTACTGAATAGCCTTTACCACAAGTTGAAAGACTATCCTGATGGAGCGCTCAACCGCCGTCCGGGGCCAGGGCAGTGGTCAGTACTGCAAATCATGCAACACTTGCTCTTGTCGGAGCATTTGTCGGAAAAATACGTGCGCAAGAAGCTGAGTTTTGGTGCGGATATTCCCGATACAGGGCTTGGCGCGCGCTGGCGTCTGTTTTTGCTGATGTGCAGCAATTCCCTGCCCTATGTCAAGTTTAAAGCGCCCAAAGGCGTGAACGACGAAGCACTGCCCGAAACCGGCCACTTGGAAGACATCATGCACGCCTGGCGCGCTAATCGCCAAAGCCTGCGCGAATTGCTCGAAAGCCTGCCGCCAGACTATACCCACAAGGCGCTTTACAAGCATCCGTTTGCTGGCAAGCTCTCTCTAGCACAGATGCTCTACTTCTTTATACTCCACTTTCGGCGGCACCAGCAGCAGATTCAGCGCATTTTAGAGCATTGAGTGTGTAGCAGCAGAAATATTGCACAACTAAGATTTGTTTGTTTGCGCGATATCCGCTATTTTTGAAGAAGGTTGTAAAAAGCTCTCGCTTTCTCACACTTAGAGCCGACGTCATACCTGAAATCAATTACCATTATGCAAGCCAAAAACCTCTTCCCGATGCTGGCAGTCGCCTTTCTGGTCGTCCTGCTGGTGCTCAGTTCTTGCCGGAAAATTGAAGAGATCGTAGCTCCTCATCCAGATTATCCTATTGAAACTCCCCCAAATGCACGTTGCGATACTGTTATCTATGGTGAAGGCCAAAATCAAATCAAGCGCTTGGTATGCTACGCTCCAGGCGAGGTTATCACCAACACAACCGACTATGCCCCCGAAGATGAGCAAGCCTTGTTTAGATACCTTGAGGAGAAGGGCTTCATCCCTACCGATACCTGCAAATGCCAACTCAAACTCATCCGCTGGGGCGACCCCTCCAAAACCGTCAACGTCATTGGCTCAGTGGATGATCCGCCTCCGAGACCCCGCCCTCAAAGCGACAGCATCATCGGCGCCAGCGTAGCAGCCAATATTTTTGTGGGGATACCTCGTCCGGTATTTCGCCAAGACCAAAGCAGAAGATTCCGAGGTCAAGACTCCAACCCCAACTTGCCCAGGATAGTAGTAGCCGTACTGGATACCGGCGTAGATACCCTAAGCGGGTATTTCAGCAGCCGCACAGCCTTTCCTGCTTCTGAGGTTTGCCCAGCGAATGTGCTTGATACGCGTTTTGGCATAGATATATGCGACGAGAAGGCCGGGCCTATGGACGGCTTTGGGCATGGCTCTCACGTGGCTGGTATTGTGGCCGGCATATATAATCCTCCGGCCAATGCCAACATCCGCATGCATCATGTCAAGGTGTCGCAGGGCAGTACCTCGGCTATTTTTCTGTTCGACATGCTGTGTGGCCTCTACTACGCCCTCGAAAAAGGTGGTGCCGACTTGCGCATCATCAACTGCAGCATGGGCTGGGAAGACCACCGCATACCCGAACTTATGACACCACTCATGAATGAGATAGCCAAGCGCAATATCCTCTTTGTGGCCGGTGCTGGCAATGACGGCGTGCGCGACATATCCTGCAGCGACACCACGCGCCGCTTCTGGCCGGCGGCCTATTCGCGCTACGGGCCACCCAATGTGCAGAAAGTAGTGGTGAGCGTGGGCGCTTGGGATACCAAAGGCATTGCCAGCGATATGCTCTGGGACAAGTCCAACCAGTGCTTCGACCTGGCCGCACCCGGTGTAGAGATCGAAAGTTTGCTGCCGGGCAATCTAATTGCACCTTGCTCGGGTACTTCCATGGCCGCGCCCATGGTGAGCCGAAAAGCAGCGCAGATCATGGCCATGAAACCCGGCATAAGCGCTGAAAAAGTGAAGGAAAGCCTACTGCTATCCTGCATGCTCAAATCCATACGCATGGCACCTGCGCCGCGCACCAAAGTGCGAGTATTGTTAGAGGGTACGCCGCTGGTGTTGGCGCCCAGCTCCTGACCTGAGCAATAACTACTGCCTATGAAAATTGGCCTTGCAGCTGTAGTTATCATCTGTGGTTTGCTGTCGGCTTGCTGGCAGGCGGACACAACCCTCTATGCCAGTGTACCCAGCGTTGCTTGCCAGGCCGATTCCATTGGTATTTATTTGGCGCGCATTCGGCAAGATACCTCGCTGGCTGTCCGGCAGGCTTGGACAGATTCCCTGGTCAAGTGGGGGCAGATGTGTGACGCGGATTCGCTGCATGATGCGATAGCAATGGCTTGCCGCGAGTTGGGTAACGAGCTGTGGGAGAGCAACTTGGCAGTTGCGCGTCAATATTATCTGAAAGGCCTTGCGCTGCATCCCACAGGTCTTCTTTGTGGCAAACTGTACTGTAATGCTGGTCTGAGCTACTATGATGACCAAGACTATGCGGCGGCCATACCCTACCTTGACAGCGCGCTTTTCGTGCAGCCAGTTTTTCAGGACTCCGGGTATTATTTTACTGCGGCGCTCTACTTAGGCGATTGCTACCAACGCCTGGAGCAGCCCCATCTCGCGTTACTTTATTATCAAAAAGCCTTAGAGATAGCGCAAAAGCGTCAAGATGGAGCCTACATCAGCGAAGCGTCGGAGTTGATGACTGGTAGCTATCGCAAAATCAAGCAATACGATAAAGCCATTCGCTCTGGCTGGAATGGTCTGCAAACTGGGGTGGTTTCGCCCAATTTGTTGGTTAACATAGGCAACGCCTGGCAGGACTCTATGCTGCATTGCGCGCGCGGAGGTGCTGCGCGTCGGCACAGCGCCGACAGCGCTTTGTGGTACTACACCAAGGCGCTTGCACAGTATCCTCCTCAAGAATTAAGCAGCGCAAAACTAACCTTGCTCTCTAACCTGGGCGAATGGTACCGGCGCCAGGGCAATACAGCTGCCGCAATTGCACTTCACACCCAGACCATAGCCACGCTAAGCACCGCTGCAGTCAACAGTGAGAGGCATAGCCGATTGATGGGGCGGCTCTACCTTAATCGAGGTGAGGCGCTGATGGATGCCGGGCAGTTTGAGGCTGCCGCCAGCGATTTTGATTCTGCACTGTACTATTTTGCGCCAGCCAGTGTACCATTAGACATCAATGCACCTGATCTTCAGATATCCGGACCGGTAGTTGCTCCTTCGCTGGTGGCCATGACCTTGCACAACCAGGCTTTGCTGCGCGTGCGCCAGCGGGCATCTACATCAATCGAAACCCGCCAAGAGGCGCTTAGGTGGTATGATCTATTGGCCAGATTTGTACACGATGCACGGGGGGGCTATCTGACCGAATCGGACAAAGTAACCCTGACGCTGGAGATACGCCCTTACCTGGATAGCGCCGTGGCGGTTTGTGCCGATTTGGTTCGATTAAGACCAGAACAAAAAAGTATCTTTGAAGCTAAGGCACTGGCTTATCTGGAGCAAAGCAAGGCCGTAGTTCTGCGCGAAACCTTACTGGATAAGTACGCGCAGCGAATGCTAAGCCCGAGCCAGTCTGCTGAAAAAGCCCAACTGCTGGCCGAGCGGGAGCGCATCACCCAGGAAACCTTTTTAGCGAGGAACAACCTGCAGGCCATTGCAACCCTGAAGCAAGAATGGCTCCAACACATGGCTAAATGGCGGGTGTTTCAGCAATCGCTTAATTTCGGCACCTCGTTTGTGGCGTCGTCTTCCGAGGAAGAGAATTTGTCCATAGAGGCGCTCCGCCGACAAGCGCTCGAACCCGGGCAAGCCATGCTCTCCTACCTCCTAATAGGAACAACCTTGCACATATTTGTACTACAACAAGACGGGCAGGAATGGATACAGCGCCCTGTACAGGCTTCCTTCCTAGAGGATGTGGATACCTTCAACCGCATTTTGTCAGAGCATATCCGTTTTGACGATTACAATGCGCGCGCCGAAGTTTTACAAACCATTGGCGAGCGCTTGTATGCCTTGCTTATCCCGGAAGATATACTGAGTTTGCCGCCAAGATTGGTCATTGCACCCAGCGACGAGCTGCAGGCGCTGCCGTTTGAAGCTCTGCGGCGTCCGGGAGGTCGTGGCGGCTACCGCGACTTCCTGCTGTTTCACTACGCGGTGAGTTATGCGCCCTCTGCACGGATGTTATGGCAAATGCGGCATCGGGTAGTACCAAGTGCGCCGGGCGCCAAAGTAGCTGTGTTTGCTCCATCCTTTCCAGACCGTCTCATTTTAGGTGCTTCCAATCTGCCCCTGCCGGTGGAGGGTGCCATTGAGGGCGTGCTCAAACGCCTGCCCAACGAGGCGGAGATGCAGGCTGTAAGCAAGGTCGTCCGGGCAGAGTTGTACCCCGGCCCCAAGGCAACGAAGCAAGCGTTTTGGGAGGCCTGTCAAAAATACAAAGTCATACACATTCCTACACACGGCGTATTGTACAGTTCTGACCCTAGGTTTAATTTCATTTGCTTTTCGCAAAACCGAGATACCCTTGAGCCTCGTGAGTTGCTCTTCATGCATGAGTTGTACGAGAAGGGTACACCTTTTGATCTAGAGCTGGTGGTGCTTTCGGCCTGTCTCACGGCCAGGGGGCCACAAGTGAAAGGTGAAGGCGCTATGAGCGTAGCACGCGGTTTGGCAGGCATGGGAGTGCGTAGTTTTATTGCCACCTTATGGGAGGTCAACATGGAGCATACCACTGCAATTATGCCGGCGTTTTATCGCTACATGGCTGGCAAGCAAGCGGCATCCAAAGATGTAGCTTTGGCTGAGGCTAAGCGCGACTTTGTGCGTCGCTCCTCCGGCAACCGCGACCCCTCGCAATGGGCTGGCCTGGTACTGGCCGGCAACACTGAATGCCTATCCCTGCAGCCTGCAGAAACAGCTAAATCATGGATGATAGGAGTCATAGGCCTTGTAATTGGCATGGCATGTGGCAGCTTTGCCTTGTACAGGTTGCTGTGCCGCAATAAGTCTCATCATTATTAATTAGTTGGGGGTAGCGCGCTGGAGCAGGGCATTTGCTGCCAGGGTTAGTAAGGTTGGCACTGCTTCCAGTTTTTCGATGAGGATTGTGTCAGTGCTTGCTCCAGTTGGGCGATGCGCTCTAGCACTTCGGGTTCACCCTGCACATCCTCATCCAGGCGAAGCGCGGCCAGTACCTTCAGAGTTGCTTTGCGGTTGGCCTGTAACGCCAGGCGGCTGAGCAATAGGTTGAACTTGATGCGCCCCATGTCCTGAAACTCAGCAAAGGCCTTGAGCGAAGCCCTGGCGGCTAGGGATGCCGCAAATCCGCGTTCGGCTTCGGCATAGCGCTGCTGCTCAAAGGCCAGGTGCGCTGCGTAGTAAGTAGGCACTGCTGGGTCGGGTAGGCGTTGTATCAGGTCGTCAAGACTATCTCGCAGCCCAGCGGCATACCATTCGCTGGCTTGTTCGGCTGTGCTGCGATCCACAATCACTGCTGCGCGGGCGTGTAGCGTTTTAGGCTTGAAGTAGTTTTGAGTCAACAACGCTGGTAGCGGGCAGTCGGCTGCTGGCCACAGTAAAAAGCCTACAGCTGCCAACGCGCACACGGCCACTACGCTGCTGACCAGCATCCAGCGTGGCTGTTGTTTGTACAAGGCAAAGCGAAGGTAATCCAACCAGGAAAGACGCGGTGCCGGCAAGGTTGTTTTTTGTTGACGGACTTGGACTAGGGTATCACTAAGGCTTAATCGCCCTGCCAACTCCACGGCTTTTTGTGTGTACTCGTAGCTACGTAAATGGCGTTTCAGCGTTGCTTCATCGGCGAACTCTGCCTCAAAGGCGAGGCGCTCTTCGGGGGACATACGCCCGAGTATATAGTTTTCAAGATTTAGGTACAAATTCTCTTCTTTCATGGCAATTCGTTATAATTCGTGTGAAAGTTTTCAAAATCATCGAGGTTAGCGTGTATCTTTTCTTTGAGTTTGGATTTGCATCGGGTGATGACGGCTGGTATGCTATCTTCTGAAACTTGGTAGCCATTTTTTTTCAGTTCGGCAGCAATGACTTTTCGGTTTTTGGCCAGCATAGGCGGCTGGTGGTAGTACAGCAAGGTCAGCAAAAACTTGCATTGCGGCGCCAGCGCGTCTATGTACGGCTTGACCAGCTCCATAAAACGCTCCAACGAACTGCTTTGCGGCAGGTACGGCTCTGGTTTTTCGGCATCTCGGTGCCATTCTATGGCTACGTTGCGGCAGATAATGTGGAAGAAAGCATTGATATTTCGTATGGGTTTGCTGTTTTTTTGCTCTCTCTCCAACGTATTGCGCACGAATCGGAGTATGCTCTCGCTAAACAGGTCTTCCCAATTTGTACTATGGTGAATGCTCGGGTACCGGCGATACCAGTATATAGCAGATTTTTGAAGTGTAACATTCTCGTACATTTCTGCCATTGCTTGGCTGACTCCAGCCTGTCCACTCTTGATTTTGCTGATTAGCGTTTCAGTGTTTTTCATGTTTGTCAAGCCACGTACAAATGTGTGCGAAAAGTAATTTTTTAAACCTCTAACGGCAAAATTATAGAATGGGCTGGCATAAGGTGCTGATTTTTTACTGGCATTGGCGGCCTTTTTTAGCATGAAAAAAGCACGCGTTTGTTTAAAAACCAGGGCTATCCGTCACATTATAGCAACACACTGGAGCCATGGCGCTCCGCCAAATGAAGATACAATTGTAGTATCCTTTATTTGTATAGATGCAGTCTTTCGCCTAAACCCCTGAGGATGCTGCTAGCCAAAGTCCTTCTTTTGGTCAGCAGTCATCTTTTTGTATCCAATGCTTGCAAAATGATGCTACACGCCTGATGAATTTCTTGTTCGGTGATGATGAGCGGTGGAGCAATGCGCAGGCTACGGTTATTGAACAGGAACCAGTCGGTCAGTAGCCCGTAATCAAGACAACGGCGAATGACGCGCTGCACGGTATCGAAATCGGCCAGTTCTACCGCCATGAGCAAACCAGCGCTGCGCACTTCCACGATGTCAGAATGCTGGAGCAACCTGCGAAATAGTGCTTCTTTGGCGGGTACTTGTGCAATAAGATCGCTGTGCAGCAAAGTGCGCAGCGTGGCCAGGGCTGCTGCACTACTGACCGGATGACCGCCAAAAGTAGTAATGTGCCCTAGTATGGGATTCTGACTGAGCGCCTGCATGATGCGTCGGGGTGCAATGAAAGCGCCAATGGGCATGCCGCCGCCCAGCCCTTTGGCCAGCAGCAGGATGTCGGGCACAATGCCGTACTGTTCAAAGGCAAACAGTGTGCCAGTACGGCCCATGCCAGTCTGTATTTCGTCGAGGATGAGCAGGGCACCAGTTTCATTGCAGCGCTGGCGCAGCTTTTTAAGGTAGTCGTTCCAGGGTTTGCGCACGCCCCATTCGGCTTGTACCGGTTCTACAACAACAGCGGCAGTGTGCTCGGTGATGCACGCCAGGCAGGTGTCGCAGTTGAACTCAATGTGCCGGATACCGGGCAACAGCGGGTGGTAGCCCGCAGTAAAATCAGCCGGCGACATTAGGCTTGCAGCGCCATGAGTGCTTCCATGATAAGCCTTGTGGCAGGCTACTATCTCCGGTCGGCCGGTATATCGCTTGGCCAGTTTCATGGCACCTTCAGTAGCTTCTGTGCCTGAGTTGACTAAGTATATACTGTCCAAACCTGGGGGCAAACAACTTGCCAGTGCTTGCGCCAGTTGGGTCTGTGGGCTAAGTATAAACTCGCCATATACCATGGTGTGCAAGTATCGCTCTATTTGCTGTCGGATGGCTTCCACCACTGCTGGATGCCGATGCCCCAGGCTGCTGACTCCAATGCCGGCAATTAGGTCCATGTATGGTTTTTCATCGGCATCGTACAGGTACATACCCTCGGCGCGCTCAATTTCCAGCGCCAGCGGGAATGGGCTGGTTTGGGCAAGATGCTGCAGGAAGAGCTGACGAGGAGACATGAGCGCGATCGAAAACTAAAAGGCGAAAGTTGGGCAGAGCAAGGGAGGTACTGAAACCTTACCGGATGGGTCTGAGCGTGTAGCCTTTTTGACGCAGCAGTGCGATGACGCCTGTTTCGCCAGGCAAATGACCGGCACCCACGGCAAAAAAGGTGCGCTGTTCGCTCATCATGCGCTCCATAATGGGAATCCAGTTGGCGTTGCGCTGGTCTATGATTTTGGCCAAAGACATACCCTGAGTTTCTGACTGCATAACGTCGTGCAGGCCGGCCAAGTCTTGAGCTTTATACAACTCAATTAGCCGCGCAGCGGCGTCGGCCTGATCTTGCTCGGAGGCTTTCAGCGACTGTGCCAACATCTCGGCTTGGGTTTTGTAGGGCACACTGTCGAAGAACTCCATGAGTACTTTGAGCTGGTAGGTGGCGGTTTCCAGGCCATCTACTGGTTTTTCCTGCTCTTGAGCCATGCGCAGGAACTCTAGCTCGTAAGATTTCATACCTTCCATGACTGTCTGGGCGTCGGGCGCTACAGACTGCTCCAGTAGGGTGCTTAGCAGCATAGGCTTGACGCGCTCCATCAAGAACATAGGCAGCCCCAGCTTAGATAACCGGCTCTTGACCAGTGCATAATCTTCGGGGCTGAGCAACTGCCGAAGGGTGGATCCATCACGCATGATGGCACCAGAGAGTACGGCAAGCAGGCCGCTCATATTAGACAGGTCGTCCATTTGCTGGAGATTGATTTCAAACACTGCCTTGCCTGCTTGTGCAAAGGCATGGCGCGCGGCATCGCTGAGCCAGAAGTCCTTTTCCGGAATCAGGTGTATCGTGCCGTACAGGTACGAAGGCTGTGACAGTTTGGGCCCACTAATTTCCCACAGCAGGGCGTTTTCGTCGGGCAGGGGTACTTGTGCAGAGACGCTGCTGATAGAGAGTATGGCCAAAATGGCAATAGAAAGAATGCGCCACATGATGGATGTCAGTTTTTTGATTAGAAAAAACGCTTGTGGCAGCGGGTTCGTTCAATTGTGGTGAAAACTTAGCCATACAAAGGTAAGCCGCTTGCACAAATACAGCAGTAGGGTGCTTTGACTCCGAGGTCTGCCTGAAAGTCAGGTTGCAGAGCGTTGGCCGGTGGCTTGGTCATGTACACGGGTTGTTTTTGTGCAAAAACCAACAATTTTTTTTAAAAACATTCGCCTCTTAGTGTATTTTTGCCATTCGGTTTCAGAGAGCGCCCTCAGGCAAACAAGCCACTGGCACCTGGTTGGCTATAACCATCTTTGAGCCGGCGTTTATGGCACTCAGTTTAATATAATGTACAATGAGCCAGGTATTTAATGGCAACGGATTCGGCGAGGCACATGCTGCCCAGGACAATGGCCACCGCGTCATTGGCCTGCAGGGTATGTACGAAGACTATTTCCTAGACTACGCCTCCTACGTCATTCTTGAGCGGGCAGTGCCGGCCATTGAAGACGGCCTCAAACCCGTACAGCGCCGCATCCTATACTCTATGTATGAACTGGACGACGGGCGCTACCACAAGGTAGCCAACATCATTGGCTACACTATGCAGTACCACCCGCACGGCGATGCCGCCATTGGCGATGCGCTAGTGAATCTTGGCCAGCGAGACTTACTCGTTGACTGCCAGGGCAATTGGGGCGATGTGCGCACTGGCGACAGCGCCGCTGCACCCCGTTACATTGAAGGCCGTCTCACCAAGTTTGCTCTCGAGGTGCTTTTCAATCCTCAAACTACCCTTTGGCAACTCTCTTACGACGGGCGCAAAAACGAACCCATCACCCTACCGGCTAAGTTTCCGCTCTTGCTGGCGCAGGGTGCCGAAGGTATTGCTGTAGGCCTTTCCACCAAAATCCTGCCCCACAACTTTATTGAGCTGATCAAAGCCTCCATCAAAATCTTGCAAGGCAAAAAAGTCAAGATTTATCCCGACTTCCCCACTGGCGGCTCCATTGATGTAAGCGACTACAACGGCGGTGCGCGCGGCGGCAGAGTTAAGGTACGTGCCAAAATCGAAGTGTTGGACAAAAGCACTCTCGTCATACGTGACCTGCCCTTTGGCATCACCACTGGTGCCCTTATCGAAAGTATCGTCAAAGCCAACGACAAAGGCAAAATCAAAGTCAAAAAAGTAAGCGACAACACCGCCCAGCAGGTGGAAATCCTCATTGAACTGGCGCCGGGCGTCTCACCCGATATCACGGTGGACGCACTCTACGCCTTTACTGACTGTGAAGTTTCTATCTCGCCCAATGCCTGCGTAATTATTGACGAAAAACCCGTCTTCACTACGGTTGAAGACATTCTCGAAATCTCCACCTGGCGCACCCGTGACCTGCTCCGGCAAGAGCTCGAGATTAAAAAACATGAACTCGAAGAAAAATGGCACTTTGCCTCTTTAGAGAAAATCTTCATCGAAAAGCGGATTTACCACCAAATTGAGGAATGCGAAAGCTGGGAGGAAGTGGTCGCCACCATCTATCGCGAACTGGCGCGCTATGTGGTAACCCCTTCCGACGACCCGCTCGAATACCCCGCCGATCAGCGCCTGCGCCTACTGCGAGACATTAACGACGATGACATTGCGCGCCTTACAGAAATCCGTATTAAGCGCATCTCCAGGTATAACGTCTTCAAAGCCGACGAACTCATCGCCCAGCTCGAGGTCGAACTTCAGCAAGTGCAATACGACCTCGAGCACCTCACCGACTACACCATCGCGTACTTTGAGCACTTGCTCCAAAAATATAGCAAAGGCCGCGAGCGCCGTACACTCATCACCCAGTTCGATGCCATACAGGCTACCGAGGTAGTGGCCAACAACGCCAAGCTGTATGTAAACCGCGCCGAGGGATTCATCGGCACAGGCCTTAGGAAAGACGAGTTTGTGTGCGATTGCTCCGACATTGACGATATCATCGTGTTTCGGCGCGACGGTAAGTTTCTCGTTTCTCGCATCAGTGACAAGATCTTCGTTGGTAAGGACATTATTCACGTGGCTGTCTGGAAGAAAAACGACGAACGCACTACATACAACATGGCCTACCTCGACGGCAAGAGCGGTCGTAGTTTCGTTAAGCGGTTTCACGTCACAGCTATTACCCGCGACCGCGAGTACGACCTCACTCAGGGCAACCCCAACTCGAAACTGCTCTACTTCTCTGCCAATCCCAACGGCGAGGCGGAGGTAGTCAGCGTCACTTTGGCGCCCAGTTGTAAGGCCAAAATCAAACTCTTTGACTTTAACTTTGCCGATCTAGAAATCAAAGGCCGCGCCTCGCAGGGCAATATCCTGAGCAAGTACCCTATCAAGAAAATCGTGCTCAAGGAGGCCGGAAAGTCCACCCTCGGCGCACAGCAACTCTGGATTGACGAAGTAAGCGGCAAGCTCAACACTGATAACCGCGGTCGCCTGTTGGGCGATTTTAACACCGGCGACCAAATCCTGTTGCTTTACAAAGACGGCTCTTACGAACTGGCCGACCCCGACCTGGCACGCCGCTTCGAACCCCAGGACATTCTCCACATGGGCAAATACGCGCCTGACACTGTCATCAGCGCCGTGCATTACGATGGCTACAAAGGCTGGACTATGGTCAAGCGCTTCCATATAGAAACTACTTCTGCTAACCAGCGATTTACCTACATCACTGACCATAAAGACTCCAAGCTGCTCTTTGCCTCGACCAAGCCGACGCCCCGTATCGAATACAGTGTCAAGCTCAAGGGCAAAAAGATACAGGGCGAGGTCAATCTGGCTGACTTCATAGACGTGAAAGGCTGGAAAGCCGTAGGCAATAAGCTCAGCGACCAAAAACTCATGTCTATCCGCGAAATTGAAGAAGTAGAATTGTTTTCTAAGCCCGAGTCCAATGCGGAGGAAACGCCCCTGTCAGAAAAATTCTACGCTGGCGACAGCATCGAGTTTGACCTTGACGCCAATGGGCAAGGTAAATTGTTTTGACGGGTTTTGAGTAAAAGATGCAGTTTTAGGCGCGCGCTTAAAAGCTATGAGCTTCGGGCTGCTGTCATGACAGTGCTTGGCTAAGGCATGGCATAGGGCCTGAGTTAGGCCTCACAGTTGCGTTGATATAGTTTGCGGTTCATCCTTTTTATGGTTCATTCCAGACGCTGCTGGGGCGTACATCGGGTGAGGCACCCACGAACAGTCTCTGGCGCTCTGGGGCGATATGGCTGGGCGGGTAAAAACTAGGGAGGCTCCACCCCCGCCCAGCCTGCTCATCTGACTTTTTTGCTTACATCAAGCCCTTGAGCATGAGGTTCCAGTAAATGAACGGCAGACCATACTTCTTGAGCAGCCACATACTGTACTGCTCTTTGGTAGTATCCACAAAGGTGGTAAGAAACTTGTCGCTGTCGCGTACGTTGTTGTACTTGAACTCTGCCAACACCATTTTGCCATAGCCAGTCACTAGTGGGCAGGAGGAGTAGCCCTGGTATTCGGGCTTGAGGGTACCGGGCTGGCGGCGTAGCACGTGCAGGAGATTGCCCACCAGTATAGGTGCTTGCTTGCGTATGGCTGCGCCGGTTTTGGCCGTAGGCAGTGCAGCTACATCGCCGAGGCTGAACACGTTGGCATAGTGCTTGTGCTGGAGGGTATTGATGTCCACATTTACCCAGCCTTTATCAGGCCCTTCCTGGTGGGCGAGTTTGGAGCGCTTTACAAAGTCTGGGGCGCTCTGCGGCGGAGCCAGGTGCATCATATCAAAGGGGATGACCACTTCGGTAGGCGAAAGAAACTGCTCGCCCAGGTCTATCTTGTTGTGGTAGAGTTTATCAGGTGCATCGGTATTGGCGGTAATAGTGTAGTAGGCCAGTTTTTTGGCGCCGTCAATTTTGGTGAGTTTATGGAAGAAGCGCAGTTCAATACCCTTGCGGTTCACCACGTTCATAAGGGTTTGGGCAAACTCCGGCGTGCCGAAGATAACGGTGCCTGGCGTTACGAAGGAGACTTTAGTTTTGCTCTTTACGCCGTTTTTCTGAAAGTAATCATCGGCCAGGTACATAATTTTTTGTGGTGCCCCACCACATTTGATGGGGGTAGCCGGTTGGGTGAAGAGCGCCGTGCCCCCTTTGAAACGCTGTAGCACTTCCCAAGTATAGTTGGGGTTGGTGTAGTTGCTGCATACGTCATTTTTGTCTATGGTTTCGGCCAGCCCCTCAATACCGTTGAGATCTATCTGGATGCCCGGGCAGAGTACCATGAAGTCGTAGGTGACTTCATCGCCGTTGGCCAGGCGCACTTTGTTTTCATCGGGCAGCAAGTCTTGTGCTGCCTCCTGTATCCAGGTAGCGCGCTTGGGAATAAGCGATGCCTCGTTGCGCTCAGTAGCAGCAAAGCTGTACGCGCCTGCACCCACCAGAGTCCAGGCGGGCTGGTAGTAGTGCTTTTGGGCAGGGTCAATGATAGCCACGTCGAGCTTTCTATCGGCGCGCAACAACTGCGCGGCCACGGTGATGCCTGCCGTACCACCGCCTACTATGATAATTTGATGGTGTTTGGAAGCCATTTTGCTGAGATGTTTTAGTGATGTTGTACTGTTACATAAGACTTGTGCGGCTTTTGCTAAAAGCTAACAAAGTAAGCTCATTACTGGGCTTACGTAATGTGATATATGTCACATTAGGCAATAAGATTTTTATATTTTGGCTTTTCGAGCAGGAAGATTCTTATCGGCGTGGCAGTAACGTTTCGCGTGCATTGCAATAGTTGAATGGTTCAGCTTTAACAATTGCAATGACATCTCAATTTTCGTCAGGATACAACCGAATAGGAGTGACTGGGCACAAGATGCTCGATGGGTAGTTGCCCGCCGATTGTAAAGTCATATTTCTTCCAAATGAAGAAAATATGGAGCCTTGGAGATATCTAAGGCTCTTTTTTGCTCTTTATTTGATGCGGCAAATACTTGCGCACCACGCCATAAAAAAACGTACCTGTCATAGCTGCCAGCAGAAATACAACAAACACTGTGTAGCCGCTGCCCATGAGGATGAACATAGGTGCCGGGCATACTCCAGCCAAAGCCCAGCCCAATCCGAAGATAAAGCCACCCAGGATGTAGCGCCATAAGGCCTTGTCCTTAGGTGGTATCACAATCTCTTTGCCTTCGATGGAGCGCATGTGGGTGCGCCGGATGAGTTGTACAATCAGTACGCCCAAAATCACTGCCGAGCCTATGATGCCGTACATGTGAAACGACTGGAAGTGAAACATCTCAAATATGCGAAACCAGGACACTGCCTCGGCTTTGTACAGCGTGATGCCCAGGATAATACCTACAATGATGAATTTAGACAAGCGCATCATGGTTCATCAGATTTTTTCTTAAAAAATAAGAGGAAAAATGAGGTGAGTCATCACCAAGCCGCCCATAAAGAAACCAATGACGGCTATGAGAGAAGACAACTCCAGCGCCGACAATCCGCTGATGGCATGCCCCGAGGTGCAGCCGCCGGCATAGCGCGCGCCAAAACCCACCAGAAAACCACCTACTACGATGATGAGCAGGCCTCTCCAGTGAAACAGATACTCCCAAGAGTAAAATTCTGGCAATAGGGGCACAGCCTCCTCTTGAAAATTGAACTGTGGGCTAAGCTCTTGCAAAGACTTTACCGTGGCTGCCGATACGTGTGCCACCTGCTCGCCAGGCACGGAGAAATAATGTGCCGCCAGATAGCCACCAAATACTGTACCCAGAGCTACCATGAGGTTCCAACTCTGAGACGGCCAGTCAAATTTGAAAAAGTCATTGAGATCGGAGGCGCCGTCGGCAGCACACATGATGCGTAGGTTGGCCGACATGCCGAAGTCCTTGCCGAACCATAGCAGTACAAACATGATGAAGGCTAGCATCGGCCCAGCCACATACCAAGGCCAGGGCTGGCTAACGAAGTCTTTGAAGTCCAATAAGAATTGAGGTACCATTTGTATATGGTTTTATCGGTTTACTAGTTGGTGTGCCAAAGTGATAATCTTTGCTTCAAGCGCTGGTAGCACGGCTTCAATTTCTGGCGAAAGTCCGATGTGCATGGGCTGTAAGTCGTTAATAGAAACGGCAAAAAGATACAACTCCGGCATTTGCCCCAGCAGGGTAAGGCCATCCACGAGGTCTTTAAGGCCGATGTCGTGGGTACTGAGCGCGCGCGGGAATTCGGACGAAAAACGGGGTTGTAGTAGCTGAATGGTACCAGGAGGCTGCCCGTCCAGTGTGGCGTCTGTGAGTATTACAGTAGGGTAGTGGGTGAAAAAGCACGTGAGTTGAAACCCAGCAGTACCCCCTTCCTCTACAGTAACGCCTGGAGGCAAAAACTCTGCCCGCTCGGCCAGCCTGCGGGCTACGTGTATCCCCAAGCCTTCGTCTCCCATGAGGAGGTTGCCCAGGCCAAGAATGAGCAGGCGTTCGGGTGGCATGGCGTTCATTTGAGAAATGGCGGCAGGAGCCTTTTTAATTGGCTTTACATGTGTATAAAGGTGTGCTACGACAATCCTGCATTTGGGTTTGGGCAAGATAAAGTAGTGTAAAAATGCCTTTAAGACCTCGCAGGTTCGTTGCGCTATCTTTGCGGAAAAACTTCAACTATACTGAGCAACGCCAAGTTTTGTGCATGATTTGCAGATGTTGTACACAAACAAGCACAATACCAAACGCTACTATTGTACCCACCCCCTCCTCAATCGGTATTTGTATACGCGTCCACGCCTTCGCGTTGTTTTTCAAAGGCCTCTTCTTCTATGAACTTCCAGCCGCCACCCATAGAGGAAATCTCCCCCCGGCCTTCCACGTAGTCATGGTAGAACACGAGATAAACGTGAATAATGGCGAATACAATGAAAAACCACATGGCTACATGGTGGATGTTGCGCAAGGTGAAATCACCACCTACCCAATCGGCTACCCATACAAACAACTCGGCAAACCACCAGGTGCTCATGGCAGCATACAAGCCGAAACCAGTGACACACTGTACCAAAAAAGCAATAAACGTAAGGAAGTAAATAAAGCCTGCCAGCGCATTGTGCCCTACGGACATGTGCTCGCGCTCTTTTTTGAGCAGAATGTCAATTTTGAGCACTTCCCACATTTCCTGAAAAAATTCTTTGTTGGTAGGAATGAAGTTCTTCCAACTGGCATACTTGTTGCCCACGAAGCCCCAGTACAGCCGGAACAGGAAGTTGAAGAAGAAAATATAGGCTGCCGCAAAATGCAGGAAGCGAATTGTGCCAAACAAATAGCGGAAAGAAGCTTCTGACTGTGACATGAGCGCCGGTGGGTTGCCAATGAGATACCCTGTAGCACACAGCACTACGATAGCCAGTGCGTTGAGCCAGTGATATACTCGCACAGGGAGTTCCCATACAAATACCCGACGTAGTTTTTTGTAGTCGGCTGAGCTGGTTGTCGTTGTCATAATAGTATATTTTTACTTCGAACGACGAACTTTGGGAGAGGCAGGCTACTCGCCACTTTTTGTTAAAGAACCTTTACCTTACTTACGTGCTTGCCTTCTTGATCGTACAGATGCACAGCGCAGGCCAGACAGGGGTCGAAGGAGTGCACAGTGCGTAAGATTTCCACCGGCTGATGCGGGTCGGCAATGGGCGTGTCCATGAGGGACGCCTCATAGGCCGACATCTTGCCGTTGTGGTCGCGCGGAGAAGCATTCCAGGTGGTGGGTACTACCATCTGGTAATTTTTTACCTTTTGGTCTTCGATGACGATCCAGTGTGCCAGAGCGCCGCGTGGCGCTTCGGTCATTCCTACGCCCTGGGCTTGCTTCGGCCAGTTTTTGGGGTCGAAGCGGGAGGTATCGGCCATGCGGCGGTCGCCGTTGCGGATGTTGCTGATGAGCTGATCATAGAATTCGAGCGCCCATTGTGCTACCAGTAGGCTTTCCAGCCCACGAGCAGCAGTGCGCCCTAAGGTGGAGAACAAAGCCGCTGCCGGTACATTCAACTTGGCCAGGGTACTATCCACAATTTCTTTGAAGTCCTCGCGCCCTAAGGCATAGCCTATCAGTACGCGCGCCAGCGGGCCTACCTCCATGGCGTGGCCTTTCCAGCGTGGCGTTTTGAGGAAGCTGTACTTTTTCTCCACTTCCAGATATTCGTAGGGTGGTTTGGGGCCGGAGTACTTGATGTTGGTCTCGCCCTTCCAGGGGTGCAGACCTTCTTGGTCACCTACGGAGTATTCGTACCAGGAGCGGCTGATGTACTCTCGGATTTCATCGTCGTTGCGGGGGTCTACCTCCATGACGCGGCTGAGGTCTTTGTCGAGGATTACGCCGGCGGGAAATTTGAGTTGGGTGCGGTCGTTGATGCCATTGGTAGGCAGATCGCCATACGCCATGAAGTTGCCCAGGCCGCCGCCAATGGCGCCCCAGTCGAGGTAGAAGGGCGCTACGGCAAGGAGGTCCGGTACATAGACCTGTTGCACAAAAGTTTCGGCATCTCTGAGCAGTTGGCCTACGAGCGCAAGGCGTTCAGCATTGATGGCGCTGGCATCGTCAATGCCGATGGAGCAGGCCATGCCGCCTACTAGATAGTTGGGGTGTGGGTTTTTACCGCCGAATATGGTGTGCACTTTTACGATTTCCTTTTGCCACTCTAGGGCTTCCAGGTAATGAGCTACACCAATTAGGTTGACTTCCGGCGGGAGTTTGTAGGCTGGGTGCCCCCAATAGCCGTTGGCAAAGATGCCAAGCTGGCCGCTTTCCACAAAAGTGGTGAGCCGCTTTTGCAGGTCGGAGAAGTATCCAGGCGAACTCTTAGGCCAGTGGCTGATACTCTGGGCTATTTCGGAGGTCTTTTTCGGGTCGGCTTTCAGGGCGCTCACCACGTCCACCCAGTCCAGAGCGTGTAAGTGATAAAAGTGCACCACGTGGTCGTGCATGTACTGGGTGGCAAACATGATGTTGCGCACCAGTTCGGCATTGGCGGGGATGTGAATGTCGAGGGCGTCTTCTACGGCGCGCACAGAGGCCAGTGAGTGTACAGTGGTGCATACGCCACATACGCGGCCCACGAAGGCCCACACGTCGCGGGGGTCGCGTCCTTTGACAATAGTTTCGATGCCGCGCACCATGGTGCCAGAGCTATATACATCAGTGACTTTGCCGTTTTTGATTTCCGCTTCAATACGCAGATGCCCCTCAATGCGGGTGATGGGATCAATGACAATACGCTGTGCCATGACGGTTGTATTTTTATGGTAATTCTTTAAGAACTAGCGAGTTGTGGGCTATCGAGCTGTGAAACAGAAAAACTCAAGAAACTCGTAGTTCCATACATTACAGCTCTTTTTCCGACTCCTTACCTTCCCTAATGACGTTGGCGATGAGCTTCTTCTTCTGAATGTTAGTGGCAATGGCATGCCCAATAATTCCGGCAGCTGTAGCACCAGCGGCTGCCATGCCAATCTTATCGGCGCTGCTCTCAATGCCAAACCCCGGAAAACTGGCCTGTTGACGGTAAATTGGTCCGTTGTCCCAGAAGTTTTCTTCGCTGCAGCCAAAGCAGCCGTGCCCCGACTGAATAGGATAACTCACGCCGGAATTCCAGCGCATAATACCGCAGGCATTATAGGTCATGGGGCCCTTGCAGCCTACTTTGTAGAGGCAGTACCCTTTTTTGGCGTTCTCATCATCAAAGCTCTCCACGAAAAGCCCGGCATCGTAGAACGGGCGGCGGTAGCAACTGTCGTGCACGCGCTTGGAGTAGAAGGCTTTGGGCCGGCCTACGCGGTCCAATTCGGGCAGTGTGCCAAAGGTAATGATATGCACCAGCACACCAGCCATGACCTCGCCTATAGGTGGGCAGCCAGGCACTTTGATGATGGGCTTGCCTTTGACCAACTTGTGTATAGGCGTAGCGGAGGTGGGGTTGGGCTTGGCAGCCTGTACACAGCCGTTGGAAGCGCAAGACCCCCAGCAGATGATGGCTTTAGCGCCGGCGGCGGTTTCCTGCAGGATTTGCTCGGCTGTCTTGCCGCCAATACAGCAATATACGCCGCCCTCGGCTGTAGGTACGGAGCCTTCTACGCATAGTATGTATTCGCCGTAGTGGTCTTTCATCGTTTGGTGCATGGCTTCTTCAGCCTGATGACCAGAGGCGGCCATGAGGGTTTCCGTGTAGTCCAGGGAGAGTTTGTCCAGAATGATGTCAGCTACAATGGGATGTGACGAACGAATGAAAGATTCGCTGCAGCAAGTGCATTCCTGGAAGTGTAGCCAGATGACTGGCACACGAGGCGTCTTCATCAGCATTTTAGCTATTTGAGCAGTGCCACTGGCCTCCAGTCCCAGGTAGGCAGCCATCATGGTGCAAAACTTCATGAAATCGCGTCGGGTATAGCCTTTTCCCCTGAGTTCTTCGTAATAGGTAGGACGCTTGGTGGATACTGGTGCCATGGCTGCCAATTTTTGGTGGTGGTTGAATAAAAGAAAAGTGAAATACGTACTAGTACTCGTTAGATACCCGCCAGTGCAGGTTTTGCAACAACGCGACAAAATAAAATACCCTCTCGCCAATAACGATTGAGGTTGATCATTAAGGTTGCTGATTTTTATCATTCGCCAAATAAATAAGCGATGCCTACCTTTGGCGTCGGGTATTGATTACCTTACTCATTTCAACCAGAAATACAATTCTCTATGCTGCGCTTTGTGAAAAAATACCTATCAGCTTTGCTGCCTTTGTTTCCGCTTGCTGCTTCAGCCCATGCCGGCCACGACAGCCACATTCCAAGCGACCATATCCTGCACTACTTGGCTACCCCTGTACATGCCATACCGCTGATGATCGCAGCTGTATTGGTAAGTGTAGTAGCCTGGATTGTGCGCAGGGAAATGGCGGTGTATACCATCCGCTGTAGAGACAAGCGTTGAAGAGATACCCTTGCATTTTATGCAATGGTCAGACAGGCGACTATACAAGCCCGCCCGTTAAACTAGCAGGCGCTTCAGGCGTTTTGGATGAAGAACAAAAAATCGTTTGACCATGTTCTTTCTTTTACGCGTGTTTTGCCTGCTGAGTTTGCCGCTACTTTGGGCCTTCACCTTTAGTGATGCCATGAATAGCGAAGACGACTGGGCACAAAAAATAGCTCCTGAACTGTGGGCGCAGGCCTCCGACGGTACCCAAATCGAATTCCTAGTCGTACTCAAAGAACAGGCCGATGTATCGGCTGCCAAACAACTGCGCACCAAATCAGAAAAAGGCCACTACGTGTTTGCCCAACTCCAGGCTACTGCTCAGCGCACGCAAGGCCCTGTGCTGCGCGTACTGCAACAAGCTCAAGCACCAGCGCAGCGCTTTTTCATTGTTAATGCAGTGCTCACTCGCGGCAATCAACAACTTATGCGTCGTCTGGCAGAACTCCCCTCTGTAGCGCGCCTTGAACCCAACCCCTGGGTGCGAATGCAGCAGCCAGTAGAAATAGAGGAGGAAGAAGCGCTCCAGTGGCGTAGTACTATTGAGTGGGCTATCCAGCACATAGGCGCCGACCAGGTGTGGGCTCTGGGCTACAACGGGCAGGGCGTGGTCATTGGCGGCCAGGATACCGGCTACGACTGGCAGCACCCCACCATACGCAACCAATACCGAGGCTGGACTGGCGACACCGCCATACACCACTACCACTGGCACGACGCCATACGCGCCATCAGCCCTTTGCACGGCGATACCACTCTGAACCCCGCGGCCAACCCCTGTGGCCTTGACATATCCGCTCCCTGCGATGACAACAACCACGGCACGCACACTATGGGCACCATGGTAGGCGACGATGCCCAGGGCAATCAAATTGGCGTGGCACCTGGCGCACGCTGGATCGCCTGCCGCAATATGGAGCGCGGCTGGGGTACGCCGGCTACCTACATCGAGTGCTTTGAGTGGTTTTTGGCGCCCACCAACTTGGATGGCCAAAACCCTGACCCCGCTATGGCGCCTCACGTGATCAACAACTCCTGGGGCTGCCCGCCTATGGAAGGCTGCAATGCCTCCAATTGGGCTACCATGGATATGGTGGTGCAAAACCTCAAAGCCGCCGGTATTGTAGTGGTAGTATCGGCGGGCAACAGCGGCAGTGCCTGCGGCACGGTGCGCGAGCCTGCGGCTATGTTTGAGGCGGCTTTTACCGTGGGCGCTACCCGCCAAAACGATACCATCGCAAACTTCAGCAGCCGCGGCCCTGTGAGTATTGATGGTAGCAACCGCCTCAAGCCCGACGTGTCGGCACCCGGCGTAGGTGTACGTTCGGCTATTCGCAACGGTGGCTTTGCTATTTATAGCGGCACTAGCATGGCTGGCCCGCACGTAGCCGGCCTGGTGGCGCTCATTATTTCGGCTAATCCTGCACTCGCTGGCCAAGTGGATACCATCGAGCAAATCATCAAACAAACTGCTGTACCCATGCTCTCGATGCAAACCTGTGGCCCGTACGCTGGCCTGGACGTACCCAACGCCGTATATGGCTATGGTCGCGTGGATGCCCTGGCCGCTGTGCAGCGCGCGCTTAGCATAGTGAGTAGCACTCAGCAAACCAACGATTATGCCATACGTTTATTCCCCAACCCCTTTAGCCGCACGCTGCACTTGCAAACGCCCGCGCTGCCAGGGCCGCTGCGCTTGGAGATATTCACCGCTACTGGCAAGCGGCTCTGGGCCAGGCAGTGGCCAGGCGGCCAACCGCTGGACGAAACGCTCGAATGGCCCAGCATGCCACCCGGCGTGTACAGCTATCGCCTGGCTTGGGATGGGCAAAGCCGCAGCGGGAAGTTGGTCAAGCAGAATTAGTGGCTTATTTTAACTCTAGCCAAAAGGCGGAGCACATCCTATTCGGTAAGCAATTGTACAAGCAGGCACCCCACCGCTTGGCCAAAGCCTAAGCGCTCCCATCGGCATTACGAGAAATTTGCTCACCTGTTGGAGATCACTACCGGGAATTTGGCCTTCGGCGCGTATTCATTGACGAAAAAGAAGTACGAGCTAGAGCATCCTTACTTTAAGTTAAGGAGGTGCAGGTGCATTTCAATTGGAGTGACATAATAACCAACCGCGAGCAAATCATACTGCACAATATCCAACCAACAATGCAGTACTGAGAAGGAACGTAGCTCCAGGTGGTTTGGCACAGACAATAAGTCGGGGCTTTGTACCTGTGGGTTCATGCAGTTGATATTTTGCCGGCTTGCTGGCTTGGCCTGCGATGGACTTCCAAACCAAACGGGCATATCACTTCTACAAAGGAGTATAACCCACTTCAGTTGGTACAGGGAGGAGTGACTGGCTTGCCGATTGCTCACCACCGTATTAGCGCCGACCCCCATGTGAAGCCGCTGCCAAAGGCTGCTAGGCATATTAGATCGCCTGACTTGACAGCACCAGCCTCTACAGCTTCGCTTAATGCTATGGGAATGGAGGCGGCAGTAGTATTGCCATAGCGCTGGATGTTGTTCCACACTTGATGGGGGCCAAGGCCCATTTTCTTGGCCACAAACTCGCTAATGCGCAGGTTGGCCTGATGAGGCACAAACATGTTGATGTCGGCGGGTGTCAGGCCTACTTCCTGGAGGGCTTCCATAATGACTTCGGGAAATTTCTGCACTGCCATCTTGAAGACAAACTGCCCGTCCATGTTGGGATAGATCTGCCCGTGGTCAAGCATGTGCTGGGTCACGAAATTCTGGCCGTACTCCACGTCAGTAGGATAGCCCCAGTCAATGTGCTCGCCGCGCTTGTTGAAGTGGTAGCCGCTGTGGGCGCCGGGGTTGATCATAGCCAGTTTTTCGGCGTAGGTTCCATCAGAATGGAGTTTGGTAGTCAGCACACCCTTGCCGGGTTCTTCGGTAGGCTGGAGTACTACTGCGCCGGCACCGTCGCCAAAAATAACAGTGACGTTGCGGCCCTCGGTGCTGAAGTCCAACCCCATAGAATGAATTTCGGCACCTACTAGCAGAATGTTTTTGTACATACCGGTTTTGATAAACTGGTCGGCAACGGACAAGCCATATACAAAGCCAGAGCACTGGTTGCGAATGTCCAAGGCAGGAATTTCGGTAGCTGTGATTTCCAACTCGCGTTGCAGTAGTACCCCACAGCCGGGAAAGTAGTAGTCAGGACTGAGCGTGGCAAAGATAATGAAGTCCACCTCTTCCTTGTGGATACCGGCGCGCTCAATGGCTACCTCGGCGGCACGGGCGCCCATGGTGGTGGAGGTTTCCTTGAACTTAGCCGCATAGCGGCGCTCGCGTATGCCAGTGCGCTCCTGTATCCAGGCGTCGGAGGTATCCATCAGTTTTTCCAGTTCGTGGTTGGTCACTACTTTTTCAGGTACGTAGTGGCCAATGCCGGCTATTTTGGTGCGAAACATGTGTGCGTGCTGTTTATTGGATTTTACACAATTCGGTCAAGGCGCTAACGCCAAGCAAATATAGGTCTTTTGCACAGATTGCAAAAAAGCAGGGCGGCAATTACAGAAATACTCACACAATATAAACCCGCCTGCTGGCAAATTCAAAGCAAATGCGTATATTTGCCTTAAACTCGTATCATGGCCAGCAAAAAGACTTTACCTGCTTCCCGACACGCTTTCAAAACACAATCAAAAAAAATAGATATGACCAATACGGTGGCATTTTCCTCCGACATGGAGAATCTCTACGTCATTGACGACGGCAAGGTCAATACCTACAACCTATCTCATCCCAATGGTGTGCTGGTGGGTACACTACGCGGTCAAATCACAGCTGCTACTGCCGAAGCTTTGCCTCCCTCCAGCGAGATTTTGCGCACAGTGACCCTGAACCTGCAAAAAAATCATTGGACGGCCTTCTACCGCCGCACACAGCAGACCCTCAACGTTATAGGCGCTACGGATATAGACTTGGGGTTCACTGGCGAAGGTGACGGCAAAGCCACTCTGCACCGCTTTATCATTGGTGGCAACCCTGTGCACATCCACCGCAGCGGGCAAACCATCACGCTCTCACTGATCAAGGCCTGACGGGCATTGTCAGTTTTGACAACTGCACCCGGAGTGCATGAACCCCCGCCCCTCGCCGTATATTGGCCAGGCGTTGCCGCTGCCAGGCTGCTCAAAGAAGAAAGGTAGGCGCTTGCGATTGCGATGGCCAATTTCGTTCATGGTGGCCGCGTCGTACAGGCGGCCATTGAGCATAGTGTAGCGTACGTGCTCAGTGTGCTGTATGTTTTCCAGGGGGTTTTTGTCTAGTACAATCAGGTCGGCCAGTTTGCCGGGTTCAAGTGAGCCGATTTCCTTGTCCATGCCAAGATAGATGGCGCCATTGAGCGTAGCACTGCGCAGCGCTTGAAGGGGCGTCATGCCACCCTGGTGCAGCATCCATAGTTCCCAGTGAGCTCCTAAGCCTTGTAGCTGGCCGTGCGCGCCAAGGTTGATGCGTACACCGGCATCGCTGAGTTTTTTGCAAGATTGCGAGGTGAGGATGTGGCCGTTGCGGTACTCTTCCTCGGGTACCATGGTGCGGTGGCGCGCCCGACTGTCAATCACTGCTCGAGGCGTAAAGCGCAACAGGCGCTCTTTTTCCCACACATTGGTGTGCTGGTACCAGTAGTATTCGCCATTTATGCCGCCATAGTTGACAATGAGGGTGGGCGTATTGTGTGTTTTAGTTTGCGCCCAGAATTTGATTACATCATCGTACAAAGGCGCTACGGGGATGTTGTGCTCCACGCCGGTGTGGCCGTCCGCTACCATGCTGAGGTTGTGGTAAAAGAAGGAACCACCCTCTGGCACTACGATGATGCCCAGTTCACGTGCTGCCTGGATGACTTGCTGGCGTTGGTCGCGTCGAGGCTGGTTGTAGCTTTTTACAGAAAAAGCGCCGTAAGCCGCCGTGCGCCGAATGGCCGAGCGAGCTTCGTCTATGTTATTAATGACCGCTTTGAAATCACCCTCCGCGCCGTACAGAATATTCCCAGTGGAGTACAGGCGCGGCCCTATCATGTGGCCAGCGCGAATCATTTCAGCCTGTGAGAAAATCATTTCTGAGTTTGAGGAAGGGTCGTGTGCCGTAGTAACGCCGTAGGCCAGGTTGGCAAAGTAGTGCCACTGCTGTTGCGGGCTAATGCCGTATCGGAAGTTACCCAGGTGGCCATGCACGTCAATGAGGCCAGGCATGATGGTCTTGCCTGTGCAATCAATCACCTTGGCATCGCGGGGTATGGCTACCCGATTGGCCAGCCCTACCGCTGTGATTCGATTGTCTTCTACCAGCACTGTGCCTTTTTCAATGATCTCATCGCCTTTCATGGTGATGATGCGTGCGTTGCGCAGGGCAATTTTTCCAACAGGTTTGTCGGACTTGAGGCGCAGGCCAATCTTCAATCCCACAGTATCTATCGGCGGCAAGGTATCGGGTGCGCCTTCCAGAAATTTGAAGCGCTTGGTCAGTTCGGTGCTGAAGTATTCGTCGCCCAGCGTCCAGTGTAGGCGCTTGCTGTCGGCGCTCCAGTGCAGGTTGATACCAGCATCGCGGGCTACCTGGGCTACGGGTACGGCTTTGGTGGTAGCGCTGATGCCCATGGGTTGCCCCGGCAGCGGCATCGGCGCAATGTAAACCTTGTACAGTTCGGTGAAGGCAATCCAGCGATTGTCGGGGCTGGGCACAAACTGGTTGACATACTGGGTGGTAAATACCGTTTTTTCGTCGGTACCGTCCAGTTTGAAACTCTTCATGGCCTTGCTCAGGCTGCCGAAGAGGTAGCCGCCAGTTTGCACAAAAATGCGCGTGCCGTCTGCATTAAACTGCGGAAACTCGCCCTGAGCCGTGACAAAAGCAGGCTTGCCACCGCCAGCCGGTATGGTGTATATGCCTGGCTGTTTGCTGTGGGTGAATCCTTGGTGGTCGTTGCCCGGCTCTTTGCGGTAGACGATAAGTTTGCCGTCGGGCGAGAAAGCAGGCGTGCGGAAGATGCCTTTTTCAGGGGTCAATTTCATAGATTGCCCGGTGGCCCAGTTCAACTTGCGCACGGCGCCCATATCCACATCCGACCAAGTGACATACACAAGTTCTTTGCCATCAGGCGAGAAAGCAGGTTCGTATTCTAGTTCAGTACTGTTGGTCAGGCGGGTGGGTACGCCGTTGGGTAGCGCCTTCTTCCACAGGTAGCCGGCGGCGTTGAATACCAGCCATTGTCCGTCGGGCGAAGTGCGGGCATGGCGAATGACTTTGACATCAAACTCCTCAGTAAAGACCTTGTTTTCGAAGCGCAGGGTTTCCTGGAAGCGGTGTTTGGCTTTGACAGTAAAAGGTACGGGCTCGGCCTTTCTGCTTTGTACATCTACCTTCCAGATTTTGCCTTTAGCCCAGATGAAGATGTGGCGGTCGTCAGGGCTCCAGCTAAAGCCGGTGTAGATGCCGAAGATGGTCCAGGCCTCCTGTTGGTCTTTGTCGAGATTGTCCCAGATAGGAGCTTCCTCGCCGGTTTCGAGATCGTGCACAAAGAGTACCGACTGGGTGCGCACGCGCCGCACGAAGGCGAGTTTTTTGCCATCGCGGGAGATCTGAGGCCGGCAAGCGCCGCCTGGGCCGGTCACAATATCTTCTATTTCGCCTTTGTGGCGGTCGTAGCGGCGGATGACAAAAATCTGGCTGTTTGGGTCTTTGTTATACTGAAAAAAGCCGCCGGGATACATGTCTTCGCTGAAGTAAACATAGCGGCCATCAGGCGACACAGAGGGCTCGTTTACGTCCTGTTGGTCGTTTTTGCGCTTGGTGAGTTGCACACCTTCGCCGCCGCTAATGTGGTAGAGCCAGATTTCACCGGCACCCAGGGAGCGGGTAGAGGTAAAGTGCTTGCGTGCTACGAAGTATTGGCCGTCGGGCATCCATGTGGCATTGTTCAGCAGGCGAAAGGTTTCTTTGGTCACTTGCTGGGCGCCGGAGCCGTCGGTGTTCATGACCCAGATGTTATCGCCGCCGCCAGCATCACTGGTAAAGAGGATTTTCCGGCCGTCAGGGCTGAAGCGAGGTTGCACCTCCCAGGCCAGGCCTTGGCGCAATACAGTGGCTTGCCCTCCGGTTGTGGGCATGAGGTAAATATCGCCCAACAGGTCAAAAACGATGTTTTTGCCGTCGGGGCTTACGTCAAGGTTCATCCAGGTACCTTCTTGTAGCTCGAGTTCTACCTCTTTGTATGGGCCAGGTGGGTTGTTGACATCCCATTTGGGCTCTTCCTTTTTCTCCTGCGCCCAAGCTACTATTGATGCCAGGCAGCAAAGTGTCAGACTTACGAAAAAATACTTACAGTGTGTCATTGTCGGTATTTTTTATCGGTCAAAGCTAATGATTAATTTGAAATGCCTTTTTCCCTGCTCGTTGTCGGTTCAAAGAAAGTTGCTGGCGTGCGGTTCTCCTACCTAAGTTTTTCCATTTTTTACTGCTGGCTCGAAACATTATTTATTGTTGGCGATTTATCCCGTCCTCATGCATTTTTTAACGTTACAAGAAGCTGCCTAATTTAACTTGGTGCAATTTACAGTTCATGAATTTTTGCAACCTATAAACATACGGTACAGCAAAAAACGTTTACATTTATACTTTGATTCGCCAAGTTTTGTGCACAACATTCGCAAATCATGCACAAAACTTGGCGTTGCCCAGTATATTATGTGTCGTCGTTCAGGCGCTATTCTTTGCAGCGCAAGCCTAAGGGGTAGTTATCCGGGGCGGCTTTTCAGAGTCCTCAAAAATGCAAAATTATTCACCAAATACACTTACTACTATGAAGATCAGAATCTTAGCAATATGGCTTGCCTTGGTATGCTGGTCAATTCAGGCACAGGCACAAGACGATTGCTCCGGCTTTTATCCACTTAAGAAGGGAACGTCCTGGGAGTTGAGCAGCTATGACAAAAAAGGCGCGCTGGCTTCGGTATCAGCTCAGGAAATCATTGCCGCAGAAAATAAAAATGGCGTTTGGGAAGCCCAGGTCAAAAACAAAATCAGTAACGACAAAGGCAAAGTGGTCTCTGAAAGTTCTTTAGTCATCCGTTGCAAGGACGGAGAGATATTCCTGGACGTAGCCGACATACTCAGCCCTGAAATGATACAGAGCCTGGGCAACATGGAGATGAGCATCAAAGGCGAAGCCCTGGCGCTACCTTCCAAACTCAGCATAGGCCAAACCCTGCCCGATGCCAATGCCGAAATCAAGGCTGGCGCCGGCGGCGTCACTATTATGACCTTGCGCTTTGACATCACCGACCGCAAGGTAGAAGCCAAAGAAATCCTTACCACGCCCGCCGGCAAGTTTGAGTGCTTCAAGATTGTCTATAATCTTACAATCAAGACCATAGGCGTGCGCACAGTGCCGGCTGCCGCATGGTACAGCCTCAACGTAGGTATGGTAAAAACCGAAACCTATGACAAAAAAGGCATGGTGGAAGGCCGCACTGAGCTGACTAAATTCCAGATAGCAGCCGATTAGTAAAACAAAACGTAACTTGGCACGCAAAAAAGTACTACTATGCGCGCCAAGTTGTTGTTTTTGCTCATTTGTTCAAGTATTGACCTTTTTGCCCAGGTGCAAAAAGCGCCCGACCGAAAAGAAGGCGACGGGCCTTTCTCCCAATTGATCATCAGGGGCGTAACACTCATCAATGGTGATGGCTCGCCACCGCGCGGCCCAATTGATATCGTGGTAGAGGGCAATCGCATTGCAGGTATCCACGTGGTAGGCTATCCCGGCGTGCCTGTGGAAGAAGAGTCGCGCCCCAAGCTCAAGCCCGGAGGGCGCGAACTCCAAGCTGAGGGCATGTATCTCTTGCCCGGATTCATTGACATGCATGGGCACATCGGCGGCAGAGGGCAAGGCGCTGATGCCGAGTACGTGTTCAAGCTCTGGATGGGGCACGGCATCACCACTATCCGAGACCCCGCTGCTGGTAATGGCCTGGACTGGACGCTGGATCAAAAGCGCCGCAGCGAGAAAAACCAGATCACTGCTCCTCGCATCTTTGCTTACACGGTGTTTGGCATGGGCACCTATGACCCTATCGCCACACCTGAGCAGGCCCGCCAATGGGTACGCGACAATGCCAAACGCGGCGCCGATGGCATCAAGTTTTTCGGAGCAGCGCCCCAGATCATGGCCGCCGCCCTGGATGAAAACAAGAAACTCGGACTGCGCTCCGCCTGTCATCATGCTCAAATGGATGTGGCGCGCTGGAACGTACTCCACTCCGCCCGAGCCGGCTTAACCTCCATGGAACATTGGTATGGCCTGCCCGAGGCGCTCTTCACCGACCGCACTGTACAACATTACCCACTCGACTATAATTATCAAAATGAGCAACATCGCTTTGAAGAAGCCGGCAAGCTCTGGAAGCAAGCAGCCCCTCCCTACTCCGACCACTGGAATAAGGTCATGGATGAACTCCTGGCGCTGGATTTTACCATAGATCCCACCTTCAACATTTACGAAGCTAATCGCGACCTCATGCGCACACGCCGCGCGGAGTGGCACGATGAATACACCCTGCCTTCGCTGTGGCGGTTCTTCGCTCCCAGCCGCATTTCGCACGGCTCCTATTGGTTTGAGTGGGGCACCGAGCAAGAAACCGCCTGGCGCGAAAACTACCGCCTGTGGATGGCCTTCATCAACGAGTATAAAAACCGAGGCGGGCGCGTTACAGCCGGCTCAGATTCAGGCTTCATTTATCAATTGTACGGCTTTGCCTTTATCCGCGAGTTGGAACTCCTACGTGAAGCTGGCTTTCACCCGCTGGAAGTCATTCGCTCGGCTACGCTTTACGGCGCTCAGGCACTGGGGGTAGAAAAAGACCTCGGTACAGTGGAGGTAGGCAAGTTGGCTGACTTTCTCATTGTGGAAGAAAACCCCCTCAAAGACCTCAAAGTACTCTATGGCACGGGAGCCATCCGCCTCAATGAAAAGAACGAAGTAGTGCGTGTAGGCGGCGTCAAATACACCATCAAGGACGGTATCATCTACGACGCAAAAAAACTTCTGGCCGATGTGCGCCAAATGGTACAGGACAGCAAGCGCAAGGAGAATTTTGAGATTGTGCAGCCGGGTATGGAAGGAGAGAAGTAGCAGACATACAGTACAGCGAGGTTGGCAGTGTAGTTGTTGTAGCTTTCCGCCTTTTTTACTTCCTCTGCGCAAGCCGAGGCTAAAACAGCTTTCGCCGTCTTAGCCAGAATTGTTGTAAGGAAGTGTTTTCGGCCATGCGTCGCAGTGTCTCAAAATACTTGCCCGTTTATACTTTGTAGCCTGATTGGCAGCAGATTGCCGTACGTATTGCGATAGGCTTGCACCAAATTGCGCAGGTCATCGGTATTGCCAGTAAAGCGATAGACAAAAGTGCGGAGGTTGAGATCAATAGGCGCGCCTGTAATGACAGGAGACCCCGAGCCGCTGGAAATCTGAAAATGCCCGTAATGCCCTGCATTGAGACCATGCGCAGTGGATATAGCCGCCAGTTCATTGATAAAACCAGTGGCCGTAGTGGCCATGGAAGGCGCCGAAAAACCTACGTAGCCCCAAATGATATGTTCAGGTATGCGTCGCAGTTGTTTGATGGGTATAATCAGCCCCTCTTCGGCACGCATGTTGAGGTAATAGACTTCTTCGGTCAGTTGTAGTGTGCCGGTATTGGCTATGGCGTTGCGCAGTTTGATGTTGATGTCGTACAACCCTTCTGGCAGTGCGCCTGCTGTCACCGTCTCCTGTGCTGGCGCTTGGCCAGGTGTACAGTTGGCTGGGCGTCGAATGCCCAGAATGTCCAGTCTAAGGCTTGCCAATGCTACCGACCATTCATATTGTATGCCTAAGTCTTCACAGTCCTGGTTTTTGACTGTGCGCAAGTGCAGTTGCAGGTTGCGCGGTGTTGGCCCTGGTCGCTCGCGCATTTCTACGACGAATTCCTTTTCTACCTCTGGCACGATGATAGGATCATCAGGCTCATCTGCACTGCAAGCGACCAATCCCAACATCGCGCAAAAATATATTGCATGGATGTTCCATCGGTAAAGTTTGGCCATTGCGTATGTCTTTTGAGTGAAGTATATTAATTGAAAGGAGAACGACACAGCGCAGCAAATGCTGCTTTAACGCTTCCTTGGCACAAAAATAGCGGATTGTAGCGTTTTGTCGTCATACCTTACTCGGCCGTGTTCACCCAATATAAAAAAGGTGGTAACATTGCCTACATCAAGTGCTGCACGGCTTCCATTTTGCTTTTACTGTACGTCATCTTCTGTAGCCGGGTAGGCCAGGTCATATCATAATGATCGCCATCATGCTGGTGTAGCAACACTCTACATACTACTATCTATTTGTTGAGTAAACGCGCGGATCTGAGCCTCAGGAGTGCCTGTAGTGTAAAAAACCGTAAAAAAAGTTGGCACCAAATACACATATTATCGCAGCGAAGTTCGATATTTGCATCAGAGAAAAAGCCCTTCCTTTATCTCTCTGAACTGTTGAGCGATCTCGTCAATGACTTCTTCATTGACGCAGGCGCGCAGAAACCTTGCACGTCTATCCCTTACTAGAGTTGACCCTTGAACCTATTTACCGCCGGTCCCACATCCCGATGTGTCTGAGCGGCAACAATGGGTAAAATGTGTACCGAAGTTGTTACCAAGAATCAACATTAAAGTCTAATATTTTACTAACAAATTGTCAATCCCATACTATGAAAAGAGTTTTACCAATTTTGGTAGTCATGGTGCTTGCACATACTGCTTTTGCATGGGCAGAAAGCACCAATAGAACTGCCACGAAGAAAGCCGATGTTAAAAAAACCTCTGAAATCAAGGGAGACGTACATCTGGGCAAGCTGCCTGTACCAGCCGACTTGAGTTTCATAGGTCCTGTGCCTCCGCCTTGCCCGTTGGTTGCCGACCCTGTATGCGGGAACAATGGCGTGAGCTATCTCAACCCGTGCTTTGCCCAGTTGGCAGGCGTTACGCAGTTTACTTCTGGAGTGTGTTTTAGTTCCTGCATCAATCCGCAGGCTATCAACCTGAACACTGTGTGTACCCAGGTATTCAACCCAGTGTGCGGCTGCAACGGCGTGACGTATTCCAACCCTTGCGAAGCACAAAAACGAGGGATTACCTCCTTTAGACCAGGGCCTTGCAATACGTCTTGTTTCAATCCTGCGCTGGTTGTGAGCAGCGGAGGCGTCACCATCAACTCGAATACGGGGGTGCTCACGATGGTATGTGCTCAGACGAATGCTCCGGTGTGTGGCTGTAATGGTGTCACTTATACCAATGCCTGTGTAGCACAAGCCAATGGCGTGAGCTTTTACACGGCAGGCTCTTGCCAGGGCAGTTGCATTAATCCTTCTCAGATGAACCCGGATGCTGTGTGTCCTACCGTTTACAACCCGGTGTGCGGTTGTAATGGCGTTACTTATCCCAATGCTTGTACAGCTACGGCGGCGGGAGTCACCAGTGTGACGCAGGGTGCTTGCGGTACGGTTTCAGCTTGGTGCAATAAAGCAGTGCCCATCCAGTGCGGCGACTACCGCCCCTACGAAACTACTGTGGGCGCGGGCAACCACATTACAACCTATCCTGGCTGCAATAACAATACTTTTGACGGTCCAGAAAAGGTCTATGTTTTGCATAAAACTACTCCTGGTGACTTGCAAATCGGCTTGGAAATTATGACGCCCGGTCTTGACCTAGACCTTTTCCTGTTGTCGGGCAACTGCAACCAAGTCACTTGTTTGCGCTCTAGTACAACCAATAACTCTCTCACCAACAATGAGGGCATTCTGCTGGCTAATGCACCTATTGGTATATATTATATCGTGGTGGACGGCCAGTTTGCTAACTCTCAGGGGCAATATCGCCTAGAGGTGAGTTGCGGATATCTCAACTGTAGCGATGCCATACCACTCAACTGCGGCGTACCCTTCAACTACACTAACCTCAACGGCAATGATGACGTATCGCTCTACGGCTGTGACGGCAACATCTTCAACGTGGAGAACAATGGCCCCGAGGTAGTGCATACTTTCACCGTGACACAAGCTGGATGGGTTAACATTACCTTAAGCAATCTTCAGGATAATCTCGAACTTTTCCTGCTGCGCTCCTGTAACCGCGGCTCTTGCGCCGAGTTCAGCGAAACCGGCGGCACGGCCAACGAGCAAATTACCGCTTACCTACAGCCCGGTACTTACTATATAGTAGTAGATGGCTATAATGGCGCGATAAGTAATTACACGCTACTGGTGGAGTGCGCCTCCAACTGCAATTTGCAAATTGCTTCGGCTACGCCTGCGGCTGCGGGCTGCGGCCAGAGCAATGGTAGCATCGCACTGTCTCTGTCAGGGGGGGCGGCGCCGTATTCCATTCAATATACTGGGCCAATTAGCAATACGGTTAGCTCTAATACCACTACCCGGACTTTGAGCAACCTCCCTGCTGGCCTATATGTGGTACGCATCACCGACAACAACGGGTGTACCGTACAACAAAACGTGATTGTACCATCCAACTCAGACATGAGCGTGAGCACCATGCTCCAAACCGATATTTGCGGGGCAGGGGGCTCGGTGCAAATGACCATCATGCAAGGTACGCCACCGTATCAAATACAACTGACCGGCCCGGTTAGTGGCAACTACAATGCTGGAAATACCAACCCCTACACTATCACTGGACTGGCATACGGCAACTACGTGGCCTACGTGCGCGATGCCCAGGGGTGCGTGGTGGTGCGGTCATTTACCATTTCCTACTCTAGCAGCAACTTCAGTTTTGTAGCCACGCCCACAGCCGCTACTTGCACCGCCCCAGGCAGTATTCAAATAGGCACTACTGGAGGCCAAGCGCCCTATACCGTGACTGTTACTGGCCCAGTAAGCGCCACCTTGACAGCCAATAGTAACCAGTTCAGCATCCCTGGGTTGCCTGGAGGCACATATACTGTGGTCATACGTTCTGCTGGCAATCAGTGCACCTTCATCCGCACAGTGGTAGTATCCAATACGGGCTTGCGCATGACAGCCTCTGCTCGTCATGGGGCTTGCAATCAGCCTGGTAGCATTCTTTTGCAGTTTACTGGAGGAGCGCCACCCTTCCAGATTTCATGGGGTGGGCCTACGCCTGGCACGGCTACTACCTCTCAAACCAGCTACATCATTTCCAACCTCAACTCCGGTACGTACCCAGTGCAAGTGACTGACGCTACTGGCTGTGTAGCTTATGAAATTTTAGCGCTCAATAATACTACGAACAACCTTTCTGCTACCTTTACGCCCATCAGTGGAGGATGTGCTGCTACAGGTTCCATTGCCGTCAACATAGCCAACGGCACGCCACCATTCGTAATCACATGGACGGGAACTCAAAACGGTACTTTCACCACATCCTTGCCAGGATACACCATTGCCAATTTGCCGGCAGGCAACTATATGGTGCAAGTGACAGCAGCCGGCAACTGTACGCGCAGTGGTATGGTCACACTCAACACGGGCGGTGGCCTCCAGGTGAATGCTACAGCTCAAAGCACCGGGTGCAGTCAGGCTGGCTCTATTGCCGTATCTATTTCGGGCGCAGGTGGGCCTTATCAGATTTCCTGGTCGGGCCCAACAAGCGGCTCTGCTACTTCTAATACGGCTAACTACACCATTAATAATGTACAGGCTGGTACGTACTCTATCGTTGTTACAGCGGCTAACGGATGCCAGGCTACTCGCAGCGTTACGGTTAGCGGCGGCGGCGGTGGGCTGCAATTCTCACTCATGCCGCTGGCGGCTTCCTGCCAATTGTGTGCAGCCATTTGGATTGACATTTATAATGGCACAGGTCCGTATGTGGTAAGTTGGACTGGACCCACTACCGGCAGTGTGACCACCAGCCAGACCAACTTTGACGTATATTGTGTCAGTGCGGGCACTTACACGGTGACCATTACGGATGCCAATGGGTGTGTTGGTACGCAAACCATAGTGATTCCGCCCTCTACCACCGCTCTGCAAGTGACAGCCACACCCACTAATGCCAACTGTACTGGGAGCGGCGCAAGCCCCACTGGTAGTGTGCTATTTAATATTGCCAATGGGCAGGCGCCTTTCCTGGTACAGTGGGTGGGGCCGGTCACCAGTAGTTGGACGACCACGCTTCAGGCCTTCTCCATCTACAACTTGCCTCCGGGAAGTTACAACTTCACCTTCACGGATGCCAACCATTGCGTGACGACTATTCCGGTGCAGATAGGCTCTTCGCTGGGCGTGGTAGCCACACCTGTACCAGCACCTTGTGGGCAGTTGGGTTCTATTCAGTTAAGTATTCCAGGAGGCACAGCGCCTTATGCTATAGTATGGACAGGGGCTTCCAGCGGCTCGGCTACCGCTAATACAGGTAGCTACACCATCATCAATCAGCCAGCTGGTAGCTATACTATTACGGTGTCCAGTGCTAATGGATGCTCGCAGACCGTGCAAGTAACGCTATCTGCTTCATCGGGCAACATCCAATGCACTGCCGTAGCAGTACCTGGCCAATGCGGCGCCAGCGGTAGCATCCATGTAGGCATGGGCTCGGGTACACCCAACTTTATTGTAAGCTGGACAGGGCCGTCATCTGGTACAGCCACTACGGCTAATTTCTTCTACCAGATCGATAATCTGCCTTCCGGCGTGTACACCGTGACTGTAACAGATGCTAACGGCTGTACCTGCACCCATACAGTGCACTTACAAAATGGCACAGGTAATATCAGCTTGAACATAACGCCTGTACCTGGCAACTGCAATCAAAATGGCTCGCTTTGGGTGGACATTTTAGGCGGTACAGGCCCCTGGACCCTTCAGTGGACAGGGCCAGTGAGTAACTCCGTAACAGTACACCAAAACGGCTATAACATTCCCAACCTGCCCTCTGGTACTTACACCGTAAAAGTAACGGATGCTAACGGCTGCATGTTCAGCCAGGTAGTGACGCTCAATAACAATGCTGGCGGCAACCCTGTGGTATCGCTCACGCCGCAAAATGGACAGTGCGGTCAGCCTGGCAGGATTGTGGTCAACATCAGCGGAGCCTCCGGGCCGTTTACTATAGCTTGGGCAGGGCCAACTTCTGGTTCTGCTACAAGCTCTAGCAATACTTACACTATCCAGAATTTACCCAGCGGCGCCTATACCGTGACCGTGACGGCCGCTAATGGTTGTTCTGGCTCGGCTACTACGCATATCACCAACTCTGGCAGCGGCGTACACATCACTGGCCAGGCAGAGCCTGGTACCTGTGGACAAAATGGCGCCATTTGGATGGATATCATCGGCGGAAGCCCTCCCTTTACCATCAACTGGACAGGGCCAATAAATGGTAGTATCACCTTTAACAACTTTGGCTACCTGATTACCAATTTGCCCAACGGCACTTATACGGTGCGAGTTACCGATTTTTATGGCTGTCAATCCAATGCCCTGGTCATCACAGTAAATAGTGGGACAAGTCCGAACTTCACTGCTACGCCGCATCCGGGCACCTGTGGGCAAAATGGATCTGTCGCTCTGGCTATTAGTGGTTCGCCTGGGCCTTATATGGTAACTTGGACAGGACCCTCCAATGGCTCCATTAATGGCGTAGGCGCCAGCTATACTATCACCAACTTGCCGAGCGGCACCTACACCATCACGGTGACAGATGCACAGGGCTGTACGCGCACGCAGACCGTGACGCTGACCAACGGTGCCAACAACCTGCAAGTGACTGCTGTGCCGGTGCCGGGTATCTGCGGCCAGAACGGCCAGATACATCTCGGCTTCACGGGCGGTACAGCGCCGTACCAGATACAGTGGACTGGGCCGGCGGTGAGCGGCAGTGCTACGACGAGCAACGCCTTCTACAATATCACCAACTTGCCGAGCGGCAC
>CALLPI010000015.1 GCA_938015595.1 uncultured Saprospiraceae bacterium | reverse complement strand
GTCCAATAGCGCAGCGCGTTTTGCTGCGTGCTGTCGTCGGCGGGCCGGAAGAGCGGTCCGCTGCCGAGCGCAGCATTTTCCCAGGTGTTAAACACGTAGAACAGCTCCATGCCGTGATAGGCCCCGAAGGGCTGCAAGAGGGGCACGGTGTGGCGAAAGGTGAAGAAGTAGCGCCAGACGGGTTCTGTTTGGTTTTTGCTGATGCAATCGGCTACGCGCCGCGCTGGGGCTGTAAACTGCAGGTCGCTGACCAAAGCCACGTAGGCGGCGCGCGCCTGCTCGTTGGTCGTGCCGGGCGGGTAGGCGGCCAGCACCTGAGGGCGGTAGAAGGGTGGTATAGTAGCTTGCACGAACGCCTGCAACATTTGGGGGGTTACTACTGCAGGCGCGTAGAGGCTCATTTCCTCGCTGTTGGAGCCAACAAGGAGCGGCACGCGGTGGTGCTGGCCGCTTTGTATGGCCTCGAAAGGGCTTTGCGGAAACCAATAGCCATCCAACACCGGCTGCCACGGCGCCCGCGTAAGGCCGTTGCCTGCAATGGGGCTGGAGTCGCCGCTGACCAGCGAGTCGGCCGGCAACGCCCGAAGGTAGGCCACTTGCTGCGCAGCAGTGCCGGCGGCGCCGAGTTTTTGGGCGAAGGCGACACCCTCAGCGCGCGCAGTAGCATAGTCTTTGAGGCGTGGCGAGCCGCTCTGCAAAATGGCGCGGTGAAAAAGCCCTCGAGCCGCCGGCATGACCAGCAGATTGCCCACATTGACCGCGCCGGCGCTTTCGCCAAAAACCGTTACCCTCGCAGGGTCGCCGCCAAAAGCCTCGATGTTTTGCTGCACCCATTGTAGCGCAGCCACCTGATCGAGGGCACCGTAGTTGCCCGCCTTGCCCCAAGCGCTCTCCGCCTCCAAACCCGGATGCACCATAAAACCTAACGCCCCAAGCCGATACTGAAGAGTAACCACCACTACGTCGCCCCGCTTGGCTAAGTTCTTGCCCTCATAGAGACGCGCACCGCCGCTAACCTGTCCCGTAGCGCCTTGCTGATTGCCGCCCCCGTGAACAAAGACCATCACCGGCAGCCGACCGCTCAAGTCGGGCGTCCAGACGTTGAGGTACAGACAGTCCTCCTGACCTATCGCCTTGCCGACCGTATCGCCCGGAGCAAATTCCTTTTGCGGGCACGCCGGCGGAAAAACCTGCGCCAGCCGAACCCCCGACCACCCCAACGGCGCCTCCGGCGGCGCCCAGCGAAACGCCCCCACCGGAGGACGCGCGTACGGAATGCCCAAAAAAGCATAAACGCCATCCTGAACCAACCCCTGAACAGCACCCTGAGCGGTGTTGACCACCACCTGCCCCCAAGCCCAAGAGATGGCTCCAACCAACAGTCCGAAAATCAAAGTATTCTTCTTCATGGCGTCGAGTTTTTCTCCAAAACTCCCCTTCCGGCAATGGCCGCAAAAGCGGAATATCCTTAAGACCCGCCTACAACGCATCCGTTTAAACGGCGCTGAGGTACAAAATAAGGGCACATCGGGCTGCTCTTCGCCTATGCAAAAGGCCACCGGAGCAATACCTCCGATGGCCTTCGATGCCTTACACCTCTCGGCATTGAAGCTAGCCCTTACAGCTCGGTGATCTGTTCGCGATACTCCGACAAGGCCACTTTGCCGGTCGCCTTAATGGCCTTGAAGCCGCCCTCTACGTTGACCATGTTGTCGAACCCGCGGTTTTTGAGAATGCTGATGGCGATGACGGAGCGGTAGCCCCCTGCGCAATGCACCAAGTACTGGACGTCTTGGCGCAGCTCCGCCATGTTTTTGTTGATGAAATCGAGTGGGAAGTTCTGAGCACCGATGACGTGTTCGGTTTCGTACTCGCTCCTGCGGCGCACATCGAGCACTACCGCGTTGGGGGCCTTCATGCGGCTGACGAACGTCTCTGCGCTGATGCTTTCGATGCTGTCTATATCTTTCCCAGCAGCCTGCCACGCGGCAAAGCCGCCTTTCAGATAGCCAAGCGCGTTGTCGTAGCCCACCCGCGCTAAGCGCGTTACCGCTTCCTCCTCACGACCAGCCGGGCACACCAGCAATATGGGCTGTTGTAGATCGGGAATGAGCGTACCCACCCAAGAGGCAAATTGGCCGTCTAACCCAATGAAAACAGCGCCGGGAATGTACCCCTTGACAAACTCTTGTTCCGAGCGCGTGTCCAAAATAAGAGCGTTTTCCACCTCCGCCACCGCCACAAATTCCTCTACCGACAGCGGACGAACCCCGCGTTGCAATACCTCGTCAATGCTCTCGTAGCCCATGCGGTTGAGCACGGCATTCTTCGGGAAATACTGCGGAGGCTCCACCAAGCCCGTCGTTACTTCGCGGATGAACTCCTCGCGCGTCATGTCGGCCCGCAAGGCGTAGTTCAACTGCTTTTGCTGACCAATTGTCGAAACCGTCTCCTTAGCCATCTTCTTGCCGCATGCCGAACCCGCCCCATGCCCCGGATAAACGCGCACATCGTCGGGCAGCGTCATAATCTTCGAGCGCAGCGAGTCGTACAGATAGCCCGCCAAATCCTCCCGCGTCAAGTCCGACTTCACCGCTAAATCCGGACGACCTACATCGCCGATGAACAGTGTGTCGCCCGTGAAAACGGCTACTTCCTTGCCGTTCTCGTCGAGCAACAAAAAGCACGACGACTCCATCGTGTGCCCCGGGGTGTGCAAAACGCGGATTTTTACCTTCCCTACCGGCAGCTCTTCGCCGTCTTGAGCGATGTATGCCTCAAAGTTGGGCTTCGCCGTCGGGCCATAGACGATTTTCGCCCCCGTCTTCTTGGCCAAATCCAAATGCCCCGACACGAAGTCGGCGTGAAAGTGCGTCTCCAGCACGTACTTGATCTTGGCCCCGTCTCTTTCGGCGCGCTCGATGTACGGCGCTACCTCGCGCAGCGGGTCAATGATGACCGCTTCTCCCTCGCTTTCGATGTAGTAGGCGGCTTCCGCCAGACAACCGGTATACAATTGTTCTACCTTCATACACACAGATATTTTTAGTTTGAACCATGAGAAAAATAACACACCCAAAGGTGCGGGAGTACGCGCCAAAGCCAACATGACACTTGTCCTCATTTAAAAAATAATTGATCATTGCTTTTTTGAAAAAAAAGGATTATCGCCTGTAAAAAATACAAACGCAACTATAAAAAGTACAGAGACAGCCCCTCATTTTTGCCGCTGAGCATGCATTCGCGCGTGCAAAAGCGCCCCTCCTGAGAAGAAAAAACCGCTTCCCGTTGGGCGAACGCTCCAAAAAGCCCTCCCGCAACCCGCTATCTTCAAAAAAGACAACCCACCCGGCGCCGCCATGTCCGAACTCGCCCTCCAACTCATCAAACAAAACAAGCAAACCCGAAACCCTGTGCTCGACCTCGGCAACTGCGGTCTCACCCACCTGCCCGACGAGATTGGCGACTGCACCTGGCTCGAAACCCTCATCCTGAGCAACAGGTGGCAGGAATACGACGAGGAGCAAAAAAAATGGGTAGAAAAAATAAGCCAGAACAAAGGCGAAAAAAACCGCCTCAGAGCGCTGCCCGCACGCCTTGCCCTACTGAAAGGCTTGAAAAAGTTATTCATCGGTGATGAATTTAATCCATGGTCACTGTCTGACCTCTTCCTGTTCCGCAAACTTACACATTTGCAAACGTTCACCTGCTCCAACAACTTGGTGAGCGACCTCAGCCCGCTCAGACAATTGACCCAGTTGCAAATGCTCTACTGCTCCATCACCTCGGTGAGCGACCTCAGCCCGCTCAGACAATTGACCCAGTTGCAAAAACTCGACTGCTCCGACACCCGGGTGAGCGACCTCAGCCCGCTCAGCCAATTGACCCAGTTGCAAGAGCTCTACTGCTCCGACACCCAGGTAAAAAAAATACGCCCGCTCAAGGAGATGAAGGCGCTGCGGGTTTTCCGTGTGGATGGGTGCCCCATCGAAGACTGCCCTGCGGACATCTATCAGCAGCGCAACATTGAACTGCTCAGGCAATATTTCGATGCGCTACCGGATGAAAAGCCACTGCCCAAAGACGTTGATACCCGCCGCGACGTCAAGCTCATCCTGCTGGGCAACAGCGATGCGGGCAAGACCACGCTGCTGCACTACTTGCAGACGGGAGATTATTTAGATCAAAGAGACAGCACGCACGGGCTGAAGGTGCACCGCTGGCTGCCCAACTCCGAACGCTTTCCTCTACTCCAAGACGTGGCAGTGAGCGTGTGGGATTTTGGCGGGCAGGAATACTACCACGAGACCTACCGGCTCTTCATGAGCGACAACGCCGTCTATCTGCTGCTCTGGGATGCCGCCACCAACCTCAACGGTCGCCAAGACACTTGCTTGCGTACCGGCGAAGCCAAAGTGCCGTTGGAACACTTCGAACTTCGCTACTGGCTCGACACCGTGCAGCACTACGCCGGCGAGCGCAACAACGCCCCGCTCCTCGTGGTGCAAAACAAAACCGACCTCGGAGCGGGCAAACGCCGCCTCGACCAGCCGCTCCACGACGACTACCGCATCCGCGAATCGCTGCACATCAGCCTCTGCCAAGGCTGCGACCCGCAGCACCCCCGCCAACAGCAAGCCCTCCGGCTCTTCGAGCGCGAACTGGAGGCGGCCATCGCCGAAGCCGCCGACAGCGCTTCGTTACCTCCCATTTGGCTCACCGTGCGGCAGCGCATCCTCGACCTGCAAGAAGGAAACTCAGAGAACGACAACCCTTTTCAAGAGTATTTGAAAGAAGACGGCTCCGTTTGGCTCGGCGAATTCGAGCAAGCCGCGGCTAAAATCATGGGCAGGGCTACCGGTCTCGAACCGCAAGACCTGCCCCGCACCTTCCATCGCGGCGGCGTGGTGGCGTTTTTCGAGCAATCCGAAGCCCTTCGCAACCGCGTTTTTTTGAAGCCCGCCGAGCTGACCCGGCGCATCCACGACATTTTGAACCAACAAGTGCTGGCAAAGGGAGGTGAGTTTCATCCGGACGAACTCGGCAGCGTAGGCGATTTCAAGCAGGTATTTCTCGATGTCGCCAAGCAATTGGAGCTGATCTTCCCGCATCCGCTGCGCAAGGGCTGGTACGTGGCTCCGCAGTACCTGCCCGACGAGCACCCGATAGAAGATTTGCTCCGCATTGCGGCGCAGGGAGTCTGGCAGTCGGCTTTTTGGCTGCGCGTGCCGCTGTTTCACTACAAAAAACTGATGCACCGCCTCATCCTGCACTATGCGCAGGAGGAGCGCTCAGAGGCGCGGCACTTCTGGAAGCACGGCATCGTTTTTTTGAAAAACGGCTTGCGGGTATTGCTCAAAGGGCTGTACCCCGCCGAAAACGAACACGACGGCGTGCTCCTGATCGGCGTGGAGGGCGCCGCAGAAGGCAAGCGCGAAGCGCTGGAACTGCAAAAAGAGATTTTTGCGCAATGCAAGCATTTTCTGCAAGGAAAAATAGAAGCGGCACAGCCGCAGAGCACAAAAGGCTCGGAGATGAGCAAGTCTTCCGAAGCGGCGCCCACGGAAGATGAGGCGCCTGCGAGCATCCCAATCCTTAGGTTGGATGAAAAGGCGGCGCCCAGGATGGATGTCTCCTACGACGGCGCCTACTTCGTGAAATATGCCGCATTGCGCCAAGCCGCGGAGCGCGGGCACATCCGAATCCCGGGCAAGGACAAGGCGGGTCAGGAGCAAACGCTGCTCATCCGGCGCTTTGAAGTGCTGCTGCCGCGCCCGCCGCGCCGCGCCAAGCGGGTGTTCTTGTCCTACTCGCACCGAAACACCGAGTGGCTTCACCGCTTGCGGGTGCACCTCAGCGGCTTGCGCCGCTCCGACGACGTGGAGCTGTGGACCGACCAGGAAATCCTGCCCGGCGAGCAGTGGGACGAAGTCATCCAGCAAAAGCTGAAAGAAGCCGACGTGTTCATCCTCCTGCTCTCCGCCGACGCCATCGCCTCAGATTACATCTGGGACAAGGAGCTGAAACCCGCCATCAAAGGCTTTTTAGAGAAAAAGAAGCAGTTCATTCCGCTGCTCATCGAGCCGATGGATTTAGGCGCCTTGCCCGGCGTCGCCGCCTCATCGCAAGGAGAAGAGATGAAAGTTCAGGACTTCGAAATCGTCCCCAAGGACGCCGATGGGCGCCTGAAAGCCGTCAGCCTGTGGGACAATCCCGAGGAAGCGCTCAGCACTGTGGCCAAGCGGATTCGGGACGCCTTGAAGAAATAGCCTGCGCGCCGGCAAGTGATACTACTAAATCCGAAAGTTCAAACCCTCGGCACTGCTCAGAGAAGGGTGGGGGCTTTGAGTGCCCCCTGGCACGCTACTCCTTCACCACCCTGACTACGCCGCGATACTGGGCGTGGCGCAGCGAAATCCAGTACACCCCGACGGGCAGAGTGCCAATATCGAGGCGATGCTCTAACTGCTCGCCGTCTTTTTGGATTTGTTCTCGGTACACGCATTGTCCCAGGATGTTGTGCAATTCCAGGCCAAACGCACCACGCGCCGCATGCACCAAGGACACTTGCAGGCTACTCTGGCTGGGGTTGGGAAACACGTACATGGCTTGGCTGATATCTTGTACACTGCTGCTACTCGTAGAAGTGAGCTGGAACGGATTAGACAGGCTAGAGCATCCTGCCGCATTGAATACCTGCACCACATATACCCCCGAAGCCAGCGCCTGTATGGATTGCGATGTACCGCCTTGGTTGGCCGGAATGGTATTGCCATTAAAGTACCATTGGTAAGCCGTGGCCGTGCTACTGGTCAAAATGTTGCCGTTTTGGGTGATGGTAGGCGCTGGTGGCCCACTGACCGGCACTGTGAGCGATACTGCATGACTACACCCCGCGCTATTGGTTCCGATGATTACAAAGTCCCAATCGCTATACAGGCGCACGGTGAGTTGATCACCTTCAAAAATGAGGTTGCCACTGCGTTGGTCGTACCACTCGTATGTACTGGCTCCAGAGGCGATAAGCGTTACGGGCGTCCCTCCGCATGCAGGCAACTGACTGGCTGTGACCAAAATATTGGGTAGTGCCAGTACTTGGATGTAGTTTTGAGCGGTGCCAGCATTACTGCCCAGGTTGTTAGACACCGCCAGACCAACAGAGTATGTGCCGGGAGTATCGTATTGCACGCGCGGATGCTGGGCAGTAGAAGTAGAAGGCGTACCTCCGGGAAACTGCCATTGCCACTGGCGTGGGAAGTTGGAGGAAATATCTTCAAATAATATGGTTTCGCCAGCACATACCGCGCGGCGAGCGGTATATAGGTTGGGTTGCGGCGGGCCATTGGTGAAGTTCTGAGCATTTACAAACGAGATTTCATCGAGATACAGGTTATTGCCCCAACCGGAGAAATTGGCAATCAGGAAATGTACCCTAGGCTGCCCAGCCAGGAATCCCAGGCTGATCTGGTTAGCAGCCCATTGGTTGGCACTGGGCACAAAGGCGTTGGTAGTGGGCGGCGCGGTGGCTAATTCTCTACCGCCTTTAAACCAAAAAGGGGTAAAAGTCGCCCCGCAGTCGGTAGAGTAAAACAACACCAGCGTGTCGGAATACTCGCCATCATACTGGGCGTAAGCATGCTCGAAATATAAGTAGGGGTTGGGGTTATTGCTCAGGTTGATGGCCGGGCTAACCAGCGCGTCCACTGTGCCGGAAGGATCGTCGTCGGTGCTGTAATTGTCAAACCGGATGCTGCGCACGCCCATACCGAAGGAACTGACGTTGGCGTACTCAAAAGTGCGGTCGGCATCCGGGTTGTATAGCAGCCAGTCGCGAAAGGCTGTACTGAGGTTTTCGGCATCTTCAATGAGTTGGGTGTAGGTAGTAGCAGACAGTACCGTGACGAAGTTTTCGCGGCGTACGGTGCTAGTGCCGGCGGCATTGCTCACGCTGAGTTCTATGCTATAAATACCCTGCGTGTTGAAGGTAAGATTTAGGCTGGGGCCGTTAAAGGTGTTGAGCAGCATGCCGTCTTCGTCAAAAATTCGCCAGGTATAGGTAGTGGGATTGTTGGTGGACTGGCTGGTGAAGATAATGTTTTGCCCGGAGCATATATTGGTGCGATTTGCCGTAAACTGTGCTACTGGCGCCATGGGGTTACCGCCGGTATTGATGTGTACGTTGGAGTTGCGCAGTTCCTTGCGACGCGGGCTGTTGTTGAGCACGGTGCGCATGCGTTCCTTTTGGCACTGGGTAAAAATATTCATGCAGGCGTCCTGGGAGTAGTCCATATAGTTTTCAATCATATCAGGGCTGCCGCAGCTGGTTACGGCCACGCAGTTGTAATTGGGCTGGCCAGAAGTGGGCGTGTCAGTGCAGAAGTCGTCCACACCGCAGCCACCATCGCCCCATATATGGCGCAAACCCAGCCAGTGGCCTATTTCGTGGGTGGTGGTGCGCCCGCGGTTGTAGGGCGCTTGTACGTTGCCGGTGCGGCCAAAGGTTTGCCATCGAATGACTACGCCATCGGTACTGGCTGGACCTTCGTTTTGCTCAAACCCCGGGAGGTTAGAAAAACTGGGGAACTGGGCGTAGCCGAGCAATCCTTGGTCTGCCCCACCAAATTGCACCGTCCACACATTGAGGTAGCGGTTAGGATCCCAGATGGTATTGGGCTTGAGGGTAGCCTGAATAGCATCGTAGGTCCAGAAGGCGCGCATGCCATTGACGCGGCGGATGCCAGGCTCAGCCAGGAGGTTGCCGTTGGGGTCGCGCAGGGCAGGCGCAAAGCGAATTTCAGTATCGGCGCCGGCAGGATGATCGTTGAAGCCTGCGCCAGTACGGCCAAAGTCTTCGTTGAGCACGGCAATCTGTGACATCACCTGCGCAGCGCTGATGTTGGCGCCCGTGCCTACGGGTTCGCCGTTGTGTACTACGTGTACGATGATAGGTATGGTGATGATGTTAGCCTGCGGGTCGCGAGTTTCTACTTGGTTCGAATACACGCCCAAGTGCATCTGCATAGCGGCTTCAAAATCGTCGAGTGTGCCAAGCTGGGGGTAGTGAGCGCGCAGGTCAGCATCGGCATGCATAGTGTGGCAAGTGCGCTGTTGCGGCTCCGGCGTGTATTCTAATAGAGGTAGGGTAGGAGCGTCTAGACCTGCCGCTTTGCTGCGAAGCATAGGAATGTAGGTAGCTTCGCGCTGCTGAAGGCGCGTCTGAAAAGACTCTAGTGTTTGCGCCTGGAGCGCACCGAGAGACGCCGCCAGTAGCAAGGCCCACAGCAGCAATTGGGACGTAAGATTTTTCATTGTAAAAAGCGGTTTTGGTGAAGTATTCAAGTCAATGAGCAGCCAGCAGTAGGCGGATGGCCTTTGCACTCCTCTGCTCGAAAAACAGCGCAAGCACAGCGCTACTAAACTTTGCGACCTTTGCTTCCTTTGTGTACGAACTCTTCTTTGCTATTTGATAGCTTTGAGCATGTCTTGCCCCACTTCCAACAGTTCAATAGTCATAGCCGTACCATTTTTCAACTGGATACTGAGTGTTCGCTTACCTGTTAGTTTCCAGGTGCCTGCAATGGCCTGGCTGCCGTCGGTAGGCGCAATGGCGTAGAACGTAAAGTTGCCGTCTTTTTTCAACTCGAAGCCCTCGCGGCCACGTGCTGGCGGGAAGGCATACGCCGCTGGGCGATAGGCCTTGTAGCTGTCGGTATCATCCTCAAAGGAGTGAATCCAATGCTGAAAGAGCGCATCACCATAGACGCGCTCGGCTTTTTTGGTAGAGTTGCAGGCTACAATCAGCAGCAATGAAGCAAAGAGCGGTAGGATTTTCATGGTGTGTCAATGTTTTTGCAATATAAAAAAAATGGAAAGTCAGCATGAAGGTTTTTTGCTCTGGCGAAAAAGCGATGCTTTGGGTTCATATAGTAAGCGTATGAAGCCCAGGTTTGCCAGTTGGAGCCGCTACCTCGCTTTTATGTGAAATGCCAGTAGAAAAGGATGACAGTCAAGCTCAAAAGTAGCAACTTTTTGTAAACTACAAGAATTTTTACAGCGCACATTGCAAAAATCTCTGTGCGCTGGCCATTGTCATGGCTTACATGTTTGTTATTTTGACATTAGCAGATGTACTCCGAATGGCTAATCAATGCATTCTATCCCCTCTAAGTTCCAGTTCACGCATGATTTCGGCCTCTTTGGCCAGATATTCCTGCCAGCGTTGGCGGGTTTTTGCTTCGCCGGCATATTGTTTAGCCAGGTCAATGAACAGGCGGTAGTGCCCAGCCTCTGACACCATGAAGCGGTGGTAAAAACCACGCAATTCGGGGTCGCTAATGTAGAGCGATAGTAGGCGAAAGCGCTCGCAACTGCGAGCTTCTATGAGGGCGCACACCAGGAGTTTTTCCAAGAGAGCATCTTCGCGGCTGCCGCCCTTTTTCTGAAACTTGAGCAACTCATTCACGTATTCATCCTTGCGCTGGCGGCCTAGTTTCAGGCCTCTCTTCTCCATTTCGGCCAGTACGGCGCGGAAGTGCCCCCACTCCTCTGTAACGATGGGCGCCAGGCTCTTAACCATATCTGTCTTGTCGGGGTATTGCTGGATGAGCGAGATGCAGGAGGTGGCGGCTTTTTGCTCGCAATAGGCGTGGTCGGTCAGGATTTCCTCCAGTTCCATTTCGGCTAAGTTTACCCAGCGGGGGTCAGTAGGAAGCTGGAGGCCTAGCATCTGTATGCTTTTGAGTTCTTGTTCGAGAGTGTCGTGTTCGTACCGGTTCATTTTTCGAGGCAGGTCAGTTGATTGATAAAAAAGTCAATTTCAAAGACTTCGTATTCTTCATAGCCGCTGCTCCAGAAGACGAGTACGCTATCCACTTCGCTTTGTCGCAGGAGGTTGATCTGGCTTCGATCAATAGGGTAGTGGACGCTGTAGGTAAGTACCCCAGTTTGGGTGTTGTAGCTACCTCTATCCATTTTGCCGGAGCGTAGGTTGATAAAGTTGCCATCTAATAACTTAATAGTGAGGATACTGCCCTTTTCGATGAAACCATAGGCTTCGCGGGCATTAGGGTAGGCAAAGGAAAATTGCAGAGAGATGAAACGATAACCGCCGATGGAGGTGGCGTAGCCTTCACAGCGCAGGTACTCTTTGTCTTTGAGAAAGCGCCGCAGGCGTTCGTCAGTATAGGTAAAGAAAGTTTGTTTTTGTACATCGCGGCGATATTGCCTGAGTTCAGGATCCACACCTTCAAAGGCAATACGGCAGCCCGGCGAAGGGGCGTTATAGAGCAGTTCTGCAGTGTTGAGGGTACCGGGAGGCATGTCGGCTAGGGCTAGGCCAGCCAGGAGATCGGCCGATTGAAGGGTGGCACCAGCGACGGATGGCGCTTTATTGGCCTTGAGTTCGCTTTTGCGCTGGGAGCGCAGCTGCTTCAGATAGACGCCTTTTTGGGTGAGTTGGTCGGCTTCGGCAGCAGTGCGCTGAGCTATAGCTACTTCCTGCTGGGTTTCCTGCTGGGTTTTACGAGCCGATTCCAGGCGTAGTTGCAGGCGTTGGACGTCGGCTTCAGGAGCGTTTTGCTGGCGCAGGCGTATGAGGTCTTGCTCTAGTTTTTGCAATTGGTTCTGGGCTTCGCTAGCGCGTTTCTGGGCGATGTCGCGGGCTTCAGCGGCAATTTGAGCCTTGCGCACGGCAATTTTGCGAGCGTACTCCTCGGGGATAGCCAGTGCCAGGTCCATGGGTGCTATTTCGCCTCTGAAAACGGGGTACTTGCTGGCAAAATCCGACTCCTCGCGGGCACTGGGGGCGTCTTTGGGGTCGAACAGCACATCTTTAGAACCTCCAAAAATGGTGAAATATTGCCAGGAGCCGTCGGGATACACGATGATTTTCTCGCCTTTTTCATTGGTGCGGATCTCTTGGGCAGGGAGTGGCGCTGGCAGCAGCAACCCGCCGAAAAAGATGAGAACGGTGGCGGCCAGCAGATGTAAAGTTTGCATACTTTGCTCGGTTTTGCACATGGGAATGGGCAAAAATACGCAAATTTTGCGAGCAATGCCCGATATTCGCTTTTTTTGTAGCATGTATTCACTGCTTTGTTTGTTGGCGCGCATTGGGTTTTTGCCTATCCGCATATGGGATTTGCTGGACATCCTCATTGTGGGGTTTTTAATCTACCAATTGTATAAGCTCCTCAAGGGTACCATTGCCTACACTATTTTTGCCGGACTAATGGTGCTCTACGTTGTGTGGTGGCTGGTGGCCCGGCTTAAGATGGATTTGCTCTCGGCCGTACTGGATCAATTTGTGAATGTGGGGGTTATCGTATTGGTTATCATTTTCCAGCAGGAAATCCGGCGCATTCTCCTATACTTGGGCGACACAGCCTTCAAGCGACAAGCCCGCATACTGGGGTCGTTGCTCGACAACAATCTGCCTCAATCCAGGCAACGCGAATGGCAAGTACAGGCACTTACAGAAGCACTGCTACGCATGAGCCGCAAAAAAATGGGAGCTTTGCTCGTATTGGCAGGCAATATCAAACTCGAAGGCATTGTAAACCAGGGGTTTGTACTCAATGCTGAAATTAGCGTACAGCTTATAGAGAGTATTTTTCAGAAGGAAAGCCCGCTGCACGATGGCGCCGTGCTGATAGGGGAGGGGAAGGTGCTCATGGCGGGATGTATCTTGCCACTGAGCGATAAGATAGACCTGCCCAAAAGTGTGGGGCTGCGCCACCGCGCAGCTGTAGGCATCACCGAGCGAGCCAACGTAGCCGCCTTTGTAGTGTCGGAAGAAACTGGCTATATCTCCATGGCCTATGAGGGTGAGCTCAAACGAAAACTCGAAGAAACTGAAGTTGCAGCACTACTGCAGCAGTATTATTCGTGAAAGTCCCTATCTTGGCGCTTTCAAAATAAAATCAATTCAACTATATGCAAAAAGTACAGGCTTATATTGCTGAACACAAAGAGCGCTTCCTCCACGAATTGCTCGATTGGCTGCGCATTCCCTCCATTAGTGCCGATCCTGCCTACAAAGCTGATGTACAGCGCATGGCCGAAGCCGTAGCGGATAAACTGCGCGCTGCTGGCGCTGATGCCGTAGAAGTGTGCACTACTGAAGGGCACCCTATTGTGTATGGCGAAAAAATCATAGGTGCTAACTTACCTACTGTATTGGTTTATGGCCACTACGATGTACAACCACCCGACCCGATTGACCTTTGGGAATCTGGCCCATTTGACCCAGTTATCAAACCCACAGATTTGCACCCACAAGGCGCTATCTTTGCGCGCGGCTCCTGCGATGACAAAGGCCAGGTGTACATGCACGTAAAGGCTTTCGAGGCTATGATGGCCTGCAATGCCTTGCCCTGCAATGTCAAATTCATGATCGAAGGCGAGGAGGAAGTCGGCTCAGTCAATCTGGGCAAGTATTGTGAAGCAAACAAAGACAAACTCGCCTGCGATGTAGTGCTTATCTCCGATACCAGCATCATAGCTAACGACACACCTTCCATCACCACTGGACTGCGTGGCCTCAGCTACGTAGAAGTAGAGGTGACCGGCCCTAACCGCGATCTCCACTCCGGCGTATATGGCGGTGCTGTGGCCAACCCCATCAACGTACTTTGCCAGATGATCGCCTCCCTGCACGACGAAGATCGCCACATCACCATACCTGGCTTTTATGACGACGTAGAGGAAATAAGCCCTGCAGAGCGCGCTGAAATGAACAAGGCACCTCATAATGAAGATGAGTACAAAGCAGCTCTAGGCATTGACGAGGTGATGGGGGAAAAAGGCTACACCACTCATGAGCGTACCTCCATACGCCCCACACTCGACGTGAATGGCATTTGGGGTGGATATATCGGCGAAGGCGCTAAAACTGTACTGCCATCTAAAGCCTATGCCAAAATTAGCATGCGCTTAGTACCACATCAGCACCCCGACAAGATTACGGAGTTGTTTACCCGCTACTTTAAGAGCATTGCACCACCCTCGGTGAAGGTGGTCGTCAAGCCACATCATGGTGGGTTTCCGGTAGTGACGCCCACCCACACCCCCGAATACCAAGCAGCACATAAAGCCATGGAAGCTACCTTTGGCAAGGCGCCGCTACCTTCGCGCGAAGGCGGCAGTATCCCTATTGTGGCCTTGTTTGAAAGCGTACTAGGTGTCAAATCAGTACTTATGGGGTTTGGTCTCAACTCTGACGCCATACATTCGCCCAACGAACACTTCGGCGTATTCAATTTCTACAAAGGTATCGAAACTATACCATACTTTTATGAAAACTACGCAGCACTCAAAAATTCATAGACCATGAAGCGCTTATCTATAGGAATGGCTTTACTTGCCTGGGCGTTGGGAGCATCCGCGCAGTACCACTTCACCGCGAGAGTAGATGAGTTGGCGCGTATGGTAGAGCCAGAAGTCATTCAATGGCGGCGGCACATCCACCAGTATCCCGAATTGTCGAACCGCGAGTACAAAACCGCCGAGTACGTAGCCCGGCATTTGCACAACCTGAAACTGGAAGTACGCACCGGAATTGCACATACCGGCGTAGTAGGCATACTGCGCACAGGCAAGCCTGGCCCAGTAGTGGCTTTGCGTGCCGACATGGATGCCCTGCCCGTAACCGAACGCGTGGACTTGCCCTTCGCTTCCAAAGAAAAAAGCACTTATGCTGGCCAGACAGTGGGCGTCATGCACGCCTGTGGGCACGATGCACACGTAGCCATGCTCATGGGCGCTGCCAAAGTACTCACGCAAATGAAAGACCAACTGCGCGGCACAGTAGTGTTCATCTTTCAGCCAGCTGAAGAAGGTGCACCTCCCGGCGAAAACGGCGGTGCCAAAATGATGGTAGAAGAAGGCGTACTCAAAGACCCTACAGTGGACGTCATTTTCGGACTACACATCAACTCCGCCACTGAGGTAGGCAAAATCCGCTACAAACCCGGAGGCGCCATGGCCGCTGCTGACCGCTTCCTCATCACTGTGAAGGGCAAGCAAACCCACGGCTCCACCCCTTGGACCGGCGTGGACCCCGTCACTGTAGCGGCACAGATTGTAGAGGGGTTTCAATTTATCATCGGCCGCCAGACCGACCTAACCAACGAAGCTGCCGTCATAAGTGTAGGGCGCATTCAGGGCGGTGTACGCAATAACATCATACCAGAAGAGGTAGAAATAGAAGGCACCATTCGCACGCTGGATACTCGTATGCAGGCCAAAATCCATGGCGATATAGAGCGCATGGTTACTAACATTGCTGAAAGCATGGGCGCTACGGCCAAGTTGGAAATATTCAAGCATGTACCAGTAGTGTATAATGACCCAGACCTAACCGAAAAGATGATGCCCATCCTGCACCTGGTAGCTGGCAAGGAAAACGTACTACTGACCAAGGCGGTCACAGGGGCGGAAGACTTTGCCTACTACGCTCGCGAGGTGCCGGGGTTGTTTCTTTTTTTGGGCGGCATGACGCCTGGCCAAGACCCTGCTACCGCACCACCGCACCACACGCCGGATTTCTACATTGACGAAGCAGGCATGCTCCTAGGCGTAAAAACACTGTGTAGCTTGACAATTGACTACATGCAAAAACATTGAGCATACTAAAACTGGGGTAGAAATGCGCAAAAAACTACTGATTAGCTTTGCACTATGTTGGGGCGTTGCGCTTTATGCACAAAAAAGTATCTCCTCGCCGGAAGCCAAACTGGCCGAACTTGGCATAACACTGCCTTCGGTATCTGCGCCAGTGGCTAACTACGTGAATGCCGTGCGCAGCGGCAAGCTCATCTTCATGGCGGGCAAGGGCCCCCGCAAGGACGACGGCTCCTACGTTACTGGCAAAGTGGGCATAGATCTCACGATAGCAGAAGGCTATGAGGCCGCACGCCTGGTAGCCATCAATCAGCTGGCAGCACTTAAGGCTGAAATCGGCGACCTAAACCGCGTCAAGCGCATTGTGAAAGTCTTAGGTATGGTCAATGCCGGGCCAGAGTTCACCCAGCACCCACAAGTCATAAATGGCTTTTCTGATGTCATGGTGGCAGTTTTCGGTGAACGCGGCAAGCACGCCCGTTCAGCCGTAGGCATGGTGTCGCTGCCTTTGGATATTGCCGTAGAGGTAGAGATGATTGTGGAAATAAAATAAAGTGCTCCTGCGTGTTGGCCTGCCAGAAACACCTCTTTGACCTGCCCGACAACGTGGTTTACCTAAACGGGGCGTACATGTCGCCCTCTCTCAAAGCTGTATCAGACGCCGGCATCGCGGCCATTCAAAAGAAGGCAAGACCTTTCAACATCACAACTGAGGACTTCTTTGAGCCAGTGGAAAAACTAAAGGCTGCCTTCGCCCAATTGGTCAATGTGCCGCAAGTGCAGCGCATAGCCATCATTCCATCGGTGTCTTATGGCATGGCTAATGCCGCTCGGAACACACCTGTGCAGCGCGGACAAACCATACTGCTCATGGAGGAGCAGTTCCCCAGCAATTACTATATTTGGGAGCGCGTGGCAGCCGAAAAGGGCGCAAAGCTCAAAATCATTTCGCCTCCCCCGCACGCCGCACAGCGAGCAGTAGAATGGACAGCGCGCGTGTGCGAAGCCATTACTCCTCAAACGGCCGTAGTGGCCATGGCACACGTACACTGGGCCGACGGTACGGTTTTCGATTTGCAGGAAATTGGGGCGCGGGCGCGGGCTTGCGGCGCCGCCTTGATTATAGACGGTACCCAGTCGGTAGGAGTACTGCCATTTGATGTGCAAGCCATTCAGCCTGACGCCCTGATTTGCGCAGGCTACAAGTGGTTGCTTGGGCCATACTCCATTGGCTTGGCTTACTACGGGCCACTATTCGATAATGGCGTACCTATAGAAGAAAACTGGATCAACCGCGAGGAAAGCCATATCTTCCAAAAACTGGCGCAGTATCAGCCGGAATACCGCCCGCTAGCCACTCGTTACAGCGTAGGCGAGCAAAGCAACTTCATACTGGTAGCCATGATGCAGGCTGCTTTGCAGCAAATATTAGCTTGGAATGTAGAAGCTATCCAAGCTTATTGCCAGAAGATTTCCGGTGCTGCAGTGGAAGAGATGCAGGCCTTGGGCTTAATCCTAGACCAATCGCCCAACAGAGCAGCACACCTCTTTGGCGCACGGCTGGGGCCGTATTTCCATTTAGAGCGGCTCCGGGAAGCACTGTTGGCGCACCAGGTATATGTGTCCTTCAGGGGCGACGCCATACGCATCGCACCGTATGTGTACAATACTGAAGGTGATCTTGAGATATTGATAGCTTGTTTGCGGCAAGCAGCATTCCAATAAGCACCACTGTTTTTCGCTAATAGGTTGAGATAAACGCTGTTTTGCCACCATGAAAAAACAACCCAAAGGAAACGGAAATGACGCGCTGAGGGATAGGCTATTCACCATTATCTTCGAGGCTGATACGCCAAAGGGCCGTTTATTTGATGTAGCGTTGCTTATTTCCATCATTTTAAGTGTACTGGTAGTAATGCTCGAAAGTATCAAAAGTTTTTCGACACTTTATCACAGGGTTTTTGCGATACTTGAGTGGGTGTTTACTGGTATTTTTACCCTGGAATATTTACTACGACTGTACGCGGTGCGCAGACGTGTAAAGTATGTGTTCAGTTTTTTTGGCGTAGTGGACCTGGTATCCATTTTGCCTACTTACTTGAGCTTAATTTTGGGTGGCGCTCAGAGCTTAATGGTCATACGAGTGCTGCGTTTACTTCGTGTATTTCGGATTTTCAAGCTCACCAGCCTGTTGCATCAAGGCAATATTATTATGGCTGCCCTCAAGGCAAGCCGGGAAAAAATCTCCATTTTTCTTTATGCTGTACTACTGCTTACCGCAGTATTCGGCTCCGTCATGTACTTTGTAGAAGGAGGTGTAAATGAGAAATTTGACAGTATTCCTCGCAGCATATACTGGTGCATTGTGACTATCACTACGGTCGGCTACGGCGATATCTCCCCCGTGACACCTCTTGGGCAATTTTTGGCCAGTATGCTGATGGTCATTGGATATGCTATTATTGCTGTGCCTACGGGTATTATTACTTCTGAGTTGATGAAAAAAACGCCTGAGAAAATTACCACGCAGGTTTGTCCGCACTGTTTAAGCGAGGGACACGACACAGACGCCGCTTACTGCAAGTACTGTGGTCAAAACCTTGAAAACGAAGGATAGTGTAAAAATCTTTACCTTAACTGCTGAGACCTTAGTTACATACCATGCAGATTGTAACCATCACTACAGACCTCAGCCACAATGATTACGCGCTGGCTGCACTAAAGGGCTGCTTGCTGAACAGATTGTGCACGCAGCCGGCAGTGCAATTGGTAGACATAGCGCATGGCATATCAGGGTTCGACATTGTAGCGGGCGCCTTTGCCCTGGGTGGCGCATGGCAGTACTTTCCAATAGGTACCATACATTTGGTATGGCTCAGCATAGAGTACGCACAGGAGCGCAAGTTCCTGGCTTTTGCCAAAGACGGGCACTACTTCGTAGGCCCCGACAATGGGTTTTTCTCATTGTTATTTCCTCATTTACAGTGTATTGTGTTTGCTATTGAGCACAGCGAAGATGTAAATTTCAAGGCTCAGCAGCTATATGCCTTTGTAGCCGAGCACATTGCTTCTGGCAGGCCGTTGGAGCAAATTGGCGAGCCGGTTCAGTCTATCCGGCAGGCTATAGCCTTGCATCCCGTCATAGGCGCCAACTTCATCCGCGGCATTGTAGTACAAGTGGACAGCTTTGGCAATGCAGTGACCAACGTCTCGCGCCAGCTCTTCGAGTCAATAGGGCAGGGGAGGAGCTTCACCCTTCAATTCAAGCGCCACGCCCCCCTGTGCATACTCTCGCAGCGCTACAGCGATGTTCCGGTGGGCGAAGCAATGTGTTTATTCAATCATGCCGGTTATCTGAAAATAGCCGTGTACATGGGGAAAGCCACTACTTTACTTGGCTTAGAACTGGAAGACATGGTGGAATTGAGATTTCAATAGTATTGCAATATTATGTTAAATACTAAACAGAGGCTCGAAGCATTCCATCCCAAACACCAATAACTGCTCGCCGAAGTAAGGAGGAGGTAATTAACCTCGTGCATCCGTGCATAACTCTAAATGTTTCTCCTATAATTTGTATTATGTTAAACCAATCTTTTCCTCCTGCCCTTCTCGCAAAATATAGGCACAAAAAGAACGTTCTGCAAGAATTGAAGTTAAACCACAATTTTTGATGAAGTACATCCACCTTCCTGCTCGACTAAAATTGCTTTTGCTGGCCTGGAGCTGCTTTGCCGGACTTGTACAGGCACAAAAATACAGTAACGAATTTCTGTCAATTGGCGTGGGTGCTCGTGCACAAGGCATGGGACTGGCGGTGATAGCCAGTGGGGCTGATGTTACGTCAGGCGTGTGGAATCCGGCTGGACTGGCGGCTATGGAATTGCCCAGTGGGTTTCAGCTTGGCGCCATGCACTCCGAATGGTTTGGCGGTGTAGGCAAATTCGACTATGCAGGTGTAGTGCTTCCGCTGGCCAGCAACCACCGCCGCCTGGGGCTTTCACTGATCCGATTCGGCATTGACCAAATACCCAATACCCTGACATTGTATGAAAGTGATGGCACAATTAACTACGACAACTTGCGCGAGTTCTCCGCAGCTGATTATGCCGTGCTGTTCAGCTACGCACAGTTATTCAATCCTACCTCGGGTAAATTGGCCGTGGGGGGCAACTTGAAGATTGTACATCGCCGCATTGGGCCGTTTGCTACTTCGTGGGGCTTCGGTGCGGATGCCGGCCTACTGTACAAAGTGGGTGAGTGGCGCGTGGGTGTACTGGCACGCGACATTACCACCACATTCAACGCCTGGTCGTTTCAGTTTACCGACCAAGAAAAACAGGTGCTTGAGCTGACCAACAACGAGATACCTATCAATAGCGTAGAGATTACTCGACCTCAATTGATTGCCGGCATTACATCCAGGTTTGTGTGGAAAAACCTGGGTATTGCACCAGAAATAGACTTGATAGCAACTACCGATGGGCGACGCAACGCGTTGATTTCGGGCAACCCATTTAGTATAGACCCAGCCATTGGCCTTGAGCTGGACTACAAGCGCTTTCTGTTTTTACGAGGCGGTACAAGCCAGTTTCAGCGCGAGCGTGATTTTGGTGGCGAGGAAATCCTAAGCGCACGCCCCTCCATTGGCGCAGGAGTAAAAGTTGGCGCACTCCGGCTAGACTACGCCTTCACTGACTTGGGTTCCCGGCAAAACACCTTCTCGCACGTCATTTCAGTGCTACTGGATTTCAGGCCAAGGAAAGAATAGCCACCACGGTGGGGTATAGTACTCCCCTACCCTATTGGTTGAGCTGCTTGCGGTCTTCCAGCATCTGGATCATTTCCTCTGGCGTTTTGCCGAGGTTCTCCAACAACGTGGCGGCATCGTCGGCAAACTCATCGCTGGGGTATTTTTGAAGGAAGGCTTGATAAAGCTGACCTGCTTTTTCGTATTGCTGCAGATTTTCGTCGTATATGAAAGCGCGCATAAAAAGTGCCTGCGAAGCCTTGATACTCAAGGGGAAAGCTGTTTCAAACCACTGATATAGGGTCAACGCTTGCTCAAATTGCTGCGTGTAATATGCATTTTCTGCCGCCTTGTAGAGTATTTGCTCCGTAGCAGCATCTTTGGGCAGCAGCGCCGCATAAGCGATGCTGGAGCGCAGGTAGCTACTGACCAACGCAGGGTCGGCCATCAGTTTGGTAGGGTCATAAATTTTATCCTGCATTTGGCTAATGCGCTTTGTCAATGACGGGATGCTATCCGGAAGTTTTCCTGCTGCTATGCGCGCGGCATCCGTATTGGGAAAAGCTGATATAATAGCTTGATATACAGATAATTCACTTTCAGGGTCTTTTGCTTTTTCGGCATATACAGTGGCTAGTTGCAAGGCCAGTTCAGAAGCCGGCTTAATTGTACTTCCGCTGCGCAACAAGGCAACGAGGGTATCGGCAGCCGTTTGCGCATCGGCTTGGGCAATGAATTTTTCGAGCGAAGCCGCATGTTCAGCAGTAGAGCGCCGGCTACAGCTGGATGTCCATACCGTCGCTCCTAGTAGCAAGGCCGACAGCAATGTCATATATTGAATTTTCATAAAATGCAAATTTCACGGCAAAGTTAGATATGTTTTATAACTTTGAGCACAAATTGCCCACGTGCAACGGCAGAATCACCAAATCATCTTAAAATCCTAAATACCTCTGGCTTATGAAAGCATACAAAAACATTTTGACAGTATTGCTTATGTTGTTCGTTTGCTTTTCTTCACGAGCAGACGAATGGCGTATCCGTCCTGGCCGAGCCAAAGACATAGCTATCGGCGCCAATGGCGCAGTGTGGGCAATTGGCGCCACGCCTACCGGAGGCGGTTTTACCATACAGCGCTGGACGGGAAGCGCCTGGCAGCAAATAGATGGCGGCGGCGTGCGCATAGCGGTGGACCCTGCCGGAGCGCCATGGGTAGTGAATGATGCCGGCACGATATGGCGGCGGGAAGGTAACCGCTGGATAGAAGTAGTAGGCGCTCGCGCTCGTGATATAGGCATAGGCGCCGACGGCAGCGTATGGATCATTAGCCAGTCTGCTGTAAGCGGAGGTTTTGCCATACAGCGCTATGTAAGTGCTAACAGGTGGGAAACCATTCCTGGCGGTGGCGTGCGCATTTCAGTAAGCCCATCAGGCAGACCCTGGATTGTCAATGACCGAGACCGCATTTTCCAGCTATTGCCCGACCGCAGTTGGAAAGAATACAGGGGTGCCGGAAAGGACATAGCTGTAGGTGCCTCGGGCGCTGTATGGGTAATTGGCGCTATACGCCGAGGCCCTTCTGATTTCAGCGTACATTTCAGAAATGGCGAAGAATGGGGCGAGGTAGATGGAGGTGGTACGCAAATAGCCGTAGAAACGAACGGCCGCCCCTGGTTGGTAAACAGCGCCGGCGAAATATATCAGCGCGTTTACACGCCCAACCGCCTGAGTGCCTCGCCAACGGTAACCCCTGTCACGATGAACTTTCCTATGAATGGCCGTATTGCTGCTATAGCAGTCAACCCTGCAGACCCCAACCAGGTATTGGTAGCGGGCGAATCAGGCGGCGTTTTTGAGTGCAATAATTTCCTAAGCAGTACGCGCACCTGGACACATCATAGCAACTTCGGACAGCACAATGTAACCAGCTTGCTTTGGACGGCCACTGCCGGGGTATGGGCTACTACAATGAATACCTACCACAACCAAGCTACTCCACTGATATGGCAACGCATATCAGGCGGCAATTGGCAACCAGCAACTTTTACTGCCTCTACCCGACTGCAAAGCAACGAAATTGATGCTTACAAAATCGTGAAAAGTAAAGTAAACAATGACCTGTATGCCATTGGGAGATTTGGCGTGGCGTACAAACCGGCAACCTCGTCTGAGTGGCAAGTGGTATATAACAACACGCTTGGTCTTGTGAGCATAGAAACCATGAGCAACGGCTCATTGATAGGGCTGGGAAGAAACGGTATTTTCCGCTCTTCTGCAGAAAGCGAAGGGAGATCTTGGATATCGGTCATGAACATTCCCAGAAGTTGGACATTGCCGGTCATCCAAACCCATAGCTTGGCTACTGACCAGAATGGCAATGTTGCGGTTGCTTGCCGTAAAATTGACCAATTTAAGACACTGCAGCTCTATGCTACAGCCGATACAGGGTACACATGGCAGAATTTTACGACACCTTGCAGGGGCAATATTCTTGGCAGAGACAGGAATGAAGTACCCGCTGGTGGGTACTTGAGTACAGCATTGTTTTACAACAATATGTCTCGCCAATTGGAAATACACCTATCTAATGAATTCAAGGCATTTTATGGGTATGCGCCTGGCAGCAATGCCGTGGCAGCCTTGCAAGCGGCGATAACCAACACTGCGTTTGGCTGGCTTCCAAGTCCGTCAGGTTATACTGCAGGACATGACGATATACGGCAATTTGTTATTGTACCTTCTAGCGCAGGGCAGAAAATAATCCTTACTTCCGATGGAGGGCTTCATCATGCCGACATGAATAACTCGGCTTTGGAGCGCCTGAACTGGGTTACCGAAGGAACCAACAGTGGCTTGAATGCCTTGCAGTTATTTGGCCTGACCGGCAATGGAAGAGACTTCATAATCGGCACCATGGATAATAGCTTTGGCTATACTAATGCGCTTGATCTGAGTACATGGGAAATAGGAGGCGGGAATGAAGGCTGGGTAGTCAATCGCAGGGGATTATGGCCATTTGAGTATTCTCCTCAAACTATTGTATGGTCTGAAACTCCAGGGCTTGTACCCTACAGCGCTGGGTTCAGGCTGTACGAAGGATGCCGTCTTGCGGATTCTAACATATTTAACTCCCCCAGTGGTAGCGGCTGGGGCTCGCCAATATGGTTAGGCGAAGGGATCTTCATACACGATGCAAGGCCTGCTGCTGGGCAAGTCACTTTTCCGTGGAAAATATCCAAAGACAATGGCTGCTCCTGGCTAGACTTACCAGCAGCGCAATATGTACGGGTAGGTGGCCCCGGCGATGGATTCTCTACTGCGCTGCAACCTGCTCATGTGGGAGAAAACGTCTATCATTCAATATGGCTTACCGTGGGTATGCGAAAGGGGAATCCTCCTAATGATACTTTGATAATAGGACGCCTGGAAAATCCTGGAGGTCGAAGTTCTGTGCCAATACCTACTTGGCAGTATCCCTTCATGCTGGGATTGAGAGGAGGAATTGCCATGGTGGGTAGCCAGTTTCTTTTCAGGCCTGTGTTTGCGGTAAACCCTAATGATCCACAGCATCTACTGGCAGTAGAAAAATCAACAGGCTACTTGAACATGAGCCGTAATGGAGGGCATAACTGGGTTGAAGCTGGCGATTTTCGAAGTGTATATGAACGCACGGGCGGGCAGTTTTTCTCCAATGGCGGCTCTTTCGCCATTTGGAGTGTGGCTTTTTCTCCATTTGACCCCGACGTGGCTTTAGTAGGAACCGTTTCCAAAGGTATTTTTGCTTCTACTGACGGAGGCAATACCTGGAGGCAACTGCCGCACTCTGGTGTTTTCATGCCCGTGAGTTACTTTTGGCGTACTCCGCAAGAGATTATTGTAGCTACTTACAGCAGAGGATTGTTTATCGTGAGGCTATAACCGACCGAGTTCTCGAACATATCCAGCTATACGCTGTTTTGCATCCAATCAACTCGGTTGGCATGGAAAAAATCAGTGTATTCTGGCATCGCCGCGACCTTCGTTTACATGACAACGCCGGGCTTTATCATGCCTTGAGAGGTCCTTATCCTGTGCTTCCACTTTTTATTTTCGATACCCACATTCTTGACAAACTAGAAGACAAAGCCGATGCGCGTGTAGAGTTCATACACGACCACGTGTCGGTGTTGGCTCGAGAGCTGGCCAGTATGGGCAGCACTATGCTGGTGGCACACGGCAAGCCAGAGGAAGTATGGGTGCGATTATTGCAGCAGTACCCCATTGGTGCGGTATATACCAACCACGACTACGAACCCTACGCCCACGAACGTGATGAAAAAGTCAAGCGTTTGTTGGCCTCACAGGGGATACCTTTTTACACATACAAAGATCACGTTATTTTTGAGCGGCAGGAAATTGTAAAAGATGACGGCAAACCCTACACCGTATTCACTCCCTACTCGCGCAAGTGGCGCGCCTTGTTGGCAAGCCGCCCTGATTCGGCAGTTTCCGACCCCGCTGCTTCATTTTATTTAAAGAGCTACCCTACGGAGCGATACTTCTCGCGATTGTGGCGCGCGGCACCTCTACCTGTACCCAGCTTAGAGGCAATGGGGTTTATTCGAACAGGCGTCTCGTTCCCTCCAATGCAAGTAACTCAAGGGCTGATTCGGCAATACGACAAAACGCGCAATTTCCCAGCGGTGAACGGCACTTCCCGGCTGGGCGTACATTTTCGCTTCGGCACTATCAGTGTTCGGGAAAAAGCACGACATGCTGCTAAGTTAAACGATACCTATCTGAATGAGCTGATCTGGCGTGATTTTTATGCTATGATACTGGCCAACTTCCCGCATGTGGCCACCCAGGCTTTCAAGCCGGAATACGATTTGATAGAGTGGCGCAATGATGAACGGGAGTTTCAACTTTGGTGCGAAGGCCGCACTGGATATCCTTTGGTAGATGCGGGCATGCGCGAGCTGGCTGCCACGGGCTATATGCACAACCGCGTACGAATGGTGACGGCTAGCTTCCTGACGAAGCACCTGCTCATAGACTGGCGCTGGGGCGAGGCCTGGTTTGCCCGAAAACTGCTCGATTTCGACCTGGCATCCAACAGTGGTGGCTGGCAATGGGCGGCCGGAAGCGGCACGGATGCAGCGCCTTATTTCAGGGTATTCAATCCGCTAGCACAGCAGGAGAAGTTTGATCCAGACTTGGCTTACATACGCCGCTGGATACCAGAATACGGTACTGCCGCCTACCCCAAGCCTATTGTAGAGCACAAATGGGCGCGCGAGCGCTGCCTGGAGGCGTATCGGCGAGCACTGCAACAAGTAAAAAAATAGAAGGCCGCTAAGGAAAAGTTCGCTTTATATTTTTGAAAATATGAAAAAGTCTGTACTTTTGAATAACCAACTTAACTCTCCCACACGACATTCCTACAGCGTATGTCAAAATATGTGATGATAACAATAGCGCTACTTGGAGCGTGCTGGCTTTGTGCAGCCTGTGAGCGGCCTGCCGTGCCCGATATGGAGATACCAAAGCCTGAGTTGGTGTTGTCTTCTACCTTTTCTGTTGGGCAGCCATTCAAAGTCTCAGTAACTAGCACACGGGCAGCCTTACCCGCCACGCCCGTTACGTACGTTCGGGATGCAGAAGTCACGCTCTGGCAGGGAGACACCCCCCTGGAAAGGCTGAAACGTGTAGAAGAAACTTTCCAGTCTATATCCTATTACACCAGCACGGAGTATAGAGCACAGCCCAATACGCGCTACACCATCAAAGTATCAGCACCGGGATTCGAGCCGGTGATCGCTCAGAGCATCATCCCTACACCTGTGCCCTTGGAGCGAACCAGAACCACTTTTGCAGGGTATGCGCCGAGTCAAAACCTGGAAGAGTTGCTGTGCACATTCAACTTTGAAGTTGTTTTCAATGACCCTGCACAACATCGAAATTATTATCACCTACGCATTCACCAAGAAGTACAGGAGTTTAAATTGTCTGAAAGTGGAGACACTGTTCTCACTGGGCGCTCGTTACAGCACCTAGGTTTTGGTGCATCCATCAACAACAATGCTGTTACTGCTTACCTGGAGGACGGCGTATTGCTGGATGATATCTGGTTTAACGGTCGTACCCTCACCTTACCCCTCTCTGTACAAATGCGTATTCGCGCAGGTAGAGAGATTCCCTGCGGTTTTTATGTAGAATTGCGCACTGTATCTGAAGAATACTATAAGTTTCACAGTTCGATAGCGCGCAACAAGAACAACCCCGGCCCACCTTACACCGAGCCTGTCATTGTGTACAGCAACGTGCAGCGAGGACGCGGCGTATTTGCTGGGTTTAGCGCAGCGATGGACTCCATCCGCGTAGTGTGGTAGTGGCCTCATGCGCCACTAAGCCCTCACGCACTTCATAATGACCGATAGATGGTCAATCAGCACATTGCCTTTGTGCGAGAATATGCCCTCTTTGTGAAACGCCTCAAGTATGATATAATGCACAGTGAGTAGTGTAGTGAACTCTACAGAGTATCGCACCCAATGCTGATGCGATATCAAGGGCGATTCCCAAAGAAGTTGCTGCTTAACGCACTTCTCCGCCCCGCCCCAGATGCGGAGTTTAATAGGCTGACCGTAGCCAGCGTAAGTCTTTGCAGTGGACAAAGACAAATAAAAGCGATAGCACTGACCTTTTTCCAGCGGTGCTTCCAGGCGCTGGCCGATGCTCTCCCAAGTACCATCTTCGCGAGTAATCAGCCCTACACAAGTAGCACCATGCGCAGCTTCCTGGTACACCCCCCATACGCCGGGCAGAATGTCGGGCGTGGAACCAGGTTCGCAAGCCAGCCACCCCACGGGCACAGTGGCATCCTGGGGTTTGCCTTCAAAAGAGGGATTCCGAAAATATACCTGGCCTGAGGCTTCCAACTGAAAAGCAAGTGCTGCGCCAGCAAGCATAATATAATGTCTCATTGTGCAAATGTTGGGCATTTTCCTTAGCGGAAGATTTGCGCATTTTGTAAAATTACGCATACATTCGTAATTTTGCAAATATAGCAGATAACATTTTATAAAATTAACATTTGCATTAACCGCCATGAAAGCGAAGGACTACACAAAAAAGATTCTCCCCCTGTTTTTCCTGGTGGCTGGTTTCGGGGCTATTGCACAACCTGCCAATGACGAATGTGCAGGCGCAATCAATTTGCCGTTGAGTACGCCGCCTAACTGCCCGACAGGCGGCTCGGTGAGCAATACCTTCAACTACACTAATATTGGTGCAACGCCTACTACCCCCTACCCTACCTTCAACGGTTGTATTACAGGCGGTACTACTAGTGCGCCTGCAGCAGAAGTATGGTTTAGTTTTACAGCCACGGCCAACCAACTGACTATTACGCTCGACGGAGGGCTGGCTACGCCCAATATAGTTATTTTCCAAGGCTCCAACTGCCAGTTTCTAAACGCCATACAGTGTGCGCGGGGCAATTCCTCACCCCTCACTATCGGTATCAATACCATACCCGGTCAGACCTATTTTTTGATGATATCAGGAGGTTCTCTTGACGACCAGGCCGATTTCAACCTGACTATGACCAGCATAAGAGATTGTAACCCGTGCTTACAATCCACCACTTTTGTTGCATCTCCGCCCCCGTTGAATGGCACTTATAATTCTGGCCAGACCGTGAACTTTTGTTTTACAATAACTGGCTGGGACGTTACCAACACTATAGAATGGCTACACGCCATTACCATACAATTTGGCGCTGGCTGGGACCTAAGCACTCTGACGACTACGCCTCCGCCTTCTTGCGGCGGAGATGGTTCTTGGGGTTGGTACAATAGTTGGGTCAGTTGTAATACCGGCCAAACTTTTGGCCCTGGTTTTGCCTACGACTCCAGTTCCGGAGTAATGTGCGGCGGCTCTCCCAATGATGGTAATCCCGGCAATAACTGGGGCGATGGCCTGGGGCCTTGCGCTACTATAGGCGACGGCACGCCTGCTCAGGTACAGTTTTGCTGGTCAGTCACTGTAGCCTCCTGCCCAGGTATCAGTACAGGCACAGACTTGAGCATGAACGTGAGCGTTTGGTCGGACGGAGATTCAGGTAGCTGGACAGTAACAGGTTGTAACTCTGGCAACCAGTATAATTTTCTGGCTTCAGCTGTGTGTTGTGATGATGCAAACCCCAGTGCCTCCTCTACTCCTACACGTTGTCCGCAGGCTTCTGACGGCACTATCACAACCGAGGGAGGCGCACCAGGCAAGCCCTATAATTACTACATTTTCAATAGCTCAGGGCAGATAGTATTTCAGGCGTTAGGTGTTGTAGGCCCGGTCACAGCCAATAATTTACTTGCCGGCTCTTATTCTGTGCTGGCAGTCAACGTAGAGTCTGGCTGCCAGCGCTCGCGCCTAGTGGACGTAGCTGCAGGAGCACCTCCACAGGCCATGGCTTCCAATGGTGGGCCGTATTGCCCAGGTGATCCAATATCCTTACAAGGGAGTTTTACTTTTGGAAGTCCGGCTACTCAGGTCACTTACCAATGGACGGGGCCTGGTGGCTTTACCTCCAACCAACAAAACCCCACGAACGCCACCCAGGCAGGCACATACACGCTTGTGGTTAATGTAGATGGATGCCCCACTCCGCCAGTTACTACAAATGTCGTATTTCAGCCGGCCTTTGCCAATGTCACTGCCTCCCCAGCTGCAGTATGCCCCGGCGCGCCCTCCACACTTACGGCTTCCGGGGCGCTGTCTTACGAATGGAGCACGGGTCAGACGGGCAATTCTATTGTGGTAAATCCCAACCAGACTACTACCTACACCGTAACGGCTACCAACTCCCTTGGGTGCTATGTAGTGCGAAGTGTGACTGTCAACACCCATCCAGTTCCTGCCTTGAGCATTTCTGCCCCACCAACAGGCTGCGACGGAAGCGTCACCACGCTATTTGCCGTGGGCGCGCCATTTGCGCAGTATATGTGGAGTACAGGCCAAGCCGGCAATCCAACAGCCGTGGATTTGCAAGCGCCACAGTCCACCTTCTCGGTGACGGCCACCACCAGCCAGGGTTGTACCGCCGTAGCCAGCACTACTGTAATTGTATTCCCAAACCCCACGGCCTCAGTATCGGCTTCTCCGGCTACCATCTGCCAAGGGCAAACCTCTACCCTGACTGCTAGCGGCGGCGCTACTTACAGTTGGAGCAACATGGCTTTAGCCCCCAGCATTACTGTAGCTCCAATGGTCACTACTACTTACCAGGTAACCGTAACAGCCGTAGATGGGTGTCAGTCAGTAGCTTCTACCACTGTGAATGTAGTGCAACCTATGGTAAGTCCTGCTCCAGTATGTAGTGCTGCTACGTCCAACTCTGTGAGTTTTTCCTGGCCGCCGGTACCTAATGCTACAGGGTATTCCGTGAATGTGCTCAGCGGCCAAACCGGAACTCTTTCGGGCACTACCTTCACTGTAAACGGGTTATCACCCGATACGCCCGTGACTATACAAGTCGTGGCTAACTCTGGCACCATATGCCCCAACACCAGCGCCACCATTACTTGCTCAACACTGAGTTGCCCACTGGTGAACGTGGACATAGCTCAAGCGCCAAGCTATTGCTTTGGCGCCGGCAACCAGGCCGACCCCCTTACTGCCGTCATCAGCGGCGGCAGCGGCAGCGGCACCTTAACCTGGAGCGGCACAGGCATTATTGATACAGTAGCAGGAGTCTTTCACGCCGATACTGCCGGCGTGGGTACTCATTCTATCATTTTGACTTACACAGAAGGCTCTTGTGTGTATAGAGATACCATGATCATACAGGTTTTTCCCAGGCCTGATGCAGATTTTGTAGCACTGCCTGATACGATTTGCCTCACCGATAGTCTGACGCTTACTTATACAGGCACAGCAGATACCAGCGCAGTTTATACCTGGTTCTTTGACGGAGGGGTGGCTCACCCTGGCGTAGGTATAGGACCGCACTCGGTATCCTGGCCGACCGTGGGCAGTAAGTCGCTTGGTTTGGTGGTTTCGCAGAATGGTTGTATTTCGGATACAGTCCGCCAAACAGTAGTGATTGACGCGCCCCTGAGCCCACCTGTCATTACTTGCGGAACCGCCACCACTACCTCTGCATCTTTTGTGTGGAACACTGTGCCCGGCGCAGAAAACTATTCGGTAGAAGTACTAAGCGGTCCGCAAGGCACACTACTGGATACAACTTATACCATAACAGGCCTTCAACCCGAGCAGGCAGTGGAAATACGTATTACGGCATCGGGGAGCACAGCTTGTGGGCCAGTGAGCGCTACGGCTTCCTGCACTGCATCGTCATGTCCCAATTTTGCGATTAACATACTCCCTGTGCCAGATATTTGCCTTACAGCTAATGCTACTACCCAAACTATGATAGCTACGATAAGTGGCGGCACCGGTACAGGTTCTAGCACATGGTCTGGCCCAGGTATCGTCAATGCCGCTCTGGGGATATTTGACCCCAATGTAGCCGGCCCAGGGCAGCACACCATCACCATCACTTATACCGAAGGGCCATGCACAGGTACGGCAAGCCGGGTCATTCAGGTGTTCAATACACCCAATGCCCAGTTCTCTGTACAACCTGCTGCAGTGTGTACAGAGCAGCCAGTTAGTATAACTTATTCAGGTGGTGCCGGAGGCGGGGCCAATTACATTTGGAGCTTTGACGGCGGTGTAGCCATACCTGGTGCCGGGGTCGGGCCACACTTCGTCAGTTGGGCTGTATCGGGTACAAAAACAATAAGTCTGATCGTTTCTGAAAACGGCTGCATATCCACTGCATTTTCTCATCAGATCACTGTAGAACAACCGCTCGCAGTGCCTATTATCAACTGTGCTGCCACCAATACAGAGATCACTTTTTCCTGGAACGAAGTGCCCGGCGCTAGCGGTTATGATGTCGTACTGCTCAACGGAGTGGTTGGCACGCAAAATGGCAATACCTACGCCATTGCCAACCTTATGCCCGGCGACTCTGCCCGTATTCGAGTAACTGCACTAAACAGCGGGCCTTGTGGGCCGAGCAGCGCCGAGTTGAATTGCACTGCCCAGGCATGCCCAAGCGTGAACATCCAAATAGCACCGATAGAGCCCATCTGCCTGGAGGCAAACACGCCCACAGTAAGTCTCGACATAGCCATCACAGGAGGAGCAGGCAACGGCAGTGGTGTATTGACCGGACCAGGAGTAATACCAAATACTAATATTTTTGACCCACGCATAGCTGGGCCTGGTTCGCACATACTTCAGTTTACCTATCGGGAAGGCCCTTGCAGTTGGAATAGTTCCATAACTATAAACGTTGCTACAAGGCCTACAGCCCACTTTACGGCAACCAGCCCGGTTTGCATTACCGATGCTTCCAGCGTGATGTATGCAGGCAATGCTACTGCAAGCGCTACTTACTCCTGGGATTTTGGTACGGGCATGGCCACCTCCGGTACAGGGCAAGGCCCGCACAGTGTAAGATGGACAAGCGCTGGTGCCCAGAGTATATCGCTGATTGTAACAGAAAACGGCTGCACCTCCTCACCTTTCAGCCTAATGGTGGACGTACAAGACACCCTGGCAACACCAGTGATTTCCTGCGGAGATGCCACTACTACTTCTGTTGCCTTCAGTTGGCTGCCAGTTGCAGGCGCTAATCAATTTGAAGTTGTTGTACTGAGTGGACAAACAGGCTTGCTTTCTGGCAACACTTATGCTGTGAGTGGACTGACGCCCCAGGAGGTTGTGCAAATAAGGGTGCGCGCGCTGGGTAATACCGCATGCGGCTCGTCAGAAGCTACAGCCACTTGCGCCGCTGCTGCTTGCCCGAGTGTTAGCATTGCTTTTGACCCGTTGCCACCCCTGTGTTTTTCTCCAAATCTACCTAACCAAACGCTAACAGCTACCGTATATGGTGCCTCCGCAGGTATAGGCCTGTGGTCAGGGCCAGGCATTATTGATGCCACAGCAGGTACTTTTAGCCCCGAAGTAGCAGGAATCGGGCAGCACACCATCACTTTTACCTACACACTTGGCCCATGCATAACCACCGCCACCCGAGTTGTAGAGGTACTCCGAACACCTGAAGCTGCCTTCACCCTCAGCACTGATACCCTTTGCACTGGTCAAAGCGCAACGGTGACCTACATCGGGAATGCTCTAGCGGGAGACATTTACACTTGGTCATTTGCCGGAGGTAATGCCAGCCCAGGTACAGGTATAGGCCCGCATACTGTATCCTGGCCGACTGGCGGGCAAAGAGCCGTAACTTTAGTGGTGACTTCCGAAAATGGTTGCTCCTCTCCTACCCTGATCCTGCCAGTACAAGTGGTATTCCCATTGGCACCACCGATCATTACCTGCAGCGCTACACCTTCGCAAGTAGCATTTTCCTGGAATCCGGTTGCAGGTGCAACCCAATACCAAGTCACTGTACTGAGCGGCCCGCAAGGCATACAATCTGGCAACACCTATGTAGTAAGTAGCCTCAGCCCCAACGATCAGGTTAGTATCAGAGTTGAGGCTTCCAATAATGGCCCTTGCCCGCCAAGCAGTGCACAAGCTAGCTGTACCGCCCAGGCTTGCCCACCCATCAGTATTGCGCTGACTGGTACAGAACCGATTTGTCTGACCCCCAACACGATACCTGTACAATTGAGCGCCACAGTCAGTGGCAGTTCGGGAGGAGGGGGTACAGGCAGTTGGTCTGGCACAGGAATCAGCAATACTGGATTATTTGATCCTGCTGCAGCTGGCCCAGGCGTGCATACGCTACTGTACCAGTACCAAGAAGGCAGTTGTACTTACAGAGATTCTGTAAGTATCACCGTGCGGGCTCAACCTCAAGTATCACTTGATGCGCCTGCCATTTTGTGTACTAGCGATCAGGGAGTTGTGTCATTTACAGGCATTGCTCCGCCAGGAGCAATATTTGCCTGGGACTTCGATGGCGGCGCGGCGTTACCGGGCACAGGCGTTGGGCCGCATACTGTGTCTTGGTCCACTCCAGGTACCAAAACCATCACCTTGACAGTCAACGACAATAATTGCATTTCAGCCCCTGCTACACGCCTTGTGCAAGTGGATGCTCCCCTGGCTACACCGCAGATAAGTTGCGATGCTACCAGCACTTCAATTACCTTTAATTGGCTGCCCATACAAGGCGCTACGGGTTACCAAGTCAACGTACTGAGCGGCCCCCAAGGCATACTGAGCGGAACAAGCTACACCATTGCAGGGCTATCGCCAGGGCAAACCGTCCAGGTAGAGGTGACAGCCATTGGTGCCGGCGCATGTGGCAATAGCAGGGCTTCTGCCTCTTGTGTAGCGCAAAACTGTCCTACGCTTTTGCTAGTCATCAATGGCACGGTATCGGTCTGTGCAGGAGAGCCTGCGCAAGTCGCATTTAACTTTGCCGGCTCAAGCCAAGGGCCTTTCACCGTTACCTATCAAATCAACAACGGTACGCCCATCACTTCTACCTTCGTCAATGGTCAAACCCTGCCGATAAATACAACCACTACTACTACCATTACTGCTTTGTCTATCGTGGACAATACCCTGCCTGCTTGCAGTTATCCCTCCAACGCCAGCTGGACCGTTTTTGTGGCACAACCACAGCGAGCAGGTACAGCAGCAGTGCCTCTTCGCCTGTGTGCAGGCACAGACACCTCTATTGCGTTGAGCGAAATGCTGACGGGCGCCAGCCCAAACGGTGTATGGGCAGAAACCTCTGCCGTGCCTTCAACCGGTGGTGCCTTCAACCCAACAAATGGTACGTTCCGAACCCTCAGCCAGGCAGCAGGTACGTACCTGTTTACTTATACCGTTTCTGGCCCGGTTCCTTGCCCACAAGACCAAGCTACCGTGACCGTGATACTGGAACCCGCCCCCATAGCTGATGCCGGCTCAGACCAGCTCCTGACTTGCAACATGGGCATGGTGAGCATAGGCGGTGGCCAGACTGATACAGGGCCAGGTATCAGCTACCTGTGGAGCAGTACTACGCCTGGCGTGGTGATAGCCAACACCACAGCGCGCGTCATAGAAGTAGCTCAACCAGGTGTATATCGGCTGCTTGTAACCAATACTACAGGCTGCAGCAGTGCAGACGAAGTAGAAGTCCAGGCTGACTTCGAAGCGCCGATCGTTGAAGTGGAACGTACTCCCATTTCCTGTTTTGGAACCCACGACGGCGGCATAAATGTAGTAAACATAACTGGTGGCAGAGCGCCCTACGAGCTGGCGCTCAACGGCGGCAGCTTTGGCAGTAATCGTTTTTTTACAGGGCTAGGTGCGCGTATCCACACCCTTGTAGTAAGGGATGCTAAAGGCTGCTTTACCGAACTCATGGTGGAGCTGACAGAGCCGCCTGTGCTGAGTGTAAACATTGCTACCAACCTTTCACCAACGGCCAATAACCTGATTGAACAAGGCGAAAGCGCGATACTGCAAGCACTTGTAAGCGGCGGTAGCGGCATACCTACGATAATGTGGCAATCAGATTCGACATTTAGCAGTGCCTTGTCGGTAGAAGTACTCCCGACCACCACTACCACTTATCGAGTAGTAGTGACCGACGGAAATGGCTGCCGCGCTGAGGACGACATCACCATCTTTGTACGTCGTGTGCGCAAGGTGTTCATACCATCTGCTTTCTCGCCCAACGAAGACGGCGTAAACGACGTGTTTACTATCTTTGCAGATGGCAACCAGGTGACGCAAGTTCGCCAGTTGTCCATCTCCAACCGCTGGGGCGAACTCATATACAAGGCGCGGCATTTTCCACCCAATGACTTGACCTTTGGCTGGAACGGCAAGTATCGCGGGCAGTTTATGAACCCCGGTGTATATGTGTTCTGGGCCGAAGTAGAGTTCGCCGACGGAGAAGTCATCCTGTACAAAGGAGATGTGTCACTAATCAGATAAGCGGAGCGCCACCTCCTAGATGTGCATCAGCGGTTGGCCTCCAGGCGCACAATGCCCACCGGCATATTGCTGTCAAACTGCCCGCTGAGAACGGGCGACTGCACCCCTGCGGTGTAGCGGCGAACGTGACCATACACGAAGTCATACAACTCTTGGATAGTCACAATGCGATTGCGGTCTTTATCGGCTTCTCCTTTGAGGCCGCGAATCAGGAAGTGGCTAAACACACCAGAGCGCAAGCCGCCATCTTCCAGCGAGTACTCCTCGCCTTTGGAAGAAAGTAAAAGTGCCAGGCCGCCTTCCGAATTGTCGAACGCTTCGTAGTAGGCTTGCAGTGTTGCACCTATATTTGTGGCGCGGGCGGCCAAAGCCGGGCTTTGCAATGAGCCAGCATGACAGGCGTCGGCCAGTACGACTTTGTGTTTGGCGCGGCTAGCCAAGAGCAGTTCTCTGACTTCCTGGTGGCCGAGTTTATTCTGAAGGCCGTCGTAATCAAAAGGCAGAAAACAGCCCTGCAGCCCGTGCCCGGAAAAGTAAAAGATGACTACGTCGTTGTCATCGGCGCGCAGCAATACCATGCGCATAGCATCCAGGATGTTTTTTCGGGTAGCATCTTCATCTATGAGCAGTTGTATCTGGTTGTCAGGTAAGGCGCCGCCCTCCGGGCTTTTGAGGAAGGCAAACAGTTGATAGGCATCGTCGTCAGTATAACGCAAGGTTGGCATATGATTGTACTGTGCCACGCCAATGAGCACTGCCCAAATGCGCACTTCGTTGCTGTACTCAATAGCTACGCCATTTCGGCTGAAGTGCTCACTTTCGTAGAACAACTGGCGCACTGCTTTGCCGTTCTCCCACACAGCGCCAAGTACCTTGCCACTCTTGTAGTACATCACCCCCTTACCGTGGGGCGCATTGTTGCGCCATTCTCCCTCGTAGCGGTCGCCGCTGGGGTAGAGCGTGAGCCCTTGTCCTTGCGGAAAACCTTTGACAAAAAGCCCATAGTAGCGAGAGCCATCTTTAAAGACGTAACGCCCTACGCCATCGGCACAATACACCACGTTGCAATTGCGCAGCTTAGTTGTATCACTCACTATCATGCCTTTGTGCCACTCCGGACGGTAGCAGTCTTGCTCCCACAGCCCACTCAAGGTGTTCCCGTCGGCTTGATAGAGCGTGCCTGTACCGTGGCGATAGCCATCAGCAAAGGCGCCTTCATAGCGGTCGCCATTAGGCCAGGTAAGTACCCCTTGCCCGTGGAAGCGATTGCGTACAAAACTACCTTTGTACACGCGCCCATCTGCAAAGAAGAACTGCCCTTGACCCTCCCGGTAGTGATCTTTCCAGTGACCGACATAGCGGTCGCCATTGCTGAAAGTGATAGAACCCTCTCCGTGGATTTTGCCGTCCACAAAGTTGCCGGCAAAGCGCGCGCCACTGGGATAGACGCATTCGCTATAGCCGTTCCAGCAGTTGCCTTTGATACATTGATACTGGGCTTTTACAGAAACAAAGCAGGCTAAAGCCGCAGACAAACTCAATATCGCTCTCATTGCGTAAGGGTATTTGACAAGTGATAGCCTCGCAGCCCGGCCTTAGCCAATCTCATTGCTGGAAGGGCACCGTCCGGTAGCTGCTTTTACGAATGAGTAGCGATGATGCAATAGCAATTCTGGCTGAGTTAAATATGAAGGTTTTTTAAATCTGAATGTAATAACTACTCCGAAGACATATTGTTGTGCGCTGGACGGGTTTTAAAAAAATCCTTACATTTGCCGCTGTATTGGGTGTTTATTGCACAGTGCTTTAACGCTTTGTGCAAGGCGCTTATTCTTTCATTTAACCTTTGTTATCAACATGCTAAAGTATCTTTTTGTCCTAGTGCTGTGCTTGCCCATGCTCGGTATTGCCCAGAAAGGTGCCTCCTCCGCGCCCCAGGGCAAGGTGTTTGGTGAAGCCTTCAAGCCTTCCAAAGTAATGAGTTATGACCAAATGCTCAAGCGCATAGAAGGCAAGCAAAAAATGAACGCCAAAGTACGCGGTACCGTAGAAAGCGTATGCCAAGCCAAAGGATGCTGGATGAACATCGTCTCCTCCACCAACAACGGCGAGAAGATGATGGTACGCTTCAAGGACTACGGTTTTTTCATGCCCAAAGACATTGCCGGCAGGGAAGTCATCATCAACGGATACGCCTTTTACGAGGTCACTTCAGTAGAAGAACTCCGTCACTACGCTGAAGACGCCGGTAAAACACAGGAGGAAATCGCTTTGATTACGCAGCCTGCCAAAAAGCTCAACTTCTTGGCTTCTGGGGTTATCCTACTGGACAAAGGCAAGTAAGCTTTAAGTAAAGTGTTGGGGCAAAACAAGTACGTACTGCCCCAACCTTCACGCCTTTGCGGCAATTTATCCCTCAATTACCTCGTTTACGCTACGCATACTGTGAGTAAATGAACTATCACGCAGCCAAGGCTTTCATCTTGGACAAACTAGCACGCGAACTCTCCGCTAGCCTGTCTTACCATGGCCTGCACCACACACTAGACGTGCTGCGTGTCACAGAGGAGCTATGCCTGGCTGAATCCATTGCTCCCTACGAATCCATATTGCTCAAGACTGCTGCGCTGTTTCATGACTCCGGCTTCATCAAAAGCAACAAAGACCATGAGCAGCTTAGCTGCACCCTGGTACGTGAGCACTTGCCCCGTTTTGATTACACCCCCATTGAAATCGAGCGCATCTGTGGCATGATCATGGCCACAAAAATACCTCAGTCGCCCGCCAATTTTCTGGAAGCCATTCTATGTGATGCCGACCTGGACTACCTAGGGCGCGACGATTTCTACGACATTGGCTTCACACTTTTCCAAGAGTTGAAGATGTACCAAGTCCTCCAGGACGAAAAAGCGTGGAACCGCCTACAGGTATCCTTCCTGGAAAAACACACCTTCTTCACCCCTACCAGCATACGCCGGCGCAGTGCTCGCAAAGCCAGGCATTTAGCACACCTGCGAGCAGTAGTGACCAATTATGACCATCCTTAGCATAGTGGTTTTTCTTTGCATTCTTTCTACCTTTGCAACCCTATGCGGCTGAAAACTCTAGAAATAAAGGGATTCAAAAGTTTCGCTACCGAAACGACCATCCACTTCAATGAGAATGTCATTGGCATTGTTGGCCCCAACGGGTCAGGCAAATCCAACATCGTAGATGCCGTGCGCTGGGTGCTAGGCGAGCAAAAAAGCAGCGAACTACGCCTAGACCAAATGACCAACGTCATTTTTAACGGTGCCAAAAACCGCAAGCCCGGCAATGTCGCCTCTGTCTCGCTGACCTTTGAAAACACCCGCAACCTCCTGCCCACCGAATACCACACCGTTACCATCACCCGCATGTTGTATCGCACCGGCGAAAGTGAGTACCGGCTCAACAACGTGCCCTGCCGCCTTAAGGACATCACCACCTTGCTAATGGATACTGGCATCGGATCCAACTCCTATGCCATCATCGCGCTGGGTATGGTAGATGACATCCTCAATGACAAGGACAACTCCCGCCGCCGCATGTTTGAGCAGGCAGCCGGCATATCCAAATACAAAGCACAAAAGCGCGAAACTCTCTCCAAACTCGAGAGCGCCTCCGCCGACCTCGACCGCGTCGAAGACCTCCTTTTCGAAATTGACAACAACCTCAAAACCCTCGAAAAACAAGCTAAACGCACCAAACGCTACTACGAACTCCGCCAAGAATACAAAACACTCAGCATTGACCTGACCCTGCACAAAACCCAGGGGCTGAAACAGCAATACCACGCCCTGCAAACTCAACTCCAGACCGAAGAAGACCACTACAGAAGTATTGAAACGGAAGTACTACAACTCGAAGCCGCCCTCGAGCAGCAAAAAAAGGCCAACTTAGACAAAGAAAAAAACCTAAGCGAGAAGCAGCGCGCCCTCAACGAGCTCGTTGGTCAACTGCGCAACACTGAAAACGACCTGCGCATACAGGAGCAGCGCCTGCAGTTTGCCCACACCAACGAGGTGCGCCTACGCGAAGAAATCAACAATACCCAGCTCAAAATCAACCAACTAGAAAACGACCTCAAGCGCTATCGAGCCCAACTCAACACCGAAAAGCAGATAGAGATACAACTACAACAGGAACTGGCTGCCGCCGAACAAAGCCTCATGCAAATACGCCAGAGCCACAGCGCCATCAAAGCCAGCCTCGACGACATCATGCGCCATCAGCAAACGCTGGAACGCGAAGTATATGAGTTGGAAAAGCAAAAGGCCATCAACCAAAGCCAATGGCAAAATATCCAGGCAGATATAGAGCGCAACCTCCTGCAAATGCAAGCGCGCAGTAGCGAAATGGCTACACTCCAAACCCAAATGGACGACCTCCAAGCCAAAGAACACCAACAAGCCAAGGCAGTAACAGCACTCGAAGCAGCCGAGCAAAAGCGCCGCGATGATCTACAAGCCACCGAGAAGGAACTGGATGAACTCACCATGCAACTCACCCGCATCAACCGCGAACTAGATGCCAGACGTAACGAGTTCAAGCTCACCAAAAGTATGGTGGAAAACCTGGAGGGATTTCCTGAATCCATCCGATTTCTGAGTGCTTCCAAAGAGTGGAAGAAGGACGCTCCGCTCCTCTCTGACATCATCTACGTGAAAGAGGAATATCGCGTAGCCATTGAAAACTATCTCGAACCCTACCTCAACTACTACGTAGTACCCTCCCTGGACGACGCCCGGCAAGCCATCAATCTGCTCAGCAAATCTCAAAAGGGTAAGGCCAACTTTTTCATTCTTGAAGCCTTCAACGACTACGTAGCTCCGCTTGTCGTACTGCCTAACACCCTGCGCGCCTCCGATCTGGTAGAAACTGACCCCGCCTATCGCAATCTCTGCGACTTCTTGCTGGAGCGCGTACTCATTACCGAAAATGACGACCTGCAGCCCCTCTCCGCTCAAGACAACATCATACTCCTATCCCGCAGCGGGCGCTTCATCCAGCGGCCACACAGCGCTACTGGAGGCTCCATTGGCTTGTTTGAAGGCAAGCGCATTGGACGCAAGAAAAACCTAGAGGTGCTCGACAATGCTATCAAACGCCTGGAGGTCGAAGCCACTCAATATGCTGCTGCTTATGCCGCTTGCAAAGGCAAGATAGAACAACTTAAAGCTGCACGCGGCGCCGAGCGCATTCAGCAGGAGCGCAACAAGCTACACCAGCTCGCCCAGCAGAAAGTATCCCTGGCCACCCGTATCGAAAGTTTTGAATCCTTCATACGTACCAGCCAGGCACAGCAAATGGAAGCTCAAGCTAAAATACAAGCGCTGCAAGAAGCCACTGTCAGCATTGACCAGCTGCTGGTGCAAAAACAACAAGCACTTGCTCAGGCCAAAACTCGCATTTCGGGCGTGGATAGCTCCTTTCTGCATGCAGCTGAGCAACTTAGCCAGGCTTCTGCACTGTTCAACGACAAAAACATCCAGTTCATCCGCCAACAAAACAAGTGGGCTACCCTGCAGCAAGAGCTCCAATTCCGCGAAAAGCAACTTGCCGAACTCCATACCTCCCTACAAAACAGCCAACGCAAACTGGACGAAAGCCAGCAAGAAATACGCGCCGCACAAAAAGCAATTGATCAATTGCACGAGCGCGTAACCCAGGCGCTGGAAGCGCGCAAGGAGCGCGAAACTTCCTTGTCCGAAGCTGAACAGACCTACTTCCAAACGCGCGGCCAGATCAACGAATTGGAGGAACGCCTGCGAAAAACCGGCAAAGTCCGCCAGGATGCCCAGATGCTCATCAATAATCTTAAAGACAAGTTTACAGAGGTCAAATTTGAACTTGGCGCCTTAGCACAACGCCTGCACATCGAGTTTGAAGTGGACATCAATCAGATCATGCAGGTGCAGCAGCCTTCCGAAACACCCATCGAGGAACTTGAACTACGCACAGAGCGCCTCAAAAGCCGCTTGGATACTTACGGTGAAATAAACCCCATGGCCGTAGAAGCCTATGATGAAATGAAAGAGCGCTACGATACTATTTCCGCCCAGCGCCACGATATTCTCCAGGCCAAAGCCTCCTTGCTGCAAACCATGCAAGAAATTGAGGACACTGCCACCGCCCAGTTTCTCGACGCATTTGAGCGGGCACGACTACACTTCATCGAGGTGTTCCGAAGTCTGTTTACCGAAGACGACACCTGCGACCTTATCCTTCTGGAACGCAATAACCCCCTTGAATCCAAAATTGAAATCGTAGCCCGGCCCAAGGGCAAGCGCCCTCAAACCATCAGCCAGCTCTCCGGTGGCGAAAAGACCCTCACAGCTATAGCACTACTCTTTGCCCTTTATCTGCTTAAGCCTGCGCCTTTCTGCATCTTCGACGAAGTAGATGCCCCCCTTGACGATACCAACATCGCCAAGTTCAACAAAATTATCAAGAAATTTTCTAAAGACTCCCAGTTCATCATAGTTACCCACAACAAACTCACCATGGCCGCCGTGGATACCATCTATGGTATCTATATGGCCGAACAGGGCGTATCAGGTGTGAGCCAGGTGGACTTCCGCGAGTTTCACTTCAGCCCTGAAATGACGGAGGCTACCCCCATAAAGAACGGATGAGTGACAAAGCCTGCATCAAGGAACCGCCGCGCTGAAGTTCATAGTAACCCAACTTGACCGCCCTGAAATGCCTCTCGAAGCATACTCCTGCATCTGTATGAACTGACACGCTCTCCTGAAAGGATTCGTGCCTGGGATTTTATCAGGCTTGGGGAAACTGTGGCTTGTAGGAATAAACCACCAACTTTTTTGGAAAGGTAGCTCCTGGATAACGTCCAGGATTAACCGACGCAGCCAAATGATATCCTGCAGCGAAATAAAGTTGGACAAATTAACATCGGCGGCAATCCTCAGGTAAGTACTTTTGTATGCGCACCAAGCCGGCAGTGGTGATGCCGTTGAGATAGTCTCCTAGCGCTTGGAGGGTGATGTGCACCTGAACCGACGAATAGCCGGAGTGCGTATAGCATCCTGCACTGTCAGTAACAATACTGGATAAAAGAGTGCCAATTGCTCATCCGAAGGCCACTCTAGGTACTCATTACACCTATGATGATAGCTGTAGCTTCATAACGTACGACGCTTGGCACTCAGCGCACCACCACCATACGTCGGGTAGCAATATGGCTACCTGCTGAAAGTGTGTAAAACCATACGCCTGCCGGTAGCTTATCAGTAGGTACCTCCACCTGATGATAGCCAGCGCCCCAGGTTTCCGGTATGGCTTGCGTCCATTGCACACACCCCTGCAAGTCAGTGATGCTCAAGCGAGCCGGCACAGCCTCCGGTAGGGTAAATCCGATGGTAGTCGTCTTGTAAGCTGGGTTGGGCTGATTTTGATACAATTGAAATGCCGTAGCAGCAACCGATGAATGTGCTTCAAAACGCAGGGAAATCCCGCGAATGGCCATAGACGGGTCGTAAGCTTCGTTGGGAAATCCGCTCTGCGGCTTTAGACTAATCCAATCACTAAGACGGCCTGACTGCAAGGCTTCAAACACAAGGCGAACCAGCCGGCGCCCATATGTACCAGGCCGGCGCTGATTGGGATTAAGCCAACTGAATAAGAGCGCGCCTTCTGCGGCAAAGCGAGCACCGAGGTTTTCCTCCGCCAACACCCCGTCGAATTCAGCGCCTTGCCATTGCAACGCCTCAGGATTGAAACGCAGGGCCATTTGAAAACCAGCCATGGAGGCCAATTGCTCGCTACTCAAGGTTACGGTTAGTGTTTCTCCCTTTTGCACTAAGCGGTCTTCCAAGACGACTTCAACGTACGTACCGCGCTCCTCCACCTCATCTATTGAGGGAGTGTTGCAGCCGCTGGCATCGCCTACCCATATCACTATAAAGTCTTGGTTAGGATGGTCGCCTGGGCTAATGCTGTCAAATGCAATTTGCTCTGGGAATGGATCTTGCCAGGGGTTCGCTGGGTTGGAGAACACATAGTCCGCAGGAATGAAGCGATGAAAGTCAAGGGGTTCGCTGGGCGTGTCTATGGCCAAAATGCGGCGTTGCAAGCGGATCAAATCCAGCACAGTGATGCTACCAGAGCGATTGATATCGCAGCCAATGAGCACGTACGGCCCGGTGAGCAACTGGATGCCCAGGATGTGGCGCTGTATCAGCAGGACATCATAAGTGGTCACGCAATCCACCTGCGAACCGGAAAGCGGTCGCACTGTATAGTTTTGATATGCTGGCAAAGAGGTAAATTGATAGTAGCCAGCTGTATCTGTAAGCGTGAGCGACTGGCCGGCGTCTTGCAACCTCACGGCAAAGTTTTGCACGCCATATCCCGTACCTGCCGAGCGCAGTTGTCCGGAAATATTAGCCGTCACAAGAGGGCCTGGACATACATTGCCAGAGTACTGAAGCAGCAAGTAAGTTTCACAGAAATCGCGGTTGCCGGCGCCATCCCAGGCGTCAATAAACACCGTGTGCGGCGTGCCGCCAGGGCCAATGCTATGGTCATAATCCTCGCAGGTATAGGTCACGCTCAGGCGGTTGATGTCAGGGGCTTGCCCTGGGCGGCGCACCGAGTAGTGTATAGGCGGGGTGCAATCCACAATCGGGCTGGCAATAAAGTCGGTAGCCCACACTTCGGCCATACCGTCATCGAGCTGGCCATCATTGTTGGTATCCACCGGCATGAGGCTGATGGTGAGGCCGTTGTGGCATATCGGTGCAGGAGCCTTGCAGTCTCTCACTTGTACAACGGCGCTGACAGCGGCGGTATTTCGGCAACCGTCTTCGGCGTGTATCTCAAACTTGTGTGTGCCAATAGGCAACCCCTGCCCCTGGCTAACAATGGTGTAGTTGGGATAGCTACCTTGTATGGTAAAGACCTGGGTACTGCCTGAAAGCAAGCCGTTGGGGTTGCGGCGGACATTGTAGTCAAAGGGGAAGATACCATCGTTGAACAAATCTAGAAACACCTTGATAGTAACGTCGTTGGGCGTACAAAGCTCCGACACAGAAAACTGAAGCGCCACCGGTCCATGGCATACAGAGTCAGCCTGGGTGGGGGTGTCGTAGCTGCAGAATGTATGGTAGGCCGCCAGGTTGATCATGGGGTTTATGTTGTCATACACTTTTATAAACTGAGTGTAGTACCAGTACCCCCGCGAAGCAATGGCAGGCTTGAGGGTGCTGTTAATCCAGTGGCCGGCAGGGTTGGTGTATCCATCGCAACCGTTGGGTCGGGTATTGGCAGCGGGAATGTTGTTGGCCTGGTTATTATCGGCGTCAAAATACGTGGTGCCATTGGGGCGCACCAGCACCCAGATGTGCGCATTGCCAGGGATACCGTCACAGTCTTCATCGCGGCTGACAATGACGGGTGGCGCCTGGCCATCGTACTCACACCAATTGATAACACCGTAGGTGCGCATTATTTTATAACACTCATTGCCAGAGGCAGAAAAGAACTGATCCTGCACACTGACGGCCAGCAAATCGCAATTGGCAATTTCTTCTGTGAGGATGGTGTCGGGGTTAGGGGTTGCACAATTGACCTCGGCATCTTTTGGGAAGCGTATTTCGTAATTGTGCGAATTGCTACCCTGTGCATGCAGGATCCATCCTGTAAATAAGAAGAGAACCGCAAATGCGGTATTGTAGAAGCTTTTTACCATATACCTTGTGATATTATGAATTTTACAAAATTAAGGGGTTTTGTGGCGCAAAGCAAATTATAGCGGAAAAGTTTCTGCTCGTTTTAATTTCCAACGCCCAACAGTCTCTGAATAAGTTTTTTTTGGGAGAGAATGATGATGGCTTTGCCCCGCATTTCGCCTTCGGGATGTATGCGCCCAGCCTTGGTAGTGACGAGGGTGTCGCCGGGAAAGCGGATGTCAATCGGAATTTTGCCGGCAGAAGGAATTTTGCCTTTACCTTCTACCAAGCCCCAGGCGGCGCCGTACTCAGGAAAGGGGTAGTCATACAGCTTCACCATCACTTTTTGACCTTGATGCACCTGACCGGCATCTTCGGGCGATAACTCCATTTTGCCCACTGTGCCGGACACTGTCAAGGGCAACACTATGGCCATAAGCGCACCGGATTGTACGTACTGTTCGGGGGTCATATTATCTTTTACAAAAACAACCGTACCTTCTATTGGAGCAACCAAGGTATAGCTGCGCTTCCAGTCCACAAGGCGATTGCGCAATTTGGCAAAGCTATCTTTGAGCAGACTAAGATTGGCCGATTGATCCTCAAGCGCCTTGGCTCTACCGCTGTCACTTCGGCTCTTGTCGCGCAGTGCAGCCACCTGGAAGTTTTTGGTGCGAATATCCGATTCTATGTCCTGGATATCGCGTTCTAGGCGGTCTTTTTCGCTGCGGGTGGGATTAAGGTCTTCGCGGGTGAGCATACCTTTAGACAGGAGTTCTTGCTCTTTTTCCAGGCGGGCACGCACTTCATCCAAGTGGCGCTGCAGGCGTTCCTTGCGTTGGCGTTGGTCGGCGCTGGCATTTTCAAGCTCCCGTATGCGGTTTTGCATTTCGCTCCGGCTGGTGTAGTCTAATTTTCTGGCGGCTACCAGGTGGTACTGGTCCCACTTTTCGAGGAAGTCATAGTAGGCGTCCTGAATTTCGCCGAGGAGAAAATCACGAGGTGGTTGATAATCAATTAGTTGTGAATCAGACCTAATCAAGAACAGGTCATTCTCGAGACTTAGGATGTGCCCGAGGTGGGCTTTGCTCTGAAACAGGGCGAGCACTTTGCCGCTGTCCACGCGCATTTCGTTTTCCACCAGTACTTCTTTAAGCATGGCAGCAGTAGGGGCGTACAAGCGCCGGGGCGGGTCTTTGCTGGTAATTTTTACGTCGGCCTCAATAGTTTCGGGCAGCTCAATCCAATAGCCAGCCCAGGCCAAGGCCACCAAGGCTACGAGTGCTGCCAAGGTGCCCCAGCGCGCCAGCCAGCCCGGAGGCGTACCCAGTATTTCCTGTACTTCTTCGCTGCGCAGTTCTATATCTTCGGTGTCATGTCGCATGGTTCACGCAGGTAAAGTCAGACTTTAGGCACCCAGCTCCAACTGGTTTTTGACCAAGTGATAGTAAGCCCCGCGGGCATACGTGAGCTGAGCATGAGTACCTTGCTCCACAATTTCACCGGAATCGAGTACCACAATATAATCGGCATTCATTACAGTGCTGAGGCGGTGGGCAACGATTACGACGGTGCGCTTTTGAAAATACTCGGCCAGGTTTTCCATGATCAGCATTTCGTTGTAGGCATCCAGGGCAGAGGTGGCTTCGTCAAAGAACAGGTACTCCGGAGATTTATATACCGCCCGGGCAATGAGGATGCGCTGCTTTTGCCCCAGGCTAAGACCAGCCCCATCTATGCCAATGCGGGTGTTGTAGCCCAGCGGCAGTGATTCGATGAAACTCTGAATATTGGCTACGCGCACGGCCTGGAGCAGTCGGTTCTTATCAATGATGTCGTTGCCCAGGGCTATGTTGCGGGCTATGGTATCATTAAAGATATAGCCTTCCTGGAGCACCGCGCCGCACTTTTGCCGCCACAAGCGGTTGAGAATTTGCGACACATTGACATCGCCTACCCTCACCACACCTTTTGTAGGCTGGTAGTAGTTGAGCAGCAGCTTGAGCAGAGTAGTTTTGCCGCTGCCACTGGCTCCCACAATGGCGGTAGTCTTGCCTTTGGGTATGCGCAGGGATATGTTTTTGAGCACCATTGGGGAATTAGGGCCTTCGTACTGAAAGGAGACTTTGTCGAGCACAAGGTCTCCCCATTCGGGTAGCAAGTTGATTTTGTCTTCGATGCGCTCTTCGTCTTCGCGGTTGTGTACCTCGTTCATGCGCTGGAGGCTGATGCGGGCTTCTTGGAGAGAGCGGATAAAGTCCACAAACTGATTGATAGGGCCATTAAGCTGGCCAATGATATACTGAATAGCAACTAGCATGCCCAGGCTCATGTGGCCTTCTACAACCTGGAGCGAGACGTAAAACAGGATAATGAAGTTTTTGGCCTCATTGATAAACTGTGCGCCGGTTTTTTGTATTTGGTCCACGCGCAGGGTATCCAGAGCAGTGCGAAACAGCCGGGCTTGCGAGCGCTCCCATGCCCATCGGCGCTGTTTTTCGGCATTGTGCAGCTTGATATCGGGCATGCCGTTGATGAGCTCTATGAGGCTGTTCTGGTTGTCGGTAGCCTGGTCAAAGCGAGTGTAATCCAAGTCGCGACGATAAGATGAAAAAATGTAAAACCAGAGCACTGCCATCAGGATACCCGTGGCAAATATGGATAATACAGTGAGATTCCAGGCCGCCAGCACGGCAAAAAAGGCCATGAAGGTGAAAAAGGAAAAAATGGAAAACAGCGAGGTGGAAGATAGAAAGCGCTGCACGCGTTCGTGATCGGCAATGCGCTGGAGCAGGTCGCCGGTCATTTTGGTGTCAAAATACTTAAGCGGCAAGTGGGTGAGCTTAATAAGAAAGTCTGAGATGAGGCTGATGTTGACGCGCACCCCCAGGTGTAGCATAATCCAGCCGCGGATGTACTCCACAAAAAGTTGGGAGAAAAACAGCACGAACATACCCAGTATGGCCGCATGAATAAGCTTGACATCTTCCTTTAGGATGCCGGAGTCTACAATTTCCTTGAGAATGAAGGGAAAGGCAATCTGCAAGAGCAAGCCTACCAACAGGCCGGCCACAATTTGGGCCAAGAATGCCCCGTAGTGGCGGAAGTAAGTCCATACATAGCCAAGGCTTCCCTTGTCGGTTTGCTGATCTTCGTAGTCATGAAAATTAGCAGAGGGCTGCAACAAGAGTAGAATACCGGCAGGTACACCGGCCTCCATATCGCTGGCCCATCCGGCCAGGAATTGCTTTCGAGTGAGTTTGAATTTGCCAGCGGCAGGGTCGGCCACCCAGGTGTGCTTTTCCGTGACTTTATACACTACAATGAAGTGCTCCTGCTTCCAGTGGGCAATACAGGGCAGGGGTAGATCAGTGCAGAGTTTTTCGTAGGTGGTCTTGGCTGCCAAGGTTTGGAAACCGATACGCTCAGCAGCATCGCTAATGCCCAGCAAGGATACACCTTGCTTACCAATGTAGGTCAGTTCCCGAAGGGTGTCCAGCGAATAGTAGCGCCCGTAGTGCCTGGCAATCATGCGCAGGCAGGAGGCGCCGCAATCATTGGCATCCAATTGCTTGTAAAACGGGAACACTTTGGGCATAAAATCCTGCTGTTTAGACGAAATCCGCAACGGTCCGTCACAAAATACACTGCAAATTTAAACTTATTTCGCTACGATACAAGCACTTACAACTGAACCCCGCGCAAAACAGGCCTATGAAGCCACTTTTTCTGTGTTATTGCCTTCGGTTGGATTTCTTCTTGGCACTTTTGTCGTAAGAATTGCAACCCCATACAAGGGGTTTGCCCACCCTTTGACAACACCACCTTCATGCACGGTACGGAAGGCACTCTGGCGAGCCAATACCAGGCCAGGCCCGCTGGCTGAACCAAGGGCAGAGTCTGTTGGTGGCCAACGACTTGCTTATCGGTGCGGCTTAGTTTGGTGTACTACTACATCTCATGCAATGGCCATACATTCGCCTAGCTGCGCAAGCGTGCATGCTTGGTTTTGCGGCCGCTTACCCGCGCGCGCCAACGACGGAAACTAGAGGGCTTCAACTGGCGGCGCATCAAGGTGATAACCGCAGCCTCAGATAAGCCAAACTGCACCCGAATAGCCTCGAATGGGGTGCGGTCTTCCCAGGCCATTTCAATAATGCGGTTGATGTCTTGCTCGGTCATGGTTATATTGAAATGATCTTGCGCTGGCGCAAGGCATCAAGCGTCAAGATATTATCAGGTGAGTTGACCCTGTACTGAAGCACATCAAATAGGAAGAGCACGTGGTCGCCAGCGTCTTGATGCCATAGCTTTTGAAGTAGCATCCAGGCAGCAGCAGCACGCAGCACGGTGAAGCCACGCCACTGGGTCAGTGCGTTCTTTTTGCGCAGCCACGCCTGCTTGTCGTAGCGTACGGCGCTCTTTTTACCAAGGGTGCGCACCAGATCCACTTGTGAGGCATCCAACAGTTGCAGTACGGCTTGCTCACTTGCATACATGTTCTCCAGGGTGCGCGTACCATGATACACGGCTACTATGAAGCGTTTGGGCTGCATACTTACCGCCGATACGTAGGTACAGATGTTCATATTGAAGCCGGCCTCGCCAGCGGTAGCCAGGCTATATACTGGCAAGTCGGGTAGATTCCAGGGCTTTTTCACGTCAGTTAGAGTATTTCAGTAAGCGAAATGTGGGGTTTGGCGTACGATAGCCGGGCCAGCCGTTGGGCGCGGTAATAGGCGTCCAGGCCCGAGCAAGTAATGCTGCCGGCACGCTCTATGTCCACAAAGCCATCTGGGCAAATACAGTCTTCTGGAGCCACTACACCAGTGATACGGCCAATGACGAGATGCGTGCCATTGTGCCTAATGTCAATTTTCTCTACAAATGCCAACCCTATCTGCAGAGGGCTTTCCTGTACGAAGGGTGCTGGGCAAAAGTCGAGGTACTTTGGAGTCAGTCCGCAAGCCTCAAACTCCGATACTTCGCGCGGATACTTGGCGCTGGTTTGATGTGCCTGCCGGAATATCGCCTCACTAACGTGATTTAGCGTGTAAGCACCGGTTTGCAGGATGTTTTCCAATGTATGCCGCTCTACAATATGTGGCCGCACCACCATACCAAGCAATGGTGGATCGGCACCCAAATGCACTACGGAGTTGAAAATAGCCAGGTTGGCATGACCTTGCGCGTCTGTTGTACCAACTAAACTAACAGATTTGAACCCACCAATGCTATTGAAAAAAGCTGCCCTGTAGCGGCGCTCCATCTGATGAAAGTCGGAAGTAGTAAAAGCGCGCATGACATTAAAATTGGCAGAACAACGCGAAAGGCTGCAGATGGTTCAGCGGTATATTTTAAAAAATCGGTATATCTGGGCAGATGTCTTTACTTACCCGCCTCCAATGCATAAAATGCATTACCGTTTTTTTTTGATTTCAGAAGTTTCATTAACTTTGTGTCATAAAGCTCTTTATATGCTATCACACAACAAGCAAGACGACATTGCCCAGATAAGAGCCATCATGGAGCGCTCCACCCGTTTTCTTTCGCTGAGTGCTTGGGCGTCGCTACTAGCTGGGGTATATGCCCTTGTAGGGGCATGGCTGGCGTACAAGTACATTTACTTTGCGCCACAGGTATTGTACGGGCATTTGCAGAACAATCTGTTTGCCCCGCAGGTAGTTCCACTACTGCTTATTGCTGGCAGCGTGTTTGTGATGGCCGCTGCCACGGGTATTGGGTTGAGCTGGCACAAAGCCCGAAAAGCAGGAGAAAGGCTATGGACAAGATCCGCACGCCGGGCGCTGGCCAACTTCGTCATCCCCATGATGGCCGGGGTCGTCTTTATCGTTGTGTTGTATGTGCGAGGCTACTACGGCTTGATTGCTGCCTCCACGCTGATCTTTTACGGCTTGGCGCTACTAAACGCTGGCAATTTTACCTTCAGCGACGTACGCACGCTGGGCATGCTGCAGATGTTTACAGGATTGCTGGCAGCGATCTTTCCTAGCAAAGGGCTGCTATTTTGGGCAATGGGGTTTGGTCTGTTACACATTGTGTATGGAGTGTTGCTACATTGGAAGTACGAACGCAAACACCCTGCTGCCAAGTGAAAAACTACTTCCAAGAACTGAATAAAGCTTTTGAAAGCCGAGTACGCCTCGGCATCATGTCTTCCTTGATGGTCAATGATTATATGGACTTTAATGCACTCAAGGAACTCCTCTGCCTGACCGACGGCAACCTGGCCGGCCACACGCGCGCACTGGAACAAGCCGGCTATATCCGGGTGGAAAAATCTTTCGTCGGGCGCAAACCCAACACCCGCTTTGTCATCACCCCAGAAGGTCGCCTCGCATTTGAAAAACACCTGGAAGCACTGGAAAACATTATCAAAAACAGCTCTTGAGCTGCCAGTCGGCATATTTTTTACGTTTAAACTTTAAAATTTAAAGCTCTTTAAAAATTCCTTCAACCATGGAAAACAACGCAAATTCATTCGCTGCCCGCTTCAGTCACTGGCTGCGCATATCCTTATTAGTCAAACTGACCTCCATTGGCATTATTGTGCTGTTGTTGCTCATCCCAAGTGCTATGATTCAAAGCCTGATCTACGAGCGACAAGGCCGAAAAGAACAGGTGGTAAGAGAAATCAGCCAGTCATGGGGTGGCATACAATCGGTGACCGGCCCAGTGCTGAGCATCCCCTACGTAGAATGGCAAGAAGAAGAAAAAGGCAAGAAAACCGCACATTGGCACACGCTACACATCCTGCCGCAGGAGCTGCACATCAAAGGTGATGCGCAACATGAAATACGTCGTAAGGGCATCTTCGATGCTGTGCTATATCGCTCTGAGCTAACTCTGAGCGGCAAGTTTGATAAGCCAGCCGTGCGCGAACTGAACATCGCCCCTGAAGACATACGCTGGGGAGAGGCTCGTCTATCGGTGGGTATTTCAAGTATGACCGGCATCAAAAATATTATTGAGCTGGAATGGAATGGTCAAAAACAGCGCATGGAGCCAGGAACAGCTACCAAGCTACTTGGCCCAGGGGTAAGCGTACCGGTAAGCTATTCAATTGACGCAGAGTCATTTGCTTTTTCTATCCCCCTCAAACTGAATGGTACAGATGCCCTTTACTTTGAACCCGTAGGCCGCCTGACCACCGCTCAATTGAAAGCCACCTGGCCGTCGCCGGGCTTCGTCGGCCGCATCTTGCCCGACAAGCGCAACATCAGCGCCAGAGGGTTTGATGCCCAATGGAAGATACTAGATGTAAACCGCCACTACCCTCAGCAATGGAAAGACCTGAGCTACCGATTCAAACCGGCTGTGCCGTTGAATACAACAAACGAGGACGGCGACAGCTACACGCCCATTGACGACGAGGAAGGCGATGCTCATTTCGGCGTGCGCCTTGTACTGCCTGTGAACGAATACCTCAAAAACGATCGCACGGTAAAGTACGCCATTTTGACCATTGGACTTACCTTCCTGATTTACTTCTTTTTTGAAGCGCTGCACCGCTTTCAGATCCACCCTTTTCAATACCTGCTGGTAGGGCTGGCGCTCACAGTGTTTTACCTGTTGTTGCTTTCGCTTTCCGAGCAGTTTGGCTTTGACGTTGCTTACGGCATTGCCGCATCGGCCACTATCGGATTGATCGCCTTTTACAGCGCCTCCATACTCAAAATCAAGCCATTGGTAATACAACTCACACTTTTGCTGTGCGCCATTTATGGTTTCATCTTCGTGGTATTGCAACTGGAAGACTACGCGCTGCTTGCTGGTAGCATTGGTATATTCATCGCGCTGGCTGCGGTGATGTACTACTCGCGCAAAGTGGATTGGTACAACCTAGGCAGAGCAAACCATGGAGAGCGCACAACTCAGTAAGCCACAGCAAAGAGCACCCTGCGTTGACTGGGCGCGCCAGTTAGCACGCACTTGCCGGGTTCGTCCTGGGCATCCAGCGGAATACAGCGAATGGTGGCTTTAGTTAGCTCTTTAATTTTCAGTTCGGTTTCAGTTGTACCATCCCAGTGGGCAGAGATAAACCCCCCTTTGGTACCGAGCACGTGCTGAAACTCTTCGAAGGTATCCACGCGGGTAGTGTGCTCGTTGCGGTAGGTTAGTGCTTTTTGATAGAGGTTTTGCTGAATATCTTCCAGCAATTGAGCCACATGGTGCTCGATACCTTCGATGGGCTGGAGGGTCTTCTCTCTGGTATCGCGGCGAGCTACTTCTACCTGCCTTTGCTCCAAGTCGCGCATGCCTATGGCCAGGCGTACGGGTACACCGCGCATTTCGTGTTCGGCAAATTTGAAGCCCGGGCGCTTGCGGTCGTCGGTATCGTATTTCACGGAGATGCCCTTAGCCTGCAAGGCACGCATGATTTGCTGGGCTGCTTCGTTGAGTTCAGGCGCCGGCTTGGGCACGGGTACAATCATCACTTGTAATGGCGCGATACGAGGTGGCAGTACCAGCCCATCATCGTCGGAATGTACCATGATCAGACCGCCGATGAGTCGGGTGGATACGCCCCAGGATGTAGCCCAGACGTACTCCTCTATGTTGTTTTCATTGAGGAACCTGACATCAAAGGCTTTGGCAAAGTTTTGCCCCAGAAAGTGCGAAGTGCCGGCTTGAAGGGCTTTACCATCCTGCATGAGCGCTTCGATGGTGTAGGTTTCGTCGGCGCCAGCAAAGCGCTCATTGGGTGTTTTCACGCCCTTGATGACAGGCATGGCCATATACTCCTCGGCGAAGCGGGCATATACGTCCAGGATGAGCAGAGTTTCGTCAATAGCTTCCTGGCGAGTGGCGTGGGCGGTGTGGCCCTCTTGCCATAAAAACTCAGCGGTGCGCAAAAACATGCGGGTGCGCAGTTCCCAGCGTACTACATTGGCCCACTGGTTGATGAGCAGGGGGAGGTCGCGATACGAGCTGATCCAATTGCGGTAGGTGCTCCAAATGATGGTTTCGGATGTAGGCCTCACGATGAGTTCTTCCTCGAGCTTGGCCGAGGGGTCTACCACTACCCCCTTGCCATTGGGGTCGTTCATGAGGCGGTGGTGGGTTACTACGGCACATTCTTTGGCAAAGCCCTCTACGTGTTCGGCTTCTTTGCTAAGAAAACTCTTGGGGATGAAAATGGGAAAGTAGGCGTTGACGTGGCCGGTAGCTTTGAACATGCGGTCCAATTGGTCGCGCATATTCTCCCACAAGGCGAATCCGTACGGTTTGATGACCATACAGCCCCGCACGGCGGAGTTGTCGGCCAGATCGGCTTTTTTGACAATATCAAGATACCATTGTGAGTAATCTTCGTTCCTCCGAGTAATTTCTTTGGCCATTTTTTTAACTTTGAGGCGCTGAAACCAGCCGGATTCGCAGTTGTTAACAATTTTAACAGTGTACTCCGACGGGTTTAAATCAGTTTTAACTAAAAAATGCGCGCAAAAGTAGTAATTTGCGTGTTGTAAACAGCAAATAGCTTTAGGTAATTACCTTCAAAAAAAACGACTACAATGGCAATCAACAAATTAACCCTCATTCTTAGCTTCGCGTTGGCAGCCTTGACTTTTACACTGGCACAAGCTCAGTACGACGACGTGTATTTCGATCCCAATCGAGATGCGCCTTCCACTTATTCCAAAGGCAGTCGCTACTCGCGCAGCAACGATGCCTTTACTGCACCCTCTAGCAGCACTACTGGCAATCGCTACAATTACACGTATGACGATAGCAGCTATGACTTCGGCTCTCCTGCTGCTGCCGACGATAATGAATACGACTACTACTACACTTCGCGCATTCGCCGCTTCAACCGCCCGCTCTATGGGTTCAACTACTTTGACCCATACTACGTAGATCTGTACTATTATGACCCAGTATTTACTCCCGGTGCTACGGTACTCATTTATGACAACTTCTACTCCTACAGCGCTTTTAACTCCTGGCGCCGCTGGAACCGTTGGAACCGCTTCAACACTTTCGCCACCTGGGGATGGCAACCTTACACGCCCTTTTATAGGGCCTGGGGCTGGAATCGCGTAAACAACTGGGACTGGAACAACTGGGATCCGTGGCTTGGCCCATCCTTTGCTAATAACTTTGCTGTTAATAACTTCTATGGTGTGGGCGGAGGCTTTGTATCTAACTACTACTGCCCGCCGTCTTGGGGTGCAGGCATCCCCTACAATACCGTGAATGTCATCAACAACAACAACACCAACCCCAATAGCACTTACTACGGCCCGCGCAATACTGATGCAGTAGCCAATCCGCGCACTGGCGCACCGCGTACGCGCATCAGCTCGCTAGAGGCACCCCGCGCAGCCAACCCCACTGTAGAAAGAACACGCACCGCCACTACGCCAGTACGCGACGCCGGCACGGAGCGCACTCGCACCTACGATACTCCTCCTGTGCGTACAGCACCGGCATCTGAGCGCACCCGCACATATGATCGCCCATCTTACGATACGCCTCCCACGCGCGCTAATCCACCTTCGCGCTATGACGCGCCCACGCGCACTGCTCCTGCACCTTCGAGAGAAACAGCTCCTGCCCCTCGCAGAGAAACGCCTATGCCCTCGCGTAGCTATGATGCGCCTTCGCGCAGCTACGATACACCCTCTCGTAATTACAACACCACGCCTTCGCGTAGCTATGATGCGCCTTCGCGCAGCACATCCCCCAGCTCAGGTAGCAGCGCTACGCCCAGCAGTGGCGCCACGCGTACCCGAGGCAACTAAATCTCTGTTATGCATAATTCTGTAGATGAATATCTTTGCAGAAAGGGTGGGCGGAACGGTTGCTTAACATAACTTCCGCCCACTTTTTTTATTTGCCTGTAAGCATTGCCTTTTAACTTCTGGCGCAAGGGAACCGGGATTCGAAGAATGTCCCTGGCGCACCTTACACAACCTCTTCAACCATGATCAAACGCACGTATTGGATCGGTATCTTCTTCATGGTCTGGATGGCCTGCCCAAATTTCCTCCTTGCTCAAGGCACCAATGACGCCCTACGTTTTTCCAGCTTCAATCCTGAGGGCTCTGCTAGGGCTATTGGAGTACACGGTACTATGGGCGCACTGGGTGCTGACTTTTCTGTAGCGGCGGTTAATCCTGCGGGGTTGGCTTGGTACCGCAAGGGTGAAATCACTTTTACACCGGGGTTTCTGTTGGCCAATACGCGAAGCACGCTGCTTTCTGGCCAGGGCAACAGCGAGATTTCCGAGAGCAAAGGCAATTTACACTTTGGCAACGTAGGCATAGTGTTCACCTCCGACCCGAGCGGCCCCGACTGGCGCGCCTTTAACTTCGCCCTGGGTGTTAATCGAATTCAAAATTTCAACCGCCAGTTCTATTTTGAGGGTAATTCAAGAGGCTCTATCATTGACCGTTTTCAGGAAATTGCCAACTCATCTACTGGGCTGGATCAACTAGAGGCTGGGCCTGCCTTTGATGCTGGTGCTATTTATGACTTCAACAACGATGGCTTCTATGACTCCGATGTAGAGCTTGCACCCGACGCCATCATCCGCCGCAAGCAAACCATCAATACCTCGGGCGCCATGCAGGAGTTGGTCATGGCCTTCGGCGCCAACTACAAAGACGTATTGATGATTGGCGCCTCTATTGGACTGCCCAGCGTGCGCTACAGCGAAATTAAAAATTACGATGAAGACGACCTCGACAGCGCCATACCTTTCTTTGACAACCTACAGTACGAAGAAAACTTGCGCACTAACGGTGTGGGGTTTAATACCAAAGTAGGTGTAGTAATACGTCCGGTACAAATGTTTCGCCTGGGCGCAGCTGTGCATACACCTACGCGATTGCGCCTGGAAGACAACTACTCTTCGCAAATAACCTACAACTATACCGAATCAGGCCAAGCACAAACTGGCACGGGCCGCTCTCCCGAGGGCAACTTCCGCTACACGCTCGTCACGCCCTGGCGATTTTTAGGTCATGCCGCTATGATTATTGGCAAAAAGGGCTTCATCTCTGCCGAAACCGAGTACGTTCATTATGGCCGCGCCAAGTTGCGCTTTCGCGATTTTCCTCAGGATGAAGAAGATGCCAACCAGCGTATAGCCGACCGGCTGGCCTCTGCGCTCAATCTGCGGCTAGGCGGCGAGTATGCTCACAACAGATTTCGCTTTCGTACAGGGATAGGTGTAAGCTCTGCAGGCTTGAAGGAAGCCACTTCGCCGAATGTCTCCCTAAGCGGCGGCTTTGGTATTCGAGCAGAAATGTTTTTTTTAGATGTAGCCTATCGCCATGCAGTTCTGGATCAACTTTATCGTCCTTACCTCACAGCGCAGGCGCCTGAGCAGGTAGTGAGTTCGCGTAGTACACGCAGTTTGGCTGTAATGACGCTAGGGTTCCGGTTTTAGCAAAAAGACGACACTTCAAGATTTATCGCCGTCTTCAAGAATAGCATCATCGATGATTTCGTTGCCGTCACCGTCGAGATCGGTAAATCCGGCGGCAGTTCCGCTTGCTTTGGCGCTGGGCGCAAAGTCGGGGTCTTTACCGATAGTAGGCTCGGCCGACTCAGCGTGATAATCGCCGTCTGCAAAACGTGAAGCACGCTCAAAGAAGCTCTCATGCTTGTTTAGCAGGCTGTCATTGCTTCCGCTAGTTGCAGCATTGGCCTGCTGTGCAGTCTTGCGCTCTATTTCCTCCGCTTGGCGCAGGGTGGCTTCCATGTCTTCTTTGGCAGCTTCTTCCTGGGCTTTTTGCATGAGGCTGGATGCCTTTGTCCAAAACTGCTGCCCTAGGTCTTTAGCATGTTCGAGCGTTTCGCCGCCTTTTTCCAGAATTTTTCCGCCGATGTTTTCTGCCGTGTGTATGATTTTCTCTCCAGCGCCTTCGCTGGCCTGAAGTACTTTTTCGCCTACTTTTTCAGCTACGTGAAGTACTTTGTCTAGGGCTTCGCCGCTATGCTCTATCACCTGCGCGCCCACCTTTTCGGCGGTGTTGATTACGGTTCTACCCAGTTCTTCCACTTTAGATGTAGGAGGATCAGGAGGCAGGAGGTTGGGATCGGCCGAAGAAGCAGCAGCACCGGAAAAACTCTGCTGGGATGGCACATCGGGCGCGGAAGCAGGCTTTTCGGCCATGAGACTATCCCAGATTTCATCGGTTTTCTGGCTGACAGCTTCGCCGATGGAATTGGCAGTTTGCATAGCTTTTTCAAGGAAATCACCGGCTGATTCGGCTACTTTTTCCGACACCTCAGCGACTTTCTCCCGAGTGGTATCCAGTAGTTCGGTACCTTTTTCCAGTATTTCTTCCCTGGCTTCCTTACCGGCCTGCATGGCGGTGTCAGCTGCAGATTTGGTGACGGCTTTGGCGCCGAAAAGTAGCTTTTTCAGATCATTGACCAGGCTCATAACTATGCTTTTTTGGTTATAGATACTTGATTTTCTGCTGAGTGTTTAGAAATTGCTCCATCATGGCATAGTCAATCACTCCGATGACTACACCTGCATCCACAACGGGCAAGATAGGGGCGGTTTGCCGACTCTGAAACAGGCGCCAAACGTCCTTAAGCATGGTATTGGGTTGCAAGTGAAACAAGCGAGTGTCCATGATGGTGGCCAGTGGCTGATGGAGCTGCGATTGGCGTGCTGCCTGTACGATGTGCCCTTCAGATACAGCCCCCACCAGTGCATAATTTTCATCGAATACGAGAAAATAGCGCTCTAGGCCGTGTTGCATGGCGTGTACAGCAGCATGTATGGAGTCGCTGGCCTGTAAACGAGTGAAAGCAGTGCGCACTACATCGGCCACCCGGTAATCTGACAGGAAGGCCTCCAGGCGTACGTAGCGGTTCTCATGCGCTGCAGCCATGAAGACGAATACGCCGATGAATACAGTGATCCAGTTGCCCTGCCAGATGCCATAAGCCACTAGTCCCACAGCCACAGCCTGCCCTATACGCGCAGCAATAAGCGTAGCGAATGGGCGCCCCAGCCGAATGCTGAGTAGTGCCCGCAGTACGCGACCTCCATCCATAGGAAAGGCAGGCATCATATTGAATACCGCCAGAATGCCATTGAGCGCAATCATGCCAAATAGAAAATAATCAAGCAAGGTGCCATCTGTTGGCAGAAAGTCAGTGTCGCGTGTAAAAAAGCCATACAACGCGCGCAATAGATTGCCCCCTTCCATGCCATTCACAATGGTGTAGTACCCAGAAAGTGCCAAGGCAATGGCCACATTGACCAACGGACCAGCTATGGCTATGAGGAATTCTTGGTATGGCTTCTCAGGCATAGTATCCAAGCGGGCAATGCCCCCTATAGGAGAGATGGTGATGTCGCGCGTGCCCACGCCAAATTGCCGAGCAGTGAGGGCGTGGCCAAACTCATGGAGTATTACGCACAAGAAAAGCAGCAGCGTGAAGCTAGCCAGATATACTGTTTGGAGTAGTCTGAGCCCCTGGATATGGCCGGAGTAAAAAATCCAAATTAATAGCAAGGCGAAAGTCCAGTGGATTCTGACTGGAATACCGAATATCTTGGCTATGCGCAAGGAAGCGTTCATTACAAGGTTTTGACGATGGGGGAGCAAGAGCTACCTGTCCATACTCTACTAAAACGGAAGTGTTTGCGTATTTGTTCTGTAGTATTCTGCCATCAAGGCTATAAATGTGCCTAATGGTAAGGTTTCACCGATAAAAAAATATAAACACTTGCTCCGAGCGGCCCCCTGCACATCCTCACAAGCATTGCCCCCGCATAAGCCAAATAAGAGCCAGGATAGGGCTTTAGGAGGGCAACTGGGGCGGTGAAGTCGTCCAAATAAGCTCCACATAACGCGTTGTACTCCCCCGTATGCGAAAGCGGTCATCGGCACGGTAGCCTACCACCCAGCAGATCTCGCCTTGTGCAGTTTCCAGCACCCAGATTTTTTCTTTGTCGAAGCGCGACATCTTAAGATCGGTAAAAAAATCCTGTAGTTTTTTGCGCTGCCCCGACATACCCAGCGGGTAAAAATAATCCCCTGAGCGCCACCGCCTCAGGCGCAACGGCCAGCTCAGGTGATCGGCATCCAGATATGCCAGGCGAGTATCCGAACTGAAGTGTTCAGGATGGCCTTCATGCCAGGTCAGTACCAGCACTTCGTCTCCAACGGCTACGGAACGCGTGTGCGCTTCTATCAAAGGCGGCTCGCTGTGGGTAGCTGCTGGTAAAGATTGAACCAACAAGCGCCCCCTGTCGACCAGCAAACGGTATTGCGCGCTCTGAAACATAGCGCCAGACTGCCGCTGAGCGGCTCTCAACATATCCTCCACTTGCGCTGGGCTAAACCCACAAGGACTCAACAACTCGTACAGCACTGTTTCTGGCGCCGGAAGAGAAAGTAACTTTTGGACATCAATGGTCATACCCACTCCCGCTTCATCGCAGGTGACTTGTGTAGCGATATGCGCCACTGCCCACTGCATCAACGCTTCCGCTTGTTGGAATCTACGGATATTAGCCATCATGGTGCGCGTCCAGGCAGGATTAATGCGCTTGAAAACAGGGACTACCTCTAACCGAATGCAGTTGCGAGCGTAATAGTTTTCTTGGTTGGAGGCGTCTTCCCGCCATTGCACTTGATGACACTCTGCCCAGTCCAGTATTTCGCTACGTGAAGCAAACAGCAATGGCCGAATGATAGCGCCTGCCTTGGCCGGAATGCCGTGCAACCCCCTGATACCACACCCTTTGACCAGGTTGTAGAGCACCGTTTCAGCGTTGTCGTCGGCATGATGGGCGGTGGCTATACAATCGAATCCCTCCGTCAGTCGTACGTTTTCCAGCCAAGTATAGCGCAGCCGTCGGGCAGCCATTTGGACGGACTCGCCCGTGCGTTCAGCTTCCGCATTAGTATCAAATGACTGGCTGAAGAATGGCACTTCATACGCTTGCGCATATCCTCGCACCAGATCTTCATCGGCATCGGCCTCTGAGCCGCGCAACTGAAAATTGCAATGTGCCAGGCCATGCGGCCATGCTATCAGGCGAAATAAATGAGCCATGACCATACTATCCAGCCCGCCGCTTACGGCTAGCAATGCGCGTTGTCCGGCCTGCAAGCCGCACACTTCGGTAAGATATGCCTTGAATAATTCCAGCATGGCATTATCGGATTTCGAAGGCCGTGGTGCGCACACATCGGGCGGTGCGTCCAGTTTCGTCTATGGTTTCCAATATCATGTTTTGTGCAAGCGAATGCTCAAATACCTCCTGCATATTGCGAACACTTGCGCAGGGTACATCGGCAGCGCGTAGCTGGGCTATGAGTTCGTCACGGTAGCGCAGGCGAATCGCCGAGGCCAAGGCCTCTTGCAGAGCTGGACGATGGCGCACGCGGGCAGTATTGGTGCAAAAGCGCTCGTCTGTGCAGTATTCGCTCAAGCCCAGATGCCTGCACAGGGTTTGAAACTGTCGCTCCGTGCCTACCCCTAGTACGATGGGTTTATCATCGGCAGTGTAAAACACGTCGCCATAGGGCGCAATATTAGGATGCAGACTACCCATAGGTTGAGGCAGATGCCCAGCCATGAGCCAGTTGGCAGCCTGATTGGCCAAAGAGGCAATAGCAGCTTCAAGAAGAGATACCGACACAAAAGCTCCCTTGCCAGAGCGTTCCCGCCGTAGTAAGGCCAGGAGCAGCCCTTCCTTAAGTTGGTGGGCGGCCAACAGATCAATGAGTGCTACGGGCATTTTGACAAGCGGCCTACCTGGCTCGCCCGTCATAGATAGGAATCCCGCCTCAGCCTGCAGTACAATGTCAAAGGCGGGCGTATCGTCGTCTTTGCCCATGCCGTATATCTGCCCGAAAATCAGGCGCGGATTGTACTCCTGCAACTGCTCGTAGCTCACGCCCAGTTTTTGTGCTGTGGCCGGGCGATAGTTGCTGATGACGATGTCGGCATCCTTGAGATATTGGATTAATTGCTGGTAGTCTTCTGGGTGGGTCAAGTCGCATATCCACGACTTTTTGCCCCAGTTGACCGAGGCGTAATAAGCAGATACAGATGCAGCGGGGTCTTCTTCAGGTACTTTCCAGTGGCGGGTTACGTCGCCGCCAGCCAACTTGTTTTCTACCTTGAGCACTTGAGCACCCAGTTCGGCAAAAAACATACCCGCTGCTGGGCCAGCCAGTACAGAAGCCAACTCTACTACTTTCAAGCCATTGAAAAAAGGGGCAGGAACATCCATTGTATTGTATTAAAAGGCAAAATTGAGCATTTGACGCTACATTTATATGCGCAACAGCGTGTCGTACTACAAAAAGAAACACAGGAGCTTCTTTTTTTGTATGCCGCGTTCTCAAAGTTTCTTTCAAACTCGTAGCTTGCAGCTCTCAACAAGCAAGCCGGCATTCTATTTAGAAACACATTTTTGGTAAAATATGCAAGTCAACGAAAAAATCGCCCTACTGCGAAGCCTTATGCAACGCCACCACCTCGATGCCTGGCTGGCGCCCTCCGCCGACCCTCACCAAAGCGAATACACCGCCGCCCATTGGAAAAGCCGCGAGTGGCTTTCTGGGTTCAGTGGCTCAGCAGGCACGTTAGTGGTCACCGCCCATCATGCTGGACTTTGGACAGACTCGCGCTATTTCATTCAGGCAGAACAACAACTGACTGGCACTTGCATCGCTCTACACAAACAAGTGGTAGCCCATGCCCCGGAACACATCGAATGGCTAGCAGAGCATTTGCCGCGAGGCAGCACGATAGGGCTGGACGGCTCGCTCTTTTCTCTGGCCCAGCTGCGACAGTTGGAGAAAAAACTCCAGCCGCAAGGTATTGAGCTACGCACTGACCTCGATCTAATAGCCGAAATGTGGACTGACAGACCACCCCTACCCCATTCGTCTGTATTTGAGCTGCCGTTGCATTACGCTGGCGCAAGCAGAACTGAAAAACTGAACCAGATTCGTCAGGCCATGCAACAGCAAGGTGCAGATGCCTACCTGGTCAGTACCCTTGACGATATTGCCTGGACACTCAACATTCGCGCTGCCGACGTGGACTACAACCCAGTGTGTATCTCCTGGCTGGTTGTGGATGAAAAAAGCGCTCATTGGTTTGTGGATGCCCACAGAATACCCGATGCGCTGGTACAAAAACTCGTAAACGATGGCATTGTGCTTCACTCTTACCATAGTATCGAACACTGGCTTCGCCATTTGCCTAAAAACCGGCGAATAGCCTTCGACCGTGCCAGCGTGAACGCGCGGCTTTTCCGAGCTATAACTGCCGAGCAATCTCTGGCCGGCGATAACCTGGTAGCCCCCTTGAAGGCCATCAAATCAGAAATAGAAATTGCCCACATTCGCCATGCCATGTGCAAAGACGGCGTAGCACTGACGCATCTGCTTCAATGGCTGGAGCAAGCTATTCACAGTCAAAATATATCTGAATACGACGTAGCCCAGAAAATAGCCGAACTACGCGCCCAGCAAAGCGACTACATAGGCGAGAGTTTTCCGGCCATTGTAGGCTATCAGGCCAACGGCGCTATTGTGCACTACACCCCTGATACTGATACTGCTGCTCGCATCCTGCCGGAAGGCATCCTGCTGATAGACTGCGGCGGCCAATACCTGCACGGTACTACCGACATTACCCGAACTCTAGCGCTGGGCGAGCCTTCACTAGCACAAAAAGAAGCTTTTACGGCAGTGCTCAAGGGCCATATTGCGCTGGCTTCAGCTTGGTTTCCACAAGGTACCAGAGGGCTACATCTAGACCCCCTGGCGCGCCTCCCACTATGGAAACAAGCAAAAAACTACGGACATGGCACTGGCCACGGCGTGGGCTACTTTCTCAACGTACACGAGGGCCCACAGAGTATTTCGCCTACGCCTGGCCCCAAGGCGCTCACCGCTATACAGCCCGGTATGCTCATCTCCAACGAACCAGGGTTCTACCTGGCTAAAGAGTATGGCATCCGCATTGAAAACCTGGTGCTTTGCATAGAAGCGGCACAAACCGACTTCGGGCGGTTCCTCCGATTTGAAACGCTAAGCCTGTGCCCTATTGACCAAAAACTGATCTATGCTCCACTCCTCAACGACGAAGAAAAAGCCTGGCTCAACGACTACCACCAAAAGGTGTGGAAAGAGCTATCGCCATGGCTAGACGAGAAGAGCAGTACCTGGCTAAAACGAGCCTGCCAGCCCGTGACGTAAAGTTAGTGTGGCAATTTATGCCTGATTACGCCATAGGTATAAGTACCCAATATGGCCGACAGCAACACCAGGCCAATAATCCAGTAGCCCTGGCCAAGCAGCACGTACATGGGGCCAGGACAACAGCCGGTAATAGCCCAGCCCAGGCCAAAAAAACTGCCAGCCAGAATGTGGCGTACCGGGCGCAGCTCCATAGGCGTGTAGGATATGGGATTGCCGCTTGCGGTTTTTACCTGCAAGCGCTTGAGTATGACCAAAGCAATGGCGCCTAGTACTACTGCCGTACCAATGATGCCGTACATGTGAAAACTCTCGAAGCGGAACATCTCGTGGATGCGAAACCAGGATATGGCTTCTGATTTAGTCATTGTAATGCCAAAGATGATACCTACGGCGAAGAATGCTATATTTTTCATAGTGAGTGGTCTTGGTTTGAAGCGAGTAAATCAGAACAGCAAAGGCATGATCACGTGTGTCATCAGCAGGCCGCCAATAAAAAAGCCGATGACTGTGAGCAATGAAGGCAGTTGCAAATGCGACAAGCCTGTGATAGCGTGGCCAGAGGTGCAGCCATCGGCATAGCGGGCACCAAAGCCCACTAGGAAGCCACCAATGACAGCTAAAGCAATACCTTTGATACTACTAAAATTAAAAAGTGTGGTAGGCACAAACCCCAGGCCTTTGCTATCGGCAGCGGGGTAATCTAGCCCCCAAGCCGATAAGTGAGCCTGGGTAGCTTCTGAGATGGCAACTGCCTCCGGGCTGCGCAAAAAGTGTACGGCTAGAAAACCACCTACCAGGCCGCCCAGTACAAAGGCCATACGCCACCACTCCTCTTTCATGTCAACATCGAAAAAAGCGTATTTCTTACCAGCACCAGCTAGCGTGCATGCATTGCGAAAAGTCATAGATACACCGAAGCTACGCCCCATTAAGGTAAGAATCAACAGTGTGAGAGCAATCATGGCGCCCGATACCGCCCAGTGCCAAGGCTGGCTGATAAAGTCTATTACTTCTTTCATTGTAAGTCAATTGTGGTGCTAAACAAAAAAAACATGCCCTTGAGCAAAGGTATTACGTTTTCCCTTTAACCCAAATGCACCACAAAGTTGAGCACAGCAACTTGCTACTGTTGGTGATAGAGGTCACAATCAGAGCCCTTCCTCCACAAAAAACGAGGTTGGCTTAGATGCCATTCTCTTACTTTAGCGCGCTAGCCTCTTCAGAATAAATAACCTCCAGCACCACCTGTCCTACAGCGCGCAGCGTGCGGGGGTCTATGATGTCCATATTATCGTTGTGGGTGTGCCAGTGCGCGCCAAAACCAGTAGTGCTCTGAGCTGGCTTGTTGATGATATCAATCATTTTGATGCCGGCTATGGTATTCACAAAGTAGTGGTCGTCGGTAACACCGCCTGTGAATTCCTCCACAAAGTAGTTGGCATAGCCAATGCTCTGGGCTATTTTCCATACTTTATTCATAACGTCCGGAGCAAACTGCATGGATACCTCCTCTCGGGTAAAACGCGCACCTCTGGCCCCTACCATGTCAAGCAGGATACCGTACTTGAACTTTGATGCCGGCGCATGGGGGTTGCGCGCCCAGTGCTGCGCCCCCAAGGCCCAAGACTTCTCGTTGCCGCCATTGGGCTCGCCATAGTCTTCCGCATCAAATAGCACGATATCAATGCCAATGTTGGTCAGCGGTTGAGCTTGCAACTGGCGGGCAATTTCCAGCAGTACCCCTACCCCACTAGCGCCGTCGTCGGCGCCTAACACAGGCTCATTGGTGCGTTCGGTGTTGAGGGGGGAATCTGCAAAGGGTCTAGAATCCCAGTGCGCACCCAGTAAGATTCGCCTGGTGGCCGAAGGATTGTAGCGAGCTATGATATTGGTGGCTTGCAGTATGGTTCCGGTGTAAGCCCTGGGTTGGAAAGGCTGCTCTGTGACCTCGGCGCCATAGGCTATGAAACGCGCCACCAGCCAGTCTTTACAGGCTTTGTGAGCTATCGTATTGGGCACGCGAGGGCCAAAAGCTACTTGCTGAGCGACAAAAGCATAGGCAGAGTCGCGATCAAAGCGAGGCGTCTGCACCGAAGGCGTTTCGTCTTGAGATATTTGCCCTGCTGGGTTGCGGTCTGATTTACAGCCGCTAAGCATCCACCACATGGCGCCAAGGATTATATAGGTGAGGCAAGTGTGCTTTTTCATTGATACACTAATTAATTGTTATTTTAGCCGAAGTGCCGCCAGCCCTGCGCCGTGATGGGGTGAATATTGCCACCTTTAGTGTGCAACTTGAGGCCGTCTTGAGCGGGCACAATCTCGCCAGCAATGTAGATATCGGGGATATACTTGACCTTGTCCACGTCTTTGGGGTCAATGGTGAAGAGTAGTTCGTAGTCCTCTCCGCCGCTGAGCGCCACAGTGATGGGGTCCAGCCCGAATTTGATGGCCATTTGCTGCGCTTCCAGATGGATAGGCACGCCGCTTTCCTCCAGGTAAGCCCCTACACCCGACTGCTTACAAATGTGCATAAGGTCGGAAGCTACGCCATCCGAAATATCAATCATGGCGGTGGGCAAGAGGCGCTGGCGGGCAAAGGCCTCAATCATATCGCGGCGTGCTTCGGGTTTGAGTTGACGACCAATGAGGTAGCTTTGGTTTTCGAGGTCGGGTTGGATGCTAGGATCGGAAAGGAAAAGTTGTTTTTCGCGCTCCAGTATTTGAAGACCGAGGTAAGCGGCGCCGAGATCACCTGTGATGCACACCAGATCGCCCACGCGAGCCGTGTTCCGATACACCAACTTGCCGGGTTCTGCTTGACCAATAGCCGTGACACTAATAAGCAAACCTTTGGCAGAGGAGGAAGTATCGCCACCGACCAAGTCCACTTTGTAGTGATCGCAGGCGGCTTGAATACCAGCGTACAACTCCTCCAAAGCTTCCACTGAAAAGCGATTGGACAAGGCAACAGATACTGTGATCTGCCGAGGCAAGGCATTCATTGCATAAATGTCGGAGAGATTGACTACCACTGCCTTGTAGCCCAAATGCTTGAGCGGGGTGTACATGAGGTCAAAATGGATGCCCTCAATGAGTAAATCGGTGGATACCACCGTGAGCAAGCCCTTGTTGTCAATCACTGCGGCGTCGTCGCCTACGCCTTTTATGGTAGAAGCCTGATAGCGCGTGGTATTTTTGGTCAGATGCTCAATGAGACCAAACTCTCCGAGCGCAGCTACATCGGTACGAGACGTTGGTTCCGCCATGTTTTACTTTTTCTTCATGGCCTTGATCTTGGCCATGAGCGCTTCCGTTGCAAAGTAGTCTTCGCCGTTCTTCTTAGCAATAGCCATAGCGGCCTTGGCGTATTTTGTAGCCTGCTTTTTGTTGCCTAGTTTGTAGTACAGCGCTGCCACTGTATCGTTATTGAAATACTCTTTGCGCAACGATACTGACTTCAATGCCCAGCCCAAGGCTTTTTCCAGCATGGCCCTGTCTTCTACCTGCTCATAGAACCCCCAGGCTATTTCATTTAATTCAAGGAAGTCATTACTGGGATATTGGTCGTAGTACTTCACTGCGGCTTGGGCATAGCGGTCAAAATTGCCCGTTGTACGATACACCGACATAGCCGACTGGGCGCTGAGGCGCGGGGCAATGTCAGGGCACTTGCTGTTGTAGAAAGCCTCCAGCTCTTGCACCATGTTTTCGGGAAGTAAATCCTTGCCGCTGCCAGCTGCTACCTGGCGAAATGCCGCCTGCTGGATTTTGCTGTGTGTCATTTCTACGCCGAATGCCTGCTCAAACTTGACGCGATTGGCAAAAATATAAGCAAACATGGGGCTTTCGGGGTCTTCGGCATATTTAAAAATAAACTCCATGTTGGTCTCTGTACTCCAGTCACTCTGAGTTTGGAGGTATTCATTGGCAATTTTCAGATGGCTGCCATCCATCAAGCTGGCGCGCGCCTCAGTGTATCTGTGCAAGAAGTCGGGGGTACGATCGCCGGCTGCGTAGCGAGCATTCATGCCCGACATGCGGCGCTCGGGATCGAGGGCGGCTTTGGCATTCTGAATGAACATACTGCCCTCCTGATAGCCCAGGCTGCGATGCACAAGTGTGCCTTCGCTGTCCACAAACAGGAAAGTAGGATAAGCCCGCACAGCGTATTCTTTAGCCAGCATGGGGCCTTCGCCTTTTTCCATATCCATCTTCACGTTGATGAAGTTGGCGTTGAAAAAGTCGCCTACCTCTTTTTGGGTGAAGGTATTGCGGTCCATCATTTTGCAGGGGCCACACCAGGTGGTATAGGCATCCACGAAGATGATTTTGTTCTGGCGGGCTGCTTCGGCCAGTGCGTCCTTCCAGGAACCCTGCATAAACTGTATGCCCTGCGCTTGTAGCAGCGATAGGGCGCTACTGGCAAGTAATAAGCAGACAAAGAGCGATGCTTTCTTCATGACTATCGTTGATTGTTGAGCTGCTTAAGGTAAAATTCTACCATTCGGATAGCCTGTTCGCCTTGCGGCTTAGCCAGGTCAAGGGCTTTGCGGGCGGCTTGGATGGCCTGCTCTTTCTTGCCGTTGCGCTGCAAAAGCATGGCATAGTTGAGGTAGTTTTTGTAATCGTTGCTGAGTTCGGCAGCAGTTTTGGCCATGAGTTCGGCTTCAGCCATGGCCTTGGGTAGGTGGGCAAACTGCTGTACGATAGAGCTGCTGAGCCGAGCATAGGCTTTGGCATCTTTGGCCGCTTCTTTTTTCAAATAGTTTTTGCACGCCTGTATGTATCTGCCTGCATCGCCCATGGCCGACCAGTAGTCCATCTCCATCTGCAAGGCAAAGGAGGAGGTTTTTTCAGGGTAGTGTTTTTTCATTTTGGCAATGGCCTCATCCAGCAGGCTGCGGCTGCGAAACTCTATGGCTTTCTGCGCCGTAGCTTCGCAGGCTTCTTTTATGCGGTCTTTGACAACCTGCGGGGATTCCAGCAATTCAATCTGCTTGCGATACTGCACGAGCAGGTCGAATATGCGGGAATCTGCTTCCGAAGCCGCCTCCAGGATGAAGCGCAAATTGAAGGGCGTGGTCAGGTCTTTCTGGGTGCGCAGGTAGTCATTGGCAATCTTGAGGCTGGGCTTTCCTGATTTATTGAGCGCGCGTATGTAGTTTAGGATAAGTTCGGGGTCGCGTTCGCCTTTTTCATAGGCTTCGGCGTACTGCCCGCTGCGGTCAATGCGGTTCAAGGCTTTGCGTCCTAATTCTATGAAGGCATCCACTGTTTGCGCGCCTTTGACCTGCTGAAGTACCTCGCCGGTGTGGTCAATATAAAAAAGCGTGGGAAAAGCCGATATGGGGTATTTTTCACGAAACTTGAGGCCCTCACCTTTTTCGGCATCGTACTTGACATTGACGAAGTGCTTGTTGTAGAACTCGCCTACTTTCTCATCAGGGAACACCTCGGCGGCCATTTTTTTGCAGGGGCCGCACCACACAGCGTAGGCATCTACGAAAATAGGGCGGTCGGTGCGCTTGGCTTCTGCCAGAACTTCTTCCCATGAGCCTTCAAAAAAGCGGATGCCTTCCGCTGTCAGCGAGTTTTGTGCAAAGAGCAGTATCAGTGCCAGAAACAGTATCATTCTTGCCATATGCCGTATGATTAGGCTGGTGATTGGGCTGTGCACAAAAAAAAACAACTTTGCAAAGGATTTGCGCAACAGCCAGAACGCTCATTGAACATCATTATTACTAGGAGAGTTTTGCTCAAAGTTTTTTATGAGATCTTCCGGTGTTTGGCCATTGCGCAGTATGTTCAGTTGCAGCCTGGCTTGCTCGGCTAGCTCACTGTCGGGATAATCTGACAGAAAAGCCTCAAAATACGCCGCAGCTCTCAGGGGGTCGCCCAGGTCGGTATCTGCGGTGAAACCCTTGACAAAGGCCGCCGGAGCAGCCCAGGTACTCTGGGGGTATTGTTTCAACAACTGGTCCCACAAGCTGAAAGCCTCCTCAAACAACCCAGCAGACTTAGCCACTCCGCCAGCCTTAAACAGCCGCTGCGGCATTAGTGTATCTGCTGGCGAAGTGCTCGCCAACTGACGCGTCAATGCGATGTACTGTTTTGCTTCTTCTTTACTTGGCGCTTCTTTTGCCGTATCGAAGCGCTCCTCCATCTGCTTCAACTTGGCCTGAAGTACTGCCGGATTATTTGCGCACGCCCACATTAAAAGTGCCAACCCGCACCCAATCCAGTGTTTCATCGGTTTTTTATGGCAAAGATAGGAAGAAATATAGGAAACGAAAAGAGGAGTTGCTGCAACAACTCCTCCTCGATATCCCCCCTTGTCAATAAAACAAAGGTCACACTCATGTTTAAACCTAAGACAAGAAGGCCCTGTGACCATTCTTTTTTTACTGTTGTTTATTTCGGTATCAGCACTGCATCAATAGAATGAATCACGCCGTTAGACTGATACACGTCGTAAGTGCTGATGTTGGCAACATTACCGTTTTCGTCTTTCACCATAATGTTGCGCGGGCCATTCATCATGAACGTGAGTTGACCTCCGCTGACGGTTTTGAGCGATGTTTTGCCTTTTTTGAGCATAGCAGCCAGCGCTTTGAAGTCATACTTGCCAGCTACAACGTGGTAGGTGAGCACTTTAGAGAGCATGGCTTTGCTCTCGGGCATCAGCAGCTTGTCCACTGTACCGGCAGGTAGGTTTTCAAAAGCGTCGTTCACTGGTGCAAATACTGTGAAAGGCCCTACGCCCGTGAGGGTCTCTTCCAGGCCAGCAGCTTTCACGGCAGCCACTAAGGTGGTGTGGGCTTTGGAGTTCATCGCATTAGCCACAATGTTTTTTTGAGGATACATAGCTTCGCCACCGACCATGACGGTCGTTTGCCCCAAGACATTGAAAGCGAAAAAGGTGCACGCCAGCACGCCAAAGGATAATTTGAGCAAGGTACTCATGATGATTTGGTTGTTTGGTGATAAAAAAAGTTTGAACTTGACTCTACATACGGAGCCCTACAAGAGTGTGGATTTGCGACGGGGGCTTTTTTCTTAAAATTTTTGACAAAGCCTGAGCTCACGTCTGGCAAGCAGTTGCAAGAGCTGTGCAGCCTCAAGATGTGGTATCGAGATTTGAAAAATTTTGAGGATTTGGCAACCGCTCAAGCAACTTCTCAGAAGCTGCGAGCAGTGGAGCTATGACAAAAGCATCCTCCGCAAGGATAAAAAACTACTGCTTTTATCTAATCTAAAGCCGCTAAATGGCCTGAATAACGTCAAACTGCGTAAGGATATGCCACTGTCCGGCGGTGTCTTTGACCAGTACTGCTGGTACGGTATTGCTAAAATAGCGGCTCAATTTACTAAAAGGCAGGCTCTCTTCCACTACAGGCAGAGGCCCCCCCATGATGGCGCTCACTTCTTTTTCGCTGTTACCAAGGGGGTTTTCCAATAAACTGGCCAGTACGGCGTTTTCGGTGAGCGAGCCAGCTATGTGTTCGCCATCCAGCACCGGCAGTTGGGAGATGTTGTGCGACTTCATTAGCGAGAAAGCGTGGCGGATGGTATCGCGGATTTGCACCGTGATGAAACTCCTGTCCTTTTTGAAGGCGATGAGGTCTTTGACACGCAGCTCCGTATCGAGAAAGCCGCGCTCGCGCATCCAGTCATCGTTGAAGACCTTGCCGACGTATCGGCTGCCGTGGTCATGAATGACGACAACTACCACATCGTCGGGTTGGAGCCTATCCTGGAGCTGAAGCAGCCCTGCCACGGCAGAGCCTGCGGAATAGCCTAGCAGAAGACCTTCTTCGCGCGCCAGCCGGCGAGCCATAAGGGCGCCGTCTTTGTCCGTTACTTTTTCAAAGTGGTCAATGATGCTGAAGTCCACATTTTCAGGAAGGATATCTTCGCCGATACCCTCGGTGATGTATGGGTAGATTTCGTTGGGGTCGAAGATACCTGTTTCGTGGTATTTTTTAAATACTGAGCCGTAGGTATCAATGCCCCACACCTGGATGGAGGGTTTCTGCTCTTTGAGGTAGCGCCCTGTACCAGAGATGGTACCGCCTGTACCTACACCAACCACGAGATGAGTGATTTTGCCTTGGGTTTGTGTCCATATTTCTGGGCCGGTGGTTTCGTAGTGTGCCTGGCGGTTGGAGAGGTTGTCATATTGATTGCACCAGTAGGAGTTGGGCAGCTCTTGGCTCAGGCGCCTGGCTACTGAATAGTAAGAGCGAGGGTCCTCAGGTTCTACGTTGGTGGGGCATACGATGACCTCGCCGCCTACGGCTTTGAGAAGGTCAATTTTTTCTTTGGACTGTTTGTCGGTGGTGGTGAAGATGCACTTGTAGCCTTTGACTGCAGCAGCCAAAGCCAGCCCCATACCAGTGTTGCCAGAAGTGCATTCAATAATGGTGCCGCCGGGCTGGATATCGCCGCGCTTTTCTGCATCTTCCAGCATTTTGAGCGCCATGCGGTCTTTAATAGAGTGCCCCGGATTGAAGGTTTCCATTTTGATGAGCACGGTGGCCTGGAGGTGTGCAGTTATGCGGTTGAGTTTGACTAATGGAGTGTTGCCGATGGTTTCGAGAATGTTGCTGCAGTATTCCATGGGTATCTTTTAGCAGGTGGTGTTGACGCACGACAAGCCAAAGGCGCAGCCCGGGCGAACGCGTACATACAAATGAAATAGCACAACAAAGGTACAACAAGTTTGACAGTTAGTGATAATACTTGACGCGGGCGAAGAAGCGGGTATCCTGTGCGCCAAGTTGCTTGGCAGCCATAGGAGACAGTACTACGACGACCTCCCGCTCATACACGGTATCGGGAATTCGACCAATGACCTTGACAAAGACCGACGCTTGGTTCATCGGATTGATGACCTGAATCACAGAATTGATGTGGGCATCGCGGTGGAGGGCATAGAGATTGGAGTCTTCGTAGCTATTTTTCTGCCAAAAGGCCTTACCTTGTTGGTTGACTTCTTTTTTGCCTTGCGCTTCTCTTTTGAAAATTTGAGCGAGTGCGGTATTGCCTCTATCCAATTCAGAACCTGCCCCCTGGCGCCAGGCATCAGGTATGCCGCCAATGTGCATCCAACCTATAAACAATACCTGGCCTTCCTTTAGGCTGTCAGAAAACAGCCCATTGCGCTGCTTGATGGTATCGGCCGGCATACGAAAGAATACTTTGGAAATGCGAAACATGGTGTCGCCCTTGCGCACGCGGTAATATACAGGAGCGTGCTCTTGGGCTACAAAGCCTTGGTCTTTGTAGCGCTTGATAGCCATGTTGGGTACGGGCACTAGCACTACCTGGCCTACAGCGACGGCTTGTTCTTTCAATCCTGGGTTGTAAAAGTACAGCTCCTCTACAGAGAGGCCGTAGAACCTGGCCAGGGAGTAGAGTGTTTGCCTGGGCATCATTTGATGCTCTACGAATTTTTCGCCTTCGCGATTGATACTAAGGAACACAGTATCCTGGGTAGTCAGGTAAGCCATTGTAGTAGCTTGGGCAGTCAAGGTGACCTGAAAGCCCGGATGTATCACTGCCCACAGGGCTGCTATAACAGGGAGGTGATAATTTCTCATAGTGTTGCCTGTTTCCAATCTTATGCGCCAGGCAAAGATATGGCGACGCATTGGAAATAACAATGGCTATGCCTAAGGCAGTGTTGCATCTATATTGACGCAGGAAAGTGCAAACATTGGTTGACACAGGGGCGCGTTGCAAGCTGTGTGCTGCCACCTACCCCAAGCGTATCAATGTAACCTCACGCCAATCAGGCGCAAGAACTCCATGCGAGTTTCTACGCGCTGAAAAGCTCCGGTAAAAGCCGAGGTAGTAGTCAGGGAATTTTGCTTTTGCACGCCGCGCATCATCATGCACATGTGCTGCGCCTCTATGACAATAGCCACGCCTTGTGGGTTGAGGGTACGCTGAATACAATGCAAAATCTGGTCGGTGAGGCGCTCTTGCACCTGCAACCGACGGGCATATACCTCTACAATGCGGGGCAACTTACTCAGCCCCACGATGTAGCCGTCAGGAATATAAGCGACGTGCGCCTTGCCAAAGAATGGCAGCAAGTGATGCTCGCACAAGGAATAAAGTTCAATGTCTTTGACAATGACCATTTCGCTGTAGTCTTCTCTGAACATGGCCGAGCGCAGAATGGCTTCGCCGTCTTCCTGGTAGCCCTTGGTGAAGTATTGCATAGCGCTAGCAGCTCGCGCTGGTGTTTTGAGCAAGCCTTCGCGCTGAGGATCCTCAGCGGGGATGCTTTTCAGTATCTGTGCATAGCCCTGCATGAGCTTTTTGATACTTTTGCTGTCGGGCAGTTGGTTGTCCACGTCATCCATAGTAATTGGCAGTGATGCATTTAGAGGGCGAATTTGGCAAAAACAACTTGTTCTTGCGCCAGATTGGGCGGGATAATTATCCAATCCATGTACCTGGACGCACGTTAATCTCGCAGCATCAAGGTTTTGGTCTAAAATAATTGCTTGCCGGACGTGCAGCATGCATTTTTGGGCAATGAAGTCAATATGGGCAAAGTACCGAATGAAAGGGAGCCTGCTGCTCAATCGCACCGCGAGCAGGCACATCCTGTTTTGGCTACTGGTAGCGCTGATTCTCACGCTGCTGGAGAGCGCCCAACTGGGTTTTTGGTTTGCCTTGTCGAATGAGTTGATTAATGTAACGTTTTACGGGCTACTGGTTTACTTCAACTTCAAGTACCTGATACCAAACTACCTGACCCGCAATAAGTTTCTGACTTACTCTATTTTACTTATTCTGGCATCGTTGGTGGTTACGCCCATCAAGGCGGTGGTGTTTTACCTCAAATTTACCGCCCATCCTGCTACGCGCAGCGAGCTGATCCGGAACCTAAACTGGTATTTCCTCATTCATTTTTTTGTAGCTGGCGCTTCTTCTATTGTAAAGATAGTAGCCGATTGGGCGCGGCAACTTCGAGAGCAACAAGAACTGGAAAACCGCACCATGCAGTCGGAATTGCGCTTTCTCAAAACACAGATCAACCCACACTTCCTGTTCAATACGCTAAACAACCTGTACGCGCTCACGCTCAAAAAATCAGACGACGCCCCGGAGATCGTCATTAAACTCTCGGAAATGATGCGCTACATGCTCTACGACTGCAACGAAAAACAAGTGCCCTTGAGCAAAGAAATAGCCTACATACACAACTACCTGAATCTGGAGCGCCTGCGCCAGAGCCGCCATGCCGATATCCGATTTGAGGTGGAAGGCACAGTGAGTGACCAGCAAATAGCTCCGCTAATATTTATCCCTTTTCTGGAAAATAGCTTCAAACATGGGCTAATCAACTCTATTGAAAAGAGCTACGTCTATATTAGGTTGCAAATAGATGGCTCACGCATCTCTTTCTACATTGAAAACTCCAAGCCGGAAACTCGCCCCATACAAACTCGCTCCAAAAGCGGCGGTATTGGGCTAGTGAATGTACGCCGGCGCTTGCAGTTGCTCTATTCCCACAAACATGAATTAATCATCAAAGACCAACCACACACCTACAGTGTGCTGCTCAAGATAGACTTAAGCTAGTTTGCTCATCCTAAAATAATACAATAAACAATGATCATCAATGTAATCATCGTAGACGACGAACCGCTGGCTCAGGATGTTTTGGAAACCTACATCCAGCGCGTACCCAGCCTGAACCTAGTGCAAAAGTGCAGCAACGCCTTTGAAGCCAACGAAGCGCTGCAAAACCACCAGGTGGACTTGATGTTTCTCGACATTCAAATGCCTCAACTCACAGGTATGGAGTTTCTGAAAACCCTGAGTGACCCGCCGCTGGTCGTCTTCACCACCGCCTACCCCAGTTTTGCTGTGGAAGGCTTTGAACTCAATGCCCTGGACTATCTGCTCAAGCCTATATCGCTGGAACGTTTCATGAAAGCCGTAAATAAAGCCAGCGAAAAACTGGCCCACAAAACCCGATCGCCCCTGATCGAAGTCTCAGCGATAGAGCCACACATTGACTTCATTTTTGTAAAAGCCGATAAAAAGTTAGTTAAAGTCAACTTCGACGATGTGGTTTATATCGAAGGGCTGAAGGACTACGTCATCATCAAACTAGACAACAGCCGCGTGATCACCCTGCAGACCATGAAATCGCTGGAGGATAAGCTACCCGTCCACAAGTTCAAGCGCATACACCGCTCCTACATTGTAAACCTGCACAAGGTTAACGCCATCGTGGGCAATATGATTGAAGTCACGGAAAAAGGCCAACCCAAACACCTGCCCATTGGCAAGAACTACCGCGACGAACTACTGGAGATGATCAACCAAAATCGCATATAAAAGAAGAGGGTATAGCATCGGGATTAAAATGCCATACCCCCTTTGATGTAAAATATTTCTTATGGAATGAACGCTTGACCGTATAGCAGGCAGAACCATCAGGGGAAAAGGGTCGCACCACCAGGGTGCGACCGTACGATATTATAATCCCATGAACATATTCAGCCTGCGGGCAAGGAGCGGATAAGCCGCCCATGCGTCCCGAACCATGCGATTCGGGACTGCACGGCGTGTAATTTTATAATCCCATGAACATATCCTTGCCTTAGTTGGACGCCCTTTGGCATCCAGATTATCCCTTGCGCTGCTCACCCCCCTTCACAATACAAATATGCAGTGAACCATAAGGCGATTTCAAATACAAAATAGAGTTATTGTGAAAAAATAAATTTTGTAAAAAACAACTAAATTAGTTTAAAAAAAAATGCTTTAAAGCATACGATTGTGAATTTTTGAGTTTCTCGTGATGGCAAGATTGCATGAAAAGTTTTCCGCTTTCTTCTCATCCACCAAGAAACGAGCCAAGAATTAAGGCAAAATTAATCTGCATCCTTTTTGCAAGGGAAGTTTCAAGGGGTATTTGCCCTTACTTTTGCCATCCGGCAAACGGCATTTGTCACACTTATGGACGACCATCATCCGCGCAATCCTTACCGCCAAAAGAGCTATGAGCATGCCCTGGAAAAACTCCTCGTCCCGGCCTTATATACCCCAATGGTAGCCGACACTGGGCGCAACGACAATGCCCCAACGATATATACTCTGTCTCGCCAAGTTTTGTGCACAAAATCTGTAAATCATGCACAAGACTTGGCATTGCTAGATATAAGAAGCTCCAACCACTATCCGCCGTCGTATGGAGCGATAATACGGTTCAATCAAGCGCCTTAATCAGATACACAAAAGTGGGAAAATGGTCGCTGTAGCCACCGATGTAGGTATTGCCAGAATAGGTGCGGTGCGGATAGCCCTTAAAGTGACCGGTAGATTGTATAAGGTACGGCGCATTGAACACCCGCGCTTGGTAAAACTGATAGCCGCCGATGGCAGAATTGACCAGACTTTGGGAGAGGATAATCTGATCAAAGAGGTTCCAAGAGTCTTGGTAAGCCAGTGTGCCAATACCCTTTTTGTAAAATTCGTAAAAGGGGTTGAAGAAGCCGCGCTCGGGGACGGCGTTTTTATCAGCTTTAGCGTTGAGCACCTGGCGTACACTGGGGCTTACAGGGTCGTCATTGAGGTCGCCCATGATGATGATCTTAGCGCGTGGGTCGGCAGCAGTGATGGAGTCAGCAACGTTTTTGCAGATGAGCGCAGCAGCATTGCGCAGCGGGCGAGTAGCTGCCTCACCGCCTCGCCGCGAAGGCCAGTGGTTGACCAGCACGTGTACGGGGTCGCCATCCAGCAAGCCGCTCACTAGTAAAATATCGCGTGTGCCCCGGCTCTCACCGCTTTCTGTTTTATAGATATTCATGGGCAGCGGACGCGCCGAGAGCACTGTATAATATTTGGGCTGATAAAGAAGTGCTACATCAATGCCGCGCGGGTCGGGCGAGTCAAAGTGTACGATCTGATAGTTGCGATGCTTAATGGCTTCTTGCTGCACAAGATCTTCCAACACTTTGCGATTTTCTACTTCGGCCACACCCAGTATGGCTATGCCATCAGGCGTAAGTTCTGTACCCATATCCACTATCACTTTAGCCATATTAGCCTGTTTCTCTATGTAAACGGCAGTATTGTAGCGATAAACGCCAGCAGGGGTAAAATCTTCGTCATTGGTCAAGGGGTTATTGATGGTATCAAAGAGGTTTTCGAGATTGTAAAAGCCGACGGCGGCAATTTTGTATTGCTTAGGTTGCGCTGACACCAACAGGGGCAGTGTCAGCAGGATGCAGACAAGCAGCGGATTTTTCATGTTTGCGAATTGTTAGACCGCACAATAAACGCAGCCCTGACCAAAAAGTAATTTACCAAATTGTTAATTTTTCTCTTCGTGTGTCACGCTTGCAGAAAAGACGTACCTTTGCCAAGCCCAAAAAAATGGCCATTACCTAAGCATTTTATTGATATGCTGCGATTCTCTTCCTTTGCCTTTGGCCTCATCTTCATTATCGTTACTTTGCTGCTTTCGCCAGCTTTTGCTCAAAAAGGCCGTATTACTGGCACAGTTCTTGACGATAATACCAAATTGCCTGTGCCTGGTGTACTGGTAGCCCTGTCAGGTACTTCTGCAAGCGCCTTGACCGATTTCAGAGGCACCTTCGTGATGGAGGATATACCTTATGGTGACTACGCCCTGCTAGTACGCCTAAGCAACTACGTGGACTATGTGCTAGACGTATCTGTCAAGTCAGAAACCCTTGACCTGGGCCAAATCAGTTTTGTGCCCCGTGGCGAAGCTGGCTTAGCACTCAAAGAAGACCTCATTCCTACTATCTCTCTGTCGGATGAAAACCTGGAGGTGGAAAGTAACAATCAAAATATCTCCGGCATATTAACGGCATCGCGCGATGTATTCATTTCGGCAGCAGCTTTCACCTTTGGGCCAGCGCGCTTTCGCATTCGCGGCTACGACTCCGAATACATCAATGTTTTTCTGAATGGTCTGCCTTTTAATGACCTAGATAATGGCCGCGTAACTTGGAACGCCTGGGGTGGCCTCAACGATGTAATGCGCAATCGCGAAATTGACCCCGGTATTGGCGCTATTCCCTATACTTTTGGCGGTGTAGGCGGAGGCAACGCTATTGATACGCGCGCCACTTACCAGCGCAAGCAACTGCGCCTGTCGTATGCCCTTAGCAACGGCGCATTCCGCAACCGCGTCATGGCTACCTGGTCGTCGGGAGTACTTGAAAAAGGCTGGGCGTTTACCTTATCTGGCTCGCGCCGCTGGGCGCAAGAGGGCTACGTACCCGGTACCTTTTTTGACGGATGGGCGTATTTTCTCTCTGCCGACAAGCGCCTGGGCAAGAAGAGTCTGCTCAACTTTACGGCTTTCGATGCCGCCATTCGCCGCGGGCGCTCCACTAGCAGCCAGCGAGAGCTGTATGACCTCACCGGCACCAACTTTTACAACCCACTCTGGGGCTTCCAAAATGGCGAAAAACGCAACTCCAGCGAGGTGCGCTCCGAGCGCCCAGTATTCATTCTGCGCAACGATTGGGACATTCACAAGGGCGCCATCCTCACCACAGCGGTTTCTTACCAGTTTAGCCGCGACGGCAATACTGGCCTGGACTGGTTTGACGCGCCAGACCCCCGCCCCAACTATTATCGCTATCTACCCAGCTTCATCAACTTGCAAAGTACTTCCGAAGGCAACCAACTGGCTGAAGACTGGCGCTCTGACCCCAATAGAAGTCAGATCAACTGGGCTGCCCTCTACGACGTGAATCGCAATAGCCAACTGGCTGATAAATTTGCCAACCTCCTACACGGCAACTCCGCCCAGGGGCGCTGGTCACAATATATCATTGAAGAACGCCGCACCGACTTGCGCGACCTCAGCTTCAGCACCAACTATCAAGCCTTGATCAAGTTGCGCTACCAAGTGCACGGCGGCCTCATCTACCAGCGCCAGACTATCCAAAACTTCAAGGTACTGGATGATCTGCTGGGTGGCGACTACTCTGTTGACGTCAACCGCTTTGTAGTGCGCGACTTTCCCGGCGACGCAAACGTGCCGCAAAACGACCTTAACAACCCAGGCAGAATTATTTACCAGGGAGATCGATTCGGCTACAACTACGACGCCAACATAAGCCGCGGCGAGCTATGGGCACAGAGTATTTACAACCACCGTAAGTTTGACGCCTTCGTGGCTGGCAGTATTGGGTTTACTCACTTCTGGCGCACAGGGCACATGCGCAATGGGATGTTTCCAGACGAATCCTTTGGCAACTCGCCTAAACAGCGCTTCACCAACATAGGCAGCAAAGCGGGCTTTACTTACAAAGCCGACGGGCGCAACTACTTTTTTGCCAATGGATATTACCAAACGCGCGCGCCCTTCTTCGACAACGCTTATGTATCGCCACGTACTCGTTCGCAACTGACACCTGGACTTACCAACGAGGTTATCCTCTCGGCAGAAGGCGGATACTTGCTGCGCGCGCCTAACGTCAAAGCCCGCGCGGTAGGCTACATCACCCAGTTTGAAAATCAGGTACGCATTTTACGGTTTTACAACGACGACCTCGAAGGCGCTTTTGTCAACTACGTGCTCACCGGGCAAAACCGTCGCCACACTGGTGTAGAATTGGCGCTGGATGTGAAACTCTCGCCCAGCCTGCGCGTCAGCGCAGTGGCCGCCATGGGGCAATACATCTTCAACTCGCGCCCCGTAGCCAGCGTATTTATTGACAATCCTCGCGACTTTGAGCTAGGCGAAGACCGCAACTTAACGGTGTATGCCGAAAACTTCCGCCTGGCTGGTATGCCGCAAAGCGCCTACACTGCCGGCATCAACTACAGTTCGCGCAAGTTTTGGTTTGTTAACCTGAACCTCAACTACTTCGACAATATCTGGATTGACTTCAACCCGCTGCGCCGCACCGCCAACGCAGTCTATGGCCTGACGGCCAACGACCCTTTGTTGCGCAAGATTGTGGACCAACAGCGCGCGCCGGCTACTTTTACTACGGACTTCTTTGGAGGCAAAAGTTGGCGTATTCGCAAGAAGTACTTCCTCTATCTGAACGTAGGCGTCAACAACCTACTAGACAACACCAACTTCATTACCGGAGGATTCGAGCAGTTGCGTTTTGACTTTGAGACGCGCAACCCCGACCGCTTCCCCACGCGCTACTTCTACAATTTTGGCCGAAACTTCTTTGCTAATCTGAGCCTTCGCATTTAATTTACCGGCTTTACATCTTCTAAAAAAAAACGAGATTCGCTTTATGAAAATCACCACTCGCTTGTTTGCCTTCTCGCTACTTACGTGGGCGGCCTTTTACTTGTCTTCTTGCGTGGATCTCAACTTTGATGAGCCGCCCCTCGAAGGTGAAGACCCCGGCCTGACTGCCAATACGACCATCGCACAACTCAAGAGCCGCCTGGTAGCGCCGGCAGCCTTCGCTGCCATCGAAGACGATGTAATCATCAAAGGCGTGGTGGTAGCCGATGATCGCTCCGGTAACTTCTTCAACGCTTTTATCCTACAGGATGAAACCGGTGGCATTGAAGTGCGGCATAGCCTTTCTAATGCGTACAACTTCTTCCCTATTGGCCGCGAGATCTACATCAAATGCAAAGGCCTGGTACTGGGCGACAATAGCGGTGTGACCCAACTGGGCGGATACACCTACACTCAATCCGGATCTGTGCGCCTGGGCAATATCGTCAACCCAGCGGCATTTATTTTTAGAGGTAAGAAAGGTATGATACCAACGCCCAAAGTGAAAACCATTCAAGAGCTTGGCCCAGATGACATTAGCACCCTGGTGCAACTCAACAACGTGGAGTTCGTACCCGCCGATACCGTCCAGCTCTACGCTGACGCTGCCGGACGTCGTACCCTCAATCGCACTATCCAGGACTGCAACGGCAACACCATCACGCTGCGTACCAGCGGCTTTGCTACATTTGCAGTGGACCTCACGCCCAAAGGCAACGGATCGGTCACGGCTATTTACAGCGTATTCGGTACGACCAAGCAGTTGTTCATCCGCGAATCGAGCGATGTACAAATGATTGGTAGCCGCTGTACCGGTGGTGGTAGCCCCGGTGGCGACGTCATTACCATAGCATCGCTGCGCTCGCTGTACGGCGGCGGATCTTCGTCGGGGCCTTTCGGAAAGTCTATCGAAGGCGTAGTCATTTCCGACCGTGCCACGGCCAGCATTGACGGGCGCAACATGGTTATCCAGGATGCCAGTGGCGGTATTGTAGTGCGTTTTACGGCTAATCACAGCTTCTCTTTGGGCGAGCGCGTGGAGATCGGTGTAGGCGGCCTGGAACTCTCGGAGTTTCGCGGGCTACTACAACTCAACAATGTACCAGCGGCTTCGGCGGTGTCCAAAGGCATGGGTACTTTGCCCGTACCGCGCATAGCCACAGTAGCCCAAATCAACACTAACCTGGAAGCCTGGGAGTCCACCCTGGTTAAAATCGAAAACGCTACTCTTAGCGGCGGTACTGCCGGTACGTATAGCGGCAGCGTAACCATCAACGATGGCACAGGCACCATCGTAATGTTCACCCGCAGCGCGGCCACCTTTTCTGGGCAAAACTGGCCTATGGGCACGGTGAGCATCACTGGCATGGTATCCCAGTTTGACAATCCACAGATCATCATTCGCTCACCTTCCGACGTGGTAGTCAGTGGTGGTGGTGGCGGTGGTGGTGGCGCTAATTTGATGACGCTGGCACAAGTCAGAGCTCTATTTACTGGCTCTAACACCAATGCGCCCGCCAATCGGCAGGTGCGCGGCGTAGTCATTAGCGATCGCACCAACAACAACTGGGACTCGCGCAACCTCGTGCTACAAGACGCCACCGGTGGTATCGTAGTACGCTTCGCAGCAGCTCACAACTTCAATCTCGGCGATTCGCTGGTTGTCAATATCGGGGGTGCGGAAATCTCGCAATTCAATGGCCTTCTCCAGCTTAACAATGTACCTAACGCCAATGCATCCAGCCCTGGTACCGGTATGCTGCCCACGCCCCGTAACGCCACCATTGCACAAATATTGACCAACTCGGAAACTTGGGAGTCCACTCTGGTACGCGTCACTGGCGTCACCTTCCCGCAGGGCGGCACATACAGCGGCAGTAAAAACATCACCGACGGCACAGCTACCATGGTTATGTTTACTCGTTCAGCAGCTTCTTTTGCCAGCAGCAACGTGCCTACGGCTGCAGTTACCATCACTGCAGTGGTGTCTCAGTTCAATGACGCGCAACTGATTATCAGGAATCTGAATGATGTAGTAAATTGAGAATACAGCGTTCATTTACGCTTGGCAAAGAAAGTAGGCTCTCATGATTGGTTTGTGCCTTAGGGTTTGCTGATGAGGGGGCAAGGATTCAGCCAGAGCGGCTTCATGTTGTTTCGGATATTTAGACAGCTCTTCCAAGGTAAAGAAGAAGCCTTGAAGGCCACCTCCATGGCTTGCGTGAAGCCCCCCCATTCGCTAAGCGGTACAGAGATTCACTCCTGGATAATCTCCACTTATACGTTTTCAAACGTTCCGATCTCAAAGCGATGGACTTTGGTGGAGCGCTCTAGGGATTTCACTTCGGGCAGCACTCCGTAAATCTTGCCGGAGAGATGATAGCTCTGGTGTTGGTAGTAGCTTTCCATTGGGTAACTTCAAGAGCAAAATCGGGGCTGGCTTTGCCATTCACAAAGCCATAGGGCGTAGCATTTTCTTTATTGCTATCGGCGGCACCGGAGAGTTTAACCTCCATGTCTTTGGCTATGTATTTTACTGAGGCACCTTTGGGGTAGAAAACCTGGATGGTGAGCAGGCGGTCGTCAGGAGTGTCTATATTGGCAATCTTGACCACCGTGGCGGTAAACTTCCTGCCAGTGGCAGGGTTGCTCTTGCATAGCCGTTTATCGCCCCATGGCCTCGCCGGCAATCCAGCCTCCTGTCCAAGCTGCCTGAAAGTTGAAGCCGCCCGTAATGGCGTCAATGTCAAGCACTTCACCGGCTAGGAATAACCCTGGGTGACGTTTGCTCTCAAAGCGCTTGAAATCCACTTCCCGAAGGTCCACACCACCGGCTGTGACAAACTCCTCCTTGAAGGTGCTCTTGCCACTCACTTCAAAAACACCGGCACACAACTGATGGCACAACGCCTGACGGGTAGTCCGGTCAAGATCACCCCAGCGCAGGGTGTATCGGGGTTTTAATGCAGCACTACACAGCGACTTCCAAAGGCGCTGCGGTATGCCAAACAAGGGATGCGCCAATATCTGCCGCTTGCCTTGTAGCGCGCGAAGGGCATCAAGTTCACTTTCGACTTCCTGAATAGCCAGGCCCGTCCAGTTTACTTGAAGGGCAAAACGATAACGACATTGAGCCAGCAAGTGCGCCCCCCAGGCTGACAACCGCAGGATGCCCGGCCCACTCAAACCCCAATGCGTGACAAGCAGCGGCCCGCTGGATTCCAGACCATGCTGCGGCAGCCTGACTATGGCATTGGGCACAGAAAGCCCCTGCAAGTCTTTGATGCGTACATCTTGTATATTGAAGGTAAACAGCGAAGGAACGGGCTCTACTATGCTATGTCCCAGCTGTGCCAGCGCCTCCCACATGCGCGGATTACTACCAGTGGCTATCAGCACGCGATCAGCTTCCAATAGGCCGGCGGTAGTTTGTATCTTCCATTTCTGGTCTGGGCGGTCGGGTGGATGGAGGCCATCCACGCGGCAACTGGTCCATATGCGCACACCAGCTTGGCGAGCAGCCTGTACAAGGCAATCTATGACAGATTGGGAGTCGTCAGACGCTGGAAACACCCGGCCATCCTCTTCAACTTTGAGCGACACACCCCGACTTTCAAACCACTCCATAGTGTCGCCACAAGCAAAGCGGGTGAACGGCCCCAACAACTCCTTGCTGCCACGAGGATAGTGCTTGATCAGTTCCTTGGGCACGAAGCAAGCGTGGGTCACGTTACAGCGCCCACCGCCGGATATCTTCACTTTGCCCAACACTTCTTTGCCGCGCTCCAGAAGCGTGACTTGCGCTTCGGGGTATAATTCAGCGCAGCGTATAGCTGCAAAAAAACCCGCTGCGCCGCCGCCGATGACATAGGCTGCAAATAAGTGAGGAGAAGAAGATCGGACTTGTACATTCATACTCGCAAAGGAGAAAGCGAAATAGCTACGGCTGATCGCATCTTTTCTTAAAAAGAATGTTGTACGTATTTTTACTCGAACTCGACATCAAAAGTTATAAGCCACAGGAGGCACTGAATCGCCTTCACCTATTGTCTTCGACAAGACATCTCTTTTGCGCCATTTGATAGAGAACACCAACGGCTAAAGTCCAGCTTCCAAACACTCATCCCCAAGTAAACGCAACAAGTCTTTGAGGTGATTGGCTTCGGTGGCTTTTTTATCCTTGCGCCAGCGAAGCATGCGAGGAAATCGCAAGGCTATGCCCGACTTGTGGCGCGTACTTTTTTGAATACCCTCAAAAGCAATCTCGAACACTAACTCTGGCCTTACGGCGCGCACAGGGCCAAAGCGCTCTAGAGTATTGCGGCGTATCCAGGCATCTACTTCGCGAAACTCTTCGTCGGTGAGGCCAGAATATGACTTGGTGAACGGCACTAGCTCCTCGCCACGCCATACAGCAAAGGTAAAATCAGTAAAGAGATTGGCCCGGCGGCCATGCCCCTGCTGAGCGTAAATGAGTACAGCATCCACGCTGAGAGGAGGGAGTTTCCACTTCCACCAGTCGCCGCGCTTGCGCCCGGTTTTGTACGTAGAGTCTATTTTCTTGAGCATCAAGCCCTCCGCACCTATGGCCTTTGCATCGAGACGCAGCGCTTCCAGGGCTTCCCAATGCAGGAAAGGCACCCGGGGCGAAAGCAACAGACAAGGAGCTTGAGCAACTGCTACCAACTGCTCCAGCCAATGACGGCGCTGATGAAATGGTAGATGACGGATATCGCGCCCCTGATACTCTAGCAAATCGTAAGCGATAAAGATCACCGGAGTGTCTTGCAATTGCTTCTTGCTCACATTTTTGCGGCCAATGCGCGTTTGCAGGGCGGCAAAAGGGAGGGGAGCCTCGTTGCGCCAAGCAATGATCTCGCCATCCAGCACTGTGCCGTCGGGCAGCACCGTGCGCAAGACCTCGTACTCTGGGTATTTTTCCGTGACCAGTTCCTCACCCCGACTCCAAACATACAACTCGCCAGCACGGCGGATTATTTGCCCCCGGATGCCATCCCACTTGTACTCGGCATACCAGTCGGTAGGTGCACCAAGAGAGCAGGGTGCTTCCTCCAATGGGTATGCCAGACAGAACGGATAGGGCTTAGAATAATCGTCGGAAGCCTGTTGGCCGAGGATGAGTTGATCAAAACTTAGGTCATCGGGCGACCACTGCCCTGAAAGGCGATGCAACACTACGTTTTGATCTATAGCATAGGCTTTGGCAATGGCCTTGGCCACCATTTTGGTAGAGATACCCACGCGCCAATTGCCGGTGATGAGCTTATTGAAAATGAAGCGCCCGCTGTAATCCAGCGATTGCCAAGCTTCGAGCACAGTAGCTTTTCGCTCAAGGTCATCGGCATGCTCCAGGCTGCGCATGCGGTCTATCCAATAGCGCAGCGAATGCTCCTGGAGGGTTTTAGCCGGCGGCAATACCAAGGCGATGGTCTCGGCCAAATCACCTACGATGTGGTAGCTGTCTTCAAAAAGCCAGAGTGGCAGGCCGGCAGCCTCAGCAGCCCACTGGCGCAGCAGGGTGGTAGAGACGGTGCGGCGAGGGCGTCGCCCGCAAAACAAGGCTACCGCCCAGAGTTTATCTTCGTGCTGCGCCGAAGTAAGAAATGCAGCCAGCGCATCTATTTTGTCGTTGGTCTTATTGGTTTGATCCACCTGCAGAAACAACTCGGCAAAAGCTCTCATGGTGCTTCTGTTTCAGGTTCGGGTACATCCAGCGACTCGCCGCTGAAGCGCGTATCTACTGCCTGGGCTTGCAGGCCGCATTGGCGCAGATACTGGGTAAAGATGTCAGTATAGCCATGTGTGACGTACACGTACTCTGCACCAGTAGCGGCAATGGCTTGTTGCAGCCCAGGCCAGTCGGCGTGGTCGCTAAGCACAAAACCCCGGTCAGCAGCCCTCCGCCGGCGAGCACCCCGCAGCGCCATCCAACCTGAGGCAATGCCAATAGAAGCTGTCTTAAAGCGGCTTATCCATGGCGTATTCAGTGCCGAGGGTGGCGCCAGCACCAGAGCCTGAGGCCACAGATGTTTGTTCAGGGCGGCCTCTACGCGCTGGGTAGGCGGCAGGCGCAGCCCTTGAGTACGCAGTACCTCGTTAATGTTTTCTACGGCGCCATGCGTCAGGATCGGACCAATGGAGGGTTCCAGATTGGATAATATGCGCTGCGCCTTGCCCAATGCGTAGGCAATGAGCACGCTGGTTTTGCCTTGGGCTTGGTTGCATTGCCACCAGGTATTGATGTCCTGCATTATCTCTGACTGGCTGCGCCAGCGATACACGGGCAAGCCAAAAGTACTCTCCGTGACAAAATGATGGCAGGTCAAAGGCTCAAACGGCTCGCCCAGACCGTCGGGCGCGGTTTTGTAGTCGCCCGAAATGACCCACACCTCGCCCTTGTGCTCTACCCGGATCTGCGCTGAGCCTGGTATATGCCCTGCCGGATGAAAACTGAAGCGCACACCGTGGATGTACACTGGCTCACCCCAGTGTACGCTCTCCACCGCAATATGGCCTAAGCGATACTCAATGACCGGGCGCGCTGCATGTGTACACAAGTAATGCCGGTGCCCCCAGCGGGCGTGGTCGCTGTGGCCGTGCGTAATCAAGGCTTTGTCTACTGGCAGCCAGGGGTCAATATATACATCAGCTTGTGGGCAATAAATGCCTCTTTCAGTAAATTGAATGAGCGCCATGCAGGCTAAAACAAACAGAAAGATGAGATGGTTTTTTTTCAAAACATATTCTTCATGAAGGGCTAAGCCTTCAAGCGCGGAAAACAAGTTACACGCCCGCCAAATCCCGCTGCTCTCCTGCTGTAAAAACCGCATCCCTTTTTCTGCTGACCAACGTGGATTTGGGATACGAAGCCTGCCACTACTAAGAATGCCGCTTTGAGATCGAAACGCTGTTCAAGCACCTTAAATCTACGGGGTTTTATTTTCACAAGACCAGGCTGAAATGTCTCCAAAAATTGGCAAACCCTAATTATTGTGGTCGTTTTCTCTTTTGTAACCGCTTGTTGCATGGGGCTGGTTATCAAAAATAACGAACCCAGCAAAAGCCTCGAATTGATCGTATAAAAAGACTGGCTGCCAAAATCACACCAAAGTTTTTTTGAGCATTTAAACTAATATTGATTCACACAAAAATTGCAAGACGCACAAAATGTTACCGAGCAAAGGCAAGCTTTGATAAAATGCCAGCGCCTTATTGCATCGAACATCAAGACCATCGTCAACCCATGAGAGGTGCCCAAAGGCACGTTGAAGACAGAGATATCGTAATCGAAAGCAATGGCCGATTTTCACATCAGCATCCTCATGGAAAAGATCTGGCAAGTTCAGCCCTTGAAGCGCCCTGCAAAAAGAGCAACTAGTTTTACTTCAGGGCGTTCGTGGGTGGCTATCTGAATGGCGCGTGCTCCAGCCTGCCTGAAGGCTTGAAGGAAGTAGCGCTGCCGAAATAAGAATTGCTGATGGTGCGATTGCCGTACTGCCGGCGAGATGGTATCTATCCAAAAGGTGCGGCCAGTTTCGGCATCCATTGCGCGTATCATTCCCGCATTAGGCAACGAGCACTCTACGAGGTCATACGCCATGATGCCAGTTACATCATACCGCAAGGCACTTAGCAAGAGGGCGCGCTCGTAGTCTCGATCGTCAAAGTCAGAAAGCATAAATACGGCGCTCGATTTTGGAGCCAAGCGGTTCAAGTGCTCCAGTGCATGGCCTATGTCTGTACCTCTGCTACGCGGCACATGGGCAACCAAGGCCTCCAAAATACGCAGCAATTGCGCTCTGCCTCTACCAGGCGGCAAATAGTATTCCAATTGGTCGCTGAATCCCAGCAGGGCCACCCGATTGTTGTTTTGCAAGGCGGAAAAAGCCAGTATGGCGGCAATTTCATTTTGTAAATCTCGTTTTGTAGCATGCGCCAAGCCGAAGGCCGCCGACCCGCTCAGATCGGTCATGAGGGTGATAGAGAGTTCCTTTTCTTCTTCAAAGCACTTGACGTAGGGTTTTCCGGCGCGCGCGCTCACGTTCCAGTCTATGTAGCGTGCGTCATCGCCATATTGGTATGGGCGCACTTCGCTAAAGGCAATACCCGTGCCTTTGAAAGCACTCTGAAACTGCCCCCCTCTCCACAACTGGCTGGCGCGCATGGCTTTTAGCTCCAGATACCTAACTTTTCGGAGAAGCTCAGTGGTAGTCAATTCTCATTTGGCTATGTCAAACTTGTATTGCACCCGCACAATAACTGGCATGTCTGTTGCGGGATCTATGTGGTCTAGAAAGATATCCACGTCAATGGTTTCGGCGTGGTCTTTCTCCGAGCTGTCAAAAGTTACCAACAGCACGCCTTTTTCGCCGGGTTTTACCGGTTCTCTAGAGTATTCCACCGAGGTGCAATCGCAGGCTGAGACGAGGGCAATGACAATGTCCGCTGTGCCTTTGTTGACAAACTCAAAAGCATGGGTACGCTTTTCGCCCTTTTTCACCACGCCAAAGTCCACCAGTTTTTCTTTAAACTCCATTTTGGGCGCGCTGGCAGCAGGCTTCGGCGCCGGCACAGTGTCGGCAGATGCTGGCATAGCATTTTTCTTGGGCGCTGGTTTGGTGGTAGGTTCTACTTTTTTGAGGCGCGTACTCTTGATGATGATACTGGTGGGGCCTTTTATAATCTTGAACTCGGTACGGCGATTGAGGGCATGGGCAATTTCCTTTTGCTCCTCAGTGGCCAGCTTGTCAATGTATTCTGGCGTGAGTTTGTCACCTTCCTTGAGGAAGGGGTGCTCAGCAGCCATCTTGGCAGTTACGGTTTGGGGCACAGTCTCGCCATAGCCTACGGCATTGATACGCTCACGGGCTATACCTTGGCGCATAAGCCAGCGACGTGCAGCTTCGGCGCGGCGCTGCGAGAGATCTTTGTTGTAGGCGTCGTTGCCGCGGTTGTCCGTATGTGAGCTAAGTTCAATGACCATATCAGGGTATTCGGTCATCAATTCAAACACCACCCTGAGGTCGGGCTCGGCTTCGGGCTTGATGACATCCTTGTCGAAATCGTAGAGGATGTTTTCCAGCACAATGGGCTTTTCTATGGTGATGGTGTCGTACTCGGGTACAGGGGGCGGCACAGGTTTGGGCTTGAGATAGAAGCGCTGCTCAAAGGTTTTACTCTCTTTGAGTCCAGCTGTATTAATACTAGCAGAATCAGGATAGTACCCTTCTTTACTTACCAAGATTTTATAGGGCATATCCAAGGTGAGCGGATAATCGTAGCGATTGCCACTGGGGTTGCTGCGGCTGGCAATTTTGCCAGGTTGGTCAAACTGCATTTCGACGAGGTCTACGGTAGCACCGTTGAGAGGCTTGCGCGTCTCATCGAATACGCCCACGACGAGGTTGGCGGATATGCGGGCTATTTCAAAGCTAAAGATGTCGTCGCAACAGGTTTTGCTGCGCAGTGAACGCCCGCCCGGCCGGTTGGACGTAAGAAAACCCTTGTAGCCTTCTTTATCGAGACTGAGAAACTGGTCGTCCACGCTGGTGTTGAAGCCAGCGCCCATGTTCTGAGGTGCGCTCCAGGCTGTGCCGTCCCATACGGTGAAAAACAGATCATAGCCACCGAAAGTGGGATGTCCGTCAGAGCTAAAATAGAGCGTGCCATCGCGGAAGAAAGGAGTTTCTTCATTACCTGGGGTGTTGATCTTGTCGCCCAGATTTACAGGCGTACTGTACTCGCCGTCGCCGATGCGGGTGGCGTAGTAAAGGTCAAAACCGCCATAGCCACCGGGCATATTGGAGGAGAAATAGAGTACTTCCTTGCCAAATAGCTCGCCCACCGCCGGATGCAGCACCACGTAGTCGCCGTTGATGCCCTTCACTTCATTGGCGGCACCGTCCACGCCGGCAGCTACATAAATTTTGCCAGCACTGCGGGTGTTGCCCTCTAGTTCGGCGCGCGAGATATAGACGCGATTATCTTTGTGTGAGAAACTGATGTTGACGGTGTGTGATTCTGGCCGGTTGATCTTGCTGTCGAGCGGTTCGGGTTTTTTCCATCCGCGGTCGCTGGGGGCAGAGCGAAACACCTGAGCAAAGCGATTGGGGTTTTTGTCATCATTGACAATGACTTCCTTGTTGTTGAAGCCCACGAAGTAGAGGTTGCCGTCGGGGCCGTAGGTGGGGGAGTATTCCGAATTGGGCGAGTTGACTTCGCGCCCGGCATTTTCGAGCTTGACTCCCTTGCCAATCGTGCCGTCGGAGTTGGCAATGCCGAGCTCTAGGGCGGCTTCTGCACCAGAAATTTCATTGCGTATGAGTACGAGCAAGGAGTCTTGGGTAGTAGCCTGCAACACTTTTTGAAACTCTGCAATGGCCTCTTCGTATTTGCCGTTCATTTTGAGCGAGCGGGCATAAAAGTAGCGTTTAGCAGCAAACTCATCGGTCTTGTCTGTACGCAGGATGCGGGCGTAATAGCGCTCGGCCTTGCCATAGTCACGTACCAGGTAGTTGAGGTCGGCCAGTATGGGCAGCAGCGCCTTATCTTCCTTTTCGGCAAAGGCTTCTTCAAACTTTAGGATGGCGTTATAATAGTCTTTGCGCTGTAATAACTCATGGGCCAGTTCAATGAGTTTGTCGTAGTTGGCTTTTCGGATGGGTTGCGTCCAGCCTTGCACGGTGAAGAGCAACCCCAAGGCCAGGCAAAAAAACAAGCGTTTCATATAGCGAAGTGGTTTGCCATGAGAAAAAACGTTCATATTCAGAAGCTATATTGCGTACAGATACTTTAAAAACGTGGGCAAAATATAACCGGTTTGACGTCGGGCTTTTTATACATCTTGAGCACGTACCAGGCGGAGATTTCAAATCCACCCACGGTTTGGCTCACAGCAGCCAAAGAGGAGACGTTCATGTCATAGCTGGCAGCTACGCGCAAGTCTTCGTAGTCCATACCTACGAGAATTTGCAGGGCATCGCCTACGCGATAGCCAGCACCTACATTGAGGTTTACGTCTTTTTTCAAGTTGTAGACGCCCCATACTTGGCCAATGCCTTCGAATGCGCCGCTTGTAGTTTGCAATAGCACCGTGGGCTGCAGTCCCCACTTGCTTTTGAGTGGCGTATAGTACTGCCCATGCAATGCCAGGCGCATAGGGCGGCGCGCTTCTCTGCTGTTGCGGTTGGTAGTGCGGTTCATGGAGTAGCGGGGGGTGTTGAGGTGGAAAGCGGACAACCCCATTTCCAGAGTACGACTGCCGTCGAGTTTGGTGCGAAACAGCAGGCCTGCATTGATATCTGTATAATTGATATTGGTATTGACATTGGTTCTGTCTAGATCACCTGTACCGCCCGTAAAACTGCGGGTGCTGATGTCGTACTGGTCGGCAAAGCGGGCCATTTGATTGATCTCCAGCTTGCGCTGCACCCGAGCACCCTGCAGGCCTAAGGTGAACACCGAGGACTTGCCCACGCTGGCGTGATAAGCCAGCGAAAGGCCAGAGTAGGTGGTCTCCATGAAGAGGTTGCCCACTCGGTCGGTGAGGTTCACGGCGCCTACGCCTACCCAGTCCTTCTTGCCAAATCCCCGAATTATAGGAGCATCCAGGTACACACCCGGCGTAACATAAGGCCGGCTAATGACATTAGCCCACTGATTGCGATAAATCCCCCCTATCCGCGCCGTACCCTCATATGCGCCGGTGAGGGCGGGGTTAAGTGTCATAGGCGACATGTTGAACAGGGTGTAGTGTATATCCTGAGCATCCAGAGTGCTGAACCACAGGGTATTGAGGCATAAAATGAGCAGTCGAAATTGCTTCATACAAGTACAGTTTGCATTTCTTGAAGGCGAAATATAGGGCTTTTCCCAAACATTCACCTTTTTCGTAGCACTTTGTGTCTTGCAAGGGCATTTTTTCGCTGCCTCACGGGCATGGCTTTAGGCTTCCTGCACGCTTACCTTCACTTTTTTGCCTTTGATCTTGGCTCTTGACATACCGCGCAACACCTCCTGCACCAACGAAGCTGGTACATCCACGCTGGTGTGGCGGTCAAAGATGTCAATCTGGCCAAGTACACTGCCAGGAATACCCGACTCACCAGCTATGGCGCCCACGATGTTGGAGGGGCTTATTTTTTCCTGCTTGCCAATGTTGATAACCAGGCGGGTCATACCGCTTTGCCTACCAGACGCGTAAGGCTTGCCCGACTTCTTGTCGTAGCGCTCGGCACGCGACATGGAGCGCTCGGCGTAGCCATTTTTACTCTTGAAGGCGTTTTTCGGCTCTGCTTTGTAATGGGCAAACTCTCTGCGGGTAGCTGATTTGCGCTCAGCGCCGGCGTCCAGATTTTCATGAATAAACTCGTTTTTGAACTCGCCGAAGTTCATTTTCACCAGTGCAGCCACTATTTGCTCTACGGTATAACCATTTTCTTGGAGTTTGGTCAGCAGACCAGCATAAGGCTCCAGGCCACCAGCCTCGATGAGATCGGCTACGCGCTGGCTAAACTGCTGCCGCCTAACGCGCACTACCTCCTGAAAGGAAGGCACGGTCATACGCTGCACTTCCACTTTGGTGTAGTGGCTGATGTCACGCAGGCGTCGGCGTTCGGCACCGGTCACCAGCGAGAAGGCCTTGCCGCTGCGCCCGGCACGGCCAGTACGGCCAATGCGATGCACATACACTTCGGGGTCGTAGGGTATGTCAAAGTTGATGACGGCGTCCACGTCGTCCACATCAATGCCGCGGGCGGCTACGTCGGTAGCAATGAGAAGGTTGAGGCTGCCGCTGCGAAAGCGGTTCATTACCACGTTGCGAGCAGCCTGGGGTAGGTCGCCGTGTAGGGCTTCGGCAGGGAGGCCGCGTTCGCGCAGTTTCTCGGCTACTTCGTCTACCGTGCGTTTCTGGTTGCAAAATACGAGCGCTAGGCCGAGTTGATGTACGTCCATGAGGCGGCAGAGTACCTCCAACTTGGCGCCGGGCTTGATGTCGAGATAAAATTGCTCCGTGTTGCTGTTGGTCAGCTCTCCACGTACAACCTTAATGAGTTCGGCTTCGCGCTGGAAGCGCTTGGTCAGTGCCAGAATCTCTTTGGGCATGGTAGCGGAGAAGAGCACCGTCTGGCGGGTTTCGGGCGTTTCGGCCAGGATGCTTTCCATGTCGTCGCGGAAGCCCATATTGAGCATTTCGTCAGCTTCATCGAGCACCACGGTATGAATTTGCTCCAGTTTGAGCGTCTTGCGCTCAATATGGTCAATTACCCGGCCAGGGGTGCCCACCACCACGTTGGCGCCGCTTTTGAGGGCTTTGATCTGGCGGTCGTAGGAGTCGCCACCGTAAATAGCCAGTACTTTTACATCTGGGCGATGAGCAGCCAGTTTCTTCATCTCGTCAGCTACCTGAAGGCACAACTCCCGCGTAGGGCACAAGATGATGGCCTGTACTCCGGTAGTCTGGGGCTTCATGCGCTCCAGCAGTGGTATGCCGAAGGCAGCCGTTTTGCCAGTGCCGGTTTGCGCCTGGCCGATAATGTCCTTGCCAGTAAGCAGTACTGGGATAGCTGCGGCCTGGATGGGCGTGGCGTAGGTGAACCCCATGTCAGAAACTGCCCGGAGCAAGGCTTCCGAAAGGCCCAGGGTTTCAAAAGTGGTAGTCGTCATTTTACAATCAAAATCATGTTGGGCGGAGCGCTGACAACTCCTCAGCGCGCCAAACCCCGGTTAACAGACGCTCCATGCCATCCGTTAACGCGCGACCCACCAAGCTGAAAAAGAAGGAATTCCCATTTAAGGGAAAGACACATCGCGTAGTGTGGATGTATGGAAATTTAAAATCGGCGGCAAAGGTACAATTGTTTTCCGTATATCCAAATATTATTTTACGGAGTTGGGATAGCAGGGGGCGCACCAGCCTAGAACCGATGTACTCGCAGGTATTGTCCGGTCAAATGCTCAGGCTTTGACGCCAGGATGTGTATGAAAGGGTATTGCGACGAAAAAAACCTTGTGAAAATTGGCTTTCGGAGTATGCAACAGGTTATTTACACAACTACGATATCTTCAGGCGCTGATGCCAGCGGGCAAATTTCAACTGCAATTTACCCCGCATGGCCTGTGTAATAAAGCTAATAGCGCAAAAAAAGAGAAAATGTGCTCCGAAATGACCAAATAGCCGAGCCTAATATGCCCGCTGCAAGGCGGTAGAGTCCGTGAGGGTGTGCAAAAAGGCAATAAGGTCAGCCTTGTCGGCAGGGCTGAGGTGCAAGGGCCTGATATTGGGATTGAGGTTATCAGCATAATGCCCGCCAGAGACGTAGTGATCAATCACCTGCCCCAGGGTGGCGAAGCGCCCGTCGTGCATGTAGGGGGCTGTAAAGGCAATGTTGCGCAAGGTAGGCACGCGAAACATGCCGTTGTCGTAGCGATTGCCGGTAACGGCGCCACGCCCGCGGTCGGGGAAGTGCTCCAGAGAGGGCACAGTATCTATACCATTATTGGCAAATTCCAGAGTGGTGAAAAGGGGGTCGGCATGGCAGTGGGCGCACTCAGCATGTGGCACATCCGGAGATGCATCAAAAAAGATAGTCCATCCACGCTGCTCCTGCGGGGTAAAGGCGAGTTCGCCTCGCATCTTGCGGTCAAACCTGGCGTTGGCACTAATAAGCGTGCGCTGAAATTGCGCTAGTGCTTTGGCTATCAGCGTGCTGTCTATCTGGCTGCTACGGCGTATGCCAAAGGCTTGGCGAAACCAAGCTGGATATTCAGGATGCTGTCTCAGCCGGCGCTCCACCTCTGGCCAGGTATTGGCCATTTCTATGGAGTCAGTCACAGGGTGAAGCGACTGCGCTTCAAGCGTAGCCACCCGGCCATCCCAAAACAGGCCTTTGTACAGATAGCCTATATTGAACAGCGTGGGAGCATTGCGCCGACCTCTCCGGCCTTGCACGCCAACACTTTGCACCTGGCCGTCGGTAAAAGCCAAATGAGGCAGGTGGCAAGTGGCGCAAGACACGGTGGAATCTACAGAGAGCAGCGGGTCAAAAAACAGCCGCCGCCCCAGGGCTATACCCTCGTGAGTGAGCGGATTGTCCTCAGGAATGACCATGCGCACGAAACCTGCTGGTTCTTCCAGCACATACGGCGTAGGATTGTACGAAAGGTGCGTCAAGGCATTGCGCTCCATGCGCATGCATTGCCACAATAGTCCTGAGAGCAGAGCGATCAAAAGAATGTAGCGCCACATGGCTGGCTAAAAAACAACGCTAAAGCAAAGTAGGTTTGAGTTCGATTACCAGAATCTTGTCAGGGCCGAAACGGATAAAAATAAAGTTTTTCGCCTACACATCGAATGGCCTTGCGCACTTCTTCCTGCTGTTCGGGCAGCAGCTTGATGTTGCGCTTGTGGCCTTTGTACACAATGCGAATACGGTCAATATAAGTATCGCACAAGAGGTAGAAAAAGTCCACGGGCATTACACAGGTGTGCATGTACACGCGCATGAGGGTTTTGCTATCGAGTGTGCCTCGGTCGGGGTAGTTCATCAGTTCCAGTAGCGTACCGTCGGCCAGGATGAGAAATACGTTATTGCCGTTGTCTATGCCGTAGTAGTCGCGTTCAGCGGCTGCAACAGTAAGAAAGAAGGCTCCCAGCGTATCGTTTTCAGAAAAGCAGAAAAGCAGCTTGGCCTCCTCTACCATCAACATACCCTCGGCAGTACGATGATTGGAGGGTACCATAAGGCCAACATTGATGGGCTCAGAAACGACCAACCGGGTGCTGTCAATGTCGTCTATTGTTTCTATGGAAACTTTGCACTGGGCCAGTGCCGCCCCTGTCATACTGAGGCAAAGCAAAGCCGCCATCAAGGATCGTCGAATCATGTTTTTCGGGTATTTATAGCGCAAAAGTCTGTAAAAAACGGCTATTGGCCAAGCGCTCCCCTACCCTTCCTCCGGCAGCCCTAAGGCAAGGCGCTCCCACAGCACCCTCACAGTGGGGTTAATCTGCTGCATGAGGCGCAGTTTGTCGCGGTTGTTCAGGGGAGCGATGCGCTCGAGTGCGGCGTGCTGGGAGGCGTCGCTCTTCTGGATCACAATTTGCATACTGAGGGCCTTTTGGCCAAAATAGTTGCGCAGAAATTCCATGATGGGTTGCTGCTGTTCGCGCAGGGTGCTTTGAGCAATCTGCGAGTGGACGATGGCGGTGATTTCCGTATGCTGAAGTTGAAGTTTGGCTTGTTGTAAGAAAGGCTTGATGGTGTCCAGTTGCAGTTGTTGGATGTAGGCATCCCAAGCTGTTTTTAGGTTATCAGCAGTGAGTTCGGGCACCTGACTTACCTTAACCTCGGCTCGGGTTTCGCCGTTGGCGTGGAGCAGTTGTTCCAGTTCTTCTAGTTTGCCGAGGCTATATTGGCTCTTGACGCGCAGCGTAGGGTTTTCTTGTAGGTGGAGCAAGGGTTTAGGCTCAGGCTCAGCCACTATGGAGGGCGCCAAGGCTGCTTCATCGGATATTTCGGGTATCCTGAGCGGCGTGGTTGTGGGGGTCGGATTTTGTGCAGTAGAGGTAGGTGTGCTTACGTCAGGTGTTTTTTTTTCTGGGGTATCAGCTGAGACCTCAAACGGCGTACGGGTCACAGCGCGCTGGATGTAAGTCATTTTGATGAGTGCCAGTTCAGTATGCAAGCGTTTGTTGCGGGCGGTTTTGTAATGCAGGTCGCATTCATTGGCCAGATTGAGCGCTGTTACCAGAAAGGCACTAGGTGCCAAATCGGCCTGTTGGCGGTAGCGCTCACGAAGGGTATCGCCGGCTTCGAGCAGTTGCAAGGTGGCTTCATCTTTGCATACCAGCAAGTTACGGAGATGTTCTGCCAGGCCAAGCATGAAGATGTCAGGCTCAAACCCCTTGCGCAGTATCTCATCGAAGAGCATGAGTAGGCCGGCGAGGTCTTCGGCTAGCAGGCTGTCCACCACTCGAAAGTAGTAGTCGTAGTCCAGTATATTAAGGTTGTCGAGCACCACCTCATAGCGCACTTCATTCTGGCCGGCAGCTACCATGCGGTCAAAAATAGAGAGCGCATCGCGCAGGGCGCCATCGGCTTTTTGGGCTATGATGTGCAAGGCAGCATCGTCGGCGCGTATGCCCTCCTGGGTGCAGATGTAGCGCAGGTGTTGCAGGATGTCTTGCACGGTGATGCGCCGGAAATCGTAAATCTGGCAACGCGACAGGATGGTGGGCAGTATTTTGTGCTTCTCGGTGGTAGCTAGTATGAAGATGGCGTAAGGCGGCGGCTCCTCCAGCGTTTTTAGGAAGGCATTGAACGCTGCTGTGGAGAGCATGTGCACCTCGTCAATGATGAATACCTTATACTTGCCCTGCTGGGGCTGAAAGCGCACTTGTTCAATGAGGGCGCGCATGGCATCTACCGAGTTGTTGGAGGCGGCATCCAGTTCGGTGATATTGAAGGAGGCATTCTCCTGGAAAGCCCGACAGGAGTCGCAGGTATTGCACGGCTCCCAGTCCGTACTTACTTTTTGGCAGTTGATGACTTTGGCCAGTATGCGGGCACAGGTAGTTTTGCCTACGCCGCGCGGGCCGCAAAACAGAAAGGCATGCGCCAGATGGCCGGTCTGGAGCGCGTTTTTCAAAGTATTGGATACGTGCGCCTGGCCTACCACCTCCTCGAAGCGGGTAGGGCGATACTTGCGCGCCGACACAACAAATGTACTCATGCAGGTGCTCGATGGAGGGGGGTGAAATCCTCCTATCCGAACACCAAAGGTATGGCTTTTCTACCGATTCCTTATCTTTCGGCAAAAAACTCGACGCGCATGAAAATATTGCTTGCTCTATTGCCCCTGCTCTGTCTGACCACACGGGCCGGCGCTCAGCCTTGCCTGAAAACCGCCAAAGTGGTAGAACCGATACTCTCCGACGAAGCTCGCCAGACCTACGAAGCTAAGCTAGCCGAAGCACAGGCAGAGTACCAGCGCCGCCCACACGAAGCCGACCCGATCATCTGGCTGGGCCGCCGCACTGCTTACTTGGGCAAGTACAAAGAAGCCATCGAAATATTCACCAGCGGCGCCATGCGCTTCACTAACGACGCCCGATTCCTGCGCCACCGAGGCCACCGCTACATCACTATACGCTGCTTCGATGAGGCCATTCGCGACCTCAGGCAAGCTGCCTACCTTACCCGCCGACTACCTGATGAAACAGAACCCGACGGCCTGCCCAACACCCGCAATACCCCTACCAGCACCCTGCAATCCAACATCTGGTATCACCTCGCACTGGCTTACTACCTCAAGGGCAACCTCAAAAAAGCCCTGCAAGCCTGGAAGCGCTGCTTACAACTCTCAGCCAATCCTGATGGCCTGGTCTCCTCCATGCATTGGTACTATATGACCCTGCGACGCCTGGGCCTTCATGTACAAGCTACTAAAGCAATAGCGGCCATAGGCGATAACCTGGACGTAATAGAAAACCACAACTACTATACCCTCATACGCTTCTACCAGGGCAAATATAACGAAACCGACCTCAAAGCCGCCCTTAGCACAAATACCAACACCTTGAGCTATGCCTCACTGGGCTATGGCTATGGCAACTGGCTACTGTACAATGGCCGCCGCAACGAAGCCATCCAAGTATTCCAACAGATCACCGCTGGTAGTCAGTGGGCCAGCTTTGGGTACATCGCCGCCGAAGCAGAACTCCAGCGCATGAACTAATTCCAAGTGTCATACTAATGCAACCATCCACCGTCTTAGCTGTTTCGTTGGCACAAAACCGGCTTATTTATGAAAATCGCTGCATATCGGAAGGCTCACTTCAATGCCGCCCATCGCCTCCATAATCCCGGGTGGTCGGACGAAAAAAATCGCGAAGTGTTTGGCCTGTGCAACAACCCCAACTACCATGGCCACAATTACGAGTTGGAGGTCAAAGTCGTGGGCGAAATAGACCCCGATACCGGCTACGTCATTGACCTGGGTCATCTGCGCGACATCATCCGCCAGGAGGTGGAGGAGCGATTCGACCACAAAAATCTCAACCTGGATACCGAGGAGTTCTGTACTTTAAACCCCACCGCCGAGAACATCTGCGTAGTCATCTGGCAGCGGCTGCGTGCCCGCCTTCCCGAGCGCTACGAACTCCAGGTACGTCTGTATGAGACACCCCGCAACTTTGTGGAATACCCGGCGTAGCTCCCCATCTCACCCTGCCGCTACTCGCATCATCTTGTCTTCCACTTCCTGTACCAGCTCTATGAAATGCGGCAGTCGCTTGGTGTCTTTGCTGCGCTCGAAGGGCAAGTCCACGTGTACATGCTCTACAATGCGCGATGGCGGACGCTTCATAATGTAGATATCGTCGCCCAGATACACGGCCTCGGTAATATCGTGCGTCACAAAAATGATAGTGGGGTGGAATTTGAGCCATATCTGCGCCAGGAGGTCTTGCATAGCCAAGCGAGTGTTGACGTCCAGTGCGCCAAAGGGTTCGTCCATGAGTAGAATTTCCGGGTTGGCAATCAGACTGCGGGCTATAGCTACCCGCTGAAGTTGCCCGCCTGACAACGTAGGGTACTGGGCGTACTTGTGCTCGTGCCCATCCAAGCCCATGAGTTTGATCATTTCCATGGCGCGCTCCTTGCGCTCTAGGGGTGGCACATTTTGATAGACCAGCGGCAGGGCTACATTGTCCAGTGCCGTGAGCCAGGGCAAAGACGAATACTGCTGAAACACCATACTGGCGCGCTTGGATGCATCCACGGGTTTGCCATGGATGAGCACTTCGCCAGAGGTAGGTTTTTGCAAGTCAGTGATGTAGCGAAATACGGTGGACTTGCCACAGCCCGACGGCCCCAAAATGACAACAAATTGCCCCTGGGCAGGTTTATCTTCAATGAGCAGATTGAAGTCTTCCAGCACAAAAGTTTTGCCTCCGTCGTAGCTCTGATAAATATGGCGCAGTTCTATGAGGTTGGGCAGGGGAGTATCTTGAAAAAGGCTCATGTAGCAAAAGGTTTTAGAGCGCGTGAACGCGTCTGAGTTTAAATTCTCCGTACAGGATGATGACTACGGAGGCCAGCACCACGACGAGCAAAAGGCTGCCCATCCAACTCTCGGCGGCTGGCCAGAGGGCTTTTTGGAAGATGAGCACTAGGATAGCCCCCAGAATGGTCAGAATGCCGTACTCTGTTTCTTTTAGGCCTTCTCGGGTAGTCTTGAAGTGTTTATGTGGAAAGAGCCGCTTGTCGAAATAGGCAAATATGCGGTCTTGTACAAACCCAATAAGGATAATGACAATAAGTATAGCAAACACCTTCTCCAACTGACCTTGGCGCGCTTTAATGTAAATGAGCGAGCCAATACCCCCCTGTCGGTTGAGCAGTTCAGCGATGATGATGTACGTCCAGGAGATGGCTGTCAGCACGCGAATGTCGTCCATGAGCTTAGACATGACCGCCGGAAAATATACCGACTTAATGATCTGCCAGTTGGTAGCACCTAGGGTGTACACCGTTTGCAGATATACACTTTCCACCTCGTCAATGCGCTGTACAACCACTGGCAGCAAGTACACGATAATACCAAAAGCCAGAAAAGCGATTTTCATCTGATCTTCAATGCCAAACCAGATGATGAATAGACCTGTGAGCGCCGTCAGTGGCAAGTAGCGCAGGGCGTCCACCTGCTTGCTGAACAGCCCGCGAAACAGCGGTAGCAATCCTATGAGAAACCCCAGCGGCACGCAGATAAGCACCGCCCAGAAGTAGCCCTGGATGTTGAGCCAGATAGAGCGCCAGGTGTTGGGCGCCAGGGCGTCGTCTTTGAGCAGCGAAGGATAGGAGGCAAACACTCGCTGCGGCGGCGGCAACAGCGGATATACCTTGACAAAAGACTTGGCATTGGCAAAGGCAATGGAATCTGCAACAGCCAGCGAGTCCCGGTCAATCGGCCCTCTCTCCTGCTCCTCGAAAGTAGAAGGCAAGCGCGATTCAAACCCCTCAATCACAGGCTTTTGCTCGGAAAACAACTCCGCCAAGCCCCACCATACACCCAGAAAAACCACCAAGCCCGCCATGCCGAGCACCAGCGTTTGGCGGCGGCTGAGTGCACCTCTTAGTACAAATAAGGACATAGGTTTGTCATATTTTACCCCGAAATTAAAATGTTTATCCCAAGTGTAGTCAGGGTTGCCAAAAACTTTTTTGTTGCCGTAATGCAGCGCAACTGGAAGTAAGTTTGCTTAAGGCTCCTATTGATGAACAAGGAGCGGCTCAGCTGCGTAGTTGCCCCTTCACTAGCGAAAAGCCTTGCCTATGCCATGCTTATTTGGGCCTCACTCACTAAGGTTTTGTCATTATCCAGCACGACTCTATGCAGGCTAAAAGAAAGGCTTGCTTCAGTGCTCAGGCGCCGCCCACCGCCCTAAAACACCTGCACCAGCATGCCGTTTTTCATGCGCGGCTCAAACCAGGTGGACTTCGGCGGCAATACTTCGCCCATATCAGCCAGCGCCAAGAGGTCTTCTATTTGAATAGGATACAAGGCGAAAGCAGCATTTCGATCGTCTCTCAGGGCGCGCTTGCGCAGGCCTTCCAGTCCTCTGGGGCCTTCCACATAATCTATACGGGGGTCATTGCGTACGTTTTCTATACCCAGAATGCGCTTAAGCACCCAATCGTTTAGTAAGGCAGCATCTAGCATACCAGCGCCAGAGGCGGATTGCGCCAGTACGTGCGCACGCCAGCTCAGCCGATACCAATGCCCATGCAGAAACATGGTCAACTCGTGTTTGCATCCGGGGCGCTGTGCAACTTCTAGTATTTCGATATCGAACACCTGCGATAGCTTGGCTACAAAAGTAGCGACGTCCATATCCTCGAGAGCATACACCACTCGGTTGAAGTCCAATATCTCTAGCTCGGCGGTAGAAAAAAAGGCAGCAATCAGTACGCCGTATTTTTCTTTGTCGTATGTAGTATCTAGCTTTTCGTGCACGAGGGCGGCCGTAGCTAGGCGGTGGTGGCCATCGGCGATGTAAGCGACCGGTACTTGCTCCAGAAACAACGTGCGGATGGTTTGCAAGTTTTCCGACTGATGAACCGCCCATATCCGATGATGCTGCTGCTCTTGCTCAAAGTGTACTTCCAACATGGGCAAGCTACTGCCTGCTTGTTGCTCAAGCCACTGCCGTATGGTAGGCCGATGCGGATAGGTAAGCAACACAGGTTTCACGCTGGCATTGCGATGTAGCACCAGTTGCATTTGCTTTTGTTCGTGATCGGCTATAGTTTGCTCGTGTTTGCGAATGGCCCCCTCGGCATAGTCGCGCAAGTCCACGCAAGCTACCAAACCCCAATAGTGCCGATGCGCGCACTCAATTTGGTAAATGTAAAATCCCGCCGCTGGCGCCTTCCTAAAGAACCCGCTCTTATGATACTCCGGGAACTCCTCCCGTACAGTGGCAAAAAAATACTCGGGCGCAGGTATAAGTTCCATATTGGGATACAGTGCTTTGAAGGGCAAAATATGCATGGCAGGAAAAGTTTCTTGTAAAAATGGAACTAAAACATTTGCAAAATTGGTTCACATGATTGTACATTTGCGTCCGCTTTAGCAAAAAAGCAGCCTTAAAAGGTACTGAAGGTGCGGTAGCTCAGTCGGTAGAGCAAAGGACTGAAAATCCTTGTGTCGGCGGTTCGATTCCGTCCCGCACCACCCCTTCTTCCTTATCTTCCCATTCGCTGTATTAGTCATATCTTAGTGTCGTGCTTTCGATTGGCACGCAACTGCTTCACTGCCAGCCCTATAAGAGTAAGGCCCGTAAGCGGCAGTACAAACCACAGCATAGCTTTACTATACATTTCCAGTGCCTCGCTTTGTTGGCCATGCAGCAACAAATAGACCGTGTAGGCTACATAGTAAAACAAAAACACTGCACCTTCCCAGCGATCCAGCAGGCTACCGGTAAAGAATACGGGCAAGCAAGCTACAGCCACCGCCGTCATCACTGGAATATCGAAATGCGTAGCTTCTCCCGGAACGGTAATGCCATCAGGCACCACCATGGCGCCAATACCCAGTATGAAGAAGATGTTGAATAAATTACTGCCTACTACATTGCCCACGGCGATGTCGCGCTCGCCCCGAAGGCCGGCTATAATAGATGTGGCTACTTCAGGCAACGAAGTACCCGCGGCTATAATGGTAAGGCCAATGACGAGATCGCTCACCCCTAAGGCTTGGGCAATTTGCACGGCGCTGTCTACCAACCAACGCGAACCCAACACCAGCATACCCAGCCCCACAGCTACCAACAGAAAGTAAAACCATACCCGGCGTTTGGAAACGGCCTTGTCATTGCCGCCAAATGCCTCCTCGTACTCTGCCTTGATAGCGGTACTTGTCTCTCTTTTACTTATCTGAATGACCAGAAAAGTATAGACTGCCCCCAAGCCTGCAAGCAACACACCTTCCCAGGGACTGATACGACCATTAGCGGCCAGCAGCCACGTCAGCAACGACATGCCAATGAGGATGGGTACGTCCAGGCGGATGATTTGCTGATGCACGACCAATGGAATAACCAACGCCGAAATACCTAGAATAAACAGCACATTGAAAATATTGCTACCCACCACGTTGCCCAGCGCCAAAGCCGATTGTCCCGACATACCCGACATGATGCCCACGGCCAACTCCGGCGAACTGGTGCCAAAAGCTACCACCGTAAGCCCAATCACTAAAGGGGTAATGCCCAGCAGGGCGGCAATGCGCGAGGCACCTCTGACCAGAGCCTCTGCGCCGGCGATGAGCAACAGCAAACCAGCCGCCAATTGTACGATTATCATAGCCATGAAAAACGGGTTAAAACAGGGCGCAATATTACCGGTTTTTTACTGAATCGGGTATCAGGGGTTTGATTTCTAAGGTGTCAATAGACGGGCCGGGGCCGGGGTTGTCTGGGCGCCAGGGCTTGTATGGGCGGTTCAGGGTGTCTAATGCCAGACGGGCCTCCAGAATGCGCAGCGAATCCACAATGTACACAGCAGAATCCATCAGCCGGCGCTCGCATTCTTCGCGGCGCACACGGCGTATCATGTTTAGCCGGTCGGCCATAAGGCGTTCCATGAGTTGTTGCTCTTGCTGCAGGCGCTTTTCGCGGGTGTCGCAGCCTGATAGCAGAGCTGCCCATGCTACAAAAACACAAATCAGCACCAACCAATACATGCGTTTCATTGTACGGGAATCATTTTGCGCAGGCGCGCCTCTTCTTCGCGGCGATCTTTGAGTAGCGAATCCACCAGGCGGCGCAGACGGCGGTCAAAATGTACCTGACAAAGGCTGTCTTCCTCTTGCTTGACAATCGGAATCTGCAGGGTCAGTAGCGAATCCATTAGTTCTTGCTGGCGACTGCTCAGGTGCGTAGGGGCATCGTCGGTACAACTGCTTATGGCCAGCAACACCCACCCTCCCAGCAGACCAAGCCAACGCATGCGTATGTAGTTCAGAAAAATGGATAATACAGGGCAACTCATGGCGTTTCCACATCTATGACTTTGCGGCGCAGCTCAAAATGCTTGCCGAGATACACCTTGCGCACTATTTCGTCATCGGCCAACTCCTGGGCTGTACCGGCGCGCAAGATCCCCCCCTCAAACATGAGGTAGGCGCGGTCGGTGATGGAGAGCGTTTCCTGCACATTGTGGTCGGTGATAAGTATGCCGATATTCTTGGTTTTCAGCTTTGCCACAATGTACTGGATGTCTTCCACAGCAATAGGATCAATACCGGCAAAAGGCTCATCCAACAGGATAAAACTGGGGTTGGAAGCCAGCGCGCGGGCTATTTCGGTACGCCGGCGCTCGCCACCGGAGAGGGAGTCGCCCGTATTGCGGCGCACCTTGCTTAGGCCAAACTCTTCAATAAGCGCCTCAAGCTTTTCTTTTTGCTGGGCTTTGGCCATGGAGGTCATCTCCAACACAGCGCGGATGTTATCTTCCACTGAAAGTTTGCGAAATACCGAAGCCTCCTGAGGCAAGTACCCTATACCTTGCTTAGCCCGCTTGTACATGGGCATGGCCGTAATGTCTTTTTCATCCAAAAAGACCTGGCCAGCATTGGGCTTGATAAACCCAACTACCATGTAAAAAGTAGTGGTTTTACCGGCGCCATTAGGACCTAACAAGCCCACGATCTCGCCCTTGTGCACCTCCAGCGATACATCGCGCACTACTTGCCGGCGGCCGTAGAACTTGTCCAAGTGTGTACAGCGCAGAATCATGCGTCGTCAAAATTTGATAGCATCTCGCAGAATCAGTCAACGTACTCCACCTTGCGCAAAAAGCGAAATCCCAGGCTCAGCTCAAAAGTGATGTTGCGAATGCGCCTTTCAGGAATGGTGGTATTCTGCCCCGTCCAGGGATCGCGTATGTTGGGCACGGCCGGCTGCCGATACTGGAAAGAAAAATCAGGATTGACCGCAAACTCCAGTGATGCACCGATGAACTCCGAAAACTGAAACTCCAGGCCAGCACCGCCACTGAATCCATAGTTGAACTCGTTAATGTAAAACTTGTCGTCGTATGGATAAATAGAAAATGCAGGAAACTGCTCGTTGAACCGCGTGTAGATGTCCAGATTAGTATCAAAGGTATATTCTCCGCGGATACCGAAGGAGTAAAACCATTTGTTGCTCACACCAAGGTCAAACTTCTGCTTGGCGCCCAAAACCAGCGCTGCATTGTGAAAGAGAAACACATCGGTAGGTGGAATTACGGGGTTGCCGCTAATCACATCAATGAAGCGCCGGCGGCGAATGGCGCTGCCACGGGGGTGATATCCCGCCTGTGCATAGAGCGACCACTGATTAGCCTCCGGCAAGGATTCTACAAATATAGCGGCATGATAGCGAAACATGGGGTCTTGCTGGAACGAACCGCCCCAGTTTTGCACGCCTATACTGGGGCCTCCTTTGATACCAAATACCGAGCCTTGCGCCTGCAAACCAACTGGCATGAGTGTGCCAAGGCTAAGAATAGCCAGCACTATGAGATGCAACGAGAATTTGTTCATAGCAGAAATTGAATTGACAGGGCAAAGATAGCCAAAAACTGCTACTTCACTCTCAGGCGTTGCCCAAGTTGAATTTGGTCGTTGCGCAAATTGTTGAGGCGGCGCAGTTCGGCTACCGTGGTGCCGTAGCGCTGCGATATGTTCCACAAGGTATCGCCGCGCTCCACTACATGAAACACGGGCTGCCCTGCAGGCGCAGGCGGCGGGGTAGCTGAGGAGGATGCGGTTGGGTTAGGCTGTGAGGGTGGCTCTTGCGGGCGCACAGGTGCATCTAGGGTGGGCGGCGCCGGAGGTTCGGGGCTTGCTTCTGTTGGTGGTGCGGGCGCCGACGGATTGTTGGATGGCGGCGCAGCAGGAGAAGTATTGGGCGCTGTGGTAGCTGGCGGATTGCCAGGGCGAATAACTGGCTCGCGAGCAGGGCTGGGTGTAGCCGGTGGAGCAGGCGTAGGGATTGGCGTAGTGTTATCCGGAGGCGTAGTAGGAGCAGGGGTTGGGAGTACGTCTGGTATGGGGCTGCCATTGTTGTTGGGTAGCATAGGCGTTTCCCCTTGCAAGGCCGGACGTTGTTTTACTCTGCCGCCACGCAGCTTGATGCGCTGGCCAGTTGCCGGCTCCATTCCTTTACTCATGCGGTTGCGCTGCAGCAGTTTGCTGAGCTTTACGCCGTAGAGCTGGGAGATGTCAAACATGGTTTCGCCTTCCTTGACGAAGTGGTGGTCGGCGCGGCCGCGATATGAGTTTCGCTTGGGCTGTAGATAGACTACCGTGCCTTCGGCCAATCGCTGCTCGCCGTCAGTGAGTTGTTCATTGTACTTAATGAGCTGGCTGAGTGATACATCTGTGCGGCGAGCAATGGTAGACACCGTTTCGTTGTCGGCAGAGAGAACAAAGCGTACGTCATTGTTATAGCCAGAGGCCGTGTTATTGGCTGGGCGGTCAGGTACAGTTACATCTACTATGGGCGTTTGCCCCAAGCGGTCGTACTGGTATAGTTGGAAACTTTCAATAATGCCAATAAGGCGTTCGCCGTAGTTGGCTGCGGTGGCGTATCCAGCACGCTTGAGGCCGCGCGCCCAGCTTTTATAGTCGGTGGGATCCAGGCGAAAGAGGAATCCGTAGCGGTCTTCTTTGGCAGGATCGCGCAGAAATTCCGAATGCGCAATGAAGGAAGCCTCAGCGCTGCGATACACTCGAAAACAAGACTTGATGAGCCTGCCATTGGCGTCGTAGTCATCGTCTTCTTTGTAGTACTCGCGGCCTGTCCAGTTGGCGCCGCATTTGATGCCAAAGTGGTTGTTGGCTCGGCGTGCCAAATCACTGCGTCCGTAGTCAGATTCAAGAATAGCCTGTGCTAGTTTGATACTGGCTGGTACGCCAGCGCGCTCCATTTCCTGTATAGCAATGTCTTTATACTGATCAATGTAAGCCTGGCGAAAGTCCTGAGCAGGCGAGAGGATATACGCTAAACCAATACAAAAAACAACCAGAGAGATATGGGTTGATTTCATCCTTTGGTACGACATGGTATGCGGTTTTGATTGGCTGCAAAACGCAAGCACTCGCAAAATTATGCAGAGAAAGGCAAGGTTTTGGGGAATTGTTAACAAAAACCGGTCACCTAGGTATGCGAATCTGGTAGGTTTTGCCGGTTTTATTGGTCAGACTACTGGCTATAAGCCATGGGTTATACACCTTGAGCATGCGATAGCTGATGCCGTGCTGCTGGGCAAATTCGGCCAGGTTGGGAATGGAGGAGTTCACTTCCACTATTTTGTACTGATCCAGGGGTGAGTAGCCCTCCTCGTCTTCCAATACAAAACCATAGGCCTTGGGATTGGCCAGGATCTCTTTGATGGCCACTAAGCGAAATACATAGCGACTGGTTTCTTCGTTCAGGTGTAAATCGTAGAAAGTGCTGCCTTTCTGGGCGTTTTTTTCGCGCGCTAAGCGGGGGCCACCTATGTTGTAGGCGGCTGCCGTAAGCGTCCAGTTGCCAAACTGCCGGTAGTAGTCCTTGAGCAGTTTGCAGGCAACTTGGGTAGCCTTCTCTGGATGGTAGCGCTCGTCCACTTCTTCAGTGATTTCCAGACCGTACTGCCGGGCGGTAGGTGCCATGATCTGCCATATACCTCTTGCACCGGCAGGCGACACCGCATTGCGCAGGTTGCTCTCCGCCACAGCGGCATACTTGAAGTCATCGGGAATGCCATTTTCCTTGAGCACTTTTTCAAAGAGCGGGAAATAGCGATAGGTACTCTTGAGATTGAGCAAGGTGGTGCCGTGGGTGTAGGCATTAACGGTGAGTTCGCGGTCTAGCCGCTCGCGCACGTCAAAATTATCCATGGGCAGGGGTTCGCCGGCAAAGTCAAAGGGCCGGTTCAGGGAAATGGGGCGGACGTTTTGCGGCAGAAGTTGGGTAGCCTCCCGATGGCTGCTTGAACCTCGATGCACGGTATTGATATCATTATCCGGATCGGGCACGCGCTGCATCACATCCGAATAGGCTAGAAACAGCACGCCCATTAGGAGCAGCGTGACTACGATGGAATATACATACAAAAACTTTCGAGGCATGGCGGTAGAAGTTTGCACTAAGTAATTCGGCTAGCCAAGTTTTGTGCACAATATCTGCAAATCATGCACAAAACTTGGCGTTGCTCGGTATAAAACTACCTAATGCAAGTTTAAATTGGCACAAAGATGGAATTTTTTTCGGCTGTGGCCAGAGGCACGCCTCAATACTCTGCCATGAAATTGTAGGTGATGCCAATGCCGCCAAACATTAGCCAATCCTTAGCATTAGAGTTGCCGTTGCGACTGACGCCGTCCAGATAGTCAGAAAAAGTAGCGCGCGTACCAAACTCCCCATAAATAGTCAGTTTTTCAGAAACCACATAGCGCAGTCCGCCCGAAATAGGAACGGAAAAAAATACATCTCGGTCATTAGGCTCATTCACTCTGTATAAGTCATCGGCTGGCGCTACAATGCGCGACTTGGCAAACACGAGGCCAAGACCCACTGAACCATAAGGCGAAAAGCTGCGGCGCAAACGCCCCACTTGGTCGAATCGAGCCTGACCCCAGGGATGAAACTGCAAGTGGCCAGCAAATTCCCAGGCTTGTGCGGTAAAAGACCAATCGCGGTCGCGCAAAATAATCGGGTCGAGGTTTCTGTCGTTGCCGGATATTTTGCCGGTGCTGGCAGAAACTTTAATGCCCCATTGCGGATCGAGAAAGCGCTGGTAGAACACGCCCACGGCAGGATTGGTTTCGCTGATGGTGACTGGCGTCTGGGCCAGATCGCCCTGGTAGTTGGCTACGCCTAAGAAAAAGCCAGCTTCGCTGGCGCGCTGCCCCCATGCTCCCGATACAACAATCGCCAGAAGAGTGAGTAAAAGGGTAGTTCTCATATACAACATATATTTGAAGGTTTGACAATACGCTACTTGGGCTGAGTCAAAGCTTCTTGAGCCAGCCGCCAATCATATTTGGGACCATAGAGATGAGCCGCCGGTGGCCGCACCAGGCGCCTCGTTGTGTAGATAAGTTGCCTCCGAGCTGATACGCCGTGCGCAGGATGAGGTTAAATCCTACGTTTTTGCACTGCAAAATAACACTGACCCAGATGAAAACAGAAGTACAAAAGTTGCACTTACTGTGCTGCCCACCCGGGCCAAAACTAACGCAATGTGCTTTTTGTCAATTAATTAGAGTTCAAATTACACAGCGATTTACACAGGCATTTCACATGCAGAGCATATCAGTGAGCTAATGTACGACTTTTATTGAAAAAACAAAATGCCGCATCCGCAATTTTGCAAAAGCCGGAGAACGCCTCGGCGCATTGGAAAAAACGCTACATTTGCTTAGCAATTCCGCCGTACCATGCGCCACTGCATCTTTGCCCTTCTGCTTTGCCTGATCCCCATTTTGTTGCGCGCTCAAATCCCGTCTGATACCATTGTGGCGCCACCTGCTCCTGAAGCCAATACCGACCAACTGGAAGACATCTTGCAAAATACCGATGCCGAGGGGCTGGAGGATTTCAACACCCTCTTTGAAGCCCTAGATGATTACCGCCGCAAACCCCTCAACCTCAATAAAGCTGACGAACAAGACCTGCGCGAACTCCGCCTGCTCAATGATGTCCAAATTGCCGCCCTGCTGGAACACCGCCGCCTCACCGGCGAACTCATCTCCATCTATGAACTCCAATCTGTACGTGGCTTCACCCCCGAACTCATCCGTTTGCTTCAACCCTTTGTAACTGTGGGCGGCGCCCTGGATGACTACCAAGTCTCCATCCGCGAAATGCTCCGCGACGGCGTCAACGAGCTCTACCTGCGCTGGGCACGAGTACTCGAAACGCAAAAGGGCTTCACCCCGCCCAATCGCCCTGGTGAAAACCGATATCTGGGCGACCCCAACCAGTATTATGTGCGCTTTCGACACGCCTACGGCACACGTCTAAGCTTTGGCTTCACCGCCGAAAAAGACCGCGGCGAAGAATTCTTTCGCGGCAGCAACCCCCATGGCTTCGATTTCTACTCGGCCCATGTGGCGCTGCGCAATTACAACCGCACCATCAAGGCGGTAGTACTGGGCGACTATGCCGTCAGTTTTGGCCAAGGCCTCATCATGCTCACTGGCTTCAACTACGGCAAAACCATTGCTACTGTGGGTATTAAGCGCAGTGGTCGTGTACTGCGCCCTTACACGTCTGTAAACGAAGCTGCCTTCCTCAGAGGCGTCGCCGCCCAACTGGCACTGCTCGGCAATCTGGAAGTGACTATCTTTGCTTCGCGCGCCCGCCGCAGCGGCAACCTCATCCAACCCGACTCCACCGAAATAGAGGAAGGCTTCGACCCTCAAGTACGCGAATTTACCGCCCTCAATCTCAGTGGCCTACACCGCACCCGCTCTGAAATAGAAGACAAAAATGCCGTGCTGCAATCCAACGCTGGTGCTTCGCTAAAGTGGAAGCACAATAACCATCACTTGGCTATCAACACTGTATATACGTTATTTGATAAGAGCATCAGCCCGCGCACCCAGCCCTATGCCCGGTACTACTTCTCCGGTAGCCAACTGCTGAACGCTTCGTTCGACTACGGCCTGATGTGGCGCAATATTCACTTCTTTGGCGAAAATGCCCTCAGCGACAACGGCGCTGTGGCCATGCTCAACGGCGTTATCGTAGGATTAGACCGCAAAGCCGACCTCGCCCTGCTCCATCGCTACTACGCCCGCAACTTTCAGACGCTCACCGGCGACGCCTTCGGCGAAAGCAGCGGCGTACGCAACGAAGAAGGTCTCTACATGGGGCTGGAAATACGCCCCCTGCGCGGATTTACCCTCAACGCGTACTTTGACGTCTGGCGCCATCCCTGGCTGCGTTTCAACGCCGATGCGCCTTCGCGTGGCTATGAATACCGGATGCGGCTTACGTATGTCATTAAGCGCAAGCTCACTATATTTGCCGAGTTTCGCCAGGAAAACAAAGAACTCAACTTCCACAACAACACCGCGCCGATAGACTACCTCACCGCTACTCGTCTGATGCAGGGGCGTTTTCATATTGCGCATCAGGTGCACAAGTCGCTAGAGCTGCGCACCCGCCTTGATTTAGGCAGCTTCGACAATGGCTCTGGCACCCTCAGCCGCGGTATGTCACTCTATCAGGATATTCTCTTCAGGCCAATGGATTTTCCGTTGTCGTTTACGGCGCGCTTTGCGCTGTTTGACACTGATGGCTATGCCGTACGCTTCTACGCCTACGAAAACAACCTGCTGTACAACTTCTCCATACCAGCCTACTACAACCGAGGCTCGCGCTTTTACCTCAATGTGCGCTATCGCCCAGTGCGTGCACTGACCCTTGAAGGTCGCATCTCCCAGACTTACTGGACCAACCAAAAGGTGTTTGGCAGCGGCCTGGAAGAAATACGCGGCCCGGCACGCACTCAGGCCACTATGCAAGTCAGAGTGCAGTTTTGACCCCGCCGACTCATTCTTCTCTGACCAATCGCCCCAGAAAGCGGCGAAACTCGCGGTCGTCCATGAAACCCTGCGGATGCCGTGAGTCGAAGGTAGTGGGAATAGCGCCGCGCGCATGGCGTATGACGCCCTTGCTGTCCACAAACACATTGAGCGGGTATTCGTTGCCAAACAAGCGAATGTAGGCCCCTGCATTAGGCAAAATAGTAAAATCGAAAGTGTGTGTGTCCAAAAAACGGCGAATAGTGAGGCTGTCGTCAGGCGAAATAGCCAGAAATACAACCCCCTCTCCGGCAAAGTCGCGCTTGAGTTGGTTGAGGTGCGGCATCTCAGCTATGCAAGGCGGGCAGCGCGTAAACCAGAAATTGACCAGGGCCGGCCGGCCTTTGAAGTCGCTCCAACGCACCATGCGGCCATTCAGGTCTGGCAGCTCAAAGTCAGGAAAAGTTTTGCCTACCAAGGCCGGATAGTCTTCCGGGCTGTCGGGGGCAGGTCGAGAAGTACAAGAGGTTATGTATGCCAATAGGCACAGCGCCGCCCAATGCAGCAGCATCTTGTAGAACGAAGCAACAGGCATGAGTTGTTTTGTTTAACCTTCCCAAAACCACCTGTTTCGCCAGAAGGTTTTACTGGGCTTGCTCCTTTAGTATGCTGCGGTATGACACAAATTCGGATTGAACTTAAGTCCTGTCTTTTCCAGTGCCCCTGCTGGTGCTGCCCCCACCTCAAAACGGCGGCGGCACAGGCTTGTTGTCCAATATGGTGTCAATGTGCTGCATGACCTCGTTTGTCAACAAAGGTACGACCTCAAGCGATTGGAGGGTTTCCTCTAGTTGCGCCACTTTAGACGCGCCCAGGATGACGCTGCTCACATGGGGGTTGGCCAGGCACCAGGCTACAGCCAGCTTGGGCAGCGTGGTGCTTAGTTCTTTAGCCAGCTCGTTGAGTTGTCGGGCTTTTTCGACGCGCTCAGGCGTGAGGGCAGCGTTTTTGAGCCATTCCATACCGGCCATAGCCAGGCGGGTGTTGGCAGGCATATCGTTCAGATACTTGGTCGTGAGTACCCCTGAGGCCAGCGGCGACCAAATCGTCGTGCCCAGCCCTACAGTTTTGTAGATCTGACTGTATTCTACCTCCACCTTGTGGCGATGAAACATGTTGTACTCTGGTTGTTCCATAACTGGGCCGGCGAGATTCAGCCTTTGGGCCACCATGTGAGCTTCCATGATTTCCTGTGCCGACCACTCCGAAGTACCCCAGTAGAAAATCTTGCCCTGCTGGATGAGGATGTTCATGGCGCGCACAGTTTCCTCTATGGGTGTTTGCTTATCGGGGCGGTGGCAAAAGTACAGGTCAATATACTCCACCTGCAGGCGGCGCAAGGAGGCGTGGCAGGCCTCCATGATATGCTTGTGGTTGAGGCCGGTTTGGTTGGGCTTTTTGCCTCCGTCGCCAAAGTAAACCTTGCTAGACACTACGAAGCTGCTGCGCTCCCATCCCATTTTTTTGAGAATGTTGCCCATGACAATCTCTGAGTGACCTCGGGCGTATATTTCGGCATTGTCGAAAAAGTTGACGCCTTGGTCATAGGCCTTTACCATAAGTTGCTCGGCCGTGTCGTCGCCGATCTGCTTGCCGAAGGTGAGCCAGGAGCCAAGCGAGAGCGCGCTGAGCTGCAGGCCGCTTTTACCCAATCTTCTGTATTCCATGGAGTAATTTCAGTTATTGTTGGTTTGAAAGAGAATGCCGGTTTTCAGGCCTATGCTGTACAAATTGCGATTGGCTTCAGCAGGAGGCTGCACTAAGGCTGTGTACCAAAACAGGAAGGCAGGCTGCACAAAAATTGCCAGGCTACTGCCCAGGTCGTGCTGAAAGCCGATGCCAGTCTGAAAAGCCAATTGTAGGCGGTTTAGGTCGGCTGTTGCCAGGCGGTTAACTTGCCGGCTGAGCCGCTCGCCGCTGAAAAAAACGTAGTCTTCGCGGTTTTGCAAAATGTAGGCTGCACTAAAGCCCATCATGAAGTTGAGGCGGTCTTTACCGCTGAGTGCATGTATAAAGAGCAGTTCTGCAGGCAGTTCGAGATTGATGTGGCGGTAGATGACTTGCTGGCGAAACGCCCCTGCGGGCGCATTGGCACCTGGGGGCACAGGCTCGCGCACGGTGCGGTAGCCGGTGTCCATGTACTGCAAGCCAATGCGAAAGCCTGCTTTCTGGCCTAGCCGCTGGGTCAGCAAGCCAACTGAGTAGGAAGGTTTACTGATTTCGCGGGCTTCAATAGAGTCAATAGCGCGCTGGTTGAGGGTAGAACTCGCTGCAAGGCGAGCACCTGAAAAATTGAGGTACGCACTAATGCCGTACTGCGTTTGTGAAAACGCCGCCACCAGGCAACCTAGCCAAAGCCCTGTGGCAATGAAATATCGGGCAGCTGTAGTCATATGGTTGGAAGTTTGCTCTCTGATAACGCCACAGCAGGCAAAATGCGCATGTAAACGCCGTTTTTTGGTCGCAGTGTAATGAGCGCCTGGGGTTGAACATCCTGCCCGGGTATCAGCTGCCAGTCCATCTGACGCAGCAAATGCACCAATGCCAACTGCATTTCCATGAGCGCGAAGTGATTGCCAATACAGATCCTGGGGCCTCCACCAAAGGGCAGATAAGCAAAGGGGTGCTTTTGTGTTTCGGCAAAGCGCTCCGGGCGGAACTCCTCTGGTGCGTCCCAGTACACAGGCGAATGATGTACCCCATAAATGCTGATGGCCACCATAGTGCCTGCCGGAATGGGGATGCCTGCCACCTCATCGTCGTCAATGGCTACGCGGTCAGTAATCCAGGCCGGCGGATACAGGCGCATAGCTTCTTCAATCACCTGCAGAGTGTATTGCAGGCGGGGCAGATCCTCAAAGCTGGGTTGGCGTACGCCCAGTACCGCCGCGTGCTCGGCGCGCAGCAGCGCTGCGTGCCTGGGGTGTTTGGCCAGCAGGTACATGATCCAGGCCAGAGCATTGGCGGTGGTTTCGTGGCCAGCCACAAAGAGGATAAGGCATTCGTCAATGAGTTGTTGCTCATTCATGGCTTCGCCGGTGTCTTCGTAGCGAGACTCCAGGAGCATTTGCAAGAGGTCGTCGCAGGGGGCACTGTTTTGCCGTTGGCGAATGATGCGCGTCACGATTTCCCTGGCAGCAAGCGACTTCTCTTTGTGCTGTTGTATCTGCCCGCTCAAGCCAAACCACCATACGAGGTAGGGCTGCCGAATGAGCCGAATGATGAAAGTCTGTAGCTCAGTGATGAGGGTGCTCAAGCGTTGAAGCTCACTTTCAGGCACATAAGCACTGAACAGTGCGCGAGCCACCACGCGGAAAGCCAGCTCCATCATGGCAGGGCTAATGTCCACTTGCGGCGCGGCAGTGTTCTTTGCGACCCAGTTGTCCACAAAGGCTTTGATTTCGTCGTTCATGGTTTGAGCAAGCCCAGACAGCCGCTGGCGGTGAAAGCCCGGCTGAATGAGCCGCCGCTGACGCAACCAGTACTCGCCCTCGGAGGTAAGTAACCCTCGACCTAAAAATTGCGCCAACCTGTCGAAATGAACAGGCGACTTGCAGTAGTTGCGGTGATTCTTCTGCAGTACGTGCCTTATCAGGTCAGGATGCGCGCTCATTAGCCCCTTGTGCACACCTCCCAAGTAAAAGTAGTAAGTGTGCCCATAGCGATGCAGGTTTTCCATGATCAGTCCGATAGGGCTGCGCAAGAAGCGAAAAGAGTTGAGCAGGGTTTTCCAGCGCGGTATGGTGGGTATGATTGCCATAGCAGTCAGCTTTTTTATATAAAGATACAAAAATACCGCGCCGGCAGTGCAATGTGGCAACCCTTTTGCAAGCTGATTATCCTCACAAAGGTTATCTCACCCCCTTGAGAACAATTGTTAAACACACCCCAAAGATCAACTGCCTGCCGGGCTGCCGTGTTGTGGGGTGTGTTATTTCTTGCACGCAACTTACCTTACACATCAGTATGACTACTTCTCCGACCCAAACCTTACTTACTGTACTGGCATGCGCCATCGGCCTTTCAACCACTTTGGCGCAGCAACTGACCATCACAGTAAAGAATAAGGAGCACCAACCACTTGTAGGTGCCACGGCAGAACTGGTCAAAATACCGGACTCTACTACGATGTCTGGCGTGACAGACTTCTCCGGCCAAATCCAATTTGAACGGCTGGCTGCCGGTCTGTACAACCTCAATATCCGCTACATCGGCTATCAGCCGCTCGAAAAATCCGTCACCGTGCGCTCCTCCGGGCAGCAAGCGCTGGAATACGTGCTCAAAGACGAAGCCGTAGCCCTGTACGAGGTAACCGTAACCGCCAAACGCCCGCTGGTGCGCCAGGAAGACGATAAAACCATTGTGGATCCCGAACCCTTAGCCAATATCAGCACCAGCACCCTGGAAGTACTGGAAAAAACGCCTGGCCTCTTTGTGGATCAGGACGGCGGCATCTTCCTCAACAGCGCCACACCGGCTACTATATTCATCAATGGCCGCGAACAACGCATGAGCCCCCGCGATATTGCCACTATTCTGCAAAGCCTCCCGCCAGGCAGCGTACAGCGCATAGAAGTGCTGCGCACCCCTTCGTCCAGGTACGACGCAGCTAGCTCCGGCGGCATTATCAACATCGTGCTCAAACGCAGTGTGCGCATCGGGCGCACCGGCTCAGTGAACGCAGGTATGAACCAAGGCTTCTACGGCAACCAGTTTTTGGGAGTCAACCTCAACGACAGCGGCCAAAAAACCGCCTACTACCTCAACACCAACCTCAGCCGCAACCACACCGTGGACGACATACGCTCCGACCGCTTGCTCAGCCCAGACTCTACCCTCTTCCAAAATGCCCGCAGTAGCTTGCCAGCCCACCAGGGCTTCCTCGGCTATGGCATCAGCTACGACCCCTCCGAAAAATGGAGCCTGAGCTACGACGGCCGGCTCAATGGCAGCCTTCGGCGCACCTTCGCCGACAATTTCAACTTCATCGAAAATCAGGAACAACTCCGCCTGTCGGCCAATGATAACCATCTCGAAAACCGCACCGGCTTCTTCAGCCTCCAGCAAGACCTCGGTCTGCGCTGGAAAATAGATAGCCTCGGCTCCGAATGGGATACCAAACTCAGCTACAACTTCAACAATGGGCACAACTTCCAGCATTACCGCTCCGAGTACAGCGCCCCACGCGCTTTCCTGCTGATGGGCCAGGGCGATAACTTCCAAAACCGGCACTTCGTTCTGCTACAATCCGACTTCAACTTCCGCTTCCCGAGCAAAACCCGCCTAGAAACCGGCTTCAAAAGCACCTTCCAACACTATGAAAGCAGCGCCGAGTATTTTTTCAACATTGCCAACAGGCTCATTCCCGACCTCCGGCGCACCCATGCTTTCAGCTATCGGGAAAATCTGCACGCCGCCTATTTACAGGCCTCGCAACCGCTACCGGGCAATTTTTTGCTCAAGGCTGGCACTCGACTGGAGTTTACCCGCATGGACGGCCGGCAAACCATCCCGGCAGATACCAGTTTTCTGATTCAACGCACCGACTGGTTTCCATACATATATCTCAGCCGCCCCATTGTCAAAATTGCCGGCTACCCTCTGCAAGGCTATCTCATCTACCGCCGCACCATTGAGCGCCCGGGCTACCAGAGCCTCAATCCATACATCCGCTACGTAGATCAGTACCTATATGAAACAGGTAACCCGGCCTTGCAGCCTCAGTTCAACGATAACGTGGAGTTCAACATCAGTTTCGACGACAACCCCATCTTTGCCATTGGCCACAATCATACCCGCGACATTTTTTCCAGCGTCGTCTATCAGGATACCGAAGCGCCCGAGGTAGCAGTGCGTACCTTCGACAACGTGGGGCGCAACAGCGAAACCTACTTCCGCATCGTTGGGGCAGTACCGCCGGGGGGCAAATACTTCTTTGTAGTGGGCGCACAGTACAACCTTAACACATACGAGGGGCTGTACGAAGCCCAACCGCTAACGCTGAGGCGGGGTTCTTGGCGTTTTTTTACCTTTCACTCGCTCAACCTGACCCCCACTACTAAGCTGAACCTCAATGGCTTTATGATGATTGGCGGCTTGCAGAACTTTTACGAACTCAAACCCTTTGGCCAACTCGGCTTGAGCATAAACCAAACTTTCTTGCAAAAGAAACTCAGCATCAACCTGAACGTGCGCGACCTGCTGCGCACTATGGTGGTCCAGTACCGCCTCCAGCAAGGCGGCATTCTCATCCACGGCGACCGCTACAGCGACAACCAGCGCATCGGCCTCAACGTGCGCTATGCTTTTGGCATGAAGCGCAAGGAAGAGCGCAGCAGGCAATTTCCTTTGGAAGAAGACGGCAACTGAAAGCCCTGGTCATTCCCGCTCAATCGGGCAGGTCATACAATGCGAGCCACCACGCGCTCTTGACAGCTCGCTGGAAGGCAATGTGATGATGGTGTTCTCCATTTTATCTACTTCAATGCGGCCGGCCTGTACGGCTTCCAGAAACTCGTAGGCATGCAAAATGCCGTAGCCGGCTGCCTCAAAGGCTTCTTCAGTTTTGGGGTTGCGGTCATAGGTCAGGGCTACGCCTGGCTTGATGGCTAATAAGTTGCAGCCGTCAGTCCATTGTTCGCGCTCCTGGTAGGGCGACTCGCCGTTGCCGCTGAGAATGAAGCGCATACCAGGGTTGATCTCAGCGTGGATAAACTCCTTAACCGAGGTGTAGCGCCCAGGTTTGCCCTGCTGCCGCCACACGTCCACGCTGGAGCTGAGACCCTCCAGAATGATGGGCTTGTAGGCTACAATGTGGTCGTGGCGGATCTGGGTGAAGATGGTATCAATATGCATAAAGGAGCGATCCTGCGGGATGTTGATCTGCGCTACATTCTTCACGATATTGCGCTCCAACAGGTACTGCGCCAGCGAGCGAATACCATGCTCAGAAGTGCGCTCGCTGTGGCCAATAAGCAGGTAGTCTTCATTGAGGATCATCACATCGCCACCTTCTACCGACACCCACTCGCCCCGCTTGGAGGGCGGAAACAAGTCCACCTTGTTAAGATTAATCACCTTGCCGGCCTCGCGCAGAGGCCTGAAGATGGGATGCGCCCAGAAAATAAAGCGAGAAAGGAAGTTTTCGCGGAAGCGCGCTTCCTTGGCGGCTTTGGTCACCACTACGTGGTCGTTGACGACCACGGCAATGTCGCGCGTAAAAATGAAGTTGGGAATGGGGTCAAACAATATGTAGTCTTGCTCCGGCAGGTATCCGGTGATGAGCGCTTCGCTGAGCACGTCATGCGGCAAGTGCAGGAGCAGATCGGCGGCAGAAGAAGGCAATTCTTCATAGGCTATGATGAGATCAATAACCTCTTTTTTGGTGTCTGGGTCGGCATCCAGCGCCTGGCGGATCAGGTCCTGAGTTTCCAGCACGTTTTCCTCGCCAAGAAATGCCTTGAGCACCTGCGTGAAAGTATCGTGCTCGGCCTGCATACGAGGTAGGTGTACGATGTCGTCAAAGAGGAGTTCTTCGGCGCGCTTGGGCGAGATCCGCGAGATACCAGCATCCGGCCGGTGTACAATGACGCGCTTGAGCCTTCCGATTTCGGAAGAGACGTGTATTTGGTTTTGCATAATGATTAGGTCTCATGTAAGAATGACTCTCTCTATTTCGTAGATTGAGTTGATTTTGCCAGCAAAGATGCAATAAAAAGGTGGATTGTCGTTAAGCAAGCTGATTTCTGTAGGTCGGCCATCGTCAATGTAGCTGGCCTTGAGCTTGCTTTTGATGGTAAACAGGCTGAAGTAGTAGCGCAACTGCACATCGGGATGGAGGTACAGGCGCATTTGAGCCATCATTTTGGCAGCGTTGGAGGTGGGTTTGACCGGACAGGCATTACAGTTGGCTGGCTGGGTAGGCAGGCAGGCGGGGTTTTCCTGCTGACAATGAAACCTTGGCAGGTTGTCGTGCGATACTTTGTGGTGGGTGTAGGCCACCGACGACAGCGAGAGCATACCTGACAATCCATAAGGCATGATAGAGGCAAATTGCCCGTCCATGATGGTCAGGCCCACACGCGCCAGTTGCGGTGAATGCACCAAAGCGATTTCCGAAATCTCGTGCATCAGTTGGATGTCGGCCAAGCCAAAACGCCGGTTTACGGCATTGCTGCCGGCATAGGTGGCATTGATGACCTGCGCAGTCCATACCGTCTGGACTTGACCAGTGTGCCGACACTGCAGCACCGCTTGCCAGGCGCTGCCCACAGCACCAGCCTCTGCGATTACGGTGCCCAGGCGTACATCCACACCACGCTGGTTTTCTATTTGGCGGCGATAGTGCCCAGCTATGAGCACGGGGTCAAAAGTATATTCTACCGTTTGGTACAAGGCCTCCAGGCGTTGCAGGCTGATCCAAGGGTGCGCTTCTGTTTTTTTGCAGGGTATGCCGATGAAGTCACAAAAACGCTCAAACTGACCAGCGTCCGTGAAAGATGAATAGCGGTCAATGGCGTAGTATTTTTCAAAATCGAACAGCACAAAGGCTTTGTGGTCAGCAATGAAGCGCGCCTTGTGATCATCACTCATGCGGGCGGTAGCTACGCTACGCGGGTAGTGATAGCCGCTGTGCAAGCGCGCCTGGTTGACAATAGAGGCCTTTTTGAGCAACTGATCTTCCATTTCTACCAGTAGCACACGTGCTCCCCTGCGCGCCAGGTACAAGGCAGCATATACGCCAAAAAGACCGCCGCCTACCACGAGGAAGTCATATGCATGCGTAGGAGTACTGGTACCCAAGACGTTTAAAATTGAGACAGAAAATCAGCGTATGTCACAGGTGAGCACGTGCTCAAAGCGTTCACCCAGGTACAGAAACCCCTCCAGTGTATCGCCTATTTGCACTGGTCCTACGCCTGCCGGCGTACCAGTATAAATGTAATCGCCTACCTGGAGCTTAAAAAATTTGGAGACATAGACGATGATGTCGTTGAAAGAAAACAACATATCGCGGGTATGGCCATGCTGTACTAGCTCGCCGTTTTTGCGCAGTTTGAACGCTACCCCCTCACGCCGATGCAACTCCTCCATTGGAAAAAATGCACTGACAACTGCCGAACCATCAAAGCCCTTGGCAATTTCCCAGGGCTGACCCTTCTTTTTGCACTCCTCCTGGAGGTCGCGGGCGGTGAAGTCTATGCCAAAAGCGATGTGATCGTAATAGGCATCGGCAAACTCGGGCTGCACGTGGCGGCCGTTCTTGCCAATACGCAAGACTACCTCGGCTTCGTAGTGCAAGTCTTGGGTAAAGTCGGGATAGTAAAAAGGCTTATTATTAACCAACAACGCCGAGGGCGGCTTCATAAACACCACCGGCCGATCCGGTACAGGGTTGTTTAGTTCTTTGGCGTGTTCTGCATAGTTGCGCCCGACACAGATGATTTTCATTATTGCTTCGCTTTGTTTTTGGCCTCAAACGCCGACAAAAATAGTACATTTGCTACACAATTTTGCATCAATGCGCGGCAACTCGACGTTCAACTCGCTTGGCAAGGGTGCTTCCCAATGTCAGCGCACCTCATCCATACCTACGGGCCATGCTCCACATCTTTAGCGATGAATACTTCATGCAGCAAGCGCTGCGCGAAGCCGACAAAGCCCTCGCAGCCGATGAAATCCCCGTAGGAGCGGTTATTGTATGCAACAACCAGATCATCGGGCGTGGCCATAATCAAACTGAGCAGTTGCAAGACGTCACAGCTCATGCCGAAATCATTGCCCTCACCGCTGCTGCCAACCACCTGGGTGCTAAGTACCTGCCCAATTGCACCCTGTATGTAACACTGGAGCCTTGCGCAATGTGTGCAGGAGCCTTGTTTTGGGCGCAGATCGGCCGGGTGGTGTATGGCGCTGCCGACGATAAGCGCGGCTTCATGCGCTTTGGCAGAAGCCTGCTTCATCCCAAAACTGCTGTAGCTTATGGGATACTGGAGCACGATTGCGCCCAGAAACTTTCGCTTTTTTTCCTCAAGAAGCGCTCTTGAGTAATTTTCCACAAACGCCGCCAGCCCTGACGGGCTTCTCGATGTATTCATGTCGCCATTTCTACAAACAGAGCCAGCCCTGACGGGCTTCTTATTGTATCTCCCGCTGCCATTTCTATAAACAGCGCCAGCCCTGACGGGCTTAAAATCGCATCCATAATGCCATTTCTAACCACTAACCACTAACAACTAACCACTAACAACTAACAACTAACAACTAACAACTAACCCTCGCTCCCCGGTAGCGTATCCTTACGCCGTCGGCGCTCCGCAGCCGACGCTCCAGGATCCGCCACCGGCTCGCTTAACCTGCCTGCTACCCTTAGCTCCAGGGCACGGCAAGATGAGCAAGCCACCCAACTAAGGGACGAAAGCCACGCGGAAACCGATGACG
>CALLPI010000014.1 GCA_938015595.1 uncultured Saprospiraceae bacterium | reverse complement strand
GTAGGCGATGAATATTTGTGTTTTGTGGCTCATAGAGGAGGCCTATAAGGAGGTTGTCTGCTTACACTGCATTTTTTATCGGGTATGCTTCGCTTGCCCTGAGCGAGTTGTGTCGCTGAGCAGCAGGAAACATCTTAAGGGGCAAAAGTAAATAAAACTGTGTATAAACATCACAACTACTGAGAAATACAAAAAGATATACGGCAAAACCCACGAAAATGAGGCCAGCCGCGCAAGGCTCAATCTGTTGGGCGCGCTGTGGTTTGTCGCAGCTCTGCCATGATAAACCCTGGCAAGATTTGCCTTTGATTATCAATTGAATGTGTGTACTCTCACAGCGTTTTTCAATCGAAGAAATGCAGCAACAGCTATTGGGTTTGTACACTTATGTGCTATTTTCGCCGTTCAATACGTGGCGCGTTTCGCTTATGCAACTCCTCCGACGTTTTCCGGGCAAATGGTTTACCTGGCTGGCCATAGCGGCAGTGTGCCTATGGGCAGTGGGCAATCTTTTTACCGGCCCGCTGCAGCATTGGTTCATCTTCCGCCCTAAGGTGCTGCCGCAGGACTTTCAGTATCAATTTGAGGCGCTGTTTGAGGAGGTGTTTATCAAGGCCCCGCACCGAGGGCGGCTCAATGCACTGTGGTTTCGGGCAGCAGCACCTGCCAAGGGCGTGGTACTGTACTTCCACGGCAATGCCGGCAGCTTGGAGCGCTGGGGACATCTGCACCATTTTTTCACCCGGCAGGGCTATGACTTCTTAGTGTACGACTATCGCGGCTACGGCAAGAGTACTGGCCGGCGCAATCAAGCCATCATGTACGAAGATGCCCTGACATTCTATCGCTTTGCCCGGCAACACTACGCCCCCAATCAGATTTTGCTGTACGGGCGCTCGCTTGGCTCTGTGTTTGCCTCGCGGGTAGCATCGGAGCAGCCGGCGCGCATACTGGTGCTGGAAACTCCCTTTTACAGCATGACCGACCTGTTTTACACATACTACCCCTTTTTGCCCAGAGCGTTTTATTTTCGCTATCGCTTCTCCAATGCTCGCTCGCTGCGCAGAGTACAGATACCTGTTGTCATCTTCCAAGGTACTGAAGATCTCATTGTGCCGTACCGCTGCGCGGTGCGGCTGCAAAAAGTGCTCAAACCCGGCGATCATTTCTATACCATTTCCGGAGCAGGACATAATAATCTCCTGTTTTACGACATTTACAACCGCAAAATGGAAGAAATACTGGCGCAATAAACCAGCCCCGGCACAACTGCCTGCCTTTGCCTTCATTTTTCCATTGGGTGTGAATATATTTGCTGCTGCTTACTTCATCATCATCTACATTGACTCACTACATCAACCGGCATGAACGCACAACAAGCTCAAATACTGCTCGAAAAAATCAACGCCCTGTGGCGCAGCATGCACGCCACCCCAGGGCAGATTTCTGCCATTGAACGCGACCTGATGCTCAGTTACATCCGGCAGCTGTACGACATTTTCCTCGCCGGGCAGTTGGCTGCGCCGCAGCTGGCATCAAGACCCATGTCGCAGGCGCCACCCCCGCCGCCCGTTGTCCGACCTGAGGCTGCCAAGCCCACCCCCGAAGCACCGCCGCCTACTGCACCCCAACCCGAACCTGCGCCGCCACCCTCTGCACCTGTACAAGTCATTGCACCGCCACCCAAAGCTCAACCTACGCCACCTCCCGCTCCAAAATCAGCGCCGCCCACGCCCAAGGCTACCGGCCAACTCGAGAGCCTGTTCAGCATCAAGCCTTCTGGCGAACTCTCCGATAAGCTCAGCAGACAGCCCATCGCCGACCTCACCAAAGCCTTTGCCATCAACGACCGCTTGTTGTACATCAACGAACTTTTTGGCAAAGACTCCAACGCTTTTGTAGAAAATGTGCGCCTGCTGAATAGCATGAGTGATTTTGCAGAAGCCAAAAATCACCTGATTCAATTGGCTCAGCAACACCACTGGCTCGATGAAGAGCGTGTCGAATCCGCTCAGACTTTCATCCAGCTGGTACAAAGACGATTTCTCAAGTAAACGCCTGACCACGCCATGCAACACATTGCCGTATTTACTTCCGGTGGAGACTCACCTGGTATGAATGCCTGTATTCGCGCCGTGGTGCGCACTGCACTGCACGAAAAACTGCGCGTCAGCGGCATCTATCGCGGTTACCAGGGCATGATCGAAGACGACTTCGTGGAAATGAACGCCCATTCTGTGAGCAACATCATTCAGTTGGGGGGCACCATACTCAAATCAGCCAGAAGCCAGGATTTTCGCACACCGCAAGGCCGTGCCAAGGCTTATGCCAACCTTAAAACCCGTCACATTGACGGCATAGTGGCCATTGGCGGCGATGGCACCTTCACCGGCGCTAATATTTTTATGCAAGAGTACCCCGATATTGCCATTGTGGGATGCCCCGGCACTATTGACAACGACCTATACGGCACGGACTATACCATTGGCTACGACACCGCCATCAATACGGCCATGACTGCCATAGACAACATCAAAGACACCGCCAATGCACACGGGCGGCTTTTCTTTGTGGAGGTAATGGGGCGCGACGCCGGGTTCATCGCCCTGATGTCGGGCTTGGCTACTGGCGCCGAAGACATTCTCATTCCTGAGTTTCACACCGACATGGACGCGCTGGTACAGCGCCTCGAAGCTGGATTCCGCAATAAAAAGAACTCCAGTATAGTGGTGGTGGCCGAAGGCGATGATGCAGGAGGCGCTTTCAAAGTGGCTGAGGAAGTAAAAAAACGGCTGAATAGTCATATCGAAATCAAAGTCACTGTGCTGGGGCATGTACAGCGCGGCGGCCGGCCTACCTGTATGGACCGCGTGCGCGCCAGCCGCATGGGCATGAGCGCCGTGTATGCCCTGCTGGAAGGCAAGCGCGGTGTTATGATTGGCGAAACAAACCGCCAGATCAGCTACACGCCGTTTGAGCAGGCCGTTAAACACCACGAACAACTGAACCCTAACTTCCTGAAAATGGTTACGGTATTGGCGTGAGGCAAGAAAAAGCATTTAGCAGGGTACAATATGGAAGACAATGCCAGGCGGCCGGGCCGATTTCGCAGCAGCGCAACTTTTAGCCTTCAATTCTGCGGGCTGACGGCGGTCTTGCACCTGCTACACGTCATCACAGGCTTTCCGCCGCACAGTTGGGGCATTTTGCCGCGCAGCATCGAGGGGCTGCAGGGCATTGTATTTGCGCCGCTGTTGCACGGCAGTTGGGGGCACTTATTTGCCAATTTGCCACCACTACTGGCGCTCACCTTCATGCTATTCTACTTTTATCGCCGGGTAGCATGGCCGGCTTTTTTGATGATGTATTTGCTCACTGGCGCGGCAGTATGGGCATTGGGGCGTTCTGTGTGGCACATTGGCGCCAGCGGTGTGGTATATGGGTTGGTGGCGTTTATATTCTGGAGCGGCATTTTCCGGCGCAATCTCAAGTCTATCATCTTGGCACTGGTGGTACTGATGTACTATGGCTCCATGTTCACTGGCATCCTGCCGGGCAAGGAAGGCATTTCGTGGGAGAGCCACTTACTGGGGGCGCTGGTTGGTATTTTTGTAGCTTTCTGGTTTAAGAACGACAAAGAAAAGGACGAGGCTCCGCCGCGCTATTCCTGGGAAGAAGCCCCCCAGTCATTAGAAGAACCTCCGCCGTACTTTGACCCCGATGTGTTTGAAAAAAGCAAAGGCGAGCGAGTGCCCCGCCAGCGTAGATGGTGGCCATGAGTACTCGCCCGCCTGTTTTGGAGGAGCCTATGCGCTTTGTCAATAGCGGTAGTAATCCGGCTTATAAGGCCCTTGCTTTTGCACGCCGATGTAGGCAGCTTGTTCGTCGGAGAGTTCTTCCAGCTCCACGCCTATTTTAGCCAAATGCAGGCGAGCCACTTGCTCGTCCAGGTGTTTGGGCAGGGTATAAACCTGGTTTTCGTAGCGGTCGGCGTGCTGCCAGAGCTCTATTTGCGCCAGCACCTGATTGGTAAAGGAGTTGGACATGACAAAGGAAGGATGCCCTGTGGCACACCCCAGGTTTACCAGGCGGCCTTCGGCCAGCACGATGACATCCTTGCCCTCGATGGTGTATTTGTCCACCTGCGGTTTGATGGTTACTTTAGTATGGCCATAGCGACTGTTGAGCCACGCCATGTCAATTTCGTTGTCAAAGTGGCCAATGTTGCACACGATGGTTTTGTCCTTCATGAGGTAGAAGTGCTCCTCGCGGACGATGTCGCGATTGCCAGTAGCCGTGATGACAATATCGGCGCGCGGCACGGCATTGACCATTTTCTTGACTTCGTAGCCGTCCATAGCGGCCTGGAGGGCACATATGGGGTCTATCTCTGTGACGATGACACGGCAGCCGGCGCCGCGCAGCGAAGCCGCTGTACCTTTGCCTACGTCGCCGTAGCCAGCTACCACAGCTACCTTTCCAGCCATCATAATGTCAGTAGCGCGGCGAATGGCATCCACGGCGGATTCCTTGCAGCCGTATTTGTTGTCGAATTTGGATTTGGTCACCGAATCATTTACGTTAATGGCCGGCATGGGCAACGTGCCTTTGGCGACGCGCTCGTACAGGCGATGCACGCCGGTGGTTGTTTCCTCGCTGATGCCGCGAATGCCAGGAATGAGCTCTGGATGTTGGTCTAGCACGACGTTGGTGAGGTCGCCACCGTCGTCGAGAATCATATTGAGGGGCTGATTGCCTTCAAAGGCATGGAGGGTTTGCTCAATACACCACCAGAACTCTTGCTCGGTTTGGCCTTTCCATGCAAACACCGGAATACCGGCAGCAGCAATAGCGGCGGCGGCGTGGTCTTGAGTGGAGAAGATGTTGCAAGAAGACCAGCTCACTTCTGCGCCGAGTTCTACCAGTGTTTCGATGAGTACAGCGGTTTGGATGGTCATGTGCAAGCAGCCGGCAATGCGTGCGCCTTTGAGCGGCTTGAGGGGGCCGTATTGTTGGCGCAATGCCATGAGCCCGGGCATTTCGGCTTCGGCCAGCTCTATTTCTTTGCGGCCCCATTCGGCCAGCGAAATGTCTTTGACTTTGTACTTGAGTTTGTTCGCTACTGCGTGCATAAAAAGCGCAATTTTAAAAGTGGTGAAAAAACGGCTGCAAAGATAATACAAAGCAGGAGGATCTCGGCTTGCTTGCTTTGCATTTTGCCAATGCCATAACGAAATTGGCCAGGAAAAGTTTTGCACCTTGCTGCCCGGCGCTATTTGTATATCTCCGAGTTGGCGCTTTTGAGCAGCAACCACTCCACCATGCCAGGGAAAAAGCGCTGAAAGAACACCTGCAACTTGCCCAAGGGGGTATAAACCACCTTGAAACGCCGCCGCCGAAGCGAGTGCAAGATGATGCGAGCCACCTGCTGGCGGGTGTGGTGCGAACGCCGCCGAATAGGGATGAGTTGTCCGTCGGCCTGGATGACGCGCTTGTCTTCGTCATAGTCGGTGATGCCCACCATGTGCAGGCCAATATGTACGCCAGAGCCATGCAGCTCAATGCGCAGGGTTTCGGCCAGGGCGGTCAACGCCATTTTGGCTGCGCAATACGGCCCGTTGTTGGGCAAGCCGCGAATGCCCGACAGGCTGGAGATAAACAGGATGCTGCCCTTATTTTTGCGGATTTCAGGCAGTGCCGCCAGGGTGCAGTACGCCGCACTCATGAGATTGGAGTCCACTACGTCTTTAAATGCCCTGGGAGAGGTCTCTTCCATGCGCCCGCGAAACCCTGCGCCGGCATTGTTGATGAGAATATCAATTCTGCCCCAGTGCGCGAGCGTTTGCTGTATGAGGCTTTCGCAAAACTCTGCCTGGCTCACATCGCCGGCTATGGGTAGTATCGCATCGGCGTAGCCAGCGTGGCGAAATGCCTGTGCAGTGGCCTCTAAAGCCTGAGGCGAACGCCCATTGAGCGTCACTCTTGCGCCTGCCTGAAGCAACTCCAGGGCAGTGGCTTTGCCAATGCCTTTGCTGGAGCCGGTGATGATCACAACTTTGCCCGAAAGATTTAGTTTGCTCATGATTTTTTCCTGGTGCGTTTTTAGTGCCGAAAGTTACTTCAAAAACAGGGGATCAAATGTACCTTTGCAAATAACGCCAAACAGAAAAACCATGACCGGCACATTTTCCATACTCGTTACCACTATTGCTTACCTGATGTACTACTTCATTACGCAAGACGCCTATTGGAGGCATAGATTCCTGGGGTATTCGCCCGGTGCAGTGCAATGGAAGCGGTACATTCTGTACTTTCAGAGGGGTATGGGTGCGCTTTTACTGGGGGTGCTGCCAGCCATAGCAACAGCGTTGTGCTGCCCAGAATTATTTGGACGCATAGGGCTACATCCGGCAGCAATAGCGAAGTACCCGGCATGGTTTGCCGCCGGTCTGGCACTGATGTATGTACTGAGCCTGGTAGGTGCTCACTCGCCCGATACGCAGGCCCGCTACCCAGAGGCGCAAATTGCCGAATGGACGCCAAAACTCTTTGCCCAAAATACCGGTAGTTGGATGCTGTACCTGGCAGGGTACGAATTTTTATTCCGGGGCGTACTGCTGTTTGGTTGCTACCAGGCCTTCGGGTGGTGGTCGGCGGTGGCCATCAATGTATCGCTGTACAGTTTTGCCCACCTATGGAAAGGCTGGCGCGAGACCCTAGGCTCAGCCATCTTTGGCTTACTGGCTTCTTGGGCTACGCTGCATACGGGTACGGTGTGGCTGCCATTTCTGGCGCATTGTGTTACTTCTATCCATGCGGAGTATCGGTGCATCCGCCTGCGGCCGGACATGAAGTTTGTATCCTGAAAACTCGCAGCTATCCAAATATACAAGCGAATATCAGCTACTTAGTATCGCCAATTTTTGAGATCAGCGCCAGCGGGCGCGCGGCTTTGCACCTCCTCGGCCCACTTGGGTATGAACATGCGGTGGTAGCGCAATCGGCTTATCCATATCGGATTTTGGTGGTCGCCATTCCAGCAGTGCTCGGCGCGGTCGCCGTAGTCCACTTCGCCGTCGTAGGGTGGGTTTTCTACCGACTTGAGGATGTCTTCTGCAAGATACACGGCGTTGTTGAGGTAGTAGTTGTCCATATCGCCGCAGTAGATGTGAATTTTGCCACGCCAATCGGCACCATGCTTGGGCCAATCGCGTTTGAGGATGTAGGCCAGGTCGTAGTTTTCGCGCCAGTAGTTGGCCACTTTTTTATCTATGACCCCCGTGAGCTTATCCCAAATACGCATAGGGTAGCCGTCAGGGCCAACTGGAGAGTACACTGCCTCCCAGATATCCCACTGGTCGCCTGAGCGGCTTTTGGTAGCCAAGGCCAGTTCTTTGTAGTTGGCATCCTGAAGTGTAGCCGAGATGTGCCCCAGGTAGTTGCGCATACCCGGGCGCAGGGTTTTGCGAAAAGTACCCTGGGTGTAGTACGCATTGTCGTCTTCGTAAATATTGACCACTGTGTAAGCTCTGAAGTCAATAGGGTCGGGGCATGCGGCGTAGCAGCCATTGTACTCCCGCGGATAAAAAACCTGTGCTGCCAGCGCCTCCCAGCCCCCTGTAGAGCCCCCATACAGAAACCGCGCCCAGCCTTGACCAATGCCCCTAAACTGCTGCTCAATGTAGGGGATGAGCTCGTAAGTGATGGCGTCGCCATAAGGGCCAAGGTTGGCAGAGTTTACGGCATAGGAGTCGTCGTAGTAGGGGTTGGCGTGCTGGATTTCAATGGCAATGACGCGCGGGAAGTTTGGCCCCGTCCATATTTTGTAAAAATCGTAAGCCTCTTGTTGTACCATGCGGTTGTAACACTCCACCTTAAAGCGCTCGCTGTACTCGCATTTCAGGTCGGGATCAGGCGGAGTAGTGCGCCATCCGCTGAGGTCGTAGTTGAAATGGCCGTGGAAAATAGCCAGAGGATACCGTACCTCCGGATGCTCGGCCCAGCCCAGAGGCAACAGCACGTGGGCGCCCAAGTACATGTCGCGCCCCCAAAACTCGGAGAGCAATTTGCTGCGCATGCGCACGTGCTTGACGTACTCAGTGTCTTTCGGTGGCTCAATGGGGGGTATGGTCTGGTCGAGTTTAATGCGGATAGTAGTGGCTGTGCCAGGGTCAAAGCGCAGACGCTGTGGCTTGCTATACAAGTTGCCTGGGGCGTGGTTCCACTGCTGACCTTCGCCGCGATCCATGGGTAGTTTTACCACATGGCCATCGGCGCGGCGAAAGGTTTCGTAGCGATGGAAGAGGGCTTGCACGTAGTAGTCGGCGGCAGGCAGCTCGCGCAGGCGCTGCAGGGGGTAGCCAAATGCCTCATTGTCAAAGGCAATGGAGCTTCCGGGCGTCCATCCTTCCACATCCATGCCAAATACCTGGGCTGTGCCCACGCCATCAGACACCTGAAAGCGAGGCTCCGGCTCTGGTCGGGTAGCGATGAGCAACAACAGGCGCCCGTCCAGTGTGTCTGGGCTCTGTATGTCCATGCTAAACAGAGGAGAAGAAGGGTCGGCGGCAGGTTTGCGCGAACAGGCCCAAAGCCCGGCCAACAGCGTGCAGGCCATCAAAACAAGCGATCTCATGTACAACAAATTTAGGCAAATATACGCTGCAAATTTTGAATTAGCCAGCCTCTTCTACCGCTTGGCGTTCAAAGAGTTCGTAGTAGTACCCCCTGAGTGCCAGCAGTTCGTCGTGCGTACCCTGCTCCACGATGCGGCCATCATCCATCACCAGTATTTTGTCAAAGGAGAGGTAGGCGTAGATGCGGTGCGTAATGACGATGGCGGTCTTGTTGGCCAGTAGGTCGTGGAATGCTGCCAAGATTTGTTTTTCGGTGTGGGTATCCACAGCGGAGAGGCAGTCGTCTAGCAAGAGTATGTCGGGGTGCTTCACCAACGCCCTGGCTATGGAAATGCGCTGCTTTTGGCCGCCGGAGAGCGTAACGCCGCGCTCGCCCACCACTGTATCGTAGCCCATTGGTAGCGCCAGTATTTCTTCGTGAATGGCAGCGTATCGAGCGGCGCGCTCAATCTCCTCTTGGGTGGCATCGGGTTTACCAAAGGCAATGTTGGCGCTTACGGTATCAGAAAAAAGGAAGCCATCTTGAGGAACGTAACCGATGCGGCGGCGCAGATTGTCCAGGTCAAGCCTCGAAATGGACTCGCCATCAATATAGATATCTCCTTCGCTGACGTCGTACAGGCGCACGAGCAGGTCTGCCACGGTAGACTTGCCCGAACCCGTGCGGCCCACAATAGCCATTTTCTGACCAGGCAGCAATTCAAAACTCACGCCATTGAGCGCATATATTTGGTTGTGCGGATACTGAAATCGCACACGATCGAAGCGAACATGGCCTTTGATAGGCCTGGGGTCATGTACTGGGCTGGCAATGGCAGGCTGGATGTTGAGGAATTCATTGATGCGCTTTTGCGAAGCCGCCGCCTGCTGGATAAGGCTGGCTATCCATCCGATGGACGTCACCGGCCAGGTGAGCATATTGACGTAAATGACAAATTCTGCTACGTTGCCGGTGCTGATCTTGCCTTGCACCACTTGTATGCCCCCTACATACACCGCAATGATGATACTGACCCCAATGAGCAGCAGCATTAGCGGGTAGAACAGCGCGTCTACCCGACCCATCGCCAGCGACTTCTGGCGAAAATCCTCGTTCTGCCCAGCAAAAAAGCGCGCCATGGCCTCTTCCTGCACGTAAGCCTTTACTACCCGGATGCCCGAAAACGTCTCTTGTGCAGTACTATTGAGCACCGACAGTTGCTTCTGGATGATCTCGCTTCTTTTGTTGATAAATTCGCTAACGTAGTAAATAGACACCGATAGCAAGGGCAGCGGCGCCAGACAGTACAGGGTGAGCTCCCAACTGACCGACATCATGCTGTAAACAACCATGACAAACAGGGAAATGAGGTTGACTCCGTACATGATAGCCGGCCCCAGGTACATGCGCACCTTAGATACATCCTCCGTGATGCGCGCCATGAGGTCGCCAGTGTTGTGTTGCTTGAAAAAACCCACGTGCAGCCGCTGATAATGCTCGTAGATAGCCTTGCGCAAGTCGTACTCAATCAGCCGCGACATTACCACAATAGTTTGCCGCATAAAATACATGAACACCCCCATGAGCAACGCCATCAGCAGCACTCCTGCACCAAAGTAGAGCAGCGTTTGGCCCAACTGGCTGTAAAACTTGCGCTGCATCTCAAACCCCGCCATTGCCTGGTACGTGCGGATGTTCTCTACCACCAGGTCAAGGGCTTCGCGGATAAGCTGTGGTTGCAGTATGCGAAAATAATTGGAGATAAACACGAACAGAATACCCGCTATCAGGTGGCCACGATACTTGTACAGGTATTGGTTGAGATGGCTAAGATGCTCCATACGGGGATGTAAGACGTATAAAAACGGGTTGGGCAGGAGAATAGTTTAACGCAAAAAACCAGACGCACGCAAAAAGATGCGCCGCTGCCTGCTCTTTTCCATCAGATGGGGCGAGGCTGGGACGGCGCCGCCAAAGCGTACACTCGCTGGTATCTGGCTATGTATTTGCCGATGATGTCAAACTCAATATTGACGCGCTGACCTACTTGCAGCGTCCTGAAGTTGGTGTGCTCAAAAGTGTAGGGAATAATGGCCACAGAAAAGGCGTTTTCGGTAGGATTCACCACTGTGAGGCTCACGCCGTTGATACATACCGAACCTTTGGACACCAGCAGGCAATCGGGTTGCGGCTCATAGGCAAAGTGAAAATACCAGCTCCCGTCCAGTACTTCCACGCCGGTGCAAATGCCAGTGGCATCCACATGGCCCTGCACAATATGACCGTCGAGGCGACCATCGCTGCGCATAGCGCGCTCCAGGTTGACGATATCGCCCACCCGCATGTCGCCCAGGTTGGAGCGCAGAAGGGTTTCTGCCACTGCGGTCACCTTGTGCGTATCACCTTGCTGGGCTACCACTGTGAGGCATACGCCGTTGTGAGAAAGGCTCTGGTCAACTTTCAGTTCATGCGAAATAGGCGACTGAATAGTTAGATGCACATTGGAGCCTTCCCGACGGATGCCAGCCACTGTGCCGATGGCTTCTATGATGCCAGTGAACATACTTGCGTGTTTTTTAAGCGTAATCGAGGTTGAGGCGCGCAGCAGATAGCTCGCTCCAGGCGTGCCGATCACCAACGGACTGGGCTACCACCAGGCCTTGGTCATAGGCCTGCATGGCTGCATCGGGCTGCTCCATCTGTTCGTAGAGTTTACCCAGATGATAATACAGCCCCACGTAGCCAGGGTCGGCTTGCTGAAGGCGTAGGTAATAATCGAGCGCCTGAGCTGTATCGCCCAGGTTTTCGTACTCTTTGGCTATGGCAAATAGCAGGAAGGAGTCCTCAGGACTGTCCTGGAGCATTTGCAACAGCAATTGCAATCGAGGTGTAGATGTCATTGATGATCAAAATTTTGCATATGATGATCAAGTTGTGTGTTGTAGGCTAACGAAATTCTTGTAACTCCCGAAACGCTTTGCTGAGCCAACGGTTCAAATCGCCGGCTATGAGAGCTTCGTAGCCAAGTTCTCGAGCGGCCAGGTCGCCGGCCAGGCCGTGCAGATATACCCCCAGCACAGCGGCATCCGCAGGCGGATAGCCCTGCGCCAGCAAGCCAGTGAGTATGCCCGTGAGCACATCGCCGCTGCCACCCGTGGCCATGCCGGGATTGCCCGTGGCGTTGAAGTGGCAAGTTCCGTCGGGCAATGCTATGCAGGTGAAAGCCCCTTTGAGCACGATGACCACGCCCAGTTGCTGGGCCTTTGCTCGTAACAATACAAGGCGCTCAAATCCATTTGGTGTAGCTCCAAACAGGCGTTCAAACTCCTTGGGGTGTGGGGTGAGCATAGTTTCGCGCGGTAATTTTGCCAATAGGGCTGCATCTTGTGCCAGTAGATTGAGCGCATCAGCATCCAACACCAGGGGCACAGTACATTGCTCCAATAACTGGCGCAAAGCCAGGGCGGTATCCGGCGCTTGCCCCCAACCACAACCAGCGCCTATGGCTTTGTAAGCTTTTAGTTCCGGCACATTACTGATGTAGTTTACTTGTGCATCCACACTGACCATAGCTTCCGGCACAGCTGTTTGCAAAATCAGGTAAGCACAAGCCGGAGCATGTACTGTGGTCAGCCCTGCTCCGCTGCGCAAACAAGCCTCGGCGGCAAGCACTGCTGCACCTGCCTTGCCATAGCTGCCAGCTATCAACAAGGCATGACCAAAAGTACCCTTGTGGTCGAAACGGTGGCGAGGCCGGAGCAATGCTTGGGCAGCCGTGGCGTCTGTGTAGTGGTAGGGCGTATCTTCCTTGGCCACAAACTCAGGGTGCAGCCCGATGCTACCCACGGCCCACTGCCCGACGCGATGCTGATTCTCGGGCATGAAAAAGGCCAACTTAGGCACCTCAAAACTAAAAGTGTGCTGTGCTTCCAGGCACACGCCTTCTGTGGGGGTATCGGCAAGCAGACCGGAAGGTACATCCACTGCCACTCGAGTAAGCGGCAGCGTATTGAGATACTGTACCAACTCTGCCCAGTAGCCGGCAATGGGGCGGTTTAGTCCAGCGCCAAACAGCGCGTCTATCAAGATAGCATCAGAAGGAAACTCGGCCAGCGCATCGCCCTCGTGCAGGTGCGTTATCGCAATGGCATCCCACTGAGGCAGGCGCTCCCAGTTTGTCTGAAAATCAGCCGACACTTGCATGCCAACGTGGCAGCGATACAGGTGCACAGTGTAGAGCCGCTGGTGCAGCAGCCTGGCAATGGCCAGCCCATCACCGCCGTTATTGCCCGGCCCAACCAATACACATAGCGGGCGGTCGGTATCGGGAAACTGGTCAGTAAACCAACGCACAAAAGCCAGCGCAGCGCGCTCCATGAGGTCAATGGACGCTACAGGCTCGCAGGCGATGGTGTAGGCGTCCCAATCGCGGATTTGAGCGGTGGAGAGGATCTTCATGAGCAAATAACGAATCTGATTTTCAAAGTCAAGGGCAAAGTTAAGTTGGCACATGCGGATTTCACTGAAAAATCCAATACCTTTCGGGTGTCAAATCTACGCATATGGCATCTTCACAAATGGTTGCGGCTACGGCTGTCTTGCTGGCCCTATATGCAGGGCTGATCCTGTTTTTCGTCATCCGCGGTGCGCTGCGCACTTCTTCTATTTCAGATTATGCATTAGGCAGCATTCAGTTTTCGCCAGTGGTGGTGGGCTTGTCATTGGCAGCCTCTATCACCAGCGCGGCTACGTTTATCATCAATCCGGGTTTTATAGCACTTTACGGGGTCAGCGGCATTCTGGCGTTTGCGGTAGTGCTGCCCTTGGGCTTGTTTTTCTCGCTGATCGTTCTGACCAAGAGTTTCCGAAAGTACGGCCAATCGGTCAATGCGCTGACTATGGCACAATGGATAGGCGCGCGCTACGGAAGCAAGGGTTTTGCGCTGTTTTTTGCATTTCTGTCGCTATTGCTGCTCACGTTTATTGTGCTTATCTGCGTGGGCATGACCAAAGTGATTTCAGGCGCGCTGAATGTGCCGGAAATGTACGTGCTGATTGGGCTGGTAGTGTTCGTATTCGGATACATGATGTTTGGCGGTGCCAACTCCATGGTCTATACCAACACGATACAAGCTGTGCTTATGCTGGTAGTGGCGTTTATCTTGCTGGGGTCTGGCTATGAGCATTTCAAGGGCGGCGTACACAGTTTTCTGGACAAACTGGCCGCCATAGACCCCGCCTTGGTGCAACCCACCAACCCCGGCAGCCCGTTGTTTCGAGACTGGTTTGAGATCGCTTTTTGCAACCTGGTGGTAGGTATCGCCATCGTATGCCAGCCACACATCCTCACCAAAAGCTTGCTGCTGAAAAAAGAAAGCGACGTAAACCGCTACCTGGTCACTGGTATTGTAGTGGAAGCTATTTTCTTTGCAGTGGTCATTGCTGGTTTGTACGCCAGGCTGCGCTTTCCCGATCTCATGGTCAATGGGCAAAAAATCAACATGGACAGCATTATTTCGGCATACGTGGTGTCGGAGTTTCCGGTGTACGCAGGTATTGTGGTAGTCATGGGGCTGCTGTCGGCTGGGCTTTCCACACTAGAAGGGCTGATCCAGTCGCTGTCTACCACCATTACCAACGATATCATTGCACCATTAGCTCAACTCAACAAGCAGGAGGCTAGCACCGCTCGGCTGTTGGTACAACTCAACAAAGTGGTAATTGGCATGCTGGCAGTGGCAGCCATTATACTGACGCGACAGCAATTGCTGCACCCCAACTTGAGCGTAGGTATTTTTGCACAAAATGGGGTGTATGCTTTCTTTTCAGCCGCGTTTATGCCCGTGCTGCTTGGTGTGTTTGCAAAGGATGTTCCACGCAGTGCGCCCTTGGCAGCAGCCATCACAGCAGTAGTCGTGCATTTTGGGGTGTACTACGGCGGCATCACACACTATATGCAAGGTACAGTACGCAATCCTGCCATTGCAGCTACTTTTGCCATACTGGCCTCGGCAGCGGTAGGCTTGGCACTGGGATTGGCTCTTCGAAAAAAGCAGCCTGCCGCAAAGGCATCTGCTGTATAAACACAATCATCTACTCATGCTGGAATGGGTCTACCCCTACACGGTACGCATGGCTCACTTACCTGGCCAGGTCTCAGTAGCCTACATTGACGAAGGGCAAGGCGCCTATACCCTGCTGTTTTTGCATGGCTTGGGCAGCTACCTCAAGGCCTGGAAAAAAAACGTGGATGACTTGCGCGCGCACTTTCGCTGCATAGCGTTGGATTTTCCTGGCTACGGCAAAAGCTCCAAAAACCGGCACGCCTACGGCGTCTCTTTCTTCGCAAAAACCGTTCAGGATTTCATTCAGCAGTTGCAACTGGAAAACGTAGTGCTGGTGGGGCACTCCATGGGGGGCCACGTCAGCATTATGCTGGGCGCCAGAAACCTGCCTGCTGTCAAAAAGATAGTGTTAATAGCACCGGCTGGTTTTGAGACTTTTACAGAAAGCGACCGCACCTGGCTGCGCTCGTTTTACAGCCCCAACCTGCTAAGAAAAATGAGCCTAAACCAAATCACGAATAGCTTTAAAATCAATTTTTATCGCTTTCCCGACGATGCCCACTTCATGATAGCTGACCGCCTGCTGATGCAGACTACCGATGCCTACGACGCCTATTGCGAAATGATACCGCAGTGTCTCAACAGTATGTTAGATGAACCTGTGTTTCACCTGCTACCCCAGATCCGCGTACCCGTGCTGGTTATCTACGGCGAAAATGACGCTCTCATCCCCAACAAACTGCTGCATCCACGCCTTACCACGCTCAAGGTGGCCGAAGCTGGCGTGGCACAGTTAGCTAATGGACGCCTCGAAATGCTGCGTCGCTGCGGGCACTTTGTACAATGGGAATGCGCCGGAGCAGTGAATCGCTCTATACGACAGTGGCTTACCTGACACCAGCATAATATACTGAGCAATGCCAAGTTTTGTGCATGATTTGCGATACTTCTTTTGATCCTTGCCGCCGCAGTAATAGAGGATGGCAGCAGCTATTTTAAGCCAAGATAAACATTTCAGTTGCTACCACCCTGCTTACCGACATACCTTATGCACCTCCCGCACTCCGTTGGCTGTGATTTCTAGCAAGTACGCACCTGCCGGTAGTTCAGCTACATCCAATTCTGCTTGCTGGCTCAAATACCCTTGTTTTACCAAGCTACCGGCTACACTCCACAATCGGTAAAATCCCTGGCCGCCGGCGTTGAGATCTCGCTGGCGTATCCAAAGACGCTCCTGCGCTGGATTAGGAAAAACTAAAAAGGCCTTGCCTGGCCTCAAATACTCGGCTGCTGTATTGGGCATGACCAACACCGTAGCCGAAGTTGTAGCGGCACAAAAAGGCCTTTGTGCATTGAGTGTCACCGTATAAACTCCCGGTGCGGCATAGGTATGCGTCGGCGACACTGCCTGGCTGGTATTGCCATCGCCAAAGAACCAGGCGTAGCTGACGGCATGCTGCGAGGTGTTTTGGAAGGCTACGGTCAACCCCTGTATGCTATACACGAAGGAAGGTTCGGGGTAGGTATAGGCTGTTACGGCATTGGGTTGGGTAATGGTGGCCCCGCCCAAAGGGCCATTCAGGGCCAGCGTCACTGGATACACGCCAGGCTGAGCATACACTACTACAGGCGATGCCGCAGTAGAAGAAGCCGGATTGCCTCCCGGAAAAGTCCATTGCCGACTGGTGTAAGTGCCCACAGAAAGGTCGCTGAACTGCACCACCATGGGCGCGCAACCCTCAGAAATGGATTGCCCAAAGGCAGCCTGTGGCAGTTGGCCAATTGTCACAGACAGTGTGAAAGTATGCGACCCGCATATATTGAAGGCCGTCAGCGTCACGGTATAAACACCTGGGGCAGCATAAGTGTGCTGGGGTGTCACTGCTGAGCTTGTTTGACCATCGCCAAAATTCCATTGATAAGTATCTGCGTCCTGTGAGGTATTGGTAAACTGTGCCGTCAACCCCGACACCGATTGCACCCCAAAAGCTGCGCTGGGCATCCCCCACACTCTGATGTAGTCTGGGCGCGCCAAGGTGTCCGCACCTGCAATATTGCTTGCTATCAGCGTAACCGCATAGCTGCCGGGTTGGTTATACAGCACAGTAGGGTTGGGTTGAGTGGACACGGCCGGCTGCCCACCTGGAAATTGCCAAATATAAGTAGAGGCAAAAGCTGTGTTGCTACTATTGAAACTCACCTCCAAAGGCGCACAACCTGCTGTCGGAAAGGCTAGAAAATCAGCCACAGGCGCTAAGAGGATCTGCACTGTACGCACAATGGTATCGGCGCCACAGGCATTGGTTGCTATCAGCACCACTTCGTAATCGCCTCCGGCAGCGTAGGTATGCACGGGCGATTGCTCCTGAGTGCTACTGCCATCGCCAAAATACCACTGCCAGGCACTGGCTGCTGCAGAGGTATTGCTGAATTGCACAGAAGCGCCATCAACTACAAAATCAAAGCCAGCTACAGGCACTGTATTTACTGTCAGCGTAGCGGGTAATGTACCTATGGCGGGAAAACAAGCGCTCTGTACGCGCAGACTATACTGGTAGCCCGATAGCATCGGCCCGGCATTGGCTATGGTCAGCGCCAGTGTTTGCGCACCGGAATAAGTAGCGTTGTTTACTATATTTTGAAAGCCGCTACCAGTGTTTACCTGCCATTGAAGCTCAGTATAGCTGCCCGAAAGTTGTGCCGACAGTACTACCGTATCTCCAACGCAAGCCGCTACAGATGTGGGTTGCTGTATTACAGCAGGAGGTGTCAGCGGCATGTTGCCCTGCGGAAAAGCCACCTCTGGTATCACCTGTGCCAAACCGGGCTGACCGCTTTGCGCACCATTAGCCCCGTTGGCGCATACAGTGGATTGAATGCTAAGGCCGTGTGCTCCTGGGCTAACATCCGTCTGCACTCCTGCACTTGAGGTCAAAATAATGCGCCCGCCAGCGCCGCCGCCGCCGGGCCCCATGCAGCGATTGCCATTGGCGTTGTCGGCATCGCCTCCGTTGCCACCTCGTGCTTCTACCCGCAAACTGTTTATCTGGCTGCATTTTAATACAATGGTGCCTCCAGCGCCACCACCGCCGGCGCCATCGCTCAGGCTTTGAGCCGCATGGCCACCGTTGGCTTTGAGGGCGTGGCCGTTGCCTTGCAAAACGGCTGCTTCTATGACAATGATGCCGCCGCCCCGACCGCCATCAGTGCCCAAATTGTTGTTTTCGTGGCCAGCACCACCGCCACCCCCCATGAAGATGCGCGTAGCTGGCCAGGTGTCGCCCAGGCCATTGCCGCCCAGGCCTGGAAAATTGCCGCTGCATCCAAAGGGTGCCGGTTCTTCGTTGGTACCCCCTCTCCCACCCTGCTGCACGTGCCCGCCACCGCCGCCGCCAGCGTTGTGGTCATTAGCACCACCACCGCCATTGGCCTGGGGGCCACGTCCGGCTTCTGCACCGTTCAAAAAAGCCGCTACGCCTTCGCCCTTAGCTGCACCGCGCCAGTTGTTCAGCGGGTAAAAGAATCCGTTTTGAGGTATAGCCCAGTTGCAACTGTTGCTCTGTGCAATATCGGCTACTCCACCGCGAAACCCCTGTGCGCTAACCTCTACGTCGGCCTGTAAAGTCAGAGTGCCCGATGCTTTGAGGGCTAGCACTCCGCCAGTCGAGCCATTCCAAGGCAGTGCACTCAGCGCGCCGGTCACGGTAGCATCCGTCACTTCGGGCACATACACCAATTGTACATTGCCGGTGATGTTGTAGGTGTTGAGCAGCGCATTTTGCAGGCGTAAGTTATTGCCAGTGATACTTTGCACCCTGGCAAATTCGTAAAGACCAGCAGCATTTATCTGCGAAACGACGCCGAAAGCTGGGGTGTTGGTCGCATTAATGACGGCCCCCTTCATCTGAATAATGAGCACCAAGTCATTAACGTTAAAATTGTCTGGCTGGCTTACCGAAAGCGTGGACGAGCAGTAGTTGATATCCGTAATCGCAGCGTAGCGATTGATGACTCCAGAAAGTGAGACTTGGCCAAGTACTGCCCAGGGAAATAGGACACCGCACCAAAAGAAGAGCTTCTTCATGCTATGGGATAATTGAAAATGCAAGCATAAAGGTACGTATTGCAGAGACAGAAAGCAAAAAAATAAAGCCTTTACCATGTATGCATCAAAAAAACTTTTACCTTTGCGCTTCGCAAAAAAGCCCGTCGCTTGCTTTGCAAGGTAAGCGGGTCATGGTGTCACTCAACCTTTTGATTCACAATGGCTGTTAAAATCAGATTGCAGCGAAGAGGGCGCAAAAAGGCGCCGTTCTATCACATCGTCGTGGCGGACTCCCGCTCTCCGCGCGACGGCCGTTTTATTGAAAAAATCGGGACATACAACCCACTCACCCGCCCGGCCACTATTGACATTGACCGCGACCGGGCCTTCAGCTGGCTTATGAATGGCGCTCAACCCACTGATACCGCCAGAGCTATCCTCCGCTTCAAGGGTATCTATTATCGTAAGCACTTGGCACTGGGCGTAGCCAAAGGCGCCCTCACTCAGGAAGAAGCCGACGCCCGCTACCAAGCCTGGGTAGAAGCTAAAGAGGCCAGAATTGCTGCCCGCGCTGCCAAAACTGCTGAAGAAAAAGCAGCCTTCCACGCTATGGTATCTGGTCAGCCCAAGCCCAAAATTGCGCCAGCGCCAGCAGTAGAAGTCCCTGCCGAAGTACCCGCAGCAGTTGCTGCTGAAGCAGAAGTTGCGGAAGCTACCGCAGAAAATGCTGCAGAAAGTGCAGAAGAAAATGTGAAAGCAGAAACGACAGAAGAATAGTCGAATCTCTGCAAACATCTAAAAATCAATACTTTAACTCTAACGTGAACCTGGTGGCACCCTTCGGCGCTATCAGGTTTACCTTTAACAAAGCGAGCCATGTACGAGTTGGATCAACACTACATAGATCAGCTGGAGCAAATTGCCCAGAACATACAGTCTTCCGAAGAACTCCAACAATACCTAGAAGAAGAGGAGGAAGTGTACTACAGCCAGCTCAAGGAAATCTATGAGCCACAAATGGCTGCTCTACACCAAAAGGTGGCCGACAAGGACCCCCTACAACTGATTGCCCTGGAGTTGATCATGCTCGACCCAGCCTTCGAAGGGCTATTCCTGCCCCGTATCCTGGGCTACTCCGTGCTCCGCGGCGAAATCAATGAACAGTACAAGTACGTACGCCCACAAGAGCACTTCAAGCAAATACTGCTCACCATCTGCGAATCTTCCAACTTCGAAATACTGAAAAAGCGCATCGGCCAGTCCATCCAGATTGGATTTGCACTCAGCAGCGATATTTGGATTACTAACCTAATAGCGGGTATTCCTAACCGCAAAATAGCCAATTACCTCCAGGCTCAGAAAATTGAGCGCTACCACGACCTTAACGAGCGCAAAAACGGATATCACCGCTACGAAAGACAGTTCAAAAACGAGAACTATCTGAGCGCAGAGTTTCCCACCAATAAAACATCCCTTCAACTCAATGCATCTCAACTAAAGCGCTTCCTGACGTATCGCATCAAAGCCAAATGCGATAACACTAACCTCATCAACCATATTGACGACCTGGTGGCCAACGAAGCCTTCTACGGCATGCGCGAACATTGGGACATCATGCTGCTATACGCCTTTTTCTTTGAACACGACGAAGCCTCCGAAGCCATCCTGCGCGAAGTCATCAATGAAATAAGGCGCCAAACGCCTCAGGCCTCCGAATGGACCATAGAGTTTGTGCGCAATATGCACCACCACCCAGAATTAGACCTCGCCCCTGCCAATGACAGGCGCTTTTCCTCTTTGCTAGACAAGTCTATCACTGACGATGCCTCGGCCTATTTCCAACTAATGGATCTGGTGCACACCAAAGGCTATAATCAAGTAGAAGTGCAGGATGCGGTCAAGGCTTTCTACCTGCAACACGAGGGGCTTTCCGTAGCCAACGAATGCGTGCGTCACGCCATTTTCCGTTATTTCCGCGTTTTTGTCGGCAATCTGGAAGTGGACGCCTACCCTGATTTCTTCGAGATCTCCAAGTTGTTCGGGGTGTACATGCATATTTTCTCCAACCAGCAGTTCAACCAATATCTGGAAGATCTCAGCATGGGCTACGTACACAAACTTCTGCAGCACTATACCGACCGCCGCGGCAAGGATTATCAAGACATCAAACGTTTTGTTACCTCTACCCTGCGCGAGTTCGGGTTCATCTCCGACAAAGAAGCAACGGAGCTTTTCAAACTCAAGCGCAAGAAAAAGGAAGACGCTTAGCCGCACATTGCGCTCGTGCAAAATATCAAATAGCCGACATAAGGCTTGCCCCTGCTGTATGCGCCAGCTCCTTTTTTGTTTGCTCGCCTTTTGTAGGCCTACATCAACGCAGCAAGGTCACTTCTCCTTTGAGTAATTCGACGCGGCCGTCCAGGTACTCCACTTCTGCAACATACACATACACACCAGGATTCATGGTGCGGCCATTGAAGATACCGTTCCAGCCATATTGCGGATCGTTAGGTGCAAAACCAGCGTTGGAGTAGAGTAAATCACCCCAGCGGTTGTACACCTTGAAAATTTTTACCTGTACCACCCGATGGTCTGCAAAAATCATTAGACGGTCATTTACGCCATCTTCGTTCGGACTGAAGGCTGTAGGCACGTAAACGCCACTGGTGCGCTCTACAAATACAAATACCACATCTTCAGCTTTGCACCCTTTGGCGTCAAAGGCCGTAAGTTGATAAGCAGTGGTAATTGTTGGACGTGCAAAGGCTACCAGTCCGGTCGTATCGCTCAAAAACGCTGTGGGTGTCCAACGCACGTTGGCCACGCTGAAGTTGGCTAAACCTTCCAGGCGTACGCTATCTCCAGAGCGGATAAAGACATCCGGGCCAAGATCCAAAGTGTAAACAGCCCCTGAAGGAACAACGGCCTCAAGGCTCGCTTCGCAATCATTGGCATCTTGCACTACTATGTTGTAAACGCCCGCTGCCAATCCATTCAAAGTATGGGGCAAATTGCCTATTCCTGTAAAGAATTGGCCATTGACCGACACTTCATAAGGCTCCATACCTCCTACTATGCTATCGATGAGCACGGCACCGCTCGCGCTGCCGGCACAATCCGGTTCGCGGGTCGAGACCGCGAAAGTCAAAGGTTGCGGGTTAGTCAAAGTTACCGAAGCACTTGCGCTACACCCTGTAACATCCGTAACCGTTATCGAATAGGTACCCGGTGCCAATCCGATAGGATTGGGCTGGCCATTGAGCACCGTATTGCTCCAGGTATAATTCAGATCGCCCACACTATTGCGTACCTCCAACTGGATACTGCCGTTGTTGTCGTTGTGGCAGCGCGGATTGGTTGCCGAAGCCTGAACCCTCATGTTACATGGCGGTCCGTCAATGGTAAAATTACAACTCTGCATACAACCCACCGAATCTGTAACCAATACGATGTAATCACCCGCAGATAGGCTAGAAAGCGGTATCGTACCCGCAGCATTAACCACTGTGGAGCCAGGACTTGCCCCACTCCAGGAAATCGTATAAAACGGCGTACCTCCGTTGACCTGTACTGTGGCTGCGCCATCGTTTCCACCTCTCGTGCTAGAAGGTCGTTGCTGCTGGCACTGCAACTCCAATACAGGTGGGTCACTTAGCGTAACCGAAACCTGCACCTGGCAGCCTCTACCATCCGACACGGTAACGCTATAGGTCCCTGCTCCGAGGTTACCTGCATTTTGCTGCCCATCCAAGGCATCTATATTCCAGTCAAAAGTCAATGCGCCAACGGAATTCTCTATACTCAAAACTATGCTTCCCGTAGCCAAACCTGCGCATCGAGGCTGAACTGCAGAGGCCGAAACCAAAAGGTTACAGTTCAGTGCTGTAATAACAAAACTGCACGTCTGCGTACAGCCGTTGGCGTCGGTCACCGTCACGTCGTACGTGCCCGCTACCAGGCCTACCAGCACAGCTGTGCCGGCACCGGCCTGGCTCTGCAGCCCTGATGCCGCTCCGCTCCACGATATCACGTAGCCTTCCGTGCCGCCGCTGACCTGCACCGTCGCCGAGCCATCGCTGCCGCCCACCGTGCTCACCGGACTCTGCTGGGCACAGCTCAACGCTATGCCCGATGGGGCAGTTAG
>CALLPI010000013.1 GCA_938015595.1 uncultured Saprospiraceae bacterium | reverse complement strand
TGGTTGGAGGCATGTCAATGGGCACGGAGCGCAAAGTTTTGCCGGTGGCGGCATCCAGCCAGCGCACAGCGCGTTGATTTCGGCCGTTTTCGATGCAGAAGATTTCCTGGCCGTCGGCGCTATATTTGAAGTTGCCCAATTCGCTGTCTTCCAGATGCCAGCGCACGGCGCCTGTGGCGAGGTCCCAGCATTTGACGCCCATGATGGTGTTGTAAGCGCCATAACAGGCTACGAGGTACTTGCCGTCGGGGCTGAAGGCAGCCGAATACATTTGGTTGACCTCCCGGCTTTCGGGCTTGTGCAGCAGGTGGGCCATTTGCGCATTGCGGTCGAGGTCATAGACGAAGATGCCGTTGTTGGTGAGGGCGGCTGCCAGGTTGCCTTGCTCAGCGATGACGAGGTCGTTTTCGGCACTGGCATACTTGATGGTGGTGTAGCGCTCGGCAGGTGTAGCGGCATCAAACGACTGGATTTTTTCGCCAAAAGGCTGAAAAACGCCGCGGCTTTTGCCCGAAAGAGCGGCCAATTTCAGGTTTTCAGAAAAGGGCAAGGTCTTCACCTGCAGGTTGCCTTGGTGGATGTGCAGGGTTTTCAGGTGGCCGGGGGCTGTTTTCCCCACCAGAAAACGGCTGGCATCGCTGTTGGGAAACACTTTGCCCGCCTGAAAAAGCGAGATACCCATGGCCAGTACGTCTTTCTGGTCTTTCAAATGCCGTAAGGCCAGCGTCGCTTTTTCATCGCTGACACTGCCGTAGGCGACGTTGGCCTCGTGCTCATCCACGGCCATGTGCCGGATGTTGGTCGCGGGCAGTGGGTACGGCCCCTCTATTTTTTTGGCATCGGCGTTCAGGATGGCGTACTGGTCAGCGCCCACGAGCAAGCATTTATTCGACCTTGGGAAGGCTACGAGGCTGACCACCCGAAAAGGCGCTGATAGTGTGGCCAGCACCTGGTAGGCGGTGCTATGCACTTTGATGGTGCTTTTGCCAGCAGCAAAAAGCGCAGTAACCACTTGCCCGTTGGGCAGCACGGTCAGGCAGTTGCCGTCCACGCCTGTGAGGCGTCGGGCCTTGCGGTCGGCCAGGGTGAACACGTAAACCTCACGACCACCGGCAGCAGCCAGCAGGCTCTTGCCGTCGGCGCTCAAGTGAATGCTCTTCGTGCCCTTAATCGGCTCGGCGCCAGGGCCATCCAGCACTTGGGGCGCCAGCGCCACTTTGCTAAGGCGCTCCAACGTTGTGCCGTTGAGCGGAACGCTCCACAGCGCAATTTCGCCAAAGTTGCCGCCGCCCACGTAGAGCTTGCTCCCGTCTTTGCTGAAGGCGCAACTTTGATAGGCGTACTGCTGCATGCCGTCTTCTTCGGAAATGAAATCGGACTGTTTGAGGCTGAAGTTGTCGGTATTCAGCCAATACACCTTGCCGTAGGTAACAAAGGCCAGCGTTTTGCCATCGGGCGAGAGGGCCACGCCGTTGGGGTTTTCGTATTCGTCTAAAACCACCGTATGCAGCAATTTACCGTCGGTGGTCTGCCAGATTTTGAGGTTGTCGTCGGAGCCGTGCGACACCAGCAGGTTTTTGCCTGGCAGGAAATGCACGCCTCGGATGTCGAATTTGTCGAGTATGGGCAAGACGAGGCGGGGGGCGCCTTGAGCGGCCACGCGCCAGGCCAAGCACAACATAATGACGATGGATAGAGTACGCTTCATAAAACGGATACGCTCTATTGGTACGATTGTGCGTTTTTTACTACGAAAATACGTTTTTTTACAAATACACGAACATGTTCTATTGCTATAGAAGATGTAAGTGTTTGTTTGTCATTCGGGCATTCGTGGCTGTGTAGGGAGGTGCGTAAAATGTACTGTTCAAGCTTATTGTCGGCTGTGCATTCTTGCCTTTGCTAACTAAAGCGTCGTCAGGGCAAACTGAGCTGAGCACTTGCAAAAAAAAGCCGCTTCCCGCAAGGGGAGCGGCCACGGGGACGATATTGAGAAAATACTTCGCTGGTTGCGCAGTGTGTCAGTTTTGTAAGGTAACCTTCCAAGCGGCGGAGCGCTCGCCCTGGCGCACTTCCAGATAGTAATGGCCGGCACCGTTTTGGGAAATGTCCACGTCGTCGGAAAAATCTCCAGAAAACACACCAGGCTCATATGCATAGATGAGGCGGCCAGTGGCATTGTACAGACGCACTATGGTGACACCGCTCTCAGGCAGGCGAAACTGGAGGCGAAACAAGCCGGTGGCTGGGCTGGCTATCAGCTGGAGGTCTTCCAGGTTCAGGTCATTTTGAGTAGAGATTGCTACGCTGCGGCGGTTTTTGAGGTCATTGGCTTCGTCAGCATTCAGGGCTTTGACGCTGACATTGACCGAATGGAGCTGTATGGGCTGGTAATCTTCGTCTTGTGGCGGAGCAGCGCCGGGTTTTCCAAGGGGGAAGTTTTCTGGAAAATTCAGTTTGATCGTCACTGACGCGTCGCGTCCTTTGATGTCGCACACCGACTTAATGGGCTGGCTGGCCTCCACATGCGTATTGCCTCGGCGGTACAGCACACTGATGGTATCGCCTGTTTTTTTGCGGTTGATGGCGGTGGAAACGTCGCTCCAGTCCAGTATGGGATATTGGTCAATCAGCAGGATGATGTCGCCGTTTTTCAGTCCCATGGCTTCGGCGGTGGAGTTGGGTATTACGTCCACGGGTAGGCCTTTTGCGTGGCCTTCCGAATGGGTGCTGCTTGCGCTCACGCCTAGGAAAGGCTGCTCGCAGCGGGGTTTGGACAGTTGGGGAATAGGCTTTCGGGCCATGAAGATCACTTCTGCACTCATGGGCTTGCCCTGTCGTATAAAATGGATGTTGGCGCGGTCGCCGGCTTTGTATTTTTGAAGCAAGGCGGTTAGGTTTTCTGTTGCGCTAGTGCGCCAGTCATCAATACCATACACGTAGTCAAATGGTTGGAGGCCGGCTTCTTCGGCGGATGTACCTGGGATGATCTCGGTCACGTAGCTGCCGTAGGGGTTGTCAAATCCGAGGGCAGCAGCTTTTTCAGCCCTGAGCGTGTTGGAGGAAATGCCGAGGAGGGCGCGCTCCTTGGCTTTGTTGGTCCAGGTAAACTCGGCAATGACGTGCGCTCCACTGTAGGCTTTGAGCGTACCTTTAGCAGTTTGGCGTTTATAGTTTCGCAGGTATTCTACCGTGATGGGGTCGCCGGCCTGCAACATGCCCAGTACGATGGAAATGTCGTTCCAGTCCACCATAGTATAGCCGTTGATGGCGGTAATGCGGTCGCCGTCCTGGAGGCCTATTTCAGCAGCAGTGGAGTTGGCTAAGGGCTTGATGACCACGCCAATGGATTCGTGGTTGGGCTTGTCATTGGTCGGGTGGGGCGATACGCCCAAGAAGGGCTTTTTGTTGTTAGAGATGACCGGGGCGCCCATGGGTGTTCCGAGGGTTACTTTGGCTTTACGGGTTTTGCCCTTGCGCACGTAGTAGATGACGGCTTGGTCGCCCGGGCGATAAGCCGAAAGCACCTTGCTAAGTTTGCGGTCGGCACTTAGGGTGAATTTATCCACAGCAAAAATATAGTCAAACGGCTTTAGCCCTGCTGCGGCCGCTGGCGAGTTGGGGACGACTTTAGTGATGTAGCTCCCGTGATAATGGTTAAAGCCTAGTGCTTTGGCTTTTTCTTTGGAGATATTTTCGGATTGTATGCCGAGATAAGCGGAGGAGGCCTGTGCCCAGGAGCTCAGCGCCATGCCCAGGCAAAGGAGGAGCAGGGCAAGATTTCTCATTTTGCTGATTATTTGTTTTTAGAGTAAAGACAAGGTTTTGGCTGGCAGGTTGCACTCTTTTATTGGCCAAGCGAACTTTTTAGCGCAAACTGCCTTATATTTACCCGAAAGCCACTAATCAAATTGCCATGACAACTGTACAAACGCTTGACAATCTTGACCTTATCCAGCAAAGCGCCCGTGACTTTGCCCAACAGTACATCTTGCCGCACGTAATGGAATGGGATGAAAGCCAACATTTCCCGCTTGACCTCTTTCGCCAGATGGGCGAACTGGGCTTCCTTGGCGTGCTCGTACCCGAACACTATGGCGGTGTCGGCTTGGGCTACCAGGAGTACATCACCATCATAGAGGAAATCGCCAAAGTATGCGGCTCCATTGGCTTGTCGGTAGCAGCGCACAACTCGCTTTGCACCAACCACATCCTTATGTTCGGCAATGAGGAGCAAAAAATGCGCTACCTGCCCAGGTTGGCTAGCGGCGAATGGATTGGCGCCTGGGGCCTCACTGAACCCAACACTGGCAGCGATGCCGGGCGCATGCAGTGCGTGGCTGAGCGCGACGGCGACTACTTTGTCATCAATGGCGCCAAAAATTTCATTACCCACGGCAAATCCGGCCAGGTAGCGGTAGTCATTGTGCGCACCGGCGAACTGCTGGACAGCCGGGGCATGACGGCTTTCGTTATCGAAAAAGGCACGCCGGGATTCAGCGCTGGCAAAAAGGAAAGCAAACTGGGCATGCGTGCTTCTGAAACTGCCGAACTCATCTTTGACAACTGCCGTGTGCACCGCAGCCAGATGCTGGGCGCCGAGGGCGAGGGTTTTATTCAGGCTATGAAGATACTGGATGGCGGGCGTATTTCCATTGCTGCGCTTTCGCTGGGCATTGCCAAAGGAGCTTACGAAGCAGCTGTGCGGTATGCAAAGGAGCGGCACCAGTTTGGCAAACCCATTGCAGAGTTTCAGGCCATCAATTTCAAACTGGCCGATATGGCTATGCAAATTGAAGCCGCCGAGCTGCTCACCCGCAAGGCTGGCCGCCTCAAAGACAGGGGCGAAAAGAGTACCAAGCTCTCCGCTATGGCCAAATACTACGCCTCTGAAGCGGCTGTGCGCATTGCTAACGAAGCTGTGCAAATCTTTGGCGGTTATGGCTATACTAAAGACTTCCCTGTAGAGAAATACTACCGCGACGCCAAGCTCTGCACCATCGGAGAGGGTACTTCCGAAATCCAGAAACTGGTCATTTCCAGGGAGGTATTGAAGGAGAACGCAGGATGAATACGCGTTCTTCGGGTACAGTGCAGGAGCGATGGAAAAGAAAAAGGCTTTGATCGTATCTTATTAGGCCGGGCTGCAGCCTTCAAGAAGCTACAACAACCAGCACCGTCCTGTTGTCATACTTGCCGCACAATGGCAGCAACCGATTCCTGGCGTATGAAATAGTAGCTGATCTGAATTACAAAGTTGAAGAACTTAAAGAAAGTCTCGCCTCAACCATCCGTTTATTGATGCTGATGGTCATCAATATCTCGATCTAGCTGCCCCAATTCTTTTTTTGACCTGCTCAACCTTCACCAAACTCCACCCGCTTTTCTTACAACTTGCCAGGTTTTGTGTATGATTTACAGAAGTTGTACACAAAACTTGGCAAGTCGAAGTACACATACTCCTGAAGATATGGTGGTAAAGAAGTTTTCAGCACTGGGCATGAGCATTTGGTAGAGAGGGAGTTTGTCAACGGCCGCGGATAGTGGTTTTACTTGGTTGCTACCCTCAGCGGCAGTTTTTTTTTATTTTTGCTCGCTCAATTCATCCGCACCACATGAGCCTTACAGTCATACTTGTAATCATGACCAGTCTGATTTCCTTTCAGGCATTTAACAACCCCAACATAAACAGGCAGTTGCTTTTCCACCCGGTTGTCATGCGCGAAAACGGACAATGGTATCGGTTCATTACGCACGGTTTTTTGCACGCCGACCTCACACACCTGTTGGTGAATATGTTTGTGCTGTGGCAATTTGGCAGTATCATAGAGCAGTTATTTTTGAATGCGTTTGGTGAACTGAACGGACGGCTCGTGTTCTTGCTGTTTTACTTCAGCGCTATTGTGGCATCTTCCGTGATTTCGTATTTCAAGCATCGCTTCAACCCAGCCTACGCGGCAGTGGGTGCTTCTGGGGCTACTTCGGCGTTGGTATTCGGGTATATTTTGTTTGCGCCGTGGCAGTGGTTTATTTTCCCGCCACTGCCTGCTATTGTATTCGGGGCAGTTTATCTGTGGTATTCTTCCTACATGGAGAAGCGCGGGCTGGACAATATTGCTCATGGCGCGCACTTCTGGGGGGCGGTATACGGACTAGCCTTCATACTGGTGGCTATGACTTTGGTATCGCCTCTATTCCCCTGGATGATCCTGCAGAGACTGCTGGAAGGCCCTGAGCCTCCTTCTTTTCTACAATAAACACCCAGTATGTTTTTTCTGCTCTCCAAAATACTGGCCTTTGCCATCAAGCCAGTGATGTGGCTGCTAGGGCTGCTGGCCTACGCGCTTTGGACGCGGCGGCCCGTGCGACGGCGCAATGCCATCCGGCTGGCATTGATGCTGCTGTTGCTGTTTTCCAACCGCTGGTTCAGCAACCAGGTTTTTCTGGTTTGGGAGCCTAAAACGCTCCAGGCGCAGGATATAGATGCGCCCTATGACATAGGTATTGTGCTGGGCGGCTACTCCAACCCTTTTATAGTGCCCGGGCACGACCGTCACAACCTCAGCGAGCGCGGCAACCGCATCGTCAACGCGCTAGAACTCTACCATACTGGCAAGATCAAAAAAATTCTCCTCAGTGGGGGTACTGGCCGCCTGTGGCAGGACGCGCCCCCCGAAGCCGAAGCCGTGGCTGCGTGGCTGGAGCGCATGGGCATACCACCTGGCGATGTCATCGTGGAGCCGCAGTCGCGCAACACCTGGGAAAACGCAGTTTTTACTAAAAACCTGGTGGCTACCCTTTACCCCAAAGCCTCCTGCTTGCTTATTACTTCCGCTTGGCATATACCGCGCGCTCAGGCCTGTTTTCAAAAGGCTGGACTGGACGTGACCCCCTTTGCAGTGGACTACATCTCCGAGCGTAATCGCTGGGATCCCGACCTCTTGTTCATGCCCGACAAACTCGGCCTGTACAAATGGGAGCTGCTCGTCAAGGAGTGGGCCGGCATGGCGGCCTATCGCTGGCAAGGGTATAACTGACATCCGCGCAGGGCATTTTCGGCGTTCATGACGCTTTGTATGCGCATGCTTTACATTACTTTTGCGAAATACTCACTGATCGTCATATGAGTTATTTTAAGGAGGTATACAGGGTTTGGTATAAGGTGCTCCAGCGCTACTGGCAGCAACTCCAGCAGCGCTGGCAAAACTTTCGGGCACGCCACCCTCGCCTGGCAATAGTTGTCAGAGGCGCATTTGGGCTGGGCTTAGCCGGGCTGCTATTTGCGGCGTTGCTCGTCTTCATGGTATATGTGGGCTGGCTGGGGCCACTGCCTACCTATGCCGAACTGCGCGACATACGCAATAACACAGCCTCCGAAGTATATGCCGATGATGGTATACTGCTTGGAAAATACTATGTTGAAAACCGAGTGAATGCCTCCATGTCGGAGATTTCTCCTTACATTGTGCAGGCGCTCGTTGCTACTGAGGATGCGCGCTTTTTCCGGCACAGCGGTATTGACCTGCGCGCCTGGATACGAGTATTGTTGCGCACGGTTTTGCTTTTTGACGAATCAGGCGGCGGCGGCAGCACCTTGAGCCAGCAATTGGCCAAAAATCTGTACCCGCGGCGCAAATACTACCTCTTCGGCACTTTTATCAACAAAGTGCGCGAGATGTTCACGGCTCGCCGCCTGGAGCGCACTTACAACAAAGAAGAACTGCTCAACCTGTACTTGAATACAGTGCCCTTTGGCGAAAACACCTTCGGCGTAAAAGTAGCTGCCCAGCGTTTTTTTGCCACTACTCCGCAAGATATCAAGATACAGGAAGCTGCCACCATTATTGGTATGCTCAAGGGCAACACCCTGTACAATCCTGTGCGAAACCCCGAGCGCTCTTTGCAACGACGCAATGTAGTGCTCAATCAGATGGTCAAGTACGGCTACCTGGATGCCGCTGCAGCTGACTCTCTAAAGGCCTTACCCATGGAGTTGAAGTATTTTAAGGAAGGCATCAATCAAGGGCTAGCTACCTACTTCAGAGAACATCTGCGATTGGAGTTGCAAGACCACCTCAAAGGCTTGCTCAAACCCGATGGCAGCCCCTATAACTTGTACACCGACGGGCTGAAAATCTATACCACCATTCACTCGAGGATGCAGCGCCATGCAGAAGCAGCCGTGCGAGAGCATTTATCGCGCCTGCAGAAAGACTTTCTTAAAGCCTGGAAGGATAAAGGCCCCTGGAATGACCCCAAGCTCATAGAAGCGGCCATGAAGCAATCGCCTCGATACAAGGCGCTCAAAGCCGAGGGTAAATCCGACAAGGCCATTCGTGAAATCTTCCAGAAGCCGATCAAAATGAAGATTTTTGATTGGGAAGACGGAGAAGAGCCCAAAGAACTTAGCCCTTGGGACTCTATACGCTTCCACCTAGCAGTGCTGCACGCCGGATTTCTGGTGGTAGAGCCACAGAGCGGCCTGGTGCGGGCCTGGGTGGGCGGCGTGGACTTTCAGTACTTTCAGTATGACCACGTCAAATCGCGCCGGCAAGTGGGCAGTACCTTTAAGCCCATTGTATATGCGGCGGCCCTCATGAACGGTATGCTGCCCTGCGAGTACACTGAAAATATGCTCACCACTTACGAGGAGTACAACAACTGGGAGCCTAAAAATGCCGATGATGTGTATGGCGGCGTATATTCTATGGAAGGTGCCTTGGCTCACTCGGTCAATACCGTGGCCGTAGAGGTGCTCATGCGAGCTGGTATAGGCAATGTACGCATGTTGGCGCAAGATATGGGTATCCAGAGTGACATACCGCGCGTACCAGCTATAGCCCTGGGTGCTGGTGAGGCCTCCTTGCGCGAAATGGTCACCGTATATGCTACCTTGGCCAATGGAGGCCGCCGCCCCGCTTTGCACTATCTCGATCGTATAGAAACCGCCGATGGCAGGGTGCTCAAAGTATTCAACAGACCTGCTTCGGCATCTTTCCCTAGGGTGGTATCTGCCCAGTATGCCGCTATGGTCACCCGTATGCTGCAAACTGCCGTCAATGCAGGTACAGGGCGCCGCTTGCGTTCGGAGTTTGGCCTCAGCCAGGACATCGCTGGCAAAACTGGCACCACCCAGCAAAATAGCGATGGCTGGTTCATTGGCTATACGCCCAGGCTGGCAGCCGGCGTATGGGTAGGCGCTGAGCTGCCGTCTATTCATTTTCGCACCACTGCACAAGGGCAGGGCGCCAACTCCGCCCTACCTATCTGGGGGCGCTTCATGCGCAAGGTCAATGCCGACGACCGGCTGCAGCGCTGGCGCGGGGGCACTTTCCCCCCTCTGCCCGACACCCTCGCCGCTATGATGGACTGCCCGCCCTACCTCGATCAAATGCCAGTAGATAGCTATTGGGTGCGCGACAGCCTCATCCTTGAAGAAATGATGGAAGGCGAAGGACCGCCCATGCACGTTCGATCCCGAAAACCTCAGGAAACTGATGAAGAGTACCAGGACTACCTGCAAAAACAACTCGAAAAGCAACGCCGCCGCGAAGAACGCCGTGAGAGCCGCAAGGACTTCTGGAGCGAAACGCTATTCGGCAAGAAGAATGAGTAACTGGGCTTTCGCGGCTTGGCTATTGTGCCAATTTTACTTACCTTTATACCTCAAGAGTCTGCTTGTTTCCTTGCTGGAGTGCTACCATGGCATGCAGCACAAAAGCGAGTTTGGGTGTATCTATGGCAAGTATTACCTGGGCCATCATCCTAAGCCGCTGACCAACAGCTGCTTTCTGCCCAAGGTCTTCTTTTTGGCAACTATTTAGGCCTGCTCAAAAGCCATGCGCTTTGAGCCGCAAACTCCGAGCAAAAGAATCATTCTGGTAGATAAAATCTTGTTCATGGAGGAATTTCAAAATTCACTTCTCCGAAAGAGTGTGTTTTTTCAAAATTTGTAGCGCCAATGCTTTATACTTCAACTCGCCAAGTTTTGTGCACAACATCCGTAAATCATATACAAAACTTGGCGTATGCAAATAGTTACCACTCTCCAATTCAATATTTATGGCAACTACGTTTTCGCGTTTAATCGTCTTGTGTGCTCTCTGGCTTACGACTGCCAGTGTTCATGCCCAGTGCCTGTATTTTCAGCAAGAAGTGCACTACCGTATTACAGTGGCGCTTGACGATAGCACGCACACTTTGCATGGCCACTGGGCTATGCGCTACGTCAACCGCTCGACCGATACTCTGCATGAGCTGTGGCTGCACTTGTGGCCCAATGCCTACAGCCAAAGAAACACAGCCTTTGCTCAGCAACTGCTGCGCAACCGAAGCCTCCGTTTTCATTTTGCACCTGACAGCACACTCGGTGGCTTTTCTGGCTTGGACTTTAGCGTCAATGGCGTGCCTGCGCCCTGCATTTCCAACCCGCAGTATCCCGACATAGCTCGGTTGGTGCTGACTCAGCCATTGCTGCCGAGCGATACGCTGCTAGTAGAGACCCCCCTTACCCTGCACATTCCGGCTTCTTTCTCGCGCCTGGGGCATGTACAACAGTCTTATCAAATAACTCAATGGTATCCTAAGCCAGCGGTGTATGATAGCAAAGGCTGGCATCCTATGCCTTATCTGGATATGGGCGAGTTTTACTCCGAGTTTGGCTCTTTTGATGTGACCATTACTTTGCCCCAAAACTACATAGTAGCAGCCACCGGCGTATTGCAAACCGAAAGTGAGCGGCTTTTCTGGGAGGAAAAGGTAGCGGAGTCTTCCAAGTTATTAGCAGAATGGCCTGACCAGCCTGCCCCAGCACCGTTTCCACCTTCTTCTACTCACTTGAAAACCATACGCTTTGTGGCTGACAGCGTGCACGATTTTGCATGGTTTGCCGACAAACGCTTCCTTGTGCAGCGTGCTACGGCCGTACTTGGTTCAGGGCGCGAGATAGATGCCTGGGCGTTTTTCACACCCTACCAGGCGCACTTGTGGAAGCAAGGGGCGCAATATGTGGCAAGGGCGGTAGAGTTCTATTCTGCCGAAGTGGGCGAATACCCCTGGCCACAAGCCACTGCCGTAGAGGGGGCTTTAGGTGCTGGCGGCGGCATGGAGTATCCCATGATCACCATCATTGGCTCGGTGGATAATGCCGAAGACCTGGACATTGTCATCGCCCACGAGGTAGGGCACAATTGGTTTTATGGCATCTTGGCTACTAATGAACGAGACCACGCCTGGATGGATGAGGGCATGAACTCCTTTTATGAAAATGCCTATCGGCGCGCCTTCTATGGCCGAGACTCAGAAGTGCTGGAGTTGCCTGCCTTTCTGCGCAAGGCGTCTCCTATGGGCTTTTCAGAAGCAAATTGGCTGATGCAGGCGCGCCGCTGGATGGACCAGCCTTGCGACACCCCTTCTGAGCAAATGTCGTCGCTCAACTATCTGCTAGGTGCATATTCCCGGCCTGCTGCTCTTTTTCGCCTTTTAGAAGCAGTAGTTGGTGTAGATACTTTTCGCAGTGCTATGCAGGCCTATTACCAACAATGGCAGTTCAGGCATCCCTACCCTGAGGATTTTCGCGCAGTTATGGAGCGGGAAACCGGCCGCTCCCTGGATTGGTTCTTCGACGGCATGTTGCAGTCCAACCAACGCCTGGATTACCGCTTGCGTAAAAGCCTGCCTACAGCCGGTGGCCGGAGCGTATGGGTGCAAAACAAGGGCGATATAGCCTCGCCCTTCCAGTTGTCAGCCATGCGTGGCGATGTAGTCGTGTGGAGCCAATGGTATGAAGGTTTTCACGGACAAAAAGCACTGGATATACCCTCCGGCCAATACGACCGCCTGACGCTAGACGCCGACAGGCTTAGCCCAGAGTTGAACCGACGCAACAATCACTTACACCTCAACAACTTGTTCCCTCGGATGGAGCCCTTGCATATACGCTTGCTGCCCGGCCTTGAGAACGACCAGCGCAGCACTTTGTACGCTACCCCAATATTGGCGGGCAACACTTATGATGGTTTCATGGCGGGTGCAGCGCTTTACAACAGCACGTTGCCAGAGCGCTCTGTAGAATGGCTCGTGGCGCCGATGTTCGCCGCCAGAAGCAAAGGCCTTGCTGGTCTGGGGCAAATCCAATGGCACGGCTATCCTGCAGGCAAATTTGTCCATGGCATACACGCTGGCATGCAGACCCGTAGTTTCCACTTTTTCCGCCAAGAACAGCTCAAGTATGATCTGCGCTACACCAAACTTGTACCTTTTGTAAGATTGGAACTATCCCGGCCACCTGCCTCTGCGCTGTATCGCCAAGTTCAGTGGCGCAGCATCTGGTTGCAGCGCCAGGCACCGGTCTTTGCCCCGGGTGGCTTGCTGCAAGTACTGCGCTCGGACCGCACCTGGATACACGAGTGGAGCTATCGCGCCGAACAGCGCCGCGTATTGCATCCCCGCTCAGTTTGGATAGCGCTAGAGCACCAAAACAAAGCCGAACTACCGGTGGACGCCCGCTACTGGAAGGCATCCTTGGAGTGGCAAGGCGCTCACACCTTCGAACCAGGCCGCCACTTGCGATTGCGTTTTTTTGCCGGAGGTTTTCTGAACAATGTACGCCGTAAGCGAGGTGCCATTTTCCCGGAGGCATTCAACCTCACCGCTCAGGGCTTCAATGATTATCGCTTTGACGATTTCTACTTTGGCCGTACCGACGCGAGGGGAATTTGGTCGCAGCAAATTCACCTGCGCGAGGGCGGCATGAAAGCGCTTACTGGGCAGGGATTTTCGCTGGGTAGAAGCAACAGCTTCATCGTGGCGCTCAACTTTAGCGCTGATCTGCCTCGCCGTTTTTGGCTGCCTGTCAAGCCGTGGTTCGACATTGGCTATTTTGACAATGCCATGCCTACCGGCGCCAACGATACTTTTGCTGATCAGCTGCTGTGGAGCGCAGGTATCGCCATGGAAGCCTTTGACCGTGCAGTAGGCGTTTACCTGCCGCTGATCAACAGCCGCAACCTTCAGAACCGCCTGGCCGAGCGCGGCGGGTTGCTCCAGCGCATTGCTTTTAGCATTGATCTCAACCGGCTTAGCCCCTATGAGTTGGTCAAACGGGCGGTGTATTAAGGCCTTTGGCTTAACTTTGCCGCATTTTACGGCAGGGCCATGAGCAAAAAAATCTACTTCGCCTCCGACTTTCACCTGGGCGTGCCAGGTAAGCTGAGCAGCGCCGAGCGCGAAAAACAAATCGTGCGCTGGCTGGACTATTGCAGCCAAGACGCAGAGGCTATTTATCTGGTTGGCGATGTGTTCGACTTCTGGTTTGAATACCGCACTGTAATGCCTAAAGGCTATGTGCGCCTACTGGGCAAACTGGCCGAACTGGCCGATGGCGGCTTGCCGCTGTACTTCTTTACGGGCAACCACGACATGTGGGTATTCAAGTTTTTTGAAGAAGAATTGGGTATTCCTACTTACCGAAAGCCCATTGTGCGCGATATATGCGGCCGAACCTTCTTTATTGGCCACGGCGATGGCCTGGGGCCAAATGACTACGGCTACAAGCGCATCAAACGCATATTTGCGCACCCCTTCAACCAGTGGCTGTTTGCGCAGTTGCATCCCAATTGGGGTATTGGTTTGGCGCAGTTCTGGTCGGGCAAAAGCCGCGCCCTGTATCCCGAAGCACCGGCCTTCTTGGGCGAAGACCGCGAGTGGCTCGTAGCGTATGCCAATCGCAAACTGGATCTTGTGCCCGCCGACTTTTTCATCTTCGGTCATCGCCATATTCCTATTGACTACACGCTAAAAAATGGCCGCTCACGTTATATCAACACTGGCGAATGGCTCTATGCCTGCTCGTATGCGGTGTTTGATGGCGAGCAATTGTGCGTCCGTTTTTTTGAAAATGACCAAGGCCTTGTATATGGTAATGCCCGTCAGGCACAGAGCACTTGAGTTGCTGCTGGCTCCGAGCCAGGAAAGGCGACCACGGCCGGTATCGTGGCGCTTGTGGTTGGCCATGCTCCTCGTTTGTGGCCACGATCTTTTACAGGCACAGACGATCTTTCAATCGCTTTTTCAAATAGCGCAACCCGCCAAGATGCTGGTTGGCGACAAACTCCAGCAGTTTTATCTGGTAACACCTGCAAACGAAGTCATTAAGTACAGCGCTGATGGCCAGTTGTTGTATCGCTATAACAATAACACCCTTGGCCAGTTGGCCCACATAGATGCTACGGATCCGTTTCAATTACTTCTCTATTATCCTGATTTTCAGGTAGTACTCCTGTTAGATCGCACGCTGAACCCGCTTGGGCAATACCGACTTGGGCAACATGGACTACTGCAACCCGAACCACTCGGCATGTCCAATGACAACTTGCTTTGGGTGTATGACCAAGCTACCTTCAGGCTCCAAAAATTAGACCGGCAAGGCAGAGTCATTGCACAAAGTGATGATCTAAACCTCCTGCTAGGCTATCCGCTTCAGCCAACGCATCTTTTGGCTCGTCATAATGCAGTATATTTGAATAATCCTGCTACAGGCATCCTGATTTTCGACAACTTTGGCCAGTACCTGCGCATCCTTCCTATCACAGGCGTTGAGCGCATTCAAATACTGGATGACACCTTTATATGGTGTTTCCGGCAGGGAAAGTGGCAGCGCTACCTTGCGTCTGGCGGTACACCTGCCGACGACCCCGCCTACGCCCCGTTTATCGGTCATCCGCAGGCGTTGTTTTTCAGAAGTCGCGTATATGTATTGACCAAAGACGGCCTCGCTGCCTGGAAGCGATAAGGCTATGAAAGAAAGTTATGCGGGGCATCCATAGAAATGAATGCCCCGCAGAAATTGCTTTATGAGTGCCCATGTATCTTGATACTGCGCAAACCGGGTTTCTTCGCTGGGTAAAGGAGTAAGCCGCATAACCGAATCAAGACGTAGCCCTCCTTTACTAGCCCAACCTGGCTACAGGCCGAAACCTGCCCTTCGCGTCAGTTTTGCATAAACCACAACTCCTTAGTATGGTAGTCGTCATTGGTAGCGCCCAGGCGATTGAGCGCATCGAGATTCCAGACGTATTCAGAGTTGTAGCGCGGACGCAGGCGATAGGCCGGCTTGCCGCTGTTGGCAGTAAAGAAAGTAACTGGCAGGTTAAAGCCCCTGTAGACGTTGTTGCTGTAGCGGAAGCGGCGCATGTCCACCCAAGTTTCCAATGCACCATGTACCCACAGCGAGATGTACTTTTGCATCATAATGTCGCTGATTGTGAGGTCATTGGCATTTTGTGGTACAGCAGCGCTAGCCAAGTAGGTGTCACGCTCAGCAGCAGTAACGCCGGCAAAATCCATGTGCGCTTTAATACCGTTGAGAAAAGCTTGATAAGCCGTGCTCTTATCGCCTTTTCTGAAAGCTGCTTCCGCTTTGATGAACTGAATTTCAGAATAAGTCAGAATTGAGTGAGGGGCCTTATCGGTGAAAATATACTTGCCAGGTATCTGCGCGGCGTTGGTCACAGCTGGCGATACGCCCCATAATAAAGGAATGCGCGCTGGGTTGTTGTTGGTATTGGTGGGGTCGCCGGCCACTGGCGTTACGCCGCGATATTCCCCATCTGGGGATGCGCTCAGCATTTTGGGCAGGCGAGGATCTACAACCCCATTAAAGAGCGTGCCATTAAGTAGTTGCAGGATGTAAGAACTCTGGCGATACACGCGCAGGTTGTTGCGAGTAGGGCCAAAGAAGTTGCCATCGGCTGTGCTGGTACCAGCGTGCGGCACGTTGAAGTTATCAGCGTTGGACTGCAGCGAAAGATTGCAGTACTCAATCACTTTGTCTGGGTTGTAAGAAGCTTTATTGCTTATGTGGTGAGCATTGCGAGCCAATACGCCATAAGTAAAACGAATCCATTTGTCGCGGTTGCCAGCATACACCAGGTCGCCGCGAGCCAAGCTGGCTTGGCTGACAGCACCATCCGTACGCCTGAGGTCATTGATGGCCTCCAGTGCCAGGCGTTCTACTTCAGCATAGATTTTGTCTTGTGTATCGTAGTCAAAGACATAGCGATTAGGTTCAAATACCTGTGAGAGAATCATCTCGCCATACACATCAGTAGAAGTTTGCCAACTCCAGGCGCGTATGGCTTTAGCTACGCCCACGTAGTCCCACTGTTCCTTGAGCGTCGCCTGTTCAATCATTAGGTCTATGTTTCTGCCAATAGCCCAATAGTGCTGACGCCACTTTTCGCCAGCGGCATCGCTGCCAGCTACATAGCCGTGCAAGTCCCATACGTTGTTGGCAGCTGTAGATGCCCAATTCTGGATATATTGTCCCACAAACCGGGTATCGAAAGCTTCGCCTCTCACCATGTTGGCAAACATAGGCGGCAACAGAGCAAATCCCTCGGCCACTTGCGGATTGGAAGGGTCGAAGTTGATATCGAGATATTTATCGCAACTATTAGAGAAAACCAGCATCAAAGTAAGAAGCGCTGGCAGTATTATTTTGCTTTTCATCACTTTAAAGTTTTTGAGTGGATCAAATCAGAAAGTAGTCGAAATGCCAAAAGATAAGGTGCGCGGCAGAGATATTTTGCCAAAATCCATTCCAAAGCCGCCGGCGCCACCTGTGGCGGGGTTAGTAGTGCTCACAAAGGGGTCAGCACCGGTGTAGTTGGTAATCAGGAACAAATCAGTACCGTTGACAAACACGCTGAAATCTTTGAACATTTTATTGGGGCCAATCCACTTGCCGCGCAGGTTGTAGCTTATCGTTATGTCGCGCAGCCGTAGCCAGTTGATGTCGCGCTCCACGAAATCTTCGGGCAGCAACGCCGTAGTGTAGAACAACTCATTGTTGTTGGGCGTAATGCGAATGTTGTTGGGCGTAGGATTGTCGCTTTCTTCGTTGCCATCGCGCAGTACGCTGTTGCCCTCAGCAAAGATGAATGACTCTTCGCGATTGAGTGTGCGTTTGCTTAGACCATTGCGCACTAGAAACAACTCGTTGCCGTTGAAGATGTCGCCCCCCTTGCGGATATCTAGCAGGAAAGATACAGACAGATTCTTCATAATGCGGAAGTCATTGACAACCCCCATCGTAAAATCAGGGTTGCGGTCGCCAATGGGCAGGAAGTTGTTGTTAGGTATGGGGAATCCTGTATTGGGGTTGATGAGGATTTGCCCCTTGCTGTTGCGCAAATAACTGAACCCGCCAATAGCAGTGGCAGTGCCTGCGCCGCGGTCGTGTAAGGCTGGGTAATATCGGTTGCCAGGCAAAATGAATCGAGAGGCTAGTACACTAGAGGGTGAGAAAGCGCTCGCTCTGGCGTTGTCATAAGCCCAGGTATCGGAGTCGTAGTATTCGTTCACGCCAGCAGGCAGTTCGAGCACTTTGGTATCATAGTGCGTAAAGTTGGTATTGATGCGCCATACGAAGTTGTCTGATTTTATAGGCGTAATACCCAACTGGATTTCCAGTCCTTTAGTGTTCAACTCCCCGCCATTGAGTAAGCCAAAGATGAAGCCCGTACCGTAGCTCAGACGCTGTCTGACAATTTGGTCAAAACTAGTTTTGGAAAACCAAGCTACATCCAGTTGTAAGCGGCCTTTGAAGAAGCCCAAGTCTGTGCCAATCTCAAAACTTTTGGTGCGCTCTGGCCGAAGGTTGGGGTTGTCGCCGAAGAAATCATAGGCAAACCCCCCACCAGTAGTGCCCTGCGGTACCAAGCGCGCTCTGATCAGGTAAGCAGGTGCGCCGTTGCCAGTTTCTGCGTAAGACATTCGGAGCTTGCCAAAGTCTAGGAAGGGCAATTTGCCACTCAGCGCAGGCATGTCAGAGAACACATACGTTAGCCCTGCAGAGGGGAAAAAGTAATCTCGATTGGCCTTGGACAAAGTGGACGTCCAGTCATTGCGTGCAGTGAGGTTTAAGATAAGCCAATTCTGATAGTTAACTTCCGCTTTGCTGAACAGGGCCACCAGGCGCGTGCGCGTCAGGATGGTGCGGTTGCGCTGTGTGGTAGGGTCTGTATTATTGATACTGTTGAAATCGGGCAAGTAGAAACGCTCGCCATAAATGGAGTTGGTTTCATCACGGCGGTCATTGGTCGTGGTACCTAGTATAAGCGAGCCTCTTAGGTTGCCGGTACTCTTTTGGAAGGTGGTGTAGAGGTTGGTGGTAAGGAATCGGCCAATATTGGTGTAGTTTTCCGTCCAGCCAGAACGCGGAAAACCTATATTGGACTCTGGATGGAAGAAGCGGTTGGCATCAGTAGCAAATACGTCAGCGCCAAAGTTGCCGGTAACCAACCACCAAGGCCTGATACGAGCTTCCAGGGTGATGTTGCCGATGGTACGGTCAGTGCGCTCCGAGCGCGCATTTTTATACACATCGAAAAAAGCGTTGGGGTTGTCGCTCCCAGGAGTGGCATTAGGCAGGGTTAGCCGGCGGGTACCTTCTTTAGTCAGGTATTCACGCATGGGCTGGTCAGCAGGGTAGCGAAGCACTGATGTCAGATAGCCGTTGGCGCCCCCTGGCGGTAGCACATTCTCGTTTTTGCTAAAACTGAATCGCGTGAATGCTTTCAGCCACGGAAGAAGCCTCGCCTCCGAGGTAAGTGAGGCATTGATCTGCTCATAACGGTTGGTGGGAATAACACCGTCGGTCTTGATATAAGCCGAGGACAATCGGTAAGTCACTTTATCAGAGCCTCCTTCAAACGACAGATCATGCCGCATGTTGGAGCCACGCTGGAAAAAGTCGGCCAGGTTGTCATAAAAAACAGTGCCTTCTGCGTACTTCGGCCCAAAAAAGTCAGGGTCGTTTGGCTCTGGCATGCCGTTGCGACCTCTACCATACACAGTCTGAATCTCCGGGAAAAGGTACAACTCTGAGGTAGCCAGACGCGCTTTATAGTTGATTCGGCCAGTGCCGGCTTGACCTTTCTTAGTAGTGATGAGGATAACTCCATTGGCGCCCTCATTGCCATAGAGTGCAGAGGCTTCTGATCCCTTTAGTACCGAGATACTCTCAATATCGTTGGGGTTCAATTCTGCCAGGCGGCTGCCTACATCATCGCGGTTGTTGTTGACGTTGCCGTTTATGCCTGCTCCATCAGAGTAGAGGTTGTGTTGGTTGAGCGTGCCGCTGTTGATGGGCAACCCGTCTAACACGATAAGTGGTTGATTAGACCCTCCAATGGAATTGACACCCCGCAGATTGATGTTTACCGAACCGCCGGCCAAGCCGCTGGTAGGCACCAGATTCAGCCCCGCTATGCGGCCTTGAAGCGAGATGAAGGCGTTGTCCCGCTGAGTATTGGCCAACTCCTCACCTTTAACTACTTGGTGTGAAAAACTCAACTTACGTCGTTCTTCCTTGATCCCTAAAGCAGTGACTACGGCTTCTCCTAGTTGGTAAGCCGATTCACTCATCCGTACGTTGATGGCCGTCTGGCGGCCAACTAAGATTCTTTGCGTAGTCATGCCAATCATGGAAAACTCCAGATCCTGCCCTGGCCTGGCCATAATGCTGTAGGAACCATCTGCATCTGTTACGGTGCCAGTGCTGGTGCCAGCGACCATTACTGTTACACCACCTAATGGCTCTCCTTTTTCATCCGTAACTACACCGGTGATTTTTTGCTGCGCCAGAGCGCTTGTGAAACCTGCAAAAAGCAGGGCGAAGGTCAGGGCATGGCGTCTCCACGCCTGCAAACGAAAGGTAATGTGTGCAATCATAATACTACATGCTTTTGGTTGTAAATAGCTTTTACACCATTTTTAGAGCTCACATGTAAAACTGGGGAGGTCATATTTGACTTTCGAGGGTGAAAGTTAGGTTTTTTTATTATATCCTGCTCCTTCGTTTGTGGTTTTTATTTTCAATAAGATAAAGGATTAATGATAAAGTCTCCTTTAACACAGGATTAAAGTGTTCTTATCAAGGTAAAAGGCAAGGCTTTAGCGCCTTGAAGTCATTGCTTGTAATAAACTGAGTAGCCTGTTAGAGGCTGCTTCTCACCAAACATCAATTTATCTCTTTGCACATGGGCATACAAGATTCAAAATGTTGCACTGAATTTTTCCGTAATACCTGTATTTATTTTGTTTATAGATCGCTGGAAGCTGCTTTTGTTAAGGCGGGTTTAGCGCCTAGGGCTGATTTTTTACATTTTTTTACTTGTTCGTGTTGAAAATCAAACGAATAATGCGTACCTTTGCAATGTGGAAATGGTTTGTGTTTTTGTTACACTATCTAAAATATAATTTCGTCAATTTAAATTTTTTATCTCCTTTCTTCCTGGCCAATAAAATCTCGTACTCATGCTAAAGAAATCTTATTCTAAGACTCAACCGTTGTGCACGGTTACGTTCTCACTGCCGGTAGAGGCTGCTCCTTACGCCGAAAAGGTGGTCTTACTGGGCGACTTTAATAACTGGATTGCGCAGGAAAACTCCGAAATGACGCGCACCGACGTGCATTTTGAAGTTACACTCGAGCTAGCCACCGGCCGCAGCTACGAATTTCGCTACTTGATTGACGGCAAATACTGGGAAAACGACTGGGACGCCGACGCTTATCTGCCCTCTCCATTTGCAGGCATCACCAATTCTGTACTGGTGCTAGATGCTCTCCCCCTCGAGCAGCCCCCTGTAAAGACGACCAAGAAAGCCACTGTGCCAAAAACTGCTAAAACCAGCAAACCCGCCAAAACTGGCGCCGCTCCCGCTGCGGATGACCTCACCAAAATTGAAGGCATTGGACCTAAGATTGCCGAAATCTTCGCCGCCAAAGGCATCTCCTCTTTTGCCCAACTGGCCAAAACCAAGCCCGCTGCTCTCAAAGCCATCCTAGAAGAGGCTGGCAGTCGCTTCAAGATGCACGACCCCGGCACTTGGCCCAAGCAAGCTGAACTGGCCGCCGCTGGCAAATGGGATGAACTGGCTAAATTCCAGGACGAACTCAAAGGTGGTAAGTAAGCACTTACATTTCTTCACTATAACAACCTGCTGGAAAATGATCACCAAACAGTTCATGAAGTCCAAGCCTGTATGCAAGGCTACTTTCACCCTGCCCATTGAACAAGCACCTGAAGCAACGAAAGTGGTGCTCCTGGGCGAATTCAACGGCTGGAATACTGCTGAAGGGATCCAGATGAAAAAGCAGAAAGATGGTTTCAAGGCCGTAGTTGAGTTGGAAACTGGCAAGGAGTTTCAGTTTCGCTATCTGGTGGACGATCAACTCTGGCTCAACGATGCCGCTGCCGACAAGTACACGCCCACGCCCTTCGGCGTGGAAAACAGCGTCGTCGTTACGCTCAACTAAGACATCGTTGCCCCTTCGGCAGGCCAGCTATCCAAGCACAACAAGCTGAAAACAAGCGAGCCGTCACTTTCATGACCACAGGAAAGGCGGCTCGCGTTTTTTGCATAGGCAGGGAACGTCTGCGCTACAGCGACACGCTATGCAAGCCCAGCAAACACAGCAGGGCAAGTACGGCAAGCCAAAAGCGCGGGTCCCACAGCAAGGTGTTGGTTTTCTCGTTTCTCACAGCGATAAGGTTTTTGAAGTTGGCAAATACTAGCCTCCTCAAACGGAGCGCTGTACTTATCCCTGCAAAAACGATACCATACCACTTTCTTATAATGTGTTTCAGCTTTTGGGATTAAGTGCCTTATCAATGCGGTTGACCATCTCGCGCAGGTGCGCCCGCGTAGTAGCATCAGTGGCCATGGCAGCGGTCGTATTGATTTGAGCCCTTAGGCTTTGTAAATGCGCTCGTACGGAGGCTTTGATATCTATCTTGTCGGTATCCACTAAATTGAGTGGCACAGAGAAGCCACCAGGTTGCACCTGGAACGAGGCCGTCGGATGGAGCAAGTTGTTCAGTGCGGTAATGTAGGTCTTTTGCAATTGGCGGCGATACACATCAATAGGCGCTGTGCTACCCAGCTCTGTCCATATCCCTTTCTGCATGTCGGCCAGCAGGTCGGCGATGCGGTAAGCGTTTTTGCCCAGAGCGGCCTCGGCGTCCACTAATTTGCCCAGGGTGCGGGCGCTGAGCAGGCGATTGACGATGTTGTCCTGTAAGGAGGCCGCCATAACCAGCCCGCGATCGCCGGTTTTACTGAAGATTTGTTCATCCAGCAACCAAGTAGGCGTAGCAAAAAGGTGTTTGTTGAGGAACTCCACTGCTCGCCGTTGCTCGGCTTTGGGCACAATTTCGTACACCGGGCCAGCTTCTTCCACCATTTTTGGCGTTTCCATAATACCACCTATGTATTTGGCTACGTGGTTATTGTAGCGGTTGAACTGGCGTGCCACCTCTTCGTGCATGGCTTTGAGATTAGCGTAAGTTTCGTTAGGTGTTTGGGTCCACTTTGCCAAGTTGGGCACAATCCGCTTGAGGTTGCGAATGCCAAGTTCATTGGCGCGCATGGCGTCGTCGCCCACTTGTTCTGCTTGCGAGCGGGGGTCGTCCGGGTTGGACTCCGTGCCAAACCACAGGCGCTTGTTCTTAAGTTTTTCAATAACCCAGGGGTTGAGGTATTCTCGTTCTGACTGCGCGTTAGGAAAATCGGGGAACAGGCGGTAGCCCCACTCAATGGCCCAGTGGTCGTAGTCGCCTATACGGGGGAAGAGGCCGCTGCGCGGAATGCTGTCTTCCGGTTGCGCTACATAGTTGAATCGGGCGTAGTCCATGATAGAAGGTGTGTGCCCATAAGCTGCCAGGAAGGTTTTGCTGCGCAGGCTGTCTACTGGTACCGTAGAGCTGGAGCCGTGGTTATGGCGTAGCCCTAAGGTGTGACCTACCTCATGCGCAGAGACAAAGCGAATGAGCTGCCCCATGAGTTCGTCGTCGAACTCCATCCTCTGCGCGCCAGGGTCTAACGGACTGCATTGCACAAAGTACCAGTTGCGCAACAGGAGCATTACGTTGTGGTACCAATTGATGCGGCTTTCCACAATTTCGCCACTGCGTGGGTCTGAGGTGGATGGCCCGGAGGCGTTGGGCACATTGGAGGGCTTGTAAATGATGGCTGAATACCGCGCATCCAGTAAACTCCACTCGGGGTCTTCCTCAGGCGTAGGCGCGCGCTTAGCCATGATGGCGTTCTTAAAGCCCGCCTTTTCGAACGCTGGCTGCCAGTCGTTGACGCCTTGTATCAGATAGGGTATCCATTTTTCAGGGGTAGTAGGGTCAATGTAGAATACGATGGGCTTTTTCGGCTCCACCAGTTCGCCACGCTTATACTTCTCTAAGTCTTCGTCTTTGGGCTCGAGGCGCCAGCGCTTGATCATAGAAATGCGCTTGACGCCTTGAGGGTCTTGGTCATAATCGGTATAGCTCACAGTAAAGTAGCCGATGCGCGGGTCGTAGTAACGAGGCTGCATGGGTTTTTCCGGGAGTAGCACCATGGAGCTGTTTAGCTCTAGCGTCACTGTTTCGGTAGAGCTGCGCGGAGGGGTCGGTACGCCTGGCGTGGGCGTGGGGGCACTCTTGGCAAAGGTTTTTACTGTAGTAATTTCCACATTGATAGGGAAAGGTTTTACATCCACCACGTAAGATTTTTCCTTTTGCAACCCGCCGAGTTGGAAGGCTGTTTTGTAAAAACCGCGCAGGAAGAGGATATCGTTGTCGCCGCCGATGAAGTCCGTAATGTCAATGATGCTGCCGGTATTGCCGGGGCTGTAGGCTTTGATGTCGAAGGCTTCAGCAATGGGCTGCAAGTTGGAGTTGCTCACCGAGGCAAACATAGCCGAAGTAGAATCGGGAGTGTACTCCGAAAAAGACAGCCGCCGCAGGAAGATTCTGTCATTGGGCCCCTTTTCAAAGCGCGCCACGTTCTGCCCTATGTCGTCGCCAGCATAACCCATAAAACCACCTCCGGCGCGCGTGTCGGCGGCACCTTTAGAGATGCGGTTAATGATGAGGATTTCGCGCCCCAGCACCGAGTTCGGTATTTCAAAGTAGTATCTATCTTCCACTTGGTGCACTTTAAAAAGTCCGTTTTTTGAGATGGCTTTGTCGGTAATGACTTCGGCATAAGGCTTGGGCTTGGCGCGTCCGCCAGTGTTGCCTCGGGTGGCAGTCGGTGCGCCGGGGGCAGCCGGTGTAGCGGGTTCATCTTGCGCTGACGAAGCCAATGAAAACAGCAGCAATAAAGCCAGGACAATGAAGTAGCGATGTGTAGAAAGCATCTTTGGATATTCAGGTTGGTTGAACACAAGTAAGTCAGCCAACAAAAGTAAACAGCACTGCCCAAAGATTTTGTTAATCCAGGTTAAAGTGTGTTAAAAACCACGGCTTGTGCTGAAAATCATTTCATCTCGCCTCAAAATACTGTATATTTATCTTGTTTTGGAGAAAGGTTTAATGTTCATTCAAACCCAAAAAACTATGAAACGTATATGCTTGCTCGCCGCCATCTGTTGGATGGTTGTGTCTGCACAGGCGCAAACACGGGAAGAGTTCCTGCAGCAGTTGCTGGACGAACAGCGCGCCGAGGTGGAAACGCTCATGCTGTATCCAGAAGAAACCCGCCTCCATATACTTGAGGCCGCCAAGTATCCGGAAGCGCTGTTGCGCCTGCAATCCATCCAAAGCCGTTCGCGCAAAGCTTTTCGCGCCTTGATTGAGCAATACCCAGAGCGCGTGCAGCGCCAAGTGTGGGACCTCACCCGCTACCCAGGCCTTATTGAGCGCCTGGTGAGCGACGGCAGGGGCAATCGCATTGCCATCCTGCGCATACTGGAGGAATATCCTGCCGAAGCCCGAGAACCCGCTCTAGCCATGAGCGAAGAGCAGTTTGGCCTCCTGGCTCGCATTGACAATCTGGAGCGAGAAAATGACGCGGCCTTTCGCAATCTAGTACTAGATTATCCCGAACGACCTCGCGCGGCTCTGCGCGCCCTACTCAATGAACCTGAAGCGCTGGATATCCTCACCGAATACCCGCGCCTAACCATCCAACTTGGCGACTTGTACCGCCGGGAGCCCTCCTGGATGATCCAACAGGCCAACCTCATCAATCTCGAAGCTGCCCGCCGGCGCGCTCGCGAGCTGGAATCCTGGAAGCAAAGTATTGAAAGCGACCCCGACGCCCAACGCGACTTACAACAAGCCACTCAGGAATACGCCCGCCAGTATCAATACGACGACCGCTACTACGACTACGACCCCGTAGAAAGACCACGTCAGGTAGTGATCGAGCGCCACTACTACCACCCCTACCCCTGGTGGTTCGGCTATCCGTACTGGTACGACTTCCCGCGCTGGCGCCCTGTGCCCTATTGGTATGACTGGGGCTTCTACCTGCAGCCAGGTGGCGTCGTAGTCATTATTGACTTTCCTTCTGCTTATTTTGTCAACTGGTATTGGCGCCGGCCAGTCTGCATCTACCGATACCCCTATCTGGCCAACCGCTTCACTGAATTTTACTACTTCAATCGCCGCTCTACCTCTACCATCGTCATCGGTGTGGAGCGCTGGCGGGTGCGCAATGCTGGGGTAGTCAGCGATGCGTGGTTGGCCGACCGAAATGGCCGCCTGGAGCGCCTACGCGAGTTTGGGCAAATGGAAGAAGCCCGCGAGCGCTTCAATCGGGAAAACCCTGGCCGGCAAGTGTCACAGCGGGAGTTCGTGAAAGAAAGGACTCGCGAATATCCTCGCCTGAGTGAACGCCTGCCCACGGATGAGGAAGTGGCACGCACGCGCAGTGCTGCCCCACGCCCAACAGAGCGCACACCCGGCGATGCTATCATTAATCAGCCTCAACGCGCGCCTTCCCGCAGCGGTGGCAACCCGCCTGCTGAAGCGCCGCGCGTACAGCCTCAACGCGAGCCTTCCCGCAGTGGTGGCAACCCGCCTGCTGAAGCGCCGCGTCCGAAGACCGAGCCCCCTAAACCCGAGGAGAAAAACCGCAGTCGGGGCAGTGAAATAATGGAATGAACAAGCGAGAGGCTGTCTTGACGCCAAGTGCAAGGGCAGCCTCTTGTATTCGCAGAAATCCGGGTATGCTATTTTATTAAAGGTAGCTGTATTTGGACAAGGGAAGCTCGGCGCTGATTTTAGTTCCACAATCATCCCTTCGCCAAACTAAAACATAGGATTGCACCCCTAAGCGCCTGTGTTTCAGAAGGGCTAGGATTTTTACTTAAATTTTTAGGATTTTTGGGCGCTTATCCAGATTTATCGCAATATATTGTGATGCGAAAGCAAGCACTGCGCATGAGCGCCAGCAAGCCTGCCTATTTTTCGGAAGAAGAAAACCGTGTCGCTATCATGGCGAAAGGTGTTAGCGCATCCGGCCAGGGTAGTCATTATGGTGCATCTAGCGTAGGTTAATGCAGCGATAAGCGCACGAATTGTCCCTGGCACAATCTACGGCTTTCTGGCATTGAGGGAACTCAAATAAGCAGGCCTTATCAAAGGCAATATCATCATCTATTGCTGTATTGAGGCCAAGGCCCTTCGGGCGCTGATTCAGCCCCTGGTATATATAAAAAATATGTTGTCTGGCCTGTTGAGAAAAAAGAGCGCGTCTGTCTTTTGGATATACCTGAAAATAGAATCGCTATGCTTGTGGCTCTAAGAATTTTAATAAAAATCCAGCTCGATGAAAATAGCTCTGTTTAGCGACATACACGCCAATTGGCCTGCACTCCAAGCCGTCCTAGCTGACATAGATAGCCGCAACCCCGACCTTGTGTTCTGTCTGGGCGACCTGGTGGGTTACGCTCCCTATCCCAACGAGGTCATCCGCGAAGTACAGCAGCGTAAGATTCCTACCATAGCTGGCAACTACGACGAAGGCATTGGCCTAGCCTCCGACAACTGTGGCTGCGCCTACAAGTCTGATCAGGAAAAGGCTATGGGCGCTATCTCCATTGCTTATACCAACCAGATTATGGGGGAGGCTGAGCGAGCCTTCCTCAAAAATCTGCCCCGACACTTAGCGCTGGAATTTGAGTTCAACGGCGAAAAATTCCGACTGCTTCTGGTGCATGGTAGCCCCCGAAAAATCAATGAATATCTCTTTGAAGACCGCGACGAAAAAAGTCTGCTCCGCATTATGGAGCAAGCCAATGCCGATATTATGGCCTTTGGACATACGCACAAACCTTTCCATCGCGTGCTAGCCAACGACAATGGCACATACCGCCATGCTATCAACGTTGGCTCTGTGGGCAAACCCAAAGACGGCGACCCCCGCGCCTGCTATGTACTGCTCTACATCCATCCTGATACTTCCCTGCATCAGCCAGAATTGCAGTTGGAGTTCGTGCGCATACCATACGATGTGGAAAGCATAGCTCAAGCGGTAGAGGCCAGCCCGCTGCCCAACGAATATGCCGACATGCTCAGGCGGGCTTATTAGCCAGTGTGCTGCGCTTATATCAAACCCTAGGTTTTGAGCGTTCAATCTTAGAGGTATATGGGTGTCAGCGAGTTCGATGTATTTTGAATGCGAACTGTAATCAGTAAAATAGGGTAGAAGCCTGTTCAGATTGAGTGGGTTGGAAGTGCGATTCGACAAGTTCATTTACCAAAGGGGCAACTATGGAGCTAAAGCCGAAGCCAAGGTGCCTCCTTTGCCAAGCACTGTACTGGCTGCTACTTAGGTGGTGTACGTGAACTCTTGCGCCTGATGCAAACTTTTGCGGCTGAGTTGGCAATTTTTTTATTTTTTGTCTTGCTTAAAAGCCGCGCCAATAAACCACGTTGCTCCATTGGCGTCATACAGGCGTTGCAAGTTATTTTATCACAGCAGCCATGTCTCATCTCCATTTATATCCCCTGCTTGCTTCTGTGCGTACTTTAGCTGTTGCACTGGCGCTGGCCGCCGTCAGCTTGCAAGCTCAATCTCAGTCACTTTACTTTCCGCCGCTTGGCAACAATATCTGGCAGACAGTATCGCCTGCTTCACTGGGATGGTGTACCCCATACCTGGACTCCTTGCGCACTTTCCTCGACGAGCGGCATACCAAGGCCTTTATCGTGCTTAAAGACGGCCGCATTGCAGTGGAGTATTACTTTGACAACTTCACCCGCGATAGCATATGGTATTGGGCATCTGCCGGTAAGACCCTCACTGCCTTCATGATTGGCCAAGTACAAGAAGATGGCCTGCTGAACATTCATCAACCCAGTGCCCAATGGCTTGGCGCAGGGTGGACTAGCGCACCGCCGCACAAGGAAGCCCTCATAACCGTGCGGCATCAGCTCACCATGAGCACTGGCCTGGAAACCGACATCCCCGATCTGGACTGCACCTCTCCCGCTTGCCTCCTGTACCGCGCTGATGCCGGTACGCGCTGGTTTTACCACAATGCACCCTACACGCTGCTCACCAACATACTGACCAATGCTACTGGCCAGACTTTGAACGCCTACTTTGCCAGCAAAATCCGCAATCGAGTGGGTATGAGAGGGCTTTGGGTGCAAATTGGCTACAACCAAGTGTATTTCAGCGACGCTCGCAGCATGGCGCGCTTTGGCCTCATGATCCTCAACCGCGGTACATGGGCTACAGATACGCTCCTGCGCGACACGGCTTACTTCCAGGCTATGACCACTCCGTCGCAGAGCCTCAATCCTTCGTATGGATACCTGTGGTGGCTCAACGGCCAGGCTGGCTATTGCTTGCCGGGCGTGGACATCCAGTTTCCGGGCTGGCTCATCCCCAATGCTCCGGCCGATCTTATTGCCGCTTTGGGCAAAAACGATCAGAAGTTGTACGTTGTTCCCTCCCTGAATATGGTAGTGGTGCGCATGGGCGAATCCGCCAGCGGCATGACGCCAGTGCTTTCCAGTTTTGACAATCAACTCTGGGGGTGGCTGCGGCTGTTATTTTGTAATAATGTCACAGCCAATGCAGATTGGCCTGCTGCACCTGCACCGCGCATTTTTCCCAATCTGGCCAGGCAGCACCTTTGGGTGGACTTGCCCGACCCCAGCCGTCCAGTTGAAGTACTGCTCTTTGACCGCACTGGCCGGCTATTGTTTCGCAAGCAAAATTGTACATATATTCAATTGCCTCCCTTGCCGGCTGGAATTTACCTGGCGCACATTCGATATGATGCCCAGGTGTACACCCAAAGGCTGATACTGTTGCCGCAATAGAGTTGCTTGCTCTTTGTGCGAGGTCAAATAAGCGCCCTCGTCAGGCAGGTGCAAGTCTGGAAATTCTGCTATACCTTTGCTGTATGAATTTTTCGTCTAAGTTGCTCGAAGAAGCTGTGCAGGCGTTTGCCAGTCTGCCAGGCATAGGTCGCAAAACAGCGTTGCGGCTGGTGTTGCATTTGATCCAGCGTGAACCCCAGCATACCGAGCGCTTTGTACAATCGCTCCTGCGTATGCGCCAGGGCGTTCGCTCCTGTACCGTATGCTACAACCTCGCCGACAGCGAGCTGTGCCAGGTGTGTATCGATCCACGCCGTGACCGCTCTCTGGTGTGCGTGGTAGAGAGCATCCGCGACGTGATGGCCATTGAAGACACTCATCAGTATCGCGGCCTGTATCACGTATTAGGCGGTGTCATCTCGCCCATTGAGGGTATTGGGCCAGAGCAGCTCCACATTGAAGGGCTGATCCAGCGTGTTGCTCAGGGGGAAATCCAGGAGGTCATCATGGCCGTAAGTCCCACTATTGAAGGTGATACCACCATTTTTTACCTCTCCAAAAAGCTGCGCGAATATCCGGTACGCCTCACTACCATTGCACGAGGAGTATCCTTTGGCGGCGAGTTGGAGTATGCCGATGAACTCACTCTAGGGCGTTCCATTGTAGCGCGTGTACCCTACCAGACGGATGCTACTTCGCTGTAACAAAAAGGCGGAACCGCATAGCGATCCCGCCTGATCCGGTGGGTATCCGTCACTCTTTATGAAACACTGCCCACCTTGACTTCTTCATGCATCCAAGCCCCGTATAAAACCAGCCCTGGCAGTACTTCCCATAGCGTAGCCTAATAGTCCTTTTCTCAAGTTGGGCGCTTGTATATGCCCTGTACGATTGAGTGAAAAAATCGTGCCAAAAAAAAAGCCCCCCTCCCGAACTATCGAGAGAGAGGCCATCCCAAAAACCGATTTACACTTGCGCATGGAAGCGGTCTTTGGGCAAAAAACATACAATCCAATCGCCAATATGAAAGAAACTATGTCACATAGTTTGATTCCTGTTTCGCCTCTTTTTTTTGAAAAAGCACCTGCCTTAATCAAGAGTGACGCGCCTCAGAGAGGCTGAGTTTTGCTTGCTCGGGCATGGTGCGCTGTGGGGGGGGCCAAGCGCGAGATTAACTTCGAAAAGCGGGCGAGTGCCGGATTTGGTATGCAGCTTTGCAAAGATAGCTACAAATGTCCTGCACTTGCAAGTTTATTTTTATGTATTGCTTGCCAAGTAAGGTGATTTTGCTTGTGATAATAAAAAACGAGGGGCCAAAAAATGACCCCTCGCACAATTGGTATATGTAGAAAGCCTCTGCTAATGAATGCGTTTGTCAAAAGATATCAGCCTAAGTGGCAGATGCAGCCTTGCGGTGGTCGGCCAGGAACTGCTCCAGGCCAATGTCCGTCAGAGGGTGTTTGAGCAAGCCCAGGATGGCCGCCAGTGGGCAAGTTACCACGTTGGCGCCAGCGAGTGCAGCATCCACAATATGTTTAGCATTGCGAATAGAAGCCGCTAGGATACTGGTGTCATAGCCTTGAGTGGCGTAAATTTCAGAAATCTGTCGAATCAGATCCATACCATCCCAGCTAATGTCGTCAATTCTACCGATAAAAGGCGATACGTAGGTGGCGCCGGCTTTGGCCGCGAGTATGGCTTGCCCGGCAGAAAACACGAGGGTACAGTTGGTGCGAATGCCGTTGTCGCGGAAGTAGCTCAAAGCCTTGACACCTTCTTTGATCATGGGCACTTTTACCACAATATTAGGTGCGATGAGCGACAAGCGCTTGCCCTCGGCCACCATGCCGTCGAAGTCAGTAGCAATAACCTCAGCGCTGACATCTCCGTCCACCAGTTGGCAGATTTTTTCGTAGTGTTTCAAAACGTTGGCTTCGCCGGTAATACCCTCTTTAGCCATGAGGGAGGGGTTAGTCGTAACGCCATCCAGTATGCCCAGGTCGCGCGCTTCCTTGATTTGGTCAATGCTGGCCGTATCTATGAAAAACTGCATGGCGAAGCGTAATTTAATGCAAAGATAGGAATAATATCCGAATCGCTGGCCATAGGCGAAAAAAAATGGGGCGAGCAAGCACATCGCACCGCTACAACCTGCCTACCCTTGCTGCGTTTCCGCCCTGGGGGGGTTTGGAGGGAGCTGGTCGTGTGCCGCTCGCCGAAGAGCAAAGGTAGGAAAAGGTTTTGATTCTAAAGATAAAATCTTGCTAAAAGCGAATTGCACAACAAAGAAGGCGTAAACCGACTTCTGCAGAAGGCGTGCCAGCCTAGTCTGCAGTATGCCCCCGTTATTTCAGGACTATTTTATCATGGTGCCGAGGCTTGGCTGTGCAAAACTTAGCCGGAGTACCTCCTGATCTATGGCAGGATTTAAGAAAGGCGTTGAAAAGGGCATACGCAATGTTGTCGTTGTGCTCATCCTCAACATACCGGGTACTAATGACAACACCATCGCCAACCTCTGCTCCGGCTAGCAGAAACGTCAGCTCAGGTGTGCCGGAAAATGCAGGCGAGCAGCAGGTGAAGGGAGGCCTTGAAGAAACGTGCAGCATGGGATAATGCAAACGAGTTTTCATTCTGAGATCGGAATTTTCAGTGCATTGCAGAAATCAGTGCCTGTTTTCTTGTACCGTGATGAGGTCTTTGTAGCGTATTTGCGTCGCTTGGCGTACATTTGTGCACAACATGTGAAATCCATTAAGTGAGGCAGTTTATGTGGCATGTACTGAAATGGTGTGGGCTGGCCGCTGTGCTTTGGGTTGCTTTGGCTTGCCAGCGGGCAAAACAGCCCCCTACCAGTACGCTTTTCGAAGAGCTGACTCCGCAGCAGACTGGGGTGGCTTTCTCCAACACCCTACAAGAAACCGAGGCCTTCAACATCATCCAATACCTGTATTTCTACAACGGCGGAGGCGTAGCTGCCGGCGATGTGAATAACGATGGCTTGCCCGACCTGTACTTTAGTGCCAACCAAGGCCCTAACAAACTCTACCTCAATCGCGGCAATTTCCGGTTTGAGGACGCAACCGAACAGGCAGGTGTGGCTGGTACGGGTAGTTGGAAAACCGGCGTGAGCATGGCGGACGTCAACGGCGATGGCTGGTTGGACATCTACGTGTGTCAAGTGGGTAGCTACAAAAGTATCGTAGGGCGCAACCAATTGTTCATCAACCTAGGTAATGGCACCTTCGCCGAACGCGCCGCTGAGTACGGCCTCGACTTCAAAGGCTTCTCTACTCATGCTGCTTTTTTTGACTACGATGCCGATGGCGACCTCGACCTTTATCTGCTCAACCACTCGGTGCATGCCGCCGAAAATTATGGCTCCGCTACCATACGACAACGGCGCGAGCCCCTGGCTGGCGATCGCCTATACCGCAATGACGGAGGGCGATTCAATGATGTCAGCGAGCAGGCGGGTATCTTCGGCAGCCGCATCGGCTATGGGCTGGGCGTAGCCATCAGCGATCTCAACCTAGATGGCCGCCCTGACATCTACGTAGCCAATGACTTCCACGAGAATGATTACCTCTACTATAACAACGGCGACGGTACTTTCACCGAGGCCATACAGCAGTCCATGCAGCACACCAGCAACTTCTCTATGGGCTGCGACATAGCCGACTACAACAACGACGGTCTGCCTGACGTCTTTACACTCGACATGAAGCCCGCCGAGGAAACTGTCCTCAAGCGCTCCGCCGGTACCGACCCCTACAATATTTATTTGTTCAAACTCAGCTACGGATACCATTTTCAGTTTCCACGCAACATGCTCCAGCTTCACTCTGGCCTGTGCACTCCCACTACAGCGCGCTTTTCTGAAATAGGCCAACTGGCGGGCATAGCGGCCACGGATTGGAGTTGGTCGGTGCTTTGCTTCGATATGGACAACGACGGCTGGAAAGATCTTTTCATCTCCAACGGCATACGCCGCCGGCTCAATGACCTGGACTACCTCAACTTCATCTCTAACGAACAAGTACAGCGCAACGCTACTGACCTGGAGATGGCGCGCCGCATGCCCGACGGTGCCGTGCCTAACTTTGCGTTCCGAAACCAGGCCGACCTTACCTTTCAAGATGTATCGGCGGCCTGGGGGCTGAACCGCAAAGGCTACTCCAATGGTGCAGCCTGGGCCGACCTGGATAACGACGGTGACCTAGATCTGGTAGTAAACAATCTTGACGCGCCAGCCTCTGTTTACCGCAATCGAACTTCGGAGCAAACCCCCAACCGCTATCTCGACTTCAAACTCGAAGGTGAAGGGGCCAATACCCATGGCATAGGCGCCCAAGTGTGGGTGGCTGCCGCACAGCAAGTGCAGATGCAAGAACACTATGCCTCCAGAGGGTTTCAGTCGTCGGTGGCACCGGGCTTGCATTTTGGCTTGGGCCAGGCTTCGCAGGTTGATTCCGTGCTGGTAATATGGCCTGACCGACGCGTGCAAGTATTGCGCCAATTGCAAGCCAACCAGCGCCTAGTATTGCGTCAACGCGATGCCTGGCTATTACCTGTGCCAGACTGGAAGACCAGCCACAAATCGGCCACTTGGAAGGAGCCCAATGCCAATGCCTGGGGGTTGGACTTCGTGCACCAGGAGAATGAACCCTCCGACTTTGACCGCGAAAAGCTCATTCCCTTCATGACCAGTACACTCGGTCCGCGCCTCGCAATAGGCGACATAGATGGCGATGGCAGGGATGACCTTTTTGTCGGCGGTGCACACGGGCAGGCCAGCGCATTGTACCGCCAGGGCGCCAACGGTTTCTTCGAACCGATGCCCTGCCCTGCGTTAGAGCAGGATTCGCTCTATGAAGATGTTGCGGCGGTGTGGTTTGATGCCGATGCTGACGGCGACCTTGACCTTTACGTGGTCAGCGGTGGTGGGGAGGATTGGTCTATGCCTGCTGGCCATACGTTTCAAGACCGACTATATCTCAATGATGGCAAGGGTGCGCTGGGTAAAGCACCCAGCGACGCCCTGCCGGCCATTCACAGCAGTGGCGCTTGTGCGGTAGTACTTGATTTTGATACTGACGGCCGCCCCGACCTCTTTGTCGGGGGATATTCTATGCCCAACCAGTACGGTCTGGCGCCGCGCAGCTACCTGTTGCGCAATGCCGGGGCAGGGCGTTTTGAAGATGTAACGGCGAATGCGGCACCTGATTTGGTAATGCCAGGTATGGTGACGGCTGCTGTCTGGGATGCACCTCAACGCACCTTAATCATAGCTGGCCATTGGATGCCAGTAGCCTTGTATACCTTTGAAAATGGGAAAGCCGCTCGCCGAGAACTGCCTCAGTCACACGGCTGGTGGAATACTCTGGTGCTGACCGACGTCAACGCAGACGGCCGCAGCGATATACTGGCGGGCAACTGGGGGCTGAACAGCGAGTTCCAGCCCTCTGTTACTGAGCCGATATCCCTGCTCGTAGCCGATTTTGACGGCAATGGCAGTACCGACCCCGTGATGACTTACTTCCGCAATGGCAAGTGCTACACCTACTTTGGGCGAGACGAACTAGCCCGGCAAATGGTGGGGCTAAAAAAGCGCTACACCGACTACCAGAGTTTTGCTGAAGCTGGTCTGGACAAGATATTCCCAATCAAAATCAGGCGAAAAGCAAAGCAGATGCAGGTATTCACCCTGGCCTCTACGCTGTTCGTAGCTCAAGCGGATGGCCGATACGAAGCAATGCTCCTACCTTTGGAAGCGCAGTTAGCACCCATTTACGCCTTTGCCTTAGCCGACTTTAACGGAGATGGGATACAAGATGCAGTGAGCGCCGGCAACTATTACGAGACACAGCCAGCCATTGGACGCATGAGCGCAGCGGCAGCACGGCTGTTAGTTGGCGACGAGAGAGGCGGATTTCGCTATGTGCCATCCGAGCTAGACTGCCTGGACGGGCAGCACCGCGACGCTGCATTCTTGCCCGCAACTAACGCAAGGCCTTCCTTGCTCGTGCTGGCGGGCAATAATTCTGCGCTGCTCGTGCTGGCGCTTCGGTAGCTAAGAGTAGAGTGGCAAAGAGGGGTGCAAAGGCTGCCAGCTGGCAGCTTGCCGTTCTCGCGCTGGTTCTATCATACAGAACAAAGGCTGTGAAGACCGCCCTACCGATGATTGACTGTCCAGCAAAATGGGTGCAGCTTTCCACTGAAGAAGTAGTTACGAGTACTGGAGTTAGGTAGCGCCATTCCTTTGCCCATGATAAACGCCCTGAATTGCGCTATGCTGCGTTTAAAGGATGAGTTCGCCCAGTCCTTGCCGAAGGATTTCCGGCTCTGGGCCGGTACAGTCCACCAGGGTAGAGGGCTCTTGGCCGCCTTCGCCGCCTGCAATGACGGCATTTACCCACTGCCCAAAGGTTTTGTAGAGCGCCTCGGGGTCGCTGTAATAGACAGGGCCGTCATCGTCGTCGGTTTTAAGGGAGGAGGTGAGCATGGGCCGCCCCAGAGCTTCGAGCAGCGCTTGCACAATGGGGTTGGCCGGAATGCGTATGCCGATGGATTTCTTTTTGTTGATGAACAACCTGGGCGTTTTGCTACCAGCGGGCAAGATGAAGGTGAAGGGGCCGGGTAGGTTGCGCCGCAGTAGTTTGAATACAGGGGTGTCAATCTGGGCGGCATATTCGGCCACCTGGCTGATGTCGCGGCACATCATAGTAAGCATGGCCCTGCCAGGATCCAACTTTCGCAGTTGGCACACGCGTTCTACTGCTGTTTTGGAGGCGATGTCACAGCCCACAGCATACACCGTATCGGTGGGGTAGATGATTACGCCTCCTTCGCGCAAGATGTCAGCCGCTTTGGCAATTTTGCGCATATCCGGATTTTGTGGGTGGATGTGAAGCAGCATGATGAATAGCTATTGAAAGGTTATGATGCTTACAAGCTACTTACGATAAATGGCTACGGCTCGCTCTCCCGGCTTGGCATAGCCGCGGTACATACCATCAGAGTTGAAAGGCATAGCAATGCGGCCGTGTTTGTCTATGGCAATGACGCCACCCTCACCGCCGGCAGCTTTGAGCTTTTGATGAATGACCAGGTCAGCGGCTTCTGCCAGCGAAAGTCCCTTGTATTCTACTAATGCGGCAATGTCTTTGGCTACGGTATAGCGAATGAAGTACTCGCCATGACCAGTAGCTGAGACGCCGCAGGAAGCATCGTCGGCGTAGCAGCCGGCACCGATGATAGGCGCGTCGCCGATGCGGCCGTGGCGTTTGTTGGTCATACCACCAGTAGAAGTGCCAGCCGCCAGATGACCATTTTTATCTAAAGCTACGCAGCCCACTGTGCCAAATTTGGAATCTGTCGGTGGGAAGTTTGCACCAGAGCTTTTGTTTTCTCTCTCTTTGGCGCGTTGTAGGCTTTCCCAGCGCTCCTGGGTGTAGAAGTAATCTGGCGGTACAGTGTCCAAGCCTTGTTCTATGGCAAACAACTCAGCACCCCTGCCAGCCAGCATTACATGGGGTGACTTATCCATGATGGCGCGCGCCAGGCGTATGGGGTTTTTCACCACAGTCACGCCAGCTACTGCGCCGGCTTCGCGGGTGGCGCCGTTCATGAAGGAGGCGTCCAACTCGTTGCGCCCATCGTTGGTGAATACTGAGCCTTTGCCGGCATTGAACAAAGGCGTATCTTCCAAAAACACTACCACGGCTTCTACTACATCTGTAGCCGGAGCGCCATTTTGCAGCAATTGCTCGCCGATGTCCAACGCTTGGTTGAGTGCAGCCATATACTCGGCTTCTTTGTCTGGGGGCATGTTTTCGCGGCGAATCGTGCCGGCCCCGCCATGAATGACCAAGGCATAGGCAGGTCGTTGAGTGGAAGTATCGTTCATGTGTGGCGTGGATGATTTGGTGTGGCAACTGAGTAGGCCAAAACTTAGTGCTGCAATAGCAGTCAAAAGTATATATTTCATGGCGGATGCAATTATTTTTTATTTTTGGCTTAAACAGCTGTATGAGTGGATAAAACGTCCTGCGATAGTCGTTACTTCAACGACTTGGCCGGCGCTTTTCGTTTGAGCTTGTCCTCTTCTTTGTCTTTTTTGGGCGTATAAAAATCTGGCGGGAATCCATTGAGCTTTCTCCAGAGTTCGTACCAGAGTTGTACGTTATTGAGCAACGCGATGCCTTTTGCACCAGAGCCGGGGCGCAGTTCCTTAGGCCAGGGCTTGTCGTTTGGCCCTGGTGTGATGAGGATGCGGTACTTGCCGTTGTCGCTGATCATATTGTCAATAGCCACTACCTGGCCACTATAGGTGCCGAATGACTGCCCTGGCCAGCCACTAAAGATAAAAGCTGGCCAGCCATCGAAGATGAACCTGACATCCTGGCCAAAGTGGATGAGCGGCAAGTCCATGGGGTTGATATAGAGTTCTACAGCCAGCTGATAGTCAGCAGGCACAATACTTACAATGGGGTCGCCTTCTTTTACAGTTTCGCCTATGCCGGGCGTAATAGCTTTGGTGATGTAGCAATCCTGGGGCGCCAGAATATAGTAGAAGGTGCTGCGTTGCCGATAGTTGGCTGATTCGATGCGTAGTTTATTGACGCCGGCCTCGGTGTCGTACAGTGAAGATAGGGTGGCAAAGCGCTCTGATTCTGCTTTGGCTATTTTCTGATTGTACTCGTATTGCACGGTACTGAGCTCCAGTTGGGCAATGCTCAGGTCGTTACGGCTGGCATCGAGCTTGTTGCGAGCTGCCACCACTTTGGCTTCGGTTTCCTGGAGTTTTACGCGGCGGTCTTCTACTTTGGTGCGTGGCTCAAGGCCCTGCTCAAAGAGTGCTTGAGTGCGTCGGTACTGGATGCGGGCCACGGAGTCTTGGATGATGGCCTGGGTGAGGTCGGCGCTGTCGGCGGCAATTTTGAAGCGCGCCTGGTCTATTTTATTGCGCAGTTGTCGCTGTTTGAACTCCAATTCGTTGCGCATGGCGGCAATTTGGTTGTCCAGTGCTTCGGCTTTGTTGGCGTAGGCGCGCATAGAACCTTCTTTGGCTATTACCTGTTTCTCGGTGCGCTCCACAAGTAAGGGGTCGAAGTACTCTGCCTTGATTTCAGAAATCCATACAATAGTATCGCCTTTACGCACCAGTTGGCCTTCCTGTACGTACCATTTTTCGATACGCCCAGCTATGGCCGAGGGGATGAACTGTGGGCGCTGTTCAGGTTTTAGCGTTGTAACCTGCCCGCGTGCCTGGATGTTTTGCGTCCAGGGCAGCATCAGGAATAGGATGAACAATACCAGCGCCAGCGCTAACCATCGAGTAAACAAAGCGTGGCTTTTGGCCAGGTCCATCCGGCTGAAAGCGCTGTACTTTCGGGTATCAATTTTGCCAATGATGGAGTTTTCAGATATATTCAGCATAAGGCTATGGCTTTGAGGAATCGGATTTTGAAACGATTCAGGTCAGCAAGTCGAGTTCAGATACCTTGAATACTTTTTCAAAATGTTCAGTTTGTGAAATTTCGTCAAATGTGCCCTGCGCTACCATGACGCCTTCTTTGAGGATGACCACCTTGTCGCATCGGGCAGCTAACACCGGATCATTGGAAACAGCGACGAAAGTCCAGGGGTTGGCGCGGTCGGTCAGAAACTCGGCAATTTCCGCGCGATCATTTTGGTCCAGGCCGCGCAAAAAACTTTCCATAGCCAACAACTTGGGCTTGGTAGCTATGGCTCTGGCCAGGATGATCTTGGTGCGAGCGCCTTGTGCAATGTTGGTCCCTTCTGAATTTAGTAGGGTGTTGTAGCCCTCAGGCAGTTGGCTTACGTAAGCATGCAGGTGCATTTTTTCGGCTGCCCAAAGCGCATCTTCTATGGTAACGTCTTTGTGGCCGATGGTGATGTTCTCTAGGATAGTACCTCGGAAGATGTCTTCCTGAGTGCAATAATCGCCGATGTGTTCACGCAAGCTGACCATGTTCAGGTTTTTGAAAGGGAATCCGTTGTAAGCGACGATACCGCCAAAGTTGCTGTACAACCCGGAGATGATCTGTACCAGAGTGGACTTGCCTGCGCCGTTGTAGCCTGCGATACACACGCGCTCGCCAGAGGCAATTTCCAGGTTGATGTTGCGCAGCGCAGGCTTGGCGCTGCCTTCGTAGGTGAAGTTGAGGTCTTGAATCTTCACGCTCAACCCGACGCCCTTGTCAATTTCGTCAAAGCGGATACCGCTATCGTCCTCAATGGGCAGATCGGTCACAAAGCCCAGTTTCTCCAGGCCGGTAAGTACGTCGTAGATGGTTTCTATGCTTAGGATCATCTTGTCCACAGAGCTAATGGTGAGCAGTACTACGATCTCGGCAGCCACAAACTGGCCAATGTTGATTTGGTTCTGTATGACCAGGTAAGCCCCCAACAGCAGGAACGCTGCCGTAATTACCGACTTGAGCAATACGAATGAGCCGTACTGGTACAGCAGGATGCCGAAGTGAGTCTTGCGGCAGTCTAAGTATTTGCTGACGTAGTAGTTCGTCTTTTTGAGAGGGTAATCCGTTTCACCAGCTAGTTTGAAGGTGGTCATAGAGCGCGCCACTTCCTCTAGCCAGTAGGCCGTCTCGTATTTGTACTTGGATACCAAGAGGTTGGTGGCTAGCCCTGGTGGCCCCGTGAATCGGAAAATCACAGTGAGAAACACCAGTAAGCCTACGCCAAAATAAGCAAAAAATGGGTGATAAAAAGAGATGAGGATCAGCCCGAAAAAAATCTGGATGCCCGCAGTGGAGAGGTCAATGATGATTTTAGGAATACCTTTTTGCAAGGTTAAGGTGTCAAAGAAGCGATTCATCAACTCAGGCGCATAGTGGCGCGAGAGCAGCTCAACGCGGAAACGCGGAATGCGGTAGGCAATGTCGAAGGCCGAACGCGTATAGATGCGACGCTGAATGTTCTCCATGACCGTAATCTGCATGATGCGCAGAATACCCGACATAGCGGTCGCCATAGTCACTGCTGCCACCAATAAGATGAGTGAAGCAGATATTGCACCCCCGGCAATTAGGCCAATAATCGCCTGTATCCCCAGTGGTAAGCTAAGTGCAATCAGGCCTTCAAAGGCAGCATATATGTAAATGTAGCCTATATCTTTGCGATCAAGCTGTAGCAGTTTGAAAAATCGCTTTATAGAGCTGAATCCCGGAGTATCGGCCATTGCGTGTGGTGTTTGTGTGAGGATGAGGCATAAAAAAGTGGATTGCAAATCTATGTAGATTGCAATCCACCTCAAAACAATTACCCTTCGCCTTAGTTGCTTCTTGACATACTACTAGAAGTACCGGTATTTCGTATGGCCGGTACGGAGGGTGTGGTATCGGCATCCACGTTCATCATCACAGGTGCTTTGCCATCAGTAATGATAACTTTGGCATTTTGGGACTTGGCCAACTCCAGGAAGGCCTCGATAGAACGGTATTGTACAAGGATAGGGCTGAGGCCTTCAGCAATGATATTTTGGGCATCGCGTACGCCCTCGGCTTCGATGCGCTTGCGCTCGGCTTCGCGTCGGGCTTCCTGTAGTACGAACTCCATGCGCTGGGCAGCTTGCTCGGCTTCTAGTTTTTCTTCAATAGCCCTTGACAGGCTCCTTGGTAGCACGATGCTCTTAAGCAGCACGGCCTCTATTACAATGCCGCGATCTACCAGCAGCTTAGCCATTTGGTCTCGGATAGCCATTTCTATGGTGCCGCGCTCGCCAGTGTGCATGTCTTTGGCATCAAAACGGGCGGTCACGTCGGCTACGGCAGAGCGGAATACTGGCAGAATGATGCTGCGCTCGTACTCGCGGCCTACATTGCGCAGCAGGTCAGGTGCTTTGCGCGGAATCACGCTGTACAGAATAGATACCTCCGACTGGATAGTCAGCCCCTCACGCGAAGGTAAGTTGAGCGCTACTTCCAGGTTTATGGTTTGTGTGGGTACGCGCACAAAGGTACTGATGAAAGGGTTGAATACTTTTAATCCCTCAGTGTAGGGTTGATCCTTATACCGACCCAGCGTGCGCTTTACGCCCACTTCTCCCTGGCGTACCACAATACATGATGGCAGGATCAAAATAGCCAGAATGGCCAGGAGCCCAATTCGAAAAGATATTGTTTTCATAAGAGTAGTGGTTTTACTAGATTTACAGATGAAGATATTCGTCAAAGGGCGACAAGGTGTGTGTCTGGTCGTTGCCGTTGATTCGGGCGGCAGAGGAATAGGGTTGGCCATTGCGCGGTAGTAACGGTTCTGTCGGGGCGTCTCCGTTTACTTCAACACGGTTTTCGGAAGTAAGAACATTGAGCAAGCTGAGCGTAAAAGCCTCTATAAGTCGGGTGACCTGCTCCAAGGTATCCGGTCCTGCTTTTACATCGGTAAGGCGTGGTAGATGTAGGGCAAAGTACACATGGTTGCTGGCCATTTCCAAAATATTGGTAGCCAATGCGCGCGGCCAGGGAAAGTTAGGATTTACCGCCAATATAATGTCGGCCAGGAGGGTGCATAAGGTTTTGTAGGCTGCAAAGTAGCCTTCCTTGTTTTGCTCATCTACGCTTTTGTGATGATAAACCTTGGTGCCTTCCACTACGACAATGCGATGCAGTATGTCCTCGTCAATAAATTCTACGTTGGTATTTCGTTTGGCAGTGTTGACTACCGCAGCAATAGCCCTGCGCAGGCGTTCCACAGGATGATCAATATTATGTACCGAGAGGTTGATGTGCACTTTCATCCACTCCCAATACCAGTTGGCAAGATATAGTAGCAGCATCTGCTTGTTGGCAAAATATCTGTAGATGCCCGCCTCGGTAGAGTCTATTTTCTGTGCCAGCTTTTTGAAGGTGAAGCGCTCCAGGCCAATTTCGTCAATGAGTAAGATGCTGTGCTTGAGTATGCGACGCCCTACGTCACTCCTTTGAGGGTTGCGCAAATATAGCTTCGGATTGATCTGCAACTCAATTGAAAAGGACTCCATAGCTCCGTATTTTGTATGATCTCAGCAGGTGGTACCCATATCCACATCAACTGGATTAATTTAGTAGGTCGGCAATTTCATTTTCTTTATACAGTTGGCTTACCGCTCCCTGCAACTTCTTGCGCGCAAAGTATATGCGGCTTTTCACCGTGCCCAGCGGTATGCTCAGTTGCTCGGCAATCTCCTCGTATTTGAAACCCTGATAGTGCATCAGGAAAGGAATGCGCACCCAGTCTTCGAGTTGCTCCACAATAGCGTATAGTTCATCAAATGTAATGGCGCCGGGGGCAGTATTATTTACAGCGTTGGCGCTGGAGTTGAGCAACACGTCGCTCTCTGTGCGGTGCTGGATGGTATGGCGGCGCTTGCGTTGACGGTACTGATTGATAAATGTGTTGCGCATTATGGTCATTAGCCAGGCGCGCAGGTTGGTCTTGGGCTGGTACAAACTCCGGTATTTGAAGGCTTTGTAGGCAGTTTCCTGCATCAGATCCTGAGCCTCCGTTTCGTCTTGTGTGAGCCGTACAGCAAAAGCACGCAAGATGCTCTCAAAGCGGCTAAAGTGGTGCGTGAACTCAAAGTGCGACATGGTGTGGTGTATATTTAAGTGAAGTAATGTGCAAATATATGTTTTTTGAAAGTATTACTATTTATTTTTAATAATAAAACTATAAAAAACTAAATGAGTTCACTAAAGGTGTAAGCTTTTGCTATAAAATTGTGCAGCGGCCATGGAGCTGCGAGCCATGGACTGTAAGTCACGAACTAAAAACGAGCACTAAAACTGCCTTTGCCTCCTTTGCGGGAATTGGTGTGAGAGTGGCAAGCCACAAGCTGCGAGCTGCAAGTCGGCGGCCTTTGCAAAAATTGGTATCCTGGTAGTTGGCAGCGCAGCCTCTGCCTCCTTTGCATAGAACCGGCCGCAGGTAGTTTTGGCGTCTAAAAGAAATCCCTACCTTCGCCTTTTCAAAAAACATGTATCATCATGCTTCGCCTTTTCGTGTACTGCAGTATGGCTCTGCTTTTGCCCATCGTTGCCTTTGCTCAGCAGCCCATTACGCTGGAAGACATTTGGCAGCGCGGCACTTTTTCGGCGCGCGGGTTGCCTGGGTTTCAATTTCTCAAAGACGGCCGCCATTACGCCCGCCTGGAGCAGGGCAAGGTCAATCGCTATGACTTGACTACAGGCCATCTGGTAGAAACCATCTTTGACGCTGCCGCTATGAACAGCGTGCCGGGGTTCAATGGGAGGGTAGATGGATACAGTTTTAGTGCCGATGAGCACAAGATACTCATCCTGTCGGAGATGCAGAGCATTTATCGCTACAGCAGCCGCTCCAAAGTATTTGTCTATGACCGTGCCAGCCGTCAGATGACCCCCGTATTTGGTCTTAAGGCCGTTATGTACCCGCAGTTCAACCCCCAAGGCACAGCAGTGGCCTTTGTATATGGTAACAATCTGTACTATCAGGAACTAGTGAAGGGCAAAACCATCCAGGCTACCAAAGACGGCCGCTCCAATGCCATCATCAACGGAGCCAGCGACTGGGTGTATGAAGAGGAGTTTGCCCTCACGCGAGCCTATGAGTGGTCGCCTGATGGGCGCTATCTCGCCTTCCTGCGCTTTGACGAGAGCCAAGTCAAGGAATTTACTATGACCTTCTACACAAACCAAGCTTATCCAGAGCACCAGACCTTCAAATACCCTAAGGTAGGCGAGGCCAATGCTCTCGTACAGGTATTCATTCACGATGTAAAAAGCCGTAAGAACAAACCCATTGTTTTAGGTGTAGAGGCCGATTCCTACACGCCGCGCATCCAGTGGACGGCTACGCCCAGCCAGTTGTGCATTACCCACCTGAACCGCCACCAGAATGACCTGCACCTCTTTCTGGCCGACGCGCGCAGCGGTAAAGTCTCTACCCTCCTGCGCGAACAGAATCCGTACTACATAGATGAAAACCTCCTGGACGATCTGCACTTCTTTGCCGATGGCCGCCGTTTTCTGTGGAGCAGCGAAAAAGACGGCTGGCGACACCTTTATCTATATGACATGAGCGGCAATGAGTTGCAGCAAATCACCAAAGGCGAGTGGGAGGTCACTCAGTTGTACGGCGTAGACGAAGCCAACCAGTGGGTCTATTATCAGGCAGCTAAACGCAACCCTATGGAGCGTGAGGTCTATGCCACTAGCCTGGAAGGCAAGGCCGAAAAACGCCTGGCAACTCAAGGCGGTACCAACAGCGCACAGTTCAGCAGTACCTTCCAGTATTTTGTGGCCACGCATTCTTCCATCAATACTCCACCTTCCTATGCAGTGTTTGACCAAGACGGCAAGCTGGTGCGCCCCGTCGAAGATAATGCCGCCTTGCGCAAGAAACAGCAAGATTATGGTGTGAGCGAGGCATCGTTTTTCCAGTTTCAAACCAGCGAGAACGTCATCCTCAACGGCTGGATGATCAAGCCCCGCCAGATGAGCGAAGGCACTCGTTACCCTGTGCTCATGTATGTGTATGGCGGGCCGGGTAGCCAGCAAGTCAACGACGCATGGAAGGGCGCCAACTACTGGTGGTTTCAGATGCTAGCGCAGCAGGGCTACATCGTGGCCTGTGTAGACAACCGCGGCACCGGTGCCAGGGGGCAGGAGTTCAAAAAAATGACCTACCTCCAACTGGGTAAGTACGAGACTATGGACCAAATTGAAGCCGCTCGATACCTGGCCTCTCTGCCCTATGTGGACCCTGCCCGCATCGGCATCTTCGGCTGGAGCTACGGCGGCTACATGGCCTCGCTATGCATTCTCAAAGGGGCTGATGTGTTCAAAGCAGCCATTGCTGTGGCGCCCGTCACCAATTGGAAGTGGTACGACACCGCCTACACCGAGCGCTTCATGCGTACCGACAAGGAAAACCCCAAGGGCTACGAAGATAATTCGCCTGTAAACTTCGCTGACCGCCTGCGCGGCAAGTACCTGCTGGTGCATGGTATGACTGACGACAACGTGCACTTCCAAAACGCCGCCGAAATGGTACGCGCGCTGGTGGATGCCAACAAGCCATTTGAATCTGTGTTTTACCCCAACCGCGACCACGGCATCTTTGGCGGTAACACCCGCTTGCATCTTTTCTCTAAAATAACAGATTTTCTCAAGCAAAATCTTTAAGCCATGTTGATAACCAACACCGAAACCATCCCCGGCCGCGAAATCGTAGAAGTACTCGACATTGTGCGCGGCAGCACTGTGCGCGCTCGTCATGTAGGCCACGACTTTGTGGCCGGGCTGAAAACCATTGTAGGCGGTGAGATCCAAGAGTATACCCGCCTCATGGCCGAAGCCCGCGAGCAGGCCATTGACCGTATGATTGCTGATGCCAATCGCCTGGGCGCTGATGCCATTATCAATGTGCGCTTCTCTACCTCCATGGTGATGACCGGCTCGGCAGAAATTCTGGCCTATGGCACTGCGGTGCGTCTGCGATAAAATATTTCCTCGCAGGCAGCGTTCTTCCTAAAGTACGGCATCTCTAACGGCAACTTCTACCCTCGCTCAATTTTTAACACTTGGTTTGCAGCGCAATTGCAAACAAAACCCTAATATTGTGGCCTATTCGAAAAATCTAAGAGCTGCGCATATTCCGGCTATCTTTACAAATACGTAGTAGTCTATGAAATTCATCCGATTGACATTTGTGGTGCTGATGCTGGCAATGGGAATACAAACCCTTACAGCACAGGACATTCACTTTTCGCAGTTTTACATGTCGCCCCTCAACCTCAATCCGGCCATGACGGGGGTGATGAACTGCAACATTCGATTGGCCGCCAACTACCGCAATCAATGGGCTTCCATTTTGCGCTCCAATGCCTTCAATACATACTCTGTTTCTTATGACCAGCGCATAGCCGTAGGCCGCTATGACTATTTTGGCGTAGGGGGTACCTTCTGGGGCGATCGCGCTGGCGAATCCCGCTTCTCTACCCTTACGGGTAAAATCTCCGGCTCGTACAGCAAACGCATGAGTGGCAGCCGTACCAGCGCATCTTACTTGGTGGCTGGCGCCGAAGCCGGATTTGCACAGCGCAGCATTGACTTCATCAACTTGCGCTGGGGCACCCAGCACGATGGCCGTGGCGGCTATGATCCTAACCTGCCTACTCTCGAGGGCGGGTTCAATCGTGACAACTTCATCTTCGCTGATCTGGCTGCTGGCCTTATGTGGTTTGCCGTATTCGACCGCGATAACAACCTCTACCTTGGCGCAGCCTTCCACCACCTTAACCGCGCCAATGTTTCCTTTACCGGTAATACCCCCGACTTGCTCTATAGCCGCTTTACAGTGCATGGCGGTGGCGAGTTTCAGCTCAGCGATCGCTTCGGCATTGTGCCGGGCGTCATCGTAATGAGCCAAGGCCCTTCTTTCCAGGTGAATGCCGGCACTGCCCTCAAGTTTATCCTAGCCAAAAACCGCTTCGATACTCAGGCCTTTCAGGTGGGCTTGTGGACGCGCGTATCCAATAAGATTGAAAGTGGCGTACTCAACGATGCGGCCATTCTTTCTTCCCGCTTTGACATGAATAACTTCAGCATTGGCTTTAGCTACGACATCAACGTCTCCCCGCTCAGAGCGGCCAGCAACGGGCAAGGTGGCTTTGAGTTTGCTATGATCTACAAGATTTGCGGCCCAGAAAAACGCGGCCTTTACTGCCCGAATTTCTGATAGCGGTTCTCGGCACTTTTCTACACATTTTTTCACAGAGCGCTTGGGCAACACGTTTGTCTAAGTGCTCTGTTGGTTTTGAGCCATCGGAAAAAAAGCCCCCAAAGGCGTGGAGCGCCCAGGGGGAGGAAAAAAATCAAAAACAGCAGGTTAAATTCTTTAGACAAACCCCTGCCCACCTCAGTAAAAACACTGCGGCTCTTGTGCTTGCTGGGCAAGTAGTTGGCGTACCGGGATAAAAAATCAGTAAGTTAGGTTATTTCGTTTTTAGGGCAGACTCCCAGCCTTAGACTTCGCTTACGCGGCGAATAACCTGGTACAGGCGCGTATGTTCGTTGACCTCTTCGATGAATGGCTCGTATTCCAGATGATTGGCAGAGATGAGCTTAAGGCGATTGACGCGGCCTCGGCTGTCGGTTAGGCGTTGTACGTATTTTACCCAGAGTTGGCCATTGTTTTTGACGGCGTATATCTTGTTGTCCTTGATCTCGTGGAGGCCGGAGATTTCGCGGCAGATGACAATGTCGCCATTAGAGATGACTGGTTCCATAGAGTTGCCTTTGATGGCAAAAGATACTAGCCCATTGCCAGATACGCCGGGGATGTGGTAGTACTCGTAGTCTTCGGGGGCAAAGCCGCCTGCGTCCACTGAAGTGCCGGCGAAGGCTTCTGCAGTGGTAAACAGGATGTTGGGCCGATAGGCAATATCGGAAGCCTCCATGTGGTTAGCTGGTAGGTCAAAGCCGAAAGGAGAGCCGATGCCGTCAATAAGCCAGGACTCGTTAATGCCGTACTCCCGGCATACTATCCGCGCCTGGGAGTAGTCAATACAGCGTTTGTCGTCGGGGTTGAGATACGCCCGGATAATGTGGCCATAGGAGCGCTTGCCTAGCACTTTTTTGGCAAAATCGCCAATGCCTTTGCCGCTTCGGTCATTCTTGACGATGACGCCACGCTCCTCCAGCATCTGGAACGCCTGGATGAATCTTTCATTTAACTGCCGACGATCTTCTCTAATCATAACGCTATTGTTTTACATTAGCCTTGAAAACGGGCGCAAGTTAAAACAAATAATTTATTAAAACAAAAAATTTTATCATTTTTTTTAGCTTTGCCTTGATACGCAAGCCTCCGGCGACAAAGAGGCGAGTAGGTATGATTTTTTAGATTGCTGGTAACGAGCGATTTGTTTTTGAACTGAATTTTTAACAATAATTAAATGAAAACTGAAGATATCGCGGCGCTGGAAACGCGCATACAAGCGCAGAGTATTTTGTTGGATAATATACGCCGCGAGACAGGCAGAATCATAGTGGGGCAGGAGGCCGTAGTGGATCGCTTGCTGGTGTGCTTGCTGGCGCAAGGGCACGTATTGTTGGAGGGAATGCCAGGGCTGGCCAAAACTCTGTTGGTCAAAACATTAGCGCGTACGATTGATGCGCGGTTTAGTCGCATACAGTTTACTCCTGATCTTCTGCCAGCCGATGTAGTGGGTACTATGGTTTACAACCCCAGCACGCAGGAGTTTCATGTGCACCAAGGTCCTGTTTTTGCACATTTTGTGTTGGCAGATGAAATTAATCGCGCTCCGGCCAAGGTGCAAAGCGCTTTGTTGGAAGCTATGCAGGAACGGCAGGTGACCATAGGCACCGAGACCTTTACTTTGCAAGAACCCTTTCTGGTGTTAGCTACCCAGAACCCTGTGGACCAGGAAGGCGCCTATCCGCTGCCGGAAGCTCAGATGGACCGCTTCATGCTCAAGGTGCATATGGACTATCCTACTATGGAGGAAGAGCGCGAAGTCATTCGGCGCAACACGAGTGGTGCAGCGCTTGCCAGCCCGCAGCCGGTAGCCCAGCCCGAAGAAATCCTGTACGCCCGCGACCTGGTACGTCAAATATATATGGATGAAAAAATTGAGACTTATATCCTTCAATTAGTAGCGGCCACTCGGCGCCCTGAATCGCACGGGCTAGCCAGGTTACGTCCTTTTCTGACATATGGTGCCTCGCCTCGGGCAAGCGTATATCTTGGCATAGCAGCCAGAGCCATGGCTTTTTTACGGCATCGAGCTTATGTGCTGCCGGAAGACGTACGGGCGCTATGCACCGAAGTACTACGCCACCGCATTGGCCTAAGCTACGAGGCGCAGGCCGATCGCATTACTTCAGATGAAATCGTGCGGGATATTTTGCAGGCGATTCCTGTACCCTAAAATCGCGTGGCCACATAATACGGCAGCATCATTCGCCAAGTAGGCCAGTCATGCGGCATGTCTGGCCCCCACACATCCAACTCGTGCGGAATACCCTTGGCGTCCAGCACCCGCGAGAAGTTGATAGTAGCCTCGGGGGTTTCCCAGGCACCTGAGCCGGTCATGATGTGGATGTGGCGGCTCTTGCGGATGTGGCCCAGCCAGTATTCGTCGTGAAGGTTGGGCAAGTACTGCATGGGCGAATTGAAGTACACGTCCTGGTCGTGATAGCCTCCGGTATAGGTACTCAGGTCGTAGTTGCCGCTCATGGCTATTACGCCGTCAATGAGGTCGGGGCGGCGGAAGAATAAGTTGGCGGCATGGAGCGCACCCAGCGAAGCGCCGGAGAGGATAATGGGTGTCTCCATACTGGTTTTGTGCTTGATGAAAGGCACAACCTCTTTGTACACATATTCATTGAACTGTACGTGCCGGATGCTCTTGTGGCGGGGGTGCATACGGGGGTTGAGCCAGCTTTCGGAGTTGATGCTGTTGATGGAGAAGACCTTCACCTTGCCGGATTCAATGTATGGCTTGAGCACATCAATCATCAAAAAGCGTTCATATTCGAGGTAATCGGCAGCGGCCGTAGGCAGTAGCAATAGCGCAAAACCGTAGTGGCCGTACATCACCAATTCCATATTTTTGTTCAAATTCGGGCTGTACCAGGAGTGAATTTCTCGGTTCATAAGGTTAATTTTGGCGCAAAGTAAAAGGTTTTTTGAAAAAACTTTTCATATCATGGCTCTGATTAAGGCAGTCCGGGGATTTACCCCGCTATTTGGGTCGGGTTGTTACTTTGCCGAGAACGCCACGCTCATCGGCGACGTCGTCATGGGCGACCAGTGCAGCGTGTGGTTTCAGGCTGTGGTGCGCGGCGATGTCAACAGTATTCGCATCGGGCACAAGGTCAATATCCAGGATGGCGCCGTCATTCACGGCACGTATCTGCGGGCTGCCACTACTATCGGCAACAATGTCTCCATAGGCCACAGGGCTATTGTGCACGGTTGCACCCTGCACGACAACGTATTGGTGGGCATGGGCGCCATCGTAATGGACCACGCCGTGGTAGAATCTAATGTGTTGATTGCTGCCGGTGCGGTGGTACTGGAGAATAGCCACCTGGAAGCAGGGTACATCTATGCTGGCGTGCCGGCCAAAAAGGTAAAGGCCATTAGCCCGGAGCAGTTTAAGGACAGCATTGAACGCATTGCTAACGCATACATCATGTATGCAGGCTGGTTTAAAGAGTCGGAGGATATTTTACTTAGCGTCGGCTCAGATATACGCCCGTCATAATCAGCGCTATACCCAGTAGGTGAAATACCGTCAGCGTTTCGCCATCTAGCAAACCCCAGCCCAGTGCCACTACAGGCATGAGGTAGGCCACCATGGAGGAAAACACAGCGCTGGTTTGCTGCACTAATTTGAAAAACAAAACAGAAGCGATGACCGTACCGCCCATCGACAGGATGCTTGCATAACCCAGTCCTGCCAAGGCACTGTGCGTATCGGCATATAAGTGCTGGACAAAGTCTGTACCAAAACCCAGCATTGCCAGGGCCGGCAATCCTACCATAGTATAAGATACTGCGCTGAGCGTGAGAGTATCCTCTCTGGGAAAACAAGAGGCCACCACATTCAGGTTGGCGCCGTAGCACACTGTGGCCAACACAATGAGCAGGCTATGCCAAATATTGCCGGATAAGGCCCCCTGCTGCCCCAGCAAGATCAGTACCGCAGCTCCTGCCAAACCGATGCTTACGCCCAGTACTTTGGCCCAAATGACCTTGGCTCGAAAAAATACAATGCCCAGTACCAGCGTAAACAACGGCGTAAGTGTATTGAGCATACCCGCCACTGAGCTACTCACCTTCTGCTGCGCAAAGGCAAAAAGAAAAGCCGGTACGGCCGTACCTAATAAACCCACGGCCAGGTAGTACGGCCAGCGCACCCATTGCACGATAGCCTTACGACGCCACGCTACTGGCGCTAGTGCTATGGCGGTGATGCTCAGTCGCAGGCAGGCCACCTGCACCGGGTCAAATACCTGCAGTGTTTTTTTGATGAGAATAAAAGAACTGCCCCAAGTAAACCCCAGTATGCCCAGGATGAGGAAGCCTGTCCAGCCAATAGCTTGAGCGTGAGAGGGGCGGAGCGCTGATTTGGATGGTGCATTCATGCGGCGTGCAGATGTCAGAAACAATAACGTATGGAAACGCATTTCTTGCGGCAAGGTTGCAATAGTTCGAAGGACAGCGAGACTTCGAAGAAAGAAAAACTGAGTCGGTCTGAGATAAGGAGTCGAGTAGTATAATTCGACACCTTAGCTCCGGCATGATCCGGTTGTGCGCATGTGCGCTCGTGTCAATACACAAACAGAGTTGTGCGCCAGAACCCTCATCGAGTAGCTCGCGCCAGCAAAGGCTCTTGATACTAGGCAGCTACAAGCGAGTCAGTGTATAGCCTGTTCAGCGGTTTTACTTCCATTTTTGGGCTATGCGCATGGCTGTTTCCAGCATGTAACAGACCATTGCTCTATGCGCCAGGATCTGTTGCGCAGGGCAGAAGACATGAGTTGCCGGCGGGCTTCAGCTGCGCTTGGGATGTTTTCCAGGATTCGGGTTAGGGTGGTTTGTTGTTCATACATAGAGGATCGCATCCTCTAGCAGCGGGTAGCACGCCAGTAGCTCATCTGCTGGCACATCAAAATTCATGGCCTGGCAGTACACATTGTGCAAGTCCAGAATGATGAAGCCATGCACTAGGTCGAGAAGTTGATCGAGGAAGTCCCCGTGTTGGCGCACGTCATGCAGACAGAATGCAAAGGCTATATTTTCCAGCCCCACAGGGCAGCAGCAAACGTAAGGTGCTAAGGAAACGGTCATCGGTAGGGTTGGTTCGCAGGCCCTGGTAGTTGCCAATAATATGCCCCCGCCCAGAGTAATGGATTGCATTGGGCAGCTTCATGCTATGCAAGTATGTGCCGAAATACGTGTTGTTGGCAGTAAAAGGTTGGGCGCGAAGGAGCTTTTTCAACAACCGCAAAAGATTTTCAAACCATACCTACTGCTCCAACGTTATCCTTGCATCTTTCGCACAACTCGCATCATTCATGCCTAGCATTGCCATAGACCTAAAGTCGGGAGAAGTCGTCAAGTCAAAAGAACTCATCATCGGTATAGACCTCGGCACTACCAATAGCTTGGTAGCTTACATTAAAGATGGCGCACCTGTAGCCGTCAAAGACCCCCAGGGCAAAAGCGCACTAGCGCCCTCCGTCATTCACTTTCGACCGGACGGTAGCGTCCTGGTAGGAGAGGAGGCCAAAGAAAAACTGGTGTCCGACCCCGCGCATACTATTTACTCTGTGAAGCGCCTCATGGGCAAGTCGTACCGCGATGTGAAAGCCTTTGAGCATTACTTTGGCTACCAAATCATAGATGAGGACGCCGAGCGCCTGGTTAAAATCAGGGTAAACGACCGGTTTTACACACCGATAGAACTGTCGGCTGAAATACTTAAAACCCTCAAAGCCCGCATTGAGACTGCCCTAGGCCAGCCCGTGAGCAAGGCCGTCATTACTGTGCCTGCCTACTTCAACGACGCCCAGCGCCAAGCGACTCGCGATGCGGGCAAACTAGCCGGGCTGGAAGTATTGCGTATTGTAAACGAACCCACTGCCGCCAGTCTGGCGTATGGCATCGGCCTGCAACCTGATGACAACCAAACTATCGCAGTGTATGACCTGGGTGGCGGCACTTTCGATATCTCCATCCTGCACATTCACGACGGCGTTTTTGAAGTGCTCTCCACTAATGGAGATACCTTCCTAGGTGGCGATGACTTTGACCGAGCTATCATAGACCACTGGCTACAACAACATCCCGACTGGCAGCAACAACTGGCACAGGACCGCAACCTGGGGCAAGAACTGCGCTTGCTGGCCGAGACCGCAAAGAAGCAGCTCAGCCAGGCCGAAGATTTCAGTGGCGTATTGCGCGGGGTTCCGCTCCGCATCTCTCGTACCCAATTTGAAGACCTTATCTATCCATTGGTTAAGCGCACTATCGAAGCCTGTAAAAATGCCCTACGCGACGCTGGCCTCACACCCACCGATATTCAGCGCGTAGTCATGGTGGGCGGCGCTACCCGTACGCCTTTGGTAAAGCAAGCCGTGGCTGAATTTTTCGGTCGCCCGCTTTTCGACAAGCTCAACCCTGACGAAGTAGTAGCTCTAGGTGCTGCCATTCAGGCTGATATCCTAGCTGGTAATCAGCGCGACATGCTCCTCATTGACGTCACGCCCCTGTCGCTAGGCATCGAAACACTTGGCGGTCTGATGGATATCATTCTGCCGCGCAACTCCAAAGTGCCCGCCAGGGTTGGTCGCCGATATACCACTTCGGCGGACGGCCAGCGCAACCTCAAAGTGGCGGTGTACCAAGGTGAGCGCGACCTGGTACAGCACAACCGCAAGTTGGGCGAGTTCATCTTGCGTGGGATACCGCCTATGCCCGCCGGCCTGCCGCAAATCGAAATCCACTTCATCCTCGATGCCGATGGCATCTTGCGCGTCAAAGCCAAAGAACTCCGATCTGGCGTGGAGCAAGAAGTGGAGATGCGCTCCCAGTACGGCATTTCAGAGGAGGAGATGGCTCGCATGCTCATCGAATCAGTACAGCATGCCCAGGAAGACATGGCTGCCCGCGCCCTGCTGGAAGCCCGCAACGAAGCGCATACCGTATTGCTGTCGGTAGAGCGATTTGTAAAACAAAATGCCAGCTGGCTTAGCGCCGAAGAAAAGGATAGGCTGGCCTCCTTGGCCAATGCTCTGCGTACGGCCGCCGAAGGCGCCGATAAAGATCTCATTCACCAGGCGCTGGAGGCGCTCAATGCTTATTCCGCGCCGCTGGCACATCGTGCGCTAGATGCTCACGTGGCTCAATCGCTCAAGGGGCAGACAGTAGGGGAGCAGGCACTGTAGGGACGTACTTACTTGATCATTTTGATAAACGAACCCATGAGCCAGTTGGGATCGGCCTTGGTCAGAGAGTCGAGCAATGAGTCGGCTTTGTTGGAAAACAGCTTGATGTCTTTGATAATACGAGTGAATTCCTGGGTTTCAGGATCGTTGCCCTCTACGCTGGAGAGCTCGTCCAATACCTTGAGGGTGGGTTCCAGCTCCTTTTTTTTGCGGTTGAGGATGATGTTGCGCACCACCTGCCACATATCTTTTTCAGCTGCGAAAAACTCCCGCCGCTCGCCGGTTTTGAGTTCTTTGTACACCAGCCCCCAGTCCATGAGAGCGCGTAGGTTCATATTGGCGTTACCACGCGATATTTGCAGGGCTTCCATGATTTCGTCGGCGCATAGGGCCTTAGGCGAAACCAGCAGTAGTGCGTGTATTTGCGCCATGGTGCGGTTGATACCCCAACTGGTGCCTAGCGCACCCCAGGATTGAATGAATCGCTCGCGCCCTTCCTGTATGGTCATGCTTTTGTTTTGCAAGTAAACGCCTGAGGGTGCATTCGGTTGCAAGGCACGGTCATTTAGCTTTTTCAGGGGCGGGAGTCGCGCGATTGTTGGAAAAGTCTATTTTTGCCGAATTGAAACTGTTTTCCTGACCAAAATAACATACCATTATGATTATTGGCGTTCCCAAAGAGATTAAAGACAACGAAAACCGCGTAGCACTCACCCCAGCGGGTACGCGCGAACTGGCCAAGCGCGGTCATACTGTGCTGGTGCAAACCCAGGCCGGCTTGCAGAGCGGTTTCAAAGACGAGGAATACTTACAGGCTGGCGCCTCCATATTGCCCACTGCAGAAGAAGTATTTGCTCAGGCGGAAATGATCATCAAAGTGAAGGAGCCCATCCAGCAGGAATATAGCCTCATCCGCCCCGAGCATTTGGTATTTACTTATTTTCACTTTGCCTCCTACGAGCCACTCACCAAAGCTATGATAGACAGTGGCGCCGTGTGTCTGGCCTACGAGACGGTGGAATTACCCGACCGCTCGCTGCCCCTGCTCATCCCCATGTCGGAAGTGGCTGGCCGAATGGCCATACAGGAGGGCGCTAAGTACCTGGAAAAGCCTCAGAAAGGCCGCGGCGTGCTGCTCGGCGGCGTACCTGGCGTGGCCCCTGGCAAAGTATTGGTACTGGGTGGGGGCATTGTGGGTACGCAAGCAGCCAAGATGGCTGCCGGCCTGGGTGCACAAGTCACCATCCTGGACGTAAGCCTGCCGCGCATGCGCTACCTGGCCGATGTAATGCCCGCTAATGTAGTGACGATGTACTCCAATGAGTACAATATACGTCGGCTCATCCGCGACCACGACCTCATCATTGGTGCCATCCTCATCCCTGGAGCCAAAGCGCCCAAGCTCATTACCCGCGACATGCTCAAGGACATGCGCCCCGGCACCGTCATGGTGGATGTAGCCATTGACCAGGGTGGTGCTTTTGAAACCAGCCGCCCCACTACTCATGCCAACCCCATCTATATCATTGACGACGTGGTACACTACTGTGTAGCCAACATGCCGGGCGCTGTGCCTTACACCTCCACCATTGCGCTGACCAACGCCACCTTGCCCTACGCCATTGAACTGGCCGAGAAAGGCTGGCGCCAAGCTTGCAAAGACAACAATGCCCTCAAGCTGGGGCTGAATGTGGTGCATGGCAAGGTTGTTTATCAAGGCGTGGCCGATGCTTTCCACCTGCCCTACACCCCAGCGGAGGAAGTCCTGTAATGTGCCGGTGCTATGGCTCAATGGACACTAGCCGGCAAGCGTGCCCTCATTACTGGCGGTACCAAAGGCATTGGGCGAGCTGTTGCGCAGGCCATGCTCGAACTCAGTGCAGAGGTTTGCATCGTGGCTCGAAGCGAAGCCGACGTAGAGGCCGCCGTTGCGCAATGGCAGGCTGAAGGCTTCAAAGCTATTGGCATACCTGCCGATATAACTCGCTCCGAAGACTGCGAGCGTATTTTAAATATGCTTCAGGAGCGTTGGCAACGCCTGGACATTCTGGTCAATAACGCGGGCATGAATCTGCGCAAACCTTTTGTAGAATATGCAGAGGCTGAAATCCGCAACGTGCTGGAAACTAATCTGTTTAGTGCGGTTTGGCTCACTCGGCTGCTGTTCCCGTTACTGCGCCAAGGGCGTGGAGCATCAGTAGTGAACGTATCTTCAGTGGCAGCCTTAGTGGACGTACGCTCGGGCGCGCCTTACGCTATGAGCAAAGCTGCTGAGTTGCAGTTTACCCGAAGCCTGGCCGTAGAGTGGGCGCCTGAAGGCATCCGCGTCAACGCCGTATCGCCCTGGTACACCCGTACACCGCTGGCTGCTCCTGTATTGCAACAGCCCGAACGCCTCGAGGCCATTTTGCGCCGTACACCCCTGGGGCGCATTGCAGAGCCAGCAGAAGTAGCCGCTGCAATCGCCTTTCTGGCTATGGACAAAGCCTCCTTTATTACTGGCCAAAACCTCGTCATAGATGGCGGATTGATGGCTGGTGCGCTGTAATGCGAAAAATAATTTGCAGAATATTTGTATTTCCGGCAGGGGGCTGTATTTTCAGGCCGTTTTCAAGGGGTATCCCAAATTGCCCCTGAGCGACTTGTTTCTATCTCTTACACCAAACAAAACCGTACTGTATGAACTTCGATACCAGAAACATCAGAAACGTCGTACTACTTGGGCACTCTGGCTCCGGTAAGACCACTCTTGCCGAAGCCATGTTGTACGAAGGAAAAGCCATCTCCCGCCGCGGCAAAGTGGAAGACCAGAACACAGTATCTGACTACACTGATCTGGAGCACGAGCGCGGCAACTCTATATTCAGTACCCTGATGCACGTCAACTGGAAAGATTCCAAAATTAACATCATTGATACGCCGGGTCTTGACGACTTCGTGGGCGAGATTGTCTCGTCGCTCAAAGTAGCTGACACCGGCGTGGTAGTGCTCAATGCACGCAGTGGCGTAGAGGTAGGTACAGAACTGATATGGGAATACATTGAAAAATTCAAAACCCCGGCACTCTTCGTCATTAATCACCTCGATCACGAAAAAGCCGACTTTGACACCACCCTGGAGCAAGCCCGCAGGCGCTTTGGCAACCACGTCATTCCGGTACAATACCCGCTCAATCCAGGCGTGGGTTTCAACAAAATTGTGGACGCCTTGCGCATGGTCATGTACGTATTCCCCGAAGGTGGCGGTAAACCCGAAAAGCAGGAAATCCCTGCATCCGAAAAAGACCGCGCCCTGGCCATGCACAATGCCCTTGTGGAAGCCGCCGCCGAAAATGACGAAGGTCTTATGGAGCGCTTCTTTGAGCAGGGTACGCTCTCCGAGGAAGAACTCACCCAGGGGCTGCGCATTGCCATTGCTCATCAGCAAATCTTCCCTGTGTTCTGTTGTTCTGCTTTGCAAGACATGGGCAGCGGCCGCGTCATGGGCTTTATCAACGATGTTTGCCCTTCGCCTGCCGAGCGCCCCGCTGCCGAGTTGGAAGGCGGCGGCACCTTGGAATGCAACAGCAAAGACAGCACTACGGTATTTGTATTCAAAACTGTATCTGAGCCGCGCGTGGGCAATTTGTCTTACTTCAAAGTTTATTCTGGTGTACTGCACACTGGCGACGAACTCCTCAACGCCAACAATCGCAGCGCCGAGCGTTTCAGCCAGATCTATTTAGCAAACGGTAAAGACCGCGAAGGCATCAACGCCTTATACGCCGGCGACATTGGCGTGACGGTGAAACTCAAAAATACCCACACCAACGACACCCTTAACGTCAAGGGCGTGGATCGTAAAATTGACCCCATTCACTTCCCAGCACCCCGCATTGACGTAGGCGTGCATCAGCCCAACAAAAACGACATGGAAAAGCTGATGAAAGCCCTGCATACCATTGCAGAAGAAGACCCCACCCTGGTAGTAGAGCAGTCTAAAGCCCTTAAGCAAACCCTTCTCTACGGCCAGGGGCAACTCCACCTCGACCTCATCAAGCACCGCATTGAGATGGCCTATGGCGTGTCTATGGAATTTGTAAGGCCTCGCATTCCCTACCGCGAAACCATCACCCGCACGGCCAACACCATGTACCGCCACAAAAAGCAAACTGGTGGCGCCGGGCAGTTTGCTGAAGTGCACATGCGCCTCGAGCCCTACTATGAAGGTATGCCCGCCCCAGCCGATCTCACAGTGAAAAACGTAGAAGTGGACGAACTGCCCTGGGGTGGCAAGTTGGTGTACCAGTGGTGTATTGTGGGCGGCACCATTGATGCGCGCTTCTCCAACGCTATCAAGAAGGGCATCATGCAGAAAATGGAGGAAGGCCCTCTCACTGGCTCTTCCTGCCAGGACATCCGCGTGAGCATATACGATGGCAAAATGCACCCCGTGGACTCTAACGATATGGCCTTCATGACTGCCTCTATCCAGGCCTTTCGCCAGGCGTTTGCCGAGGCAGGGCCACAAATACTCGAGCCAATTTATGATGTAGAAATCCTGTGCTCCGATGAGGTCATGGGCGATATCATGGGCGACCTCCAAACCCGACGCGCCATCATCATGGGTATGGATTCCGACGGCCACTACCAAAAAATTCTGGCTCGCGTGCCCCTCTCAGAAATGTACCTGTACTCCTCGGCGCTACGCTCCCTGACTCAGGGCAAGGCCAAGTTTACCCGTCGGTTTGCGGAATACGCCCAGGTGCCTGGCGACTTGCAGCAGAAACTCATTGAAGCCCACAAGGCTGAAGTAGAGGCTGAAGCCTGAAAACATGTCAGCCACCTACACAGCAATAGGACTTATGTCTGGCTCCTCTTTAGACGGGCTAGACATAGCTACCTGCCGCTTCGAGTTGCAAGATGGCGCAGTGCAGGATTGGGCGCTGCTGGCTTGGCAAACTGTGCCTTATCCAGAGCATTGGCAGGAGCGCCTGCGCGCATTGCCCCAAGCCTCTGCCCGCGAGTTGGCTCAAGCTCACGCCGAGCTGGGGCATTGGATGGGCGAGGCCGTGGAGGCGTTTTTGCAGCAGCATCCGCAGTGGCCACCCGACCTCATTGCTTCGCACGGGCACACCATTTTTCACTTCCCGGAGCAAGGCTTTACCACCCAAATCGGAGATGGTGCGGCCATAGCAGCCACTACTGGTATTGCTACTGTGTGCGATTTTCGCACTACAGACCTGGCCCTGAAGGGGCAAGGTGCGCCCTTGGCACCACTGGCTGACCGCCTGCTGTTTAGCCAGTACGACTTCATGCTCAACCTTGGCGGCATTGCCAATATGACCTGCCGCATTGGCGAGCGCTACATCGCCTTTGACGTAGGAGGTGCCAATCAGATCCTCAACGCGCTGGCGCTGACGCTTGGCTTGCCCTACGATGATGGCGGTCGCCTGGCCGCCTCTGGCAAGCTCATCCCAGAACTGAAAGACACCCTGGACAGCCTGCCTTACTTTCAGCAGCCTCCACCCAAATCTTTGGGCAACGATTGGGTGCAACACTATCAAACCGACCTCTGCCTGGGCTGGCCAGCGCCGGTGGAGGACCGCCTACACACTGTATGCGCACACATAGCTGGACAGATTGCCTTGGCTTTCGACCGGATAAGAACGGCAGAAAACTGGCAACTCCCCACTTACAGCGCCCTGGCTACTGGTGGCGGCGCGTTCAACGCTTTTTTAAACCACCTTATTCTTGTAGCTTGCAACCAGATAGCGCCTGTGTCGTTACATATACCTGACCACGCCATCGTGTCTATGAAAGAAGCCATTCTGATGGCGCTCATGGGCGTGCTACGCGCAGAGGGTCGGCCCAACTGTCTATCCAGCGTCACTGGTGCGCGGCAAGACGCCATCGGCGGAGCAATGTATGCTGGGTGGAGTAAACCTTTGCTGTGATGCCTTACACCAACAAATCCATCCCTGTATTGGTTACCGGTGGTACGGGGTTTCTTGGCTCTTATCTGTTGCGGTATCTCCTTCGGCAGGGCTACACGCAAGTACGGGCGCTCAGGCGCCCTCATAGCCGCCTGGATTTACTGCCTGATGTAGCCGACCAGATACAGTGGGTAGAAGGCGACTTGCTGGACGCCTTCAGCCTGCAGGAAGCTCTCGATGGCGTAAAGCAGGTGTATCACTGTGCTGCGCTAGTGTCTTATTTGCCTTCGGACAAAGACGCGCTGCGTCGTATCAATGTAGAAGGCACAGCTAATCTGGTCAATGAAGCCTTGGTTTGCGGGGTGGAAAAACTAGTGTATGCTGGCTCTGTAGCAGCTATAGGTATTCCTAAAGAAGGCTTTGCTGCTGATGAACACACGCCCTGGGAGTGGAGCAAGGCACTCTCTCACTACGCGCTGAGCAAACACTCGGCAGAATTGGAAGTGTGGCGCGGTGCTGCCGAGGGGCTGCAAGTATGCGTGGCTCTGCCTGCAGTCATCCTAGGCGCAGGTCGCTGGAGTGAGGGGTCGCTCAGAATGTTCCCTCTGGTAAAGCGAGGATTTTCGATATGCCCTCCGGGGCAGAACGGCTTTGTGGACGTGCGAGACGCGGCGCGCATCCTCATTCGCCTCATGGAAAGCCCCCTCAGCAATGAGCGCTTTATTGTATCGGGGGAGAATCGTAGCTTCCAGGAGGTTATGGAGTGGATAGCCCAAAGCCTGGGAGTGCCTCGCGCCTTTTATCCATCGCCGCGCTGGAAGATGCAAGCTGCGCGCTATGCAGATGCACTTTGGTCTTTACTGGCCGGTAAGCCTCGAGAAATTACACAAGACGCCATATTTCATGCTTCCCAGCAGATTTGCTTTGACAACAGCAAACTTATCAAGGCGCTTGATTGGACCTATATCCCCATTGCCCAGACCATTGCCGAGGCAGGGCGTATTTTCCTGAAGGCTACTGCCCAGGGGCTGCCTGCCGACGTATTCGAGTTGTCAAGCGAAGTGGAAATTACTGGATAACCACACTCTCAATCTTGCTACCTGGCTGAATCTGGTGTACGACATCCATGCCGTCAATGATGCGGGCAAAGATAGTGTAGTTGCCATCCAGGTGGAGCGCAGGCGAATGCGTGATGAAAAACTGCGTGCATTCGGTGTGGTTACCTGCGGAGGCCATTCCCACCAGTCCTTCCTGTTCCCAGGACAGCGGCGGCAACTCCGAGCGGATGGCATAATCAAGTGCGCCGTATCCGTCGCCGCGCGGGCATCCGCCTTGGATGACGAAGTTGGGTACTACGCGGTGGAAGTATTTGCCATCGTAAAACTTATCGCGGGCCAGGCGAATGAAATTGGCCACTGTACCCGGCGCTACCGAAGGCAACAATTTGATGCGAATGACGCCTTTAGTGGTGCGGATGATGGCGGTGGGTTCTATCTCAAACTTTTCCAGTATGTTCCAGGCTATGGGCGGCGGGGTGTCGTAGGTCGGTGGTGCTTGTACTGGTTTACCTTGCAAGAAAGCAATGGTTTTTTGCAGTTCTTGCCAGGTTTCGATGTCTTTGGGCAGAGAGAGTTTGGCCAGGGCTTCGTCTAGGAATTGCAGGGTGTCGCCCAGAGCGGTTTTAAAGTTGCGTTCCGGTATGCGAAGGGCACTAGCGGCTACGGCTGCCATGCCGATATCGCCGCTTTGAATGGCCTGCTTGAAGTACAAGGCAAGTTCTATTGAAGTACGCCGGGCATTTTCGCCAAAAAGTTTGTTGAAGTCGGGGCGCTGTGCGATGGCAGCTAGCGATTCTACCCCTGCGGTGCGTACTGCAGCATCGGGCGAGAGATAGCTCTCGCGCTGAATGAAGCGGTAGTTTTGCGGATACTCGGCCAAAGCCTTGAGTGCGGCTGCTTTTTGGTAGGGGCTTGCACCTTCAATGAATCGCTTGCGCAACTCCCAGTTGATGATGTTGCGAGTTTCAATTTGGTAGGCTGGCAGATGGCGCAGAGCGGCGGCATAGAGTCGGAGTTGTGCATTCCAGTGTATAGAGTCTTTGGCAGTGCGCCAGTAGAAGGTAGCGTCTTGCGGAATGCCATTTTGTACAAAAAATGCAGCTGCCTGATAAGCTACGTGTGGGTTAGGGTCTTTCAGTGCGGCTATTACAGCCGATTGTACTGCGGCGTAGTCGAAGCTGCTGAGTGTACGCAGGATGTTACACTTGACGCGGTAGTCAGTTTCTACGGCAAGTTGGTCTAGCAAGGCTTTTTGGGCGGCGAGGTTAGGAGCTTTGGCGAGCGCCAGAGCCAGTGCCATGCGGATATAGGGGTCTGCTTCCTGCCGAAATTGCTCGATAAGCGGTAGCGAGGCCAGGCTATCCAAGCGGATGTCAGCGGCGCGCGCCAGGTAGTTGGCTGCTACGAGCCGCACACTAGCTGGGTAGGTGTTGTGCGCAGCCAGGTCAGTCATGCGAGTAGTACCCTCTGCACAGGTGATGTTGCGCAGCGCAAAGCGATAGATCCCTCTGGCTTGGCCTTCTAGGAGGGCAGTATCTGTGGGCAAGTAAGTGCTGACGGTGGCCATGAGGCGGAGGGTCTTCAGCGAGCCGCATCGACCTATTGCTTCCAGTATGGCGCGGTTGCTTTTGGCATATTCGCCGGCGGTATCGGTTTGTACAAAAGCGGCAATTAGGGGTGCTTCGCCGGCAGCAGCGCCGCATTGCCCTATGGCGTAGGCTGTCATGGCGCGCACTGCGTCCACGGGGTCTTGCAGCAGGGGCGTGAGTTGCGCTATGTACAGGCTGTCTTTAACAGAGGCAAATGCCTGAGCAGCCGCGTAGCGATAAGCCGGATTTTCGTGGGCAAACCAAAGGACTAGGCTGTCTTTATCCTGCCGGTTTTGCTGGTCAAATATGCTGCGTATTTCTGGGTTGTCGAAGTCAATGCTGACGTCGGTGAGCAGGTCTTTTTCGTAGGGCTTGCAGGCAAAAGCCAGCCACAACGCACACGCAAAGCAGACGGGCAGGTACAGTGATAGTTGTTTTTTCATAATGCTTGGCAGTTACAACAGTCTGGCACGAATAATAGACACGGCAGCCGCCTTGCTTTTGGGGTGCTGGGCGCGCGCCGTACGCATCAGGCTGTAAAGTTGCAACGTATTGCGCACAATGCCAAAAAAGTTGCCGAGCTGCCACCTCCAAGGCGGCAGCCGACAACCATTCCCCTTACTTAATACTTCTTTTGGGCTGGTGTCGCCCAGCTGTGACTCCCCTCATAGCATCCCTTTGCAGGGTGGGTGCTAGTTTGTTTTCCGAGTTAGCAAAACAATTTGGTATATATATTCATGGGAGTACGACTTCGGCTTTTCGGCCTTGTTCGCCCGGCTTGTTCACAGTGTTCGTACCATGAGACGATGCACACTGAAAAAGGTCACAACAGGAAGAAAAAATTACTTTGCAGTGCGGTAGCAGACCAACCCAACGCCAAGCCAAACTGTTTGTATTGGCCCCTGGCATATACAGCAGGTGCACAGCGCATGAAAGAATCGGTCAACTGGCGCAAGCAATTTAGCGCGCTCAGGTATTTACCTCCTTTTTTTAGCATGGTGTGGCGCACGCATCCCGGTATGGCGTTGGGCAATGTGTTGCTGCGCTTACTGCGTTCCGTTATTCCGGTGCTCAGTTTGTATGTGGGCAAGCTGATTATTGATGAAGTACTGCGCTTACAGGGCACGCAGGCGCCACCATTGAATCGTTTATGGAGCTTGGTGGGGGCAGAGTTTGCCCTAGTGGTCTTGTCGGATGTGCTGGCGCGCGGCATTGGGTTGCTAGACGGCCTGCTGGGTGATCTCTTCTCTAACCGTACCTCTGAGCGCCTCATTCGCCATGCCGCTACACTGGACTTGTACCAGTTTGAAGACGCTGCTTTTTACGATAAGTTGGAGCGCGCGCGCCGTCAGACGGTGGGGCGCAATGTCCTCATGTCCACAGTGTTGTTGCAAGTACAGGACTTGGTTACTTTATTGTCATTAGGTGCAGGTTTAGTTGTGTTTAATCCTTGGCTTTTGCTTATTTTAGTGGTGGCAGTCATTCCTTCTTTCTTGGGAGAATCTTACTTCGACCGGCAGAGTTATTCCCTGGCTCGAAGCTGGACGCCGGAACGCCGCGAACTAGACTATCTGCGCTACATCGGTGCCAGTGATCATACGGCCAAGGAGGTGAAGGTATTTGGGCTGGCTGGGTTCATTGCTGATCGCTTTGCCGCACTGGCACAGCGCTATTACCTCAAGCATAGGCGGCTGGCGCTGCGTCGAGCTGGTTGGGGCGGGCTGCTAGCGGCGTTGAGTACTGCCTCGTACTATGGTGCATATGGCTTCATCCTATTGCAAGCCGTTGGAGGGCTTATCAGCATTGGTACACTTGCGTTTCTGACTGGCTCCTTCAAGCGCATGCACGACGCTCTGGAGAGTATCCTGAGCCGGTTTTCCTATATAGCTGAGGATGCCTTGTACCTGCAAGACCTCTTCGATTTTTTCGATATACAGCCTCGCATCAAAGCCAACTCCGGCGCGCGTCCTTTTCCGCAGCCGCTGCGTGAGGGCTTTACCTTTGAAAATGTAGGGTTTCAATATCCGGGTAGTGCACAATGGACGCTCAGGGGCTTGTCGTTTCAGTTGCAAGCAGGCGAAAAACTGGCCCTGGTAGGCGAAAACGGCGCTGGCAAAACTACCCTGGTCAAATTGCTAGCACGCTTGTACGAACCTACTGAAGGCCGCATCCTCATTGATGGCATAGATATGCGCGAGTACGACCCCGAAGATCTGCGCCACCACATCAGTATCATCTTTCAGGACTATGTGCGCTTTTACCTCACGGTATCAGAAAATATTGCCATAGGCCGTATAGATGACCTAAATAATATGCCGACCATTGAACAGGCTGCCCGAAAGAGCCTTGCACACGATTTGGTGGAGAAACTACCCGAAAAATACGCCCAAAAGCTGGGCAAGCGCTTCGATGGTGGCACAGAACTCTCTGGCGGGCAGTGGCAAAAAATTGCTCTGGCGAGGGCTTATATGCGTGACGCCCAGTTGCTGATATTAGACGAACCCACTGCTGCCCTGGACGCGCGTGCTGAGTACGAGGTGTTTCAGCGCTTTGCTCAACTCATCAAAGGGCGTACGGCTGTGCTTATTTCTCATCGGTTTTCTACCGTGCGCATGGCCGACCGTATTCTCTTCCTTGAAAATGGCCGATTGCTGGAGTTGGGTAGCCACGATGAGTTGCTGGCGCACAATGGCAAGTACGCTGAGCTGTTTCGCCTCCAAGCCAGGGGGTATGTATAAGGCCGCGCCGGTGTTCAGTCTGTCCAGTGATGAGTAGTGCTCCCGTCCTGGGCAGCCATCTTTTTGTCAGAAGTCGTGGTCTTCCTTGAAGACATGCATGCTCCTTTGGCCATCGCTTAGGATGTTCTCCACGTGCCCCTTGATAACCACTTCTTCGCCCTTCTGGTATCGGCGATTAGACAATACGCGGATTTTGCCGCTTTCATCTTCCACTGTGAAGGTGGACATACCCAGAATGTCTATTTTGGAGGTAACCACGCCTTTTATTGTGGCTGCCCCGCCTACTTGGTACTTTTCGGGGTTTTGGTTGATGTCGGCAATAGGTGTGTAGCGCTTACACTGGGTTAGCGTCAGTGCCAGCAGGCAGAGTAATAAAGTATGGCGCATGGATTAGCGGATTTCGTATAAAACCGTTTGCAAGCGTGCGCGGTTGAGTATGTTTGCCTCAAAAAATTTATTCAATGTCGTCTCTACAATCTCTCATAGAAACCGCGTGGGACAACCGCAGCCTCCTGGCCGAGCCGGAGGTAGCCACCGCTGTGCAAACTGTAATGGAACACTTAGACCAAGGCCGCCTGCGCGTAGCCGAACCGGACGGCATCGGCGGCTGGAAGGTAAATGAATGGGTGAAAAAGGCCGTGGTGCTGTATTTTCCACTCCGGCAAATGGAGACATTCGAAGTAGGACCTTATGAATATCACGACAAAATACCGCTCAAGCGCGGTTATGCTGCATTGGGCGTGCGCGTAGTGCCACCGGCAGTGGCGCGCTATGGTGCTTTCGTTGAAACTGGCGCTATATTGATGCCATCTTATGTCAATATTGGTGCGTACGTAGGCGGGGGTACCATGGTAGACACCTGGGCTACCGTAGGCTCCTGCGCGCAAATTGGCCGCAATGTGCACCTTAGTGGAGGTGTAGGTATTGGGGGGGTGTTGGAACCCCCCCAGGCTGCACCCACTATCATAGAGGATGATTGCTTTATTGGCTCGCGCTGCATTGTGGTAGAGGGCGTGCGTGTTGAGCGAGAGGCCGTGCTGGGCGCAAATGTAGTCATCACCCAGAGCACCCGCATTATTGATGTGAGCGGCAGTGAGCCGGTGGTCTATCGCGGGCTAGTACCGGCCAGGTCGGTAGTCATCCCTGGAGCTTACACCAAAACTTTTCCCGCTGGTTCGTACCAGGTGCCTTGCGCGCTTATCATTGGCCAACGCCAGGAGAGCACTGACAAGAAGGTGTCGCTCAATGAAGCCCTGCGCGAATACAATGTGGCGGTGTAAAAAAAGCGAAGCCCCCATGCAATGGGAGGCCTCGTCATTCAAACCTATGTCAAAACATTGCAGTGGCAATCAGGCAGTTTGGCGCAGTAAGTGCAGCGCCGGCGTCTCTAGGTGAGCCAGGTTTTGGAAGCGATAGCCCAGTTGAGAGAAGTGCTCCAGTACGCGCGGCAGGGCATAGCGCATGCGTTCGCTGGCCTTGATGCTGTCGTGGAACACTACAATAGAACCAGGACCGGCATTACGTACCACATTTTGCAGGCATTGCTCAGGGGTGATTTGCTGGTCAAAGTCTCCGCTGAGTACGTCCCACATCACGATGTGATAGTGGCGTTGTAAAAACTGTGCTTGCTTGGGTTTGAGTTTGCCGTAGGGCGGGCGAAACAAGCCGGCATCCGTCAGCGTGGCGCAGCGGCGCACGTCGTGGAAGTAGTCCAGATTTTCCGTGTTCCAGGCATTGAGGTGCGAGTAGGTGTGGTTGCCTATGGTGTGGCCGCCCTCCAATACTTCCTGAAACACTTCCGGGTATTTGCGCACGTTGTTGCCTACGCAAAAGAAGGTGGCTTTGGCGTTGTGCTGCGCCAGTTGATCGAGCACCCATGGCGTTACCTCTGGTACAGGCCCGTCGTCGAAAGTAAGGTATATAACGGGGTCTCGGCTCGGCACTTTCCAGGTGAAATTGGGGAAGTGCTTCTGGATAAATTGAGGGGTTTTTACCAAATACATAGTTATTTCATTTTAAAGTTCATGGGTAAAAAGAGACAGACGCACATCCATGAGCACTGGACCGCTCGACCGCGTCTGCACCATTTGAATGACGAAAATGGCTTCGTTGTTATTATGTGGCGCAATATTTTACCGCGATCGTTGCAATTCTACTGGGCATTGCCAAATTTGTGCGTGATTTACAGGTGCTGTGCACGAAACTTGGCAAGTCAAAGTGTACATTCCTTAACTTTGCAATCCGGAGTACGGGAGCGAAAGTGGTCAGGAAACTCGCTTTTGCCTATACTTTAACGCTTTACAGCAAAAATACGCTGCGTGGCTTAAGCAATTTTTTCAAAAAAATAATCAATTTTTGCTCAAAAAAGTTCATTTCGCACTTTCCTGTTTACACTAATCGCGATTACATGAGCCAGGTTCGAGTCAGATTTGCCCCTAGCCCTACAGGTGCCCTGCACATCGGCGGCATTCGTACAGCACTGTATAATTATCTCATTGCCCGTCAGATGAGCGGCACATTCATCCTGCGCATTGAAGACACCGACCAGGGTCGGTTTGTGCCTGGTGCCGAGGAATACATCATCGAGTCGCTGCGCTGGGCTGGTATCTTGCCCGACGAAGGGCCAGGGTTTGGTGGCGAATATGGCCCCTACCGTCAGTCGGAGCGCAAAGACATCTACCGACAGCACGCCTTGCAAATGATAGAATCCGGGGCGGCTTACTACGCCTTTGACACGCCACAGGCGCTGGAGCAAGCACGCGAGCAGGCAAAGGCCCAAGGCAACCACGCCTTTAAATACGATGCCCTGAGCCGTCAACAACTGTCCAATAGCCTAACGCTGGGCGAGGAAGAGACCCGGCGTCGCCTGGATGCTGGTGAGCCTTATGTCATTCGGCTTAAGGTAAATCCTGGCCAAGACATCTGCGTGCAGGATGCGGTGCGTGGCAAGGTAATGTTTTGCAGCGATGAACTCGACGACAAGATTCTCCTCAAAAGTGACGGCATGCCCACCTACCACCTGGCCAACGTAGTGGATGACCATCTCATGCGCATTACTCATGTGGTGCGCGGTGAAGAATGGCTGCCCAGCACTGCTCACCACGTATTGCTATACCGCGCACTAGGCTGGGAGGACGATATGCCGGCTTTTGCTCACTTGCCCCTCATCCTCAAACCCGATGGCAAGGGTAAGCTCAGCAAGCGCGATGGCCTGCGCCTGGGCATTCCCGTGTTTCCTATTGCATGGCATGGATCCACGCCTGAGGAGTCTTTCAAGGGCTTCCGCGAGTTTGGCTTCCTGCCGCAGGCCATGCTCAATTTTTTGGCTTTTCTGGGCTGGAACCCTGGCTCTGAGCAGGAAATCTTCAGCCTGGAGGAACTCATCGCCGCCTTTTCGTTGGAGCAAGTTAGCAAGTCGGGGGCACGCTTCGATTTTGACAAAGCTCGTTGGTTTAACCAGCAGTACCTCCATGCCGCCGACGGCGCAAGCCTGGCCGAATGGGTGCGGCCCATTATCGTTGAGCACGGGTTTCAGCCTGAGCAGGCACAACTGACCGCCTTTTGTGAGCTGATGAAGGAGCGCGTGGCCTTGCTGCCCGAATTCTGGGAGAAAGGAGCGTACTTCTTCACCGGCGTGCAGACGTATGACCAACCTAATGTACAGAAGCGCTGGAATGCTACCCTCAAGGAAGGGTTGCAGCAGCTTACTACTCACCTCGAAATGTACTGGGCGGAAGATGCTACCGCACTGAAAGCCGCCGCCGAGCAGTTCATGCAACAGCACAGCCTCAAGCCTGGCGAGGTATTCCCTTTGCTGCGCATTGCCCTGGCTGGTACCATGCAAGGGCCAGATGTGTTCAAGATGATGCAGGTATTGGGTTGCGCCAATTCTTTGGCCCGTTTGCGCAATGCTTGGGAAATTTTTGATACTTTTGCCAGTGCCTAATCGGTGGCGTATCATCTATGTGTTTATACTTTTACATGATGGCAAAGCAATCCAAAATTGAAAAGGCCAAAGCACACAAAGGCCTAGAAGACTTCAGTATCCGGCTCAATTCTTTTGGTCAGATTGAGACTACCATTGAGATTGATCAGCTCAACGCCTTTCTCAATGAGCATGTACAAGATAAGAAACTGCATAAGCCTAAGGACGAAGCGGACAATGCTTCCAAGACAGAGAAAGAGTAAGGGAGTTTGAAGCTGGCGCTTGACAAATTGACCTTTTTTGTGTAACTTGCGGCGTTTTTTACCCAAAACCGATTTTCCCATGAGCGTCGCACCATCTACCAAGCCACACAACGGCTTGATTCTCCAAAGTTTTTGCTCCCGCTTGTATCCCTCGAACGCAATGCCGATCTTTGCTGTGCACTGCATATACTTCCATTGCTAGGCATACCCTCTTCGTCCCATAAACTATACTATGAGTCAAAAAGCAGCCACAATGACAAACAAATCTACCGCTGTTTTCCTTTCCGCCTTTTGCGTGTTATTTTTTGCTTCCCTTCATGCATACGCTGGCCACGCACCGCGCTACGCCGTCAACAACCCGCCCTTCTTCCTCAATACACCGCCTGACACCATCGTTGTACCTTGCCGGGACAGCATCCCAGTGGGGCAAAAACTGGAGGCTGACGACGACGAAGGCGCGCCTAATTTCCCTGTATTGATTTCGCCAGTAGATACGCCCGTTGCGGACTCTATCAATGGCTGCACTGGTGGTCAGATACTCCGCACCTGGACAGCAGTGGATTCTGATGGCGATACAACCAGGTTTATCCAAGTCATCATCATTTTGCCCGATACCGACCCGCCGTTCACCACGGCTGCCACGATAAACGATACCTTGCCTTGCGAAGCCATTGACTACAATACCTGGGTGTCCAGTACACGTTTGGCTTTTGTGAGTAATACCCGCGATAATTGCAGCAGCATCGGCAACGGGCTCCATATCAACGATGACGCCCCGCCCATGCGACCGCCCGGATGCGGCACGCTGGTGGTTACGTTTACCGCTAGCGATGCTTGCAACAACACTCTGACCTGGCAGGCACGCCTCACCGCCCGTGATACTGTGCCCCCCATCCTCGTAGGCATACCACCTACTGATACTGTGGACTGCGGCCAGCCACTGCCTCCGCCGCCCCTCGTAACCGCTACCGATAACTGCCCCGGTAGTGTGGACATTGTGCTTACCGAGGTCAATAATCGCGCGGTGGACCCCTCCGTGTGTGGGCACTACCAGTATCAGGTTATCCGTACCTGGCGCGCCACCGACGCCTGCGGCAATTCGACAGTGGCCTCGCAAACCATCCGCGTACTCGATCTAAATGCGCCCAACTTTGACCGACCCGCCGACCTGCAGTTATTGTGCAATCAAAACCCTCTCGACCTTAGCCTCACAGGGAATATCTCTAACGTGACTGATAACTGCTCCACACCGTTTGTGACGACTAGTTTTACCGATACCCGCATACCCGGCATTTGCTCTGGCAGCTATACTATACAGCGCCAGTGGCTTGCGCGCGATGTGTGCAACAACTCCACAGTGAAGTTTCAGATTATCACCGTGCGCGATACCACCGCGCCCACTTTCACTGTACCGGCAGATCTAACTATTAGTTGTGATCAAGACTTCGCGCCGGCATTCACTGGCGAGCCTACCAACATTGCCGACAACTGCCAGGTATCAGGTTTTTTCGTGTTGCCAGTGGATGTGGTGGTTCCTGGCTCCTGTGTGTACAGCTATACTATACGCCGCAACTGGCAGGTGCGCGATAGCTGTGGTAATGTGGCTACGCAGTTGCAAATTATACAGGTAATGGATCAAACCCCACCCGTAGTGCAGACGGAAGCCAGCAACCGCGAAGTGCTTTGCTCCATAGCCGACGACTATCAAGCTGCTTTCAGCCAGTGGGTTGCCAATCGCGGCGGTGCCTCCGCCATCGACAACTGTACTTTCGTCAACGACCTCGTGTGGGTAGCGGTCAACGCAGGTACAAATGACCCAGCTTCCTTGCCTGCGCCTGTTTGTCCTGCACCTGATAGCATCGTGCTTGAGCAAGAGGTGTGGTTTATCGTCAGCGATGAGTGTGGCAATCGGGATACCACAAGTGCGGTGTTTCGCGTCATTGATATTGAGGCGCCGGTTTTCCTGGAGTGCAACCCCTATCTGGTTTTTCCAACTGACCCTGGCCACTGCGAAGCCAATATCACCTTGCTCCCTCCGCGCATCAGCGATGATTGTGGCTTTGGCGTGATCAGCGGCTCGGTGTTCGACCAGCAGCCTATCACCACCAACGCCGCCCCCGGGCTGGAAGGCATCACGCCTGTAAATCCGGTAGAACTCAACATACCCTTAGTACTGCCGCAACCCATCAGCGCTGCGGGTCCGGCCACCCTTACGGTGCAGTTGTTCAACGCTGATGCAGAAGGGGCTACAGAGTACTTCATAGTGTATGGCGAAAACGGCGACTCGCTAGGCCGCACGGGGCAAGCACCTGTGCAATGTAGCAACTCTACTGCCACCTTTACCCTCTCTCCGACGCAGTTGGAAGACTGGGCTGCCGACGGCGTGGTGCATATTCGTCTTGTCCCTAACATTCCTTCTAACCAGTCGGGCGCCTTTGCAGTGAATGCTATTTGCCCGCCAGGTAGCTTCGCGCGTGCTACGCTCAACTACGCCATTCGCAACCTCACGGGTCTACAATATGAATACAGCGTGGACGACGGCCCCAGGCAGCCCATTAACCTGCCCAACCCCATTGCACTCACCCTGGGGCAGGGGGGGCATTTCATCACTTACTATGCCACGGACTGTGCCGGCAACGAAAGTTCCTGTCAACAGATAGTAGAAGTACAAGACCAGGAGGCGCCTGATCTGCCTTGTCCTGCCGACATCATTGTGCCAGCTGTTCTAGGCACTTGCACAGCTACTGTGGCGCTGCCATTTCCAGTAAATGCCACAGACAACTGTGCTGTGGGGCGGGTGTACTTCCAGAATCAACCTGTGACCACCAACGCTGCTTTCCTCGCTTTTGAATACGACCCTAACCTCAACGAATACCTAGCCCAGCCCAAAACCTATACCTTCACTGGCGTAGCGGCCAATGCTACTGACGACGCCGTACTGCGCATTGTGGCGCGAGGCGATTTTAATACCAATGGCGCCTTCTTGCGCATCAGGGGCGAAAACAATACTTTGATAGGCGCTACCACAGTGGGCTTTGCTGATTGTAGCGATGCCTCCATCGTACAGTTTACTATTCCTAAAGCGACCTTCAACGCCTGGGCAGCCGATGGCTCAATTGACATTCGCATCGAACCCAACCCCATCCTCGTACCTCCTGGCATGCCCGGCGACGGCATCAACCCCTGCGACCCCAGCGCAGTGGAATTTGACGGCGATAACGACGGCGTAAGCTACGTATTTGCAGCGCTGGAGTACAATGCTCTGGAAGATGTGCGCTATTTTGCACAAGGTGCTACGGCGTTGCCACTGGCCAATTTCCCCGCGCCGCCTCAGTCAGTAGAGCACGAGTTCAGCGTAGGCGAAACTCAGGTGTTTTACATCGTGCAAGACCGCGCAGGCAACCCTGATACTTGTTCCTATCTGATTATTGTGCAAGATACTCAGGCCCCAGTAGCGCTATGCCAGCCCACAACGGTGTTTGTGAACCCCTCCGGCGTGAGCGATCAGGTCATTGACCCCGCCTTAATAGAGGCCGGCAGCAGCGATAACTGTGGTATTGCCAATCGAGTGCTTTCGCCGGCCATGTTCAGTTGTCAGCAAGCAGGCAATACCTTCCCTATGACCTTGACCGTGACCGACCTGTCGGGCAATACGGCCTCCTGCTCTACATTAGTGCGCGTGGAGATGGAGCGTCCACAGCCTTCGGCCAACTCCGGTATCTGCGGCGGCGATACACTGTTCCTCTTTGCCAATCCGCCAGTTGCTCAAGGTGGCATCATTTACACTTACCAATGGTCGGGTCCGGGCGGATTTACTTCCAACCAGGAGAATCCGGTTATTCCCAACATCAGTCCTGAGCGAGCAGGTTCTTACGCCGTGACTATCACTGGCATTACCGGGTGCACAGCTTCCGGCTCAGTAGAAGTAGTCATTGAGAACCTGCCCCTGGTGCCAGTGCTGCAAACCAACGTTAGCATTTGTGCCAATAATGATATTGTGCTTACATCTGGGGTTACGGTGTCCAGCCCTAATGCTGTTTACCGTTGGTACGAGGGCTTACCTCCTTCCGGTGTGTTGCTGGCGGCTACCAATAGCCCGCAGCTGATTTTGCCAGGGCCTCATGCAGTAGGTCAGCGCACGTTTTACCTGATACTGGAGTCTGGGCCTTGTGTCACTGTGCCCTCTGTACCGGTTACGGTCAGTATTTTTGCCGTGCCGGTAGCGGTGGTCAATCAGCCTCAGGTGACGATATGCCAGGGGCAACCGCTGCAATTGGCTACCAACGTCACTGGATTGGGAATGACCTACCAATGGGCTGGCCCCAACTTTATGTCGTCCAACCAATCGCCGCTGGTGACCAACTCTGCGGGGCCAGGTACGGGCGGTATTTATACCCTTCGCGTAACGCAAAATGGCTGTACCTCTGCACCGGATACCACGGTAGTCACTGTACTGCCCAAACCAGCCACGCCTCTGTTGGGCAGCAGCGGCTCGGCTTGCGAGGGTGGCAACGTCCTGCTGACCGCCAGCACGCCGGCCAGTCTGTATCATTGGCTGCCACCCAGTGGTGGCCCGCCTATTGTGACTACGGCCAACGTACTGCTTCTGCAGAACGTCAACGCTACAGTGGCAGGACCGTGGCGAGTATTTGTGACGCAATTTGGCTGTAACTCTGACATTTCGGCGCCATTGCAAGTGGTTGTCAACCCCATTCCGCAGGTTACAGCCGAGGCGGTGTCTACATTAGTATGCGAAGGACAGGCGCTGCAGTTGATTGCATCGCCAGTATTGGTCAATGCGCAATATATATGGAATGGCCCGGCGGGCTTCAGTTCTGGGCAACGCACTCCTGTCGTAGCGCCCATAACGCCTAATCGGGCCGGTATTTATACTGTGACGGTCACTACGGCGGAGGGCTGCTCTGCTTCAGGTTCAATTTCGATAGAAGTAATTGATCGTCCTACTATCATCGGGGTGAGCAATAGTGCCCCCAACTGCATTGGCGGCCCTACCGATGTGCTTTTAAGCGCTACAGTAAGCCCGCCAGACAACGGGACGTACACTTACACCTGGAGCGGGCCTTGCAGTGTGATGCCCTCAGGCAGTGATGCTACCATACCTGGCGCTACTATTTCGTGCAACGGCTTGTACCAATTAGTAGTGAGCAATGCCCAGGGTTGCCCGTCGTTGCCAGCTACTACTTTTGTGAATCTAAGCAGCGCACCCGCTACGCCAGCCATTCCGATGATTACCTCCGGTAATGCCGGAGCAATATGTGCCGGCCAACCGCTTACGCTTAGTACTACAGCCTACAGCGGCAATGTAGTCACGTATTATTGGCAAACCCCTGCTGGCCTGATTCCCAGCAGTACACCTTCGTTAGTTATTCCGGCCGTTACGCTTTCTGACAGTGGTCCGTATGCCGTATTTGTGGAGGTAGATGGCTGTACCTCCAGCATATCGGGGCAAATAAATGTGGTCATCAGTCCGGTACCTTCAATTGCAGGCAGCAGCAACAGCCCTGTATGCGAAGGGCAAACCATTCTTCTGAACTCAACCTTCATTCCTGGTGCTACATACCAATGGACGGGGCTGAGCAATGGCTTTTCTTCCTCGTTGAACAACCCAACCATCCCTAATGCAGACTCTATCCTTCATACCGGGCAGTATGTGGTAGTGGCTACGCTCAACGGCTGCATGTCGCGCCCAGACACAGTAAACGTACTGGTGCGCACACGTCCAGTGCGGCCAGTCATAGTTCAGCCCATTGCGCCGGTGTGCATCAGCCGAGTAGGTGCGCAGGTTGTATTTGCTGTGACACCGGCCTCGGCTACGCCTGGTGCTGCCTACGACTGGTTTGACCAAAATAATGTGCAAATCGGCGTGTCGGCGGGTACTACGTTTACCTTCAACAACTTTGCGCCTTACGGAGAAGGGACCTTCCAGTTTTTTGTGCGCGCCCGCAAAGATGGATGCACGTCGGCTCTGTCTGAATCAGTATTGGTTACATTCAATACCATCCCTGCCCAGCCTGCTTTTGCTGGTGTGGATACCACTGTGTGCCCCAACGGCGATATTTTCCTAAATGCTGCAGCCCCGCCGCGCGGAGCAGGCTTATGGTCTCTGATACAGGGCGGTAGTGGTGGCGAAGTAATTGTATCGCCTGCCCAGGCGCGCAGCCAGGTCACTGGCCTGCAAATGGGCAACAGCTACACCTTCCAATGGACGCTGAGTAACGGTGCTTGTGTCAACTACGCATCAGACAGTGTCGTGATTACAGTGCGCGAAATAGAAATGGCTCGTGCTGGCAATGACACCATTATTTGCCCTGGCACGCCGTTCCAGTTGTACGCTGCACCAACGCTGCTGGATGTTGGGCAATGGTCGCAACCTAGCGTACAAGCACAGCTTGGCGTGCAAATCGCCGAGCCAGTCAATCCTGCTTCTGAAGTTATTGGCCTGGCTTCGGGCAACCTCTACCTGTTTGTCTGGACTTTGACCGGCATATGCGGTTCGCGTGCTGATTCTGTATTTGTGACGGTGTCCGATGTGCAGCCCAGCGCAGGGCCTGACTTTCGCGCCTGCAACGACGAGCAGTTTGCCGTGCTCAGGGCACAGTCGCCGGGAGCAGGTAGTTCAGGCACTTGGTCGTCACCTGATACTACATTAGTTTTTAGTAACCGAATGGATCCCAATGCTACTGTGACCGAGCTCAAACCTGGCCGCAACATGCTGATTTGGACCATAGACAGCGCCCTGTGCGGTGGCGCTTCTATTGATACCGTCTTCGTAGAGTACACGCCCAACCCCGTAGCAGAGCGAGATACGTTCGCCATAGTATTTGGTGAGCCTACACTGCTGGACGTACTGGTCAATGACTATCTGCCTTCCGGGCCTAATACCCTGCGCGTGATCAGCCCTCCGCAATCTGGTTCAGCTAGAGTACTGGGCGACTCCGTCATCTTGTATACACCTGACATCAACTTCTTTGGCGAAGATCGGCTGTTTTATGAAATCTGTAGCGACGGCTGCGAGTGCTCTGTGTCCAATGTAATCATAAGAGTAAGCACCGGCGACCGCTGCGCCGTACCTTCGGTAATTACACCCAATGGCGACAAGATTAACGATGCGCTGGTCATCCCGTGCCTCTTTGACCTTAATACCTATCCAAACAGTCAGGTGCTGGTGTTCAACCGCTGGGGCGATGAGGTGTTCCGCTCTTCCATCCCCTACCGAAACAACTGGGAAGGCACCTACAACGGCCAGGATTTGCCGCCGGGTACTTATTTCTATGTTATAAACTACGGCGATGGCTCTGTGCCGCGCCGCGGATTCCTGATGATCCTTCGCTGAAAACTGATTTGATTCAAGCTGAAAAAGAACATACATGAAAACGAACCGAATACCCTTCCCCTTTCTCATAATATGGGCGCTTCCGCTATATCTGCTTGCTCAACAAGAAGAGCAGTACACTCAATTCATGTTTTACAAGCTGGGCTTCAACCCAGGCTATGCAGGTAGCCAGGACGGTATAGCCATTTCGGCACTGGTGCGCAGCCAGTGGATGGGCTTTGAAGGTGCTCCACAAACGCAACTTCTCACGTTCAACATGCCATTGCTTAACGACCGCATCGGCGTAGGTGCCAGTGTACTGCGCCAAACTATCGGCGTCACTTCGTACTACACTGCTGAGGGGGTTTATGCCTATCGCATTCCGCTAGGCAGAGGTACACTAGGCATGGGTTTACAGGGGTCGGTACGCTTGCTGCGCGTCAACTACACTGACCTGGAAGGTACGCAGCCCATTGATATTGACAATGCTGTGCCCGGTGCTATGCAGAGCAAGTATGTGCCTAACTTCGGCTTTGGGGCATACTATAGCACGGAGCGCTACTATCTGGGCTTATCGGCCCCACGCCTGCTGCAAAACAACATTAACCTGGCCGACGAGCAAAACCTCATTAATCGCGAACGCCGACACTACTACTTCATGGGCGGCTTGTTGTTGCCACTGGGCGAGAATGTAGAGTTTCAGCCCCAAATGCTGCTCAAGTACGTGCCAGCTACTCCCTTTGACGGAGATGTGAATTTCAATCTGGTATTTGTGGAAAAGTACACTGCCGGGTTGTCTTATCGCATAGGTGGCGCTAAGAACAACAATGCAGGCGAGGCGATTTCGCTGTTGTTGGCTGCGCAGATCACCGACCATATCCTCCTCGGCATGGCCTACGATGCCACGCTCACTGAGTTGCGCCACTTTAGTAATGGTACTGTGGAGGTGGCCCTGCGCTATTCGGTAGGTGGTCGTTCTACGGGCAAGGGCTATGTCAACCCACGCTTCTTTTAGAGTGTTTATACCGTAGTGCAAACATAGAGGCTCTGTATCAAAAAGGACGAAATTTTGAAAAAGTGGCAATGGAGTGTAGTATAGGCGCAAGGAACTAAGCGTCGAGGGGGGGGCATCCGTGCCCAAGATTTTCTCAGCTAGCTGCACTCAACTTTCGCTTTTTGCCTTTCGCTTCTTTTGACATCGCCTCGCAAAACGTATATGTATATGCGCCTCTACCTGCTACTCGCCCTGGCAGCGCTGCCCCTGTGCGGTTTTGCGCAGCGCAAGCCCAAGTCAAAGCCTACGGCACAAGCCCCTATCCTCCAGGTGGCTGTGCAAAATGACATCGAATACTACAATTTACGGCCACTCAACTCTCCCGCGGTGGAGTTCTCGCCAGTCTATTATCAGCATGGCATTGTGTATGTGTCGTCGCGGCGCAAGAGCGGTCCAGTGGATCGCAACATCGGCGAAACGTTTTTTGAACTGTTCTATGCCGAGTTGGGGCCGAACAAAACTCCCGCTAAGCCGGTCAGCTTTTCTTTGGAACTCAACTCTCGCCTGCACGAGGGGCCAGTGGCGTTCAACCGCGAAGGCGACCGTATTTTCTTGACGCGCAATAACCTTCGCGATGGTATCACCCGCGCCGACGCCCAAGGGCGCGTGGGGCTGAAGATATATGAAGCTAAACGCGGTGATTACGATTGGGTTGGCGTCACAGAGTTGCCCTTCAACAGTGACCAGTTCTCTTGCATGCATCCGGCGCTCAGCCCTGACGGCAATCGCATTTTCTTTGCCTCCGACAAGCCCGGCGGCTATGGAGGCTTCGACCTCTACGTGGTAGAGCGCCGCGGTAACACCTGGTCGGACATGGTGAACCTGGGGCCAGAAATCAATACCCCCGGCAACGAGGTGTTCCCCTTTATCCACGAAACTGGTACGCTCTTTTTCTCTTCCGACGGGCACAAAGGAATGGGGCAGCTCGATATTTTCTTTGTGGATCTTAGCACTCGCACCTGGAGCGCTGTGACCCCCTTAGGCGAGCCATTTAATTCCCGATTTGATGACTTTGGGTTTGTGCTTGACCCCGAAGGCAAGGCAGGTTTTTTTACCTCCAACCGACCAGGCGGCCTGGGCAAAGACGACTTGTATGGTTTTCGGGCGCCGCGAGGTATCAAAGGCGTGGCGCAGCCTGCCGATATACCACTGCTCGTTACGGTGTTTGATGGTATGCAGAGCAAGCGCCTACCTCGCGCCGCCTTGCGCTTGTTTGAGCGCGCCAGCGATGGCCTGCCCGTTAGTTCAGCTTTGTACAATGTAGAAATGGTACCGCTGCAAAGCGGCAGTGCTGAAATGGCCTTGCGCCTGGTGCGCAAACCCGAAAGCGAACTCGGCCATCCTGTAGCCTACACCAACCGCGATGGCGAAGCGCAGGTGATGATTCCGCCTGGCAAAGACTATATCCTTTCTGTGCACGCCGAAGGGCACACCTCGCAGGAGATCATGGTGCTGGCTAAAAGTAATGTAGGGCGGCAACTTAAGCCCGTAGAAGTAGTGCTGGAGCCTGAAAGTTGCGTGCATTTGGGAGGCAATATCCTCAGCCAAAATTACGACACCCGTATTCCTAATGTGTTGTTGCGCATTGTGCATGAGCGCAGCAAGCAAGAAGAATACGCCCGTACTACTCTTGATGGCAAGTTTGACTATTGCTTCGACCCCACCAGCGACTATACCATCTACTTCGAGAAAGAAGGCTTCAGCACAGAGCCTTACCGCCTCACGGCTGCTCAAATACAAGCTGGTGATGCTGCAGCTTTGACTGTGCACATGACCCCAGCCTCGGAAGCTGCTATACGGGAGCCGCTGCGCGAAGGCACAGTCATTGTGATGCAAAACATTTACTACGACTTCGGCAAGTCGGCTATACGCACTGGTGAAGCCCGCGAGTTGGATGCCCTACTGCGCATGATGCAACTGTTTCCTAGCTTACAAATTGAGCTGGCTTCGCACACTGACAGCCGCGGCACTGCAGACTACAACCTTCAACTATCCATCAAGCGTGCCGAAGCTGCCAAGGACTTCCTGGTACAGCGCGGCATTGACCCCAGCCGCATACGTACCATAGGCTATGGGGAAACCCGTCTGCTCAATGGCTGCAAAGACGGCGTCCCTTGTAGCGAGGCCGAACACAAGCAGAACCGCCGCACCGAGGTGCGTATTGTCAAGATGGATGAGCGGCTTTCAAGCGCAGGGCCAGGAAATTGAGCCGGAGAAGGGGGCTGTTAAGCAGTCATTTCTTCTACCAGCCCAATCTCGTAGCCTATCACCACCTCCACAAATGCCGCGGCACCACTATGCTGGCCCAGCACGGATATGTTCCAGACACCAGTGCGACTGCTTCTACCCTCTGCTTCAGGAGATATTCTTTCTTCTTTTCCCAAGCTCTTCAGTTCAAAAAACGTATGCCACTTGGGCTACAAGGTGGTAGGGCATCCCAAACATCACGACGTCGGTGTGCTGCTACTCCAGGGGGCGATTGCTCAATGTGGAGCGCCATGACATACTGCCAAGGCTAGGTTTGCCTAAGAGGTTGACATCAGGTTGTAGCAAGCCTGCGATTTTCTCAAGAATTGGGAAATCAGGCTATGAAAGTGCTGCAATGCCTGATATTAGCTTTGCCTCTTATCACTTTTTCATGACCTCCTCTCTCAGCTCCCGGCGCAGTATTTTGCCCACGTTGGTTTTGGGTAGTTCTGTGCGGAACTCCACGGATTTAGGCACTTTGTAGCCAGTCAGATTTTGGCGGCAATATTCAATAAGTTCGTCTTCTTTGAGCGAGGCATCCTTCTTGACGACAAACAGTTTGACTGCCTCGCCGGATTTTTCGTCGGGGATGCCCACGGCAGCGGCTTCCAGTACTTTGGGGTGTGCTATAACGACTTCCTCGATCTCATTGGGATATACATTGAAACCAGATACTAGAATCATATCCTTCTTGCGGTCTACGATGCGGAAGTAGCCGTCGGGTTCCATCAGGCCGATATCGCCAGTACAGAGCCAGCCGTCGCGAATGGTGTCGGCAGTGGCTTCAGGGCGGTTGTAGTAGCCCTTCATTACCTGGGGCCCTTTGCATTGAATTTCGCCAACCTCTCCAGGGCCAAGCGGGCTACCTGTTTCGTTCACAATACGTACATCGGTAGAGGGGAAGGGCAGGCCTATGGTACCAAGTCGGCCGCTACCATCAAAGGGGTTAGCCGTGATCACTGGCGAGGCCTCCGTCATGCCATAGCCTTCGCTGAGGAAGCAGCCTGTCACTTGTTGCCAGCGCTCGGCCACGGGTTTTTGTACGGCCATGCCGCCGCCTACTGTGATTCTGAGGCGGCTGAAATCGCAGGAGGCAAAGTCCGGATGGTTCAGCAAGGCATTGAACAAGGTATTGACTCCGGAGATGAGCGACACAGGGCGTTCTTTGAGCGTTTTGACCAGGCCAGGTATGTCGCGCGCGTTAGTGATAAGCACGTTTTCTGCGCCTTGAGCCATGAGGGCCAGGCAGTTGACCGAAAAGGCAAAGATGTGGTACAATGGCAGCGGACACAAGGCAACCTCCTCGCCTTCTCTGAGGAAGGGTTGCATCCAAGCGCGCATTTGCACCATGTTGGCTACCAGGTTGCGGTTAGTGAGCATGGCACCTTTTGATACACCTGTGGTGCCGCCAGTATATTGCAGGAGAATGACATCTTCCGGCTTTCCTTCAAATTGGGGCAGGCTGAACCGGTGCCCACCAGCCAGGGCCTGTGTGAACGTCACGGTGTTGGGCAGGTTGTACTTGGGCACCATCTTCTTGATTGACCGCACCACGAAGTTGACAATCAAGCCTTTAGGGAACCCTAGCATCTCGCCTATGCTGGCCAGAATGATGGTTTTGATTTGAGTTTGCCCCAGGATTTTTTCCAGGTTGGAGGCAAAGTTTTCTGCGATTACAATCGCCTTGGCCCCAGAGTCATTAAACTGGTGCAGCATTTCGCGGGGAGTGTAAAGCGGGTTGGTATTTACGATCACCAGACCTGCCCGCAAGGCACCAAACAAGGCTATGGGATATTGCAGGAGGTTGGGCATCATGAGAGCGATACGGTCGCCGGGCTGTAAGCCGCGCGAATGCAGGTATGCTCCGAATCGAGTGGACAGGCGGTCTATTTCGTCAAAAGTCAGGCTTTTGCCCATACAGGAAAAAGCCACCTTGCCGCGGTACTTGGCAAAGGTTTCGTCTAGCATAGCGGTTAGGGTAGGATAGGCATCTACGTCCACATTGGCGGGCACGCCTTTGGGATACAACTTGAGCCATGGTCTTTCGTCTGCCATAATGCAATGGTTTTTATGATGAGCCAGGAATATTTGCTGATGCTGATACCCGGAACACACTTTGTGCGCAGGCGTATTTCGGAGCCAACAAATCTATGGAAAATGTCTGAAATCAAAAGCAAAAAGGCGGATTCTTGCATAAAGTAAAGCAAATTTCCGACTTTTGTGCAATGAACAATGGCTTGTGCCCTTGCGTTCGGCAAATTTGTAGAAAAAATATCGCTATGTTTTACCATATACTCGATCGCGCCCATTCTGGGCTTCGCTGGGTGGTGCTGGCACTGCTACTGTGGGCTATAGGCGCTGCATTTCAGGCCTGGCAAAGCAAACGCAGCGCCGGCAAAGTGCCTTTGTACGCCATGTCGGCGGTACATTTGCAGCTATTGTTGGGGCTAATTTTGTACTTTATTAGTCCGTATGTGCGCTTTGAGAGCGGCGTCATGAAGGATACCTTGCTTAGGTTTTATACCGTAGAGCACATTTCCATGATGTTGCTGGCTGTAGTGCTCGTCACTGTGGGGTATGTTCGCGCCAAGCGCCAGGCTGAAGCTGCTGGTAGCCAGCGCATTTTCTGGTTTTATCTCGCCGGCTTGCTTTTGATACTGGTCGCTATTCCCTGGCCTTTCCGCGCAGGGCTGAATGGGAATTGGTTCTGATACTTTGTAGTTTCTGCAGGTAAGTGCTTGGGCTATAACTCCCTAATTTTTCTCATGGCAATTCCCTCCGTTCCACAACTCCGCCATACTGATGCCGGCAATTTCTTCCTCATTGCAGGTCCATGCGCCGTAGAAGGCGAGCAACTGGTCATGCGTACCGCCGAACACTTAACAGCACTGGCTGACCGACTGCGCATTCCCTTCATTTTCAAAAGTTCTTATCGCAAAGCCAACCGTTCGCGCCTAGATTCCTTCACTGGCATCGGCGACGAAAAAGCCCTGCACATCCTGCAAAAAGTAGGCCGGAGTTTTGGCGTTCCCGTCACCACTGATATCCACACCGACGCGGAAGCCGCTATAGCCGCTGAGTACGTGGACATGCTGCAGATACCGGCATTCCTCTGCCGCCAAACCAGCCTATTGGTGGCTGCTGCTCAGACCGGCAAGGTAGTCAGTGTCAAGAAAGGCCAGTTTCTTAGCCCAGAGGCCATGCGTTTTGCTGTGGACAAGGTGACTCAGTCGGGTAACCCCCGCGTTGTGCTCATTGAGCGCGGCGTCACCTTTGGCTATCAGGACTTGGTGGTAGATTTCCGTGGTATTCCTGCCATGCAGGCCTTTGGCGTGCCAGTGGTGCTCGATTGCACCCACTCTTTACAGCAGCCCAACCAGAGCAGCGGTGTCACAGGGGGGCAGCCAGCGCTCATTGAAACCATAGCCCGCGCGGGCGTAGCTGTGGGTGCAGATGGCCTGTTCATCGAAACGCACCCCAATCCTGCTGAGGCTAAATCAGACGGCGCCAACATGCTGCCCCTGGATCGCATGGAAGACCTGCTGCAGCGGTTATTGCGCATCCGCCAGGCGGTGATGAGTTTTTAGCCTTCTGCGTCGTCGTCCCATTTCAGGAATGGATGTTGCATTTGTAGCGTGGCCATATCGGCGCGTAGCTTTTTCAAAAAAGCTTGATGCGCGGGAGTGTTGTGATGAAAAGGCCTGTGTGCCAGAGCGGTATTGATTTTTTGGATGGCTGCTACCAGCGCTCGGGTATCCTCCTTAAAGAAGGCTCCTGCAAACTGCTCCCAGATGTAGTCAATAGCTGTGGCAGAAGGATGCGTCATGTCGGTATCGTAGAATCGATAGTCGCGCAGGTCATCCATTAGGATTTCATAGGCAGGGAAGTAGCGCATGTATGTGTGCCGGCGCAGTAGTTCTTCTACAGCCAGCAGTAGGGTGGCCTTGCTGCGCTGGTTTTCAATGAAGCCATCGCGCAGGTGTCGTACTGGGCTGACGGTGAGGATGATGCGCAACTCTGGTTTACTTTTGGCCAAGGCTTCGCACGCTTGCGAGATGCAGTCGGCTATTTCTACTACCTCCATCCTGCGGCGCTCAAAGTAGGTAGCAGGTACTTTGTGGCAGTTGGCCACAATGCGCCCGTTTTCGCGCAGCAGATGTATCGTGGCTGTGCCCAAAGTGAGCAAAATGCGGTCAGCGACTTGCAAGGCAGCAGTGCTCTGTGCAAGCGCCTGGTTAATGCCTTCTAGCGCCTGCGCACTATTGGGGTGGTTAAATTTGCCATGATGGTCAAAGCTGTGCCAAAGGTCGTTGTGAAAGAAGAGGTCTTCCGCCTGATAGGGGGTGCCTGCGCGCAAGCGCTCTATTGAATAAGCTATGGAGTACGGATTGTACAAAATGCCAAATGGGTTGAGCTGAAGGTCAAATTGCAATGCCTGAAGCCGCGCCCCGATGTGTTCAGCAAAACAAGAACCAATGGCCAGGAGCCGATTGTGGTGACTAATGGAGACGTCAGAGGGCGGAACTTCAAGTATGGTGCGAAAGCTGGTCATGCTCAAAGTTTATTGGCTTCAAAAACAATTGCTCGGTGGCATTGGTTGACAACCGGAAATTGCAATGTGGAATGGTTTGCCCCGGAATGTCCTACATTTTCCGTTGCGGGCCAAATGAGAAAATATCTATCTTTGTCACATGAAATTTTTATTCACGCTGGCATTCCTGTACTTGGCATACCGCATGTTCTTCGTGCGCAGAGCGCCTATGCGCAGTTTCCCGCCGCACGACCGCTTTCGATCAGCCCCCCCGCCTGCTCCTTCTTACCGGCAGCCCAAGAGCGAAGGTGAGTACATTGACTACGAAGAAGTGGACTGAGGTATGACGGAAACTCCTGGCAATTTTCGCATTGGCGACCACGTGCTGTACAAAAATAACCAATTCATCGCTTTCCATAAGCCCGCCATGTGCCCGGTGCAGCCTGACAAAACCGGCGACAAGTCTTTGCTGGAGTTGGCAGAAATGTACTGCCACTGTCGTTTGCACTTGGTACATCGCATTGACCGCCCCGTCAGCGGCGTTGTACTCTTTGCTAAAAACACCCGTGCGCTCTCAGCATTGCAGGAGCAGTTTCGTCAGCGGCAGGTGCAAAAGACTTATCTGGCCATTACGGCACAGTTGCCCTCTGAAAAAGTGGGTACGCTGATGCACTACCTGCGCAAAGATGGCCGTCGCAATCGAAGCCTTGCAGCAGATAAAGACCAGCCTAATGCTCAGGAGGCCATTCTACACTATCGGATACTGGGCAGTAGTGAACGCTATCACCTCTGGGAAATTCAACTTCACACTGGCAGGCATCATCAGATACGCGCCCAACTTGGCGCAATTGGCTGCCCTATCAAAGGCGACGACAAGTATGGCTTTCGGCGCAGTAACCCTGGCGGCAGTATTCATCTGCATGCCTGGAAACTGGCTTTCCTGCATCCAGTGAGTCTGGAGCTGGTTGAAATCACGGCCTCCCCGCCGGAAGACCCTCTCTGGAATACTTTTAAGCCCTTATTTTGATGGATATTGTACTCAAATATTTTCCAGAACTGAGTGATTTCCAGCGCGAGCGTTTCGCTCGTTTACTGCCTCTGTACCGAGAGTGGAACGACAAGATCAACGTTATTTCCCGAAAGGACATGGACGCCTTCTATGAGCATCATGTACTTCATGCGCTGGCTATTGCTAAGGTATTCAGATTTTTGCCAGAGGCTGCGGTATTGGATCTCGGTGCTGGGGGGGGCTTCCCCGGCATACCCTTGGCTATTTATTTCCCCGAAACACAATTCATACTAGCCGACAGTATCGGCAAAAAAATAAAGGTGGTGGATGCCGTTGTTGCTGATTTGCAACTGGCCAACGTCTCTACCCGTCATGCACGCGCTGAAACCTTGCGTGAACGCTTTGATTTTGTCGTCTCGCGTGGGGTGGCTTCGCTGGATAAACTGCTGCTCTGGAGCCGGCCTTTGCTTAAGAGAAAGCACCGCCATGCCATGCCCAACGGCCTCATCGCGCTCAAGGGCGGAAACCTTGCCGAGGAAACGAGTGCTCTGTCGCCTCACGAATACACAGAGACCTGGCACATCACCGACTTCTTCAGGGAGTCTTTCTTCGAGGAGAAGAAAGTGATCTATGTGCAGGGCTAAGCCGGAGTTGCGGCTTTGTACAAAAAGTTTGCGCTGATTTGTTGGTAGAACAGTCGGCGGCGCTTACCTTTGGAGTTTGAACCAAAACCTCCGATCATGTCTTTTGAAGTAGCCGGCAAACTCATCAAGAAGTATGAGATTGAAAACAAAACAGGCACCTTTCAGGCCAGGGAATTTGTCATTGAGGTCACTGAAGGGCGCTACCCTGAATATGTCAAGTTTCAACTCACCCAGGAGCGCTGTGGCTTAATAGACCCCTACAATGAAGGAGATTGGGTCAAGGTCAGCTTTGATTTGCGCGGCCGCGAATGGCAAGGCAAGTACTTCACTAATCTGAATGCCTGGCGTGTTGAAAAGGCAGAGGCTGCGGCGCCTACGGCTCAGCCCAACTATGTGGCACCACCTCAGACGGGTTTTCCCGCCGCTGCTGATGAGCCTCCCGGTGCAGAATTTGGCGATGACTTGCCGTTCTGATAGGTTTTTGTTATTTTGTGGCTGTTATGCCTCCTCCTCGCAGTAAAGCAGCTCGTAGTATTCCTCCAACATGCGCTTTACGCTGAAGTAGTCTTTTGTGGAGAGGATGCTTTGGCGCATCATGTCTACCCATTTAGAGCGGTTGTTGTAGTAGGTAGGCACCACTTCCTGTAGCAGTACTTGATACAGCGCATTGCGGTCGTGGGCGTCCAGTTCTGTTTCGTTATCGCTTTCAAAACCGTCGCCAAATTGCCAGCCGTTCACACCGTGTTGGCAAGCTTCTGGCCACCAGCCGTCCAGAATACTGAGGTTGAGTACGCCGTTCATAGCCGCCTTCATGCCACTGGTGCCGCTCGCTTCTTTGGGCCGGCGCGGGTTGTTGAGCCACACGTCGGAGCCGCGCGTAAGAGCCGCGCCGATATCCATGCCATAATTTTCCAAAAACACTACAGCGCCGGGGTATTTTTTGGACATGGCTACCAGGTTGGCGGCAATGGCCTTGCCAGTGTCGTCGAGGGGGTGTGCACGGCCGGAGAAGATGATTTGTACCTTGCGCTCCTTGAGTAGTGGGTCTATCAGTTCTGGTTTGCTGAAGATGAGGTCACTGCGTTTGTATGGCACAGCTCGTCGCGAAAAGCCGATGATGAGGTTTTCGACATTTAGTTCTATGCCTGTACGTGCTTTGACAAATGCAACCAGATCGCGCTTGTTTTTTGTATGGGCAGCCCAAAGGTCTCCATTCTTTTCGGCTGCCTCTATCATGGTGCTGTCCACCCAGGTGGGCAGGTGTATGGCGTTGGTAATACCTATAATTTCAGAGCGCCCTTTTACGTGTTTCCACATCTTGTTGGCCGTCTTGGCATGCAGTTGCGCCACGGCGTTGGATTTGCGCGATAGGCGGAGTGCGCCCACCGTCATGTTGAAGGGCGAGCCGCCCAGTTTTTTGAGTTGCGTGACAGTCATGCCTAGGTTGGCACCCATGTACATGAGGCGGTCGATGGGGTGCGACTCATTGCCTTGAATTACAGGGGTATGCGTAGTGAAAACAATCTGTCGGCGGGAGGCTTCCCAGGCGGCTTCAAACGCCATGCCTTGCTCGCGTTTTTCGCGTATCAGCTCAAGCCCGGCGAACAGCGCATGTCCCTCATTGAAGTGATAGACATCCACCTCTATGCCAAGCGCACGCAAAGCCCTGACTCCGCCCACGCCCAGTACCATTTCTTGCGCTATGCGCTCCTCGCCAAACCACCCATACAATTGCCCCGTGATCCAGGGGTCTTCGCCATTTTCTGGCAGGTCGGTATCCAGCAGGTAGAGCGGTGCGTTGCCAAAGCAATCCAGTTTCCACACCTTACATTTGACGGTTCTACGCCGGATGTCCACGCTGACCGTCACGCCGGTGTCCTCTAGGAAGTCGTAGCGGTAGTTGTGGTAAGTGTCATAGGGTTGGCCTTCGGGCGAGATCATCTGGTCAGTATAGCCTTGCTTCCACTTGATACCAATGCCCACTATGGGGAAGTCGTAGTCTTTGGCGCCTTTGAGGTAGTCGCCGGCCAGGATACCCAGCCCGCCGGCGTAGGCCTTGAACCTATTGTCGAGGCCGTATTCCATACAGAAGTAGGCTACTTTGGGAAGATGAGACGTTTTGGCTACCATATCTTGAGTACTTTCGGTGTGGATTCAGGTTTGCATTGGCAAATTACCTGGATTCAAGCGGAGTGGGCCGAGGCTTTATTTGATACCCAACTTGGCCTTCAGCAGCGGCATGAGGTCGTCCTTATCTTCGGCAAACAGCAAGGTGTTGAACACGCTGGAGTCAAAGACGAGCAGGTAGCCGTTTTCTTTGGCAATGTCCTTGACTGCGGCCACCACTTTGTCGAAAATGGGCTTGAGTAGTTCTTCGCGCTTTTTCTGTACCAGTTCTTCCACTTCGTCCTGGTAGTCCACCAAGGCGTCGCGTTCCTTTTGGAGTTCTTCCTGGCGGGTGCGTAGTTGTACGGGCGGGAATGTGCCGGACTGTGAGTCCTTTACAAATTTTTCGTAGTTTTCCTGAAACTTCTTGGCCATGGCCTCACCCTTAGCTACAAGTTGGGTTTGGTATGCAGCCAGCTCAGCGTCGGCGGTTTTGGTTTCGGGCATCATGGCTACGGCGTTACCCAGGTTCAGGTGGCCGTATTTTTGGGCATGGCCCGCTGTGTAGCTCAGCACAAGCAGGCACATTACGCCGATTATTTTTCTCAAAGTCATGTAGGTAGGTTGGTTGATAAGATCAAGATGCAAATGTAGTAGCATTCTGGCATTCTAAAAATGCGCCACGTTCTATGAATGACTTTTTTTGAGAAAAATTGTAAGCTGGGCTTGTTTTTAAAACACAATTTGTTTATTTTTGCATTTCATTTTTAACAGAATATATTAAAATGAATAAGCCAGTTCCTTACTCTCCGGATGCGCTTGGCCGGCTGTTTACCCAGGCATCTCAGTACTTCGATCCACGGTCTCGCGGTTTTTGGGTGAAAGCTACGGTGGTTTGTATGGTTGTTTATACCTTCACGTTCAGAGACATCAGCCTGTCATTGGAATTTTCTGAGGCTGTAGCGGCTGCGGATGCAGAATTTCAAGGGGCCAGCCGAGAACATTCCAGCAGGGAGACCAAGCCAGTAAAGGCTTCCCGGAAGGAGCCTCGAAGGAAGAATAAAAAATCCTCCAGGAAAGATGCCGAGGATGAAAACTTGGCCAATACATTTTCTAATCTGCTCTTTGATGCTAGCGGTCTTACCGAGGCACAGAAGGCAGAGAAGCGCCGCAAGATGCAGGCTTATGTCAGGCAATATGCCGACTATGCCGTAGCAGAAATGAAGAAACATGGCATACCGGCCAGCATCACCCTGGCGCAGGGTTTGCTAGAGAGTGATGCCGGCGAAAGTCGCCTTGCTGTGCAAAACAACAACCACTTTGGCATCAAGTGCTTTTCCAGAACCTGCAAGCGAGGGCACTGCACCAACTACACGGACGATTCGCACAAGGACTTCTTCCGCAAATTCAAAACTCCGGAGGAGAGTTTTAGAGCGCACAGCGCCCTGCTCAAGGGCGAGCGTTACCGGTTTTTGTTTCGGCACAAAGCGACTGAGTATGAAGCCTGGGCGGAGGGTCTGCAGGAGGCTGGCTATGCCACCGACCCTCGCTATGCCCAAAAGCTGATCGGCCTGATCAACGAACTGAAGTTGTATCAGTACGATCGCTGACTCATGTGGGGGGGTTGGCCGGAATCTGCGCCATGGCGTACTCGCTAAGCGCCGTAATGGTCAGGCTGGGGTTCACCCCTAAGTTGGCTGGTACAATGGAGCCGTCCAGTATGTACATATTGGGATATCCGAATACTTCGAAACGGTCGTTGACCACGCCCTCCTCCGCAGTAGCGCCCATTGGGCACCCCCCGATGATGTGCGCCGTAGAAGACATATTCATGGTCAGTTCCATGATGGAGTTCATGGCAGTGCCGTTTACCTTTCGGGCATAGCGGTGCATTACCTCCTGCCCGGAAGGAATGTAGGCGGGCACTTTTTGGTATCCCTTCGCGCGGTTGTCCAGGGCTATCTTGCCGCCCCACAGCCCCCGCTTCCACACCATACGCATAGAGTTGTCGAGGGTTTGCATCACCAGCAGCACCACGCTGTAGCGCGGCAGGTTGTTAGCCCATAGCATCTTGAGTGCTTTCCAAGGGTGTAGTATCAGTGTGCCTATCCATTTGAGCCATCTGACAGAAGGGTTTGAGCCGTCCACGGCTAATGAACCCAACCGCAACATGGCGCCCGACTTGTCTGGGAATTTGACCAACTCCACATGTGTGTGTTCGTCGGGATAAAACCCCGAACTAATGGCTAGCCCGTAGTTGAGTTTTCGGTCTGCATTGACCACGCCACACAGAGATTCTGAATTGGTGCGCAGGTTTTCGCCCAACCTATCCGACAAGCGAGGCAATGTGCCCAGGCGGTGCTTTTGCTCCAGTAGTAGGCGCATAGTACCCAGTACGCCTGCGCTGAACACCACGCCCTTGGCTTGGTACCTGGAAGTCTTGCCACCAAACCAAGCAGTACTGCTTCGCCCCTGCACCGTGTACAGCCCTGTGTGCTCTTCGTAGCTCACTTGCGTGACCAGCGTTTCGGGTATCAGCTTTGCACCGTATTGTTCTGCAAACCAAAGATAGTTTTTATCCAAGGTGTTTTTGGCACCATGCCGGCACCCCACCATGCAGCCGGCACACTCCACGCAGCCTTTTCGCAGCGGGCCTTTGCCGTCAAAGTATGGGTCTGTCTGTGTATTGGGGTCTCCGTAGTACACGCCTACGTCCACGCCGGAGTATGTATGCCCTCTACCCATTTCCTGGGCTACTTCAGCCAGTAGCCTGTCGTCTTCGTAGTGATGTTTGGCGGGGGTAGCGCCCAGCATTTTTTTAGCTATATCATAATAAGGTGTCAACGTGCTTTTCCAGTCCTTGAATTTTGCCCATACCGGATTAGTAAAGAAGGTGTCTGGTGGGGTCAATAGGGTATTGGCGTAGACCAGGCTTCCGCCGCCTACACCTACGCCGCTCAGTACAAAAACTTCTTTGAAGAAGGTCAACTGCTGAATGCCGAAGCAACGAATCAGAGGCGCCCACAGGTACTTACCCAATTGCCAGTTGCTTTTTGGGAAGTCCTTTGCCTCAAAGCGCTTGCCTTTTTCCAATATCAGCACCTTGTAGCCTTTTTCTGCAAGTCGCATAGCCGACACGCTTCCTCCAAAGCCAGAACCTATGATGATGTAGTCAAATATTTCTATCTTCACGTCAGAAAAGCATTTTTGTGTCGGTAAATTTAATTTTTTCACGTCATTTGTGGTTTGTTTCGAGTTTTTTTACGGCAGCTGTAGATCTTTTTTATTCCCAAAAACAGTTCTGTGAATGCTTCGCGTCCTCATTGCTTGTGATTCTTTCAAAGATGCGCTTTCGGCAAAAGAAGTATGCTCGGCCATTGAGCGTGGGGTAGCTGCTGCATCACCTGAGATACATACCACCATACTGCCGTTAGGAGATGGAGGTGAAGGCACGGCCGAAGTACTTACTACTCATAGTGGTGGCAGCATGGTGGTGGTCAAAGTTCATGATCCTTTGTTTCGGGAAATAGAAGCAAGCTATGGTTTGTCTGCCGATGGTAAGACAGCCTTTATTGAAGTGGCAGCGGCTTCCGGTCTACAGTGGCTTACCCCAGAGGAACGCAATCCGCTCCGCACCTCCACGTACGGCACAGGCGAATTGATACTGGATGCTGTGCACAAGGGGGTACAGCGCATCGTACTGTGCCTGGGAGGGAGCGCTACACACGACTGCGGCGCAGGGATGGCCGAGGCGCTGGGGGTTGTTTTTCTGGATCACGCCGGCCAGCCAGTAAGTCCTACTGGTGGCAACCTCGACACTGTGGCCAGCATAGATGCCTCAGCGCTGGTCTTCGATCCACTTAAGATTGCGGTAGAAATCTGGACGGATGTCCGAAACCCTTTGGTTGGCGAGGTAGGCGCTGCCCAGGTCTTTGCTCGGCAGAAAGGCGCTGATGCGAGTGCTGTTGCCAGGCTAGAAGCGGCTACGCGGCATTTTGCTGTGTTGCTTCAGGAATATTTTAATACAGACGTTCAATACATTCCTGGTGCTGGCGCAGCAGGTGGCATGGGTGGCGGATGCCTTGCTTTCTTGCGCGGCCACCTCAAGCCTGGTGCAGAGGCCGTGTTGGAGGCTGTCCGGTTTAGGGAGGCGCTTCAACAAGCTGACATTGTCATTACCGGCGAAGGCCGCCTGGATATCCAGACATCCTATGGCAAGCTCATACACGGCATGGCCCTACAGGCCAAGACTATGGGAGTGCCGCTATTTGCCCTGTGTGGCGACCTCCACCTACGCGCTGCAGACATGGAAACCATCGGGCTTACGGCTGCCTTTTCCATACAATCAGGCCCTAGTGTGCTGGCCGACGCCCTGAAAGCTACAGCTCAAAACCTTGAGTATGCCGCTTATTCGCTGATACGCACTCTGTTGGCAGGGGCCAGAGCAGGAGAAAGACTTCCGCTGCTCCATCCAGGTATAGAACGCCTTACCCGTCGGGAGCTGGAGGTTCTTCGATTGATAGCGCTTGGCCTGACCAATGTCAAGATTGCCCAAAAACTCTTCATTAGCCCCCAAACGGTCAGCGTACACCGAAAGAATATCATGCGCAAGTTTGGTGCAAGCAATGTAGTGGATCTGCTCCAGAAAGCCAGCATCAACGCAGAGAAAGGCATTTTGATGATATCAAGAGACTAGCCAAAGGCTGCTGTTAACCAAATTTGTGCCCTGTGTTCCATCTTGTCAGGCGCATTCCGAATTAAAAATGTTAAAAATACCCCAAACAGGGTATACTTATATTGACTTTTGCTTTTAATTTTGCATCGGCTAGAGCATTTTACGGCTGCTTATCTACTTACTAAATTACTTGCCTGTGGGTTCAATTCTACAGTCTCCATCCGCGGCAGAAAAAAAAATCTGTGCTAAGTGTTGCTACACTAGCGCGAGCGCCCTTATATTTGCAGCCATAAGGAAAACATCTTTCATGGGTTTATCTCCGATTGCCTCTCGCCATTCCTTTCCTATCATGCTCAATACTTTCGCTTTTCCTGACGGAAAGCTGCTTTCTTTTTATCTGATACGCGCACTATCTGCGTCGTAATCTTCTTATTTCGAGGGTCTGATTGGCCCGTCCCAGCGGCGCAAAAAGTTGCACGCCCTTAGTTTTTGACAGTGTGAGCTACTCGTTTTTCGACAAATACGACGACCTACATAAATTTTGGCTGGTGCTGGTACGCCAAATGGATAGAAGAGCTGCTTTTTTCCATGGAG
>CALLPI010000012.1 GCA_938015595.1 uncultured Saprospiraceae bacterium | reverse complement strand
GGCCCAGTACCGCATACAACGCCAGGCCGATCACTAAAAAAATCCAGCCGCCAACATCAGGCCCTGAAAACGCGGTAAAGTTCAACAACTGTTTGGTGCCGATAAGAGGTGGCTGATAGGCCATGCCGGGCACAACTATGGGAGCCGTTGGATCGAGATTATGGCCGTAGTCATAGCCCCACAGGTAAAAATCCACCAGAGCAGCTATGCCCGAAGCGGTTACTAACACCACTAATGCGACCAGGGCAACCCGTCTGTTTATTAAGGCGGTAATCAATCCTGCACCGACCAGCGCCATAACGATGTATTTCATGTAACTGAATTCAGGGAACATGCTTACTTCGATGTGCTTCATACCGATGTAGTGGTTAAGCGCACTGATGATTTTTACATCGCCTGAAATGTCGTCTATCCAGATTTTCATTTCAAGGCCTTCGGGATATTGCGGTGCCCACATCAGGATTTGCCAGAGGGGAACAAACAGGGCGCTAATCATGGCTAGCGAGGCCACAACAATAACTATCCGGGTAATCTTATTTAGTTTTTTCACTTGACAATGGGGTTTTAATTAACCCTGGTCCCGCAGGGTTGCGGGAGCCAGGGTCTTCAACCTGCAAACTATGGAATTGCACTGCCTCCAGTGCCACTATTTCTGGCTGGCAGTTTCTCCGGTTGAAAATTTCAGTGGCGTATTCGATCCGGCAGGCGACACGCGGGCATAACCTTGCATTTCCTGGTGCAATGCCGAGCAGAAGTCGGTGCAATAGAAGGGGAACACCCCTTCACGCACAGGCTCCCACAGCAGGGTTTTAGTTTGCCCTGGCATGATGAGCAATTCAGCGTTTTGAGCCCCCATCACTGAGAATCCGTGCGGAGTATCCCAGTCTTGCTCCAGATTGGTCACGTGGAAATAGACCTTGTCGCCTACTTTGATACCTTCAATGTTATCTGGTGCAAAGTGACTGCGAATGGTCGTCATATACACGCGCACAATATTGCCCTGGCGTTCTACACGAGCAAATTTTTCGCCTTTGGCCGCATAGGGATGCTGGTTTTCCTCAATAGGGAAAATCTTCTTGGATTTGGGCATCACTTTGGAGGCCGGTATGGCCTGGGCGTAGTGCGGCTCGCCGACGGTCGGAAAATCGAGCAGCAATTTCATTTTCTCGCCAGAGATGTCGTACAACTGTGCCGACTGCGCCAACTCTGGGCCGGTGGGCAGATAGCGGTCTTTGGTGATTTTGTTCATGGCCAACAAGTACTTGCCGTCGGGCTTTTTGGAGTCGCCGCCGGGGATCATCAGGTGGCCTACCGAATAGTAGCAGGGGGCGCGGTCCACCACTTCCCAAGTGCCAAGTTTCCATTTTACTACTTCAGACGAAATGAAGAAGGTGGTGTAGGCATTGCCCTTGCCGTCAAACTCGGTGTGCAGCGGCCCCAACCCTGGTTTCTGCACCACGCCAGCCAGGATGGCTTCGTACTTCAGTACTGGAATGCCTTCAATGGTAGTTTCAAAAGCCTTCTTTTCTATGGCGTCCAGTACTTTGGTAAAGGAGTGCACCGACATGTCAGCCGAGAGTTTGCCAGCCCCCACAATGTACTCGCCGGAGGGGTCTACGTCCACGCCGTGGGGCGACTTAGGCGTGGGCAGAAAGTACACCAGCCCGGGGCATTCTTCTGGTAGCAGCACTTTCACTTTGTCTTTAATGACAGAAGTAGCCGTATGCTTCTTCTCGTCAAATACGTTGTGGGCATACCTTGCAGGGATTTCCTTGTACTTGCCCTGCTTGAGATATTCCTCCGCCTTTTTCCAGTTTACTGCAGCAATAAAGTCCTTGTCATTTTGCGAGGCGTTTACTTCCAGCAGGGTGTGCTTGAGCTCCGTGTTGTACGAAGTAAAGAAAGTCCAGCCATGTGACTTGCCCTTGCCGGAGTGCGCCAAGTCGTAGTTGAATGCCGGTAGCAACACCTGGAAGGCCACTTCCATTCGACCGGTGTTTTTGTCCACGCTGATGAACGTGAGCGCGCCTTTAAACTTCTCGGCGTAGGTGTTGATGGCCACATCGCTTTGCGGGAAAGGCACGCCAAAGCGCGTACCTGCCACTACGTACTCAGTGTTTTCGGTGGTAAAAGGAGAAGAGTGATTGCCCCCGGAGTTGGGTATCTCAATGATTTCTGCCGTTTCAAAAGTAGTCAGATCAATACGGGCAATGCGCGGCGTGTTGTTGCCGTTGATGAACACCCAGCGCCCGTCGGTTTCGCCGTTAGTCTGCGAAAGCTCCGGGTGGTGGGCGTCATCCCACGGGATGAACCCGTAGGAGGTGTTCAGCATGGGCTTGGTTTCCTCGCTGTAGCCATAACCTTTCTCCGGATCTTGGGAGAACACCGGAATGACCCGAAGCAAGCGCCCTGAGGGCAGGCCATACACGCTTAGTTGGCCGCTGAAGCCACCGGAGATAAAGGCATAAAACTCGTCGTACTCTCCTGGTTTTACATACACGCGCGAGGCTTCGTCACCGCTGAGTGCACTACCGCCCGATTGCTTGGCACAGCCTACGTAGAATACGCCCGCCAACGCCAAAGACAGTACGCCGTACAGCGCTGTTTTGAGCAAGAGATGATTTTTCATAATGCTTTGGTTTTTAATGAATGAAAGCCAAATCCTATTTATTGAGATAAAAAGACTTTTTTATCTGTATTCAAAGATCTGAACTCGCCCGTCATCACCGAGATGACAAAAGTCAATCGTGGCATTGTAAAAAATCAACAGGCTTTTAAGTTGTTGATATACAGCGTTATGAGTGCTGTGCAAAATAAAAATAAAAAGATTTTTTTGTCTTTTATTTTGATGTGGTCTATATTTGCAGCGACAACCATTCCAACACCCAGCACATAATTGCTTATGTTCTCAAAATCATGCAAATATGCCATCCGCGCAGTGCTGTATCTGGCGGTGCATTCCCATGAGGAAAAGAAGCACGGCGTCAAAGAAGTGGCCGAAGCCTTACAAGTGCCTGGCCCGTTTCTGGCCAAATTGCTCCAACACCTTTCCCGGCAGGGCCTGATTTCTTCCGCCAAAGGGCCGAGCGGCGGCTTTTACCTTAGCAAGCGAGACAAAGCAGCCCCCTTGCGACAGGTCATTGAGGCTGTGGACGGCCCAGAACCGTTCAGGGCTTGTATCCTGGGCTTGCCGGTGTGTTCGTCCGACAATCCCTGCCCGTTGCACAACAAAGCCTTGGCCTACCGGCAGGGGCTGCTCAAGCTGCTGGAAGCTCAGTCCATCGACGAGTTGGCTAAGCGCATCCAGCGCATGAAACTGTCTTTGAGCCCCTGTGATTACGACACTACAATACATTCATAAACAAGCAAAAATATCGCAACATGAAAGCATTATTCTTCTTGCCTGCATTTGTAGCGCTATTGGCTATGACAGCTTGTGGTAGCAGCGCCTCTTCCTCAGACGCCTCCGGAACACCTCCGCAAAGTATGATTCCTGATGCCAAGCCCGACGATGGCAAGGGCATCGGCGAAATCAAGGAAGTAACCCTCAACGACCCGCTCAAACCTGATATGGTGGACAAAGGCCAGGCCATTTACGACATGAAATGTGCCGCTTGCCACAAACTCACCGACCAACGCGTAGTAGGCCCTGGCTTCAAAGGCGTGACCGAACGCCGCAAACCCGAGTGGATCATGAACATGATCACTAATGTAGACGTCATGCTAGAGCAGGACCCTACCGCGCAAGCACTTCTGGAGGAGTGTCTCACTCGTATGCCCAACCAGAACCTCAGCATCGGCGATGCTCGTGATGTACTGGAATTTTTCTACGCAAACGATGGCAAAACGGTAGGCCAAAAATAAGCCTTTGAAACCGTGATGAAGTCTACATGGTTGCACATGGCATTGCTCAATCTGCTGCTGGCGGCTATCTTGGGCGCCCTGCTGCGCTATGCCTTCTTACAGGAAATCAGTTGGCTTAAGTTCAAGTACTTCTTACACGCCCACTCGCATATAGCCATGTTAGGCTGGGTGTATATGGCGTTGTATACTCTGCTGGTACATGCCTTTGTGCCAGCAGAGCGGCAGCAAAGCCGACGCTACCACTGGCTCTTCTGGCTTACTCAGGCATCAGTGTGGGGTATGTTGGCTAGTTTTCCAGTACAGGGCTATGGCGCGGTATCCATCGCATTTTCTACTTTGCACGTCGTGCTCTCATATGTATTTGCTGGCTGGCTGTGGCACGATATGGGCAAGGCCAACAGGTTCTCTGTTCAGCTCGTGCGCACAGCCCTGGTATTTATGGTTATCTCCACGCTTGGCGTGTGGCTCATGGGGCCGCTGATGACAGGCACTTTTCGCCGCTCAGCATTTTATTACATGGCGGTACAGTTTTTCCTGCATTTTCAGTTCAACGGCTGGTACTTGTTTGGCATATTGGGGCTGTTTTTCAGGTCTTTAGAAGGCAAGGGTATAGCAGTGGCTTCTCGGTGGCAGTACTGGTTCTACAGCCTGCTCGTAGTTTCATGCGTACTAACTTATGCGCTGGCGGTGGCTTGGTCTCAACCATACCTGATGGTATTTGTAGTCAATAGCCTGGGGGTAACGCTGCAATTGCTAGCTCTGGCGGTATTCTTCAAGTTGCTTTGGCCCATAAGAAACAGTATTTGGCAAGGCATACACGGCTGGGGCAAGGCATTGCTGGCTGTAGCCTTCGCCTCATTTGTGAGCAAAACGCTCATTCAAACAGCCGTAGCTATTCCTTACATTGCGCAAGTAGCCTACACCATCCGCAACTATGTGATTGGTTTTATCCACCTCATGTTGTTGGGGGCTGTGACGGCCTTCGTACTGAGCTACGTACAGCAACAGCAATTACTGACAACACGGACGCTACTTGCCAAAACCAGCCTGTGGCTTCTGCTAGCGGGATTTGTACTGAGCGAAGGTCTGCTGTTTGTGCAAGGTACACTGCTATGGGCAGCCAAGGGGTTTTTGCCAGGTTATTACGAAGGGCTGTTTGCCGTGAGCATACTGATTCCTTGCGGAGTGGCGCTACTGCTAGTAGGTCAGCTAGGTGCTCAAAAATATAAAGTATCCGGCCAACCGAGCCACAGCGGCATACCATAGGTGGTGCGGATGGCGTTTCCCAGAGGGAGTGTTCTGAGCAGCGCCCCCTGCTCACTTCCCCGTGCTCGCGAAGCCTGTATGGCCCCCCCACAAAGTCTGTCTTCGCGCTGACTCATACTCAGAAGATAAAAAAGGGGGCCAGAGGCTGTGCCGGCAAGTACCGACTGCTACCCACCCGCTGCCTGCTGCCTGACCGCGTTAAACGGAGGTATAAAATCTGCTGCTGCTCGGGCCGCATCAGAGGCGTTGCTCAAAGCCCGGATAAAAGCGCTGCCGATAATAGCGCCTTGTGCATACCGGCAGGCAATCGCAAAATCAGCAGGGCCGGAAATGCCAAAGCCAATGAGCCTGGGACGAACCAACTGCATGGCCTGGACACGCTCGAAATACGCAATCTGCTCCGGCTGAATCCCCCCCTGCCCTCCTGTAACGGCATAGCTGGATACCATGTAAATAAACCCCGTACAAAGCTGCTCAATGTAGCGAATGCGAGTTTCGGGTGTCTGCGGAGTAATCAGAAAACTGAAAGCAAGCCCCAGTGCCTGCGCAGGCTTCATAAAATGCGCTTCGTACTCGTGCAGGGGCAAATCAGGAATGATAAGGCCATCTACGCCGGCATCGGCGCAATGCTGGAGGAAGCGCTGCTCACCATACTGCATGACGGGGTTGAGGTAGCCCATCCATACAATGGGAATTTGGCTGTGCTGCCTGATTTGGTGCACTTGCTCAAAGAGGTAGTCCATTGTCATACCGTTGGCAATGGCCTGTTCGCTACTGGCCTGGATGGTAGGGCCGTCGGCCAGAGGATCAGAGTAAGGCATGCCCAACTCGATAAAATCTGCACCAGCCTCTGCCAAGGCCAAGGCAATGGATACAGTATCGTGCAAGTGAGGATATCCCGCTGTAAAGTAGATACTGAGCAGTCTTTGCTTTTTTTCTGCAAAAAGCTGGTCAAGTCGGTTGGTCATACTATTGGTGTTATCAGCAGCAACAATAGCGCTGCAATGTTTCCAGACTGACAAACTACAAACAGAAGACTTGAGAAACATCCTGGCCTTAGCCACCCATGCCTGTGTGTATGGCCGAAGGTAGAGGCAGCGGAGTAGGTATAGTAGGCCTGCATGAGCTAAGACGCCTGCTGTGTCTCTTCGTGCAGCACCAGCGACTGTCGTCGGATAGACTCCTGGTGAATGGCACGCAGAATGGTTTCTACAAACTCATCACTCAGCCCTTTTTTGCGGCCTTCGGCAGTGGCTTTGTCCACAATTTCGCTCCAACGCGTAGGCTGCACAATAGCTATGTTATTACGCCTTTTGTACTCACCAATGCCCTGCGCCAGGTTCATGCGATGCGATAGCAACTGAAGTATCTCTTCATCAATCTCGTCAATTTGATGTCGTAGGTGGTCAATGTGCTGAGCAAAATTGGGGTCTTCGCTGCCGGAGCGGCGAAACTGCAACATAGCCTTCATTTCGCCGTACTGCAAGGGCGTAATCTGCTGGGCAGCATCGCTCCAGGCCTGATCAGGGGAGGGATGCACCTCGGTCATCAGCCCATCGTAGTTGAGGTCAAGGGCTTGCTGGGCTACTTCACGCAAAATGTCGCGGCGGCCACAGATGTGGCTGTTGTCGCAAAATATGGGTAAGTCGGGGAAGTGTCGCTTGAGATCAATGGCGATCTGCCAACGCGGCACATTGCGATATCGGGTTTCGCCATGATGCGAAAACCCCCGGTGAATGACGGCGATGCGGCGGATACCAGCTTTGTAAATGCGCTCAATGGCACCCATCCAGAGCTTAAGGTCTGGATTTACGGGGTTTTTGATCAACACGGGTATATCCACCCCCCTGAGTGCATCGGCTACTTCCTGTACGCTAAAAGGGTTTACGGTGGTACGCGCGCCTATCCACAGTACGTCTATGCCGTATTTGAGGGCTTCAAATACATGCTGGGTATTGGCCACTTCGGTAGTGGTACGCAGGCCAACTTCTTCCTTGACACGACGCAACCAAGCCAGCCCAGGCGTGCCAATGCCTTCAAACTCGCCCGGGCGGGTACGAGGCTTCCAGATACCGGCGCGGAACAGGTCAATGCCCTGGAGTGCCAGTTCGCGGGCGGTTTGCAATACTTGTGCTTCCGTTTCAGCGCTGCAAGGGCCAGCTATGAGGAAGGGGCGCTTGTGCGCATGGCCAAAAAGCGGTTGGAAAGTCATGGACATGGTATTCGAATTTTTTAATCAATGATTCGGCGAATGGCATTCGCTTCCTGCATCAGGCGATAAAACGTTTCAAAATCTTTTTTGATGAGCAGGCTGCGAAAACGGGAGAGTTGTTCGATGTGTTCGTCGAGGACGTCAAGCACATTGTCGCGATTTTGCCTAAAGATAGGCGCCCACATGTCGGGCGAACTTTTGGCCAAGCGCACCGTAGAACTAAACCCGCCACCAGCCAGCTCGAAGATGCGGTCTTCGTCTTTTTCTTTGGCCAGCACTGTGAGCGCCAGGGCAAAAGAGCTGATGTGCGAGATATGAGAAACGTAGGCGGCGTGTACGTCATGGGCGCGGGCGTCAAGGTATGCCAGACGCATGGGAATGGAGATAAACAAGCGCTCGGCCAGTTGCAAGGCGTCGGGGTCGCTATCCTCTTTGTCCACTAGCACCACGCATTTGTGATCAAAAAGATTGGGCACGGCCGCCGCTGGGCCAGAGTATTCCGTACCAGCCATGGGATGCGCTGCCACAAACCGTCCTCGGCGAGGGTGCTGCCTGACGGCATCCACCACGGCTTGTTTGGTAGAGCCCACATCAATGAGCACCTGGTGCTCGCTCATTCCATCCAGCAACTGGGGTACAAGGTACAGCAAGGCATCTACAGGAACGGCGACAATGAGCACATCGGCAGCAGCCAGAGCCTGCTCCAGGGGTAAGTCTTCGTCAATAAGACGGCGACGAATAGCTTTATCGAGGTTAGCCTGGCTTTTGTCCACGCCAATGATGCGGGAAGCAAAGCCATTTTCCTTAAGAGCAATGGCCAGCGAGCCGCCAATCAACCCCACGCCGATGATGGCTATTGTCATAGCGAGTTGGTTTTTAACTTTACAATACGCCGCAGGGCTTCCTCCAGCAGCGCCCCATCGCTGCACAGTGATATGCGGATGTAGTCATTGCCCTGGGAACCAAAAATTCCTCCGGGGGTAAGAAATACATTGGCCTTATACAAGATTTCATCCGATAGAGCATAACCGTCGCAGTATTCGGCAGGTATTTTGGCCCACACGAACATGCCGCTTTGTTGGGCATCCCAATGACAGTGCAGCGCTTGCAGAATGCGGTACACCACAACCCTGCGTTCGCGATATACTTTATTGATGGTGGCATACCATTCTGCCGGGCATTGCAAGGCTTGGGCGGCAGCCAGTTGTACGGGTTTGAACATACCAGAATCCATATTGCTTTTGAAGCGCAGTACCTCTTGCAGGTAGTCCGCTCGCCCAGCCAACACGCCCACCCGCCATCCGGCCATATGGTGGCTCTTGCTCAGGGAGTTGAGTTCTATGGCTACTTCTTTGGCGGCACCGACTGCCAACAGGCTGGCAGGATGTTCGTTGAGAATAAAGGCATAGGGGTTGTCATTGACCAACAGGATGCGATGCTGCCGGGCAAAGGCTGTCAGTTGTTGAAAACACTCGGTAGGTGCTACGGCGCCGGTGGGCATGTGCGGATAGTTTAGCCACATGATTTTCACCCGGCTGAGATCTTGCTTTGCCAGGGTGTCGAGGTCGGGGAGCCAGCCGTTTTCGGGTTTCAGTGCGTACTCTACGGGTTGGGCGCCGGCCAGCAAGGTAGCTGCCCGATAAGTAGGATAGCCAGGGTTGGGCACGAGCGCCTGGTCGCCTTCGCCCAGGTAGGTCATAGCAATGTGCACAATGCCCTCTTTAGAACCGATGAGCGGCAGTACTTCGTTGTCGGGATTGAGTGTTACGCCAAACCAGCGTGCGTACCATTGGGCAAAGGCATGACGCAACTCCGGTATGCCAGTATAGCTTTGGTAGCTATGTGTGTGGCGCTCGCGGCTGTGCTGTACCAGCGTTTCGATAGTATCTGCCGCGGGGGGCAGGTCAGGACTGCCAATGCCGAGATTGATGACATCCTGTCCGGCAGCGCGCATTTGGGCTATTTCGCGCAGCTTGGCCGAGAAGTAGTATTCTTGGATGTACTCCAGGCGTTGTGCCGGACGAATGACGGGTGGAGCAACACTCAGAGGATTGAATGGCGGTATCATGGTATGCGTAGTTAATCGTTTGGCAGGCAGAAGGCTCACAAGTCATAGTGCTGTCCTTGGCGATAGGCACCCAACACTTTCAGGTTGTGTGTAAGGGGCCGAATGGCATCAATGGCCTGTTTCCAGCCTACTTTACCTTCGGTGACAAAATCCACGAAGAAGAGATATTCCCAAGGTTTGCCAATGATGGGGGCGGACTGTATCTTAGTCAGATTGGCATGATAGGCCGCCAGCACAGCCAATACTTTGTATAGGCTGCCTACTTCGTGATCCACACTGAACGACATAGACGCCTTGTCGGCATGAAGTACTTCGGGCGCGTCGGCGCTGCGCTCCAGTACCAGAAATCGGGTGTAATTCCGCTTGTTGGTTTCGATGCCGGACGCCAGGATGTCCAGACCGTACAACTCTGCGGCGAGGGTACTGGCGATAGCAGCAGCACCGACCAGACGTTGCTCACTGATGAGCTGCGCGCTCAGGGCTGTATCTTCTGTTTCAATAAGGCGAATATGGGGGTATTTTCTGAAAAAATCCCGGCATTGCGCTATAGCAATAGGGTGCGAGTATACCTCGCGTACATCATAGATGGTTTGGCCAGGCAGGGCCATCAAGTTTTGAGAAATGCGCAGGTGTAGTTCGCCAGTGATACTAACGCAAGCGCTATCCAACAAGCGGTAGTTGCTCATCAGGCTGCCAGCCAGGGTATTTTCAATGGCCATGAGGGCGGCATCCACATGGTCATTTTGTTCTATCTGGCTGATCAACTCCTCAAATGTGAGCGCCGGAACAATTTCCACCTCCTGATGCTGAAAATAGCGGCGGGCAGCTACTTCGTGAAAAGCGCCAGGCACGCCTTGAATGGCTACCCGCACAGGTAGTACACCGGCGGTAGTGGATTCTGCAATTAGTTGTGTTTCTGTCATGTTATACAAATTGGCATTTTGACAAACAAAAAAGTCCCGCTGCGACGGGACTTGCTGAATGAAGGCGGCACAACGGCATACCCTCAGGGCAAGTCCCTATGTACATAAAAATAAAACCAGCCGTAAAAGCTAGCCTTTGGCATTTGGTCAGAGCGCATAGCAGTAGTCGTTAGAAACGAGATTGGGGGTCTCGCACCGGCGGGACCCCCAATCTCATATTCTCAACTCACTGAAAACCAAAGCGGCAAGTCCCTTACGCTGCAGCGTAAAAGTAAAAGCCGTAAAACCAAAATTGGCCGTGGTTTGCCGTGAGCATCATATCAATACTTGCATTTCTGCAACAAACATATTCGATTGTCAAATACGGTGCAAGTTTTTATGCATTTTTTTTAAAAAAATACCGAATCTCCGTTGCTACGCCACTTATCTGGCGCACGACGCCCTGAGGCATCCTCGTACTGCCCCAGGTGCGTCATTCCGTGTTGTACCGCTGGCCAGAGGCACTATATGCGCATCGGCAACGACATGAATACCTGATTGCCTAATCTTTACATTGCGCTGAGTTATACTTCCTCAGCTTGAGCAGCCCAGGTGGCTATGCACATGGCAGCTTGGTATTGTCAGGCGTTGGGCTAAAGCGGAAAAAAGTCGCCCCAGAGCTTACTGCCGCCATCCACGTACAGGGTTTCGCCAGTGATGTAGGCTGCCATGGGCGAAGCGAGAAATACTACCGGCCAGGCCACTTCTTGCACACTACCCAAACGCTTGGCAGGTATTTTGTCGGCCAGGCCTTGCAGTAGGGCGGGCGGGTAGTTGTCCAGCCCGCTGCTTTGAATGATACCCGGCGCTACGGCATTCACCCGGATGTGGTACTTGCTCCACTCTACCGCCAGCGACTTGGTGAGGTTGTCCACGCCAGCGCGCGCAGCACCCGTGTGCGCCATGCCCGGTACACCCCGGTAGATATTGACAATAATATTGACGATACAGCCGGATTTTTGTGGGATAAAGAAGGTTTGGGCCATAGTTTGGGTGGCATTCCAGGTTCCATGGAGGTTGTTGTTGATGACTGCCTGCCAGCCTTTTTCGCTGATATCCTCGGCAGGCGAAGGAAACTGCCCTCCAGCATTGTTGACCAGAATATCCAGGCGGCCCTGGCGCTCCTGTATATGAGCGGCGAGTTTCTGAAGGTCTTCTCGCTGGCGTATATCGCACACGGCGCCATCGCAAGCTCCCCAAGCTCTTAGCGCCTCAACTGATTGCCTTATGCGCTCCTCCTTTCGGGAGGCGATGTAAACCGAAGCGCCCAGCTTCAACAACTGCTCGGCTATGGCATACCCGATACCGCTACCACCCCCGGTGACCAGCGCCACTTGCCCTTGAAAAAGATTCTCCTGAAACATGAGTTCTGTTTTAAAAGCCTGCCTACTTTTACGGTGCGTTTTTGTCAATTATCGCGCAAGTATAATGACCCGACAGGAATTATTCGAGCAAATCCTGCGCAAGCAGTCCTTTTTGTGTGTAGGGCTGGACCCAGAGCTATCCAAACTCCCGCAGCATCTACTCCAATGTAACAACCCAGTGCTGGAGTTTTGCAAGGCCATCATTGACGCCACCCACCACTACTGCATAGCGTACAAGCCCAACCTCGCATTTTTTGAAGCGCTAGGGCCCGACGGCCTTCGCACGCTGACACAAGTACTGGCGCATGTGCCGCCGGGCATATTCACCATAGCCGATGCCAAGCGTGGCGATATAGGCAATACCTCGCGTCTGTACGCCCAGGCCTATTTTGAGTGCTTCGGTTTTGATGCCATCACAGTGGCGCCGTACATGGGCGAAGATTCAGTCAAGCCTTTCCTAACCTTTCCAGGCAAGTGGGCAGTATTGCTGGCGCTGACCTCTAATGCCGGGAGCCGCAATTTTCAGTTTACCCCTCAGGAAGATGGACTGCCTCTATATGAAAAAGTCATAAAGCAATCCCAGCAATGGGGCGGCCACGCCAATGCGCTCATGTACGTGGCAGGAGCTACGCACCCAGAGGAGTTGGCTCGCATACGCGAGTTGGCGCCACAGCACTTCTTGCTGGTTCCTGGCGTAGGCACTCAAGGCGGCGATCTGGCTGCCGTGTGCCATTATGGTATGAATGAACAGTGTGGACTGCTGGTCAACGCCTCAAGAGCCATCCTCTATGCTGACCAAGGCGTACATTTTGCCCAGGCCGCTGGCCAGGCGGCGCGATACTTGCAGCGCCAGATGCAAGCCATACTAAAGGAAAGGGGGTTGGGCTGAAGGAGTTAGCACCTACTAACACTGTCATTTGTCTGGTCAAACTGCCTCAAAACTGCCAGGCCAAGTACAGGCTCTGCCCGTCAAAGCTGGTAGACAATTGTGAAAACAAGGGTGGCAGCTGCTTGCCCAGACTGCCGAGATACAGGCAAGCCCCAGTGTCAAAGACGAACAGAAAAGCGCCCTGCAACAGAATGGAGCGCCCAAAGCCTCGGAGCCGATCCGCGTTCTGATTGCTGGCTTTAGCACGTTCCATCATCCAGGCACCACCAGCCATGTAGGCTACGTCTAAGCCGGCGTTGAAGAGCAGGATTTTTTGCAGACGATGGTGTTCCAGCGTAGTTTGGTACAGATCAAGCGCCGACGGGTCTGTATGAGTAGCTGTCCAAAGCCCAGAAGCTGCCAGGCCGAGATTGACCACGCCCCAACCTAAGTTCATTTGATGGAAAGCGTGCTGCGAGCCTCTGGTTTGCGACATGCCGATGGCGCCAGCCACAATATTGCCTGCACCCCAGACACCGAGTACATACATTGCATTGCGAGTACGGTTAAGGCGTATTTGGTTGAAGTCCAACAGCCCCGTGGATTGTGCTAGCAGCGGAACCACTTGCCAGCATAGGAAGAGAGCGAGTACCCATGCGTATTTCATAGCCAGTGAAACAAGGCAAAAGTCGTTTGGTTTTTGGCCAAATGAAAAAAACTTCCTTTCTTGCTGCCTTTCAAGAAGTAAGCCATGAAGAAAGGACTCCTCGTTTTTTGGGGCTGCCTACTGGCAGTTGCATTGGGTGCTCAGGAACTGCCACCTGAACCCGCACAAGAGATACCCCAACTCTCACACTACACCCTGGGGCTGCAATCAGGCAAAGCCACAGTGCTGAGCCAAGGTGCAGAAGGGCTTTTTCAGGTTGAAATAGCCGGCGAAACCCATGCGTTGGCCTTTGTCCAAGGGATGGCCCCGCTGCCTTTCGAGGCAGATGCTGCCGGGCGTTTATTACTCATTCATCCGCCACAGGGCAAATTGCAGTTATATCACTTGTCGGTGCACCAGCACGGAGGGCATCGGCTGCGGCACATCCCGCTATGGCTATCCATTGTGCCGCCTTTGGTGGCCATTTTGCTATCTTTGATATTCAAAGAAGTCATTTCTTCTCTGTTCATCGGCGTGTGGTCAGGGGCGTTCATCGCCGGCGGCTTGCGCCTGGATGCACCGTATTATTTCCTGCTGAGTTTTTGGGATGTGGTGCAGCGTTTTGTCATCACAGCACTCAACGACGAGGGGCATCTTTCCATCATCGTGTTTTCCATGCTCATCGGTGGCATGGTGGCGCTCATCTCGCGCAACGGCGGCATGGCGGGCATTATACTGGCAGTAGGGCGCCTGGCGCGCTCGGCGCGCAGTGCGCAGTTTACCACTTGGTTGTTGGGCGTACTCATTTTTTTTGATGATTACGCCAATACTCTTATAGTGGGCAATACCATGCGCTCAGCTACCGACAGGTTTCGCATTTCTCGCGAAAAACTCTCTTACATTGTGGACAGCACAGCGGCACCCATAGCAGCCATCGCTTTCATTACCACATGGATAGGCGCGCAGTTGGGCTACATTGAAAGTGGGATCAAAGGGCTGGAAGGGTTTGAAAGCAACATGACGCCGTACGCTATTTTCCTGAACGCCCTGCCGTACAACTTCTATGCCTTTTTTACGCTGCTATTCATGCTCATGGTCATTTATATGCGGCGCGACTTTGGCCCTATGTACCGCGCAGAAGCGCGCGCCCGCTCTACGGGGCGGTTGCTAGAGCGGCCGGTGGCTGCAGGCCTCGGCCACGAAACTGAAGCACTCCAGCCGGTAGAAGGCGTACCCTTGCGTTGGTACAATGCCTTTGTACCGGTCATCTTAGTCATCCTGGCCACGGGGTTTGGGCTACTGGATACAGGGTTGCAGGCCTGTCACAGTGAATTGACAGACAAAGGCATTGCGCCAACTTCCCAAAGTTGGGCTACCGTGTGGGGTGCTCTGGGCCAATTGATCGAAGCAGAGAATCCCAATCTGGTACTCAAACTGGGCAAGGTCATTGGTAGTGCCAATTCCTACGTAGCGCTCCTATGGGCGTCGCTCACGGGTGTTACAGCGGCACTTTTACTTACTTTGGGCGGGCGCATTATGCGCATCACAGAGAGCATGGCTACCATTATTAGCGGTTTCAAAACCATGCTGCCGGCATTGATAATTCTTACACTTGCCTGGTCGCTGGCGGCAGTTACAGAGCAATTGCACACTGCTACCTTTCTGACTACGGCCTTGAAAGACAGCTTGCATCCTTATCTGCTGCCGGCGCTCATCTTTGTTCTGGCTGCTGGCATTTCGTTTTCTACCGGCTCTAGCTGGAGCACCATGGCCATTTTGTATCCCATTGCCATACCCATGGCCTGGGCTGTGACCCGCTCCGCCGGAATGGATGCCGGTGCAGCCAATGCTCTGCTATTCAATAGCGTAGCCGTAGTGCTTTCTGCCTCCGTACTGGGCGACCACTGCTCGCCTATTTCCGATACCACCATACTGAGTTCGTTGGCGTCTGATTGCCCGCATATTGACCACGTGCGCACTCAACTACCATACGCACTGCTCACCGGAGTCGTCAGCATGCTGGCAGGTATCGGCGCAGCAGCTTTGGGCGGCGGCTTAGGTGTTTGCTTGCTCATGCTGGCGTTGGGCACGGGCATTCTGATGCTGGTACTGTGGCGAGTAGGCAAGGAAGTGCCTACCGCTAAATAAGGTCGCTCATCGCAGCAGCAATACATCGCCTTTCCAGACCTCCACTTGGCCATCCACAAATTCTAACTCCGCAGCAAAGACATACACGCCGGGGTCCATATCGCGCCCGTTGAACGTGCCGTCCCAGCCAAACTGAGGGTCGTTGGGCGGATGCGGCCCACTCGAATAGAGCAGATTGCCCCAGCGGTCAAAAATACGTAGCGACCTTACTGCCACTACACTGTTGGAGGTAAATACCGTAAGACGATCGTTGTGATTGTCTCCATTAGGACTGAAAGCGTTGGGAATGAATACGCGCGGCGTTTTATCCACCAGAATCGTGATGACATCCTCCGCCCTGCAGCCAGTGCTGTCAAATACCGTCAGCCTATACGTGGTGGTATTGCGCGGCCAGGCTGGCGTTTGCGCACTGGCAGAATCGCCTAAGAATAGCGCTGGCCTCCATTGTGCAGTTGCTATCGGGAACGAAGCAACACCCTCCAAATTCACCGTATCTCCTAACAAAATCGTCAGATTTGGTCCCAAGTCAACTTGATACACCAGAGGCGCCGGCACGGCTACATTAACTTCTGCCTGACAGCCGTTAGAATCCCGGATACGCACCATGTAGCTACCCTGTTCGTAACGCCCAACAAGGTGTGGCAACTGCACAAAACTGCCTGCCGAGGTACTCCCGATAATTGCTTCGTAAGGCGCTGTAGCGTTGGCAATCGACTGAATGGTAATGCTGCCCAGCGGCGTGTTGAAACAGTCGGCGCCTTGTCCTTCGGCGGTAAAAGTCAGCGCCGGCGGGTCTGTGAGGATTATGCGGATTGAATCCCTGCAGCCAATAGCATCGGTGATGGTCAATTCATACACGCCAGCGCGCAGGCCAGCAGGGTTAGCCACACCATCCAAAGAGCTAATATTCCAGCCATAAAGCACTGCACCAGTAGCGCCGCTTACCGCTGTAGCGATACTTCCTGAACTGGCCCCGTTGCATACAGGGTTTGTACCTGATGCGCTCAACTGCAAGGTGCACACTGGTTCTTGTATGGTGAAAGCACAGGCCTGAGCACAACCATTGGCGTCCGTCACCGCAACGCTGTACGCTCCAGCAATCAGCCCCGCAAGGTCGGCATTGCCCGCAGCAGAAAGTGCCTGCGAGCCAGATGCCGCGCCGCTCCAGGAAACAGTGTAACCCGCCGTACCACCGGCTACCTGCACGCGGCCCACACCGTCGGCAGCTCCGACCGTGCTCGCAGGCGTGAGTTGGGCACAGTTCAGGGTCAGTGCTGCAGGGGCGTTCAAAGTCAC